>NZ_JBCNLG010000012.1:0-180091 GCF_039595595.1 Roseateles sp. | reverse complement strand
GCGTCGCGACATCGAGCTATGGCGCGACGCCGGTGTACAGCTGCCCGTCGGGGTACTCGCTCAGCGGCACGCAGTGCAATGGCACGACGCAGCAGGCCGCCGCGGCGACGCCGGATTGCAAGGGCAAGGGCGCGCTGCAGCCGGCGGGCTGGTGCCTGATGCGCTCGATCATCGTGATGCCCGGCGAGGATCCGCCCAGAACGGTGTGCGAGAACATCGCGATCGGGATGGGATTGGCCTTCTTCAATCTGACCTCCGCAGGACGTGCCAACGCCTACAACTGCTACATCGGACCGGCCTACAACTACTCGTGCCCCAGTGGCGGCACGCTGAGCGGCCAAGTCTGCGTGTCGCCGTCGACGGTGGCGGCGACGCTGAGCAGCTATTCCTGCCCGTCGGGCGGAAGCGTGTCGGGATCGAGTTGCGTGGTGACGTCGACGAGCGCGGCGTCGGTGAGCTACAGCTGCCCGGCGGGACAGGCGGTGTCGGGCAGTTCGTGCGTGGCGACGAACACGGAGACGCAAGGCGCATCTCCGGTGTATGCGTGCGACGCGGGCTACACGCTGTCGGGCTCGACCTGCTCGACCGTGGTGAGCAGCGCGGCCACGCCGGTGTACAGCTGCTCGCAGGGGTTCACGCTGTCGGGCACGCAGTGCACGAGCTCGACCACCACGACGGTCGCGGCAACGCCGAACTACAGCTGCCCGTCGGGGCAGGCGCTGTCAGGCTCGACGTGCACGGCGACGAATACTGCGGCGGCATCGCCGATCTACGGATGCCCGAATGGCGGTTCGCTGCAAGGGCAGCAGTGCGTCGGAGGAGGCGGACCGACGAGTCAGACGAAGTTCGTCTACCTCGGAACGAAGCTGCTGGCGGAGCAGGACACGGTGGCGGGCATTGCCTACACGCACACGGACATGCTGGGCAGTCCGGTCGCTAGGTCGCAAGGCGTTGCGGGAGGCGGCTCGATCACGAACACGAGGTTCGAGCCCTACGGCGCAGTGACGCAAGGCTTCACGCCGAATCAGCCGTATATCAGCGGGTTCACAGGGCATGTCCAGGATGGGCGCTCGGGGCTCGTGTATATGCAGCAGCGGTACTACGATTCGCTGGCGGGTAGATTCTTGTCTATAGACCCGAAGGCTACTTCCATCGAAGCGGGGGACGGCTTCGGACGTTACGAATATACATATTCGAATCCCTATAAGGCTATCGATCCCGACGGCCGCGCTCCTATCGATTTTGCTGCCGGAGCTAATGCGCCTGGCTACCAATGGGTTGCTCCAATGGCGGGACTTCGCGACGTCTTCAATGATGCACAAATCGGGGCGAAAGCGGCGGCGATCTCAGCCGCCACAAAGCTGGCAAATACGAGCGTGAATGATTTTGCTCAGCGCTCACAGTCTGTGAAATTCACTTTTTCCTACGCAGCCCTTGAGGCCAGCTACGGGGTTTCACTATATGAAAGCAATGATCTGGGCACTCTCTATGTTGGAATCCGTTCCTCGCCTGGGTATTTGCTTCAAGTAAGCGGCGATGATCAATTTAAAGTAGGAAGCATGGAAGGTTTAACCCTCAAGGCAAGCGCCGCTCTCGGCACTGGGGGAATAGGCGGTGCATCAGTAAGTGCTGCCGCTTCTACTAGCCCGCGATCTGTTGGGGCATCTGTGGGATGGGGCGTAGCCGGGAGAGGGCCGACTGGGTTTTCTCTCGGGCTGAGTCCGCCAAATATTGGGGTAGGGCTTACATATAAAATTGGTTGGCAGGGGACTACTGGAAGTCATATAAAGCAACGGGTTTTGGAGGCGGTTGAAAGCAAATGACACACCCCATGTTGATTGCGACATTGGCCGGATTGCCCTGTATAATTTATAGCGTAATCCTGATGATTCAGTTCAGCACCATTACCCAGCAAGTCGCGGCGGTACAGAATAGGTTAAGTGATCTGCGAGAACCTGGCGGCGAGGGTGGCATGAATAGGTATCAAATCGAGCTCTTTGAACAACTAATGAAGGGCGCAGAATTGCATGGCATTGACGAAGAACTCTCCGAGAAGGCTCGTCGTTTCGGTAAACATATGCGCTGGAGCACACGATTGAATATTGCTTGGGTTGTTGGTTTGTGCGTTACCTATTGGATCACCGCCAACTAGGATCCCAATTCCAGATGAGGGCCAGCGCCCAAGCATAGACACTGGCTGTCCAACTTCTGGGGGTCAGTCCATTGCATTGGTGGACACCATGCTGGCTACCTCAGCCCAATGGTTCAAGGTGAGTTGGCCGGACGCTTACCGAGCAACTGGTACCCGCGTGAAAAACATGGCTGGAGCAACTATCGACAGGCCGATATCAACCGAGAAGTTGAGATCAACTTCAGCGTGCGTGACAACGGGCTCGTGGAACTGCGCCTGAAGCACCCGGACGTGTTCGAGATCAAGGGCTGATCCCAAAAGAAAAGGCGCTGGACAAGCCAGCGCCTTGAAGCTGCTACCGCGTCAGGAGGATTTCGGCGGTTGTCCAGGGACGGCGCGGCGCAGTCTAGCCCGCGCACCCATCCCTGAAGTACAGGGAAACACGCACAGGCCCTCCTCGCTATCATGGCTCGCACAACAGGGAGGATGGCATGCAGCGCGACAAGATGCTTGCAGGAGAACTAGCCGTCGGCATGGTGGTTCATCTATATCCCAAGACGTTGCTTGAGTTAGGCGCGAAGCCCACCGGGCCAGGCGATAGGTGGGTAACGGGGCACCACTTCTCCATCTGCATCGAGGCTGGTCCGAAGCGCTGCGTGATGCTCCCCCTTTATTCCCACGACGGCCCTGGTCGAAGTCAAATTAGCTTGCAAGGCCGAAGCGGCCATGAGAAATGGACGCTCGGCGAGCACTACTACCATCCGGTTCAAACTTGGCCCGCAAGCCGAGTGGCGATTGCAAGAGCGGCGTTGGCCTCCGGGGATCTGATGCGCAGCGGCTCCCGAAACTTGCTTGATCCTGGTGCTGTCCCATCGCTGGCGCGCAACGAAGGCTAACCGAAATGAACGAGATGGATCGAGCCCTCGCGGACGCAGCGAAAGTCAGCCCCGACGAGTATTACCGAGCCCTAATCCTGCAGACGCGCGCGATACATGCACGCCTAAATGATCCAGCCACATTAACCGCCCGCTTGGTGGGCAACGACAACAATCGCCTAAAAGAGCTTCTAGCGGTATCGCTGGTCTTGAACGACTGCACGAGTATCGTTTACAACGCCACCAAGCAGATCAAAGTCAACCTGCCGCAAAATTACGCCTTCACCCAGGTGTTTGGCAGTGAGCAAATAAAGTTCTCACTGACTGAGGAACAAATAATTGAGGAGGGCATCGACCGGGACAACCCGGTTTTGAGTCCCTGCTTTCTTTATTCGGCCAGTTTGGAGCAGCGCCCACTAATGAATGCCCTAGCCCCGTTCATTGAGGATGGCAGCGTGGTATTTGAACCGAGCCGAGCGATAATCACAAGACGCGAGAACGCGTGGCATGTCCTCGGCGCTGATAGCCGCGCCCCGTTGGACCATTGGCAACTCGATCCAAAGGGCATCACCGGTCGTCCCTTTCCCTTGGAGATCGATGGCGGGGCCAAAGACACGCAAGCGCTCTTTGACGTGACCCTACCGTTTATGAAGGGCGTGCCGCTGAAGCAGCTTCACGCCATGTTGAGCAATGAGAAGGATCTAGTGATCGCTTTTCGGGCGGCAATTCGCAGCGCTGTTCGCGAAGCGTCGAAAGCCAGCTTGGCAACGAATGAAATCGTTGCAGACATAATCAGACCGAAGCTCAGCCTTTTGGAGCGTAAATTGAAGAGTTTGCAGCGGGTCCACGGGATTAAGGTGGGAGGCGCAGCTGCCAGCTCAGTAGCGCTTGCTTTGACCGCAATTAATACTCCAGCGATTGCAAGCACCATTCTTGGCTTCGCGTCGGTCGGTGGATTTGGATTTGCAACAAGCCAGTACTCGGACTACATGGCCAAGCGCGATGAACTTCAGCAGGATCCGTTCTACTTCCTCTGGAAAGTGCGCAGGGGTATTAAAACAAAGCCATAAGATGCTGGCGAAGAATAGCCCTGACCCCAGTCTCGCTCACCTTTCCGCCTGACTACGTTCTCAAGCAGCGTGACAGCATTTTTTTGCGACATGAACAACGCGGTATTCGACCTGATCGGGGGAGTTTCCCGTTATGCGCTTTGGGCTCGCCAAAACCCAGGCGGGTATTGCAAGCTGCGCGCTCGCATGGACTCGGAGGCAGAGAAAACCACGCAAGGTCCCGCTGTCGTGCAGATCATCAACAGCGTTCCAGACTCGCCGCTTAGCTCGGGCAGTGCTATCGACCCGGATGACGAGGAAAGCGAGGACTCCGAGGAATGAGCGGAGGCCAGCAAGTACGCCTAGCCATACCGTCTGACCACGCGCCGATGCGTGATTTCATACTCTCGCCACTTTGGTTGCGATGGTCTGTTGCGTCGCGCCAGCGCTATTTTCTGCTTCTCCTCGCTCTTTCCTTTGCCACCCCCGGGTAGGCCGCAACGGTTCTCAACGGGGCCGTTTCAAGTAATTGTGATCTCCCGTCGCCGCCTCAGAACACAGGTGAAGATGGAGTTCATGAGACGCTCGTAAAAATCTTCCCCAGAAAATCAGAGATGGGAGAAAGTTATTCGAGCTGCCAAACCATGTGGATGTTTGAGGGTGGGCGCTGGAAGCCCGTCGTGATTGGCGTATTCGAGAACGGGCAGTTGACGGGAATGAAGGTGCCGTCTCGGCCGGGTGAACCGGTTGGAGTTTGCCTGATCCGATCAAATGTGCTGGTACGAGGGGACAAAGATACCTGCAGTGCGTTGGAGGCATTCCCATATAGTTCGGCGCCACCAAAATACCTGAACGAGAGCCAGTCCGGCAGGCGTCAAGCGTGCCCATACGACTGAGCGGTTTGATTTGGAGGAATGGCGTTCGCAGAACGCGCGCATTGTCCGTTGATATATGGGCGTTCTCGGCTAGGCCGGAAACGGACCCTTTTGCTTGGCTTGCGCCCAATGCGATGAAAATGGAGTTGCGCCGTTTTATATTTGGATTCGGACAATATTCAGGCTTGACCCTCGCGGAGGAGGCGCTATGCGTGTCAGTTCATCTGGAGCTCGCGGCGTTGGCAGCCGACGAGTTAAAGGCTGAATTTCGAAGGCTGGCAATCACCCCTCCCTGAAATACCTCAACCCCGCCAGATCCGGAAACGCCGTCGGCCGTTTCGCCTGCGCCGCCGCGAACGCCTCCATCAGATTCCGGTTCTGCCAGATCGCCGCCTGCAACCATCCCATCTGCTGCAGGCTGTCCTTCACGCCGTGATCCCTCGCGTAGTGAATCGCCTGCTTGCTGCCCCACACCGCCACGGGCGGTTTCTGCGCAATCTCCCTGGCGCATTGCAGCGCCGCCTCCACCGCCTCCGCCTGGCTACCAAACACCTCGTTCACCAGCCCCGCCGCCTGCGCCCGCGCCGCCGGCATCCTCCGCCCCGTATACGCGAGCTCCTTCACCACCCCCAGCGGTATCAGCTTCGGCAGCCGCTGCAGCGTCCCGAGATCCGCCGCCATGCCGATGTTGATCTCCTGGATGCAGAAGAACGCGCCCGTCTCCGCATACCGGATGTCGCACGCCGCGACCAGATCCACCGCGCCGCCGATGCACCCGCCCTGGATCGCCGCGATCGTCGGCACGCGCAGGTCGTCGAGCTTGTTGAACGCCTGCTGCATGTCCGCGAGCAGGTCCACGATCGCCGCGCGGCCTTCCGCGCTGCGGTCATCGAGCTGGATCCCGCCGCTCTGGAACACGTCCAGCGACATCCCCGCCGAGAAATGCTTGCCCGTCGACGAGATCACCAGCGCCCGCAGCGTCGAGCTGCGATGCAGCTCGTCGAGCACCGATTCCAACTCGCGCCACAGCTGCGGCGACATCGTGTTCATCGCCTCCGGACGATTCAGCACCAGGTGGCCGACGCCGGCCTCTTCGGTCAGGGCTAGGCATTCCATGCGGGTCTCCTTTGCTTGTCATGCATGGGGAACGGGCCATGCTAGCGGGAGACCCCCAGGCACCGCGTCATCGACGCGACGCCCGCTTGCGATTGGAGAGCGCTCTCGAACCCGGCATCCCGCACGGGTCCTTGAGCGCCGCGCTCACGCGCCCACCAACTCCTCGGCCGGGCCGAAGAATTCATAGCGCAGCCGCGCCGCCGGCACGCCCAGCTTGCGGCCCGCCTGGTACACGGCCTTCATGAAGGGCTTCGGGCCCAGCAGATACACGTCGACATCGCGATCCTCCGGCAGGTGCCGCGCCAGCAACGCATCGGTCACGAGGCCGATTTCATGCGGGTCGTCGCCCTCGCGCGGCGCGTCGTAGACGTACATCGTCTCGACGTTGTCGTGCGCCGCGGCCAGCAGGTCCACGCGCTCCCGGAACGCATGCACGCCGCCGTGACGCGCCGCATGGATGAAGCGGATCGGCCGTCCGCTGGCCGCCGCCGACTCCAGCATCGACATCGCCGGCGTGATGCCCACACCGCCCGTGACCAGCACCAGCGGCCGCGTCGACGAGCCGTCCAGCGTGAACTCGCCCGCGGGCGCCTGCACCTGGATCGTCGCGCCGGCCTCGACGTGGTCGTGCATCCAGTTGGACACCAGCCCGCCTTCCTCGCGCTTGATGCTGACGCGGAACCAGGGCTTGCCCGGCGCATCCGACAGCGAGTAGTTGCGGCGCACCGTGCGGCCTTCGATGTCCAGCACCAGCGTCAGGTATTGCCCCGGCAGGAACACCGGCAGCGGCCCGCCGTCCTTGGGCTCCAGGTAGAACGAAGTGATCAGCTCGCTCTCGCGCTCTTTGCGCGCGACCACCATCTCGCGCTGACCGCGCCAGCCGCCACGCCGCGCCGCGGTCGCGGCATAGACCTGCTCCTCGGCGTCGATCAGCAGCTTGGCCAGCGCGCCATAGGCCTCGGCCCAGGCGCCGAGGATCTCGTCGGTGGCGACATCCGCGCCCAGCACCTCGCGGATCGCGCGCAGCAGGCATTGGCCAACGATGGGGTAATGCTCCGGCTGCACGCCCAGCGCGACATGCTTCTGGATGATGCGGGGCAGGGCAGGGGCCAGTTCATGCACCCGGTCGATGTGACTCGCATACGCGAGCACCGCACCCGCCAGCGCGCGGGCCTGCGTGCCTTGCGCCTGATGCGCCTGGTTGAAGAAGGCGTTCAGCTCCGGGTGCTCGGACAGCATCACGCGGTAGAAATGACGCGTGATCTCCTCGCCGCGCGATTGCAGCAGCGGCACCGTGGCCTGGATCAGGGCAATGGTCTGAGGCGAAAACATGAGATCTGGAACTCCGGTCTCGTTGAGATGACCTCTTCCAATCACGATTCGTGCCAGCGTTGCAAGACGCCGCCGCCCGCCGTAACCCCTTGATCGTCAAGGACTCGCGCGATCCATCGACTCGGGATGGGTCAAAATGACCGACACTGCGCCGCTGTCGAATTGACCGCATCCAGGTTGGATTGACCATGGACTCCCGCTACCGCCAACTGCTTGCCGCCGTGCGCGGCCTGGTGCCCTGCGACGCCGCCGCGCTGCTGCGCCTGCTGCCCGATGAAGGGTCGCCGGTGCTGCAGCCGGTCGCCGTCGACGGACTCTCGGAAGAGGCGCTCGGGCGGCGCTTTCCGGCTTCCGCGCACCCGCGTCTCGCCCGCTTGCTGCAAAGCGGCAATGGCCTGCGCTTCGCATCCGATGCCGGCCTTCCGGATCCCTACGACGGACTGCTCGAGCATCAGCAGGAGCTCCAGGCCGTGCACGACTGCATGGGCGCGCCGCTGCGCGTCGACGGCCGCATCTGGGGACTGGTGACGCTGGACGCGCTCGATCCGGACGCCTTCGACGGCGTCGATCCGCAACGCCTCGCGAG
This sequence comes from Roseateles sp., assembly GCF_039595595.1. GTDB lineage: Bacteria > Pseudomonadota > Gammaproteobacteria > Burkholderiales > Burkholderiaceae_C > Roseateles. The sequence continues at coordinate 172,127 of NZ_JBCNLG010000012.1, read as the reverse complement.
CGTGGTGCGCATGCTCGAAGCCGGCATCGCGGCCGAGGAAACCATCGCCGCGATGGCCCGCCGCGCCGAGCAGGAACAGGCGCTCGCCCGCGCCAGCCAGCGCGGCGGCACGCGCGAGCTGCTCGGCCGCAGCGCCGCGATGGTCCGGCTGCGCCAGGAGATCGATACCGTCGCCGGCTCCGACCTCACCGTGCTGATCCTCGGCGAGACCGGCGTGGGCAAGGAACTCGTGGCCGAGCGGCTGCATGCGCGCTCGGCACGCCACGACCGGCCGCTGGTGCAGATCAATTGCGCCGCGCTGCCCGAGACGCTCGCCGACAGCGAGCTCTTCGGCCACAAGCGCGGCGCCTTCACCGGCGCCGTCGCGGATCGCGCGGGCAAGTTCGAACTGGCCGATGGCGGCACGCTGCTGCTCGACGAGGTGGGGGAGCTGCCGCTGCCCGTGCAGGCCAAGCTGCTGCGCGTGCTGCAGAGCGGCGATGTGCAACGCCCCGGCAGCGATCGCGTCCAGCGCGTCGACGTGCGCGTGCTTGCCGCCACCAACCGCGATCTGCGCGAGGAGGTGGCCCGCGGCCGCTTCCGCGCCGACCTGTATCACCGGCTCTCCGTCTACCCGCTGCGCGTGCCGCCGCTGCGCGAGCGCGGCCGCGATGTGCTGACGCTCGCCGGCGGCTTCCTGGAGGAGAACCAGCATCGCCTGGGCGCGCGCAACCTGCGCCTGTCGCCAGCGGCGTCGCAGGCGCTGCTCGCCCACGACTGGCCGGGCAACGTGCGCGAGCTCGAGCACCTCATCAGCCGCGCGGCGCTGCGCGCGCGGGCCGCCGCGGGCCGGGGAGGGCGCTGGATCGCGATCGAGCCGGAGCACCTCGGGTTGTCCCTGACGCCGGCCGCGAGTCAGGCCTTGCCCTCGGCCGTGCGAGCGCCGTCCCCCTCGGACGGGGCAGCCATGGCACCCGGAATGCCCCCGGAGGAACATCCGGTCCTGCCGGCGGGCGCGGGCCTGCGCGAAGCCACCGAGCGCTTCCAGCGCCAGTGGATCGAACAGGCCCTGCAGCGGCACGGCGGTGCGATGGCCGCCGCGGCGCGCGAGGCGGGCATGGACCGGAGCAACTTTCAACGCCTGGCCAAACGGCTGGGCGTGAAGACTTGAAGGCATGAGGCGCCGGACGATCGGGCCGGCGGCCTGCGATGGACGGGACAACAGGGATGACCGGCTGACGGGCCACAGAGTCCGCAACCGAGGATGCGATTGGAGACCCCGCTTTGGGAATCGAAGACGACGACGTGCGACGCCTGCATCAGGCCGGCGATGCGGTCTACCGCCGCCTGGTGGAAGGCGTGCTGGACTACGCGATCTTTCTGTTGACGCCGGCAGGCCGCATCGCCACGTGGAACGCAGGCGCCCAGCGCATCAAGGGCTACACGGCCGAGGAGGTGATCGGCCGGCATTTCTCGGTCTTCTACACCCCGCCCGACATCGAGCGCGGCTGGCCCGACGAGGAACTGCGGCTGGCGCGCCGCGACGGCCGCTTCGAGGACGAAGGCTGGCGCGTGCGCAAGGACGGCACGACCTTCTGGGCCAACGTGGTGATCACGGCGATCTTCCATTCCGACGGCAACCTGCTGGGCTACGCCAAGGTCACCCGCGACTTGACCGCCCGCATGGAACGCGAACGCGAGCAGCGGCGCATGGCCGAGCTGGTCGAGGAAAGCCGCCGCATGACCGAGTTCATCGCGATGCTCTCGCATGAGATCCGCAATCCGCTGGCGCCGATCATGAACGTGCTGGCGCTGCTCGGCCGAGAGAGCCTGAGCGCCCGCGGCGAGTGGTGCGTGGAAGTCGCCAACAAGCAGGTCCGGCAGATCAACCGGCTGGTGGAGGACCTGCTCGACGTGAGCCGCGTGACGACCGGGAAGGTGCGCCTGTCCGTGGCCCCGCTCGAACTCGGCGCGGTCGTGCGCGACGCCGTCGAAGGCATGCGCCCCGCGGCCGACGAGCGCGATCAGCTGCTCAGCGCGCACCTGCCGCAGCAGGCGCTGCGACTCACCGGCGATCGCACCCGGCTCATCCAGCTGGTGTCCAACCTCTTGAACAACGCCATCAAATTCACGCAGCGGGGCGGGAGCATCAGCGTCGACCTCCGGCGCGAAGGCGAGGAGGCCGTGTTGACCGTGACCGACAACGGCATGGGCATGACCGCCGAAACCCTGGAACGCGCGTTCGAACCGTTCTCGCAAGGCGCGGAACAGGCGCGCGGCGCAGGCGGCGGACTCGGGCTGGGACTGGCGCTGGTGCGCTCCATCGCCGACTTGCATGGCGGACGCGCCGCAGCCAGCAGCGGCGGGCCAGGGCAGGGCAGCACCGTCCTCGTGAGGCTGCCGTTGAGCGCCGGCCCGCCCGGCAGTCATTGACTGCGGGTCGGGGCCTGCGGTTACAGCGAGCGCAACCAGGCGAGCAGGGCGTCGCGATCAGACTTCGGCAGTTGCTCGAAGCGCTGGCGAGACTTCTCGGCTTCGCCGCCATGCCACAGGATGGCCTCCGTCAGCGTGCGGGCTCGGCCGTCATGCAGATAGCCGACCGGCGTCGAGGCCTGCACCTTGTCCGTGTAACCAATGCCCCACAGCGGCGAAGTGCGCCACATCGCACCCTGCGCCTGTCCCTCCGGCAGACTGTCCGCCAGCGCCGGACCCATGTCGTGCAGCAGCAGGTCGGTGAAGGGACGGATCGTCTGATCACGCAGCTCGGCGAACGGATGGTTCTTGCCCGTCTTCATCTCGGCCGTGTGGCACGCCGCGCAACGCAGCGCATCGAAGACCTTGCGGCCCGCCTGCACCTGCACCGCATCGACACGATGCTCCTCCGTCGGCATCACCCCCTTGGGGAAACCACTCGCCAGGCTGCGCTGCGCCGGTACCGCCAGCAGCTGCATGTACTGCGTCAGCGCCGTCAGGTCCGCCTCCTGGATGCCCTTCTGCGCCGGCGCCTTGCGGCACCCCGCCGGGTCCGTCGCGCAGCTGCGGTTCGGGAACACCGGCGAGGTCACCGACATGTCGTTCAGCAGCGCCGCGGCCGCCTGGTGACGCACGCTCGCCTTGTAGGCCTTCCAGCCGAAACGGCCCAGGCGCGTCGCCCCCGTCTCGGGATCGAAGACGAAGTTCGCCTTGCCCAGCACGCCATCGACGTCCGGCTGATTGCGCACGCGCGCCAGGATGTCCGCCTCGGGCACCGCCTCCAGCAGGCCGACACCGATCATCGGCTGCGCCGCGCGCGCCGACCACAGCTGCGGGACCGGACCGTCGAAGCCGAACTTGGGCTTGCGCAGCTCGACCTTGGTGCCATCGGCCAGCGTGACGCTGCGCGTCTCGAAGCCGACCACCCGCACGCCATTGCCCCAGTCCTGCGGCACGCCGCTGGCGGAGAGCGCATTCATCTGGATCGCCGAGCCATAGCGCGGATCCGGACGCACCGCGCCATCGGCGCCACGGACCGCGACGTGGAAGGACATCCGGTCCATGCGCTGGTCCACCGCGAACGGCGCCGGGCTGCGGCCGTTGTTGGTGTGGCACTGCACGCAAGCCGTGGCGCTGAAGCGCGGCCCCGCCAGATTCTGGATCGAGGTCATCGGGTCGTTGCCCGCTTCCGCATGCGCGCCGGTGATGAAGCTGCTGTGCACCGTGCGGCGGCCTTCGACGAATCGCTGCAGGTTCTGCATGCCGATGTTGTTGAAGGGCTGCTGGAACATCCGGAAGCCTTCATCCGAATAGTTGTACGAGACCGAGCCCAGACCGCCCGACCAGGTCGACTCCGGCAGCGGCACGCTGTTCAGGCGCGGCTGCACGCCGTACCAGGGCTGCAGGCCGCTGCCCATGACGTAGATGACCTCGGAGGTGTAGTAGCGGAAGTCGCCCTTGTCCCCGATCGCGTCCATCGCGGCGCGGCTGGAGAAGAAGGAGCCCGTGAACTCGATCGCCTCGCCCAGCTTGAGCGGCCGCGCCGGGATGTTGACGCCATTGGGCACCAGCACGCCATCGGCATTGGGCGCCAGGTCCGAGTGGCCCGGCATGTTGTCCAGCACGACGGAGCAGCCGTCATTGGCGCCGATGACGCCCTTGTAGCCCGTGGTCGGCTTGAGCAGCGCGTTCTGCGGCGGCTTGGGCACGACCGGGCAGGAGGTCAGGTCCTTGAAGCCGTCGGTGTAGGTGGTCGGGTCCAGCAGTTGGCCCGGGGACATCCAGCCGTAGCCGGTGACGTTGGGATCGTCGATGCGGCGGAAGAAGGAATGGCCGCCCCCGCGCTGCGCCTGCGGGAAGTACTGGTTGACGATCAGGCGCGGCTTGGTGACGCCGGCAACGCGGCTGTTGTCGATGAACTCCACGCCCCAGGTGCGGTTCCTGAAGTAGTTGGCGACGAAGTTCATGTAGTTGCCCGGGCCCTTGTCGACCGGGTTGCCCTGCGCATCGACGGTCTCGTTGGGACCGAAGCCGATTTCGTTCCAGGCTTCGCCGCGCTCGCGGCCGTGACGGCCCACGCCACGCTGGCCGAAACGCGTGACCAGCGTGCCGTCGGGCAGCGTGAACTGGATCGTCTCGATCGGCGCCTGCGGCTGGAACAGCGCCGTCAGATTCGCGCCATCGGCCGGGGAGGGGAAGGGCGTGGTGGTGGCGGCCGGGATGCTGTTGTCGCTGCCGGTGGTCTTGAACTCGACCTCGAAGAGCGAGTAGCCGTACTGCGTCGCGCGGGCGATGCCCTGCAGGCGGACGAAGCGCGTGGTGACGCCGAGGTTGAAGTACTCCTCGGTGCCGCCCTGGCCGCTGCGTTGCTCGCGCAACTGGGTCCAGGCCTTGCCGTCGCTGGAGACCTGGATCGCGTAGGCCTTGCCGTAGGCGTTCTCCCAGACCAGCTTCATGTAGCCCAGCGGCTGCGCGGTGCCGAAGTCGTACTGGATCCACGCGCCGTCCTCGGGCTTGCTGGCCCAGCGCGAGGTCAGGTTGCCGTCGATGGTGTTGCCCGCGGCCAGGCCGCCGTTCTCGGCACTGGAGGCCAGCGCCGACACCGGCTTGATGGCGACGCCCGGCTTGCTGATATCACCCGGCTGCGTGTCAGGCGGCGTGGTGGGAGGCGTGGTCGGATCGGTCGGCGGAACCGGGGTGCCGGTGAAGGCCTGGATCTCGAAGATCGAGTAACCGTAGCCCGTCGAGCGCGCCAGTCCCTGCACGCGCAGGTAGCGGCCCTGGCCCGCGAGGCCGGTGAGGTCCTCCGTGCCGCCGGCGCTGTTGTCGATGGTCTTGATCGTGGTCCAGGTCTTGTTGTCCTCGGACGTCTGCAGCGCGTAGCGCGTGGCGTGGGCGTTCTCCCACTGGATGCGCACACGATTGATGGCGACGCTGCTGCCGTAGTCCAGCGTGAGCCATTCGTTGTCGCTGAAGGCCGAGCCCCAGCGGCTGTTGTCGTCGTGGTCGATGGCCTTGACGGCGCTCAGGTCGCCGCGCTCCATCGAACTGGCGGTGGCCGCGTCGGGCGTCAGCGCCGTCTCGCTGCCGTTGTCGCCGGCCTGCGCCTTGGCGCGCGCGGCTGCGTCGGCGCTGCCGCCATCCTGCGACGCAACCTGCGCCGCCGGGTCCTGCTGCGCGCCACCGCCGCCGCCGCATGCGGCCAGCAGCGCGCTGCCCAGCAACGCGGGGACGACGGCCCTGCCCATCGTCGTTCCGAATCTCTTCAATGCCATGGTGGTTCCCTCCCGTGCCTGCGCCGGTGTGATTGGTCTGTCCCCCATGCAGGGGGCTTGCGGCGCGGAGTGTCCTCGTCTGATTTGCCACCCGGCAAGTTTTAATGTGTGTCCAAATGCTCACCAAACCTTCACCAAGCCCAAAGAGAGCTGGCTGATGGCAACGGCATGATGGCGGGCATGAGCACTTCGGACTCCTCCTCACCCCGGCGGCGCGAGCAGCAGCGCGCGGTGGACACCAAGCAGGCGATCCTGCGGACCGCGCTGAAGGAGTTCGCCGAACGCGGATTCGAGGCCGCCAGCATGCGGGCGATTGCCGAGCAGAGCGGACTGACGCATCAGCTGATCTGCTATCACTTCCAGTCCAAGGAGGTGCTGTGGCAAGCCGTGGCGACGCTGGTCTACGAGGAGCTCGCGCGCGGCCGCGAGGCGCTGCTGGCGCAAAGCCTGCCGGAGCGGGCGATCGATCAGCTGCGGCAGGAATTCGTGGCGTACTTCCGGTTCTCGATCGAGCAACCGCACCTGCACCGTTTCCTGCTGCAGCGGCGCGAAGGAAGCCAATGCGAGGACCGCCAGGACTGGCTGGCGCAGGAGTTCCTGCGGCCGCACTTCGGCCGCGTGAAGCCGCTGATCAAGGCGGCGCAGAAGTCGGGCGATCTGCCGAAGGGAGATCCGGCGCTGCTGTTCTACGCGGTGATCTCGCTGGCCAACACGCTGGCGATGATGGGCGCCGACATCGCAGCCACCACGGAGCGGGCCGCCACCGATCCCAAGACGGTGAGGGAGTTCCTGAAGCTGATGGATGCCTTGGTGTTCAAGCGATGAGCGCCAAAGACGCCCGCACCGGGTGATCGAAGCCGCGCACGCGCCGCTTGGTCACTCTCGCTCACAATGTGCATTATGTGATCGAAGAGGCGCGGGCTTTGGCGCCGGGCTTGGGACAAGGTTCGTGTCGGGCGCTGACGGCCGCATTGACCCATGCGCGCCAAGGCACGCCATCGACTTCCGTGATCAATTGGCGAGATCTCCCACGCGATCACGCGCCGTTATGACCTCCGCGGGCTTGCGCCTTAGCGTGACGCCTATCAACGAAATCCACCGAAATCATGATGTCCAAGCTCGAGGCGGAACGCGCGACCCGTGACGATTCTCCGGATACACAGCGGCGCCTGCTGACCTTGGGCGTCGGTCTGTTCCCGATCCTGCCGCTTCTGCCGGGATGCGGTGGCGGCCCGGTCAGCGAGGCCGGCACCCCGGTAGTAGGCACCGCGGACAGTGCGAACAGTGCGGCAGATGGCATCGCGACGCCGACGCCGCGCGACACGACGCCGGATCCTCTGCCCGGCGATCCGATCCCCGCGCCCGCCCCGGCCCCGGCGCCTCCTCCCGCGGCGACCGAGCCTTTGCCGCCCGCTGCACCTGCACCTGCGCCAGCGCCAGCACCAGCGCTCGCACCCGCACCCGCACCCGCACCCGCACCCGCACCCGCACCCGCACCCGCGCCTGCGCCTGCGCCTGCGCCCGCACCTGCGCCCGCGCCTGCGCCCGCACCTGCGCCCGCACCTGCGCCTGCGCCTGCGCCTGCGCCTGCGCCTGCGCCTGCGCCTGCGCCTGCGCCTGCGCCTGCGCCTGCGCCTGCGCCCGCACCTGCGCCAGCGGGCCTCACCCATCCAGGCCTACTTCATACGCAGACGGACCTTCAGCGCATGCGAGATCAGGTCACTGCCGGCCGTCAGCCTTGGCTCGGCAGTTGGAACCTGCTGCTTGCCGCGCGTCGTTCCGATCTGGGCGCGAAGCCCTACCCGCTGGAAGTCGTGAGTCGCGGCGGGAGTGACGAGAACTACTGGGTGATGGTCACCGACATGATGCGCGCGTACCACCTGGCCCTGCGCTGGAAGATCACAGGCGACGAGGCCTATGCGAAAGACGCGGTGAAGTTCCTCAACGCGTGGTCGTCGACCTTGAAACGACTGGGCGGCGATTCCAATCGTTACCTGGCGTCTGGCCTTTACGGCAACCAATGGGCCAACGCGGCCGAGGTCATGCGCACGTATCCGGGTTGGGCGAAGGAGGACGTCGCCCGGTTCCAGACCATGCTGCTCAACGTGTTCTATCCGGAGTGCCACGCGTTCCTCACCGACCACAACGGCACCGAGATCAGAAAGGTCACGCACTACTGGGCCAACTGGGACCTGGCGAACCTGTGCAGCATGTATGCCATCGGCGTGTTCTGCGACCGGCCGGACATCGTCGCTGAAGCCAGCAACTATTACAGGAACGGCCGCGGCTGCGGCTCGCATGGCAACAACGTCTACTACGTGCATCCCGGCTACCTCGGCCAATGGCAGGAAAGCCACCGCGACCAAGGACATTCGACCCTGGGCATCGCGCTGGCCGGCATGCTGTGCGAGATGGCCTGGAACCAGGGCGACGACCTCTACGGGCTCTGGAACAACCGCCTCCTGGCCGGCGCGGAGTACGTCGCGAAGACGAACACCCTGGTGGGACCGCCGCCCGACTACATCGCGTATCCGATGCCCTTCACCCCGTATACCGGGGTCCACGGTTCCAGCACCACGGTGTCCGGCGGGGAGAACTCCCGCCCCTGCTGGGAACTCATCCTCAACCATTACGTCGGACGCAAAGGCCTCTCGGCCCCTTGGACCCTCAAGATGGTGAGCAAGCAACGTCCCGAACGCGTGGACGGCGGGGACTCGCCAGGCCTGGGGTCGCTGCTCTACTACCGTGACGCCGGCCCCCCTGCCCGGCCTAGCGGCCTGAGCGCCGTCCTCTATGAAGGCAAGGTGCTGATGTCGTGGTGGGGCAGCGCCGATGCGACGGAGTACCTGGTGCAGCGGGCGAGTGTCTCCGGCGGCGCCTTCACCACCGTTGCGCGCGTCAGCGACCCGCGCACCTGCACCGACGCGCCAGGCCCCGGCACCTGGTACTACCGCGTCAGCGCCGTCACCAGCCTGGGCGACCGTATCGGAACGGACACCGTTCGCGTGGCGGTGCCCGGCGAGCTGTGGCTCCACCTGCCGCTCGACGGCACTACCGACGACGTCAGCGGCAACGGCCGATATGGCGTGCTCATGGAAGGCGCGACCTGGGGCGCGGGGCGCAACGGCTCCAGCTGCGTGGTGTTCGACGGCCGCCGTGCGCATGTGCGCCTGGTCGATGGCGTGGTGTCGGCATTGGGCGACTACACGGTGGCGATGTGGGTCTACTGCGACAACACCGGCCCCAGTTCGCGCTTCTTCGATTTCGGCTCCAACGACGTGTCCTACATGGCGCTCACTCCGCGGGAGTCGACACGCCCCCCCGTCCCCAGCCTGATGCGCCTCATGTCCACGCGCAATCAGTTCTGGATGCCCTCGCCCTTGGCGGCGCCCAACCCGCCCAACGGTCGCTGGACCCATGTGGCCGTCACGCTCTCCGGCACGGTCGGCACGCTTTACGTCGACGGCGTCGCGGTCGCAAGCAGTCCGGAGATCTGGATGGCCCCCTACCAGTTCGGCTACACGACGCGCAACTGGCTGGGACGCTCGCAGTACGGGGGCGATCCGTTCTTCAAGGGACGGATGCAGGACTTCCGGATCTACAGCGGCGCCCTGACGCCCGCCGCCATCGCGGACCTCGCCCGCTGAGCGCCGCCCGATCTGCCGCTTGTTGGGATCCCCCCGCCCCGTGCGATCACACGATCACTGACCCGGCGGCTTGGATGCCTGTCCCTTGGCCTCCACGCTCACCCCACCCTGCGCGTTCACACCGCGCGTGTCGCGTTGGGCCTGCGACGACCCGGTGGCGTTCACGCTGCCGCCGCCCTGCGCGCGCTGGGACGGTGTCGCTTGCGGTGGCGTTGCTTGCGGTGGCGTCGTCGAACCCGTCGAAGGGCTGGGCGATGCGCTCACGGTGGGCGCGGAGGCCAAGCCCTCCCGAGCGCGGTCCGTGATCTGACCGGTCGCTTGATCCGCCCCGCCCTTGAGCTTGCCGCCGGCCTGCTGCGCGCGATCGCTCAACTTGCCGGTGGCCTGGTCCGCGCGATCGCGCGTGCCCTCCAGCGCGTCGCGGCCGCGGCTCAGGTCGGGCCGCTGAGCCAATCCACCGAGGTTGCCACCCAGGGTGCCGCCCACATGGCCGCTTGCGCCGCCGGACAGCCCGCCCCCACCGCCCAGCAGGCCGGCGTGCGCCGGCTGGGCCATCGCGGCGAGCACCGCCACCAGCGTGCCTGCCACCACGGGCCACAGACTTTGCGGATGCTTGGAAGTTGCGTTCATGTCGATCTCCTTGTTCGAGAGCCACTGGAACCGTTCCGTGGCCTGCAAAGGGACAACGTCATGGCCCCGGCACTTCTTCCCAGCCAGTTGCAACGAGTGGTTATCAGCGCAGATCGCTCGCGCTCACGCGCAACGACGCGCCCACGAGGCCCATGCCGTAGACCTCGTCGCGCCCCGGCGCGCCCAGATCCATCGCCTCGCGCGCGAGCGCATTGAACGCTGACGAGGCCGCTGCCCGATCGGGCGACGGCAGGCGTGCGGCGAGCAGCCCCGCCACCAGCGGCGACGCGAAGGAGGTGCCGCGCACGGGCGCATACGCCCGCGAGCCGGCTTGCGCGGCGACCATGTCCGCGCCCGGCGCCGCCAGGGCGACCTGCGCGCCGCGCCCCGCCTCCGCGAGGACCCGCCGGCGCGCATCGACCGCCGTCACGCCGATCACGCCGGGCCACGCGGCCGGATACAGCGGCGGCGCGGCCGGTCCGTCGTTGCCAACCGGCGCGACGATCAGCAGCCCCTGCGCCTGCGCGGCCTCGACCACGCGCCGCAACAAGGCGTTGGGCGGTCCGACCAAACTGATGTTGACCACGCCCACCCGCTCGCGCGCCAGCCAGGCGAGGCCCTCGGCGATGGCTGCCACGCCGCCGCCCGGCTGCGCGCTGCCTTCGCAAAAGACGTCCATGGCGAAGAGCCGCGCCCGCGGCAGCGCGCCGTGGAAGCCGACGTCCGAGTCGCCCACCAGCAGCGACGCCACCGCCGTGCCGTGCGCGGCGGGTCTGGTCTGCCCCGCGCAACCGCGCCGCGTCACCGTCGACCGCTGCAAGGCGGGATGCGCGGTGTCGACGCCGCTGTCGATCATGCCGAGCCGGGAACCACCCGCGGCGGCGCGGGCGCCCGCTGCGCTCGCGCCCGCGGTCCCGCTGGTCGCGCTGGTCGCGCTGGTCGCGCCGACGACGCCCGAGCCCACATCGCCAGCGTCCAGATAGATGTGGTGATAGTCGTAGGCGCCCTCCGGGTCCTGGGCCTTCAGGCGCGCGATCAGCGCCGCGAGCGCGGCCGGCGACGTCGTCGACGTCGTCGTCGACGTCGCGCGCAGGCGCAGCCAGGCCACATCCAGGCCTTCGAGCGTGGATGCCTCGACGAGCCTCAGCCCCTCGTCCTCCAGCAGGCGCCGCCGCGCCGCGTCGGACGACGGCAGCGCCAGCACCTCGCCGCTGAACACGAGCTCCCCGGCCGCGCTGCGCTGCAGTTGATCGGGAAAGCGCCTCAGCAGTTGATCGCCCAGACGCTCGCGCCAGCGCAGCGGATCCGCCGGCGCCAGCAGTTGGCTGGTGGACGTGAGCAGGCTCTCATCGCGGCGCAGCAAGTCGCCATGCGGCAATTGCACGCCACCGGGCAGGTTCGGCAGGCTGGGCAGTCGAACCTGCGCCCAGGCTGGCGTCTGCGTGTGCAAGGTCGCGCTCAGGCCGGCGATCAGGAGAAATTTCAGGTTCATGGGCGGATAACGTCCGGGACACGGAAGAAAATCCGCGCCGCCGTCGTTCTACTCATCAGGCATCCCTGCGCATGAGCATATTGGAGTTGCAATCCGCCCTGGCCGCGCTGCTGCCCCGGTTGCGGCGCTTCGCCCGCAGCCTGACGCATCACCGCGAGGATGCGGACGACCTCGTGCAGGTGGCGGTGGAACGCGCGTTGCGGGCGCTCGACCAGTACGAGCCCGGCACCCGCCTGGACAGCTGGATGTTCCGGATCATGCAGAACGCCTGGATCGATGAACAACGCGCGCGCGGCCGCCGCGCCGAGGTGCTCGCGCCCGAGGAGGCGGGCGAGCATGTCGGCGTGTCCGAGACGGGGCGGCATATCGCGCGGCTCTCGGTCGAGGCGGCCATGGCCCGGCTGCCCGAGGAGCAGCGGCTGGTGGTGGCCCTCGTGCTGGTGGAGGGCCTGCCCTACAAGGACGCGGCGCAGGTGCTGGAGCTGCCCATCGGCACCGTCACCAGCCGGCTCGCGCGAGCCAAGGAAGCGCTGCAGCAGCTGCTGGGCGACGGCGACATCGACGCCTGAGCGGCGAAGGACAGGACATGAACGGCCCCACCGATTCCCGCGACGACTCGCGACCCGATCTCCCTCCCGATCCCGAGTGCGACGGCGATCGCCGCCTGCGCGCGATGCTCGCGCGGACCTACGACCCCGTGCTCGACGAACCCGTGCCCGAGCGGCTGAGCGCGCTGTTCGACGCGCACGCGGCTCGCGCGGCCACCGCCACCGCGCCAGCAGTAGCCCCGCAGGCCGCGCCCTCCCCCCGCGACGCCGCCCCGGCGGGCGCTCCCGACATCCCTGCTCCCCCGATCGACCTCGACGCTGAACGGCGTCGCCGCCGCGGCGGCTGGCTGGCCTGGGGCGGCATGGCCGCCGGCCTCGCGCTGGGCGTGTTGATCGGCGCGAAGGGCATCGCGCCTGGCGGTGAGCTCGAACGTGCCGCGGATGGCGCCTGGGTCGCGCGAGGCAGCCTCGCGCAGGCGCTCGACGAGCAGGTCTCCGGCGTCGCCGTCACACCGGGTGCCACGCGGGTGGGCATGAGTTTCCTGTCGCGCGACGGACAGTACTGCCGCGCGTTCCTGGTCGACGCCAGCGCCTCCAGCACAGGCAGCGCCGGGCTGGCCTGCCGCGGCGGCGACGCGTGGCGGGTGCGGCAGATCGTGGCGGTGGCGCCGCGCTCGCCTTCGGCGGCGGCGTCCGGCGCGTTCCGCACCGCGGCCTCGCTGTGGCCGCAGGCGCTGCTCGACGACATCGACGACCTGCGCGAAGGCGACACGCTGTCGCCCGACGCGGAACGGGTGGCGATCTCGCGCGGATGGTCGCGCTGATCTCGCCGTTCAATGGCGCTCGAAGGCGCCGAGGTCGGGCGCGGTCCCCTTGTAAGGCAGACCGACGTCGGTGCCCTTGTTGATCAAGGTGCTGTGCGATGTCAGATGCAGGTGATGGAGCCGCGGCAGGCTGCCGTCGGCTTGTCGCGGCGCATCCCATCCCGTGGTGGAGACATCCTCGAACTGGGCGTCCGACATGATTTCGCGCAGATTCCAGGAGTTGTGGGCCTCATTGGCGCCCGACACGTTCGACACCAGCGTCCCCGTGTAGGCGATGTTGTTGCGCAGATTCCCGAGATTGATCGCCGCGCCGCTCGCATCGATCCCCAACATATTGAAGTCGGCATCGTTGCCATAACTCGTGTTGTTGAAGAAATCATTGGCCACCGGATGGTGATTGGCGTAGAAACCCGAGGCCCGATTGTTGAAGGCGACCGAGAAACGAACGGTGTGCTTTACCGCGTTGGGCACATAGACGCCCCCATATCCTCCGGCCTTGAATCCGTTGCCGTTGCCATAGGGAGCCGGTTTCAAGGTGTCCGGCACATATCCCTGCAGCCAGGCCCAGGAGTTCTCGATCGTCACCGATGAATAGGCGTTGATGAGATCGAAGCCATCATCCGAATTCAACCAGGCGCGGCAGCCCCGGAAGATATTCCCGGGATGGTTGGCGGAAATGTGGGCGCCGAAGCCATCCGCGCTTTGACCCGCTCCATTGGAGGTGAACGGATCGTAGTTGTGGTGGGAGTCGGTATTCAGGACCAGGTTGTCGCCGCCATCCTTGATGAAGAGTCCCGGGCCCATGTTGTGATGGGTGTCGAGCCGCTCGAAGATATTGTGGCTGCCGTGGATCCAGATCCCCCATGACTCGTGGTTGAGGTTGTTGTTCTGCCGCACACGCGTGACTTCGAGCCCCTTCAGATGAATCCAGTCGGCCGTCACGTTGAAACCCTTGACACGGCAGTTGTCCCGAATCCCATCGAAATCGAAAACCGGGGTTTCTCCGGGATAGGCCCAATAACGGATCGGCTGCTGCGGACGGCCGCTCTTGTCGAGGTCGATCCCGCTTACCGTATCGTGCGCGTCCTGGCACGAGGTGGTGCCTCCGTGATAAGCATAGAGGCCACCACGAAAATACACGGTGTCACCGGGTTGCACCCTGCTCTGCGCGTATGCGATCGACCCCCATGGCGCCTCGCGAGATCCCGCCGCAGTATCACTTCCATTCGGTGCGACATAATAGGTGTTACCAAAAGCGGCGGTCATGGCGGTACTCAGCGCCAGCACCGTGAAGATTCTGCTGTGTTTCATATCGACAGATCAATGCGGAGCACCGATTAAACAGGAGCCCGAGTCAGCGGTCCTCACCGTGGCGTGATGATCGGGAGAAGATCGAAGTATCTGTCTGTGAGCCCTGCATGACCGCCCGCCGTGCGGACGCCGAGCAGATAACCGCGGCAATAACAGGCTGCCGATGAGCCGAGGCCCCCGGGACCTCTGCGACGCCAGCGGCGCCCCAGAGGCCCGAGGCGCCCGGGACCGCACCGCCGGCGCGCCTATCGCTCTTTTCAACGGCCGGTCATTGTTTGGTGAGGACCTGATTCCACGCGCTTCCTACACTGCATTCGCGACTCGGGGCGTGGTTCTCCGCCCATGAATCAGCCGCGGCTTCCACGGGCTCAGTCCATCGAGCTCCGATTCATTCGATTCCGAGATGAACAACGCATTGAGCAAGCGAGCCGGACGATTCCGTATCGGCACCGCGCTGGCTGGCGCTTGCGCGCTGGTCATCCTGAACGCCTGTGGCGGCGTGGACGCTGTCGCGGATCACCCGGGCGCCGCGTCCATGGCCTCGGCCGGCGACGACGCCAGCATCGCCCCGGCCGCAAGCGACCTGCGCCCGAAGATGCTGGTCCTGGGCTCGAGGAAGGGCTTCGTCGCCTCGGCGCTCATCCCCGTCCTGCCGGCCGGCACGGAGGACGACTACGAGCTGCTCCTCATCGGCGATGCCGACCAGGGCAGCGACGCCTCCCTGGCCCTCGTCCAGCGCGCCCTCGACAAGGGCAAGCAGGTCGTCTTCGACGCCGCGAGCGACGGTTCCGGCCGCTCGACGCATGGCGCGATCCTCCGTGACATCGTCGGCACACGCATCGATGTCGCCGCCGTCCGCGTGCAGAAGGCCGATGTCGGCTACTACGTGACGCCCATCGACCCGCCGGCCGTCGCGGCAGCGAAGTTCCAGGACGCCGCCCTTCGCGGTGAAACCCCGAACAGCAACTCGGTCCAGAGCGTCTTCGGAGTCCCTGATCCGGAGGCCGCCCGATGATGGCGCCCCGTCTTTTCCGCCCGGCGCTGGTGATCGCCGCGGCGCTGTCGTCGGTGCAGGCCGCCACCGCGGACGACGCCTGCTTCTCGAAGGAGCAGAGCAACAACTACTCGGAGTTCCTCGGCGACCGGACCTCGTGGGGGATCGCCAGGAAGCAGGCCAGCCGCACCTGGGAGGACTGGATCGGGAAGGGCGAGGAGTTCCGTTGCAACGCGGACGGCCAGGACTGCAGCTACGCGCCGGCGCAGGGCCGCCGCGTCGGCTATGACTGGTCCACGGGCGTCGACATGACGCTCGACCATCTGCCCGTCATCGGCACCGCGCTGAACATGTTCAACATCGGCGGGCAATACCAGTACTCGGACGCCTACACCGAGCACTTCGGCTGGTCGCAGCAGATCAAGCCCGGCCGGCGCGCCCGGCCGGTCCAGGTTGTCGTGCGGCGATGGAAATCCGGTGACTTCCGAGGCGGCTGGTGGCGGGTCAATCACGGCGAATGCTGGATCGACAACGGCGCCCGGGGCACCGGCGCCACGGCCGGCAATCGCTACTGGTGGGACGGCAACGCGCGCTACGGCCGCTGGAGCGCCAACGTGGAAGAGCGCCGGTTCGCCATGTATCACGTCTGGTAGACGCGGCGGCCTTCACACCGCGCCGCCCTCCTCCAGGAGCGTCCTCATCGTGAGCGCATCGGCCGTGGCCGCGCCCGACGCGGTGTTGTCGAAGATGCACCAGACCTGTGTTCCGGCCGGCCATTGCCGCAGCTCGGCCGCCTTTGCTCGCAGCCATTCCACCGGATACGCCGACCAGTACAGGCGTGGCGCGCCATGCCATCGGTAGTACACGGCCGCGCCACGGCCATCGCCGCGCTCGCCGAGCCAGCCGCCCGGCTCGCCAGCGCCCGCGGGCTTGGCCGGATCGGCGGCGACCCGGCCCACGCGTTCCTCGACCAGCAGCCGGTTGCCAGCCTCGGTGAACCAGCTAGCATGGCGCGGCTCGCACACGATCGGCCCCTCGAAGGCCTTGCGCAGCGCCCGGAAGAACGCCCGCGCGACCCGCGGCTCCAGCGCCAGCGAGGGGGGCAGTTGCACCAACAGCGCGCCCAGCCGATCGCCCAGCCCCTGGAGCGAGGCCACGAAAGCGCCGATCTCCCGCGCGGGCACTGTCAACCGCGCCTCGTGCGTCATCGCCTTGGGCAGCTTCACCGCGAAGCGGAACGCCGGTGGTGTCTGGGACGCCCAGCGTTCGAAGGTGGCCGGCCGATGGGTCTTGCTGAAGGTCGAGTTGCCCTCGGTGCACGGAAACACCCCGGCATAGCGGGCCAGCAGGCTCTCGCCCTCGGGAAAGGCATTGCGGCTGTCACGGGGAAGGCCCCAGGCGGCGGTACCGATGAGGACGGCGTGATCACGCTTGGACATGCGCCACCAGCGGCAAGGGCCATGCCCTGGCCCGCCCGCGCCGTTTCGCGCTACGCTGCCACCGCGTCGCAAGCGGCAAAGGACTCGGCGTGAGCGCATTGCACGGCCCCTCTCCACGAATGCTCGTGCCCGGACTGTTCCTGGCATGGGCCGCGCTTGTCTCCTCGCCCCCTGCCCTGGCGGCCGATCCGCCGCTGCAGATCGCCCAGTACGCGCACACGTCGTGGACCGCGCGCGACGGCACCGCGCTGGGCCTGGTGTTCGCGATGGCGCAGACCCCCGACGGCTACCTCTGGATCGCTGGATCGCTCGGTCTGTTCCGCTTCGACGGACATCAATTCACCCCGTGGCAGCCGCCCGGCGGACAGGCGCTGCCGAGCGGGCCGTACAGCCTGCTGGCGTCGCGGGACGGCACGCTGTGGATCGGCACTTTCAGCGGGCTGTCGAGCTGGGATGGACGCCAGTTCACCGCGCGCCATCCGGAGGTCGGCAGGGCCTTCGTGACGTCGCTCCTCGAGGACCGTGACGGCACCGTCTGGGCCGGCCTGCTGGGCGATCCCGGGCGCCTGTGCGCCATTCGCGGCAAGCGCATCCAGTGTGACGCGCCGGAGGGCGGCTTCGGCGGCTTCGTCTGGAGCCTCGCGCAGGACCGCGCCGGCCAGCTCTGGGTGGGAGCGGACTCCGGCGTCTGGCGCTGGGGCCCCGGCACGCCCGCGCGTCATCCCGTCCCCGGCGCGCGCGTGGGCGACCTCACGACCACGGCCGAGGGCCAGGTGCTGGCCGGCATCACGTCCAAGGGCCTGTGGGAACTGGCCGGTGACCAGTGGGTGCCCCATCGATTCCGCAGCGTGTCCAAGCCCGACGAGTGGATGGCCGATCGCGAGATCAAGTCCAACAAGCTGCTGCGCGATCGCGATGGCGGACTGTGGATCGGCACCGAGGGGCTGGGCCTGCTCCACGTGAAGGACGGCCAGGCGGACAGCTTCACGCGGACGGAGGGACTCTCCGGAAACATCGCCTGCAGCCTGTTCGAGGACCGCGAGGGCAACGTCTGGTACGGCAGCGAACGGGGCGTGGACCGTTTCCGCAAGCTCCCGGTCACCACGCTGTCGACGCGGCAGGGGCTGCCCGACGACGTCACCAGATCCGTCCTGGCCACCGCGGATGGCGCGCTCTGGGTGGCCACGAACGACGGCCTGGCGCGCTGGCGGGACGGGCGCCTGTCCCTCTTCAAGGAGGGCCAGGGCTTGCCCTCCGCGCAGGTGCATGCCCAGTACCAGGACGCGCAGGGCCGCCACTGGGTCAGCACGGCCGGGGGCCTGGCCTACTTCGCGGACGAGCGCTTCGTCGCCGCCGACGGCGGTCCGAGCACCGAGATCTACGCCATCACCGGAGACGCGGCGGGCAATCTCTGGCTGTCGGGCAACAAGGGACTCGCGCGGCTGCATCAAGGCCGCTTCGTGGAGAACATCCCGTGGGCCGCGCTGGGGCACCGGCAGCAGGCGCAGCTCGTCGTGGCCGATCGCGGCGGCCTCTGGCTGTCCTTCTGGGACGGCAGCGGCGTGTCCTATGTCAAGGACGGCAAGGTCCAGGCGAACTACGACTTCCCGCACCCGCCGGGACATGGCCAGGTCACCGGGCTGCGCGTTGATGCCGACGGGGCGGCTTGGGTGGCGACCGGGTCCGCAGGCCTCAACCGGATCAAGGATGGCCGCATCACGGCGCTCACGCCGGGCAACGGCCTGCCCTGCGAGACGATCCACTGGTCGACCCTGGACCGCGACGGCCACCTGTGGATGTACACGGCCTGCGGCCTGGTGCGCGTCGGCCGCGACGATCTGGCGGCCTGGATCGCCGACCCGGCCCGCCGCGTCACGCCGGCCTCGTGGGGCGTGTCCGACGGCGTGCCGCTGCAGGTCACCCCGGCCGCCTACTTCAATCCGCCGGTGGCCCGGCAGCCCGATGGCAAGCTCTGGTTCATCGCCGGCGCCGAGCTGCTGTGGGCGGATCCCGCGAACATGCCCTCCAACACGGTGCCGCCGCCCGTGCACATCGAGCGCCTGACCGCCGACCACCAGAGCTACCCGATCGAGCAGGGGCTTCGGTTGCCGCCGCGGGTCCGGGACATGACGATCGAGTTCGTCGCGCTGAGCCTGGCGGACCCGATGCGCACGCGCTTCCGCTATCGGCTTGAAGGCCACGACAGCGACTGGCGCGAAGCCGTCGACCGGCGCCAGGCCAGCTACACCAACCTGCCGCCGGGCCGCTATCGATTCCAGGTGAAGGCCGCCAACAACAGCGGCGTCTGGAACGAGGACGGCGCGCAGCTGGCGTTCACGATCCTCCCCGCCTTCCACCAGACGGCCTGGTTCCGCGTGGGCAGTCTGGTGGTGCTGGCGGGCCTGATCCTGGCCGGCTTCCAGATCGCGCTGCGGCTGCGCGTGCGGCGGCTGCATCGCCAGTTCGAGGCGACGCTGGAAGGACGCGTCGCCGAGCGCACGCGCATCGCGCGCGATCTGCACGACACCTTGCTGCAGCGTTTCAATGGGCTGCTGCTGCAGTTCCAGGCCGCGTCCAACCTGCTGCCGGATCGCCCGCGCGAATCCAAGCGCGTGCTGGACACCGCCATCGACCAGGTGGCCGGCGCGATCACCGAGGGACGCGACACCGTGCAGGGATTGCGCGCGTCGACGCTGGAGACGAACAGCCTGGCGGAAGCCCTGCGGACGCTCGCACGCGAGCTCTCCAGCGAAGGCAGCCGCGCGATACCGGTGAACGTCCAGGTGCAAGGCAAGCCGCAGGAGATGCATCCGCTGCTGCGCGACGAAACGGTGCGCATCTCCGGCGAGGCGCTGCGCAATGCCATCCGCCATGCGCAGGCGACGCGGATCGACGTCGAGCTGCGCTACGACGCGAGGCAGCTGTGCCTGCGGATCTGCGACGACGGCCAGGGGATCGATCCCGAAGTGCTGCGACGGGGCGAGCGCGAGGGCCACTTCGGCTTGAGCGGCATGCGCGAGCGCGCCGAGGTCGTCGGCGGCCAGCTCTCGGTGCGCTGCCCCGAGGGCGGTGGCACGGTGGTCGAATTCACCGCCCCGCTGCACCGCCCCCCTGCCCTCACTCGACCCTGACCCAGTCGTATTGGGCCGGCCCGCCGCCGCCGTTCCACTGCCCGAGGAAGCCGATCGCATCGGGGCTGTTGTCACCGCGCCAGTGGTTCAGCATCAGCCGCATCGGCGTGGAGACGGACACGATCTGATGACGGATCGTGGTCTCGCCGCCCTGCGCGTTGACGGTGAACCAGCGCACGAAGTTCTCGCGCCATTCGAAGCCCAGCGTCTGCCAGCCGGTCGCGATCGGGAACTGCTTGTAGTTCTGCACGCCGCCCTTCCAGACATTGGTGTGCAGCACCGTGCCGCCCTTGATCAGCTCGATGTCGATCTCGAAGTGGCTCGCCGTGCCCGCCGTGCCGGTGTAGAGGAAGAACGAGGTGTTGCCGCCGGCGAAGGTGCTGGCCTTCAGGCGTGTCGTGAACTTGCCGTAGGTGAAGCTCTGCAGCGTGCGGATCTCGCCGCAGCGCCCGGTGCCTGCGTTGACGTTGAGCACCATGGTGCCGGCGTCCTTCCACACCTCGCTGTAGGCGAAACCGCAGCCGAAGGGCGCGCCGTTGTGCCAGGTGGCCGTCTCCCACGCCGGCCCGGCGCCGCCGGTGCCATCGAAGCCGTCGAAGAAGCTGGCCGCCCGGGCGGCGCCCGTGGCGCCCGCGCTGGCGGCACAGGCCGCGCCGACGAGCCAGGCCGCGCGCAGCGCGCGCTTGAGGTCGAATCTCATCCTTGTCTCCTTGGTGCTTGGGGTGCTCAGAAGTCCGCGCGCACCCGCAGGCCGTAGCTGCGCGCGTCGTTGAGGAAGCGCACATTGAGGCTGGAGCCCACCAGTGCCTTGGTCGAGGCCTGCTCATTCGTCACGTTGGCCGCGAAGGCCTCGATGCGATAGCGGTTGAGCGTGTAGCCCACGCCCAGGTTCAGCGTCGCGAAGCCCTTCTGGCGATCCGGGAAGCCGGCCGCCAGCGCGCTGGTGCGGGCGCCCGCCAGGGTCACCACGTCCAGCTCGTTGTACTGGGTCAGGTAGTAGGACGAGCGATAGCTCAGCAGCGCCTGCCAGTCGAATCGCCCCGAGCCCAGTGCGAAAGCCTGCTGCAGCCGCGCCGACACGCTGACCTTGGAGGCCAGCGGCAGCTGGTTGCCCGCCAGGCTGATCTGCGGCGCCTTGCCGCCCTGGCCGTAGTCGATGGCGCGCGCGTCGGCGACCACCGCGCTGCGGATCTTCGTCTGCAGCAGCACCGCGTTCAGGTCCAGGGAGAAGCCGGCCGGCAGCGGCATGCGCAGCTCTCCTTCCAGTCCGTACAGCCGCGACGCGCCGATGTTGCGGTTCACCAGCGAGTAGCCGTTGCAGGTGTTGGGCGTGACCTGCGTGTTGACCTTGATGCAGCTCAGGTCCTGGAAGACCTGGTTCTTGTAGTCGTAATAGAAGCCCGAGAGATTGACCACCGAGCGGCGGCCCATCAGCTCGATCACGTTGCGCGTGCCCAGCTCCAGCACGCTGAGCTTCTCCGGGCCGTACACCTCGGGGATCGGCGAGGTGGCGAAGGTGTCGTTGAAGCCGCCGGCCTTGTGCCCGGTCGAGAACTTCGCGTAGACCATCGCGTCGCGGCCCAGGTCGTGCTCGACGCCGACGCGGAAGTCGTTGTACTGCGCGCTGCTGCTGCCGTACTGCTGGGTCGGCAGGTCCCACGAGTTCACGTAGGAGAAGCCGCCATTGGTCGTCGCCGGGTTGGTGCGCGGGCAGGACAGGCGGCCATTGCCGTTGACATCGGGCCGGTCGATGCAGGCGCCGTTGGGGTTGGAGCCATCGGCCACCGGTCCGAGCTGCTGGCCGACCAGGTCGCGGCGTCCCGGCACCAGGAAGGTCTGGAGGATGAACTGGGCCCGCTGCGCATCGGTCGTGATCTGGCTCATGTCGAAGTTGGGGCGCGACAGCAGCGCGGGCTGGAAGCCGTCCGTGCCCCAGCGCGTGGCGTAGCAGCAGTCGTAGTTCTCGCCGCCCAGCACCACGCCCAGGTTGCCGCCGATGCCGTAGCGCGACTTGCTCTCCTTGGTCCGCCGGAAGCCGGCGAGCGCGCGCCAGTCCGGCGTGACCTTGTAGGTCGCATCCAGATAGGCCGCGGTGGACTTGCCGCGCACGTCGGGCATGGTGAACTCGCTGCCCCAGTAGCAGCAGCCGCCATCGGCCAGCGACAGGTAGCCCACGCCCTGCTTCTCCTTGAAGTGGAAGAGCCCGGTGGTCCATTGCAGCGGCGACTGGCCGTCGTTGGAGCGCAGCACCAGTTCATAGACGTTGCTCTTGGACAGCGTCTGCCAGTACTGCGTCGAGTAGTTGTCGTAGTTGACCGCGGTCAGGTCGCGGCCGGGCCAGTCGATGCCGTCGGACTGGCCATTGCGCTGCCAGAAGTCCACCGAGCGGCGGCTGGCGTTGAACTCGGCGCTGACCGGCCCGAGGTCGGCCTCGACCTTGCCGAGCACGCCCCACAGGTCATTGCGCATGTCGCCCTGCGCGCCGCGATAGACCACATGACGCAGGTCCAGGTCCTCCGCGCGCAGGCCGCTGGCGCTCACCGCGCTGAAGATGTTGGCGCCGGGATAGCCGGTGCCGCGCTCGCGGCCGGTGTCGGCCACGACGCTGAAGCGCAGCGTCTCCATCGGCTCCCAGCGCGCGGACAGCCGCAGCGCGCGGTTGTTCTCCTGGCCGGCCGGCTTGAGCTGGCTGGCCACCGGATCCGTCGACACGTTGGTGAAGCCGTAGTCCTTGGTGCTCTGGTAGCCGGCGATGCGGATCGCGGCGTCGGAGCCGATGGGCAGGTTCACCGCCGCTTCGGCGCCATGGCCGCTGCGATTGGAGACTTCGGCCTGCGCGTAGCCGGAGAACTGGTTCAGGCGCGGCTGCGCGGTGATGATGTTCAGCGTGCCGGCCAGCGCGTTGCGGCCATACAGCGTGCCCTGCGGGCCCTTGTTCACCTCGACCCGCTCCAGGTCGTAGAACATCAGCCCGAGCCCCCGCGGACGCGGGATGTAGACGCCGTTCAGATGCGGCGCCGCGCCCGGATCGCCGAGCTCGGTGTTGTTGGCCGAGCCGACGCCGCGGATGAAGATCTCGACGTTGCCTTCCTGGTTGGCGATGCTCAGACCGGGCACCGCGGCCTGGAGCTGGCGCACCTCGGTGATGCCGTCCTTGCGCAGCTGATCGCCGCTGACGGACTGCACCACGCCGGAGACCTTCTGCGCCGTCTCCAGCCGCCGGTTGGCGGTCACGGTGACGGTCTCCAGGCGGCCGGCATCGGCCGCGGGCTGCGGCTCCTTCGCGGCGGGCTTCTCGTCGGCGCGCGGGGCGTCAGGGGCGGCCTGCGCCATCGCATGGCCATGGCACACGGCCAGCGCGGCCGCCATCACCAGGGGGATGGCGAAGGGATGGGCCGGCGTGGCGGGCTGTTGGGGGGCTTGTCTCTTTGTCATTGTTGTCCTCTGGCGGGAGTCAGGGGTGGTGGATCAGCGCGGCGTTCGGGCCCTGGCGCTGGTGGAACTGCATGGAAAGGAATCGGGAAGACGTGGACCGGGGCGCCGGTCACGCGGGGACCGCGCGGCCCTGGGCATCGAAGAAATGCGCGCGCTCGGTCCGGATGCGCAGGCCGACGGCGTCACCCGGACGCGGCGGCGCGGCATCCGGCGTCAGGCGCACCGCGATCAGCGGCTGATCCGGCGCCCAGCGCGCATGCGCGATCACGGTGTCGCCCAGATGCTCGATGACCTCGATCGACGCGGGCAGGCCCTGCTCCGGCGCGCTCAGCGCGATGTCATTCGCGCGCACGCCCAGCGTGAGCGGGGTCCGGATGGCGGCGCCCGCGGGCGGCCGCACGCCGGCGCGCCGCAGCGGCTCGCCGGGGCCGCCGGCCGCATCGGGCACGGTCAGGAAGTTCATCGTGGGCGTGCCGAGGAAGCCGGCGACGAAGCGGCTCGCCGGCTGCTCGAACAGCGACAGCGGCGTGCCCACCTGCTCGATCCGGCCCGCGTTGAACAGCGCGATGCGGTTGCCCAGCGTCATCGCCTCGACCTGGTCGTGGGTCACGTAGATCATGGTCGTGCCCAGTTCGCGATGCAGGCGCGCCAGCTCCAAGCGCATCTGCACGCGCAGCGCGGCGTCGAGGTTGGACAGCGGCTCGTCGAACAGGAAGACCGAGGGCCGGCGCACGATCGCGCGTCCGATGGCCACGCGCTGGCGCTGGCCGCCGGAGAGCTCGCGCGGCCGGCGCTGCAGCAGCGGACCGATCTGCAGGATCTCCGCGACCTGACCGACGCGCTCGCGCACCTGGGCGCGCGGCAGGCCGGACATCTTGAGCGCGAAGCCCATGTTCTGCTCGACGGTCATGTGCGGGTACAGCGCATAGCTCTGGAACACCATCGCCACGCCGCGCTGCGACGCATCGAGCGCGGCCACGCTGCGCCCGCCGATGCGGACATCGCCGTCGTCGATGTCCTCGAGCCCCGCGATCATGCGCAGCAGCGTCGACTTGCCGCAACCGGACGGCCCGACGAACACGGTGAACTCGCCATCGGCGATGTCCAGGTCGATGCCCTTGAGCACCTCGACGCCGCCGCTGTAGCGCTTGCGCAGGCCGCGCAGTTGCACGTCAGCCATGGGCGGGCTCCTGCGCCGGCGCGGCCGCGTGGCGGCGCGCCTCGGCGATCGTGGCGCTGTACCAGTGCGCGCTGTCCTTCAGCGTGCGCTGCTGCGTCGCGTAGTCCACGTGCACCAGGCCGAAGCGCTTGGCATAGCCCGAGTCCCACTCGTAGTTGTCCATCAGGCTCCAGTAGAAGTAGCCGCGCAGGTCGACGCCGGCGGCCTTGGCTTCGGCCAGCGATTCGAGGTGGCGGCGCACGTAGTCGATGCGCGCGTGGTCGGGCACGCGGCCCTGCTCCAGCGTGTCGGCGTTGGCCATGCCGTTCTCGGTGATGAAGACCGGTGGCAGCGCCGGGTATTGCGCCTTCAGGCCGACGAGCAGCTCGCGCAGGCCGTCGGGGTAGATCTCCCAGCCCATGTCGGTGGCGCCCAGCGCCATCGGCGGCGGCACCTGCGGCTCGCCGCGGCTGGCCCAGATGCGGGCGTAGTAGTTGATGCCCAGGAAGTCCAGCGGCGCCTGGATCAACGCCATGTCGCCGTCCTTCACCTGCGGGTGGTGCGCGATGCCGGGGTCCTGCGGATAGCGGCCATGGAACAGCGGGTCCATGTACCAGCGCACGAAGCGCGCGTACTCGGTGGCGGCCGCGGCCTGGTCCTGCGCGCTCGCGGTCGCCGCGGTGACGCTGGACTGGTTCAGCACGATGCCCAGCGGGCAGGCGGTGCCGCTGGCCCGCATCGCGCTCAGCGCCAGGCCGTGCGACAGCAGCAGGTGGTGCGACACCTGCGCGGCCAGTTGCGGATCGCGCGCGCCCGGCGCGAACTTGCCGATCTCATGCCCCAGCACGGCCGTGCACCAGGGCTCGTTGTGCGTGGCCAGCGAGGCCAGCCGGTCGCCGAGCCGCCGCGCGATCGCGTCGGCATAGATCGCGAAGTGGAAGGCGGTGTCGCGATTGCCCCACCCGCCGCGGTCCTGCAGGTGCTGCGGCAGATCCCAGTGATACAGCGTCGCGTGCGGCGCGATGCCGCGCTCGAGCAGCGCATCGACGAGGCGGTCGTAGAAGTCCAGGCCGCGCTCGTTGAAGGGGCCCTGCCCCAGCGGCTGCACGCGCGGCCAGGCGATGGAGAAGCGGTAGGCGTCGACCCCCAGGCCCGCGATCATCGCGACGTCCTCTCGCCAGCGGCGGTAGTGGTCGCAGGCGACGGCGCCGCTTTCACCATTCACGGTGCGGCCCGGCTCGCTCCCGAAGGTGTCCCAGATCGACGGGCCGCGTCCGTCGACATCGACGGCGCCCTCGATCTGATAGGCGCTCGTCGCGACGCCCCAGGTGAAGGAGTCGCCCAGTTGGCGAAGCGCGAAAGGGGACAGGCGATCGGCGGTCATGGAAGGCGTCGTGCTCATGAGGAAGGGAAGGTTTGACATCGGCGGAAGGAGGCGCGGAGGCGCTGTGGCGCTGTGGCGCTGAAGCGGGCTACTTGACCGCGCCGGCCGTGAGGCCGTCGATCAGGCGCCGCGACGCGACGACGAACAGCAGCAGCAAGGGCAGCACCGCGACCGCGGCACCGGCGCACAGCGCCCCCCAGGGGGTCTGGCCGCTGCCCTGCAGCGCGCGCAGCGCCAGCGGCACGGTGTAGAGGTCCATGTCGCGGATCACCACCAGCGGTCCCATGAAGTTGTTCCAGGATCCGATGAAGGTGATCAGCCCGAGCGTGCCCAGCGCGGGCAAGGTCAGCGGCAGCACGATGCGCCAGAAGATGCCGAACTCGCCGCAGCCATCCAGGCGGGCGGCGTCCACGAGCTCGCGCGGCACCGCGCTGCCGATGTACTGCCGCATCATGAAGATGCCCAGCGCGCCGCAGGCGCCCGGCACGATCAGCGCCTTGTGCTCGTTCAGCCAGCCGAGCCAGGCCATCGTCAGCACGGTCGGCACCATGCCGAGGAAGCCGGGCAGCAGCATCGTGGCCAGCACCACGGCGAAGAGCCGGTCGCGGCCCGGGAAGTCCAGCAGCGCGAAGGCGTGTCCCGCCAGCGAGCACAGCAGCAGGTTCAGCACCGTGACGGCGCCGGCCACGTAGAAGCTCCAGCCCAGGTTGCGCCAGAAGAAGGGCAGCCGCTCGAGCAGCAGCGAGAGGTTGTCGCGCAAGGCATCGCCAAACCACAGCGGCGGCGGCACCGACAGGATCTCCGCGTTGGTGTGGGTCGCGAAGACCATCATCAGATAGAACGGCGCGAACATCAGCAGCGCGCCCGCGATCACGATGGCATGGCCGATCACGCGCGGCAGCGGCCAGCGGCGGCGCCATCCCGAGAGGGGCACGGCCCGGCCGGGGCCGGCCTGGGTGGGAAGCAGGGTTGACATGGCGGTGGTCCTCGCGGCGGGTCAGCGCTGGCGGCCGAGCAGCCGGTTGTTGAGCCAGGTGGCGGCGGCGATGAGCAGGAACAGCAGCCACGCGATCGCGGAGGCGGTGCCGAAGTCGCCATCGGTGAAGGCCACCGTGTACAGGTGCATCGCCACGGTCTTGCCGGCCTGGCCGGAGCCGCCGGTGCCGCTGGTCAGGATGAAGGGCTCCTCGAACAGCTGCAGGCTGCCGATGATCGCGAGCGTCACCGCGAAGAAGATCATCGGCCGCAGCTGCGGCAGCACGATGTGCAGGAAGGTCTGGCGCTCGCTGACGCCATCGACGCGGGCGGCCTCGAAGAGGTCGCGCGGCAGCGTCTGGATCGCCGAGAGGTAGAGCACGGTGTTCCAGCCGACGTAGCGCCAGAACACGACGATTGCGATCATCCAGCGCGTGTTCTCCGCCTGGTCCCAGTCGATCGGCGCGGACGGGAACAGCGCGCCCAGCAGCGGCAGCTCATGCAGCCCGCGCAGCGCGGCGTTGATGGCGCCGAAGTCCTTGGAGAACAGCGCCGAGAACACCAGCGACACGGCCACGGTCGAGGTGATGAAGGGCAGGAAGTACAGCCCCACCACGCCGTTGCGCCAGCGCCGGAAGGCGGTGTGCAGGTAGTAGGCCAGCGGCAGCGCCACCAGGTGCTGCGGCACGCAGCCCGCCAGCGCCAGCCACAGCGTGTTGAAGAGCGAGGCGCGCAGGCCGTCGTCGCGTGTCAGCGCGTAGACGTAGTTGTCCAGCCCGGCCCATTGCATCGCGCCCAGGCCCGCCGACGCGTCCCAGTTGTGCAGCGACAGCACGATGGAGAACAGCAGCGGGAACAGGCCGAAGGCCGCGAACAGCACGAAGAACGGGCTGATGAAGAGGTAGGGCATCCAGCGGCGCGGCATCCGCCAGCGATGGGGCCAGGTGAGTCGACGGGTCATGAACAGGGTCCCTTGCGATGCGGTCAGGCGCGGCGGCGCACGCGGCGCTCGATGGTGGCGCGCGCGTCGGCCAGCGCCTGGTCGATGCGCTTGCGGCGCAGCAGCACCAGATCGAGCTCGGTGCGCACCACTTCATCGGCCACCGGGTCATAGCGGTCGATCGCCAGCGCCGGCGTTCGGCGGGCCGCGTCGCGCCACTGCAGTCGCGCCGGCTGGCCGCCCAGGAAGTCGATCGGCTCGGACAGGAAGCCGTCCTCCTGCGCGGACAGCAGCACGGGAAAGGCGTCGAGCGCGCGGAAGGCCGCCACCTGCTGGTCGCGGTCCAGCGCCAGCAGCTGCAGCAGCTCCCAGGCCAGCGCCTTCTGGCGCGAGTGCACGGGGATCGCGTAGAACGAACCGCCCCATGCCGCCGCCACGCCCTCGGGCAGCGGCGCCGAACGCCACAGACCGGCCGTGCCCGGCGCGATCCAGCGCTTGAGGTGGCCGCCGAGCCAGCAGCCCATCATCTGCGTCGCGATCGCGCCGCGGCGGAAGCCTTCCGACCACTCGTTGCTCCAGGCGCGGACGCCGGCATCGATGCCGCCGTCGCGCGCCCGCAGCGCGAGCTCGAAGGCGCGGCGGAAGCGCTCCGTCTGCACTTGCGTGCGGCCCTGCCGGTCGAAGAACACCCCTTCCCCATCGGCCAATCCAGCCCGGATGCGGATGTCCTTCAGGTCCTGCGCATGGGCCACCAGATAGGCGCCGGTCTTGGCCTTGAGCGCCCGGCCCGCATCGACGAAGCCCGTCCAGGAGCGGGTGAGATCGGCCTCCTGCAATCCGGCGCGAGCCAGCAGATCGTGGCGGTAGAACAGCGCGCCGGGACCGGTGTCCACCGGCAGCGCCTTGAGCTCGCCGCGGCGGTTCACCGCGGCCTGCCACGCGTAGCGGGGGAATCGGGACTCCTGCGAGCGCGCCAGATACGGCGGCCGCGAGAGATCCTCCAGGCCCGCCGAGTCGACGAACTTGCCCATGAAATCCATATCAAGGGCGATCAGGTCCGGGAGCGCGGCGCCCGCGGCGAGCGCCGTCGTCATCGCCGTGTGGTGATCCTTGTGCGAGAGCGTCACCACGTTGACCTCGACACCGGGGTGCCGCCGCGCGAAGGCCGGCAGCGCCAGTTTCAGCGCCTGATCGAGGTCCGGATAGCTCGCGACGGTGAGGCGCACCGGCGCGGCGCTCACCCCGCCGGCAGCGGCGCAGGTCAGCAGCATCAAGGCGTCTCGGCGCCTCAGCGATCTCATGGTCATGCTTGTCGCCGGCGCTTCGTGGGTCCGAAGCGCCGCCTTGTCTCGTTATTCTGAAATCGAATTCACGCAGTCTGCCCGCACAGGAATTGCGTTGTCAACGTTGTCATCGCAGGAATCCGCCTCTCTTCGGGAAGTCCCCTAGCGCCTGGGCGGCCCTGTGTCTCGCGCTCGCCGCGAAATCGTTATCATGCGGCGTTCCGGTCTCCCTGGCGCCGTGGCGCCGCCTCGTTCATGGATTCGAGTTCCCCTCTCTCCCGCCCGAAGTCCGAGCCGGCGACGGTGCAGGACGTCGCCCGGCTGGCCGGCGTCTCGGCCGCGACGGTGTCGCGCATCCTGACGGGCTCGGCGCGTGTGGCCGAAGACAAGCGGCGCGCCGTCGAGGCGGCGATCCAGAAGCTGAAGTTCCGCCCCAACCTCTCGGCCCGCGGCCTGCGCAGCGGCTCCACGCACACCATCGGCGTGCTGACGCAGGAGCTCGAGAGCCCCTACTTCGCCAACGCGGTCAAGGGCGTCGACGAAGGCCTGACCGGCAGCGGCTACACCCCCATCGTCGTGCCGGGCCACTGGAATCCGGACGAGGAGTCGGAGCGCGTCGCGCTGCTGACGGCGCGCAAGGTCGACGCGCTGATCGTGCTGGGCGGGCGGCTGGGCGATGCCCGGCTCGCGGAGCTGGCGCAGCAGTTGCCCGTCGCGATCATCGGCAGGCGCTCGGAGGCGGCGGGGGTGCTGTCGTTCTCGCAGGACCAGGTGGAAGGGGCGCGGCTCGCCACCGCGCACCTGATCGGCCTGGGCCACCGGCGCATCGCGCACATCGCCGGCCCGTCGGCCCAGATCGACGGCCAGGAGCGCAAGGAAGGGTTCATGCTCGCGCATCGCCAGGCGGGGCTGAGCGTCGATCCCGCGCTGATCGTCGAAGGCGACTTCATGGAAGGCGGCGGCATCGCCGCGATGGAGTCGCTGCTGGCCGCCGGACATCCGTTCTCCGCGGTGTTCTGCGCCAACGACCAGTCGCTGTGGGGCGCGAAGCTGGTGCTGCATCGCCGCGGCCTGCGCGTGCCCGAGGACCTCTCGCTGGTGGGCTTCGACGACCTGCCGCAATCGAAGTACATGACGCCGCCGGTCACCGCGGTGCGCCAGCACACCTTCGCGATGGGGCAGGCCGCCGCCTGGGCGATGCTGCACGCGCTGGGCCGCGAGATGGAAGCGCCCGCGCCGGCGGTGCCGGACATCCTGCTCGAAGTGCGCGAGACCACCGGGCCGTGGCGTGATCCCGCCTCCGCGGGCCTGACGGCCTGACGAGCTGATCCGGCCGCGGGCGGCGCGGGTGCTACAGTCCGCGGCCTTGCGCCGCCACGACTCGAGCCGCCGTGCCTGCCTCGCCACCCAAACCACCCTCCGACGCCCCTCCCCGATCGACACGCCGCCGTGGCGACGCGCCGACGCTCGCCGATGTCGCTCGCGCGGCCGGGGTGTCGGACATGGCAGCCTCCTCCGCCCTCAATGGAGGACGCCGCGGATCGGCGCGCGTGTCGGCCGAGACGCGCGAACGCGTGCTGGCCGCGGCCGAGCGGCTCCAGTACCGGCCCAACGCCACCGCGCGCGCCCTGGCCAGCCAGCGCACGAATGCGATCGGCTTCGTCGCCAACTTCCAGGGCGATGAACCCAACCTCTATGTGCTGGAGGTCTTCAGCGGCGTGATCCAGGGCGCGACCGCCGCCGGACAGACCCCGGTGGTCTTCACGCTGAGCGACTGGCAGGAAGCGCGCGTGCGCCTGCCGGCGCTGTGCGACGGCCGCGTCGACGGGCTGGTGCTGCTCGGACCGCGCCTGCCCCCCGACAGCGCCGCCTGGCTGCCGCAGCACACGCCGATGGTCTCCGTCCATGCCGACCATCCACTGGCCGGCGTGGCCAACCTGGAGACGGACGACGAGGCCGGCGCCCACGACATGGTGCGCGAGCTGCTCGCGCGCGGTCATCGCCGCATCCTCCACATCGGCGGGCCGCAGGCCTACGCCGGGGCGAACCGCCGCGTCGACGGCTATCTGCGCGCCCATGCCGAGGCCGGCGTCAAGCCGGCCGCGGGCCACGTGATCCGGGCCCCGCTCAGCATCGAGGGCGGGCGCGAAGCGATGCAGGCGTGGCTCGAGCGCCATCGCGGCCGCCAGTTGCCCGATGCGGTCTTTGGCGGCAACGACGCGATCGCGTTCGGTTGCATCGAGGCGCTGCGCGCCCGCGGCCTGCGCATTCCGGAGGACGTGTCGGTGGTCGGCTACGACCACACGCTGATGGCGCGATCGGTGCAGATGGCCACGATGCGCCAGCCGCTGCATGAGATGGGCCGCCGCGCGGTCGAGTTGCTGCTGGCCCGCATCGAGGCCATCCGTCAGCAGGCACCCCTGCCCGACGCCGCCAACCTGGTCCTGCCGACGGCGATCGTGCCCGGCGTGACGCTGGGCCCGGCGCGATCGGCGCGGGTGCTCGTCACCTGATCCGCCGCGGATCACCGCTGATCGCCCCTGATCCGCGCCTTGGCGCGCACCGCCCGCGTGCGCCGCACCGAGGCGGTGAGGTCTTTCCCCTAGATAGTTCATCCAGTACACAAATTAACATCGCGCTGCCCTGATATAGCGGAATATCACGCGCCCCGAACGGGGCCATCACCAATTCCCATCACGCTCGAGTCCGGAGGAGACAACCGGCCGGGCCCGCCGTTGAAAGGTAGACCCATGACGCCTCGATCCTCGACCCTGCTGCTGGCCCTGGCGGCTGCCGGCGTGTCCTCCGCCATGGCGCAGACCTGCGCGCCGACGCCCATCAAGCCCTTCGTGAATGTCGGCGGCAGCTGGTCGCCGACGGCCTCGGCCACGCTCAAGACCGGCAGCTCGGCCATCCTGGGTCCGCAGCCGATCTCCGGCGGCACCTGGAGCTGGAGCGGCTGCGGCACCGTCGGCGCGTCGCGCGAGCAGACCGTGCAACCCGCGGCCTCCTGCACCGCCACGGCGACCTACACGAACGCGTGCGGCGCCAAGAGCCAGCAGGCGTTCTCGATCAACGTCGGCGCCTGGGCGAGCGTCAAGTTCGGCGGCGGCGGCTACGTGACCGGCCTGGTCTTCCATCCGTCCACCAAGGACGTGCTGTACGCGCGCACCGACGTCGGCGGCGCCTACCGGTGGAACGCGAGCGCCTCCTCGTGGGTGCCCCTGAACGACGGCTTCACCGCGGCCGAGGGCTTCCATCACGGCGTCGAGAGCATCGCGCTCGACCCCACCAACGACCAGCGCGTCTACATGGTCACCGGCATGTCGGCGTCGGCCGACGCCACGGCGCGGCTGTACATCTCGAGCAACCGCGGCAGCACCTGGACCCACGTCAACCTGCCCTTCTCCGCGGGCGGCAACAACAACGGCCGCGCGATCGGCGAGCGCCTGTCGGTCGACCCCAACAACCCGGCGATCCTGTTCTACGCGTCGCGCACGGCCGGGCTCTGGAGGAGCGCCGATTCGGGCCGCACGTGGGCGCAGGTGACGGGGCTGTCCTCGGCGAAGCTGAGCGCGGACCAGATCAACCGCCTGGGCGGCCAGGTGATGGGCGTGGAGCACCTGGTGTTCGACACCTCGACCAAGGGCTCCGGATCGCCGACCTGGATCCTGTGGGCCGCCATCGCACCGGACTACGTCAACGCGGCGGGCCTGAGCTCCAACCTCTACAAGTCGGTGAACGGCGGCGCCACGTGGACGCCGGTCTCGACGCCGGTGTCCGGCTTCCACATCCCGCACATCGTGCGCACCGCCGACGGCGCGCTGTACCTGCTGTTCACCAAGGGCGCCGGCCCGGGCGATGCCGGTCCCGCGCGGCTGTACAAGTTCGACGCCAGCAATGGCAACACCTGGACCCTGCTCAACAGCAACGATGGCGCCGGCTACGGCGGCCTGTCGGTGCAGGGCACCGGCGCCACCGCGCGCATCGCGCTGGGCGTGAGTGGCACCTGGGGCAACTACAGCGGCCAGCAGGTCGTGCAGCTGTCCGACGACGGCGGCCGCAACTGGCGCGAGATCGCCGCCACCATGCCGCATGCGCCGGCCAGCGACGGCTTCTCCGGCTGGATCGACGACGTCGAGATCGATCCCTTCAACCGCGACCGCGTGATGCATGTCTTCGGCGGCGGCATCTGGGAGACGCGCAACGCGTCCTCCTCGACGCCCAGCTGGAACTTCGCGGTCAACGGACTGGAGGAGACCTGCACGCTGAGCCTGGCCACGCCGCCGGCGGGCGCCTCTTACACGCTGATCAACAACTCGGGCGACGTCGGCACCTGGGTCCACACCGATCTGCGCACAACGCCGACGCTGAGCCCGTACAAGCAGTGGAGCAACGGCAACTCCGCCGACATGGCCTGGTCGGATCCCAACTACATCGCCAACGCCAACGTCACCAGCACGTCGAGCGGCCACGCAGGCACCGGCTACTGGTCCGGCGACGGCGGCCGGACTTGGGCAGCGTTCGCGCGGCTGCCCGCCGGTGCCGCGGGCAACATCAACCAGGCTTCCAACCTGGCGGTCACGGCGCGCAACCGTGTCGTCTGGGCTCCGGCCGATTCGGTGCCGTCCTACACCACCGACAACGGCAACAGCTGGATCGCCACCAACCTGCCGGCGCTGCCGGTGGTCGGCGGCGTTCCGCGCAGCTACCGCCTGGTCGCCGATCGCAGGAACCCGAACAAGGTCTATGCCTACGACTCGGGCGGCGCCTGGTGGACCTACACGCAGGCCAAGGTCTACGTGTCGACCGACGGCGGCCACAACTTCGCGCTGAGCCAGGGATCGGTGTCGGCCAACATGCGCTTCGCGCCGTGGGGATCGTCATCGATGGCGGTCAACCCGAACGCCGAAGGCGACCTGTGGGTGGCCGACGGCCTGGGCGTTTATCACTCGGTGGACTCGGGCGCGAGCTGGACCCGGCTCAACGCGTTCGCGCCGATCTGGGGCGGCCGGCAGGACTGGCTCGGGCCCGAAGTGGCGGGCGCCAGCATCGTCGCGCTGGGCAAGGCCAAGCCGGGCTCGACCTACTCGGCCGCGGTCTACGTGGTGGGCGTGATCAACGGCCTCTGGGCGGTCTGGCGCTCCGATGACGGCGGCGCCACCTGGGTGCGCCACAACGACGACGCGCACCAGTACGCCGGCGTGGGCGTGATGGCCGCCGACCAGGGCCTCTACGGACGGATCTACGCCGGCGGCACCTGCCGCGGCGTGGTGTACAGCAACTGATCCACGGGCCCGGCGACGGGCCCCACCTCCTTCTGCGCATGAAGACCATCACCCCCATCGCCGCGGCCCTCCTGGCCCTGGGCCTGCCCAGCGCCCAGGCGGCCGACGCCCTGCTCTCGTCGCCCGACGGACGCATCACGCTGCGCATCGCCGATGACGCCAGCCGCTTCAGCATCAGCCGCCGCGGCGAAACGGTCATCGCCGACTCGCCGCTGGGACTTGAACTCGACGGCCAGCCGCCGCTCGGCGCGCTGTCGCTGGAATCCCGGCAGGACACGCGCGAGGACCGCGTCATCCCGCTCGTGGCCACGAAGGCCGCCGCGGCGCGCGATCGCTACCTCGGCGCGACGCTGGCCTTCCGCGAGGCGGGCAGCGGCCGGCGGCTCTTCATCGAGACGCGCGCCTATGACGACGGCGTCGCCTTCCGCTATCGCCTCGAGGGCCAGGACCCGGTGCGCGTGCGCGCCGAGCGCACCGCCTTCGTGCCGGCCGGCGATCCGTCCTGCCTGGTCACGCCGGTGGAGGGCGCGCATGAACGGCCGTTCGAGCGGCTGCGGATCTCGCAGCTCAAACCCGATGTCGGCTACGACGTGCCGGTGGTCTGCGCCGCGCCATCGGGCCGCACCCATTACGCCATCACGCAGGCGCACCTGGAGGGCTACACCGGGGCCTCGCTGTGGCGTGACGGCGCCGCGCTGCAGGTCCGCCTGTCCGCCGTGCCGGGGCGCAGCGGCCCCGCCGTCGTCTCGGCGTCCGGCCTGACGACCGCGTGGCGCGCCGTCATGATGGCGGACCGCGCTGGTCAGCTCATCGAGTCGCCACTCGTGGGCAACCTCAACCCGCCGCCGCGCGGCGACTTCAGCTGGGTCAAGCCGGGCAAGACCTCGTGGGACTGGTGGTCGGGGCCGCTCGAGGGCGTCAAGCCCGATCTGGCCGCGTACAAGCGCTTCATCGACTTCGCGTCGGAATCGGGCTTCCCGTACCACCTGATGGACGCCGGCTGGGCCTTCGGCACCGGCCCCTGCTGCGACGCGCTGCCCGGCACCGACATCACGCGGGCGGCCGATGGCATCGACATGCCAGCCCTGGTGCGCTACGCCGCGGGCAAGGGCGTGGGCCTGCTGCTGTGGGTGCACTGGGAGCACCTGGCGCCGCGCATGGACGAGGTGCTCGACACCTACGCGCGATGGGGCATCAAGGGCATCAAGGTCGACTTCATGAACCGCGACGACCAGGACATGGTGGCCTTCTACCAGCGCCTGGCCGAGGCCACCGCACGCCGCCACCTGCTGCTGGACCTGCATGGCGCCTACGTGCCCGCCGGCCTGCAGCGCAGCTATCCCAACTTCATCACCCAGGAAGGCGTGCTGGGCGCCGAGTGGAACAAGATGGACCGGCGCATCACGCCGCAGCACAACCTGATGCTGCCCTACACCCGCATGCTGGCCGGTCCGATGGATTACACGCCGGGTGGCTTCCGCAACGCCACGCCGCGGGACTTCGAGGTCCGCGCCGTGATGCCGCAGACGCAGACCACGCGCGGCCAGGCGCTGGCCATGTTCGTGGTCTACGACAGCCCACTGCAGATGGTCTCCGACGATCCGTCCAACTACCGCGGCGAGCCGGGCTTCGACTTCGTGCGGCGCGTGCCCACGGCCTGGGACGAGACGCGCTTCCTCGATGGCGAGCCGGGTCAGGACATCGTGCTGGCGCGGCGCAGCGGCAAGACCTGGTTCATCGGCGCGATGACGGCCGATCGCGCGCAGGTCAAGACGGTGAAGCTGGACTTCCTGCCGCCAGGACGCTGGCGCGCGACGATCTGGCAGGACGGCGAGGTCGCGCGCGAGGTCCGCCGCAGCGCGCGGCAGCTGACCCGCGCCGACACGCTGAGCCTGGCGCTGGCCGCCGCGGGCGGCGCCGCGGTGATGCTGGAGCCGGCGCCTTGAGCGCGCGTGCGGCCGGGAATGCCGATGAACACGGGGGAGTGCCGACATGAGACGCCGTGACGTGTTCGGGCTGATGGCGCTGGCCTCGGCCGGCCCGCTGGCGACCGCGGCGAGTGCCGCCAGCGCTGCTGCCAACGCGGCGCCGCTGCCCTCCGCGCTCGACGCGGCGGGGCAGTTGCGCGCGCTGCCGATGGACGGTCCGGCGGACGGCTTCCATTGGCGGCGCGTCGCCGAGGGCGTGCAGTTCCGCGTCGACGGCCTGACCAAGGGCGTGCTGTTCTACGGTCCGGGTCTGGTGCGGGTCACCGCGCACCTGGGCGTGGCGCATACCGCTCAGCCCAGCCTGGCGGTCGTGGCCAGGCCGCGACCCGTTGCGCTGGACGTGCGCGATCAGGCGGACCGCCTCGAGCTCATCGGACCGGGGCTCCAGGTCAGCGTGGACAAGCGCAGCGGCGCGCTGAGCTTCCTGGACGGCGAGGGCCGGCTGCTGACGCGCGAGCGCGATCGCGTGCCGACCGAGCTGCGGCAGGTCGAGATCGCCGGCGCTCCGAGCTACACGCTCGCGCAGCACTTCAGCCTGACGCCCGACGAATCGCTGTACGGCCTGGGCCAGTACAACGAGCCCTACATGGACTACCGCGGCCGCGAGGTCCTGATGGTGCAGACCAACATCGGCATCGTCGTGCCGTTCATGGTGTCGACGCGTCGCTGGGGCCTGCTGTGGGACGTCTACTCGAAGATGAACTTCAGCGACGGGCCGGACGGCGCCACCTTCCGCGCCGAGAGCGCGCCCGCGGGCGCCGACTACTACCTGGTCGCCGGTGGCGACATGGACGGCGTGATCGCAGGCTATCGCGCGCTGACCGGCGCCGCGCCGATGTTCCCCAAGTCCGCGTTCGGGCTCTTCATGAGCAAGGAGCGCTACCAGACCCAGCAGCAGTTGCTGGACGTGGTGCGGCACTTCCGCGCCGACGGCTTCCCGCTCGACACCATCGTCCAGGACTGGCAGTACTGGGGCGGCGAGAAGGACGGCGTCTGGGACGGCAAGTGGAGCGGCATGGTCTGGGACCGCGAGCGCTTTCCCGATCCCGCCGCCATGACGCGCGAGCTGCACGGGCCGCTGCACGCGCGGCTGATGGTGTCGATCTGGCCGTCGGTGGGCAATGACACGGCGCTGGCGCGCGAGCTCGACGCGCAGCATCTGCGCTTCGAGCCGCTGCACTGGATCTCCAAGCGCGCGCGCATCTATGACGCGTTCAGCGCCACGGGCCGCCGCATCTACTTCAAGCACGTCAAGCAGGGGCTGCTGGACGTCGGCGTGGACGCGCTGTGGATGGACGGCACCGAGGTCGAGGTCGGCGGCGCGGCCCACGATCCGGCCGAGGTCGAGGCCGACATCAAGCGCCTGGGCCGCAACGCGATGGGCGACTTCACGCGCTACCTGAACGTCTACAGCCTGCTGACCACCCGCGGCGTCTACGAAGGCCAGCGCGCGGCGGGCCCATCGGGCCGGCGCGTGTTCACGCTGACGCGCTCGGCCTGGGCCGGCCAGCAGCGCTACGCCGCCCTGCCCTGGTCGGGCGACACGGAGTCCAGCTGGGCCTCGCTGCGCGCGCAGATCGCCGGGGGATTGAACGTCGCGATGGCCGGGCTCCCCTATTGGTCGCAGGACACCGGCGGCTTCTTCGTGAACTTCGCCGAGGGCGAGCGCAACCCGGCCTGGCGCGAGCTCTACGCGCGCTGGAACCAGTTCGGCATCTTCAATCCGATCTACCGCATCCACGGCACCTCGGTCGAGCGCGAGCCCTACCTGTTCAAGACGCTCGATCCGGCGGTGTACGCGTCGCTGCGCCGCGCCGCCGAGCTGCGCTACCGGCTGCTGCCCTACATCTACAGCCTGGCCTGGCGGGCCACGCAGGAGGGCTATCTGATGATGCGCGGCCTGGCGATGGACTTCCCGGATCAGACCGCGCTGCGCAAGGTCGATGACACCTACATGTTTGGCCCGGCCTTCCTGGTGCAGCCGATCACCCGGCCCATGTTCCATGCGGTGCTGCCGCCGCCCGCGACCGTGCCGCCGGGGCAGTTGCGCACGCCGGACGGGGAGCGCGGCCTGCTGCTCGAGTACTTCGACGGCATGAACTTCGAGCGGCCGGCCAGCCGCACGATCGACACGGTGATCGAGCATCGCTGGCCCGATCCGCCGCTGGGCAGCGTGCCGCCGGGCCTGGGCGGACTGATGCGCTTCTCGGCGCGCTGGACGGGCGAGCTGATCGCGGCGGAAAGCGGCGAGCATGAGATCGGCGTCGAGGGCGACGACGGCTTCCGGCTGTGGCTGGACGACGAACTGGTCGTCGACGACTGGAACCTCGGCCCCCCGCGCTTCAAGGGCCATCGCCTGATGCTGCGCGCCGGTCAGCGGCTGAAACTGCGCATCGACTACTTCCAGGAAACGCGCGGCCGGCTGTTGCGGCTGGCATGGCGCACGCCGGCCCAGGCGCGCGAGTTGGCCGAGCTGCAAGGCCGGCTGGATCGCCAGCAGCAGACGCTGCTGCCCGCGGGCTGCGGCTGGTTCGACTTCTGGACCGGCCAGCGCCACGCGGGCGGCGGCCGCGCCGTACGCGACTACGCGCTGGACGAGTTTCCGCTGTTCGTGCGCGCGGGCGCCATCGTGCCGATGGGCCCGGTCATCGAGCACACCGGGCAGGACACCGGCGCGCCGTGGGAGATCCGCGTCTATCCCGGCGCCGACGGGCGCTTCGTCCTGTACGAGGACGACGGCGAGACCTACCGCCATGAACGCGGCGAGCGCGCCACCGTCGCGCTGCGCTGGGACGATGCCCGCCGCACGCTGCACATCGGCGCCCGCGAGGGGCGCTTCCCTGGCCTGGTCACGCGGCGCGAATGGCGCGTGCGCGTGATGGCCGATGCCGATCGGGCCGAACAGACCCGGACCTTGCGCTATCAGGGCCAGGCCCTGGCGCTGACCGTCGACGCCACTTCCCTCTCTCCATGAAGAAGACTGCCCTTCCCCTGATCCTGGCCCTGGCGGCCGCGACCGCCCAGGCCGACGTGCGCCTGTCCGAGGTCTTTGGTGAGCACATGGTGCTGCAACGCGACCGTCCCTTGCAGGTCTGGGGCCAGGCTACGCCTGGCCGCTCGCTGACCGTGACGCTGGGCGGCCGCGAAGCCACCACCCGCGTCGGCGCGGACGGCCGCTGGCGCGTGCAGCTGGATCCGCTGCCGGCCGGCGGCCCGCATCGGCTGCAGGTGAGCGGCGACCAGACCGTCACGCTGCAGGACGTGCTGATCGGTGACGTCTGGCTGCTCGGCGGCCAGTCCAACATGGAGTGGCCGCTGGCGCAGACGGACACCGGTCCGCAGGAAGTGGCCTCGCCGCAGGATGCGCGGCTGCGCCATCTGCGCGTGCCGCTGCGGGCCAGCGTGCGGCCGGAGGCGGAGATCGCGCCGGCGCCCTGGGTCGTCGCCGAGCCGGGCCGCGTGGGCGAGTTCAGCGCCGTCGGTTATCACTTCGCGCGCCGCATGCAGGCGGTGCAAGGCATCCCCATCGGCCTGATCGACACGGCCTGGGGCGGGTCGATGCTCGAGACCTGGATGAGCCGCGCCGCCGCGTTGCGCGACGCGGACCTGGCGCCGGCCGTGCGGGCGCTGCCCGCGGACAACGCCGCCTTCAGCGCCGCGCTGGGCCAGCGCCTGCAGCGCCGCGTGGCGGCCTGGCAGCCGGGCTTGCCGCTCGACGGCGCGGACGCCTCCGGCTGGAGCGCGGCTGCCGACCTCGACCAGAAGTGGCCCACGCTGCAGGCGCCGGGCCTCTGGGAGGGGCAAGGTTTGGCCGATCTCGACGGCATCGTGTGGATGCGCAAGCGCGTCGAACTGAGCGCGGCGCAGGCAGCCGGCGCGGCCGAGCTGCATCTGGCCAAGGTCGACGATTGCGACGAGGTCTGGATCAACGGCCAGCGCATCGGCGGCCAGTGCGGCTGGGAGCTGCCCCGCCGCTATGCCGTGCCCGCCGGTGTGCTGCGCGCGGGCGCCAACTGGATCGCCGTGCGCGTGACCGACAACGGCGGCGGCGGCGGCATCCACGGCGATGCCGCCGACCTGCGCCTGGACACGGCGGCTGGTGCCGTGACGCTGGCTGGCGCGTGGCGCGCCCGCGTCGAGAAGGTCGCACCGCCCGCCGGACCGGTCGCCAACAACGCGCCCTCGCTCGGCCACAACGGTCTGATCGCGCCGCTGCAGGGACTGTCGGTGCGCGGGGTGCTCTGGTACCAGGGCGAGGAGAACGCGGGACGCGCCGCGGCCTATGCCGACGGCTTCAAGCGCCTGATCCAGGACTGGCGCCAGCAGTTCGGCGACCCGGACCTGCCCTTCCTCTTCGTGCAGCTCGCCGCCTGGCGGCCGCTGGCGGACAACCGGCCCGACGGCAACGGCTTCGCCGAACTGCGCGGCAGCCAGGCCGCCGCGCTCGCCCTGCCGCACACCGGCATGGCCACGGCGATCGACATCGGCGACGCGGTCGACATCCATCCGCGCAACAAGCGCACCGTCGGCGAACGGCTGGCAGCGGTGGCGATGCATGAACTCGGCCTGCGCGCCACGCCGGCCTCGGGCCCGCGCCTGATCGGGGGCCAGGCGCGCGGCGCGGAGTTCGAACTGCGCTTCGACCGTGTCGAAGGCGGCCTGCGCACCGCGCGTGCCGGCGAGCCGCTGCGCGGCTTCTACGTGGCCGGCGCCGACCGCCGCTGGGAGCCCGCGCAGGCCCGCTTCGACGGCGATCGCATCGTGCTGCGCAGCAGTGCCGTCGCCGCGCCGGTGGCGGCGCGCTATGCGTGGGTCGACAACCCGAGCGAAGCCAACATCGTCGGCGGCGATGGCCTGCCGCTCCCGCCGCTGCGCACCGACGACTGGCCACTCGCCTCGACAGGCCGCCGCTATGGACGCTGACGCCCCTGCGACCCTGCCCTCTTCTGTCCTCTTCTGAATACACCCAAGGACTTCCCTGATGCATGCCCTCCTTCGACGCGCCGCGCCGGCGCTCGCCCTGATCGCCCTGATCACAGGCGTCGCCACGGCTCCCGCGCAAGCCCATGAGACCCTCAAGCTCGACGCCCCCAAGCCCGCCATCGCGCCGACACCGCCGATGGGCTGGAACTCCTGGAACAAGTTCGGCTGCAACGTCAGCGAGCAGTTGATCCGCCAGCAGGCCGATGCCATGGCGGCCTCCGGCATGAAGGACGCCGGCTACCGCTACATCGTCATCGACGACTGCTGGCAGAAGAGCCGGGATGCCGACGGCAACATCCAGGCCGATCCCGAGCGCTTCCCGTCGGGCATCAAGGCGCTGGCCGATTACGTTCACGCCAAGGGCCTGAAGTTCGGGCTCTATTCCGATGCCGGCTCGCTGACCTGCGGTGGCCGTCCCGGCAGCGCGGGCCACGAGTTCCAGGACGCGCGCCAGTACGCGCGCTGGGGCGTCGACTACCTGAAGTACGACTGGTGCCACACCGGTCCGCGCAACGCGGAGGCCGCCTACACCATCATGGCCAAGGCGCTGCGGGAGTCGGGGCGCGACATCGTGCTGTCCATCTGCGAATGGGGCACCGATCATCCCGAGCGCTGGGGCCCGGTCGTGGGCCACCTGTGGCGCACCACGGGCGACATCTTCGACGCCTGGGAAGGCAAGAAGGACTGGTCGCACGGCATGACCGACATCCTGGACATGCAGGTCGAGCGCGCGCCGCATGCCGGCCCCAACGGCTGGAACGACCCCGACATGCTGGAGGTCGGCAACGGCGGCATGAGCACCACCGAGTACGAGTCCCACTTCTCGCTGTGGGCCATGCTGGCCGCGCCGCTGATCGCCGGCAACGACCTGTCGAAGATGGACGCGGACACGCGCCGCATCCTGACCAATGCCGACGTCATCGCCGTCGACCAGGACCCGCTGGGCCGGCAGGGACAGCGCCTGTGGAAGCAGGGCGAGCTCGAGATCTGGGCCCGCCCGCTCAAGGACGGCGATCACGCCGTGGTGCTGTTCAACCGCGGCCGCGCGCCGGCCGACATGCGCGTGGACTGGAACCTGCTCCAGTGGCCCGCCGATCGCAAGGCCGACGTGAAGGACCTGTGGAGCAAGCGCGTCGCCAAGGGCGTGAGCAAGGGCTACGGCGGCACCGTCGCGCCGCACGGCGTGATCATGCTGCGGCTCACGCCGGCGCCTTGAAGTCGTCAAGCAGTCAAGCAGTTGAAGTCGTTGGAGCAGTGTGATGGTTGAAGCAGTAAAGATGGCGAAGCCCGCAGCGGAATCGGCCACGATCGACGGAGCGCCCGATCCCCGGCGCCGCCTGTTGACCTTTGGCGCGGGCCTGCTGCCCGTGCTCCCGCTGCTTCCGGGATGCGGCGGCGGCCCCACCAGCGAAGCGGGCACGCCCGTCGTGGGGACCGCCGCGGACAAGGGCGCGCCGGAATTCGTTGTGCCGTCGCCGCCAGAAGCCGATCCTCCGGCTGCGCCTCCCGGCGCGCCGCCTGCACCCGTGCCTGCGCCAGCGCCCGTGCCGCCAACGGCGCCGGCGCCATCGCCCACACCGGCTCCACCGCCGACGCCGACGTCGACGCCGTCGCCGTCGCCGTCGCCGTCGCCGTCGCCCGGGCCTGCCCCCGCGCCGGCTCCATCGCCGGCTCCATCGCCGGCACCGGCTCCATCGCCTGCACCGGCACCCGCGCCTGTGCAGGCGCCGGCGCCGGCGCTGCTCCACACCCAGGCCGACTTCCTGCGGATGCACGACAAGGTCGCCACGGCGCTGCAGCCGTGGCTGGGCGGGTGGAACCAGTTCCTGGGCGCGCGCAGATCCGATCTGGGCGCCACGCCCAGGCCGCTCCCGGTCGTCATACGCGGCGTCGACGGCCAGAACTATGGCGCCATGATCGTCGACATGATGCGTGCCTATCACCTCGCGGTTCGATGGAAGATCACCGGAGACCGGGCATACGCCAACGACGCCGTGAAGTTCCTCAACGCCTGGGCGGTCACGCTCAAGGAGCTCGGCGGCAACTCCAACCTGTTCCTGGCCTCGGGGCTGTATGGCAATCAGTGGGCCAACGCGGCGGAGATCATGCGCAGCTACGACGGCTGGGCGAAGGAGGACATCGCGCGGTTCCAGGACATGCTGCTCAAGGTCTTCTACTCGCGCTGCCATGATTTCCTGACCAACCACAACGGGACCGAGACGCGAAAGGTCACCCATTACTGGGCCAACTGGGACCTGGCGAATCTGTGCGGCATGTATGCCATCGGCGTGGCTTGCGAGCGTCCCGACATCGCCGCGGAAGCCGTGCGTTACTACAAGACGGGCCGGGGCAACGGCGCGATCAGCAACAGCGTCTACTACCTGCACCCCGGCTACCTGGGCCAATGGCAGGAAAGCCACCGCGATCAGGGACACTCGACCCTCGGGATCGCGCTGGCGGGCATGCTGTGCGAGATGGCCTGGAACCAGGGCGAGGACCTCTATGGCCTTTGGAACAACCGGCTGCTGGCGGGGGCGGAATACGTCGCCAAGACCAATCTCAGCGATGCCAATGGCACACCGTACGTGATGCCGTTCGCGCCCTACAACGGGGTCTGGGGCGTGGGCACCGCGGCCGCCGGCAGTGGCAGCCGGCGCCCGTGCTGGGAGCTGATCCTCAACCACTATGTCGGCCGCAAGGGCTTGTCGGCGCCATGGACGCAGGCCATGGTCGACCAGGTCCGGCCGGAGCGCAGC
The DNA here is from genome assembly GCF_039595595.1 of Roseateles sp. Lineage (GTDB taxonomy): Bacteria > Pseudomonadota > Gammaproteobacteria > Burkholderiales > Burkholderiaceae_C > Roseateles. Next base: position 128,194 of record NZ_JBCNLG010000012.1, on the reverse strand, counting down.
GATGGCGGCGATTCCGTGGGCCTGGGCACGCTGTTCTTCCTTCGAGACCCCGCGCCCGCCGCCCGGCCTTCCGGCTTGAGCGCCCACCTCAGCGACGGCAAGGTGCAGCTCTCGTGGTGGGGCTGCGCCGACGCGACGCAGTATCTGGTCCAGCGGGCGAGTTCTCCCGACGGCCCGTTCACGAGCGTCGCCCGGGTCAGCGATCCCCGCACCTGCAGCGACGCGCCGGGCCAGGGCGTCTGGCACTACCGGATCAGCGCGGTCACACCGCTGGGCGAGCGCATCGGCGTGGACGTCGTGCGCGTGGCCGTCCCGGGCGAGCTCTGGCTGCATCTGCCGCTGAACGGCAGCGCCAATGACGCCAGCGGCCGCGGCCTGCACGGCCAGTTGGTGAACGGCGCGAGCTGGGGCACGGGCGGCCGCGATGGCACCACCTGCCTGCAGCTCGATGGCCGCACCGGGCATGTGCGCCTGCCTGACGGTGCCGTGTCGACGCTCGGCGACTTCACGCTCGCCGTGTGGGTGTACTGGGAGACCAGCGCGATCAACGCGCGGATCTTCGATTTCGGCTCGAACGACGTGGCCTACCTCGCCTTGACGCCGCGCGATGGCGCCACGCCGAACCAGATGCGCGTGCTGGCCTCGCGCAACCAGTTCTGGACCGAGCAACCGCTGAGCGCGCCGGTGCTGCCCACCGGCCGCTGGGTGCACGTGGCCGTCACGCTGGCCGGCACCGTGGGCACGATCTACGTCGACGGCGCGCCGGCCGGCAGCCACGACGGCATCTGGATGGCGCCGAACCAGTTCGGCCAGACGACGCAGACCTGGCTGGGCCGCTCGCAGTACGGCGGCGACCCCTTCTTCAAGGGGCGCATGCAGGACCTGCGGATCTACAGCGGGGCGCTGACGCCGGCCGCGATCGCCCAGCTCGCACGCTGACGGACCCGGGCCCGCGCTACTCGCGGGCCATCTGGCCGATGCGCAGCCGCCGCGCCTCGATGGCCGCGTCCAGGCGTGGCATCACGTCGACGAAGCGGCTGTCCTTGGCGACGGCGAAGTGCACGCCTTCCTCCACCAGCGGCCGTTCGCCAATGACCAGCGCCTGCGCATCGGCGCCCGCCGCGCGCAGCCGCGCGCGCATGGTGGCGGCCGAGGCATTGCGGCTCGTGACCAGCAGCACGTCGCAGCGGCCGGCCTGGAAGGTGCGCAGCCGCTGCGCGAGATCGCCGGCCACGTACTCGGTCTCGACAGGCCGGCGCGCGGCGTCGTCCAGGTCCGCGCCGTAGCTGGCCTGGCGCGAGCTGCACACGGTCAGGCCGCGCAGGTCCTCGGGCCGGCGCGCCTGGACCGCCTGGCCGCGCCGGCCGATGGCCCAGACGGCGCCGCGGAAGACCTGCGTCGAAAAACGCCAGCGCGCCGCGCGCGCCTCGGTCGGGCTGACGCCGAAGCCCATCGCCTCGCCCTGCTCGACCATCATCAGCAGGCGGCTGAACGGCACCGGCACGAGCGTCCAGCGGATGCGGGCCGGCTGCTCGATGAGCCGCAGCAGCGGCGTCACGAATTGCGGATCCACCGCCTCCGACAGCGCCAGGGGGATTTGCAGCGGCTGCGCGTCCTGCGCGGCGCCGGCCCAGGCCCGCGAGGCCCCGAGCGGCGACAAGGCCGCGCCCGCGCAGAATCCCCGCCGCGTCACCCCGGCGGGTGTGGACGCGGCCTCCTCTCGTTCAATCCCTCGATTCATCGTCTTTCTCGTTGCTGCACCAGGCCGGACCCGTCCGGCGCGGCGAATCATCGCGCACTTCAATGGCTGCGAGATGACCCGCGGGGGCGATGCGTTCGTACCGGACAATCGGCGGCTTTCGCGGCGCCACCAGTTGGCCTCACCACCCGGCGCCGCCTTCGGCCGTCCCCTCTGTCATGACGATTTCCACGCCTCCTTCCCCCTCCCCCGCGCCCGACACGGGCGGCCCCGGCGACCACGACACCGGTCCCGGCGGCAACAAGCTGCTGTGGTGTCTGCTGTTCGCGGCCGTCGTCTTCGCGGTGCTGCGGCCGATGCCGCCGCGCGACTGGCTGGCCCTGATCGACTGGCAGACCATCGGCGCGCTGACCGGGCTGCTGGCCATCACCCAGGGCGTGGAGCGCAGCGGCGTGCTGCAGTCGGCCGCGCGGGCGCTGCTCGCGCGCACCGGCAGCGCCCGCCAGCTCGCCCTGCTGCTGTGCGCGGTGGCCGCGGCGCTGTCCGCGCTGGTCACCAACGATGTCAGCCTGTTCCTGCTGGTGCCCCTGACCCGCGAACTGGCCGCGCAGGCCCATCTGCCGCTGGCCCGGCTGGTCGCGCTGGAGGCGCTGGCGGTCAATGCCGGATCGTCGCTGACGCCGATCGGCAATCCGCAGAACCTCTACCTCTGGCACAAGTCCGGCGAATCCTTCGGCGGCTTCATCGCGATGATGGCGCCCTCGGTGGGCGTGATGCTCGCGCTGCTCGTGGCCACCATCCTGATCACCATGCCCCGCGCGCCGATCAAGCTGGCGGCGGACCCGCGCAGGACGCCGACCCGGCCCGGGCTGCTCGCGCTCTCCGGCGCGCTGTTCGTGGGCTTCGTGCTGGCGCTCGAGCTGCACCAGTGGGCGCCGGCGCTCGCGGGGGTGCTGGCGGTCTATGCGCTGTGGCACCGCCAGGTGCTGCTCAAGCTGGACTGGGCGCTGCTGGCGACCTTCGCGCTGATGTTCGTGGTCCTGCACCAGCTCGCGGCGCTGCCGCAGGTGGACGCGCTGATGCGCGCGCTGCCACTGGACCAGCCGCTCGTGGCCTACCTGACCGCCATCGGCGCCTCCCAGGTGATCAGCAACGTCCCCGCCACGCTGGTGCTGGCCGACGCGGTGCCCAACGTCGCCGTGCTCGCGATCGCGGTGAACGTGGGCGGCTTCGGCTTCGTGGCGGGGTCCATGGCCAACCTGATCGCGCTGCGGCTGGCCCGCGTGCCGGGTGCGCTCGGCACCTTCCATCGCATCAGCCTGCCCTTCCTGGCCGTGTGCGCGCCGTTGGTGGCCTGGCTGGCCTTGTGAAGGGGGCAGACCCTGACGCCCATTCGCGGTGACGACTTGGTGCGGCGTCAATGAGATATTCGCGACATGCCGCCAACGCCCAAGAGCGGCGAAGGAGAGTCCGTGAGTCGCCTGCCCGGCCGCTGCATCAAGCTGCTGATCCTGTGCCTGTTGCTGGCCGGGGCCTGGCGAGCCGGCTGGCCCGCCCCGCCCCAGGCGCCAGAGGTCTCCACGCGGATCTCCCGGCAGATCGCCCCGCAGATCTCTCAGTACGCCCACTCCTCGTGGACCGCCCGCGACGGCGCGCAACTCGGTCTGGTCTTCGCCTTCGCGCAGACCCATGACGGCTATCTGTGGGTGGGCGGCTCCTATGGGCTGTTCCGCTTCGACGGGCTGCGGTTCGTGCCCTGGCAGCCCCCGAAAGGCCCGGCGCTGCCGAGCAATCCCTACGCCCTGTTGGTCTCCCGCGACGGCACGCTGTGGATCGGCACCTTCAACGGTCTGGTCAGCTGGGATGGCTCGCGCCTGACCCGTTACCCGGAGACCGATGGCTGGCTCGTCACGTCCTTGATGGAGGACAGCGAGGGCACGGTCTGGGCCGGCCTGTTCTCGACCCCCGGCCAGCTGTGCGCGATCCGCGATGGCCGGGCGCGCTGCGACGACGCCCAGGGCGGTTTCGGCTTGTTCGTGTGGAGCCTGGCGCAGGACAGTGCCGGAACCTTGTGGGCCGGCGCCGAATCGGGTCTCTGGCAGTGGCGGCCAGGTCCGCCGCGGCGCATCGACACGCCCGGCGCGCGCCTGGGCGACCTGAGCCTGACCCCGGACGGGCAGCTGCTGGCCGGCATCCGCGGCGCCGGGCTCAAGCGCCCGGCCGGCGGCCAGCTCCTGCCCTACCCGCTGCGCAGCGCCACCGGGGCGGGCGCGCTGCTGTCCGATCACGACATCAAGTCCAACAAGCTGCTGCGCGACCGCGACGGCGGCCTGTGGATCGGGACCGAAGGCCACGGGCTGCTGCATGTGCGCGAGGGCCAGGCCGACGCCTTCACCCGCGCCGACGGCCTGTCCGGCAACATCGCGTGCAGTCTGTTCGAGGACCGCGAAGGGAACATCTGGTACGGCAGCGACAAGGGCGTGGACCGCTTCCGCAAGCTGCCCATCGTTTCGCTGTCCAAGGCCCAGGGGCTGCCGCATGAGGCGACGAGATCGGTGCTGTCGACCCGGGACGGCAGCGTCTGGGTGGCCACCGACGAAGGCCTGGCCCGATGGCAGGATGGCGGCGTCGCTGTCTACAAGGAGGCGCAGGGACTGCCGGACGCCCGCGTGCAGTCGCTGTACGAGGACCACGACGGCACGCTCTGGGCGAGCACGGCCCGAGGGCTGGCCCGGCTGGACCACCCGGCGCCGCGGCCACCTTCCCGCGCCGCGCGGCGCCCGCCGGCCGAGCGCTTCGAGCGCGTCGACGGCGTGCCCGGCAAGGAGATCTACTCGATGACGGGCGACGACGCGGGCAACCTCTGGCTCTCGGTCAACGACGGCCTGGTGCGCCTGCATCAGGGACGCTTCGCGGAAATCCTGCCCTGGTCCGCCTTCGGCCGCCGGCAGCAGGCCAAGGTCATCGCCGCCGACCGGGGCGGCCTGTGGCTGTCCTTCTGGCAGGACGGCGGGGTGATGCGCGTCAAGGACGGCAAGGTGCTGGCCACCTACACCGCCGCGCAGGGCCTGGGGGCCGGCCACGTGGCGGGCCTGCGCGTGGCGGCGGACGGCACCGTCTGGGCCGCCACCGAGGAAGGCGGGCTCAGCCGGATCAAGGACGGCCGCGTCACCACGCTCACCGTGGCCGAGGGCCTGCCCTGCAACACCATCCACTGGTCCATCGTCGATGACGACGGGGCGACGTGGTTGTACACGGCCTGCGGGCTGATCCGGATCCAGCGCGACGACCTGGCCGCGTGGGAGGCCGATCCGGGGCATCGCGTCGCGCCCAAGGCGTGGGGCGGCTCGGACGGCGTGCCGCTGCTGGCGCTGACCGCCGCCTACTTCAACCCGCCCGTGGCCAAGGCCAGCGACGGCCGGCTCTGGCTGGCCTCGGGCACCGACATCCAGGTGCTGGACCCGGCGCACCTGCCCGTCAATCCGCTGCCGCCACCGGTCCACATCGAATCGCTGGTGGCCGACCACCGGTCCTACGCCGTCGCGCCCGGCCTGCGCCTGCCGCCCAAGGTGCGCGACCTGACCATCGAGTTCGCGGCCCTGAGCCTGGTCGATCCGAAGAACACGCGCTTCCGCTACCGGCTCGACGGCCATGACACCGACTGGCAGACGGTGGTCGACCGCCGCCAGGCGACCTACACCAACCTGCCGCCCGGCGCCTACCGCTTCCGCGTGAAGGCGGCCAACAACAGCGGCGTCTGGAACGAGGACGGCGCGCAGCTCGCGTTCACGATCGAGCCGGCCTTCCACCAGACCGCCTGGTTCCGGCTGCTGGCCCTCGCGCTCCTGATCGCGCTGGCCTGGAGCGCCTTCCAGATCTGGATGCGCCTGCGCATCCGCCGCGTGCGCCGGCAGTTCGAGGCGACGCTCGAAGCGCGCGTGGCCGAGCGCACGCGCATCGCCCGCGATCTGCACGACACGCTGCTGCAGCGCTTCAACGGGCTGCTGCTGCAGTTCCAGGCCGCATGCAACCTGCTGCCCGACCGGCCCGGCGAGTCCCGGCGGGTGCTGACCGCCGCCATCGATCAGGTGGCCGAGGCGATCACCGAAGGGCGCGACACGGTGCAGGGCCTGCGGTCCGCGGCGACGGCGGCGAACGACCTCGCGCAGGCGCTGCGCGATCTGGCGGCAACGCTCGCGCGCGAACGGGAACGCGGGCGCGCCGTGCCGGTGCACGTCGAGGTCCACGGGGCGCCGAGGCTGCTTCGCCCCGAGGTGCGCGACGAGGCCTTCTTCATCGCCGGCGAGGCGCTGCGCAACGCCTTGCGCCACGCCGAGGCGGCGCAGGTCGACGTCGAGATCCGCCATGACGAGCGGCAACTGCGCGTGCGCGTGCGCGACGACGGCCACGGCATCGATCCGGCGGTGCAGCAGGCGGGCAGCAAGGCGGGACACTTCGGCCTGGGCGGCATGCGGGAGCGGGCCGAGCTCCTGGGCGGGCGGCTGACGGTGCGCAGCGGCGCGGGCGCCGGCACGGAGGTGGAGCTCAGCGTGCCCGCGGCGCGGGCTTATAGTCCCTTTCCGCAGGCCCGGTCATGGTTCCCGTTCAAGAGGCCCCCGGCCCGGGAGATAGCCCAATGATTGAAGATCCAAGCCGCATCCAGGTGCTCTGCGTCGATGACCATCCCATCGTGCGCCAGGGGATCGCGACCCTGCTGTCCGTGGAGCCCGACATGGCGCTGGTGGCCGAGGCGGCCAACGGCCGCGAGGCGATCGAGCAGTTCCGCGCCCACCGCCCCGACGTCACGCTGATGGACCTGCAGATGCCGGGCCTGGGCGGGCTCGATGCGATCGCGGCGATCCGCGCCGAATTCCCGGACGCCCGCATCATCGTCCTCACCACTTACGTCGACGACGTCCAGGCGCAGCAGGCGATGCAGGCGGGCGCGCTGGGCTACCTGCTGAAGAACGCGCTGCACAAGGAACTGCTGGACGCCATCCGCGCGGTGCACGCGGGCCGCGTCGCCCTGCCCTCCGAGACCTCGTTCGAACTGGCCGGGCAGATCACCGTCGACACCCTGACGCCGGCGGAGATCGGCCTGCTGCGCTTCATCGCCCAGGGGGACGCGTACGAGGAGATCTCCAAGGTCCTGGGGCTGCGCACGGCCGTGGTCGAAGGCCAGGTGCGCGGCATCCTGTCCAAGCTGGACGAGCAGGAACGGGCACGCGCGGCGGCGAGCGACCTCCACCAGGGCATGCTCGAGACCGAGCGCGCCGCGCGCCATGCGGCCGAAGCGGCCAACCGGGCCAAGAGCGAGTTCCTCGCCGGCATGAGCCATGAGCTGCGCACGCCGCTCAACGGCGTGCTCGGCTACGCGCAGCTGCTGTCCATGGAAGGCGGGCTGAGCGCCCGGCAGGCGCGCGGCCTGGAGACCATCCAGCAGAGCGGACTCCACCTGCTGGCGCTGATCAACGACATCCTGGACCTGGCCCGCATCGAGGCGGGCCGCACCGAGCTGACGCTCGCGCCGGTGGACCTGCCGGAGCTGCTGCGATCGGTCGTCAACCTCATGCGCATCAAGGCGGAGGAGAAGCAGCTGGCCTTCGCCTTCGAGGCCGCGGGCGCGCTGCCGCCCGCGGTGATGGCCGATGGACGCCGGCTGCGCCAGGTGCTGCTGAACCTGCTGGGCAACGCCATCAAGTTCACGGACACCGGCACGGTGACGCTGCGCGCCGGCGCGCAGCCGCAAGGCGGCGGCCAGGTGCTGCTCAGCCTGGACATCGAGGACACCGGCATCGGCATGCGGGCGGAGGACCTGGATCGCATCTTCGAGCCCTTCGTGCAGGTCGGCAGCGCGCAGCGGCGCGCCGGCGGCACGGGCTTGGGACTGGCCATCACCCGCGCGCTGGTGAACGACATGGGCGGCCGCGTGAGCGTGAGCAGCGCGCCCGGCGCCGGCACGCGCTTCCACCTGGAACTGCCGCTGACGCCCACCGACGCCGGCACCGGTACCGGCTCCGGCACGGGTTCCGCGCACGGCGCGGCGGGCGGCGTGCCGCGCTACCTCGGCGCGCCGCGGCGCGTCCTGATCGTCGACGACGTGGCGGCCAACCGCGCGCTGCTGTGCGACTTCCTGTCGGACGCCGGTTTCCAGGTCGACCAGGCGGGTGATGGCGCCGAACTCGCGGCGGCGGTGACCCGGTTCCGCCCGGATCTCATCCTGATGGACAGCATGATGCCGGCCCTGGACGGCGTCGAGGCGACGCGGCAATTGCGCGGTCATGCCGAGACGGCCACGGTGCCGGTGATCGCGATCTCGGCAACGGCCACGGCCGAGCATCGCGCCGCCTGCCTGCGGGCCGGCGTGAACGTGTTCCTGACCAAGCCGGTGTCGCTGGGGGCGCTCCAGACGCACATCGGCGAGCAACTGGGACTGCAGTGGCTGGAGCCGCCATCCGGCCTGGGATGACCGGCGCCGCTTCCGAGGACAATGCCGGGCTTCGTCCCGAATGACCGCTTCGACCATGACCCTGCCCGAGCCCCTCTCCCAGACCCTCTCGCAGCCGCTCGTCCACCACGCTCCTGGCCACGCCCCTCGCCACGCGCGTCCTCAGGCGGCGGGCGGCCTTCCCTTCCACCACGGTCTGGCCGCGCCGCGCTGCGCTGTGGAGTGCACGCCATGAGCGCGGCCGACGCCATCCGGGTGCTGATCGCCGATGACCACGCGCTGGTGCGCGAGGGCCTGCGCAAGGCGCTCGAGCTGGAGGACGGCATCGCGCTGGCGGGCGAGGCGGCCTCGGCGCCCCAGGTGCTGGAGCGGCTCGCCGAGGGCGGCGTCGACCTGGTGCTGCTGGACCTCTTGATGCCGGGCGCCAAGGACGTCGACCTGATCGAGCGCATCCACCAGGCCCATCCCGACCTGCCGGTGCTGGTGCTGACCATGCACGCGGACCCGCATATCGCCAGCCGCGCGATGGAGGCCGGCGCCCGCGGCTACCTGACCAAGGACATCTCCACCGATCTGCTGATCGATGCCGTGCATCAGGTCGCGGGTGGGCGCACCTACGTCGATCCGTCGCTGAGCGCCGAACTGATCCGCCCGCGCGCCAAGGCGCCGGAGCCGCTCGAGTCGCTCTCGCCGCGCGAGCGGCAGGTACTGGTCGCGCTGGTGCGCGGCAAGTCGCTGGTGGAGACGGCCGCGGAGCTCGACGTGGCCCCGAACACCGTCAGCACCTACAAGACGCGGCTGATGGACAAGTTGAACCAGGCTTCGCTGAGCGATCTTGTCCGCTATGCCATGCGTCACGGCCTCGTCGACTGACTCGACGGACTCGGCGGCGCCGGCGGCCGGCCGCCGTGTCCCTGCCCGCACCGGCGCCTGGCGCCTGGGCCGCGCGCTGGCCGCGCTCGCGATGCTGCTGCCGCTGATCCTGGCCACCGCGGGAGCCGCCCGCGCGGCCGAGCACATCGTGCTGGCGTCGTACCAGGAGCGCGAGGGCCTGCTGAGCCTGACGCCGACCTGCCTGCTGCAGGACCGTCAATCGACGGTCTGGATCTGCACCGAGAACGGGCTGTTCCGCTTCGACGGGTTCCGTGTCCGGGCCGAGCCGCTGCCCGCGGCGATCGGCACGTCGCTGTGGGGCGGGCGCATGGACCCGTCGGGCCGCCTGTGGCTGACGACCGAGCGGGGCGTGTTCGTGCGCCAGCCGTCGGTGCCCGCGCCCGACCGCCGCGACCTGCTGGAACCGGCGCAATGGGTGACGGTCGCGCGTCCCGATGGCTCGCCGCTGGACGTGTTCCATGCGCAGCAGTTCGACGTCGACGGCAATGGCGAGATGGTCGCCTACGACCGCGATCACCGCTACTGGACCGCCACCGTCGACGTCCACGCGACGGGCACCGTGGCGGCCCGCCTGCTGCCGGTGCCGGCTCATGCGCGTCCGCGCGGCACGCCGTTCGTCGACTCGAGTCCGCTGCGGCTGGTCGGCGGCCGTCTGTGGTTCGGCTGCGGCGCCGGGCTTTGTTCGTGGGACCGGCAGCAATTGGAGGTCAGCCGCTGGGCAGCGCCGCAGGGCCTGCCGGAGGACACCTGGGCCACGCTGTACGTCGGCCGCGACGGCAGTCTCTGGGCGCGCGGGCGCAACCGCCTGGCCCGGCTCGCGCCGCAGGCCCAGCGCTTCGAGGTGATCGCGGCCCCCCCTCCGAACCGCGCCTGGGAGGCCTCCAGCCCGATGGTCGAGGACGCACAGGGGCGGCTGCTGGTCTCGACGGAGCACGGCTTCGCGCGCTGGGAGGGGCAGACCTGGCGCGAATGGACGCGCGAGGAAGGCCTGCCCGACGCGGCCGTGCGCGTGCTGCTCAGCGACGCCTCGGGTTCGCTGTGGGTGGGCGCGTCCGGCCAGGGCGTGCATCGCTGGATCGGCTATGGCCAGGTCGAGCACTGGACCCGCGAGTCGGGACTTCCCTCCGGCGTCGTGTTCCGGATCCTGGAGGACGGCAGCCGCCGGCTGTGGGCGTTCACGCGCCGGGGCGTGGCCTGGTTCGACCCGGCGCGGCGCCGCTTCGTGCCGGTGGGCGAGACGCTCTCCGGTCCGAGCGCGCTCGACGGCGCCGCGGTGGATGCCGCGGGTAACCTCTGGTGGTTGAACAATGGCCGCCTGATGACGATCAAGGCCGGCACCACGGCGCCGCGCGAGGTGCTGCGTGACGAGACGCTGCTCATCCTGATGGGCGGGCATGGCGGCTCGCTCTACCTGGCCAGCGGGGACCGCGTGGAGCGCCTCACGCCGGGCGCGGCCGGCCGCGGCCCGAGCCGGACCCTGGTCGCCGACGGCGTGCCCGACGGGCAGCCCCCGATCGAAGTCTTCAACGACGGCACGGCGGACTGGTTCGTCGATACCGGCTGGCATCTCCATCGCGCCGAGGGCGGCCGCTGGCTGCCGATGCTGGACGACCGGGGTGGCCGCGTGCAGGGATCTTCGCCGGTCATCGCCGAGGGCCGCCTGTGGGTGATCGACCGCGAGGGCATCGCCATGTACGCGCTGGCCGGTGACCGGGCGCATCTGCTGCGGCGCCTGCCGCGCGCCTCCTTCGGCGGCGCCGACCTGATGTGGCTCGAGCGCGGTCCGGGGGACGGGCTGTGGCTGGGCACGGACCGGGGCGTCTTCCGGCTCGACGGCGAGGGGGGCTGGCAGGGCCTGCTCGATCGCACCACCGGCCTGGTCTGGAACGACACCAACAGCGACAGCTTCCTGATCGACAGCGCCGGCGACGCCTGGGTCGGCACCAGCGCCGGCCTCACCCGCGTGTTGCCGGGCGGGCGGCTGACGCCGTCGCCGGCGAAGCTGCGAGCCGACCTGCTCGAGTTCGGACCGCTGCGCTTCGACGCGCCGCCGCGCGACCCGGTGCCCTGGCAGGCGCGGCAATTGCGGGTGACGCTGGGAACGCCGGCGTTCACGATCGCGCGCGCGCTGCGCATCGAATACCGCCTGTCGTCGGAAGCCGCCTGGCGCGGCAGCGAAGGCGCCGTGATCGACATCGGCATGCTGGACGCCGGCTCGCATGTGCTGGAGGTGCGCGCCGCCCCGCGCGTGCCGCTCGAGCCGCCCGGCGAGGTGCTGCGGCTGCCCTTCGTGATCGCGCCGCCCTGGTGGAACTCCGCGGGCGCGAAGCTGGCCGCGCTGGCCGCGCTCGCGGCGCTCTACTGGACGCAGACGGTCTGGACGCAGCGCCGCGCCCGCCGGCGCCGACGCGAATTGGAACGCGCCATCGCGCTGCGGACCGAGGAGCTGGAGGCGTCGCAGGCGGCTTTGCACCGGCTGAGCGCGCACAACGCGATGGCGCTGGAGGAGGAGCGCAAGCGTGTGTCGCGGGAGCTGCATGATGAGCTTGGCCAGCAACTGGCCGCGCTGCGGCTGGAGATCTCGGTGCTGCGCTCGCGCGCGGCCAAGGCGTCCCCGCCGGGGACCGCGCAGCTGGACCTGCTGCACGAACGGGTCGATGGCCTGATCGCCACGATGCGCAGCGTGGTCTCGCAATTGCGCCCGCCCGCGCTGGACGGCGGGCTGAGCGCCGCGCTGCGCTGGCTCGGCTCGGAGTTCAGCCGCGACACCGGCGTACCCTGCGCGATGTGGATTCCGCCGGAGGCCAATCACCTGAGCGCCGAGGTCGGCACGCTGATGTTCCGGATCGTCCAGGAGTCGCTCAACAACGTGCGCCGTCACGCGGGCGCCTCGCACGTGGACTTGCGGCTCAATGGCTACGAGGGCGCATGGACGCTCACCGTCCGGGATGACGGCCGCGGCTTCGATCCCGGCGTCCGCTCGGCGGGGCATGGCCTGCTGGGCATGCAGGAACGCGCGCGCCTGATGGGCGGCACGCTGCATATCGTCTCGGCGCCCGGTCAGGGCACGGCGATCGAATTGCGGGTCGTTCCAGGCGCGCCGCTGGCGCCGCCTTGAACGCTGACATCGGCGCTGACATCGGCGCTTGAGGCAGCGGTGCCCGCGGCCGCCGCGAAGGGATCGTGGAAGGCCACCTGGTTGCGCCCCGCGCGCTTGGCGCGATAGAGCGCCTGGTCCGCGGCCTCCAGCAGCCGCTCGTCGTCAAGGAGCTCCGCGTCCAGCATCGCTGCGCCGAACGAGCTGGTCACCACGCCGATCACGGTCGGCGCGCGGCTGATGTCCACCTGCAAGCGGCACAGCCGCCGGCGATCGTCCGGCTGGCTCAGGTCCAAGCCCGGCAGCACCAGGCAGAACTCCTCCCCGCCCAGCCGTCCCACCGCGTCGTAGGGCCGCACCGTCCCGGCAAGCCGGGCGGCGAAATCCTTCAGCACGGCATCCCCGGCCGGATGGCCGTGGGTGTCGTTGACTTGCTTGAAGTGGTCGATGTCGACGATCGCCAGTGTCAACGGCGTGCGTTCGCGGCGGGCGCGGATGACCTCGCGCCGCAGGATCTCCGTCAGCGCGCGCCGGTTCCACAGGCCGGTCAGCGCGTCGCGGCTGGCCAGTTCCTCAAGCTGCGCGCGCGAGGCCTCCAGTTCGCGCGTGCGCTCGCGCACCAACTGCTCCAGCCGGACCTGCCGCTGACGCCATTGATGGCGCCGCCACAGGTAGGCGCCGAGCGACAGCGCCAGCAGCCCGCACGCGCCGAGCGCCCGCGCCCAGGCCGTGCGCCACCAGGGCGGCTGCAGCGCGAACCCGAAGGCGGCCGGCTCGGAGTGTCGGCCGGTCTCGGGATCCGCGAGCCGGACCTCGATCCGATAGGCGCCAGGCTCCAGGCCGGCGAGTTCGATCTCGGGACTGGTGGACGCGACCCAACCCTCGTCGCGCCCCGCCACGCGGTGCTCGATGCGCAGCGCGCGGTCGCTGAACTGCAGCGTCGCCACGCGAAGCTGGATGCGGTCGCGCGCCCAGGCCAGCGTCTGGCCGTCGGCCACCGGCACGCGGGCGGCGCCGCGCGTCGCGCCCATCAGCACCGGCCGCGGCATGGCCGCCGCGAAGACCGCCGAGGGATCGATCAGCCGCGACAGGCCGCGGCTGGTGCCGATCCACAGCGAATGGTCGCGGTCCTCGTACAGCGCGTAGCCGGAGGTGTCGTTCCAGACCAGTCCCTGCGAGCGGTCGAGCAGCTTCCAGCGCGTGCCGTCATGCGCGACCAGGCCGGCATCCGTGCCGAACCAGAGCCAGCCGCGGCTGTCGATCAGCAGCGACATGATCAGCCGCCCCCGCAGGGCGGGCCCCTGCAGCGCTTCGATGGTGGGCTCGGCAGCGGCGGGAGCCCGAACCCGCCAGGTGTGGCCGGCCTCGCTGGCCGCGGCCACGGTGCCGTCCGCACCGCAGGCGACGAACTCGGCGCCGCCATCGATCGGCAGCGAAGGCAGCCAGTGGCCGTCGCGGTACCGGGCCAGCGCGCGATGACCCGCGAACCACAAGGTGCCATCGGGCGTCTCGCACAGGTCGGCCAGGCCGGCCTGCTCGCCGCCGGGAGGCGCCTCGATGGATGGCGCCTCGCCCAATCCCGGCGCCGCCCAGCGCCGCAGCTTGCCCGGCGTGAGCACCCAGAGCGAACCATCCCTGGCCGTCAATGCACGGTTGAATCCATCCTCGGCCCCGCCGGGCGTCTTGAGGGCGCCCGGCAGCACCCGCGCGCCGCGCACGCGATGAAGCACCGCGACGTCCGTCGCCGCCCACAGTCCGCCCAGGCCATCCGGCGTCAACTGAGCGACGTCGCCGGCATGCGGGAGGGGCACCCGGCGGAAGCGGCCCTGCGCCGCGTCCAGGACCGCCAGTCCCCGCCCCGTGCCGACGTACAGAGGATCGCCCGCGGGCCCGCCCGCGCTGGCGCCACCGGCGCGCTGCATCGTCCAGACCACGCTGCTGGGCAAGCCGTCCGCGTCCGTCCAGGCTTCCCAGCGTCCATAACCGCGCCATTGCAGCAGTCCGGTCCCGCGCAGTCCCAGCCAGAGCCCTCCTTCCCGATCGCTCAGCAGCGCATGCACCCGGCCGTCGCCGGGCAGGCCCTGCGGCTTGCCGAAGAACTGCCAGCCCTGCCCTTGCCAGCGCAGCACGCCATGCTGGGAGGCAGTGAGGATGCGGTGCGAGGCGTCCTCGACCAGCGGATAGCGATGCATGGGATCGCCGCGATCGCTGGGGGCCGTGCGGTTGATGAAGGCCTCGGCGCGCGCGGGCAACTGCAGCGTGCCTTGCGTCGAGCGCGCCCAGATGCTCCCGTCGCTGGCCTCGAGCAGCGCATGCCACTCCTGGCGCGGCACGCCGCCGCGCGGCCCCCATTGCCGGAGCTCGCCCCGATGCCAGCGGCAGATCGCCTCGCCGCAACCCATCCAGAGGGCACCGTCCCGCGCCAGCATGACGCCGGCGAGCCGCCCCAGCTCCGGATGTCTGGCCAGTTGCGCGGCCGTCATCACCGCGTCCGACGACCAGGTGCCGGCGCGCGGGTCGACACTCACGTGGCGCAGCCCGTCCAGCGTGACGAACCAGGCCTCGTCGCCGCGGGCGGCGATCGCGGCGGGCGAATCCCCCGTCAGCTTCACGTCGCGGGGCAGCACGCGCTCGAGCCGGCCGTCATGCCACCACCACGCGCCCGACTCGGACAGCACCCACAGGTGGCCGCCGGCGCTGGCCATCGAGATCACCCGCCGCAGGGCCTGCGTGGCCACGCGCTCGATGCGCTGGCCGTCATGGCGGTACAGGCCGTTGTCGGTGCCGATCCACAGAAAGCCCTGCGCATCCTGCTGCAGCGCATTGAGCGCGAGATTGCCCAGGCCGTCCGGCTGTCCGAACTCCTGCAGGTTCATCTGCTCGCCGCGCGCGGCCGGCGATCCGGCGATCGCTGCCAGCAGCCATGCGGCGCGGGCGATCGCGCGGCACCACGCGTTCCTCATGTCTCTCCGCCTGTGGTCTTTGGCGGCGAGCTTAGCGAGACGCCGTCCGCCCGCACGCGCGCGGCACGGCCGCGCCGGGCCAGCCAGTGAATAAATGCCTCGAAGCGCGAGCCGCGTGAGGCCAAGGCGCGCGGGGTTCGGCGACGGTGACGTGTCTGTGAAGGCTTGCCACACCCTCCTCGACAGAATGCCGCTGGCGCCTGCACCCCCGCAGCGCCCCGGCTTCTGAATTCGACCGTAGTAACGAGATGACCTCACCAGCGATCCGCGTCGTTGACTTGACGACGCGTCTTGGCGATGCGGCGCTGGCCCAATGCGCGAGCACCTCGCCGGATGCCCGGGGCCTGCGCCTGGTGCGCCCGGGCGCCATGCCGCACGGCCCGTCGCTCGAATGGGTCAAGCCGCCCGGTCATCTCGACGGCCTGTCCGCGGGCAACGGCCCCGACGGGCTCTTCCTCCTCGTGGGTCCCG
The DNA here is from genome assembly GCF_039595595.1 of Roseateles sp. Lineage (GTDB taxonomy): Bacteria > Pseudomonadota > Gammaproteobacteria > Burkholderiales > Burkholderiaceae_C > Roseateles. The sequence goes on along the minus strand of NZ_JBCNLG010000012.1, from coordinate 112,622 downwards.
GTTCGGTCCGGGCTGCCACGCAGGCCCTGCGGCTCGCGATCGACGCCGGTGTGCGATGGATCCGCGCGCTGCTGGCGCCCAACGCGCTCATCGAGGAGACGGCGCTGCAATCGATGCTGCGCCGCGACGACGACGCCACGCGCCTCTACCGCCTGCCTGACAGCAGCGCGGAGACGCTGTGGTTCGTGCTGATCGACGAGAGCAACCGCCTGTCAGGCCCAACGGGCCTGACGTCCTTTCCTCCCCCTGACCTCAAGAAAGCACTTATGAGCAACCTGCAACAGTCGATGACGACGGCCATGACGATCGACGGCGCCCTCGCGGCCGCCCTGGTGGACTTCCGCAGCGGCATGTGCCTGGCCCAGGCCGGCACGGGCCTCAACCTGGACCTGGCCGCGGCCGGCAACACGCAGGTCGTGCGCGCCAAGCTGCAGACGATGGAGTCGCTGGGGCTGCGCAAGAACGGGATCGAGGACATCCTGATCACGCTCGCCGACCAGTACCACCTGATCCGGCTCGTGCCCAACAACGCCGGGCTGTTCCTCTACCTGGTGCTGGACCGGGCCAAGGGCAACCTCGCGCTGGCGCGCTACAAGCTGACCGAAATCGAACGCGGCCTCAAGGTCTGAGCGGCCGCGCCTCCTCAGGAGCATCCCCATGCGATCGATCCCCCAGTGGCTGGCCGCCTTCACCGCGGCCACGGCCTTCAGCGCCGCCTTCGCGGCCGAGCCCGCGGGCTCCGGCACCATCCTGCTCGGCCAGGTCGCGCCGTTCAGCGGCCCCTCGGTCAAGCTGGCCGAGGAATACAACCTCGGCGCCCGCACCTTCTTCCAGGCGCTCAACGAGCACGGCGGCGTCAACGGTCAGCGCATCGAGCTGCGCACGCGCGACGACCGCTACGTCCCCGCCGAGACCGCACGGCTCGCCAAGGAGCTGATCTCGCAGGACGGGGTCTTCGCGCTGTTCGGGACCGTGGGCACCGGCACGACGCTGGCCGCCCTGCCGGTCGCCGTGGCCGAAGGCGTGCCGCTCTTCGCGCCGTCCACCGGCGCCGAGGCGCTGCGCACGCCCTTCAACCGGCTGGTGTTCCACATCCGCGCGGGGGATCACGAGGAGGCGGACTATCTCGTCGAGCAATTGGCCGTCAGCAGCCTGCGGCAGATCGCCGTCTTCCATCAGCGGGATGCCTACGGCAAGGCCGGCCTGGAGGCCGTGACCAAGGCGCAGGACAAGCGCGGCTTCAAGATGGTGGCCATCGCCTCGGTCGAGCGCGATGCCACCGACGTCGCCGCGGCCGCCCAGGCGCTGCTGGCCGCCAAGCCGCAGGCCGTGGTGCTCGTGGCCTCCTACACGTCCAGCGCCGCGCTCGTGAAGGCGATGCGCAAGCTGGGCTACACCGGCCAGTTCGCCGCGACCTCCTACGTCGGCGGCAAATCGCTGGCCGACGAACTGGGCGCCGAGGGCAACGGCCTGTGGATGGCCGACGTCGTGCCCTTCCCCTGGAGCGACAGCACGCCACTGCAGCGCGAGTACAACCAGGCCATGCAGCGCGCCGGCGTGCCGCATCGCAGCTTCGGCTCGATGGAGGGTTACCTGGCGGCCAAGGTCTTCGCCGAAGGCCTGCGCCGCGCCGGACGCGAGCCCAACCATGCCCGCTTCATCGCCGCGCTGGAATCGATGCAGGGCTGGGACGCCGGCGGCTTCCGGATTTCGTACACGCCCAGCGATCACAGCGGCACCCATCGCGTCGAGATGACGATGATCGGGCCCGGCGGCCGCTTCGTGCATTGATCGACACATCGGCACGGCGGGTTACATCTTGTAGGGATTCCATGACAGCCACTGCGCGAAATGTGGACAAATTCACAGCGTTGCAACCGGGTGTCTTGTAGAGTTTCACCTACGTTGTCGTTGTAACCCTACAGGAGGGCCGATGTTTCTCGCGAATTCCCCCATTTCCGCCCAGAGCCGGCCGACCGAAGTCGATATCGAACTGGACCTCACCCGCCCTGCCGCTACTGCTGCTACCGCCGCTGCGGCGCCGCAGGCGGCGTGGGTGGATCCCGTTCACAGCGACTCCTGCTGGCGCTTCGGCTCCTGCACGGTCCGCCCGGCTTGCCGCGAAGTCGTCGTGGCTGGCGAATTCCGTTACCTGCAGCCGCGTCCGTTCGACCTGCTGGTGCATCTGATCGAGTGCCGCGATCGCGTGGTCACCGCCGATGAACTGCTCGACGCCGTCTGGGGTGAGCAGGAAGTCCAGCCCGGCGCGCTCAGCATGGCGATCGCCCGCGTGCGCGCCGTGCTGCAGGATGCCATGGATGGCCGTGGCGAGACCATCCGCACCTATCACCGGATCGGCTATCGCTTCGTCGCGCCCATCGAGGGCGACATCATCGCAGCCGCGGGCTGAAGCCCCGCGCAGGACGCATCGGAGGCGGCACAGGATGGGGCGGTCACGTCCCATTCGATGCGATCACTGCTGCCTCGATCGTCCCGCGCCTGCAGCGTGACGCGGCCGGGCTTGAGCGCGACGGACCAGGTGGCGACACGGTCGATCACCGGCACCGTGCCCGCATCGAGGCCGTTGACCTGCAGCGTCGCCCGCGTGCCATTGCCATAGGCCTTCACGAGCACCGTTCCCGCAAGCCGCGGGCTCGCCCGGCGATTGGCCAGATGCAGCACCGGCGCGCGTTGCCACCAGGCGCGCCACAGGTGATACGCGTCCTTGAGGAAGCGCCGGTCATAGGTGATGAGACCCTTGTCGTTGAGGCCGGGCACATCGCCCTCATTGCGCCCGGCGGAGGCGTGATCGAAGCCGAGCCACACGAAATTCGCCCACACGAAGGGCCGCGTGGCGAGCTGGCGCGCATACGCTTCATGGAACAGCGCCTGGTACTGCTCCGGATGCCAGCGGCCGCCGGGCTGCGGGCGCCGCGGCGGGTCCTCCTGCTGCAGCACGCTGCCGCCGGCGCCGAACTCGCTCAGCGCGATCGGCTTGCCGGGCAGGCGCCGATGCAGCTGATCCAGCCACGGGCCGATGTCGTCGAGCCCGCCGTCATACCAGCCCCAATAGCGGTTGTAGGCGGCCAGGTCGGTCTGCAGCGCCATCGGATGGTCGTCCGCCGCGCAGCAGTGCGCGTAGCTGGTCGGGCGCGAAGGATCTTCCCGGTGGGCCACTTCATGCAGGTGGGCGAGCAAGGCGCGCACCGGCTCATCGCTGCGATAGATCTCGTTGCCGATGCCCCAGACGGCCACCGATGGATGCTGCCGGGTCTGCCGCACGAGTTCGCGCAGTTGCCCGTCGAGCTGGTCCCGGAACGCCGGCGTCTCCCGCATCGCCGCGTTGAAGGGAATCTCCGTCCAGAGCAGCAGGCCGAGCTCGTCCGCGCGCTCGTAGACCCGCTGCGGGTGCTGGTAGTGCACCAGCCGCAGGCCGGTGACGCCCAGGTCCGTAAGCAGGCGCAGGTCCTCGTCGATCTCCGCGTCGCCGACCGCCACGCCACGTCCAGGCCGTCCGGGATGGAAGTAGTTGACGCCTTTCAGCGCGTACGGCTTGCCGTTGAGCAGCAGGCCCCGGTCAGGATCGACGGCGATGTGGCGCAGGCCCACCGGCAATTGGACCGTGTCGATCACGGCGGCGCCGCGTCGCAGCTCCACGCTGAGGCGGTACAGATACGGATCCTCCACGCCCTGCCAGCGATGCGGCGCCGGCACGCGCAGCGCGGCGTCCGACAGGCGCGCGCCCCCGCCTTCAAGCCGCAGATCCTGGCGCGCGCGGTCCACCACGCGGCCGCGCGCGTCGCGCAGCGTCACCAGCACACTCCCCGCTGCCGCCGCGTCGCCATCGTTGCGCAACTGAACGCGCACGCGCAGACGCCCTTCGCGTGCATCGAGGGCCTGCGTCTCCACCGCCACGCCGGGGCCGCCGTGATCCATCAGCTCGATGTGCAGCGGTGCCGTCTCGATCAAGCGGACCGGGCGGATCAATCCGCCGTAGACGGTGAAGTCGCCGCCCAGCGGGGCGACGCCGGGCAACTCGCCGTTGTCCACGCGCACCGCGATCAGATTCGGTCCAGGGCGGAGGAAGGCCGAGATGTCCAGCCGGAAGCGCGCGTAACCGCCTTCATGGCGTCCGGCGTGCCGGCCATTGACCCACACATCGGCCGCGAGCGTGGCGGCGTCGAACTCGAGATAGCGGCGCCGCTCGCGCGCATCGGCCGCGTCCAGATCGAGGCCGCGCCGGTACCACGAGGCCCCGCGCCGATAGGCGCCGCCGCGCTCGCCATCGACGCCGTTCCAGGTGTGCGGCAGCGTGACCCGGGACCACGCGCCATCGTCGAAGGCCGGATCGGCGGCGGCCGGGATGTCCTCCGGGAGGAATGCCCATCCGTCGGACAACGGCGTCGACAGCCTCTGTGCATGGGCCGCCGCGCAGAGGGACAGCAACAGCGCACCCATCGTCCATGCGGCGCCCGCGCGCCGCTGCAGCGTGATCAAGCCGTTCATCGGAAGATCCGCTGCGAGAACTGGTACAGGTTGTCGCTCCAGCTCTCGCGGTCATGGCCGCTGGCATCGACGTTCCAGACATGACGGATCCCTTGCTCGAGCAGGTCGCGGTGCACCCGCTGAGAGACGCTGATCAGCCCGTCCCGGTTGCCGCACGACAGGTACAGCAGCGCGAGCTGGCGGCGCAGCGCGCCGGGATCGGCGAGCAGTTCCGCCGCGGGCCGCGTGTTGGGCGCGGCGGAGAAACCGCCGATCCACGCGAAGGTTTCCGGATGGGCCAAGCCGATGTTGAGCGCCTGTCCGCCGCCCATCGACAACCCGGCCAGCGCGCGGTGCCGCGCGTCCGCGCGGACCGGGTACGCGGCCTGCACCGCGGGAATGAGGAAGTCCAGCAGGTCGCGCTCGAACTTCGCGAAGCCCGCCGCATTGGCCTCGGTGAACACCTGATCGGGCGGCGGCACGCGGTCGTCGGGCAATGCGCGGCCATTGGGCATCACCACGATCATCGGGACCGCGCGGCCCTCGGCGATCAGGTTGTCGAGGATGGCATGGGCGCGCACATAGCCGGTCCACTCGTGCTGGTTGCCACCGATGCCGTGCAGCAGGTAGAGCACCGGATAGGTCCGCTCCCGCGAATAGCCGGCCGGCAGGTACACCAGCGCCTGGCGCGCTCCCCCGGTGACACCGGACTGATAGCTGAACTCCTCGACCCGGCCCAGGGCCACGCCCGGGCGCGCCGTGTCGAAGCCGCGCGGCGGCTCGGGCATCGCCCGCACATCGTCGGCCGCCAGCACCACGGGCCGGCCGAAGTTGGCGCGAGCCGATTCGGGGCTCACGCTGTCCGCCTGCCGCGCATGCGCGGCGGCGGCAGCCATGAGAAGCAGAACCGCGCAGGCCTGCGGTTTGAAAGATCGGCGTGTCATAGGAAGTCCAAAGCGAAGTCCAAAACGAAGTCCAGAAAGAAGGTCGGATAGCAATGCGGCCAAACCAGTATCTCAACGGCCGGTTGTGGTCTTACCGGTGAAAACACCGACATTTGGTCCGACCAATTTGAAACGATTCGAATCAAGGGAAGTCCCGGGCTGGGGATGACAACCCTGTCTGCCATAAACTGGTCAGACCTCTTGGACGGACCCTGATCGTGAATCTGCCCCTCACGCCTTCCTCCGCCGCCGGCGCCTTGGCCGGCAAGACCGTCCTGATCACCGCGGCCGCACAGGGCATCGGCCGCGCGAGCGCGCTGGCCTGCCTCGCGGCGGGCGCCGAGGTGATCGCGACCGACCTGGCGGCCCCCGGCCTGGACAGCCTGCGGGAGGAAGCCGGGGCTGCGGCGCGGCTGCGGACCGCGCCGCTCGATGTGCGCGACGACGCCGCCATCCAGGCGCTCGCGCGCCAGTTGCCGCGGCTGCAGGGGCTCTTCAATTGCGCCGGTTTCGTCCATCACGGCTCGGTCCTGGACTGCGACGAATCAGCCTGGGACTTCAGCATGGACCTCAACGTCAAGAGCATGTGGCGGATGCTGCGCGCCTTCCTCCCCGGCATGCTGGCCGAGGCCGAGCGCACCGGTGGCGCCTCGGTGCTGAACATGGCTTCGATGGCCTCGTCGGTGAAGGGCTTCCCCAACCGTTGCGTCTACGGCGTCAGCAAGGCGGCGGTGATCGGCCTGACCAAGTCGGTCGCCGCGGACTTCGTCAAGCAAGGCCTGCGCTGCAACGCGCTGTGCCCCGGCACGGTGGACACGCCCTCGCTGCGCGGGCGCATCGCCGCGGCGGCCGATCCGGCGCAGGCCGAGCGCGACTTCATCGCACGTCAGCCGATGGGCCGCCTGGCCACGGTGGACGACATCGCGCCGCTGGTGGTGTTCCTGCTCAGCGACGCGTCCCGCTTCATCACCGGCCAGGCCGTCAGCGTCGACGGCGGCGTCACGATCTGAGCGCCGCGGCCCGATCCGGCCCCTCCGATCCCTTCCTGCAAGGACCTTCATGAAACTGCTCCGCTATGGCCCGCCCGGCCAGGAACGCCCCGGCCTGCTCGATGCCGACGGCCTGGTGCGCGATCTCTCCGAGCACGTCGACGACCTCGCTGGCGACGTGCTCACCAGCGCCGGCCTGTCGCTGCTGCGTCAGCTCGATCCCGCCGCCCTGCCCCGCGTGGCGGGCGTCCCGCAGCAGGACCTGCGGCTGGGGCCCTGCGTCGGCCAGGTCGGCAAGTTCATCTGCATCGGGCTGAACTACGCCGACCACGCCGCCGAGTCCGGCCTGCCGGTGCCGCAGGAGCCCGTGGTCTTCGCCAAATGGACCAGCGCGATCAGCGGTCCCGACGACCCGGTGCGCATCCCGAGGGGCTCGATCAAGACGGATTGGGAGGTCGAGCTGGGCGTCGTCATCGGCGAGGGCGGCGCCTACATCGACGAGGCCGACGCGATGAAGCATGTCGCCGGCTATTGCGTCGTCAACGATGTGTCCGAGCGCGAATGGCAGCTCGAGCGCGGCACCCAGTGGGACAAGGGCAAGGGCTGCGACACCTTCGGCCCGCTCGGTCCCTGGCTGGTCACCGCGGACGAGATCCCCGATCCGCAGCGGCTGGGCCTCTGGCTGGAGGTGGACGGCCATCGCTACCAGGATGGCAACACCCGCACGATGGTGTTCGGCGTGGCGCAGATCGTCAGCTACCTGAGCCGCTTCATGAGCCTGCAGCCGGGCGACGTGATCTCCACCGGCACGCCGCCCGGCGTCGGTCTGGGCCAGAAGCCGCCGGTCTTCCTGAAGCCGGGCCAGACCATGCGCCTGGGCATCGACGGACTGGGCGTGCAGACGCAGCGCACCGTCGCCGCCTGAACCCCGCCACGCCATGACCCGCATCACCGATCTGCGCACCGTCGACGCGCGCTTCCCGACGTCCGCCCACCTGGATGGTTCGGACGCGATGAACCCCGATCCGGACTACTCGGCCGCCTACGTCATCCTCACGACCGACCGGCCGGGCCTGGAAGGCCATGGCCTGACCTTCACCATCGGGCGCGGCAACGACCTGTGCTGCCGCGCCATCGAGGCGATGCGGCATCTGGTCGTCGGCCTGGATCTGGACTGGATCGCCGCGGACATGGGGCGCTTCTGGCGGCACGTGACCTCGGACAGCCAACTGCGCTGGATCGGGCCCGACAAGGGCGCGATCCATCTGGCCACCGGCGCCGTCGTCAACGCCGTCTGGGACCTCTGGGCCAAGGCCGAGGGCAAGCCGCTGTGGCGGCTGGTCGCCGACATGAGCCCCGAGGAGCTGGTGCGCTGCATCGACTTCCGCTACCTCACCGACTGCATCACGCCCGGCGAGGCGCTCGCCTTGCTGACCCGCGCCGCCGAGGGCAAGGCCGACCGCCTGGCCCTGCTCGAGCGCGAGGGCTACCCCTGCTACACGACCTCGGCCGGCTGGCTCGGCTATCCGGACGACAAGCTCCGCCGCCTGTGCCAGGAGGCGGTGGACGCCGGCTTCAGCCATGTGAAGCTCAAAGTGGGCCGCGACCGCGAGGACGACATCCGCCGCCTGCGCATCGCCCGCGAGGTGCTCGGGCCCGATCGCCGCCTGATGATCGACGCCAACCAGGTCTGGGACGTGCCGGTCGCGATCGACTGGCTCCAGGACCTGGCCTTCGCGCGCCCCTGGTTCATCGAGGAACCCACCAGCCCCGATGACGTCGAGGGCCACCGCGCGATCCGCGAGGCGATCGCGCCGATGCGGGTCGCCACGGGCGAGATGTGCCAGAACCGCATCCTGTTCAAGCAGTTCATCATGCGCGGCGCCATCGACGTGGTGCAGATCGACAGCTGCCGCCTGGGCGGCGTCAACGAGATCCTGGCGGTGCTGCTGATGGCCGCCAAGCACGGCCTGCCGGTGTGCCCGCATGCCGGCGGCGTCGGCCTGTGCGAGTACGTGCAGCACCTGTCCGTCATCGATTTCCTGTGCGTCTCGGCCAGCCGCGAGGACCGGGTGATCGAGTACGTCGACCATCTGCATGAACACTTCGTCGACCCCTGCGTCGTGCGCGGCGCCGCCTATCTGCTGCCGACCGCGCCCGGCTTCTCCATCACGATGAAGCCCGAGTCGCTGGAGCGGCACCGCTTCCGCGGTTGAGCCATGGGCTCGGTGTTTTCACCGGTAAGACCAGATCTGTATTTTGAGAAACTGGTAAGACCAAATCAAGGGCCTTCAGAGCCTCGACGGACCCGCTGCTGATCCGGCGCCGCGGTCCTGACCATGGAGACAAGATGCTGAAGACGATGCCGCGGCCTGCGTCGCTGATCCATGCGCTGCTGGTCGCCTGCCTGGCGATCGCGGCCATGCTGCCTGCCGCCTCGCGCGCGCAGGAGTCACGCGAGCGCCTGTCGCTGGACGCCGGCTGGCTGTTCCATCGCGGCGAGGTGCCGCCGCCGCCCGTCAAGGGGCACGGCGCGAGCTATCACCAGGCCAAGGCCGGGGGCGCCGTGGGCGCCGGCGGCGCGGAGTTCGACGACTCCAGCTGGCGGCGCCTGGACCTGCCGCACGACTGGGCCATCGAGAACGCCTTCGACCCGGAGGAGAACGCCTCCCAGGGCTATCGCGCCCGGGGCATCGGCTGGTACCGCCGCTATCTGCAGCTGCCGGCATCCGACCGGGGCCGCCATATCGAGCTGCAGTTCGACGGTGTGGCCACGCACAGCACGGTGTGGGTCAACGGCATCGTGGTGAATCGCAACTGGTCCGGCTACAACGGCCGCGCCATCGACATCACGCCCTACCTGCGCTTCGGGGACGACATCAACAGCATCGCCGTGCGCGTCGACGCGGACGCCCAGGAAGGCTGGTGGTACGAGGGCGCCGGCATCTATCGCCACGTCTGGCTGGTCAAGCGCGATCCGCTGCACATCGCGACCGATGGCCTGTACGCCAATCCGGTGCAGCGCGGCGGCCGCTGGACGCTGCCCGTCGAGGTGCAGGTCGACAACAGCGGCGAGACCAGCCGCGGCGCGGTCGTCGCGCTCGAAGTGACCGGGCCCGACGGCAAGGCCGTCGCGCAGGGGGACACGCGGGTCAGCGTCGCCGCACTGGGATCCGAGACGGCGCGCCTGACGCTCCAGATTCCGCAGCCGCGGCTGTGGTCGCCGCGCTCGCCGCAGCTGTACCGGGTGCGCGCGGTGCTGCGCCAGCCCGGCGCCGGCCCGCTGCGCGAGATCGACCGCACCGAGCTGCACACCGGCTTGCGGACGCTGCGCTTCGACGCCGAGCGGGGCTTCTTCCTCAATGGCGAGCCGCTGAAGCTGCAAGGCGTGTGCATCCACCAGGACCACGCCGGTGTCGGCGTCGCGGTGCCCGAGGCGATCTGGGAGTTCCGCCTGCGCCGTCTGCAGGCGATGGGCGTGAACGCGGTCCGCTTCGCCCACAACGCGGTCGCGCCGGAAGTCATGGACCTGGCGGACCGCCTGGGCCTGCTGGTGATGGACGAGAACCGCAACTTCAATCCGAGCCCGGACACGATGGCGCAGCTGGAATGGCTGGTGCGGCGTGACCGCAACCGTCCAAGCGTGATCCTCTGGTCCATCTTCAACGAGGAGCCGCTGCAGGGCACCGCGCAGGGCCGCGAGATGGCCCGCCGCCTGGTCGCCGCGATCAAGCGGCTGGATCCGAGCCGGCCCGTCACCGCCGGCATGCACGACGGCCTCTTCGCCGAGCGCAACGCCTCGCAGGTGCTGGACGTGGCCGGCATCAACTACCAGGTCCACGCCTACGATCGCTTCCACCGCGAGCATCCCGGCCAGCCGATGACCAGCACCGAGGACACCTCCGCCTACATGACGCGCGGCGCCTGGCGCAGCGACCGTCAGGCGCAGGTCATGGGCAGCAGCGACGACGAGCCGGCCTCCTGGGGGCAGACCCACCGCGACGCGTGGCGCCACATCGCGGAGCGGCCATTCATGGCGGGCAGCTTCGTGTGGAGCGGCATCGACTACCACGGCGAGCCCACGCCCTTCCAATGGCCCAGCGCCTCCACCTTCTTCGGCGCGCTGGACCTGTGCGGCTTCCCGAAGGCGGCCTTCTACATCCACCAGGCGCAATGGGTGAAGGACCGGACCGTGGTCAAGGTGCTGCCGCATTGGAACTGGCCCGGCAGCGAAGGCCAGCCGGTGAAGGTGATGGTCGCCAGCAACGCGCCGCGCGTGCGGCTGCTGCTCAATGGCCAGCCGGTCGCCGAGCAGGCGCCGGACCGCGATGGCATCGTGAGCGCCGATGTGCCTTACGCGCCGGGACGGCTCGAGGCGGTCGCGCTGCAGGGCAGCCGCGAACTGGCCCGCGACGTGGTCGAGACCAGCGGCGCCCCGGCGCGTCTGGTGCTCACACCGGACCGCGCCGCGCTGGCCGGTGATGGCCGCGATGCCGTGGCCGTGACCGTCAGCGCGGTCGACGCCCAGGGGCGCCCAGTGCCCACCGCCAACCTGCGCGTGCGTTTCGAGATCACCGGCGCGGGCCGGCTGATCGGGGTCGGCAATGGCGATCCCAATTCGCATGAATCGTCCAAGGCGCCGGAGCGCTCGCTCTTCAACGGATTGGCGCAGGTGATCCTGCAGACGGACCGCGACGGCCAGGGCCCGCTGCGCCTGCGCGCGACGGCCGATGGGCTGGAAGGCGCCGACGCGGTGCTCGACGTGCGCCCCGCCCGGATCCCGGCGGTGCCGGGCGCGGAAGCGATCAGCCGCGTGGGCGGCTGGCGCATCTCGCCGCCGCAGGCCGCGCGCCCCGATCCCAACCAGGTGCTGGCCGAGAACGACATGAACAGCTGGGGCTGGGGCGAGCCGCCGATGCGGCAGGTGGCCGAGGGCAGCGTGTGGCGGGCCTATCGCACCTCGCTGCGGCTGCGCGCGGACCGCAACGACGGCCGTGGCCGCCTGCTGTTCCAGGAGATCGCGGGACAGGCCGAGGTCTGGGTCGACGGTGTCAAGCTCGGCGAGAAGACCTCGCCGGCGCCTGGCCCGCTCAGCCTGCCGATCGCCCAGGGCCCGGGCTGGCGCACGATGACCGTGCTGGTGCGCGCGTCAGCGGACGCGCCGTCGGGGCTCATCGGGCCGGTGTCGCTCGAACGCGGCGCGGCGCCCGCCTCGCCCTGACACAGGACCGCTCCGATGAACGCGCTGCCGTCCTCGGTTCCTGCCCCCGCGCTGCTCGGCATGCGTGGCGTGTGCAAGCGTTTCGACAACGTCGTCGCGCTGGCGGACGTGGCGCTGGACGTGCATCGCGGCGAGGTCCACGCGATCTGCGGCGAGAACGGCGCCGGCAAGTCGACGCTGATGAAGATCCTCAGCGGCGTGCAGGCGCCGGACCAGGGCGAGATCCACATCGACGGCCAGCCGGCGCGCATCGACAGCCTCGCGCGGGCGCAGGCCATGGGCATCGTGATGATCCACCAGGAGCTCAACCTGGTGCCGCACCTCACGGTGGCTGAGAACATCTGGCTGGGCCGCGAGCCGCGGCGCGGCTGGTTCGTCGACCGCGAGCGCCAGCGCGACGGCGCGCGCGCCTGCCTGGCGCGGCTGGGCGCGGACATCGATCCGGACGTCCTGGTCACGACGCTGCCGATCGCGCAGCGGCAGCTGGTGGAGATCGCCAAGGCGCTGTCGCTCCAGGCGCGGTTGCTGATCATGGACGAGCCCACCTCCTCACTCGGCGAGGCCGACGCGGCGCGCTTGCTGCAGGTCGTGCGCGAGCTGCGGCGCGAGGGCGTGGCCATCCTCTACATCTCGCACCGGCTGGATGAGCTGGGGGCGATCGCCGATCGCGTCACCGTGCTGCGCGACGGCCATCACATCGCCACGCGGCGCTGGGCGGACACCTCGATCGACGAGATCGTCAGCCTGATGGTGGGCCGCGAGCTCGACCAGCAGTTCCCGCCCGCCACGCGCCGCCCCGGCGCCGACCTGCTGCTGCGGGTACGCGGCCTGCACCGCCGCGGCGTCTTCGGGCCGCTGGATTTCGAGCTGCGTCGCGGCGAGATCCTCGGCTTCGCCGGCCTGATCGGCGCCGGCCGCACCGAGACCGCGCGCGCGCTGTTCGGCGCCGATCCGGTGGACGGCGGTGAGATCGCGCTTGGCGAACGCCTGTTGCGCATCCGCTGCCCGCGTGACGCGATCGAGGCCGGCCTCGCCTACGTCTCCGAGGACCGCAAGGCGCATGGCCTGGCGGTGGCCATGAGCGTCGCCCACAACATCACGATGGCCAACCTGGCGGCGCTGACCCGCGGGCCGGGCGTCATCGACGCGGCGCGCGAGCGGCAGACCGCCGAGCGCTTCATCGAGCAGTTGCAGATCCGCACGCCCTCGCCGGACCAGATCGCGCGGCTGCTGTCCGGCGGCAACCAGCAGAAGGTGGTCATCGCCAAGTGGCTGTTCCGCCAGGCGCGGGTGATCGTCTTCGACGAGCCCACGCGCGGCATCGACGTCGGCGCCAGGTACGCCCTCTACGCGCTGATGGACCAGCTCGCGGCGCAGGGCGTCGGCGTCGTGCTCATCAGCTCCGACCTGCCCGAGATCTTCGGCCTGACAGACCGCATCGCGGTGTTCCGCCAGGGCCGCATCGCCGGCGTGCTGGACACGCGCGGCAGCAGCCAGCAGGACGTGATGCGCCTGGCCTCGGTCGGGCCGGCCTCCCTTTCCCTCGCGCCGGACGCGGCGCCCGACACGGGTTCCCCATGAACGAACGACAGAAAGACCTGCTCCAGAAGTTCGCCGCGCTGGCCGGCCTGCTGCTGCTCGTGCTGGTGTTCTCGCTGACCAGCGGCGCCTTCTTCAGCGTGGGCAACGCGATGACGGTCTCGCTGCAGGTCACCACCATCGTCTACCTCGGCCTGGGCGCCACGCTGGTGATCCTCACCGGCGGCATCGACCTGTCGGTGGGCTCGGTGCTGGCGCTGTCCGGCGTCGTGGCCGGGCTGCTGGTCAAGCAGGGACTGCCGGTGGCGCCGGCGATGGCCGCCGGCATCGTGGTCGGCGGCCTGTGCGGCGCCGTCAACGGGCTGTGCGTGACGCGGCTGCGGCTGCCCCCCTTCATCGCGACGCTGGGCATGATGCTGGTCGCGCGCGGCCTGGCGCTGCAGCTGACCGATGCGCGCGCGATCTCGGGCCTGGGCGAGGCCTTTGGCGTGCTGGGCAACGGCGCGCTGTGGCGCATCGAGGAGATCGATGCGCAGGGCTTTCCGAACGTGATCTTCCCGGGCATCCCCTACCCGGTGCTGCTGATGGCGGCGCTGGCGCTGGTCGTGGGCCTGCTGCTGCGCCGCACGATGCTGGGCCGGCACCTGCATGCGGTGGGCTCCAACACGGAGGCCGCGCGGCTGTCGGGCGTCAACGTGAGCCGCGTCGCGATGTTCGCCTACGTCTGCTCCGGCGCGCTCGCCGGGCTTGCCGGCTGTGTGCTGATGTCGCGCCTGGTGACCGCGCAGCCCAACGAGGGCGTGATGTACGAGCTCGACGCCATCGCCGCCGCGGTCATCGGCGGGACCTCGCTGAGCGGCGGCGTGGGCAGCGTCTCGGGCACCGTCATCGGCGCCTTCGTCATCGGCATCCTGCGCAACGGCCTGAACATGAACGGCGTGTCGGCCTTCTCGCAGCAGATCATCATCGGCCTGGTCATCCTCGTCACCGTGTGGATCGACCAGCTCCGCAACCGGCGCTGAAGACCGGCCCATCCCCTCAGGAGACCCGCATGTCACGCACCCTGTCGTCCCTCTCCCCGTTCATGGCCGGCGCCCTGCGGCGCGCGCTGCTCGGTGCCGGCCTGGCGCTGCTCGGCGCGGCGGCCCAGGCCGGCGAGATCGCCGTCATCGTCAAGACCACGAACTCCAGCTTCTGGCAGAACGTCAACAAGGGCGCCGACGCGGCGATCAAGGAGACCGCCGGCCACACGCTGACCTTCTCCGGCCCGGCGTCGGAATCGGCGGTCGCCGACCAGGTCAACCTGGTGGAGAACGCCGTCAACCGCCGCGTCGCGGGCATCGTGCTCGCGCCGTCCGACCCCGACGCGCTGGTGCCGGCCATCAAGCGCGCGTGGGAGGCCCGCATCCCCGTGGTGCTGATCGACTCCCGGATCTCCGACGCCGGCGCGCGCTACTACCAGTCCTTCCTGTCCACCGACAACAGCGCCGCGGGCGAGCTTTGCGCCAAGGCCCTGATCGCCCGGATCGGGACCACCGGCAAGGTGGCGCTGATGTCCTACGTGGCCGGCGCGGGCTCCGAGGCGGATCGCGTCGGCGGCTTCAAGCGCTACCTGCAGGCGCATTCCAAGCTGGAGATCGTCGGCCCCTACTACTCCCAGTCGCAGATGGCCACGGCGATGAACCAGACCACCGACGTGCTGGCCGCGCATCGCGACCTCAAGGGCCTGTTCGGCGCCAACGAGCCGACCGCCGTGGGCATGGGACGCGCGCTGGTGCAGAGCGGCCGCGCCGGCCAGGTGGTGGCGATCGGCTTCGACGGCAACCAGGACCTGCAGAAGTTCGTCCAGGACGGCACGCTGGAGGGCATCGCGGTGCAGAGCTCGTTCCGCATGGGCTACCTGGGCGTGAAGACCATCGAGGAGCTGCTCCAGCGCAAGCCCGTGCCCAAGTTCCGCGACACCGGCGTGGTGTGGGTCAACAAGGGCAACCTGCAGTCGCCCGAGGCCCGGGCCGTCCTCTACTGATGTCCGCCGTGCTGACCGCCACCCCAGCCGCTCCCGCAGCCGCCCGCGCGCTGCCGCGCGCGGACCTGCGCCTGAGCCCGCTGGGTCTGGGCGCCGCCGCGCTCGCCGGGCTCTACGACGCGGTGGACGAGGCCACCGCCGCCGCGACGCTGCAGGCCGCCTGGGACGCGGGCCTGCGCTACATCGACACGGCGCCGTTCTACGGCTACACGCGCAGCGAGCGCCGCGTCGGCGCCTTCCTCGCCGGGCGGCCGCGCGACGGGCTGGTCCTGTCGACCAAGGTGGGGCGGCTGATGGAGCCGGACCTGCCGGCCCGCCCCGGCAGTGACGGCTGGGCCGATCCGCTGCCCTTCCGGCCGGTCTTCGACTACAGCCACGACGGCGTGATGCGCTCGTTCGAGGCCAGCCAGCAGCGCCTGGGCGGCGCGCGCATCGACCTGCTGCTGGTGCACGACATCGGCCGCGCCACGCATGGCGCCCAGCACGTCCGCCATTGGCGCGCGCTGACGCAGGGGGGCGGCTTCCGCGCGCTGGCGTCGCTGCGCAGCCAGGGCGCCGTGCGGGCCATCGGACTGGGCGTCAATGAATGGGAGGTGGCCTGGGACGCGTTGTCGGCCGCGCCGCTCGACTGCGTGCTGCTGGCGGGCCGCTACACGCTGCTGGAACAGGGCGCGCTGGGATTCCTGGACCGCTGCGCGGCCGACGGCGTGGGCGTCGTCATCGGCGGCCCGTTCAATTCCGGACTGCTGGCCGGCCAGGCCAGATACGACTACGGCAGCGTGCCGGCCGCGGTGCGCGAGCGCGCCGACGCGCTCGCCGCCGTCTGCGCCGAATGGGACGTGCCGGTGCCCGCAGCGGCGCTGCAGTTCCCGCTCGCCCATCCGGCGGTGGTCAGCGTGCTGTCGGGCATGCGTTCGCCGCAGCAGGTGGCAAGCAACGTGGCCTGGATGCATCAGGCGATCCCGCAAGCGCTGTGGCAGGCGCTGCGCGATCGCGGTCTGGTCCATGCGGATGCGCCGCTGCCTCGCGACCCGGGAGCGCCGGCATGAAGGTCGACGCGCACCAGCACTTCTGGCGCCTCGCGCAGCGCGAGGGCCAATGGCCCCCGCCCTCGCTGGCCGCCCTCCATCGGGACTTCGGCCCCGACGACCTCGAGCCGCAGCTGCGCGCCTGCGGCATCGACGCGACGGTGCTGGTGCAATCGCTGCCCAGCGCCGAGGACACGCGCTGGATGCTGGCGCTCGCCGCGGCGACGCCGTGGGTGCGGGGCGTGGTGGGCTGGGTCGACTTCAAGGCCGCCGACGCCCCGGCGCAGATCGAGGCGCTGGCCCGCGATCCCTTGCTCAAGGGCCTGCGGCCGATGCTGCAGGACCTGCCCGACGACGACTGGATCGCCGATCCGGCCTGCGATCCCGCCGCGCAGGCGATGACGCAGTCGGGCCTGGTCTTCGACGCGCTGGTGCTGCCGCGCCAGTTGCCGGGCCTGCGCCGCTTCGCCGCGCGCCATCCCGATCTGACCATCGTCATCGATCACGGCGCCAAGCCCTTCATCGCTCGCGGCGAGATGGCGCCCTGGCGCGACGATCTCGCCGCGCTGGCCGCCCTGCCCCGTGTCCACTGCAAGCTGTCCGGCCTGCTGACCGAGGCCGGAGACCGCCAAGGCGACGCGGCGCTGCTGCCCTATGTCCAGACGCTGTGGGAGCTGTTCGGCCCGCGCCGGCTGCTGTGGGGCAGTGACTGGCCCGTGCTGCGCCTGGCCGCGGACTATGCGCACTGGTGGGCGCAGGCGCAGCGTCTGGCGCAGCAGCTCCACCCAGCGCCCTCGCGCGCCGAACTCGAAGCCCTGTTCGGCGGCAATGCCGCCGCCCTCTACCGACTGCCGCCATGCTGACCGTCCTCTGCGAATCCCCGGGCCTGCTCGCCGTCCATGACCGCCCCAAACCGGAACGCCTTCCCGGCGAGGTGCTGCTGCGCGTGCGGCGCGTCGGCGTGTGCGGAACCGACCTGCACATCTTCACCGGCCACCAGCCCTATCTCGCCTATCCGCGGGTCATGGGCCACGAGCTCTCCGGCGTCGTCGAGGAGGCCGATCCCGACAGCGGCCTGCAGCCTGGCGACGCCGTCTATGCGATGCCTTATCTGTCCTGCGGCGACTGCATCGCCTGCCGGCAAGGCAAGTCCAACTGCTGCGTGCGAATGCAGGTGCTGGGCGTGCACCGTGACGGCGCCTTCACCGAGTACCTGAGCCTGCCCAGGCGCTTTGTCGGCAAGGCCGAGGGCCTCACGCTGGACCAGGCGGCGATGCTGGAGTTCCTGGCCGTGGGCGCGCACGCGGTGCGCCGCGGCGAGGTCGGCGTGGGCCAGCGCGTGCTGGTGGTCGGCGCGGGACCGATCGGGCTCGGCGTGATGATCTTCTCGGCGCTGCGCGGCGCCGCCGTCGCGGCGCTGGACAGCCGCGAGGAACGGTTGGACTTCGCGCTGCGGCACACCGGCATCGCGGCCGCGGTGCCGCTGGGCGACGGCGACGAGGACGAGCTCGCGCGCATCACCGACGGCGAGTTCTTCGATGTCGTCTTCGACGCCACCGGCAATCCCGCGGCGATGGAGCGCGGCTTCCGCTTCATCGCGCATGGCGGCCGCTACGTGCTCGTTTCCATCGTGCAGGGCGACATCCGCTTCTCCGATCCGGAGTTCCACAAGCGCGAGGCCACGCTGCTGAGCAGCCGCAACGCCACGGCCGAGGATTTCGCCACCGTGATCGCCGCGATGCGCCAGGGCCAGGTGCCGCACGCGGCGCTGGCCACGCATCGCCTGGCGCTGGACGACCTGCCGCGCAGCTTCCCCTCGCTGCTCGATCCGCGCCAGGGCGTGATCAAGGCGCTGGTCGAGTGCTGAGCGCCGCGATGGATGTCGAAATGAGTGTCGAGACGGCCGCGCCCTCGCCCATCCTGCAGTTCGGCACGGGCCGTTTCCTGCAGGCGCATGTGGGGCTCTTCGTCAGCGAGGCGGCGGAAAGCGGCGCGGCCCTGGGCGGCATCACCGTGGTCCAGAGCACCGATGACCCCGCCAGCACGCGCCGCGCGCAGGCCCTGGCCGGCGGAGAAGGCGTGCCCATCGTGCTGCGCGGCCTGGTGGCCGGCGTGCCGGTGGAAACACGCCGGATCAGCCGCTCCGTCCGCGAGATCCTGCACGCCGCCAGCGATTGGAACGCCGTGCGCGAACGCGTGCGCGGGCCGGTGCGCGTCATCGTGTCCAACACCGGCGACGACGGCTGGACGCTGTCCCTGCGCGATGGCCCGCCCCTGCTGGCTGCTGGCGCGGCCGCGCCGCAGTCCTTCCCCGCCCGCCTGCTCGTGCTGCTGCACGACCGCTGGCAGGCGGCGCCCGAGGCCGAACTCACCGTGCTGCCCTGCGAGCTGGTGTCGCGCAATGGCTCCGTGCTCGGCGACCTGGTCGTGGGTCAGGCGCGCGCGTGGCAGTGCCCCGCGCCCTTCATCGACTGGCTGCTGACGCACGTGGTGTGGGCCAACTCGCTGGTCGACCGCATCGTGGCGCAGGCGCTGGAGCCGGTCGGCGCGGTGGCCGAGCCCTACGCGCTGTGGGCCATCCAGGCGCAGCCCCGGCTGCAGCTGCCCTGCCGCCATCCCGCCATCGTCGTCACCGACGATCTGGCGCGCCACGAGCGGCTCAAGCTCTTCCTGCTCAACCTGGGCCACACGATGCTGGCGGAGCTCTGGCGCCTGTTCGAGCGGCCGGCCGGCATGACGGTCCGGCAGGCGATGGAGGACGGCGCGCTGCGCGAGCCGCTCGAGCGCACCTGGCTGGACGAGGTGCTGCCGGTGCTGGACGCGCTCGGCCAGGGCGACGAGGCGATCGCCTATCTGGGCAGCCTGCGCGACCGGCTGCTGAACCCGTTCCTGGAGCACCGGCTCGCCGACATCGCGCAGCACCACGCGCGCAAGAAGGCCCGGCGCCTGCTGCCGGTCGTGGAGCTGGCGCGCCGGCACACGCCCGGCCTGGCCCAGCCGCGGCTGCGCGCCGCGCTCAGGACCCCGTGATCAAGAGGAGCAAGACATGCAACGGATGGGCATGGTGATCGGCATCGCGCCGGAGCACATCGCCGAGTACAAGCGCCTGCACGCGGCCGTCTGGCCCGCCGTGCTGGCACGGTTGGCGGCATCCAACGTGCGCAACTACAGCATTTTCCTGCGTGAGCCGGAGAACCTGCTGTTCGGCTACTGGGAGTACCACGGCAGCGACTACGCGGGCGACATGGCCGCCATCGCCGCCGATCCCGAAACGCAGCGCTGGTGGACCTTCTGCGGCCCATGCCAGCGGCCGCTGGACAGCCGCGCTCCGGGGGAGCACTGGGCCGCGATGGAACAGGTGTTCCATGTCGACTGACGGGACCAGCGGCGGCGCACCGGCGCTCATCGTGCTGCACCCCGGCGACAACGTCGCGGTCGCCCGGATCGCGCTGGGCGCCGGTGACGGCGTCGAGCGGCCGGACGGGACGGCGCTGCGGATCACGTCGCCGATCGGCGCCGGGCACAAGGTGGCGCTGCGCCCGATCGGACGCGGCGAGGCCGTCTTCAAGTACGGCCAGCCGATCGGCCTGGCCAGCGTGCCGATCGAGGCCGGCGCACATGTGCACACACACAACCTCGAGCTGGCCGGCCCGATGCCGCCGCGCGCCACCGGCGAGGCCTCGCTGCCGCTGCTGCCGCCTGACGCGGCCGCGACCTTCGAGGGCTACCGCCGCGCCGACGGCCGCGTCGGCACGCGCAACTACATCGGCGTCATCGCGTCGGTGAACTGCTCCGCGACGGTCTGCAAGGCGATCGCGCAGGTCTTCCAGGGACCGGGCCTGCCCGCGGGCGTCGACGGCGTCGTCGCGATCACCCATGGCAGCGGCTGCGGCATGAGCGCGGATGGCGAAGGCTTCACGCTGCTGCAGCGGACGCTGCGCGGCTATGCTGCGCATCCCAACTTCGCCGCCGTGCTGCTCGTCGGCCTGGGCTGCGAGGTCAACCAGATCGAGCCCCTGATCGAGGCCCTTCCCCAAGCGACGCGCGGCCGCCTGCGCACGCTGACCATCCAGGACGCCGGCGGCACGCGCGAGGCCGTCGAGCAGGGACAGGCGCTGGTTCGCGAGCTCGCCGAGGAGGCCTCGCTGGAGCGGCGCAGCACGGTGCCGATGTCGGCGCTGGTGGTCGGCCTGCAGTGCGGCGGATCGGACGGCTACTCCGGCATCAGCGCCAATCCGGCGCTGGGCGCCGCGGTCGACCTGCTGGTGCGCCACGGCGGCACGGCCATCCTGTCCGAGACGCCGGAGATCCACGGCGCGGAGCACTTGCTGACCGCGCGGGCCGCCTCACCCGAGATCGCGCGTCGCCTGATGGAGCGCCTGCAGTGGTGGGAGCGCTACGCGGCCAGCCATGGCGCGCAGCTGAACAACAACCCGTCGCCCGGCAACAAGGCCGGCGGCATCACCACCATCCTGGAAAAGTCGCTGGGCGCGGTCGCCAAGGGCGGCTCCAGCTCCTTGAACGAGGTGATCGAGTACGCCGAGCCGGTCCGCGCGCGCGGCCTGGTCTTCATGGACACGCCGGGCTACGACCCGGTGTCGGCCACCGGCCAGGTCGCCGGCGGCGCCACGCTGATCTGCTTCACGACCGGCCGCGGCTCGACCTACGGCTGCAAGCCGGCGCCGACGCTGAAGCTGGCCACGACCACCGCGCTGTTCGAGCGCATGCGGCTGGACATGGATTTCAATGCTGGCGGCATCGTCGACGGCACGCAGACCGTGGCGCAGGCGGGCGAAGCGCTGTTCGCGCTGATCCGGGAGTCCGCCTCGGGCCGCCGCACGCTCAGCGAGGAGCACGGCCTGGGCGACAACGAGTTCGTGCCCTGGCAGCTGGGCGCGGTGATGTGAGCGGTCCGGCGCTGGCCGGAACACCCCTCACAGCGTCAGCGCGCCACGGGCTGGAATCTCCGCGCCGTCACCGATCCAGCGCGCGTGCGAGGCGATCAGATGGCGGCACACCGCCGCCGACGCGGCCTGCGGATCCCTGGCCTCCAGCGCCTGCAGGATGGCTTCGTGCTCGGCCAGCGCATCCTTCCAGGTCAGGTCGGACTCGACTTGGCCGCACATGCGCAGTGACAGCGGGCTGTGGCGTCCGTCGAACAGCGAGCCGACCATGCCCACCAGGACTGAATTGCCGCTCATCTCCGCGATGCTCAGGTGGAAGCGGCGGTCCGCCTCGACCGGCTTGAGCCCGTCCGCCAGTTCGGCGCGCATCGCCTCGAGCGCCTCCTGCACGCGCTGCAGTCCGGCCTTGGTCACCCGCGCCGCGGCCAGCATGATGACGGCGCTCTCCAGCACCAGCCGCGCATGCATCAGCTCGGCCGGGCTCTCGCCCAGCGAGGGCGTGCCGGCGTCCTCGAGCGGCGGCAGGCTGGCCACGTAGACGCCGGAACCGCCGCGGATCTCGATCCGGCCTTCGATCTCGAGCGCGATCAGCGCCTCCCGCAGCGAAGGCCGCGAGACGCCCAGTTGCAGCGCCAGTTCCCGCTCCGCCGGCAAGCGGGCGCCGGCGGAAAAGCCACCGCTTTCGATCAGGGACCGGATGCGGTCGGCGACCAATTGGTATTGCCGGCGCGTATCGCCGCCACGGTGTTGAGTAGCCATGCTCGCCCTGACCTCCGGAAGTGGACTGACCAATGGTAGCGCTCCCGGCTCGAACTGGTCGGCATGACGGTTTGGAGTCGGTGATCAGTTCGTTACATCGCCAACTTGTGCGATTAGGGATATCCAGTGGTCAGACCAACGATCAACAATGGCAAAGTGGCATGACCAAAGCGGTTTGACCGACCACGTCTCGCCTGCCGCTCGATGACAACGTTGCCAACGACTCCGCACCCCACCCCCGGAGTTCCGCGATCCCGGCAACCGCGTCCCGCGCAGGCGCCGCCGAGCCGGCAGCAAGACCCAGAACACCCCCCAGGCGTCCAGGCGCCATGAGAGGAGACAAAGATGAACCACCCTCGGCGCACCGCCATTTCGCTGGCCGCCACGCACGCCGCGCTGGTCTGCAGCAGCCTCGCCTTCGCCCAGACGCCGCCCGCCGCCCCTTCTGCGCCGGCCTCCGCCGCCAGCGATGCGGCCGTGCAGGCCGTCAAGGACGGCAATGCGGAGAAATCCGCGGCAGTGGACAAGGCGGACAAGGACAAGGCCACGCGCAAGATCGAGACCGTCGTCGTCTCCGGCCAGCGCGCGGCGCTGCAATCGGCGCAGCGCATCAAGCAGCACGCTGACGAGATCGTCGACTCCGTCGTCGCCGACGACATCGGCAAGCTGCCCGACAAATCGGTGACCGAGGTGCTGCAGCGCATCGCCGGCGTCAGCATCGACCGCACGCTCAACCGCTCCGATCCGCAGCAGGGCGTTGGCGACGGCATCGCGCACTTCGCGGCCGAAGGCACCGGCGTGATGATCCGGGGCCTGAGCTACGTGCGCTCCGAACTCAATGGCCGCGACTCCTTCTCCGCCAATGGCGGCCGCTCGCTGAGCTTCGAGGACGTGCCGCCGGAGCTGATGGCGGGCGTGGACGTCTACAAGAATCCGTCGGCCGAGCAGATCGAAGGCGCCGTCGGCGGCCTGGTGAACCTGCGCACGGCGCTGCCCTTCGACTTCCCCGGCTTCAAGGCGGCCTTCTCGGCGGAGGCCTCGCGCGCGCCGCTGCGCGGCAAGACCGAGCCCTCGTTCTCCGGCATGGTGTCCAACCGCTGGAACACCGATCTGGGGCAGTTCGGCGCGCTCATCGACCTGGCCCACTCCCGGATCGCCACGCACAGCGACGGCATGTCCATCTCCCCGTACTACCCGCGCAGCAACGCGGTGGTCGGCGACACCAGCGGCACGCAGCGCTGGATCACGCCGGGCGGCTCGTGGACCTCCAACGACTTCGACCGCACGCGCGACGGCCTGTACGGCGCGCTGCAGTGGCGCAAGGATGACCTGAGCTCGTCGCTGACCTTTTTCCGGTCGAAGTACAAGATGAAGACGACCGAGGGAGCGTTCTACCTCGGCCCCGACCCGACCAAGCTGCAGGTCGATGCCGGCGCGGTCTTCGACGCCAGCGGCGCGCTGCTGGCCGGGACCCTGCGCGCGCCCACGGACGGCGCTCCGGATCGGCCGGACGTGCGCGGCGTGGGCTTCGGCACCGATTCGCGCGCGGCCGGCCGGACCGCGGACACGCAGGACATCTCCTGGAACCTGGCGTGGAAGGCCTCGGACCGCTGGGAGCTGCGCTCCGACCTCCAGCACGTGAAGGCCAAGACCGATGGCTACGACTATCTGGTCGGCGTCGGCGGCTGGATGCCCAAGCAAACCGTGGATCTGCGCGGCTCGCTGCCCGTCTTCAGCTTCGACGACGCGGATCGCGCCTTCCTCGCCAATCCCGCCAACTACTACTGGGGCTCCGCGCAGGAGCACCGGGACCATGCGGTCGCCAGCGAGACGGCATGGCGCGCAGATGCGAAGTACAGCTTCGAGCATCCGGTGCTCAACGACCTGCGCTTCGGCGTGCGGCTGACCGACCGCAGCGCCACCACGCAGTCGACCCACGACTCCAACTGGGCGCAGATCACCGCGCCCTGGGCCGTCATCCCCGCCGGCGCAGTCAATCCCTGGCAGCCGTTCACCCAACTGGCCTGGATGAGCGACCCGCGCTTCTCGGGCGACACCTCGGTCTTCCACTTCAACAAGTTCTTTGACGGCCGGGTGGCCGCTCCGCCAGCGGTCGTCGTGCCCAACCAGTCGGTCGTGACCGGCTTCCCGGGCAGCTTCCAGAAGATCCACGACTTCGCCCAGGCCGTGTGCATCGACCCCTGCCCGTCGTGGGCGCTGTGGACGCCGGCCAAGTATGGCGACGACAAGGGCATCAACGAGCAGAGCGAGCGTACCCAGGCCGCCTATGCGCAGCTGCGCTTCGGTTTCGAGGATCTGCCCTACCCGATTGACGGTAACGTCGGCGTGCGCGTGGTGCATACCAAATCCGGCGCCATGGGCTACACGCTGTTCACGCCGCCGCAGCCGATGCCCGGCGTGCCGGAGATTCCCGCGCAATCGGCCCGGCAGTCCTTTGACAACAGCTACACCAACGTACTGCCCAGTCTGAACCTGCGCTTGAAGGCCAACAACGAGCTGCAGTTCCGCCTCGCCATGTCCAAGGGCATGACGCGGCCGGAGTTCTGGCAGATGCAGGCCTACACGACGCTGAGCCAGACGCCGCGCACGCACCAGGAGAACGGTCAGACGGTGCTGGACACGGTGACCTACACCGGCTCCGCGCTGGGCAACCCGATGCTCAAGCCGACCCGTTCCAACAACCTGGATCTGACGGGCGAGTACTACTTCGGCCGCTCCAGCTCCGTCACGGTGGCGGTGTTCAACAAGGACCTGAAGGACGTCGTCGTGGGGCGCACGACGCTCTACCGCCTGAACGACACCAGCGGTCAGCCGCATGACTTCCAGATCACGGCGCCGGTCAACGGCGCCAACGGCCGCGCGCGTGGCGTGGAACTGGGCTTCCAGACCTACTTCGACAAGCTGCCCGGCCTGCTGGCCGGCCTGGGGGTGTCGGGCAACTACACCTACATTGACAGCAAGCTGACGATGAACCAGGGCGTGAACCGCGAATGGTGCACGCCCAAGGATGAAGTCGACTCGCAGCTGGCGCGCGACATCTACGGCTGCGACACCAACGGCCGGGTGCTGGGCGGGCTGCCGATGACCGGCATGTCGCGCAACTCCTACAACATCGCGCTGCTGTACGACCATGGACCGGTGTCGGCGCGGCTGGCCTACAGCTGGCGCTCGAAGTACCTGCAGGCGGTCAATGCCTACGGCACCGCCGACGGCAGCGGCATCGACCAGAACCCGGCGAGCCCGAACTTCGGCCAGTCGTATTCGGTGAACTACGCGTTGCCGACCTGGGGCGGCGATTACGGCCAGCTGGACCTGGGCCTGCATTACCGCGTCAGCGAGGCGATGAGCATCGGCTTCGAGGCCCAGAACCTCAACAACGCCATCTACAAGCAGTACATGCAGCAAGGCATCGGGCTGAAGGAGCGCGCGCTCTTCTCCACCGGACGCCGCTACACCGTGCAGATGCGCTACTCCTTCTAAGGTCAAGGCGGTCGGGCGGGTCGATCCGGGCTCGCCGACCTTTGTCCGGCGCGGCGGCAGCAACGCCGCCGTGCCGGGTTTTTCTTCTCGACAGCAGTCACTGCCCTCATGCAAGACCATTCCCAACGTCATCCGAGGACATCCCCACCCTGGACGCGCCGCTCCTTCCTCCAGGCCGCCGCAGCCAGCGCGGGCGCCGCGACGCTGGCGCCGGCCCATGCCGCCGCCGGCGCGCCCGCGTTCGCGCCGAACTGGGACTCGCTGGTGGACGGCTACCAGACGCCGGACTGGTTCCGCGACGCCAAGTTCGGCATCTGGGCCCACTGGAGCGCGCAGTGCGTGCCCGAGATGGGCGACTGGTACGCGCGCCACATGTACATCCAGGGCAACTGGCAGTACGAGCATCACCTGAAGACCTACGGCCATCCGTCCAAGGTCGGCTTCATGGAGATGCAGAACCGGTGGAAGGCCGATCAGTGGGATCCGGACGCGCTGCTCGACCTCTACGTGAAGGCGGGAGCGAAGTACTTCGTCGCGCTGGCCAATCACCACGACAACTTCGACAACTACGACTCGAAGTACCACGCCTGGAACAGCGTGCGGGTCGGCCCCAGGCGCGACCTGATCGGCGCCTGGTCCAAGGCGGCGCGCGCGCGCGGGCTGCGCTTTGGCGTCAGCAACCATTCGGCCCACGCCTGGCACTGGTTCCAGACCGCCTACGGCTACGACGCCGAGGGCCCGCTGGCCGGCCAGCGCTACGACGCCTTCCGCCTGACCAAGGCCGATGGCCGCGGCACCTGGTGGGAAGGCCTGGATCCGCAGGACCTGTACACCGGCCGCAACATCGTCATGCCCGAGGGCTTCCGCACCACGCGCGCGGCCAATGCCTGGCATGACGAGAACACGCGCTACTGGGACGAGAAGGCGCCGCTGCAGAACCCCGCCTTCACGCGCCAGTGGTTCCTGCGCTGCCGCGACCTGATCGACAGCTACCGGCCGGACCTCGTCTACTTCGACAACTCCGGCCTGCCGCTGGGCCAGGCGGGGCTGGACATCGCGGCCCACTACTACAACGCCAGCATGGCGTGGCACGGCGGCAAGCTCGAGGCCGTCATCAACGCCAAGGTGCTGCCGCCGGAGCGCCGCGCCGGCGTGGTCGAGGACGTGGAGCGCGGCTTCCGCGAGAACATCGAGCCGATGCCCTGGCAGACCGACACCTGCCTGGGGGACTGGCACTACAACCGCGGGCTGTTCGACAACCACGGCTACAAGTCGGCCACAACGGTGATCCACCGGCTGTGCGACATCGTCTCGAAGAACGGCAACCTGCTGCTGTCGGTGCCGCTGCGCGGCGACGGCACCATCGATTCGGACGAGCGCAAGATCCTCGAGGACATCGCCGCCTGGATGGGCCGCAACGGCGAAGCCATCCACGGCACCCGCCCGTGGCGCGTCTATGGCGAAGGCCCCACGCGCGTGGCGGGCGGCATGTTCAGCGAAGGCACGTCGCAGCCGCTGTCCGCCGAGGACATCCGCTTCACGGCCAAGGACGGCGCGCTCTATGCGATCGCCCTGGGCTGGCCGCGCAGCGGCACGCTGCGCATCGCGGCGCTGGCGCAGGATTCGGCGCTGGCGCCCGGCGCGATCGAGCGCGTCGAACTGGTCGGCGCTCCGGGCAGCGTGCCCTTCACCCGCACGCGCAAGGGGCTGGAGCTGCGCCTGCCCGACGGCCTCGCCGGCACGCCGGCGGTGGCCCTGAAGATCCGCGGGAACGGGCTGGTCGGGCCCGCGGCGGCGTGACCGTGGCGCGCGGCTCAGTCGGGAATGCCGGCCCAGCGCTCGTGCGCCGCCAGCAGGTGGCGGCACATCGCCGCCGATGCGGCCTGCGGGTCGCGCGACTCAAGCGCGCGCAGGATGGCCTCGTGCTCGCCCAGCGCGTCCATCCAGGGCGGCGACACCGACTCGACGCGCCCGCTCATGTGCGTGGAGATCGCGCCATGGCGCCCATCGAAGAGCGTGCCCACCACGCCGGCCAGCACCGTGTTGCCGCTCATTTCAGCGATGCTGAGATGGAAGCGCCGGTCGGCCTCGACCGGCTTGCGCCCCGCCGCGACGTCCGCGCGCATCGCCTCCAGCGCCTCGCGCACCCGGTCCAGCGCGGCCTTGTCGACCCGCGCCGCGGCGAGCGTGGCCACCGCGCCTTCCACGACCACGCGCGCGTGCATCAGCTCGGCCGGGCTCTCGCCCAGCGTCGGCGTCACGCCGAGCTCCGCGGGCGCCGCCGCGCAGACGTAGACGCCGGAGCCGCCGCGGATCTCGATGCGCCCTTCGATCTCGAGCGCGATCAGCGCCTCGCGCAGCGAGGGACGCGACACGCCGAGCTGGTGCGCCAGTTCGCGCTCCGAGGGCAGCCGCGCGCCCGCGGTCAGGCCGCCGTCCCGGATGAGCACGCGGATCCGGTCGGCCACGACCTGGTATTGCCGGCGGACGTCGCCGCTGAACGAATGTGTTGCCATGGCTCCCTGCGCGCTGTCTCGTGTTCTGCCCGCGTTTATAGGCGCCGCTTCCACGGCGCGGGAACAGGGTATCTACCGGTCTGACCAACGAAACAGGGTGGCAAATTGGTAATACCAGACATCCATGCCAGCGGGAGGGGAGAACAGCGGATGGCCCAGCGCATCGTGATCGTCGGCGGCGGAGCCGCCGGATGGATGACGGCCGCCGCCATGGCGACCGGACTGCGCGGGCGCTGCTCGGTGCAATTGGTCGAGTCCGAGGAGATCGGCATCGTCGGCGTCGGCGAGGCGACCTTCCCGTCGATCCGCGCCTTCAATCAACTGCTGGGCATCGACGAGGCGGAGTTCCTGCGTGCCACCCACGGCACCTACAAGCTGGGCATCGAATTCCGCGACTGGCACAGCATCGGCGAACGCTATTTCCACACCTTTGGCAACTTCGGCAGCCTGCGCGGCCCCGACATGCTGTGGGGTCAGTTCCAGCGCGTGGCCGATCCCGCGCTGGGTGAGTTCGGCGAGCAGTGCCTGCCCACGGTCATGGCGATGCAGGGCCGTTTCGTGCCGCCCAGCGAGCAAGGCGGCGCGCCCTTCAACTACGCCTACCACTTCGACGCGACGCTCTACGCGGCGTTTCTGCGGGACCTCTCGCTGCGCCGGGGCGCGCGGCGCATCGAGGGCCGCATCGTGGACGTGGTCCGCGGCGCGCAGGGGGATGTCGAGCGTCTGCGCCTGTCGGACGGCCGCGAGATCGAGGGCGACCTGTTCATCGACTGTTCCGGCTTCGCCTCGCTGCTGCTGGGGCGCACGCTGCAGGAGCCCTTCGTCGATTTCAGCCGCTGGCTGCCGGTGGATGGGGCCTGGGCCTGTCCCTGCGAGCGGTCCGGCGACGCGCTGACGCCGTACACGCGCGCCACGGCGCTCGAAGGCGGATGGGCCTGGCGCATTCCGCTGCAGAGCCGCACCGGCCATGGCCACGTCTTCAGCAGCCGGCACGTCGATCCCGCCGTGGCGCGCGATCAGTTGCTGGCGCAGCTCGACGGCCGTCCGCTGGCCGAGCCGCGGCTGCTGCGTTTCACCACCGGCCACCGCGAGCGTTTCTGGGTCCGCAACGTCGTCGCGCTGGGGCTGTCGTCGGGCTTCCTCGAGCCGCTGGAGTCGACCAGCATCTTCCTGATCCAGAGCAACCTGGGGCACTTGATGACGCTGCTTGAAGGCCAGGCGCCGATCGACCAGACCGCCGTGGACGACTTCAACGCGCGCGGTACGCGCGAGTTCCGCCGCATCCGCGATTTCATCGTCCTGCATTACTGCCTGACCGCCCGCCGCGACAGCGCGCTGTGGCGCGACATGGCCACGATGGCGTTGCCTGACACGCTGGCCTACAAGATCGAGCTCTGGCGCCAGCATGGCGTGCTGCATCAGCAGCACGACGAAGGCTTCGACGAAACGAGCTGGCTGGCGATCCATGCCGGCATGCGCCACTGGCCGCGGCGCGCCGACCCGGTCCTCGAGGAACTGCCGCTGGCGCAGGCACGCGCGTTCCTCCAGCAACGGCGCGACGCGATCGCGCGAGCGGTGGCGCCCCTGCCGACCCACCACGCCTACCTCGCCTGGCTGATGAACCGGGCGCAAGGCGCCGAGCCCCCTCTGCGATGAACACACCGATGCCAGCCTGCCCGACCGCTGCCAGCCGCCGCGCCAGGAAGCCCCCCATGAGGACCCGCCTCGCCGCCTGCGCGCTGGCCCTGGCCGCGCTGCAGCCCGCGCTCGCCCAGAGCGCCGAGGGCCACCCCGGCTGGCCCGGCCCCGGGCAGCTGTTCGCGGGCGTCAACTACCAGCCGGTCGATCGCAGCCTGGAGCAGGTCAGGCGCGACGTGGCGCTGATGAAGCAGGCCGGCTTCAAGGTCGTGCGCATGGGCGATCTGTCCTGGGACTACTTCGAGCCCGCCGAGGGCCGCTTCGAGTTCCGCCACTTCGACGCGGTGATGGACGAGATGAAGGCCGCCGGCATCCAGGTCATCCTCGACATCCCCGGCCTGCCGGCGCCCATGTGGCTGCATCACCGCTACCCCGGCGCGGACATCGTCAACCAGGCCGGCACGCGGCTGGCGCCCGCCGAGCGCTACATGGACAACATCGGCGATCCGGACTACCGGCGCCTGGCCCGCCGCATGGCCGACACGCTCACCCGGCGCTACGCGAAGCACCCCGCGCTGCTGGCCGTCGGCTACGACAACGAGATCGGCAACGGCTTCATGTCGTACTCGGAGGCCGATCGCCGGCGCTTCGTCGCCTGGCTGAAGCAGCGCTACGGCAGCATCGAGGCGCTCAACC
Organism: Roseateles sp.; assembly: GCF_039595595.1. Taxonomy (GTDB): domain Bacteria; phylum Pseudomonadota; class Gammaproteobacteria; order Burkholderiales; family Burkholderiaceae_C; genus Roseateles. The sequence goes on along the minus strand of NZ_JBCNLG010000012.1, from coordinate 82,376 downwards.
AGGCCTGGGCGACGCAGCGCTGGTCGCGCCGCATCGGCCACTGGGACGAAGTGCGCCTGCCCTATGCCGACGGCCCCGGCCCGGCCGAGCGCTATCTGGACCTGCGGCGCTTCTGGTCCGACGTGACGATCGCCACGCTCGACGACCTCGAGGCGGTGCGCCGGCACAACGTGCCCGACAAGCCGGTCCTGTCCAACTACTGGGACTGGTCGGGCCGCAAGGGCTTCGACTTCCTCGGCAGCTACCGCCGCCACACCACCTATGGCGCGATGGGCTTCTACGCCGGCGACGCGGTCAGCGGCGGCTGGGAGGCCACGATGATCAAGGGCGGCATGAGCACGCCGACCTGGTTCAACGAGTTCGCCGCTGGCGGCGGCGGGTCCTACGGCAGCAAGGGCTGGTCCCGGATGTGGGCGCACTTCGTGCTGCTGCTCGGCGGCCAGGCCGCGCTGGCCTGGACCTTCAACAGCCATCTCGGCGGTGAGGAGCAGGCGCTGATGGGCCTGATCGACCATGACGACCGCCCGTCGTGGAAGCTCGGCGAATGGGCCACCATCGCGCGCGAGTACGCGGTGCTCGAGAAGCTGGGCTTTCCGCGCCGCGTCGAGCCCAAGGTGGCCATCGCGTATTCGTTCGAGAACGTGCACGCGACCAGCCCCAACGGCCCGTCGAACACGGTGCGCCAGTACATCAAGGCGCCCTACCTCCAGCAGGCGCAAGGCGCGTTCGAGCCGCTGCTCAAGGACAACGTCGATGTCGCCATCATCAAGCTCTCCTACGAGGACCTGAGCCGCTACCGGCTGATCATCCTGCCGGGCATGTACCTGCTGGACCGGGCGTCGACCGAGGCGGTGCGCCAGTTCGTCGCCAACGGCGGCACGGTCGTGATGACCGCGCAGTCGGCCAAGGTGAACGACAACAACCAGTGGCACGCCACGCCGCTGCCCGGCGGACTGACCGACGTCTTCGGCCTGCGCACCAACGAGTTCTACGACGCGGCCGGCACGCTGACGCTGGGCGGCGAAGAGATCAAGGGCACGATCGCGCACTACGAGGTGCTGGAGCCGTCCAGCGCGCAGGTGCTGGCCCGCTTCACCAACCTGGAGGGCACGCCGCCGGCGATCACCGTCAATCGCTTCGGCAAGGGCAAGGCCTACTACCTGGCGACGCCGGCCCAGCCGCAGATCATGCGGCCGCTGCTGCGTCAGCTCTATGCGCAGGCCGGCATCGAGCCCGGCCCGAAGACGCCCGACGGCGTCTTCGCCCGTGCGGTCGATGGCCGCGTGCTCTACGTGAATACGACCCACGCGCCGGTGGACCTGCCCATCGAAGGCGACGGGGTCGGCGTGCTCAGCGGCAAGCACTGGCATGGCACGCTGCGGCTGGAGCCGCGCGGCGTCGACCTGCTGCAAGTCCAACCCTGACAACGACCCGTGATGAACCCGATTCACCGCTTCGCGGCCGCGCTCGGCGCCGCCCTGTTCGCCGCCCTTGCCGTCTGCGCGCCCGCGTCGGCGGCCGATCGCCGCAGCGAGGTCATCAACCGCGACTGGACCTTCACGCTGGGCGATCCGGCCGACGGCCAGGCCGTCGATCGCGACACGGCGGACTGGCGCCGCGTCGACCTGCCGCATTCGTTCTCCGAGCCCTACTTCCTCGGCACCGGCTTCTATGTCGGCCACGGCTGGTATCGCAAGCAGCTGATGCTGCCCGCGGCGGCGGCCGGGCGGCGCGTGTCGCTGGAGTTCGACGGGGTCTTCCAGGACGCCGAGGTCTTCGTCAACGGCCACCGCGCCGGGCGCCACGTCGGCGGCTACACCGGCTTCAGCATCGACATCACGCCGTTCGCCAAGCCCGGGGCCAACCTCGTCGCCGTGCGGGTGAACAACGAGTGGAATGCGCATGTCGCGCCGCGCGCCGGCGAGCACGTGTTCTCCGGTGGCATCTATCGCAACGTGCGGCTGGTGATGACCGATCCCGTGCATGTCGCGTGGTACGGCACCTTCGTGACCACGCCGCAGGTGGCCGAGGACCGCGCCACGGTGCGCGTGCAGACGGAGATCCGCAACGACCGGCCCGGCGCGGCGGCCCGCATCGCGCTGGTGTCCGAGGTGCTCGATGCGGGCGGACGGCGCGTGGCCATGCAGCGCAGCGAGCGCACGGTGCCGGCCTCCAGCACAGTGACCTATGACCAGACCCTGCCCGCCATCGCGTCGCCGCGGCTGTGGTCGCCTGATCAACCGCATCTCTACCGGATGGTGAGCCGCCTGTACGTCGACGGCCGCCCGGTCGATCGCTACGAGACCCCCTTCGGCATCCGCAGCGTCAGGTTCACGGCCGACCGCGGCTTCTTCCTCAACGGCAAACACCTCTACCTGATCGGCGCCAACGTGCATCAGGACCAGGCCGGCTGGGGCGACGGCGTCACCGATGGCGCCGCGCGCCGCGACGTCCAGATGATCAAGGACGCCGGCTTCAACTTCATCCGCGGCTCGCATTACCCGCACTCGCCGGCCTTCACGCAGGCGACGGACGAGCTCGGCCTGCTGTTCTGGTCCGAGGCGCCCTTCTGGGGCATCGGCGGCTTCGGCGCCGATGGCAACTGGCTCTCCAGCGCCTACCCGCCCGATCCGGACGACCGCCCCGCCTTCGAGGCCAGCGTGCTGCAGCAGGTCCAGGAGATGGTGCGCATCCATCGCAACCGGCCCTCGGTCTTCGTCTGGAGCGCCAGCAACGAGCCCTTCTTCACCAAGGGCGAGGCGATGCCGGCGATGCGCGACTTCCTGCGCCGGGAGGTCGAGTTCTTCCATCGCATCGATCCGACGCGGCCGGTGGCCATCGGCGGCGCGCAGCGCGGCGAGATCGACCGGCTCGGCGACGTGGCCGGCTACAACGGCGATGGCGCCACGCTGTTCCTCGATCCGGGCATTCCGTCCGTCGTGTCGGAATACGGCGCCACGATGACCGACCGGCCCGGCGAGTTCGAGCCCGGCTTCGGCCTGATGCCGGACACGCCCGATCAGAAGGCCCTGGCGCCGTCGGCGCCCGCCAGCGGCGCGGCCGGGGCCGCGCCTGCCTACTCGTGGCGCTATCCGTGGCGCTCGGGCGAGGCGCTGTGGGCCGGCTTCGACCATGGCTCCATCGCCTCCATCGAGTTCGGCTCGATGGGCTTCATCGATTACTTCCGCCTGCCCAAGCGGCAGTACCACTGGTATCGCCAGGTCTACGCCGGCGTGCCGCCGCCCGTCTGGCCGGTGAAGGGCACCCCGGCCGGGCTGAGTCTGACCGCCAGCCAGACGGTGATCCGCGGCACGCAGGGGCTGGACGATGCGCAGCTGGTGGTGACGGTGCGCGACGAGGCGGGCCGCGCGCTGAGCAACTCGCCGGACGTGACGCTGAGCATCGTGAGCGGCCCCGGCAAGTTCCCCACCGGACGCAGCATCCGCTTCAGCAACAAGTCGCTGGTGGCCATCCGCGACGGCCAGGCCGCGATCAGCTTCCGCTCCTACTTCGCCGGCAAGACCGTCATCGAGGCGAGTTCGCCCGGCCTGAAGCCCGCGCGCCTGGAGATCACCACGACGGGGCCCGACCGCTTCGTCCCGGGACGTTCGCCGCTGGCGCCGGACCAGCCCGTCGTCGCCTATCCGCCGGTGACGCGCAAGGCCTTCGAGGGCGATCCGATCAACGTGACCATCAGCCGCCCGACGTCGACCAGCGGCTCGCAGCCCGGCCACGAGGCACCGCTCGCCAACGACGATCAGCCGCAGACCGAGTGGCGGGCTTCCGCGAAGGAGGGCCCGGCGTTCTGGGCCGTGGACCTGGAGAACCTCTACACCTTGCACTGGCTGTCGGTGATCCTGCCCGACGACCAGGCGCCCGCCTTCGTCGTCGAGATCAGCACCAACGCGAGTGACTGGCGCCAGGTCGGCGAAACCAAACCGGGGCGCAAGAGCTACGAGTTCGCGCTCTTCGACCCGGTGGTCAACGCCCGGTTCCTGCGCATCCGCTTCCCCGCCGTCAGCCCCGACCATCCCGCCGCGCTCAGCGAAGTGCGGGTGATCGGCAAGCCAGCCAACTGAAACCCCTTCCTCCGACCCCCTCCGCATGAGAAGACCCCTGTTCACCGCCTGGCTGATGGCGCTGGCGATGCTGATCGCCGCCGGCCCGGCCGCGGCCGATGACGTCCGGCAACGCACCCGCATCGACGAGGACTGGCGCTTCGCGCTGGGTCACGCCTGGGATCCGTCCCGGGACTTCCACCATGGCATGCGCCCCTTCTTCTTCGCCAAGGCCGGCTTCGGCGACGGCCCGGCCGCGGCCGACTTCGACGACCGGCCCTGGCGCCGCGTCGACCTGCCGCATGACTGGGCGGTGGAGCTGCCGTTCAGCGAGCGCGGCAGCTCGCCGCATGGCTCCAAGGCGATCGGCCGCGCATTCCCGGAGAACAGCATCGGCTGGTACCGGCGCGAGCTGGCCATCCCGGCCGCGGCGCGCGGCAAGCGCATCGCGCTGGAGTTCGATGGCGTCTTCCGCGACAGCGTGGTCTGGATCAACGGGCATTTCCTGCGCCGCGAGGCCAGCGGCTACTCGAGCTTCCGGGTGGACCTCACCGACTACCTGAACTACGGCGGGCGCAACGTGGTCGCCGTGCGCGTGGATGCCACCACGCAGGAAGGCTGGTGGTACGAGGGCGCGGGCATCTATCGCCATGTGTGGCTCACGCAGACCGATCCGCTGCACGTGGCGCCGTGGGGGACCTTCGTGCGCACGGCACTCAAGGGTCAGCAGGCCGAAGTCGCGATCGACACCACCGTGCGCAACGACGCCGGGACCGCCGCGTCCTTCACGCTGGAGCACGAGCTGCGCGATCCCGAGGGCCGCGTCGTCGCGCGCGCCCGCACCCCGGCGCGGCAGGCCGCCGCCGACGCGAGCGTCACGACGGCCGCGACGCTGCGGGTCACGCAGCCGCGGCTATGGTCGCTGGAAACGCCGCAGCGCTACACGATGACCACGCGGGTGCGCCGCGACGGCCAGGTCGTCGATCACTACGACACGCCCTTTGGCATCCGCACGCTGCGCTTCGACCCCAACGAGGGCTTCTTCCTCAATGGCCGCCCCGTGAAGCTGCATGGCGCCAACAACCATCAGGACCACGCCGGCATCGGCATCGCGCTGCCGGACGCGCTGCACGATGCGCGGCTCAAGATGCTCAAGGCGATGGGCGTCAACGCGATCCGATCGGCCCACCACCCGGCCACGCCCGAACTGCTCGACGCCTGCGACCGTCTCGGCGTGCTCGTCATCGACGAGCACCGCATGATGGGCACTGCGCCGCAGCTCCGCGACGAACTCGAGCGCATGGTGCGGCGCGACCGCAACCACCCCTCGGTGATCCTGTGGTCGGTGGGCAACGAGGAATGGGCGATCGAGAACACCGAGATCGGCACACGGCTGGCGCGCGAGATGCAGGCCATCGTGGCGCGGCTGGATCCCACCCGGCCGGCGACGCTGGCGGCGTCCAGTTCGGGTCAGGTGGAAGGCACTTCGGTCGGATCGCAGGTGATCGGCTTCAACTACAAGGGCCAGCACGACATCGACGCGATGCACCGCCGCTTCCCGGACCGGCCGATGGTGGTCACCGAGGAGGGGCTGACCTATGCCACCCGCGGCGTCTATGCCGACGATCCGGCGCGGGTGCAGGTCGCCGCCTACGACCGGCGCTCGGGCGGCACGTCGACGTCGACGATCGAGGAGGCGTGGCGCTTCAACGCCGAGCGGCCCTTCCTGGCCGGCATGTTCGTCTGGACCGGCTTCGATTACCGGGGCGAGACCACGCCCTTCGGTTGGCCGGCCGTGTCGTCGCAGTTCGGCATGATGGACACGACCGGCGCGCTGAAGGACAGCGGCTACTACCTGAAAGCCGCGTGGACCGCCGAGCCGATGGTCCATCTGCTGCCGCACTGGAACTGGCCCGGCCGCGACGGCCAGCCGGTGGACGTGCGCGTCTACGGCAACACGGAGGAAGTCGAGCTGCTGCTCAACGGCCGCTCGCTGGGACGCCAGACGCTGCAGCGTTACGGCCACCTGCAGTGGAGCGTGCCCTACGCGCCGGGCACGCTGACGGCGCGCGGCTACAAGGGCGGCCAATGGGTGGCCTCGGACACCGTGGCGACCACCGGCGACGGGGCCGCGGTGCGGTTGAGCGTCGACCGCCAGAAGATCCGCGCCGATGGCAGCGACGTGGCGGTCGTCACCGTGAACGTCGTGGACAGCGAGGGCCGCGTCGTTCCGACGGCCAGCCAGCGCATCGGCTTCGAGGTCGAGGGCGCCGCGCGGCTGATCGGCATGGGCAACGGCGATCCGGGCTCGCACGAAGCCGACAAGCCGGCCGAGCGCCATCGCTTCGTGCCGCTGGGCGACTGGGGGCATCGCGGCATCGATCGGCCGGAGGACGCCGCGGCGCTGATCGCGGACGCCAATGCGCAGGCCTGGCGCGAGCCCTTCGGATGGGTGCCGCCCGAGCAGCAGCCCGCCGACAGGGCCTGGAACATCGTGCGCGCCACCTTCCCGCGGCCGACCACGGTGGCCAGCGAACGGTCGACGCTGTTCATCGGCGATCTCGGCCCCGGCCAGCAGGTCTATGTGAACGGCCAGGCCGTGACGCCGAGGCTGGACCAGGGCCTGGGCGTCGTGGACCTGGACCCTGCGCAATGGCGCGACCGCAACACGCTGGTCCTGGTCTTCCCCACGCCGGCCGGCGGCCTGCGGGCGATGACCGACAACGCGCAAGGCGGCAAACGCTGGGTGACCCTGCGCGTGACCACGCCAGCCGCGCCGTGGGAGCGCCGCGTCTTCAACGGCCAGGCGCAGGTGCTCCTGCAATCGACCGGCGCGCGCGGTCCCGCGACGCTGCGCGCCCGTGGGGAGGGGCTGCCGGCCACGACCTTGACGATCGACGCGTTCTGAAGCGCCATGCACCACACAAGCAAACCGGCTTCCTTGCCGCTGCTCGGAGCGACCGCTTCAGCCATGTTGCTGGCGCTGTCGATGACCACCGGCGCGATGGGCGCGCCGCCGGGCACCTCGATGGACAGGGCCCGCGCCCTGGTGGCGCGGATGACGCTGGAGGAGAAAGCCAGTCAGCTCCAGCACGATTCACCGGCCATTCCACGGCTGGGCATCCCGGCCTACAACTGGTGGAGCGAGGGTCTGCACGGCGTGGCGCGCGCGGACGTGGCCACCGTGTTTCCGCAGGCCATCGGCCTGGCGGCGACCTGGGACACGCCGCTCGTGCAGCGTGTCGGCGAGATCACCGGCATCGAGTTCCGCGCCAAGTTCCTCGCCACCGTGAGCGCCGACGGCTCCTCCGTCCTGTACCGCGGCCTGACCGTGTGGTCGCCCAACGTGAACATCTTTCGCGACCCGCGCTGGGGCCGCGGCCAGGAGACCTATGGCGAGGATCCGTTCCTGACCTCACGCATGGGCGTGGCCTTCATCCAGGGACTGCAGGGGCCCGACCCGCGGCGGCCGCGCGTGTCGGCGGCGGTGAAGCACTTCGCCGTGCACAGCGGCCCAGAAGCCGACCGCCACAAGGAGGACGTGCAAGTGGCGCCGCGCGACCTGGTGGACACCTATCTGCCGGCCTTCCATGCGGCAGTGACGCAGGGTCGCGCGGAATCCGTCATGTGCGCCTACAACGCCGTCGACGGCGTGCCGGCCTGCGCCAACGAGCAATTGCTCCAGCACTATCTGCGCGGCGCGTGGAAGTTCCAGGGGCATGTGGTCTCCGACTGCGGCGCGGTGGCCGACATCCACATGGACGGGGCCCACCACCACGTGAAGACGCCCGAGGCCGCCGTGGCGCTGGCCGTTCGCGCCGGCACCGACCTGATCTGCGACTTCAGCGTCAACAGCACCGGGGCTCCCGCCACCACCGTCGCCGCCGTGCGGCAAGGGCTGCTCCGCGAGGCGGAACTCGACCGGGCGCTGCATCGGCTCTTCGATGTGCGGCTGCGCCTGGGCCTGCTCGACCCGCCAGAGCAACGGCCCTTCGCCGGCATCACGGCGCGCGACTTCGATACGCCGCCGCACCGGGCGCTCAACCTCGAAGCAGCCCGGCGCTCGCTGGTGCTGCTCAAGAACGATGGCCTGTTGCCGCTGAAGGCCGCGCCCCGGCGCATCGCCCTGATCGGCCCGAACGCGGACAGCGTGGACGCGCTGGTGGGCAACTACAACGGCACGCCGTCCCGGCCGGTCACGCTGCTGGCCGGACTGAAGGCGCGCTTTCCGCAGGCCCGCATCGATCTGGTCGATGGCAGCGACCGGGTCGCAGTACCTGAAACTCCAGCGTCGGAGCCCCGCGGCCCCCGTCCCGACCCGGACGCTGCGGTCGCCGCCGCTCGCGAGGCCGATCTGGTGGTCTTCGCCAGCGGCCTGAGCGCCGCGCTGGAAGGCGAGGAGATGCCGGTGACGGCGCCCGGCTTTGCTGGTGGCGATCGCACCTCGATCGATCTGCCGGCGCCGCAGCAGCAATTGCTCGATCGTCTGACCGGCCTCGGCCGCCCGCTGGTGCTGGTGAACTTCAGCGGCAGCGCCATGGCCTTCGGTGCCGCGACGCGGCGCGCCTCGGCGATCGTGCAGGCCTGGTATCCGGGCGGCGAAGGCGGCCAGGCCGTGGCGGAGCTGCTGGCCGGCGACTTCAGTCCGTCGGGCCGTCTGCCGGTCACCTTCTACCAGTCGGTCGAGCAACTGCCGCCGTTCAAGGATTACGGCATGGCGGGCCGCACCTACCGCTGGTTCAAGGGCGAGCCGCTTTTCCCGTTCGGCCATGGCCTGGGCTATGCCCGCTTCAGCTACTCGCAGGCGAAGCTGGCCAAGGACCGCGTCACGGCGGGGCAAGGGACGCGACTGTCGGTGTTGTTGAAGAACGAGAGCGGCCGCGAGGCGGCCGAAGTGGTGCAGGTCTACGCGACGCGTTCCGGTGCGATGGCGCCGGAACGCACGCTGGTCGCCTTCCGCCGGGTGGTGCTCGGTGCCGGGCAGTCGCGCCGCGTCGTTGTCGACCTGGACGCGAAGGCGACGAGCATCGTGCGGGCTGACGGCCAGCGCGTGGTCGAGCCGGGCCCCGTCGCGCTGTGGATCGGCGGCGGACAGCCCGTGGCCGACATCACCGGCGTGCGCGCGCCGGGTCAGGCGCTGACGCTGCAAATCACCGGCCACGCACGAATCCGGGAGTTCTGAACATGGCATCGAAGCAGACCTCAGGCGCGGCATGGGCCGCGATCGCTGTCGTCACAGTGCTCGTCGCGGGCGGCTGGCTGATGAAGCGCTCGGAGGTCCCCGCGCCAGCCGCCGAGCCGGCGCCCTCCCCCGCCGCGAACCCCCAACCATCGAGCACCACCGTACCCTCTTTCCAAACCGCCTCCGGCGCATCGCCGGCAGTGCCGACGCTGCCGCCCGCGACCACATCGGCGCCCCTCCCGCTGGCCTCGCCGGCGGAGGCGCTGCGCAGGGTTCAGCTGGCCCTGGACGGCGCCGGAACGTCGCGCGACATGCTGGACGCCGCCTCCATGCTCTCGGCCTGCCAAGGCGCCGACATGGCGGCGGAGCACATGTACCGGGAGCGCGACCAGCCATCGCCGGGGGGGCAGCAGCTTCAGCGGATCACCGGGTTGTCCAGCCAGGAGCGGATCCGGCTGCAGCAGGACTTCCAGCGTCACTGCCAGGTCTTCGACGCGGCCACGATCGCGCGCCAGGGAGAGCTGTTCAAGCGCGCCTACGACGGGGGCGCCAGGGACGCGGCACTGCCCTACCTGCAATGGCTGGCCGGCAGCGGGCGGCCCATCGATCCTGAGCTCCGCGGCCGGCTGCAGCGCGATGCGCGTCAGACCGCGGAGGACGGCGATTTCATCGCGCTCACGAGCTACAGCTTCGCTTTCAACGCGAGCACGCTGGGCATCACCGAAGTGCAGCGGCAGGCTTACAAGGAAGCCTGGCTCCGCATCCAGGGGCTGATGTCCGGCGCGGAGATGGAGCGGGCCAGCCGCATCTCGATGGCCGACATGGAGAAGCTGATGGGCCAATGGGGCGCGGCGCCGTCGGCCTTGAGTGCCGATCAGCAGCGCGAGGCCGACGCCCTGACCGCGCAGGTGATCGACGCGTGGCGCAAGCGTCAAGGCAAGCGAGGCTGACCGCACGGCGGGCCGGGGCCCCTCGGGCCCCGTGATGTCCTGGAGAGATTTCCGCCACTGGGGCGTCACCTTGGGTGAAGAAGATGCGAGCGCTTTTCAAGCATCCATCAAGCATCCACCTAGGACCCCCGATGCACCTTCGTCTGCTCCCCCTCACCCTGGCCTCGCTGCTCGCCTGCGGTGGCGCCTTCGCCGCCAGCGGCAGCTTCAGTACCCTCGCCTACAACGTCGCGGGCCTGCCTCAGGGCGCCTCCAGCGCGGCGGGCGACCGTTCCACCGCGACCAGGAAGATCAGCTGCTACGTCAAGGCCTTCGACATCGTCAACGTGGAAGAGGACTTCAACTACCACGCCGATCTGTATGACGCCTGCGACGACCACGCCTTCCGCACCCCGACCAGCGGTGGCGCCGGCATCGGCAGCGGTCTCAACACGATGAGCCGCTTCCCCTTCGACGACCTGGCGCGCGTGCGCTGGAGCGATTGCAACGGCGTGGACTGCCTCACGCCCAAGGGCTTCACGATGGCGCGCACGCGCCTGGCCGAAGGCGTCTACGTCGACATCTACAACCTGCATGCGCAGGCTCAGGTGGAGACCGCGGACCTGGCCGCACGCCGCAAGAACGTCGAGCAGATGCTCGCGTACATCGAGTCGGAATCGGCCGGCAACGCGGTGATCGTGTTCGGCGACACCAACACCCGCTACACGCGCGGTGGCGACAACATGGGCCAGTTCCTGCGCCACGGCTTCACGGACGCCTGGATCCAGGGCGTGCGCGGCGGCAGCGTGCCGCCGGTGGGCGACCCGCTCCTGTGTGAGCCGGCATTCACCAGCGCCAGCTGCGAGATCGTGGACAAGGTCCTGTTCCGCGGCAATGGCCAGATCACGCTCACGCCGTCCGGCTACGCGGTGCGCACCGATGCCACGGACGCAAACGGGACCGAGCTGTCGGACCACCGGCCGGTCTCCACGCAATGGAAGTGGAGCACCGCCGACAACCGCCGCCTGAGCGACACCGTCGGCGGTCCGCACGGCACCAGCTTCAACGATGTGAACCTGCTGCCCGCCAACCCGGCGGTGCGCCAACTCAAGATCCGCAGTGGCAGCCGTGTCGATCGCGTCGAGGTCGTACTGTCCAATGGCTTCCCGCTCGGACACGGCGGCACCGGTGGCAACGAGCAGGCGCTCACGCTGGCCGATGGCGAGGTGCTGACCTCGGCGAGCTTGTGCGCGGACCAGTACAAGGGACAGACCCGCATCTTCTCGGCCGCCTTCACCACCAGCGCGCACCGCACGCTGGCTGGTGGCAGCACGAGCGGCAGTTGCACGACCTTCACCGCGCCGTCGGGCTGGGCCATCGTCGGCTTCCACGGCCGCGACGGCGATGAGGTGGACAAGCTCGGCGTGGTGTACGCGCCAGTGGTCTCGAACACCGGCGCCAAGGCCGCGGCCACGCGCCTGGTGAACGTCGGGTCGGGCCTGTGCATGGACCTGAACCAGTCGCGGGCCGCGCAGGGCAACGCCGTGCTGCAAGCCAGCTGCAACGCCGGCAGCACCAGCCAGACCTGGCACTACGACGCCGCCACGGGCCTCGTGCGCAGCATGCTCGATCCGCACTACTGCCTGGACAACGGTGGCGCTTATGCCGACGGCGCCGCCCTCGTGGTGGCGCAGTGCACCGGCAGCGCCAACCAGCGTTTCAGCGTCGATGCCACGAGCGGCCGCTTCACGCTGCGCACCGCTCCGGATCAGGCGGTGGATGGCACTGGCGCCCAGCCGGGCAGCGCGCTGAAGACCAGCCGCTACCAGGGCACCAGCAGCCAGCTCTGGAAGCAGCAGCCCTGAGCGCCTGAGGCGCTCGGGCTCATCCGGGCGCCCTAGTGGCGCGGCCCGTGCCTGGCACCCTGGCCGTTGGCGAGCTTGAAGAGCGACACCGCCTGCAACAGCTGCTGCGCCTGGTTCTTCAAGCTCTCGGCGGCGGCCGCGCTTTCCTCGACAAGGGCCGCGTTCTTCTGCGTGACCAGATCCATCTGGCTGACGGCATCGCTCACCTGCGAGATGCCTGAGCACTGCTGGACGCTGGCCGCGGCGATCTCCGCCACGATGTCGCTGACGCGCTGGATCGCGGCGACGATCTCGTCCATCGTCTTGCCGGCCTGGTCCACCAGCGCGGTCCCTTCGTCGACCTGATGGACGCTGTCGCCGATCAGCGTCTTGATCTCCTTGGCCGCTTCGGCGCTGCGCTGCGCCAGGCCGCGGACCTCCGACGCCACGACCGCGAAGCCGCGGCCCTGCTCGCCGGCGCGCGCCGCCTCGACGGCGGCATTCAGCGCCAGGATGTTGGTCTGGAAGGCGATGCCATCGATGACGCCGATGATGTTGGCGATCTTGCGGCTGCTGTCGCTGATGCCTTGCATGGTGCTCACGACCCGGCCGACGACCTCGCCGCCCTGCATGGCGATCGTGGATGCGCCCTTGGCGAGCTGGTTGGCCTGCTTGGCGGCGTCGGTGTTGTTGCGCGCCGTGGCGTTGAGCTGCTCCATCGTCGCGGCGGTCTGCTCGAGCGCGCTGGCCTGCTCCTCGGTCCGGCTGGACAGATCCTGATTGCCCTGCGCGATCTGCGCCGAGGCCGAGGCCACGGACTCGCTGCCCAGGCGCACGCTCGAGACGGTCTCCACCAGCGCCCCATGCATGAGACGCAGCGCCGCGTACAGCGAGGCCGTGTCCCGCGGCGCCACCGTGATCGAGCTGGTCAGGTCGCCCCGGGCGATGCGCTGGGCCTCGTCGCGCGCCGCCGCGGGCTCGCCGCCGAGTTCGGTCAGCACGGAGCGGGTGATGGCCCAGGCCATCAGCAGCGACAGGACCAGCACGGCGCTGGCGACGCCAAGCGTGGAAGCGATGGTGTGCGCGATCCGCGCCTCCGCGGCCGCGCCGCCGGTGCGCATCAGGCCTTCCTGGAACTCGACCATCTCCTCGACCTTGGCGAAGAACACCTCCTGCTTGGCCCGGCCCTCTCCCAGCGAGAGCCGCGCGGCGTCCTCCCACTTGCCCTCGCGCAGCAGACGGACCTGCTCGGCGCGCACGCGGCCGAAGTCGGCGTGCAGGTCGATCATGGACTTGAACAGCTCATCGCCCTTGGGCGTGTTGATCAATCCCCGAAGCCGGTCGAAGCGCGCCTGGTTGGCGGAGACTGCACTGTCCAGCTTGTCCAGCTGGCCATTGACCTCCGACGGCCGTCCCAGGCTGGCGGCCACGATGGCGCTTCGCAGCGAGCGGGCCTGCAGGTTCACGGCGTCGTAGATGTCGCGCGACACGTCGATCTTCGGGTAGCGGTCGTCGACCACTTGAGTGACGGCGGTCTGGATGTCCTCCAACTGGCTCCAGGCCACGGCCGCGAAGGTCAGGATCAACGCGGAGACCAATCCGAAGCCGAGGGTGAGCCGCCGGGCGACGGTGAGGCGGGCGAGCGCATGCATGGCGGAGCTCCTTCTTGCGGAAGCGCGAATCGATCGCGCTCGAACCGCTCCGGCGCGATCAGTCGTCCCAGCGACCTCCACCAGCTTAGGGGCCGCGCGCTCGCAAGTCATGGCCCCGGGGCTCGCAGTCCCCCCATTCCGATGCCCCGAAGTCGCTGCGTTCGGGGGCATGAATGCCTTTGTCGCGAGGCCTGCGGCTGGCCCGCGAATTGCAAGCCTTCGCGCGCACGACGCGCGAGGCGGTAACTCCTTGCCCGACTGACATTCCTCGTCCGCCCGGGATGACAACGTTGACAAATTTTGTTGGCGCGACGCATCCGAGTTGCAACGGAGATATCACGGCCTCGCGCGCATGACGCTTCACATCATTCGAAAGGAAATCATGTCGACCACTCCGAACGCCACGCCCGTGGTCCAGCGGCTCGCGCTCGCCCTTCTGATGGCAGGCCTGGCCTCCTGCGGCGGGGGAGGATCGGCGGCGTCGCCAGGCACGGAGGCGACCACGCCCCCGCTGGGCACCGCGCCAGCCCCTTCACCGGCCGCATCGCCATCGCCATCGCCATCGCCGTCGCCATCGCCATCGCCGTCGCCATCGCCATCGCCGTCGCCATCGCCATCGCCATCGCCATCGCCGTCGCCATCGCCATCGCCGTCGCCATCGCCGTCGCCATCGCCATCGCCGTCGCCATCGCCGTCGCCATCGCCGTCGCCATCGCCGTCGCCATCGCCGTCGCCATCGCCATCGCCGTCGCCGTCGCCATCGCCGTCGCCATCGCCATCGCCATCGCCGTCGCCATCGCCATCGCCATCGCCGTCGCCATCGCCATCGCCATCGCCATCGCCGTCGCCGTCGCCATCGCCATCGCCATCGCCATCGCCGTCGCCGTCGCCATCGCCATCGCCGTCGCCGGCTCCTTCATCGTCGATCACGGCGGCGCTGGGCGCTCCCAACCGGTTGCTGGGCGGCCTGGGGGCGGGTAATCCGATCGCTGAGATGACGGCGCAGCAGATCCGTCCGGACATCATCGACACCTATCTGGTTGGTGTCGGCGACGGGTCCTGGCCGAGCTGGAACAGTCCCAGCGGCGCCTACGTCACTTACGTCTCGGCCAACGTCTCTGCCGCCGGCGCGGTGCCGATGTTCACGCTGTACCAGATGGCGTCACGGGGTGAAGGGAACCTCGCCGCGATCAACGACGCCTCCTTCATGTCCAGCTACTGGGCGCAGGTCAAGCTGATGTATCAGAAGATCGGCGCGACCGGCCTGCCAACGCTGGTCAACCTGGAGCCGGACTTCTGGGGCTTCGTGATGACCGGCGCGCCGGGCGCCGACCCCACGAAGCTGCCGGCGCGCGTGAGCCAGGTCGCGGAATGCGCCGGCCAGCCGGACAACGCCGTCGGCATGGCCGGCTGCCTGCTGGCGCTGGGACGGGCCTACGCGCCCAAGGCCAAGATCGGGTTCCCGCCGTCGTTCTGGGGGCGCGATGCCACGGCGGTCGGCGCCTTCATGCTGAAGCTGGGCGCGGACAAGGCGGACTTCATGGTCGGCCAGACGAGCGACCGCGATGCAGGCTGCTTCGAAGTGTCCCCGCCGCCGGCCGAATGCGCGGGGCGCGGCAATGGCCCGTTCTACTGGGATGAGAACAACGTCGCGACGCCCAACTTCCATCAGGACCTCGCGCAATGGGCGGCGGTGAGAAGCAAGCTCGGGAACCTGCCGATCCTGTTCTGGCAGACGCCGATGGGCGTGCCGTCGTCGACGCCGGGCGGAACGCCCGGGCACTACCGCGACAACCACGTCCAGTACATGCTGACCCACGCGAGCGAGTACACGGCCAGTGGCGTGTTTGCGATCGTGTTCAGCGGAGGCGGCAGCGCTTCGGCCAACATCACGACCGACGGCGGGCAGTTCGCACGGCTGTTCAAGGCCTATCTGGCGAATCCGGCACCGCTCCCGCGCTGAGGCGACCTGACTGCGCGGCACTGCTGGCCCTCACCCCGCCCTCTCCCGCATCTCGGGAGAGGGTGCAAGAAGCGCGCCGGCCGGTATGACCCCCTCGCCCGCTTGCGGCAGACGGAGGGGTGAGGGCCAGCGGCGGTCGCAGTCCGCTACTCCTGCGGCGCCAGCAAGCGCCCGAACAGCAGCTTCACCAGCAGCATGGCCACGCCCGCGCTGCCCACGAGCGCCGCATGCAGCGTCCAGAACTGCGAGCCCGGCAGCACCTCCAGCAGCCCGGCGAGCCACCCGACGAACATGTTCCCGAAGAACAGATGCAGGTAGTAGATCCCGATCATCACGCCCTGCAGCCCGCGCGGCGCCGCGCGCGAGTACAGCGCCAACCCCACCGGCATGATGTTGGCGAAGCCGATGTCATTCACCAGCGTGTAGGCGAAGGTCCACAGGATGCTGATCTTGGCCCCCCCGGCCTCGAGCGACATCGCCGGAATCAGCAGCAGCGCCGGCGCGCCCGCCGCCACGAAGCAGCCCAGCGCGATCTTCGTGACCTCGTCGGGCTCGCGCCGCCGCGTCGCCCACCAGCGCCAGAACGCGATCGATCCCAGCATGGTCAGGAAGCTCACCGTCGCGTCGACGGACTGCAGCCAGGTCACCGGCACCAGGAAACCGCCCACGGCCATGTCCATGTACTTCTGCGACCACAGCGGGTAGGCGTTGTAGAACTGCTGATTGCCAACGATCGACAGCATCAGCAGCGGCAGGATGGCCACGAGCAGCAGCACCTGCATCACGCCGCGGCGCCCGATCGGAGGACTCGGAGGGCTGGGCGCGCGCTCGGCCGCCACCTTCTTCGCCGTCTCCGGCGGCAGGAACCGCCGGCCCGCCAGGTACACGGCCAGCCCGATCAGCATCCCCACGCCGGCCGCGCCAAATCCCCAATGCCAGCCCACGCGCTCGCCCAGCGTGCCGCAGACGATGGGCGCGGCGATCACGGCGATCTGCACCGCCAGCATGAAGATCTGGAACGCGCTGGCGCGGCGCTTGTCCTCGGGGCCGTACAGGTCGCCCACCTGGGCCGCGATGTTGCCCTTGAAGCAGCCCACGCCCAGCAGCAGGCAACCCAGCGCCGGCAGCAGCGCCGCTTCGATGGCCATCAGGAAATGGCCCAGCGCCATCAGCAGCGCGCCGATGACGACGGTGCGCGTGCGGCCCAGCACGCGGTCGGCCAGCAGGCCGCCGAAGATCGGCGTGAGATAGACGAAGCCCGTGTAGAGCCCGAACACCACCGAGGCCAGCTGCTGCGTCGAGCGCGATCCGGTGATGTGCTCGATCATCGCGCGCAGCGTGTCCATGCCGGCCACGATGCCGATGTGCTCGGGCATGAACAGGTAGTTGCTGAGATACAGCACCAGCAGCGCCTGCATACCGTAGTAGGAGAAGCGCTCCCACAGCTCGCAGAAGGCCAGCCAGCCCAGGCCGGCGGGATGGCCCAGGAAGGATCGGTCGAAACGGGCGCGCGCGTCGCTGGTGGCGCCGGCGGCCGCGGTCAAGGGGACGGTGGTCAAGACAAGTCCTGTGAAGTCCGGAAACCGCGCGACTGTCCCTCAACCGGCGCCGCCCGGCAATGCGCACTCGCCCGCGTGTGACGAGCGTCATGGCGGCGGCGGGACGCCTCGCGGACCTTGCCCATTCATCCCTGATCGAGCAGGAATGGGCAAGACGAATGCAGTTTCGTGCCTTGCCCGGACCTGAGTGGATGCGAACAATCCACCCCATCGCATCGAACCTTCTTCGATCACCGCCACGGAGTCCGCAGCCATGAACAACTTCAGCCTCAACACCCCCACCAAGATCCTGTTCGGGAAGGGCCAGATCGCCCAGCTCGGCCAGGAAATCCCCGCGGACGCCCGCATCCTGATCACTTACGGCGGCGGCAGCATCAAGAAGAACGGCGTGCTCGATCAGGTCCGCGCGGCACTGGCCGGCCGCACCGTGCTGGAGTTCTCCGGCATCGAGCCCAACCCCACCTACGAGACGCTGATGAAGGCCGTCGACGTCGTCAAGGCCGAGCGGATCGACTTCCTGCTCGCCGTGGGCGGCGGCTCGGTCGCCGATGGGACGAAGTTCATCGCCGCCGCCGCGCGCCACGACGCCGCCCAGGACCCCTGGGACATCCTGCTGACCCATGGCGCGAATGTCGCTGGCGCCGTGAAGATGGGCGTCGTGCTGACGCTGCCGGCCACCGGCTCCGAGTCCAACAACGGCGCCGTCATCAGCCGCCGGGCCACCGGCGACAAGCTCGCCTTCTTCTCGCCGTTCACCTACCCGGTGTTCGCGGTCCTCGATCCGGTCAGCACCTACTCGCTGCCCGCCCGCCAGGTGGCCAATGGCGTGGTGGACGCCTTCGTGCACACCGTCGAGCAGTACCTGACCTACCCGGCCGAAGGCCGCATCCAGGACCGCTTCTCCGAGGGCATCCTGCTGACGCTGATCGAGGAAGGCCCGCGCGCGCTGACCGAGCCGCAGAACTACGACGTTCGAGCGAACGTGATGTGGAGCGCGACGCAGGCGCTCAACGGGCTGATCGGCGCGGGCGTGCCGCAGGACTGGGCCACGCACATGATCGGCCACGAGCTGACCGCGATGCATGGCCTGGACCACGCGCAGACGCTGGCGATCGTGCTGCCCTCGCTGCTGGCCTACAAGAAGGAGCAGAAGCGCGCCAAGCTGCTGCAGTACGCGGACCGCGTCTGGGGCCTGCGTGACGGCAGCGAAGAGCAGCGCATCGACGGCGCCATCGCGGCAACGCGCGCATTCTTCGAGCGGCTGGGCGTCGGCACGCGCCTGTCGGCCTACGGGCTCGATGGCAGCACCATCCCGGCGATCATCGCCAAGCTCAAGGAGCACGGCGGCACCGCGCTGGGCGAGCACCAGGACATCCGCCCCGAGGACAGCCAGCGCATCCTCGAAGCGGCCCGCTGATCCGGACCCGCCCCTTCCCGCGGCGCGGGCGGCCTGAGGCCGCTCGCGCCCGATGTCCTTCGAGGCCCCATGGCGACCACCCTCAACGACAGCATCCGCCGGCGCATCATCGATGCGGCGACCCGCTTCTCGACGGGGGCGTTCTCGACGCCCTCCCCGGTGGCCGGCGTCCGCGTGCTCTACACCGACACGCCGCATCCCCGCACGCCGGTGCTCTACGAGCCCTCCATCGTCATCGTCGCGCAGGGCGCGAAGGTGGGGCATGTGGGCGACCGCAGCTTCCGCTATGACGCCGACAACTACCTGCTGCTGACGGTCCCGCTCCCCTTCGAATGCCAGACCATCGCGAGCCGCAAGGAGCCCTTCGTCGGTGTGTCGATCGACATCGACACCGCGATGCTGCAGGAGTTGCTGATCGACCTCGAGGACGAGGACTTCGACCGTCCCGCCACGCTGGACTGCCCCGGCGTCAACAGCGCCCGCTTCACCGAGGAGGTGCTGTGCGCGCTCGAGCGGCTGGTCGATGCGATGAACCATCCGCGCGATGCCAAGGTGCTGGGCCGGCTGATCATCAAGGAGATCATCTACCACGTGCTGTGCGGCGAAAGCGGCGCGGCGCTGCAGGCGCTGGCCCACCGGCACACGCACTTCGCTCAGGTGACGAAGGCGCTGCAGCACATCGAGTCGAATTACGCCAAGCCGCTCAACGTCGAGCAGCTCGCCAAGCTGGTGAACATGAGCGTGTCGGCCTTCCATCACAACTTCAAGGCGGTCACGAACACCTCGCCGCTGCAGTACGTGAAGAGCTACAAGCTGCACAAGGCGCGGCTGATCATGCTCAACGAAGGCGTGAAGGCCGGCGTCGCGGCCACCCGCGTCGGCTACGAAAGCCCGTCGCAGTTCAGCCGCGAGTTCAAGCGCTACTTCGGCGCCACGCCGCTGGACGAGGTGGCGCGGCTGAGGGCGCCGCGTTAGGGCGTCGCGTCAGGGCGCTGCGGCGGCGCGCCAATGCATGACGAATCCAAGCCACGAACAAGCATGAAGGAGACAGGATGAACGCTGGATCGACACTGCGGCCGTTGCGCGTGACCGCAGCAGCCTTGCTGCTGGGCAGCGCCTTGAGCGCGGCGGCTGCCTGCGGCGACGACGCCCTGGGCACCGCGCGCGTGTTGACGCTGCCGCGCGAGGCGGCCGCCTACGGCCGCATGCAGCATGCGCCACTGCCGCTGCAACCGGATGAGGTGGTGATCACCTTCGATGACGGTCCTCGCCCGGAATCCACGCCGCTGGTGCTCAAGGCGCTGCGGGCCGAGTGCGTGCGCGCCACCTTCTTCATGGTCGGCGAGCCGATGCGCGCGCATGCGGCGCTGGCCCGCGAGGTCAAGGCGCAGGGGCACAGCGTCGGCGTGCACGGCTGGCGCCACGAACACTTCGCGGCCCTGACGGAGGCGGCACAACTGGCCGATCTGCGCGCGCTCGAGGCGGCCTATCGCGAGGTCCTCGGCGGCACCGCGCCCGCCTATCGCTTTCCCTTCCTCGAGGAGACGCCCTTCCTGCGCGGGGCGCTCGCCGCGTCGCGCACCACGGTGATGTCGGTGGACCTGGGCGTCGAGGACTGGGAGCCGCAGACCGCGCAGCAGATGGCCGACAAGCTGACGCAGCGCCTGGCCGCCTCGCGCGGCGGCATCGTGCTGCTGCATGATGCGCAGGACCGCACCGCGGCGGCGCTGCCGCTGCTGCTGCGCACGATCAAGGCGCATGGCTACCGCGTCGTGCATCTGCAATGGGCCGATGAGCCGCCCGCCAGCGGCCTGAAGTCCAGCGGCGGCTAGGCCAGGCCGCGTTCGCCGCCGCTGGGCACGGCTTCGCCGGCCAGCGGCGCCAGCGCCACCCGATCCCGTCCGGCCGCCTTGGCCTGGTACAGCGCGGCGTCCGCCGCCGCGATCAGTGCCTCCACGTCGGCGAGCGCGTCGCGATCGAAAGCGGCCGCGCCGACCGAGCAGGTCAGTTGCCCCACCACCGCCATCGGCGGCGCCGTGACGCCGGCATGCAGGGCTTCCAGCCGCGCGCGGTCCGCCGCGATGCGCAGGTCCAGGCCGGGCAGCACCAGCAGGAACTCCTCGCCGCCATAGCGGCCCACGGCGTCGTAAGGGCGCACCGAGGCGTCCAGACGCCGCGCGAACTCCTTGAGCACCGCATCGCCGGCCGGATGGCCGTGGGTGTCGTTCACGCGCTTGAAATGGTCGATGTCGGCCAAGGCGACCGTCAACGGCACCCGCTCGCGCGAAGCGCGCGAGACCTCCCGGGCCAGGATCTCCATCAACGCGCGCCGGTTCCACACGCCCGTCAGCGGATCGCGCAGCGCCTGCTCCCGCAGCTGCTCGCGCGAGGTCTCGAGCTCCCGCGTGCGCTCGCCCACCAGCCGCTGCAGCGTGCGCTCGTTGCGCAGCAGCGCGCGCACGCGCCACCGGTAGCTGCCGTAGGACAGCAGCGCCAGCACGGCGCAGCCCGCGACGATCGCCATGGTCGAGCGCCACCACGGGGGCAGGACCTCGATCTCCAGCGCGACGATCGGCGATTGCGTGTCGAGGTCGGGGTTGGCGGCCATGATCTGCAGCCGGTGCGCCCCGGGCGCCAGGCCGTCGAAGCGGATCGCCCCGCGGCCGGCCTCCGTCCAGGGCACATCCTCGCCATCGTCGCTGCCGAGCAGCCGGTAGCTCGTGCGCAGCGAATCGCGGTTGAGCGGACTCAGCACATGCCAATCCACCAGCACCGGATCGCGCGACGCGGCGGTGATCTTCGCGGCCTGCGCCGGCCAGGACCGCGCGCCGGTCTTCACGCTGTCCACCACCACCTCCAGCGTCGCGGGCACCACGAGCGCCTCGGGATGGACGATCTGGCTCACGCCCCGGCTGGTGCCGACCCAGATGGCGCCGGCCACGTCCTCGTGCAGCGCGCTCAGGTTCGCGTCGGGCCAGACCAGGCCCGCCGATTCGTCGAAGCGGCGCCATCCCGCGGGCGTGCGCAGGATCAGGCCACTGTCGGTGCCGACCCAGAGCCAGCCGCGGCTGTCCTGCATCAGCGACACGATGCCGCGGCGCGTCAGCACGTCGGGCGTCAGGCGCTCGGCAGTCCAGCGGCCGCCGCCGGACCGCGCGACATGCCACAGCTGTCCCGGCTCCATCACGACCCAGACCTCGTCCGTCCCGCAGGCCAGGCTGGTCGCCCGGCCCTTGGGGAGTCCGTCCACGTCCGCAGGCACGAGCCGCTGGCCCGGCGCCGTCCAGAACAGCCCCTGGTGCGCCGAGACCCAGAGCCGGCCGGCGCTTCTGCACAGGCGATAGACGCCATTGCCGGAGCGGCGCTCGTCCGCCAGTCCCTCCCAGCGCGTGGGGCGGGCATTCGCGTCGCGCGGATCGATCGAGTACACGCCGCCTTGCGTCCCGATCATCAGTTGGCCGGGGCTGTCCAGCATCAGGGCGCGGATCTCTGGCAGGCCGTGCGCGACCGGCCGCCAGCCGTGCCGGCCGTCCAGGCGGCGGAGCGTGCCTTCGAAGGTGCCGGACCACAGCCGCCCCTGCCCGTCGCGCTCGAAGCTCGACACCGCCTGCCCGTCCGGCGGCGCCGGCAGCAGGCGGCCGGCCCGCGCGTCGAAGTGCAGCGCGCCGCGGTTGCTGGCCATCCACAGACTGCCCGGGTCGCCGGCGGAGAAACCCCAGGTGTCCCCCCAGGCGCTGCCCAGCTCGGTCGTCCAGTTGCGCCAGTGGCGATAGCCGCGCCACTGGGCCACGCCCCATCCCGTCGTGCCGAGCCAGAGATCGCCGTCGCGATCGATGTTCATCGACATCGCATCGGCCCCGGACCAGGCCGGCGAGCGTATCAGTTGCCATTGGCCGCCGCTCCAGCGGCGCAGGCCTTCGTTGGAGAACACCAGCACGCGACCTTCCCGGTCCTCGGCGATCGGGGGCGTGCGGCAGTCCCCGACGACGTTGTCCACCACCGGCGGCGAACCCGGCGGCGTGGCGTCGACGAAGCGCTCGGTGCCGGCCAGCCGCCGCAGGATCCGGTTGCCGCTGCGCGCCCAGAGCGCGCCATCGCTGGCCAGCAGCGTGCTGCCCCAGCATCCTGGCGGCACGCCCTGCGCGGGCCCGAGGCGCTCGAGCTCGCGGCCGTTCCAGTGGCACAGCGTCCGTCCGCAGCCCAGCCAGAGCTCGTTGTCGCCGACCGCCAGCAGCGAGCGCAGCGGGCCGGCGCGATGCTCGTCCAGCGCCACGCGCACCTGGACCGGCGCGCCGGGCCGCTGCGTCACGCGCAGCAGGCGCCGCCCGCTGAGCACCCACACCCCGTCCGGCGCCGTCGCCAGTGTCGCGCCGGTGTCCACGGGCACGGACTCGCCGACGCGCGTGGCCCGGGTCTGGCCCGGATCGAGGACGAACAGTTGCTGCCGCATCCCGATCCACAGCCGGCCCCGGGCATCGGCCGCGAGCGCGGCCACGATGGTGTCCTGCAGGGGCTCGGCCACGGCGTCGATGGGCTCCACGCGCTCGCCGGCGTAGCGGTACAGGCCGTTCTCGGTGCCGATCCACAGCCGATGGTCGCGATCATGGGCCAGCGCGGTGACGGCCATGTTGGTCAGGCCGTCCTTGTTCTGGAGGAAGCGCAGCGCCGGCGTCTGCGCGGCCGCCAGCGCCGCGCATGCCCACAGCGCGGCGGCGGCCAGCAGCCGCAGTGGCAACCGCAATGGCAGCCACCGTTGGCGCACGAACACGGCGCACCCGATCCAGGGCCAGCACACGGCATGCATCTCGGCGCAAA
This sequence comes from Roseateles sp., assembly GCF_039595595.1. Taxonomy (GTDB): domain Bacteria; phylum Pseudomonadota; class Gammaproteobacteria; order Burkholderiales; family Burkholderiaceae_C; genus Roseateles. The sequence goes on along the minus strand of NZ_JBCNLG010000012.1, from coordinate 58,957 downwards.
GCTCCTTCCAAGGGGAAGCGGCAATATTCCCATAGGCGGGGCGCGGGCGGCCGGTGGAAACTCACACGATGGCGACCGTGGTGCCAATGCCGCATCGGGTAGGACTTTCCATGGGCCATGCGCTGCAAGGCTGCGGTTCAATGTGTTGCGCAAGCTCCCCGTGCTCATGCACGCCCCCATTCCACCGGAGACCATCGTGAGCTCATTCGCCAATCTGAAGATCGGTGTGCGACTGACCCTGGGATTCGCGGCGGTGATCGCGCTGCTCACGCTGCTGGCGATCATCGGCGTCAGCAAGATCGCGGCGGTCGAGACCAACACCGAGATCATCCTCCACGACCGCTTCGTCAAGGTGAAGCTGGCCCAGTCCATCGAGAATGAAGTCAACAAGCAGCTCCGCGCCATCCGCACGGCACTGATCGCCTCCGACCGCGCGGTCGTCGACAGCGAGCTCGCCAAGCTCGAGGCGTCCGTCCCGGTGGTCTCCAAGGCGATGGACCAGTTGACCGCGACCGTCCACAGCGAGCGCGGCAAGGAGGCGCTCCAGAAGCTGACCGAGAGCCGCGCGCGATTCCGCGACAAGGAGAGCCGCCTCCTGGAACTGACGAAGGCCGGCAAGGTCGACGAGGGCCGGCTCTATCTGGTGTCGGACATCCTGCCGTCGCAGACCGCCTACCTGGCCGCCGTGGAGGCGTTCGCGGTGTCGCAGGCGGACGGCATGGAGGAGTTCGGCGCGCAGGCCAGCGCGCTTGCGCGCGGGGCCAAGACGCTGATGATCACGCTGTCGGTGATCGCGGTGCTGCTCGCGGTCGCGATCGCGCTGCTGCTGACGCGCTCGATCACGCGGCCGATCGCAGCGGCGGTGCAGGTCGCCGAGACGGTCGCCGCGGGGGACCTCACCTCGCGCATCGACACCAGCGCGCGCGATGAGACCGGCCAGCTGCTGACCGCCTTGAGCGCGATGAACCAGAGCCTGGTGAGCATCGTCGGCCAGGTGCGTCTGAGCAGTGACTCCATCGCCACGGGGTCTCATCAGATCGCCACGGGCAGCATGGACCTGTCGCAGCGGACCGAGGAACAGGCCTCCAGCCTGGAGCAGACGGCGTCCGCGATGGAGCAGGTCGCGGCCACCGCGCAGCGCAGCGCCGATTCGGCGCGTGACGCCACGGCCCTGGCCGCGACCGCCAGCGCGACCGCGACACGCGGCGGCAGCGCCGTGTCCGAGATCGTCTCGACGATGCGCGACATCAGCGCGAGCTCCAGCAAGATCGCCGACATCACCGGCGTCATCGATGGCATCGCGTTCCAGACCAACATCCTGGCGCTCAATGCGGCCGTGGAGGCGGCGCGCGCGGGGGAACAGGGGCGCGGCTTCGCCGTGGTGGCCGGCGAAGTCCGCACGCTGGCGCAGCGCGCGGGCACCGCGGCCAAGGAGATCCGCGCGCTGATCGGCGAGAACGTCAGCCGCGTCGAAGCCGGCTCGCGCCTGGTCGAGGGCGCCGGCGGCACGATGGACGAGATCGTGCGGCAGATCCAGCAGGTGGCGCGCCTCATCGCGGAGATCGGCACCGCGACCGACCAGCAGAGCCTGGGCATCGGCGAGGTCAGCAAGGCAGTCCACGTGCTGGACCAGGTGACGCAGCAGAACGCCGCGCTGGTCGAGGAATCCGCCGCCGCGGCGGACAGCCTCAGCCAGCAGGCCCGGCGGCTGACCGAGGTGGTGGGCGCCTTCAAGCTATGAGCGGCCGGGCGCTCGTGGCGCAGGGCCGCCTGAGCGTCTCGATCAGCGGTTCGCGCAGAACCCGAAGCTGGTGTTCGCGCCGGCCTGCAGCGTCTGGTTCCAGGAGACGCCCACGGCGCTGGCCGTCGCGCCGCTTTGCGTCACCGTGGCGTTCCAGGCGGTGTAGACCGCGCCAGTCACCGGGAAGGACACCGTCCAGTTCAGCGGCGCCGCATTCGGATTGGTCACGGTGACATTGCTGCAGTAGCCCTGCCCCCAGTCGTTGGCCACGCTGATGCTCACGGTGGCGGACTGCGCCGGCGTCGTCGGCGAGCCGCCGCCCCCTCCCCCACCGCCGCTGCTGCCCGAACCTGGCTTGGGCAGCACCGCGGGGAACTGCTGGCCCAGATCGATCTCCGTCGTCACCGCGAGGGCAACACCTGGCGCCAGCAGTTGCTGACCGAAGACATCGGTGATGCGGATGTCGTAAGGCCCCGGTCCCATGCCGCTCGGCGCGATGAAGTAGTTGTACATCTCGCGCCCGAGCGCTGTGAACCCGCCGCCGCTGCTGGGGCGGTACTCGAGCGTCGCCACCGGGCTGCTCTGGTCGCGGACTTGCACGCCCGTCCACCACTGGCTGGACCCTTCCTTGAAGAAGAGCTTGGCCGAGCGCGCCGGGCACGACACATAGCGCCAGCTGATGGGAATGCGGCCCGCCTCGATCGGCGAAATCTTCGCGAAGGCCTCCTGCGACAGGTCCACGTCGCCCGGCGCGCACTCGGGGCAGCGGTCGTCGACGCGGGCCGTCACCGACTGCTGGGTGTTGAGGTTGGTGACCTCAATGCAGGCGCCGCAGGCCTGCGCGGTGTTGTAGTCCGCCGTGTTCATCGCCACGGTCAGCAACTCGGTGGGCTTGGGCAGCGAGCAGTTGCCGCCCCCGCCGTATCCGTAGAAGGTGCCCTGCCCGGTGTGGGTCTGCTGGTAGTTGCCCTGGGCCAGGGCGGTGAGCGGCACGCCGGCCGCCAGCAAGCCCCCCGCGAGCAGCGGCAGGAACGCGCGGCGATGCGCCGCAGGTCGTGAAGTCATGGCGATCTCCCCTCGTCGAATCTCGTTGAGCCTCGTGGAACCTCGATGAACACGGCTCAAGGCCGTGAACCGCCCGAGTGTCCGGACTTCCCCGGCAAGCCCTCGTGAGATTGGGTAACGGCATATGACTGCGTTGTCATCGGCACGACATCGACGCGTCCTAGAGTCCGCCGCCGTTCCCACCTGATCCCTCCATCGATGTCTCTCTCCGCCTTCCCTTCGAAGCGCAGCCCCCTGCTGCTCGCCTTGCTCCCCCTCCTCGTGCCGGCGCTGCTGCTGGGCGCCTGCTCGTCCGATGACGACAACCAGGACGCGCCCCTCGTCGTCCCCGCCGCGCCGAAGGGCCTGGGCACGGTCGACACCGCCGCCGTGCAGGACGAAACGCAGGTCCCGCCCTTCATCGACAACATCGCGAGCAACCAGCGCGGCGACGCGCGCTACGCGACGCTGCAGACCAACGCCGGCGTGCGCGTGGTCGCAGGCTTCCTCGACATCTGGCAACCGAGCACGCTGCTGGTCGACGCTGGCGTGACCGCGCCGGCGCGCGATGGCTTCGCGGCCGTGGCGAACTCCTCTTGGAGCGGCATTCCCGGCGACGCCACCGATGGCAAGGTGCTCAACGCCGCCGTGCACGCGGCCAACGTGCAGTACGTCGTGGACGCGACGACACGCCGCACCGCGGCGCAGGAACTGGCCGCCTACCTCGACGACCGGCGCAACAAGGGCTACAGCATCAGCGACGGCCTGGGCCCGCTGACGCCGGCTTGGCGCACCCTCAGCGAGCAGACGACCACCATCACCGACATCGCCCCGGACGCGACCACGGTGCTCTACAACGACAAAGGCAACGACATCGGCAACGCCGGCGCGGCCAACAGCCACGGCTTCGGCGCGGCGATCGACCTGGTGGGCAACATCGGCAACAACGCCTCGACCGAGCCGGCCAAGCGTTTCTACAAGTACGCGCGCCCGTGGCGATGGAGCGCCAGCGTCAAGGTGGTGCCGGCCCTGGAGCCCGCGAAGAGCGGCACGCCCGCGACCGACGGCGGCTTCATCAGCGGCCACACCGCCGAAGGCGTCCGCAAGGCGCTGGCCATGGCCTACCTCGTGCCCGAGCGCTATCAGGAGATGGTGACCCGCGCCCTCGTCATGGGCGAGAACCGCGTCCTCGCCGGCATGCATTCGCCGCTGGACGTGATCGGCGGCCGCATCCAGGGCGTCGCCGCGGCGGCGGCCAACCTGGCCACCGATCCCAACAAGTCCGGCCGCCAGGCCGCCTACGCCCAGGCCCGCACCGCGCTGATGGCGGCCGTCGGCGCGAAGGACGCGGCGGCGCTGCAGGCCTATGCGCATTCGCTGCCGGCCTCGCAGGATGCCTACGCGGACTACGCCGCCAACAAGGCGACGGTGCAGCGCCTGATGACTTTCGGCCTGGCGCCGATCGGCGCGACGACCAAGGCCGCCACCGTGCCCAAGGGCGCGGAAGTGCTGCTCGAGACCCGCCTGCCCTACCTGAGCGCCGACCAGCGCCGCGTGGTGCTGAAGACCACCGCGCTCGCGTCCGGCTCGCCGGTGATGGACGACGCCGAAGGCTGGGGCCGCCTGAACCTGTTCGCCGCGGCGGACGGCTATGGCGCCTTCGATGGCGACGTCAGCGTCACGATGGACGCCGCCCAGGGCGGCTTCCAGGCGCTGGACATCTGGCGCAACGACATCCGCGGCGCGGGCAAGCTGACCAAGCTGGGCAGCGGCACGCTCGTGCTCGCCGGCGGCAACAGCTTCAGCGGCGGGACCCAGGTCTCGGCCGGCGTGTTGCGCGCCGACAGCGCCAAGGCGCTCGGCACTGGCGACGTCTATGTCGACACCGGCACGCTGATGACGCAGGCCGCCACGCCGGTCGCGGTCACGAACTACACGCAGCTGGCCGGCGGCACGCTGGAGCTGCATGTCGGTGCCTCGGGCGCGGGCAGCCTGGCGGCGCAAGGCAATGTGGTCATCGCCGGCGGCACGCTGACGCTGAAGTTCCAGCCCGGCTTCACGCCGCGCAGCGGCGACACCGTCACGCTGATCCAGGCCGCGTCGCTGAAGGGCGTGTTCGACAAGATCGTCGCCGACGGCTACACGGTCACGGCGAACTACACCGCCACCGGCCTTCAGATCCGCATCAACTGACGAGGACCTTCTTCATGCATCACTTCCGACTCGCGTCGCTGACGCTCCTGTCCGCGCTGGCTGGCACGGCCGCGCACGCCAACGACTTCCCCGCGCTGTCGGCCGCCTGGCCGGCCAACGTGTCGATTGCGGCCAACTATCCGCTGTTCGACTTCGACACCGACGGCTGCCTGCCGAGCGCCGGCATCAGCCGCAGCGGCCAGCAGAATGGCGGCCTCAAGACCTCTGGCGGCGTCACCTCCGGCTGCCGCCGCTCGGACTTCCTGGACTACTCGAACACGCTGCACCGCCATGCCTGCGTGAGCAGCGGCGGCAACGTGTACTGCGGCCACTTCTACGCGCTGTACTTCCTGAAGGATCAGGTGACGCCGTTCGGCGGCGGCCACCGCCACGACTGGGAGCACGCCGCCATCTGGACCGTCAACGGCGTGGTCACGCATGCGGGCTACAGCGCGCATGGCAAGCTGACCAACGCGGAAGTCAACACGCTGGCCGTGCAGAACGGGCATGTGCGCTTCGTCTACCACAAGGACGGCGCGCTGACGCACGCGATGCGCTTCGCGGGCACCGACGAACTGGCCGCCGAGAACCCGTATGGCCAGTGGGTCACGCCCGCGATCATCAGCTGGACCGCGATGACCGGCGACGGCGTCAGCAATGCGACGCTGCGCGGGCTGTTCGACAGCTACGACTACGGCTCGGGCGACGTGCCGGTCAAGGACAGCAACTTCCTGAACAACCTCAACAACGGCCGCCCGGCCGGCTATCCGGCCTTCACCCAGGAGAGTCTGGACGCTACGCGCTGAGGCGCGGCTGCCGCCCGAGGCCTCTCAGACCTTGGGCGACCGCAGTTCCGCAGTGCTCAGCAGTCCCATCACGGACCACCCCAGCCGCTCGTACAACGCGCGACCATCGTCGGTCGCGACGAGCACCTGCGGCGTCGAAGGATTCCGCCGCGCCTGGCCAAGCGCGCCCATCACCACGCTGCCCAGGCCCCGGCGCTGATGGGCATCTTCCGTGACGATGCGGTCGTAGACGAACTGATCCGCCGTCTCCGCGGCGAAGCCGCTGGCGGCCAGCTCACCGGTCTCGGTGACGACCCGCGCCTGCGTCACGGCACCGTCCTGGATCACTTCCAGCCGATAGCCGGCGGGGACAGGCCTTGCCCGGCCCGCGGGCGCCAGGCCCTCATCGCCCGCCTGCATGAAGAAGCCGATTGATTGCAGCTCCCACCAGTCAGGCAACTGCGCCATCAGCGCCTCGGGCGGCCCGCAGAGCTTGAGGAAGTGCAAGGGCGCGGTGATCTCGCGTCCCAGCGCGGCCAGCCCCTCGAGCGGCTCGGCGAACACCCAGCGCCGCTGCTCCTTCTCGGACATCGTGTCGACCCGAAAGCCCCCGCGGTCGGCCACCGGCAAGGGCAAGCCCCGCCCGATCGACCGTGCGGTCAGCCACGCCCGGGCCACGCAGGCCGTCACTCGTCCACCCATGAATGCTCCGTTCGTTCAGGCCTGCGCGAGCGCCTGGACCTGCGCCGCGGACAGCGCGCCCCCATGGATGCGGAAGTCCTGCAGCCGGCCATTGAAGTACGGGTCCTGCCCGTACTGAGCCCGGCCCAGCCAATTCTGCCCGGTGCGGCCGAGCTGATACGGCGCCAGGTCCATCGTCGCGATCGAGGCCGCCGCCGCTCCATCGACATAGAGCGTGCAGGTCCTGTCCTTGAGCGTCATCGCCAGATGCACCCAGCGGCCCTTCGCCAGCGGGGCGGTCGAGACCGTCTGCTCGCCAAAGTAGGTGGTGTTGGTCACGCTCACCCGCATCGCGTCCGGGCTCACGAACAGCGCGAGGTAGGTGATGTCGCTCGAGCCGAAATCGAAGACGCGCGCGTTGCCCTTGCCCACGCCGTTCCACCAGACCCAGCCGGAGATCGTGACGTCACCGACGCCCGCGAGCACGCCTTCCGGCAGCGCGAGATAGCCGGATGCGCCGTCGAGCGCGAGTGCCTTCGTCCCGGCCTTGCGGCCCTCGCCCCAGGAGGCGCCGCCATTGAGCGTGCCCGTGAGGCCGCGGCCGCCGACATCACGCGCCGCGGTGCCCTGCCCGTCATCCAGCGGCAGGCTCAGCAGCACGGGCGCGCCCAGGTCCACCGTCGCGGTGACCGACGTCGACAGCGTCGCCCCCGCGGCATCGAGCGCGCGGATCTGGTACTGCCAGCGGCCTTGCGTGACCGTGCCGTCGGTCCAAGTGTTGAGTTCGCCCGCCTGGATGCGGCCCAGCTCGGTATACGTGCTCGAGCCCGCCGGCGCCCGCAGCACCGCATGCGACGCCGCGTCCGCGCTGCCCCACCAAGAGAGCTGCGCCGCGCCGCTGCGCACGATCGCCTGCAGCCCAGCCGGCGCCACGCGCGACACGTCCGCGTCGCGCGAGAAGGTCAGCGTTCCGAAGCTCAGATCGTCGCCAAGCCAGGTGTTGCCCTCCGGCCTCAGTTGCGCCGCCAGCGCGCTGACCCACGGCGCGGCCAGGCCCTTGCGCTTCACGTAATGGTTGTAGATCGGCTCCCAGCACGGCCGTCCGTTCGGGCGTCCGCCGTCGGACACCGCCGTGAAGGTGCCCTGACGGTTGATGTAGACGTAGAACGGCAGCGAGTAGAACGCGCCCGCCGCGTCCTTCAGGTTGGACTTGGCGACGTATTCGGCACCGGCGAGCAGGCGGTTGTCGTCCATGCCGTAGAGGTCGTCGCCCTGATTCCAGGCCATCTCGCACAGGTACCCCGCCATGCCCAGGCTCAGCGTCGAGTGGCCCTGGTCGCGGCCGCTTTCCTGCCACTGGCCCATGTGGCCGGGATGCCGCGCATAGACCATGTGCTGCGACGCGCCGTTGCCGCGGCCGCGGTTGAAGTAGTCCAGCGCCTCCTGATAGACATCGGCCCGGTCCGCGAAGACGCCGATGGCCAGCATGCCCGCCAGGCTCACCAGGTCCCAGTTGGCCCATTGATTGGTGATGTTGGTGGCGTTGTGATCCTTCAGGAAACTGCTCGTCAGCGGATAGAAATTGGCCATCAGCCACTTCTGGCAGGCGGCGATGTCGGCGGCGCTCCAGCCGCTGTAGGTACGCAGGATCTCGGCCGCGTTGGCCCATTGATAGCCGTAGATGCCCGCGGCAAGGAAGCGGTCGCCATTGCCGGTCAGGGTCGTCATCGTCGAGACCCACGCATTGATGTAGCGCACCGCCTGGTCGGCGTAGGCCGTGTCGCCCGAGACCTTCCAGCGCAGCGCCAGCTGATAGGCCCGCTGCACGTCCTCGACCATCGCGCGGAAGTTCTCGCCGTCGCCGCCACGGATGGCCGTCACCACCGGCTGCGGATCACGGCCAAGCTGCGCGCGGCCGCTCGACGTCAACGCGCGGAACCCAGCCACCCAGGGCTCCCGCCCGGCCGCGAGCTGCGCGCGCATGCGGGTGAAATCGGCCTCGGTGTGCAGCAGGCCAGGATGCTTGAAGACGCGCGCGCCGGAGGCACTGCCGCTGGTGGCCGCTCCACCGCTGACGCCGCCCGTTCCAGCCGTGCCGCCGCTGCCGGCCGAACCGCCGGCGGCCGCCTCGGCCGACGCGGCCCCATCGGATCCGCCGGACCCGCAAGCGGCCAGCCCGAAAGCGGCCCCGCCGCTCACGAGGGTCTGGCGCAGCCATTGGCGGCGATTGCTGGTGGACGCGAGCCACGCGTCGAAGTCGAAGTCCATCACGATGGGAGTGCCTGTGTCGAAGGGGAAGCCATGCAGAAGCGCCATCGGCGCGTGCCGTGCATCTTGGCTCGACACCGTTGTCACTTCAGTCGCTGTTTCACTCTGTGACCGCTTGCCGTCGGAGTCCCGCAACATCCGGCAAGGCTTGGGCCGTATTGTCACCAAACACTCACGACGCGATCACCGACCGGTTCCGGCCGCCATGCTTGGCGTCGTAGAGGGCGGCGTCGACGCGCTCGATCAACGCCTCGAGTGACGCGTCGTCGCCGGCCTCGACGCCGATCGCGCCGGCGCTGCAGGTCGCGCTCAGAGGCTCACCGGCACCGATGTCGAAGGGCTGGGCGCCCACGCTGCGTTGCAGGTGCTCGACGCGCCGCCGGCCGTCCGCCTGCGCCAGCGACATCCCCGGCAGCAACAGCAGGAACTCCTCGCCGCCCCAGCGGCCGATGGCGTCGTAGTCGCGCATGGTCAGGCGCAGCCGTCGCACCAGCTGAACCAGCACCGCGTCGCCGGCGGGATGGCCGTGGGTGTCGTTGATGCGCTTGAAGTGATCGATGTCGATCAGCATCAAGGTCACCGCCGCCTCGCCGCGCCGGGCCCGCGCGAGCTCGCGCGCCGCGAGGTCGGCGATGGCGCGCCGGTTCATCGCGCCGGTGAGTCCGTCGGTCAGCGCGAGCGTGCGCATCTGCTCGTAGGACTCCTTCAGTTCCGCCGTGCGCAGCCCCACGAGGGCCTCGAGCTCGCGCTGCCGGCGCACCCAGGCGCGCACCCGCCATCGATAGACCAGCGCCACCAGCGCCGCCGCGCTCGCCGCATAGGCGGCCCAGGCCCAGCCGCTGCGCCACCACGGCGGCCGGATCTCGAAGGACAGCGACGCAATGTCGGAGGTCACGCCCAGATCGGGGTTCTCCACGCGGGCCTCGAAGACGTAGCGCCCGCCGGCGAGCGCCGGAAAGCTGACGTCGTCATGCGGCGTCGTGCTCCATTCCTCGCTCAGCCCGCGCAACCGGTAGCGCACCTGCTGCGACGACCGGTTCATGAAGGCCGGCGCGGCCCACGCGATCTGCAGCGCGCCGGCCGACCAGTCCGCGGTCCACGCGCGGTCGCGCGGCATCTCCCGGCCATCGCGCGTGAGCTGCGTGAAATGCAGATCGACCCGTACCGGATCGAGCAATCGTTCGGGCGCCAGCACCTGCGTCGCGCCGCGGCTCGTGCCGATCCAGATACCGCCCGAGACATCCTCATGGAGCGCGCCCTGGTTGCAGTCGTTCCATCCCAGGCCGTTGCTTTCGTCGAAGCGCCGCCAGGCGCGGCCATTCCAGACGAGCACGCCATCGTCGGTCGTGGCCCAGAGCCAGCCGCGGCGGTCGGAGAGCAAGGCCATCACCGACCGCCGCCCGAGCGCGGCGTCGCTTGGCAAGGCCTGGGCGCGCCAGTTCGCGCCGCTGCCCGAGACCCGCCACAGCCGCCCGTCGCGCGTGCCCGCCCAGACCGTGCCGTCGCGCCCGCAGGCGATCTGCTCGACCGGCATGCCGGCGGGCAACTGGGCGATGGCGGGCTGCGTGAGGCCGGCGTCCGCATCGTGGGTCATCATCCCCGCCGACGTGGCGAACCAGGTGCGGCGCGACGGCGTCGTGCAGGCGGCGAAGACCGTCATCGACAGCGCCCGTTCCGGCTCCATGCCCGGCGCCGGAAGCAGCTTCGGGCGCTCGGCGCTGGTCTCCGAAGGGGGCACAACATGCAACCCCTTGTCCGCCCCCAGCCACAGGGCGCCGTCTGGGCTGGCGTGCAGCATCAGCACGAGCGGGAGGCCCTCGGCCACGCGCTGCCACGCCCCGCCGCGCAGGCGCAGCAGCTCGCCGGAGTAGGTGGCCATCCAGATCTGCCCGGACGCATCGCGAGCGAGTCCGCCGACTTGGTCGGTGGTGCCGCGCCGCGGCAGCGGGATCGCCGGCACGGTCGCGCCGGCGGTGTCGATCAAGGTCACGCCGCTGCCGGTCCCCAGCCATAGCCGGCCGTTCGAATCGTCCAGGAACGACCAGACATCGTCGCTGGCGACGCCCTGACGGCGCGTCCAGTGACGCCAGTGTTCATAGCCGCGCCAGTGCACCAGCCCGTGCCCGGCCGTGCCGATCCACAGGTCGCGATCGCGGTCCTGCAGGACCGCGGAGATACCGCCGGATTCCAGCCCCTGCGCCTCGCCGAAGCGCGTCCAGCGGCCCGATTCCCAGCGCAGCAGGCCCGCGTCGCTCGAGGTCAGGATCCGGCCCTGGCGATCCTCCATCAGCGGCTGGTGCAGCAGCACGGTGCCTTCGCTCAGCTGCTTCGGCGTGAAGTCCTCGAATCGCGTCTCGCCCGGTGCCGCGCGCAGCACCTGCTCCTGGCTGCGCGCCCACAGCGCCCCGTCGCGCGTGCGCAGCACGTTGGCCCAGCGCGCGGGTTTCACGCCCTCGCGTTCGCCGAATCGCCGCAGCGCCCCGCTTCGCCAGTGACACAGCGCCTGGCCGCAGCCCAGCCACCAGCCGCCGTCGGGCTCCACCAGCACGCTGTGAATCGCCGTCAGCGACGGCTCCCGGTCGCGCAGCGCCTGGGGGAACGCGGCGGAGGCGCGCAAGCGGCCGTCGGCGGCATCGCGCCGCACCGCGTAGAGACCGTCGAACGCGGCCACGAGGGCGCCTCCCTCCGCGGTGGCGGCGATCGAACGCTGCCCCTGCCGCACGACGATCTTGGACTGCCCTATGTCCACAGGCTCGAGCCCGCGCTCGTCCAGATGGAACACGCCATTGATCATCGCGACCCAGAAGCCGCCGCGGCCATCGGGCGCCAGGCCGCTCACGAGCCGGTTGCCGATCGGCGCGTCACGCTCGTCCACCCGCGAGATGCGGGCGCCATCGTGCCGATACAGGCCGTTCTCGGTGCCGATCAACAGACGGCCATCGGGCATCTGCATCAGCCCGGTGACCGCCAGGTTGGACAGCCCGTCCGGCTGGGCGTGCCGGGTGAGCGCGAGATCCTGCGCGAGCGCTCCGGCCGCGACACCCGCGGCGGCCGCGCCACCGGCGAGGCATCGGAGGAGGCGGTGCAGCCGCCTCAGCATGCGGGAATCCTTGTCCTGCTCAACGCGGGTCTCCAGGCCGGGGGTCGCCATGCGTTCGGACTATGCCTCGCTTCGCCGCCCTGTCGCGCGCCAATGACGCCCTCGGCCCGGTCACTTTTTCTCACGGGGACATTCACACCGCTCAGGGAAAACGTGTGTAGGATGGCCGCCGATGCAAATCGTTCGCATTTGCATCTGACACCGATCCACAGGCGCTACGCCGGACAACCAGAAATCGAGAAGCCATGCGCGAAGAACCCGTCCACCGTCCGACTCCCTCCCCCGTCGCCCTTGCGGCGCGACTGATGTTCGCTGCCGCGGCCTGCGCGGCGGCCCAGGCTCAGGCCCAGGAAAGCGCCTCGCCGCCGGCCCCCGAGGCCTCCGCGGCCCAGGTCGCCGCAGCCTCGCCCTCGCGGCTCGACACGGTCACCGTGAGCGGCGGCTGGCTCGGTTCGACGACGGCGGCCAGCGCCCGCAAGCATCCGGGCGCGCGCACGGCGATCGACGCCAAGGATCTGATCGACAGCGGTGCCCGCAGCGTCGACGACGCCCTGCGCCAGGTGCCAGGCATCACGGTCGTGGACGAGAACGGCTCCGGCACGCTGCCCAACATCGGGGTGCGCGGTCTGAACCCGCTGCGCAGCGAGCAGGTGCTGCTGCTCCAGGATGGCATGCCGATGACGCTGGCCCCGTACGGCCAGACCGGGGCGTCGCTGTTTCCGCTGACGCTGCAGTCGGTGGAGGCGATCGATGTCGTGCGCGGCGGTGTCGCGGTCCACTACGGGCCCAACAACGTCGGCGGCGTCATCAACTTCGTGACGAAGCGGATCCCGTCCAAAACCACCTTCACCGCGAGCGAGTCCCTCACCATCGGCCGCTCCGGCCGTGTCCTGACCGACAGCTACGTGCGGGCCGGAGGCTTCCTGAACGACCACCTCGGCGTGCAGCTGCAGGCCAACGTCATCGATGGGGAAGGCGAACGCGCTCATTCCGACACCTCGGTGAAGAACGTGACGCTGGATGCCGAATGGCTGGTCACCGACCGCACCGAGGTCCGCGCCAGCCTGCAGCGCTACCTCACACGCAACGAACTGCCTGGCGCGCTCACGCCGGCCGCCTACGAGCAGGACCGCCACCAGTCGACGCGGCCGCTGGACCGTTTCGACGGCGACACCACGCGCGGCTCGCTGACCTTCACGCATGATTTCGGCACCGGCACGCAGCTCACGTGGAAGAGCTTCGGCCATCGCAGCACGCGGGTGTTCGAGTTCGGCAACGCGACCAACGCCGACACGCCCTCGACGCTGCGCCAGACCTCGCCGCGCGAGTTCCGCGTCTACGGCACCGAGCCCAGTCTGAGCATCGACCTGCGAGGCCCCGTGCCGCAGAAGATCCTGGTCGGCGCGCGCCTGATGCGCGAGGAGGTCGACTACAAGGTCGACAGCCGCGTGCTCCCCACCGGCGTCTACAGCGTGACGCGCGACTGGCGCTTCGAGAGCGACGCCTACGCCGCCTACCTGAGCGACACCTTCTCGCTGCTCGACGGCCAGCTCAAGGTGACGCCGGGCGTGCGCCACGAGGACCTGCGGCTGCGCTATCGCAACAACGCCACGCAGGCGCAGACCTACAACCCGACCAAGGACTGGCTGCCCGGCCTGGACGTCGGCTACCAGGCGAGCGCGGACGTCTTCCTCTTCGCCAACGCGCACCGCTCGCTGCGGCCGGTGCAGTTCACGCAGATCACCTTCGGCGGCGACCTGGCCGCCGAGCGCGCGAAGAACTACGAAGCCGGCGCGCGCTGGGCCGCGAGCTCCTCGCTGGACCTCACGGCCACGGCTTTCCGCTTCGATTTCGACAACAAGCTCGAGTTCATCAGCGCCACCGCCGGCTATCGCAACCTGGGCCGCGCCCGCCATCAGGGCGCGGAGCTCGAGGCCAAGTGGCACCCGGCACTGGTGCGCGGCCTCGAGCTGGGCGTGGCCTACACCCGCGTGGACACCGAGCAGCGCTCCGGCGCCTTCCTCGGCAACGACCTGCCCTATGCGCCGCATCACCAGCTGGCGCTGGACGCGCGCTACCGCGTCGATGGCTGGAGCTGGAACCTCAACGGCCAGTACCAGAGCGCGATGTTCAGCGACGGCGCCAACACCGTCGCGGAAACCGCCACCGGCTCGGCGGGCCGCATCCCCGGCTACTGGCTGATGAACGCGCATGTGAGCCGCGGCTTCAGCTGGGCCGGCACCCGCATGACGCTGGGCCTGGGCGTCAACAACCTCTTCGACCGCGACTACTACTTCCGCGGCGTCGACTACAGCCAGGGCCGCATGCCCCAGCCCGGCCGCGCCGTGATGGCCCGCCTTCAGGTGGAAATCTGATGAACCTCTGACCCCGTCACCGATCCAGGGAGAACAGCAAATGAAAGAACTCGTGGTGCTGGCGCACGTGCCCACCGATGCCGTCAACGAAGGATTCCTGCCCGCCGCGCGGCGGCTGGGCCTGGCCGTCACGCTGGTGACCGACTGCGCGGAGGCGCATCGGGCGCACTTCGCCAAGCCGGGCCTGGCGGCCTATCCCGACGAGATCCTGAGCTGCGACGTCTTCAACCCGATCGCCGTGCTGGATCTGCTGTCGCATCGCGCCGGCCGGCCCGCGGCAGTGTTCTCCAACAGCGACCACCTGCAGACGAGCACCGCGGCCGTGGCCAGCTTCCTCGGCCTGCCGGGCAAGGACTGGCACACCACCTACCGGGCAAAGAACAAGGCCGAGATGCGCCGCCGCCTCGCCGCGCTGGGCATCGACGCGCTCTGGCACGCCACCGTCTGCGACGCGGCGATGCTGGATGCAGTGGCGGCGCCGCCCTTCCCCGTCGTGGTCAAGCCGCGCGAGGGCGTGGCCAGCCTGCAGGTGAGCCTGGCGCGCGACGCCGCCGAGCTGCGCGAGCAGTGCGCGCGCGTCTGGGCTGAGCATCCCGGCCGCCCGATGCTGATCGAGGAGTACATCGACGGCCCGCTGTACACGCTCGAGACCCTGGGCGACGGCCGCGACATGGCGGTACTGGGCGGTTTCCGCGTCGAGCTCTCGCCGCCGCCGCACTTCGTCGAGCATGAGGCCGTGTGGCAGCCCGGGGCGCCGCAGGGCCCGGCGGCCCGCGTGCTGGAGATCATCCGCGCCTTTGGCGTCGGCTTCGGCGCCTGCCACACCGAGTACGTGATGACCGATCGCGGTCCGCGCCTGATCGAGATCAACTACCGCAACATCGGCGATTACCGCGAGTTCCTGCTGCAGGACACGCTGGGCTTCCCGCTGTTCGAGACGGTGCTGCGCCTGTACCTGGGCGAGCCGCTGCCCGCGCTGCGCCTGGCCGACCATGCCGCGCGCATCCGCTACTTCGTCGCGGCGCAGGCCGGCGCGGTCGCGAGCGCGCCCACCGCCTTCTCCGAGGACGGCGAGCATGCCCGTCTGTCCTTCCAGCCGCTGCGCTCGACGGGCGACAGCTTCGCGCTGACCCATTCCAACAAGGACTACCTCGGCGTGCTGCGCGGCTGCGGGCCCGATGCGGGCCGGCTCGCCGCCGCGATGGACCAGGCGTCGCGCCGTCTGAACTGGGAGATCCGGGCATGAACCGCCGTGACCCGAAAGGCGCGGCGCTGGCCGATCCGGACGCCGTGTACATCGCCACGCGCGTGATCGACGCGCTGCTGCGCGAGGACGTGCGCGGCTGCGTGAGCCAGGGGCGGCTGGTCCAGGAGGCAGCCATCGCCGCCGGCATGACGCTGCCCGAGGGCCACGCCTGGCTCGCGATCGAGCATCTCGGCCAGGGGCGCCTCTGGATCCCGGTGGCACCGGAGCGTTTCATGCAGACCTGGCGCCTGTCGCGATTGCCGCTGCTGTCCGAGCGCGGCGGCCAGGTCGAGGCGCTGTTCTGCATCGGTGAGATCCTCGCCCGCTTCGCCGAGGGCTGCGATGCCGACACTGCCGCGCGCTTCGCCGAGTTCGCCGTCGAGAGCGATGTCGCGCTGGCGCATCGCCGCGCGGCCGAGTCGGCCCGCCGCGACTGGTTCGCCTCGTCGCCTCGGGCGGCGGACGCCGCCGAGACCGGCGAGTGGCATGACCGCATGCAGCATCACGATCGCCTGGCGTCGTACCTCGACCATCCGCTGTACCCGACCGCGCGCGCCAAGCTCGGCTTCGAGGTCGAGGACCTGCGCCACTACGCGCCGGAGTTCGCGCCCTCGTTCGAGCTGAACTGGCTGGCCGTGCCGCGCGCGCTGCACCACCCGCGCGGCGACGGCCTGCCGCCGGGCTGGCCGGCCTTCGCCGACGTGGGCCTGCCCGCATCGCTCGAGGCGGATCACGCCCTCATGCCTGTGCACCCCTTCCTCTGGCGCAACGGCCTGGACGTGATGCTCGAAGGCGCCGGCCTCGCCGGTCGCGTGACGCGCGCGCCCAGGACCCATCTGCGCGTCACGCCGACGCTGTCGGTGCGCTCGCTGGTGGTGCTGGACGCGCCGGAGTGGCACATCAAGCTGCCGCTGACGATCCGCACGCTCGGCGCGAAGAACATCCGCACGATCAAGCCCAGCACGATCGGCGACGGCCAGCGGGTGCAGGACCTGCTCGCCGCGGTGCTGGACGCCGAGCCGGCACTGCGCGAACGCGTGCTGCTCACCCGCGAGGACACCGGCGCGCATGTCGGCGGCCACAACTTCCTGGGCATGATCGTCCGCCGCTATCCCGCGCAGGCGCTCAGGGGCAGCACGCCGGTGCCCGTGGCCGGCCTGCTGGCGGAGACGCCCGATGGCCGCTGCGTCAGCCAGTCGTTGGCGGACCGCTTCCATGGCGGCGACCTGGGGGCCTTCTTCGATGCGTACCTCGACCTCACGCTGCGCCTGCATCTGACGCTGTGGGTGCGTTACGGCATCGCGCTGGAGTCCAACCAGCAGAACTCCGTCGTCGTGCTGTCGGAGGCCGCGCCGCGCCTGCGTCTGCTGCTCAAGGACAACGACGCCGCGCGCCTGCATCGCGCGAAGCTCGCCCAGGTCTCGCCGGCGCTGGCGGCCCGGCTGGACGCGCTCGAGGACCCGCGCCTGCTGGTGCCCGACGAACTGCCGCTGGCGCAGATGTTCACGACGATCACACTGCAGCTGAACATCGCGGTGCTCGCCGAAGGCCTGGCCGCGAAGGTCCCCGGCTTCGATCGGGCCGGCGCCTACGCGGCGGTGCGCGACCGCGTCGCGGCGATCCTCGACGACCTGGCCGCCTCTGGCGGCGATGTCGAGCTGGCCCGCCGGACGCTGCTGCGCGATGACCGGCTCTGCCTGAAGTACCTGTTGACCGCCGCCACGCTGCTGGACAAGGCGACCACCGGCGCCGCCGACGTCAACAAGTTCTACGGCCAGACCGCGCCCAACTTCCTGAAGTTTCCCGCGTGAGCGCCGCCGGATCGCGCATCGTCGTCCCGGCGGTGATGGCCGGCCACTTCGTGGCCTCGTTCGCGGCGCTCGGGATGCCGCCATTCTTCGGCCTGGTGCTGGAGCAATCGCTGCACAACGACGCCCGCTTCCTCGCGGGCTGGCTCTACGTGCTGCCGACCTTGCTGGCGGCGCTCAGCAGCCCGTGGTGGGGGCGGCTTGCCGACCGCTACGGCAAGAAGCGGCTGCTGATCCGCGCGCAGCTCGGGTTGGCCGCCAGCTTCGTGCTGGCGGGCTACGCCACCAGCACCTGGACCTTCGCCGCGGCGCTCGCGCTGCAGGGGCTGCTGGGCGGCACCTTCGCGGCGTCGAACGCGTACCTGGCGACCGTCGCCAGCGGACCCGCGCTGGCGCGCAGCCTGACCGCGATGCAGTGGTCGGCGCGCGCCGCGCTGGTGGCGGCACCGGCGGCGCTCGGTCTGGTGCTGCAGGCGGGCGGCGGTTCACCGATCGAGGTCTACCGCTGGATGGCGCTGCTGCCGCTGGCCGCCGCGGGGCTGGCCGCCTTCCTGCCCGCTGGCGGCGAGGCCCATCGCGCGCCCGGCAAGGCGCCGCCAGCGGCCGCGCCCGAGCTGTCCGCGCGCGGCGTCTATCTGCTGCAGTTCGTCTTCGTGTTCTGCACGGTGTCGACCTTCCCGTACTTCGCGCCGCACGTTCAGCAGCACTTCGCCGGTCTGTCGACGGCGGCAGCCGGCCTGCTGTTCGGCCTGCCACATGCCGTGTACCTGGTCGCCGCGTGGCCGCTGACGCGCTGGAGCACCCGAGGCCGCCGCAGCGCGTGGCTCGCCGTGTCGTTCAGCGCGCTGCTGGTCTCGCTGCTGGGCCAGGCGGTGGCCGATTCGACGCCGCTGCTCATCGCCTGCCGGCTGCTCATGGGCGTGGCGATGACGCTGGGCTTCATCGCGCTGCACGGGCTCATCGCGGCCACGGTCCATGCCGGCAACGCGGGACGCAGCTTCGGCTGGTTCGAGAGCAGTTCCAAATGGGGCGGCGTCGCGGCCGGCCTGGCCGCGGGCGTCGCCGCCCAGGCCTTCGGCCTGCGCTCGCCCTTCCTGCTGGCGGCCGCCGCGCTGCTGCCGGCGCTGATCGGGCTGGCCGCGCTCGCGCTCAGGCGCAGGCCGCAGCCGGCATTTTCCTGAACGAATCCCTGGGAGTACCCGCATGCAAGAGACCCAAGTCCGGCCTGCTGCGCTGACCGACCTCGCCGCGAGCGCGGCGGGCCAGCGCAGCCAGGAAACCCTGCTCAACTGCTACTGCCGCGAGGTCGCCGGCCCCGCTGGCGAAATGAGCGTGGGCCCGATGTTCTGGCAGAACGACTGGCCCACCGCCATCCAGCTGACGCTGCAGCGCGAGGGCGGGCAGGTGCTGCACGTGCAACTGCCCCACACCGGCGAGCGCCTGCTGGTGGTCGTCGCCGGCCCGGCGCTGACGGGCAGCTTCCGCTACCGCTCGCCGGTCTTCCACAAGGCCCCGGGCAAGCCCTGGACGCTGCTGGACTGGCAGAGCCAGGCCGCCGTGCTGCTGCGCGAGATGGCGCTGCGGCATGACGTGCCGCCCAACATCGAGCTGATGACGCAGGTGCGCGACAGCGTCGCGATGGCCACCCTGGCGCTGCGCACGCCGCCGGCCGCTGCGATTCCGGCCGATCCCGTCGACGCCTTCATCGAATCGGAGCAGTCGCTGGTCTTCGGCCATCCCTTCCACCCGGCGCCGAAGAGCCGCCAGGGCTTCTCCGCCCCGGACCTGCGGCGCTATTCGCCGGAGCTGGGCGCGCGCTTCGCGCTGCACTGGTTCGCGGTGCGCGAGAAGTTCGTGATCCAGCAGTCGCTGCTGCCGCAACGCTGCGAGGAGATCGTCGCCGCCGGTGCGCCAGCGGTGGAGCCGGGCTACGTGGCGGTGCCGGTGCATCCGTGGGAGGCAGCCCACCTGCTGCGTCTGCCGCTGGTGAACGAGGCCATTGCCGACGGCCGGCTGCGCCACCTCGGCGAGCACGGCGCGCCCTTCCACGCGACCTCGTCGGTCCGCACGCTCTATCAACCGGGCCATCCGTTCTTCTACAAGTTCTCGCTGCACGTGCGGCTGACCAACTGCGTCCGCAAGAACGCCTGGTACGAACTCGAAGGCGCGACCCAGGTCAGCGGCGTCCTGCGCGGCCTGCTGCCGGGCCTGCAGCGCGACTTCCCCGGCTTGGAAGTGCTGGAGGAACCGGCCTTCCTCTCGGTCGACCTGCGCGACGCCGACGAGGCACGCAACCGCGAGGTGGTCGAAGCCTTCGGCATGATCCTGCGCCGCAGCGTCGAGCCGCAGCTGCTTCCGGGCGCGACGGCGCTGCTGGCAGGCTCGCTGTTCGGCAACCACGTCTATGGCGAGCAGCGCATGAGCGCCCTGCTGGAGGCGCTGGCCGAGCGCGAGGGCAGCCCGCGCGCGGCCGTGGCCGAGCGCTGGTTCTCGGCCTACGTCGAGCTGTTGATGCCGCCGGTGCTGCACTGCGCCTTTGCGCATGGGGTGATCTTCGAGCCGCACTTGCAGAACGTCCTGCTGGGCCTGCAGGAGGGCTGGCCGCGCCAGCTCTTCCTGCGCGACTTCGAGGGCGTCAAGCTCGTCCCGGCCTTCCATCCGGCGCACACGCTGCAGGGCGTCAGCGCGCGGGCGCGCGACGCCCTCTGGTACGGCGAGGAGCAAGGCTGGAAACGCATCGCCTATTGCCTCTTCGTCAACAACTTCGCCGAGGCGATCGCGCAGCTCGCGCCCGACGACACGGCGATGCAGCTGCGGCTGTGGGCCGTCGTGCGCCAGCAGTTGCAGCGCTACCAGGCGCGCTGGGGCAATGCGGCGTCCGCGCGGCGCATCAACGCGGTGCTCGCGGGCGAGCCCTTCCCGGGCAAGACCAACCTGAGCAACCGCTTCCTGCAACGCCCGGATCGCAGCGCGGGCTACGTGCCGGTGGCCAATCCGATCGCGCTGGCCGGCTGAACGCGGAGGACCCCGATGGAACTGCGAATGGAGGCGGTCGAACGCCGCCTGCGCGAGCTGCTGGACGAGACGTCCGAGCCGCTGTGCGCCTACGTCTACGACCTCGAGGCGCTGCGCCGCCATGCGGCGGCGGTGACCGCGGCGCTGCCGCCGCGCTGCGAGCTCTTCTATGCGATCAAGGCCAACTCCGACCTGCCGGTGCTGCGCACGCTGGCACCGCTGGTAGCGGGTTTCGAGGTCTCGTCGGGCGGCGAGCTGGCGTGGGTGCGAGAGCATTTCGCCGACGCGCCGGTGATCTTCAGCGGTCCCGGCAAGACCGATGAGGAACTGCGTCTGGCGATCCGGTCAGGCGTCGAGGCGATCCATGTGGAGAGCCTGAACGAGCTGCGCCGCCTGGCCTGGCTGGCCAACGCGCAGGGCCGCCAGGCGCCGGTGCTGCTGCGGATGAACCTGTCGCTGCCCGGGCTCGCCGCCACGACGCTGATGATGGGCGGCAAGCCGACGCCCTTCGGCATCCCGGCCGACCAGTTGCCGCACGCGCTGCATCTGCTGCGCGATGCGCCATCGCTGCGCCTGCGCGGCTTCCACTTCCACCTGCTGTCGCACCAGCTCGACGCGGCCGCCCATGTCGAGCTGATCGCCGGCTACGCGGCCCAGGTGCGCGACTGGTGCCGCGAGCACGGCCTGTCGATCGATCACATCAATGTCGGCGGCGGCATCGGCGTGAACTACCGCGAGCCCGCGCGCCAGTTCGACCTGGCCGCGTTCGCGGACGGCCTGCGGCGGCTGTGCGAGCGCGATCCGTCGCTGCCGCGTCTGCGCTTCGAATGCGGCCGCTACATCACCGCCGCCTGCGGCTACTACGCGATGCAGGTCATCGACCTGAAGCACGCCTTCGGCCGCGACTACGTCGTCGCGCGCGGCGGCACGCATCACTTCCGCACGCCGCCGGCGCAGGGACACAGCCATCCGTTCACGGTGCTCCCGGTCGAGCATTGGCCCTATCCCTGGGAGCGGCCCGCGCTGAGCGATGCGACGGTCAACGTCGTGGGCCAGCTGTGCACGCCCAAGGACGTGCTGGCCTTTGACGCGCCGGTGACGCGGGTGCGCGCCGGCGATCTCGTGGTGTTCCCCTTCGCGGGCGCCTACGCGTGGCACATCTCGCACCAGGGTTTCCTGCGCCATCCGGCGCCGCGCCAGGAATTCCTTCCCGTGGAGGACGAGCATGCTGCGGCCGAATGAGCTCCGCGCCCGGCTGGCCGCCGGGCGGCGCGTGCATGGGCTGATCAACTCGATCCCGGCGCCGCTGCTGGTCGAGATGATCGGCTACGCCGGCTTCGACTTCGTGATCCTGGACCTGGAGCATGCCGGCGTGAATCCGCAGACGCTGGAGGACCTGATCCGCGCCGCCGAATGCTGCGGCCTGACGCCGCTGGTGCGCGTGCCCGGCGTCGAGCCGGGCCCCATCCTGCGCGCGCTCGACGCCGGCGCGATGGGCATCGTGGTGCCGCGGGTGCAGGACGCCGGCCAGGCCCGCGAGGCGGTGCGCGCGGCGCGCTACCACCCGCTCGGCGAGCGCGGCATCAGCGGCGGCCGCACGACCGGCTTCGGCACGCTGCCGCTGATCGAGTACATGGCGATGGCCAGCCGCGAGCTGATGGTGGTGGCGATGATCGAGGACGCGCGGGGCGTCGAGCACATCGATGCGATCGCGGCGGTGCCCGGCATCGACATGGTGCTGGAGGGCGCGATCGATCTGTCGCAGTCGCTGGGCGTGCCGGGTCAGGCGCAGCATCCGTCGGTACAGGACGCGATCCATCGCGTCGCCGCGGCCTGCCGCGCGCGTAGCGTGCCCTTCTGCGCGATCCCTCGCGCCGGCGGCCAGTACGAGGCCTGGTGCGAAGCCGGGGTCACCGCCTTCCTGCATGGCGACGATCGCGGCATCGCCGCGAAGGCGCTGCGCGCGCATCTGGCTGGCTTCGCCAACGCCGCAGCCGGCACTTCACGCGCGAAATGAAGAAAGCCCGGCGCTTTCGCACCGGGCGGGGACAGCGAAAAAGCCCGGCGCTTTCGCACCGGGCGGGGACAGCGAAAAAGCCCGGCGCTTTCGCACCGGGCTTCGGGGCTCACCGCGCCCGTCGCGCGGTTCGAGCCGGGATCACCAGCCCAGGTCCTTCAGCAGCGGCTTGGTCAGGTCCTTCGGCGGCACCAGCACCAGGCCCAGGTCGGGCGAGATGTTGGGCTCCATCAGCAGGTTGGGCGAGGCCGACACGTCCCAGTGCGACACCGATGAGCCCGGCACCAGCGGGTTCGGCGTGTACAGCAGCGGACGGCCCAGCGCGTCGGCGCCGGCGCGGCGGCTCGGGTCGCTGGACAGCGAGCCCGTCGCCACGCCCGGCTTGCTGCGCGTGCCGTAGGGGATCGACGCCGTGATGGCCGAGCGCAGCTTGACGCCATCGGCCTGCGACACGCTCACCGTCGGGATGGTGATGGTCGGGTCGGAGCCGCCCAGGCCGGGCGCGGCGCCCGCGACGTTGTTGGCGATGATCACGCCGATCGCGCCGGCGTTCTGCGCGTTCTTCGCCTTGACCGCGAAGCCGCACACGCCGCGATCGATGATCGCGACCTTGCCGCTCACGGCCGCCGTGTCCGCCGCGCTGAACGCGGTGCAGCCCTGGCCCTGGCCGGCGGCCGGCGCGGCGATCGTCGCCAGCGCGCCCAGGCCCTGCCCGCTGCTCACCGCCGGTCCGAAGGACGCGGTGCCGTAGGGGTACTGGCCCGAGGCGCCGGGCGCGGAACTCGCGACCTTCAGCACCGGCGTGGCCGCCAGCATGCCGGCGCCGGCCAGCACGTTCGGGCCGGTCCAGGCCAGGCCCAGCGGATTGATCGCCGAGGCCTTGCGCTCCGCGCTGGTCATGTTCAGCCACGACTTGCCAGCCGTGTTGTCGAACATGTAGCGCTCCCAGATGCTGGGCAGACCGTCGTCGGCGTAGACGCTGCCGTCGGCGCTGATGCGCTTGCCGGTGGAGGTCTGCACCGACAGCACGGTGAAGCCCAGGCCATGGCCCAGCTCATGCAGCAGCGTCTCGACGAAGTTCACGCCGGTGCCGAAGTTGCCGTCCAGGCCGAGGTAGAACGGCGAGCCGTCCAGGCAGCCCGGCTGGCCCAGGTTCACGTTGAACTGGGTCTTGATGTCGACGCCGGCGTAGCCGCTGCCGTCATCGGGCATGCCCTCGCTGAGGTTGACGCCGGAGAGCTTGTTGGCAAGCGCCTGCGGGTACCAGGTGCCGGGGTCGCCGCCGGCGAAGTCGTGCCAGAGGTTCCAGGGGCTGGCGCTGCCCAGCGTGGCCGACGACGAGGTGCAGGTCAGTGCCTGCCAGCCGGCGTTCACGGTGATCGTGACGTTGCTGTCCAGCGCCTTCTCCCACACGTCGGCGACGTAGCGGTAGACGTACATGCGCTGCTCGCCGAGCGTGGTACCCGGGTTGCCGCCCACCGGCGCCACCGGCGTCGGGTCGTTGAAGCCGACGCCCGCCGGGTCGCGGCTCTGGATCACGATGGTGGCGGCCTGCGCCAGGCCGGCGCCGCACAGCGCGGCCAGCACGGCCGAGCGCAGCAGGGTCTTCTTGAAGGTCTTCTGCATGGCTTACTCCGTGGGCAGGGCCGTCTTGGCGGCGGTGGCGCCGGACTTCATGAAGTTCTCGGCTTCTTCCTTGCTGGCGAAGCAGGCTTCGATCAGCTTGCCGTCGGCGCCGCGCACGACGACCGACTGGCTGGCCATGTCGTCGGTGACGCGGATGCCCACCGCGCCGCTGCTGTGGCGCTTGAGCTGCGGGCCGATGGCCATCGCGCGCAGGGCCACGCGGGCCTTGCCCGACGCGGGCAGCGCCTTCAGCGCGGCATGCTCCTCGGCGGTGGCCGGGCGCAGCTTGCCGGTGTCGGCGTCGCGCACGATGACGAGCGACTCCTGGGCCGCGGCGGCGGTGGAGTCCGGGGTCGCCGCGGCGGCGGCTTCGTGAGCCTGCGCCGCCAGCGGCAGGGCCGCGGCGATCGCCAGGCCCAGGGAAATGCGGGTGATCATGGACGTTGTCCTTGCTTCGATGACTCGGAGATGACTCGGATGATTCGACGGCTCGAAGGCTCAGCGCTGCGCGCGGCGGCGGCGGGCGGCCGCCAGGCCCAGCAGGCTGATGCCGGCCAGCGCCCAGCTCGACGGCTCCGGCACGTTGACGGCGACGTTGTCCACGCCGACGTAGTTCGCCTGGTCCGCGCTGCCGATGTACTGGATCGCGAAGCGCGCGGTGGCGCCGGCGCCCTGGCCGCCCAGCAGGAAGCTGTAGCGGGTCCAGTCGCCCTGCGCGGTGATCGTGGCCTGCGGCACGAAGCTGCTGAAGATGCCGGCCGCGTCGACCAGGCCATAGGCCAGCTGGTCGATGTAGCCGGGCTGGATGTCGCCGCGGGCCCAGAAGGAGACTTCGAGGTTCTCGGCGGTCGAGAACACCGGGCTGATCAGCCAGCTCGACAGCGTGCCGCCAGCGGCCGCGTTGTTGAAGTTGCTGGCGACGTAGGCATTGGGTGCGCCGCTCAAGGCGGTGAAGATCGACTGGTCGCCCTGGACCCAGGGATCGGTGAGGCCGCCGCCGCTGCCTTGGTTGGAACGGATCCAGCCGGCGCCGGCCAGCGTGTCGACGTTGTCGAATCCCTCGTCGAGGAGTGTCGGGCCCGCCTGGGCCGCGGCCGCGGCGCCCAGAAGCGCCAGGGCCAGACAGGTTTTCTTGAACATTGCTGCGTCCTTCTTCGAAAGGAAGGTGGGATGTCCACCTGGACATGGACGGCGGCGCCCCGTGATGCGGAGCGCCGCCGTGACTGCTGAGGGCCGGCGGGAGGGGCGGCCTTCGGGCGGGTCGATTCTGTGACGCATGTCACGTCCCATAGGAGAGGGGCAAAGCCGGGCTCCCCCTCGGAGCGGGGGGAGTTGTTTCCCTAACAGGTGCCGGACATGGCCCGATCGGGCCGGCCAGGCCGGGGTCAGGGCTTGCCCCGCGCTCGCGCGGCGCCGGGCGAGTGTGGCGTCCTCGGGGGAAACACCGATGGGCAGACCGCCGGCGCACGCGCGTGCCGGTCCGCCTCGGACATTCGTCCGATACCAGCGCGAGGCGCATGCCGGGATAGTCGAGTCCTGTTCCAACACCCCACCCTTCACTGGAGCCCACCATGAACCTCTCCCGCCGACTCCTCGCCACCGCCGCTGCCGCCACCGCCCTCGCCGCCACGGGCTTCTCCGGCGCGGCCCTGGCCGCCCCCGCGGCGGCCCAGCCCGCGGTCGTCATCGTCCATGGCGCCTTCGCCGACGGCTCCGACTGGGCCAAGGTCATCCCGCTGCTGCAGCGTGAGGGCCTGCAGGTGACCGCCGTGCAGAACCCGCTGAGCTCGCTCGCCGACGACGTCGCCGCCGCGCGCCGCGCCATCGACGCGCAGCCGGGCAAGGTCGTGCTGGTCGGCCATTCCTGGGGCGGCACGGTGATCACCGAAGCGGGCAACTCGCCCAAGGTCGCGTCGCTGGTCTATGTCGCCGCGTTCGCGCCGGACGCCGGCCAGAACACCGCCGAGCAGGGCAAGGGCTTCCCGGTGCCGTCCGGCTCGGCCCACTTCAAGGCGGACGCGCAAGGGTGGCTGAGCCTCACCGCCGAAGGCATGAGCCAGCACTTCGCGCAGGACCTGCCGGCCTCGGCCACCGCGGTGATGACCGCCACGCAGGGGCCGATCCAGGCCAAGGCCTTCGAACAGACGGTGGGCACGCCGGCCTGGAAGACCAAGCCGTCCTGGTATGTGCTGGCGACGTCCGACCGCATGATCGCCCCCGAGGCGCAGGCCGCGATGGCCCAGCGCGCGGGTGCCCGCGTGACCAAGGTCGACAGCAGCCATGTGCCGCAGCAGTCGCAGCCGGAAGCGGTCGCGAAGGTGATCCTGGACGCCGTCCGCCAATCCCGGTAAGGTCCGCGCCGGCCGCGGGCGCCCCGCTCCCCGGGCGTGTCCGCGGCCATCGACGCCCGACCTCACCGTGACCTATTCCAGCAGTTCCAGCCGTTCCAGCCCTTCCGCTCGCCCCGCCCCCCGCGCCGGCTCCCCTTCCCTCGCCCCGGCACGGCCGGGCTCGCGCGTGCCAGTGCTCGACGCCGTGCGCGCGCTCGCGTTTGTCGGTGACCTGAGCATGGGGCAGCCGGTCGATCACTCGACCCGTGCGGCGTGGCTCGCCACGCGCGTCGCGCAGTCCGCGCGCGCCGCCGGCATCGGCACGGGCGGGCCGGACGGCCACGCCGCCTGCGTCGCGCTGCTGCGCTGGTCCGGTTGCACGGCCAACGCGCCCGAGTTCTCGGTGCTGATGGGCGACGACGTGACCGGCCGCGACGCGATGCTGTCGATGGCGTCGGCCTCCGAAGCGACCGCGCTGGCGAGCACCTTCGGCGACGCCGCGCTGATCCATTGCGAGGTGGCCGGCGAGATCGCGCGCCTGCTCGGCCTGCCGGCCGACATCGAGCGGGCGATGCGCTGTCTCTTCGAGACCTGGGATGGTGGCGGCAAGCCCGCCGGTCTGAGCGGCGACGCGGTGCCCGCGGTGGTCTTCCACGTCGCGCTGGCCGGGGATCTGGAGATCTTCTCGCGCGTGCA
This sequence comes from Roseateles sp., assembly GCF_039595595.1. Taxonomy (GTDB): domain Bacteria; phylum Pseudomonadota; class Gammaproteobacteria; order Burkholderiales; family Burkholderiaceae_C; genus Roseateles. Next base: position 32,032 of record NZ_JBCNLG010000012.1, on the reverse strand, counting down.
CGGCCTGCCGGCCGCGCTGCGCTACATCGCGGAGCGCGCCGATGGCAAGTACCCGAAGGCGCTGGCCGACCTCGTCGCGCGCGAGGCCGCCGGATGGATGGCCGCGCTCGACGACGGCGCGCATGAACGCGGCGGCGAGGCGGACGCCGGAGTCGGCGGCCTGGCGGCGCTCAAGACACCGCTCGAGCTGGTCGCCGACGTCATCGATCTGAAGATCCCGTGGATGACCGGGCTCTCGCGCCGCGTCGCGGAGGCGGCGCGCGACGCGGCCGCCGCGCTCGGGCTCGACGAGGCCGTTCAGGAACGGCTGCACCGCGCCGGGCTGCTGCATGGCATCGGGCGGGCCTCGGTGCCCAACGCGCTCTGGCAGGACGGGCGCCGCCTGGGCGAAGCCGATCGCGAGCGGCTGCGGCTGATGCCCTACTGGACCGGCCGCGCCGCGCGGCGGCTCTCCGCCCTGCAGGAGGAGGCCGAACTCGCGTCCTATGTCGACGAGCGGATGGATGGCTCGGGCGCGTTCCGAGGGGTCGCCGGCGCGGCGATTCCGATGCCGGCGCGCGTGCTGGCCGCGGCGTCGCGCTGGACCACGCTGCGCACCGCGCGGCCCGGCACGGCAGCGCTCGACGTGGAAGCGGCGCGCGCCGCGCTGCGCGCCGAGGCCGGCGCCGGCCTGCTCGATGCGCAGGCCGCCGAAGCGGTCTGCGGCGGCAAGGGCTGGCCCGTTCGCCAGGGCTCAGCAACGGCGGCCACGACGGCAACAGCGGCCACTGTGTCGCTCTCGGCGCGCGAGACCGAGGTGCTCGCGCGCATCGCCATCGGCGAGAGCAACAAGGAGGCGGCGAAGGTGCTGGGCATCAGTCCCGCGACCGTGCGCACGCACCTGGAGAGCGCGTTCCGCAAGCTCGAGTGCAGCACCCGCGCCGCGGCGACGCTCAAGGCGATGACGATGGGGCTGCTGCCGGTCTGACGCCGGCGCCGGAAATGGAAACAGCAAAAAAGAAAAGGCCCTGGTCGTGAGACCAGGGCCGAAAGTTCGTCCGCCTGCAGAGGGAAAAGACGGACCATGCGAGAGAGAAGCATGAACAACGGAAGCTCGAATTCCGTTGTCAGGATCAACTGTAGTGAAGGCATCGCGGCCTGACACGAGGCCGATGGCGCAAGCGCAGGGCAGTCATCGTCCGATGCGCGTGTCGGTCAATCGCCTACACGGCTGGCCGCCGCCCGGTTGCGTGACGCCCAGCGCGCGCTGCGCGCTCATCGCCATCACCAGCGCGAAGACGACCACGCAGGCCAGACCCGCCGTCAGCGACGAGTGCTCCGCGATCATCCCGATCAGCGGCGGACCGGCCATCATGCCGAGGTAGCCCAGCGAGGACACCGCCGCAATGCCGTGCGCCGCGCTGATGCCGGGCACTTTCGACGCCGCCGAGAACAGCACCGGCACCACGTTCGACAGGCCCAGCCCGACCAGCGCGAAGCCGAGCAGTCCCGCGCCGGCCACCGGCACCAGCAGCGCGGCAGCCATGCCCGCCGCCGCGAGCAGACCGCTGGCGATCATCAGCGGCACCGGCGCCACGCGCGCCCGCACCCAGTCGCCGCCGAAGCGGCCCAGCGCCATCGCCAGACTGAAGCTGGCGTAGCCCAGCGCCGCGATGCTGGCATCGCTGGCGCGCTCCTGCTTCATGAACAGGACGCTCCAGTCGTACATCGCGCCTTCGGCGATCAGGCCCAGCGCGGCCAGCGCGCCGATCAGCGCGAGCACGCCGCGCGGCAGGCTCATCGGCTGCTTCTCGCCGGCTTCGGTGCGCATCTTCAGCATCGCCGCGCAGGCACCCAGGATCAGCGCGATGCCCGCGCCGCAGGCCGCGAACAGGTGGGTTTGCGGCGTCCAGCCCAGCCAGGGCAGCAGGCTCCCGACGCCCGCGCCGACCATGCCGCCCAGGCTGAACATCGCGTGGAAGCCGCTCATCAGCGGGCGGGCGGCCAGGTGCTCGATCTCGGTGGCCTCGGCGTTGATGGCCACGTCGAACAGGCTGGCCGTGGCGCCGAACAGCATCAGCAGGCCGACCAGGCCGAGGTAGGCGTCCGGCACGATCAGCAGCGACACGCCGCCGGCGCACAACGCGCCCATCAAGCCCGCCACGCCGCGCGGCCCGAACCGCGCCACCACGCGCCCGGCCTGCGTCAGCGCCAGCAGCGCGCCCACGCCCGAGGCCAGCATCGCGATCGCCAGCGACTGCTCGCCCAGGCCGTAATGCGCCTTGACGGTGGGAACATGCACGCCCCAGGTCGCGAACAGCGCGCCGGAGACGAAGAACTGGATGCGCAGGGCCCAGGCCGCCGCCTGCAGGCGGCGCGGGGATGGAGGAGCGAGGGAGGCGGTCGAGGTCATCGCGGTGCTGCGTGAAGAACCCGTGACTGTAGGGGCCACCGCCGTGCCCGGGCGTGCCCGCCGCGCGGATCGCGCGATGCTCGCCCGCCGCTCAGGAGACCATGCCGCGCAGCGCGTTGAACAGCTTGCGCGGCTGCAGCGGCTTGAAGAGCACCGTGTGACCGCTCTCGGTGGCGCGGCGCAGTTCCTCCCGGCTGGTGTCGCCGGTGACCAGGATCGCCGGCACGTCGGTGCCGCAGAAGGCGCGCACCGCGCGGATCGCCGCGATGCCGTCCGGGCCGTCGCCCAGATGCAGGTCGGACAGGATCAGGTCGGGCGGCAGCACGCGCGCCCGGACCGCATCCGCCGCCTCCACCGCCGTCGCCGCCACGATGGCCTCGTAGCCCCATTCCTCCAGCAGCAGCTTCAGGCCGATGCGGATCGACTCCTCGTCGTCGATGACCAGCACCGAGCGGGGCTCCATCACCGGCATCGGCACGGTGTCGGCGGCGGTGGTGAACTCCGGGATCTCCGGCAGGCCGCCCAGCGGGATGCTGAGCCGGAACATCGTCCCCTTGCCCGGCCGCGACGCGACCATCAGCCGGTAGCCCAGCAGGTGCGCCAGCCGCTTGACGATCGCCAGCCCCATGCCCAGTCCCTGGGTGCGGCTGCGCTCGCTCTGACCGACCTGATAGAACTCCGCGAAGATCCGCGGCAGGTCGGTGGCCTTGATGCCGATGCCGGTATCCCAGACTTCCAGATTCAGATGCGTCGAGGTGGAGCGCGCCACCACCACCACGCCGCCCTCCTCCGTGTACTTCAGCGCGTTCTGGATCAGGTTGCCCAGGATGCGCTCGAGCAGTTGCGGGTCGCTGGTGACCGACTTGCCGCCCGGGGAGAAGCGCAGCCCCAGCCCCGAGGCCTCCGCCTGGCCGGCGTAATGCATGTGCAGGCGCCGGAACAGGTCGCGCAGCGGGAAATGCTGCAGGTTCGGATCGACCGTGCCCGCGTCCAGGCGCGAGATGTCCAGCATCGCGTTGAAGGAGCGCTCCAGACCCTCGATCGAGCGCATGACGTTGCGGATCAGCGGCTCTTCCTCGGTGCCCTGCAGGCGGCGTTCCAGGCTCGCGGCGAACAGGCCCAGCGCATGCACCGGCTGGCGCAGGTCGTGGCTGGCGATGGCCAGGAAGCGGCTCTTCTCCTGGTCCGCGCGGATGGCGCCGTCGCGGTCGTGCTCCAGTGTGCTGACGTGCAGGTCCTGCTCCATCAGCAGGCGCTTGGCGCGTTGCCAGCGGTGGTGCTCCAGCAGCGCGAGCCCGCCGATGACCGCCGCGGCCAGGAACCAGACCGGGCCGGCGCCGGGCCGGGCGGCGGGGTCGAACAGGCGGGCCAGCCCCTCGGACGCCGGCAGCAGCGCGATGACCGCCGACCAGCGCCCCATCGGCGCCAGCAGCACGCCGATCACCGCGGCGGCGGCGGCGAGCAGCGGGCCGGTGAGCAGGCCGCGCGACCCCGGCGACTCCGCGAGCCAGGGGTGCAGGCACAGCAGGCCCAGACAGCCGGCGGCCTGCAGGACCAGCAGGCGGCGGCCCTCGCGGTCGCTGAAGAGCGCGGGACCGCGGTGTTCATGGGCGCGCGGCGCGGCCCGGTGCGAGAGGGAGCGCGCGGTGAAGACGCAGCCCGCCGCCAGCGCGATGACGCTGACGATCCACGCGATCAGCCCCGGCGTCGGCATCCCGCGCAGCAGCGCCGACACCAGCGGCGCGGCCACCGCGCCGAGCAGCGAGGGCCAATGGCTCCAGGCTTCTTCGAAGCCGGCATCCTGCAGGCGGCGCGCGATCGCGCGGCGCTCGCGGCGCTGGCCTTCCTGCATCGATTCGTCGGTGTCCGGCGTCGGGCCGGCGACGGCGACGAACAGTCCCGGACGCGGCGGGCGCTTGGCGCGCCGTGTCCGCGGCGGCGGTGCGGGAGGCGGTTCGCCGTTCCGCTGCGAGGGCGGCGAGGCCGCGTCCCCGGACGGCTCGGCATCGGCCGGCAACGGCGAGGCGGCGTCGACAGTCGCCGGATCCGGCGCCGCGCTGCCGATGGCGTGGGTCGCGGAGGAAGGAGCGATGCCCGAAATGGCACTCGCCGGCACGTCAGGGACGTCCGGCGAGTCGATCATGATCTCGGTCGGCGCAAAGGTGGTGTCGGGGGCCGCAGGCCCCCTCGCCCCGCGGTCGCCGCCGCGGTGAACCGTGGCCACTCCGTCAGCGGAACAGGCTGATCATGTGCGAGCGTGACTTGACGTCCAGCGCCAGCAGCAGCGACGACACGTAGTTCTTCACCGTGCCCAGCGACAGTTGCGTGGAGTTGCTGATCTCCTGGTTGCTGCAGCCCGACAGGACCAGCTCCAGGATTTCCAGGTGGCGCGGGCCCAGTTCGGCCACGCGGTCGTACATCGCCGACGACGGGAAGCGCGGGAACAGCGAGCCCGCCTGCGCCGCACGGTGGCGCGGCCCCTCGGCCAGCAGGGCGCGCAGCGTGCTGCGCATCTCGGCCATCAGCGCACCCTTGGGCAGGTAGCCCACCGCACCCAGCGCCCGCGCCTGGCGGACGACGAATTCGTCCTGCGTGCCGCTGAAGACGACCACGCGCGCCTCGGGGAAGGTTTCCATGAACTGCCGCAGCCCTTGCAGGCCCTTGCAGTCGCCCAGGTTCAGGTCCAGCAGCACCGCGTCGACCGCGCCGCCGTGACCGTAGGCCTGCAGACCCTCTTGCAGCGACGAGGCTTCCACCCATTCGATGTCGATCTCGTCCAGGGTCTGGTACAGCGTGCGGATCCCCGCGCGCACCAGTTCATGGTCGTCGACCAGCAACACCCGGCGCTTGACCGCCGGCATCACGTAGCCACCATTCCCGACCGACTCGAAAGTACGGACAACGGACACTGCTTCCATAGGGCCTCCCTTCTTTTGACTCGCCGATGCTCTCCGGCTCGGCTGTCGTCACCCTTTACTACCCGCCGGAGAAGGCTCGCATGATAGGCCGATGGTCACTTGCGTCGCCCCCTCTTCAGGGGGAAGCCGAACGGCCCGACTTAGAAACACTTGTGACTACATGTTGCCAAGCTGATTGTGGGTGTGAGCGCCGCTCGCGTCCTTCCCCAGTTCCTTGCTTGAAACCGCGTGAAACACGATAAAAAAGAAAATTCGGGCCTGCCCTGATTTCGGATTTGGCATTGCACATCCGGAAAATGTGATTGGCCTCGAATCGGTCGTCTTCCTAGCATCAGCTCCGCTCGATCAACAACCCTGCGGGGGTTGTGGGCGTCATCCGGGTCCAGCCGGATCGACCAGCCAGAAAAACGACGGAGACAACATGAGCCATATTCCATTCGCCTTGCGCGGCACCGCGGCTGCCGCCACCGTCCTGGGCCTGATCACCGGCGCCCAGGCCCAGCAAGCCCCCGAGGAAAAGAAGAAGGACGACAGCCAGCTCGAGACGGTGGTCGTGACCGGCATGCGGCGCTCGGCCGAGTCGGCGCAGACGATCAAGCAGAACTCGGACCAGGTGGTCGATTCCATCGTGGCCGAGGACATCGGCAAGTTCCCCGACAAGAACGTGGCCGAGATCCTGGGCCGCGTCACCGGCGTGCAGATCCAGCGCGGCAATGGCGAGGCCGGCACCGTGATCATCCGCGGCCTGGGCGGGGTCACGACGCTGCTCAACGGGCGCGAGTTCTTCTCCGACTCCAGCCGCAGCCTCTATCTGGCGGACGTGCCGGCGACGATGCTCAAGCGCATCGACGTCTACAAGACGCAGGAAGCCGCGCTGCCCGAGGGCGGCACGGCCGGCGTCATCGACGTGCGCACCAACCGCCCCTTCGACTTCAAGGATGCGCAACTGGTCATCTCGGCGCGCGGGGAACATCGCGACAAGGCCAAGTCCAACAACCCCGACGTCTCCGGCATGGCGTCGAACCGCTGGAAGACCGACCTGGGCGACATGGGCGCCCTGATCGGGCTGTCCTACCAGCGCGGCAAGTACCACGATGAGCGCGCCTTTGTCGGCGATCCGCAATCCATCGTCGTCGACGGCCGCGCCGACCCGGTCAAGGGCACCGACGCGATGGGCCGCGTGCTGGACCTCGGCGATCGCAAGCGCCTGGCGGGGAACTTCGCGCTGCAATGGAAGCCCAGCACGGAGTCGGAGGTCTACCTCGAGGGCTTCGGCACCCGGATCGACCATCGCTACCAGCAGTCCTTCCTCGTCGGCGGCATCGGCATGATCAATGACGCCGGCGTCTGGCGCCCCGCGCCCGGCACGGTGATCACCACCCGGCCCGGCACGGACAACCTGGACACCGCGGTCAATACCAACTATCCGGGCTGGGGATTCACCTCGACCCAGGCCAAGCATGACGAGGCCAGCAACAACCAACTGGCGCTGGGCGGCAACTGGCGCGTCAATGAGCGCCTCAAGCTCAGCACCGAGCTGGTCCGCACCCGCAGCCAGATCGACTGGGTCAACCGCATCCTGGACACGGGCTACAACCCCACCAGTACCGTGGCGGCGGTGCGCGACGGCGGCGGCTTCATCGACTACCCGAACCTGGACCTGACCGACGCGGCGAACTTCCACATCAATGGCGGGGTCGACGTGCGCGGCCGCCGCGAAGGCCGCGCCACCGACTGGCGCGGCGACGCCGACTACGACCTGGGCGACGGCTTCTTCAAGGAGTTCAGCACCGGCGTGCGGCTGGCCAAGCGCGACGCGATGTCGATCGGCACCAGCATGCCGTGGACGACCACCTTCCCGGCAGCCGGTCAGACGCTGACCAACTTCCCCGGCCTCTATGAGGTGGCGCAGCCCACGTCCGGCGACTTCGGCGTCAAGCGATATGTCTTCGCGTCGCGGGACTGGCTGCTCGACAACGGCGAGGCCTTCCGTCAGATGCTGACGGGCAGCACCGCGCTGACGCCCTACGACCCGATGACGCTGTTCAACGACACGGAGAAGACCAGCTCGATCTATGGCCGGCTGAAGTTCGGCTTCGATGCGCTGGGCGTGCCGGTCTCCGGCGTCGCGGGCGTGCGCTGGGTGCGTACCCAGCAGACGCTGCGCGGCAACTCCAAGGACGCCGCCACCAACGAGATCACCCCGGTGCTGGTGGACACGTCCCGCACCGACGCCCTGCCCTCGCTCTCGCTGCGCGCCGAACTGACACCGCGTCTGGTGGGCCGCCTGGTCTGGGGCAAGACGATTGAACGGCCGGCCTTCAACCAGTACAACCCCGGCCAGACGAACAGCCCTCCGGGCGGCGGCACGATCTTCGGCACGCTCTCGGGCGGCAATCCGGAGCTCAAGCCGACCGAGTCCAACAACACCGACGTCGCGCTGGAGTGGTACTTCGCACGCACGGGCTCGCTGACCGGCACCGTGTTCCAGCACAAGTTCAAGAACCGCGTCGCGACCGACACGATCCAGACGACGATCAACGGCGTCCCCTACAACGTGACGCGGCCGATCAACGTGGCCACCGCCGACCTGCATGGCTACGAGCTGGGCTACCGCCAGTTCTACGATTTCCTGCCGGGCTGGCTGGGCGGGTTCGGCATGGAGGTCAACTACACCTTCATGACCGGCAAGCAGGGCGATGGGCCGTTCCTGGGGCAGTCGAAGAACGCCTTCAACGTCGTCGGCATGTACGAGCGCAACGGCATCTATGCGCGCCTGGCCTACAACTGGCGCGACAAGTTCCTGGCCGAGGCGCCGTACCGCAGCACGCAGAGCAAGCTCTACGTCGCGCCGCTCAAGACCCTGGACCTGTCGCTGGGCTATGAGGTCACGCCGAAGATGACGGTCTCGCTGGACGTGACCAACCTGCTGAACCAGGCCTACCACGACTACTTCGACCAGGACCCGTCGCGGGTGCGCGATGTCCGCTACTACGACCGCACCGTCGCGCTGGGCCTGCGCTGGAAGCTGTGATCCGATGACCGCCCCGACCTTGGCGCCCGAGGCGCACGAGCTGGCCCCGCTGATCCTGCAACGGGCCGATCCGCACCTCACGCGCCATGTCGACGGCGCGGGCCGGGCGCGCTACTTCTTCACCGCCTCGGTGCCGGAGTACGACCGCATCGAACTGCGCGCCGCCGGCCGCTGGGGCGAACTGGCGGCGGCGGAGCCCCGCGTGATCTGGCGCAAGCCGGACACCGGGCCCTGGTCGGAACTCATCTGGGCCCCGGAGCTGCACTTGCGCCGGGGCGCCTGGTACGTGTACTTCGCCGCGGCGCCGAGCCGCGAGATCGTCGGCGGCCTGTTCCAGCACCGCATGTATGCGCTGCGCTGCGGCTCGGCCGATCCGATGACCGGCGACTGGGAATTCCTGGGCCAGGTCGACAGCGGGCTCGACACCTTCTGCCTGGACGCCACCACCTTCGAGCACCGGGGACAGCTGTACTACCTCTGGGCGCAGAAGGACAACGCCATCGCCGGCAACTCCAACCTCTACATCGCGCCGATGCGCACGCCCTGGCAGCTCGGCGGCGAGCCGGTGCGGCTGAGCAAGCCGGAGTTCGAGTGGGAATGCCGCGGCTTCCTCGTCAACGAGGGGCCCTCCGTGCTGCATCGGAACGGGCGGCTGTTCATCAGCTACTCGGCCAGCGCGACCGATCAGAACTACGCGATGGGCCTGCTGTGGATGGACGAGTCGGCCGACCCGCTCGATCCGGCGAGCTGGACCAAGTCGCAGACGCCGGTGCTGACCACCAGCCCGACGCGTCCGGTGTTCGGCCCGGGGCACAACAGCTTCGCGCTCGACGAGGACGGCCAGACGGAGCTGCTGGTCTATCACGCCCGCACCTACACCGAGATCGTCGGCGACCCGCTGTGGAATCCGGACCGCCACACCTTCATCAAGCGCCTGCGCTGGACGTCGGACGGCATGCCGGACTTCGGCGACGCCGGGCTCGCCTGATACCCGATCCGATATCGAAACCCGAGAAGTTTTGATTGGATCCGAATCACCCGTCTCCCTAGCATCGCTCACGGAGACATCACCGAACACCTGCAATGACCGAGGCCAAGAAGAAGATCAAGCTGCGTTCCGCCGAATGGTTCGGGACGCAGGACAAGAATGGATTCATGTACCGGTCCTGGATGAAGAACCAGGGCATCCCGGACCATGAGTTCGAGGGCAAGCCGATCATCGGCATCTGCAACACCTGGTCCGAGCTGACGCCGTGCAACGCGCACTTCCGCAAGCTGGCCGAGCACGTGAAGCGGGGCATCCTGGAGGCCGGCGGCTATCCGGTGGAATTCCCGGTGTTCTCCAACGGCGAGTCCAACCTGCGCCCGACCGCGATGCTCACGCGCAACCTGGCCAGCATGGACGTCGAGGAATCGATCCGCGGCAATCCGATGGACGCCGTCGTGCTGCTGGTGGGCTGCGACAAGACCACGCCGGCGCTGCTGATGGGGGCGGCCAGCGTGGACCTGCCCACCATCGTCGTCACCGGCGGGCCGATGCTCAACGGCAAGCTGGGCGGCAAGAACATCGGCTCGGGCACCGCCGTCTGGCAGCTGCATGAGCAGGTCAAGGCCGGCGAGATCTCGATGCACGACTTCATCGCGGCCGAGGCGGGCCATTCGCGCTCGGCGGGCACCTGCAACACGATGGGCACGGCCTCGACCATGGCCTGCATGGCGGAGTCGCTGGGCACCTCGCTGCCGCACAACGCCGCGATCCCGGCGGTGGACGCGCGCCGCTACGTGCTGGCGCATCTGTCGGGCATGCGCATCGTCGAGATGGTCTGGGAGGACCTGCGCCTGTCCAGGATCCTGACGCGCGAGGCCTTCGAGAACGCGATCCGCACCAACGCCGCGATCGGCGGCTCGACCAACGCGGTCATCCACCTGAAGGCGATCGCCGGCCGCATCGGCGTGCCGCTGGAGCTCGAGGACTGGACCCGCATCGGCCGCGGCACGCCGACGCTGGTGGACCTGCTGCCTTCGGGCCGCTTCCTGATGGAAGAGTTCTATTACGCCGGCGGCCTGCCGGGCGTGCTGCGCCGGCTGGGCGAGCACGGCCTGCTGCCGCACAAGGACGCGCTGACCGTCAATGGCAAGACGCTCTGGCAGAACTGCCACGACGCGCCGATCTATGACGAGGAAGTGATCCGCCCCATCGCCAAGCCGCTGATCGAGGACGGCGGCATCTGCGTGCTGCGCGGCAACCTCGCGCCGCGCGGCGCGGTGCTCAAGCCGTCGGCGGCGACGCCCGCGCTGATGCAGCATCGCGGCCGGGCCGTCGTGTTCGAGGACTTCGACGACTACAAGGCGCGGATCATGGATCCGAACCTGGAGGTCGACGCCGATTCCATCCTCGTCATGAAGAACTGCGGCCCGATGGGCTATCCCGGCATGGCCGAGGTCGGCAACATGGGCCTGCCGCCCAAGCTGCTGGCGCAGGGCATCAAGGACATGGTCCGCATCTCCGACGCCCGCATGAGCGGCACCGCCTACGGCACCGTGGTGCTGCACGTGGCGCCGGAGGCCAAGGCCGGCGGCCCGCTGGCGGTGGTGCGCGAGGGCGACTGGATCGAGCTCGACTGCGCGGCCAACCGGCTGCACCTGGACATCAGTGACGCGGAGCTGCAGGCGCGCCTGGCCGACTGGGCCGCGAAGCAGCAGCCCGATCCCGCGGACCAGAGCGGCTACCGCAAGCTCTACGTCCAGCACGTGCTGCAGGCCGACGAAGGCTGCGACTTCGATTTCCTGCGCGGCTGCCGCGGCTCGGCGGTGCCCAGGCACTCGCACTGAACGCGCGATGACATCACAGCGAAGGACCGGAGACGGTCCTTCGTCGTTTCGGTACCGCAGAGTCCGAACGGAATCACAACGACAACCGGAGACAAGCATGACCCTCAACCGAATGGCCATGGGCCTGGCCACGGGCGCCCTGCTCGCCTGGAGCGCGCACGCGGCCGACATCCAGCTCAGCATCGATGCCGGCAAGCCCGGCCCGGTGATCCACCGCAACGTGTACGGTCAGTTCGCCGAGCACCTGGGCACCGGCATCTACGAAGGGATGTGGGTCGGTCCCGACTCGAAGATCCCCAACGTGCGGGGCTGGCGCAAGGACGTGGTGGGCGCGCTCAAGGCGCTGCACGTGCCGCTGGTGCGCTGGCCCGGCGGCTGCTTTGCCGACGAGTACCACTGGCGCGAAGGCATCGGCCCGCGCGGCAAGCGGCCGGTCAAGGTCAACACGCACTGGGGCGGCGTGGCCGAGAACAACGCCGTGGGCACGCACGAGTTCTTCGACCTGGTCGAGCAGATCGGCGCCGAGGCCTATGTCAACGGCAACCTGGGCACCGGCAGCGCGCAGGAGATGGCCGAGTGGCTGGAGTACATGACGGCCGAGGGCAACTCCTCGCTGGCGCAGCTGCGCCGCAAGAACGGCCGCGACAAGCCGTTCAAGGTCAGCTACTTCGCCGTGGGCAACGAGGCCTGGGGCTGCGGCGGCAACATGACGCCGGAGTACTACGTCAACCAGTACCGCCAGGTCGCGACCTTCCTGAAGACGCCGGAGCACAACCGGCCCAAGTTCATCGCCAGCGGCGGCAATTCCAACGACACGCGCTGGACCGAGGTGCTGTCGACGCAGAACATCAAGTTCAACTTCGACGCGATCGGCCATCACTACTACGTGTTCCCCACCGGCAAGTGGGAGCGCAAGGGCGCCGCCGCCGGCTTCCAGGAAGACGAGTGGATCTCGCTGCTGTCGGCGACGCAGGACTTCGAGAAGACGGTCGCCGCCAACATCGCGATCCTGGACAGGAACGATCCGGACAAGCGCATCGGGCTCTACCTCGACGAATGGGGCAGCTGGTACGACCCGGAGCCGGGCACCAACCCGGGCTTCCTGGTCCAGCGCAACACGCTGCGCGACGCGGTGCTGGCGGCCCTGCACTTCCACATGTTCCATGCGCATGCGGACCGCGTGCACATGACCAACATCGCGCAGATGGTGAACGTGCTGCAGGCCATGATCCACACGGACAAGACCCGCATGGTGCTGACGCCGACGTATCACGCCTTCGCGCTGTACACGCCCTTCCAGGACGCGACCTCGCTGCCAGCCGCGCTGAGCGGCAATCCGGAGTACGCGCTGGCCGGCAAGTCGCTGCCCGCGGTGAGCGCCTCGGCGGCGCGCGGCAAGGATGGGAAGCTGTATCTCGCGCTGGTCAACGTGCATCCGCGTGAGGCGCAGACGATCAAGCTCGCCGTGCAGGGCGCGGCCGCGACGCGCGCGGTCGGCCAGGTGCTGAGCGCCGAGGCGATGGATGCCGAGAACACCTTCGCCAAGCCGGACGCCGTGAAGCCCAAGGCCTACGAGGCGCAAGCCAAGGACGGCGCGCTGAGCCTGCCGCTGCCGCCCAAGTCCATCGTCGTCGTCGCGCTGGAGGGCTGAGCATGAGTGGCGGCGTCTCGAGCCGGGCGGCGCGCGCGGGCAGCTGATGCGACGCGACCTCGCACGGCGCGGCTTCCTTCGAGGATGCCTGTGCGGCACCGCGGCCGCGTCGGCTGGCGTGGTCGGCGGGCCGGCCTTCGGCGCGCTGATCTCCAGCGACGGCGCTGTGGACGCCGGCGCCAACACCAGCACCAACACCGGCGCGTGGCCGGCCAGGCCCGGCACCGCCGCGGCCAGCCGCTTCCCGCTGGCGCGCGTGCGGCTGCTCGACGGACCGTTGAAAGCGGCGCAGGACGCCGATCTGCGCTATCTCATGGCGCTCGATGCGGACCGGCTGCTCGCGCCCTTCCGCCGCGAAGCGGGCCTGCCGCTGCCCAAGCCGTCCTATGGCAACTGGGAGAGCAGCGGCCTGGACGGCCACATGGGCGGGCACTACGTGTCGGCGCTGGCGATGATGGCCGCGTCCACCGGTGATGAACGCGTGCATCGCCGTCTGGCCGAGGTCCTGAAGGAGCTGCGGCTGTGCCAGCTTGCGAACGGCGACGGCTACCTCGGCGGCATTCCCGATGGCAAGGCCGCGTGGCGCGAGGTCGCGCGCGGCGAGCTCAAGGTCGACAGCTTCTCCGTCAATGGACGCTGGGTCCCTTGGTACAACCTGCACAAGACCTTCGCCGGTCTGCGCGATGCCTGGCAGCTGACGGGCGAGCCGCTCGCCCGGGAGATGCTGATCGACCTCGGCGCCTGGGCGCTGGCGCTGCTGGAACCGCTGAGCGACGCGCAGCTGCAGGACATGATGCGCGCCGAGCATGGCGGCATGAACGAGCTTTTCGCCGACATCGCCGCGATGAGCGGCGGCGCGCGCTACCTGCGGCTCGCTGAGCGCTTCTCGCATCGGGCGCTGCTGGATCCGCTGCGCGAGCGGCGTGACGCGCTCACCGGCCTGCATGCCAACACGCAGATCCCGAAGGTGATCGGTTTCGCGCGCATCGCCGAGGAACGCGGTCACGACGCCGCGGACGAAGACTGGCTCGCGCCGGCGCGCTTCTTCTGGCGGACGGTGCGCGAGCGCCGCAGCGTGGCCATCGGCGGCAACAGCGTCAGGGAACACTTCCATCCGCTGACCGACTTCCAGCCGATGGTCGACGAGGTGGAAGGTCCCGAGACCTGCAACACCTACAACATGCTCAAGCTCACCGAGCTGCTGCATGCGCACGCGGCCGGCGATGCCGAGCGCGCGGCCTTGGCCGACTATTACGAACGCGCGCTGTTCAACCATGTGCTGGCGTCGCAGCACCCGGCCGGCGGCTTCGTGTACTTCACGCCGATGCGGCCGAACCATTACCGCGTGTACTCGCAGGTGGACCTGGGCATGTGGTGCTGCGTCGGGTCCGGGCTGGAGAGCCACGCACGGCATGGCCAGTTCATCTACTCGCGCGGCGAGAGCGAGGGCAAGCGCGAGGGCCAGGACGGCGCGCCGGTGCTGTTCGTCAACCTCTTCGTGGCCTCCTCGCTCGACTGGCGCGAGCGCGGCCTGCGCGTGACGCAGCACACGCGATTTCCCGACGAGGCGGCGACGCGGATCGTCGTCGATGAGGCGCCTCGCGGATCACGCATCACGCTCAAGGTGCGCCATCCCGGATGGCTCGCCCCCGGCGCGTTGCGGGTGAAGCTCAACGGCGAAGCGGTGACGCTGAGCGCCGCCGAGCGCACGCCCGGTGGATATGTCGCGTTGACGCGCGAGTGGCGCGCGGGCGATGTCGTCGAGGTCCGCCTGCCGATGCGCACGGCGCTGGAGCCGATGCCCACGCGCACGGACTTCTTCGCGGTGCTGCATGGGCCGATCGTGCTGGCGGCCCGCACCGCGCCGATCGCCGATGAGCAGCTGGCGTTCCGGGCCGGCGACGCGCGCATGGACCACGTTGCGCACGGCGCTGTCGTGCCGCTCGCGCAGGCGCCGCTTTTCGTCAGCGCCAAGGCCGACTTCGGTGGACGTCTCGTGCCGGTGGCGGGCCGCTCGCTGACTTTCAGCGCTGGCGCGCTGCTGCAGAGCGCCGATGGCACACCGGCGCGCGAGCTGCTGCTCGAGCCCTTCTTCCGCGTGCATGACTCGCGCTACGTCGTGTACTGGCCGTACAGCACGCCGGCCGAGGCCCGAGCCCGCCGCGAGCAACTGGCGCGCGAGGAACGTGAGCGCCTCGCGCTGCAGGCGCGCACGGTCGACGCGGTGGCGCCCGGCGAGCAGCAGCCCGAGAGCGATCACGGTTTCCTGGGCGAAGGCGTCGAGACCGGGCTCAACAAGGGGCGCCGCTGGCGGCATGCGACCGCGTGGCTCAGCTATCGCCTGAACGATCCGAAGCGGGAGGCGCGCGTGCTGCGGCTCGCCTTCTCATCGCTGGACGACGGACGGCGGTTCTCGATCTGGATCAACGACCGGCAATTGGCCGGGCTCACGCTGCGTGCGGCGGATGCGCCTGAACGCGCCGCGGGCGCCGAGATCTACAGCCGCGACTTCGCGCTGCCCGAGGACTGGCCACGTCCCGCGGATGGCTCGCTGCGCGTGCGGCTGGTGGCCGAGCCCGGGTCGATCGCGGGCGGAATCTACGACCTGCGCCTGCTTCGCCCCTGAGCGTCCGGGGACGACAGACAAGCGCAAGGTTGAGGCGGGGGCCGCTGCCTAGAATCCCGCGATCCGTTCCCCGATCCGTGTTCGCGGTCTGATGTCGCGATCCGCTTTCAGCCCCTCCGCCTTGCGCCGATCCGTCTTGCCTCGTCCCATGCGCGGCCCTGCCGCTGGCCGTGTTCTGCCGTGGTCTCCCCTGCCCGCGCTGTGCGCCGCCCTGCTGGCGGGTGCCGCGCCCGCCTGGGCGGCCGGCAGCCTGGTGCTGATGGATGCGCCGCCCGCGGAGCCGAGCTGGTCCGGCGGCGTCTCGCTGCACAGCTGGCCCTCCGCGCCGGGCAGCAGCCAGCACAGCGACAACGTGCTGCCGGCCTTCGAGTACCTCTCGCCCAAGGGCGCGTTCGTTTCGACCGACCTGGGCGCCGGCTGGAACCTCGTGCCGCTGCTGGCCGGCGCAGAGGCTGCCAAGACCTGGCAGGCGGGAGCGCGGCTGTGGCCGCAGTTCGGCCGGCCGAGCCGCTTCACGCCCAAGGGCGTCGACCGGCTGGGCTCGCGTCTGACGACGGAGGCCTTCGCCAACGTGCAGGCGACCGACTTCCTGCTGCTGCAATCGGGCCTGTCGTGGGGCAGCGGCCGCAAGCACGATGGCGTCGAGCTGGAGCTGGGGGCCACCACCGGCCTCCCGATCGGCGAGGACTTCATCGGCGTCACGCTCGGCGCGACCTGGGCCAACGGCGCGCACCTGCGCGGCGGCTACGGCATCGGCGCCGGCGAGTCGCGCGCCAGCGGCCTGCCGGAATGGCATCCGCGCGCCGGGATGATGGACTGGAGCCTCACGTTCAGCGCCGAGCACAAGTTCTCCGAGCGCTGGTCGCTGAGCGGCGAGTGGCAGAACGCGTGGCTGGTCGGCGACGCGGCGCGTTCGCCGCTGACGCGCTCGAAGCTGCAGCAGACGGTCAGCGTCAGCCTCTGGTATCACTTCTGAGCGCGCGCCATGCACCTGGTCCTGGTCTTCGCCGTGCCGCTGTTCGTGCTGTGCATCGGGCTCGAGTGGTGGTGGAGCCGGCGCACGGGCCGCGGCGGATATGGCTTCGCCGATTCGATCAGCAGCCTCAGCCAGGGCCTGATGAGCCTGGCGGTGGCGGCGGTGACGCCGCTGTTCCAGGGCGGGCTGTACGCGTGGCTGCAGCCGCATCTGGGCCTGCTGCCGGCGTCGGTGTGGAACGGCTGGTGGGGCTGGGTGGCCGCGATCGTCCTGTACGACTTCTGCGATTACTGGCTGCATCGCGTCAGCCATGAGAGCGCGATCTTCTGGGCCGCGCACACGGTGCATCACCAGAGCGAGCATTTCAACCTGACGACGGCGCTGCGCCAGGAGAGCTTCTACGCGGTGATGGGACTGCCGTTCTTCGTGCCGATGGCGCTGATGGGCATTCCGCTGGAGCAGTACATCGGCGCGGGGCTGTTCGTGCTGCTGTATCAGTTCTGGATTCACACCGAGCACATCGGCCGGCTCGGCTGGCTGGACCGCGTGTTCTCGACGCCCTCGAACCACCGGGTGCATCACGCGGTGAATCCGGGCTACCTGGACAAGAACTACGGCGCGGTGCTGGTGATCTGGGACCGGATGTTCGGCACCTTCGCCGAGGAAACGGAGGCTTGCGTCTATGGGACGGTGAAGGCGCTGCACAGCTGGAATCCGCTCAAAGCGGTCGGGCAGTTCTATGGGGAGCTGTTCGAGCGCGCGCGGGCCACGCCGCGCTGGCGCGACCGCGCGCGGGTGCTGTTCAAGTCACCGGGCTGGATGCCGCCGGGCGTGAGCGTGACGGCGGTGCCCGATGGGGAGCGGCTGAAGCAGGCGCGCTTCGATCCGCCGATTGGCGGGCTGGATCGATGGCGGGCGCTGAGCCTGTTCCTCGTCACGGGCGCGGCGACGGCGGTGTGGCTCGACGTCAGCGACGACCTGGGCGAGGGGCTCAACCTCGCCGCGGTCGCGGTGATCGCCGCTGGCCTGTACGGCGTGGGCGCGTTCATGTCGCGAGGCACCCGGCCCGAACGCCGCGGTCGCTGGAATGGATGGGGCCTCTATGGCGCGTCGATGGCGCTTTGCGTCGGGTTGATCGCGGCGCTGTTCTGATCGGGCGCCAAGGCCGCGAGGCACACCATCGTGCCTGCGGATCGCACGGAGGCGTGTTCATGCGTGTTCCCGGCGAACTTTCGCGCCGTGGGTGTTTGCTTCGGGAGCGTCAAAAGGGTGTCAGGTCTGCTTTCGACAGTGGCCGTGTTGCCAATCAGCGATGTCACATCGAACAGACCCCACACCATGACCATCAACACCACCCCCTCCCCCATCGCGCCGCAACCCGGCCTGACCCCGGCGGCGCCGTCCGCTGCGACGGGCCACGCGCCCGCCACGGCGCCGGCCCTGCCGCAAGCGCTCGAGGGGCTCATGGGCCGAAGGGCCGGTCCCGACAAGCTCGAAGGCGCTCCGCGCCGCCATCTGCGTGCCGAGCTGCCCGTGAAGCACACGCCAGCGGCGTTGGTCCGCCCCTACGAGTTCGAGCATGCCGTCTCCGGCAGCAGCAAGACACTGATCCCGCTGGGCGCCGCGCTGTGGAAGGGCCACGACGCACAGCTTGCAGCCCATCGCATCGTGCTCGAGGCGGTGCAATCCCATATGGCCAAGCAGCTTGCCCAGCGAGGCACGGCGCCCCCGGCTGGCAGTGCGCTCGAGAAGTTCAGCGCCGGCAAGCTGGATCACGTGTACGCCGATGCAGGCAGCTTCAAGGACCTGGCGACGGCGGCCGGACGTTCCGACAAGTCGCCGGTGTACGTGGACATCGCGCACAACCAGTTGGTGGTGAATGTCGACAAGGCCTTTGTCGTCAACGATCAGCTGTCCCCGGCCGCTGAGCAGGGTTTGTCGGCGGCGCTGGGGCTCGGCAAGAACGGACTGGACTTCCTGCCGCGATACCAAGGCCATGCCGTCAGCTCCAGAACCAAGGGCGCGGACTTCTTCAAGGCCAATACCCATGCGCAACTGCATGGCGAGAAACCGGATGCCTCGGCCTTCACCCACCCGCGCTACTTCGAGGCGGAAAACACGAAGGCGCTCGGCAAGGAGATCGTGGTGCACCGCGGCATGTTCGACAACCGCAATGGCATTCCGGAGAACTCGCTCGCCGCCATCGACAACGCCTACAAGGCCGGCTATCGCAGCCTGGAGATCGACATCCAGGTCACGAAGGATGGCGTGCCGGTGCTGCTGCACGACTTCACCATCGGACGGATGACCGCGGACGACAAGGACCGCCTCGTCAGCCACGTCGACTGGAACGAGCTCAGGAACAAGCCGCTCGTGATCCGCAATCCGGTCGATGGCAACTTCGTCGAGACCGACCAGAAGGTCGCCAGCGTCAAGGAGGCGCTGCTGGACATCGCGCGCACGAAGCCGGACATGGCGATCGCGCTGGACTGCAAGGAGCAGACCGCCGAAGCCGCCTTCGATCTGCTGAAGAACGAGCCCGAGCTGCGCAAGTTCACCGCGCTCAAGCTCTACGCGAAGGCCTATCCGGGCGGCTTCGATCAGTTCCTTGGCAATCTCTACGAACGCTACAACATCGACCCGAAGCACCCCGAGGACCGCGCGAAACGTCAGGAACTGCTGCAGACGCTCAAGGGGATCAAGGTCGAGCCGGTCTTCAGCGCGGGCGTCGTGACGGATCCGACGATCCACGCGCTCCATCCCGCCACGACCGCCAAGGGCCAGAACAGCGCTGAAGGCGCTGCGGAATCCGCGATGGCATGGATCCAGGGCTGGCGCGCCATGGACATCAAGGTCCTCGAAGCCCCGCCGTCAGACGCGAACCCGCTGCAGAAGCAGGCCATGGACCTCCTGCGGCAGCGCCTGGCGCAGCCGGAGAGCGGGCTGTCGCACGTGGCGAGTTCGGCGGCCTATCGCTCGGAGGACTTCTCCGTGCCGCAACGGGACGGCAGCAGGAAGTTCTTCACCAATCAGATTTTCGGCCTCATGAAGGACGTGACGAACGACCCCGTCGCTGCCCAGTCGGAGACGGCCGGCACCCTGCGGCATGCCGGCGAGAACGTCCTCACCGACCAGCCGCAGGAAGAGGTCTTTGCCACCGTCCACGACAAGGCGCTGGCCCGCGGGCATTCGGGCCTGGTGCTGGCCGTGCCGCCCGGAACGACCATCGACGCGACGCGCAACAAGGAGATCGTCGATCTGCGCGTGCAGGTCTTCGGCGTCGAGAAGCCGAAGGTCGACGCGGACCGCATTGCCGCCGTGCGGGAAGGCTTGGCGGCCGACAAGGCGGCCGCCGCGGCCCCCCAGGAACCGGGGACGTCCAACCCCGCCTGGGTCGCCGCGCCTTCGGTGCTGGCGGTCGGCGTGGCGGCGGGCGCGGCCTACGCCATGGTCAAGCGGGGATCGCGAGCCGCCAGATAAGCGGCGAGCGCGGCCACGGCATCGGTCTGGATCGCTCCCGCGCCGGCTGACAGCAGCCGGCCCCAGACCGCGTCCGGATCGGCCAGCGCGCGTTCGTCGTTCAGGTCCAGGCTGTGGGAGACCTGGATCGTATTGATCCAGAGCCGCGCCTGCAGCCGCGCCAGTTCGGGCCGGGCCGCCTCCAGCTCCTCCAGGGTCGCGAATGCCACCTCGACCATCGGACAGCGCAGCGGCGCGAGGCGCTGGAGTTCGGCCGTGAGCCGGCCGCTCGGCGGCCGCAGCATCGGCACGAACGGCACCCGGCCGAAGAACGGACTCGACCGCGCGCGCTCGATGTCCTCCTCCGTGTCGATGAACGCCTTCACGAAGACCTGGTCCGCCATGCCCGCGTCGATCACCGCCTCCGCCACCTGGCCGGCGAGCGCCTCGACCTTGGTGTCGATGTTGAGGATCACGCGGTCCCGCGCGCGGACCAGCGCGTCGGCGAGCGTCGCGGGCCGCTCCGCGGTGACGGCCGCACCGGCGCCGCCCGCGCCGCCACGCAGCCGGCTCGCGCTGAGCTCGCACCAGTCCATCGTGGCGATCGGACCGCGGGCGGTCGTCATCCGGTCCGCCGTGTCGTCGTGCATCAGCACGAGCACGCCGTCGCGGGTGGCACGGACATCGCATTCGACGATGTCGGCGCCCAGACCGATCGCATCATCGATCGCGCTCAGGGAGTTCTCGGGGGCCCGATGCCAGGCGCCGCGATGAGCGGCCACGAGGACTCGGCGATTCGCCGGATGCAGCAGGCGTGACAGCGGCTCGGCGCCGGGTCGCGCGTTCAGAGGTGATGAAGTCATCGGGGACGCGTCAGACTGGAAGTCTGGAAACAGGGAAACAGAAGGGCGCGGACGAACCGGAAGGAACGGAAGGACCGGCGCGCGCCGTCACAGCCGGCCCATGCCGGAAGCCATCAGGTCGTCGCGCAGCAGGCGCCCCGACAGCACGAAGACCACCAGCACCGGGACCAGCAGGACGAGCGCCGTGGCCGCCGCCAGCGGGAACTGCAGCGAGTACGGGTCCAGGTGGTGGTACAGGAGCACGGGCAGCGTCTGCACGACCGGGGCGCCGACGATGAAGGTCTTGTCGAACTCCTCGAAGCTGCCCACAAAAGACAGCAGCGCGCCAGCGGCCAGCCCATGCCAGGACAGCGGCAGCACCACGTGCCAGGCCACGGCGGCCGGACCGGCGCCCAGCGAGCGCGCCGCGTGGAGCAGTTCGTCGGGCAGCGCCTCGAAGCTGGCCGTCAGCAGGCGCACCGCCAGCGGCAGCGTCCCCACCGTCTGCACCAGCACCACGCCCGTGGCGGTGTACGACAGCCCCAGCACCTGGAACACCAGGCCCACGCCGGTCGCCACCACGATGCCGGGCACGATCACCGGCGCCAGCACGAAGAGCTCCACGGTCCGGCGCCAGCGCATCGGAAACCGCGCCAGCGCCCAGGCCGTCGGCGCGGCCAGCGCCGTCGTGAGCAGCGTCACGGCGATCGCGATCCAGAGGCTGTTGACGGTGGCCGCCAGCAGGTCCCGATCGCCGAGCACGGCGCGCCAGGTGTCGGCGGCATAGGCGCGCGGCAGCAGGTCCGGCGCCGGCCACCGCGCCGCGACGCTCCACAGCAGCAGCACGATCAGCGGCACGCCGACCGTCAGCGCCAGCGCGGTGAACAGGCCGGCCGAGACCCAGAGGCGATCGTCCGCGCCGAATCGGCGGCGGCGCTCAGCCGCGCGATCGGGCGCCGGCATCGTGCCGCCATCGGCCAGGTTGGCGTTCGCGCTCATGGCGTGTCCTTTCCGTCCGCCGCGCCGCCCAGCAGCCGGCGCGCCCTCCCGGCCAGCGCCTGGTAGCCCAGCAGCACCACCATCGCGAAGACGCTGAGCACCACACCGATCGCGTTCATCAGGCCCGGATGGCCGTCACCGAACTCGCTGAGCATGTGCACCGCCAGCGGACGCGGGATGGCCGGCCCGAGCAGGTCCGGGATCGCGTACGCGCCCATGGTCCCGATGAAGGTCAGCAACACCGCGGCGGAAATGCCGGGCATCGCCAGCGGCAGCTCCACGCGCAGCAGCGTCGACCAGCGGCCCGCGCCGAGGCTGCGCGATGCGTCGATCACGTCCTGCGGGATCGATGCGAACGCGCCGGTGATCACCAGCGTCATGAAGGGCAGCTGCTTCCAGACCGTGGCCATGATGACGCCCACGCCCCAGGGGTCCCGCACCAGGCGCGGCAGCGCCAGACCCAGCGGCCCGGCCAGGCGGTCCAGCAGGCCGCCGCGCTCGGCCAGCGTCATGACGATCAGCGCCACGATCAGGCCGGGCACGGCCATCGGCAGCTTGTACAAGCCGCTGAACAGCGCGCTGCCCCGGAACGGCCGCCGCATCAGCAGCGCCAGCCCGATCGCCAGCACCAGCGTGACCGGCACCGGCGCGAGGCCGTAATAGATCGACATCAGCAGACCGACCTGCAGCGTCCGGCGATGCAGGAACTGCGCGTAGTGATCAAGGGTCGGACCGCCCTGCCCCATGCCGATGCCGATGCTGCCGAGCAACCCCATGAGCAGCGGCGCGGCGAACAGCAACACCAGGAATCCGAGCCCGGGCAGCAGCATCCAGCTCCCGCGCCAGCGGGCGTGGCCGTGTCCGGTCATGAGCGGTCCTCCTCCAGCGCATGCAGCGGCCAGGCGACGGCCTTCAGCGACACGGCCTGGCCGACCTCCAGCAGCGGCGCGGCGCCGCCCAGCGTCGCCCGCAGCGCGCGCTGGCCCACCTGCACCGTGTACTGCACCGACGCGCCGGTGAAGCAACTCGCCGTGATGCGGCCAGCGCCCGCCTCCTCCGCCGTCAACACGATGTCTTCCGGGCGCAGCGACACGCGGGCACCGCGCGCGCCGGGCACCGCGCCGGAGACAGGGCCGCGCTGCCCCCAGGGCAGCGTCGCCTGGCCCTGCTCGACCGGCACCTCCAGCAGGTTGGCGTGACCCAGGAAGCCAGCCGTGAACACGTGGCGAGGCCGGCGGTAGAGCGCCACCGGCGTGCCGGTCTCGACGATGCGCCCGCCGTTCATGACCACGATCCGGTCCGACATCGCCATCGCCTCCGCCTGGTCGTGCGTCACATGCAGGCTGGTCGCGCCGGTGGCTCGGTGCAGCCGCACCAGTTCGTCGCGCAGGCCCTCGCGCAGCTTGGCGTCGAGGCTGGACAAGGGTTCGTCGAACAGCATCAGCGCCGGTTGCATCACCACGGCGCGCGCCAGCGCGACGCGCTGCTGCTGGCCGCCGGAGAGCTGGGCCGGCATGCGATCGAGCAGCCCGCCGAGGTTGCAGATCTCCACCGCATGGGCGATGCGGCGCGACTGCTCCGCCGCGGCGACCCGCTTCATCCGGAGTCCGAAGCCCAGATTGGCGCGCACGCTCATGTGCGGGAACAGCGCATGCGACTGGAACACCATCGCGATGTCGCGCCGCTCCGGCGGCAGCGCCTCGATGCGCTGGCCGGCGAGCGTGATCGCGCCGCCGCTGGCCTCGGTCACGCCGCACAGCAGGCGCAGCAGCGTGCTCTTGCCGCAGCCCGACGGGCCGAGCACGGTGACGAACTCGCCAGGCGCCACCGACAGGTCCGCCGGATGCAGGGCCACGCTCGCCCCATAGCGTTTCGTGACGCCCTCGACGCGCAGCAGCGCCTCTTCCGCCCGGCGCTCGCCGTGTTCAGACCTCGTCATCACCACCATCGCCTCAACACCTTTTCTTCCAGCGCCCGCGACAGCCCGCGCGCGATCGACCAATTGACCGGCACCGACCATTGCCGGGCCTGCGCCGGCGGCAGGAGATAGGGCGCCGTGCCGGCGCTGACCGCGGCCGGGTCCACGTCCTCGCGCGGCGAGCGCGACGCGTGATGGTCCAGCTTCCAGGCCTGGAACTCGCGCGAGAACGCCATGTCGATGAACAGCAGCGCCGCGGCGGGACTGCGCGCGCCGGCGGCAACGATGAGGCCGTCGCCGCCCGCCGCGAGCCCGGGCTCGAGCGAGGTGACCCGCAGGCTCGGCGGCAGCAGCCCGGCGCGCGCGAAGGTCAGCGCGTGATCCTCCCAGGCCGTACCGATCAGCGCGCGGCCGTTGTTCATCAGGTTCAGCGTGTCGGCATTGCCATTGGTCAGCTCGGCGACCTTCAGCAGCCGGGCCAGGTAGTCCCACAGCGGATCGAGGCATCGCGCCTGCATCGCCCAGTCCTGCGCGCGGTCCGGCGACAGCGAGCCGTCGGCCAGCGTGGCGCGGCAGGCCGGATCCTTCACCAGATGCAACGCGGCCGAATAGACGAACGCGCCGCCGGACCCGCCCTTGGCCGGCGACGTGAAGGCGAACTGGCCCGGATGCGACTGCGCCCAGGCGAGCAGCGACTCGAAGCTGCGCGGCACCTGCGCGCCGGGCAGCCGCGCGCCGTCGTAGGCCAGCACCGACTGGCTCAAATGGACGATGGGCCAGCGGCCGCCGGTGTCCACGCCCAGCGGGCGATCGCCATACGCCGGGGCCAGCCCGCGCAGGTTGGGCAGCAGACGGGTCAGCGGATAGGGCGCCACCACGGAGGCCATCGCGGCGAAGTTGTCCGGACCGCCGGCGAAGTACACGTCCACCGGCGCCGCCCCGCCCGCGCGCTGCACCGCCAGCAGTTGCTGGTTGGCCTGGTCCTTGCGGACGTTGTGGTACTCGACCTTGACGCCGAAGCGGGCCTCGAAGCGCGGGATCAGCCCCTCCTTCCAGACCGGGTCGAAGTTGCCGGCGAAGTTGTAGAACACCAGCCGCCCCTCGCGGCGCGCGATCGGGTCCAGCACCTGATGGAAGTTCTCCGGCGTCAGGCGGCTGGCGTCGAACGCGGCCGCGGGCTCCTGGGCCCGCGCCGCGCCGGCCATGACCGTGACCATCACCGTGACCACGAGCAGCGCGGCGCGCTCGCAGAGCCCCCGGACCCAGGCACGCCGCTGGCCCGCGCGCCTCATGCCGGCCGCAGCTCGCGGAACGCGAACATGTCGCGCAGCGTGCAGTAGTGGAAGGCCGGGATCAGCAGCGGTCCGCGCGCGGCCAGCCGGCGGCACCAATCCGCGGTCGCGTCGCGCAGCGCGATCGCCTCCGCCTCGTCGAGGACGCGGACGAAGTAGCCGATGGTCACGTGATAGCGATAGGTCTCATGGTCCGGCCGACGCAGCTGGAACAGGTCCGCGTAGGCATCGCGTGCCTCGGCCAGGCGCCGGTCGGTGGCCGCGTCGGCCGGCCGCAGCGGTATGCCCAGCGTCCCGTCGTGGCGCAGCGTGGCCGGGGTCCGCGTGTCGACAACGAAGGCGCACGGGCCGGTCGCCGGCCGGTCCAGCCGCTCCAGGCGTTGCAGCATGAGGCGGTTGACCTCGGCGATCGGCAGGTCGCGCGCGAGGCCGCGGGGCCAGGCCGGCGTGCCGCGGTCGACGTCGTTGACGCCGCCAAACAGCGTCACATGCCAGCTCGACGCCGGCGTCTGCGTCAGCTTGCGGGCGAAGCCGTGACGCGGCAGTTCGCGCGCGATGTCCAGCCAGGCATCGAAGGTCTCGTAGTCCGGGCCCTGCGGGCGCAGGTGGCCGACGATGGTGTTGCCCTCGAAGGTCATGGGACTGCCGTCCGCATTGAACTTGCGGCCGACGTCGCGCGCCCGCGGCGCCCTGCCCTCGACATCGCCAGCGGCATCGTCACCGGCCTTGGCATCGGCTTTGGCATCGGCCGCTGCGAGCGCCGCGGCGCTCAGCAGGGAGGGCAATCCGGCTGCGGCCGCCAGCAGGCGGCGGCGCGTGGGCCGCGGGTCGGCGGAGGACATCGGATCGGCGGTCATGGCGGGCGGCATCCTCACAGCTTCACGTTGAGGCCGACCATCACGATCGGCGCGACCTTCCAGGTCGACTGCACGAATTCCTGCGACCGCCCGTCGTTGTACTGGAAGCCCTGGCCGGTGATGTTGAGCGCATCGAGGGTCAGCGACAGGCGGCGCGAGACATCGTAGGCGAGCTGCACGTCGAGCTTGTCCGTCGGTTGCTGGAAGCGGTTGCGATAGAACTGCGGCAGGCTGTCGTAGTTGGGGAAGCGGTCGTCCCACAGTTTGCCGGTGTGATTCCATGCGGCCTTGGCATGCCAGGCCCCTTCCTCGTAGGTGAGCGCGGCGTTCCACAGCGACTTGGGCTGCTGCGGCAGGATGCTCAGCGTGGTGGAAGTGCCGTCGCCCAGCGTGACGGGATAGCGCACCTTCATCGACATCGCGTTGAAGCTCACGGTGAAGCCCTTCAGCGTCGGGTGCAGCGAGCCGAGCTCCTTGATCGCGCCGATCTCGATGCCGGTGAGCCGCACCAGGCCCGAGGCGTTGCGTGGCTGCGTGACCAGCGTGTCCACGCCATCGAGGGTCTGCATCGCGCCGTAGCGGAAGATCTCGTCGCTGATGCGCTTGTGGAACAGCGCCACCGACAGCAGGCCGCGGCCGCCGTCGATCACCCAGTCGTGGCCGAGATCGACGTTGTCGCTGCGGCGCGGCTTCAGGTCGGGGTTGCTCTGCGTCAGCGTGTCCGGCGTGGCCGCGGTGTTGAGCGTGCCGCCCTTGAGCGCCATCTGGTCGGGCCGCGGGCGGCCGATCGTGCGCGACACGCCGAAGCGCAGCTTGCTCGACGGACCCGTGGCATAGAAGCCGGCCAGCGACGGCAGCCAGTCGCCGTACTTGCGCTCCGCGCCGACCGGCGTCCACGCCGTGCCGTTGGACAGCTGCCAGCCCGTGCTGCCGAAACGGGTGTGCTCGTAGCGCAGGCCGCCGGCCACCAGCCAGTTGTCGGCGTGCCATTGCAGCTGGGCGTAGGCGGCCTGGATGTCCTCGTCGACGGTGTAGGTCGCGTTGTTCTGCGCGGCGACATCCGTCACCGGCGTCACGCTGGCGCGGCTGGCGTTCCAGGCGTCGCTGGCCTTGCCGCTGTCGATCAGGAACAGCGGCGAACTGCAGTTGAATCCGCAGGTCGTGCCGCCCAGCACGTCGGCCAGCGTGTAGGGCACCGCGTTCCAGGTCTGGCGCGAGAACGCCGTGTCCATGCGCGTGCGCACCAGGCGCGCGCCGGTGGCCGCGCCCAGGCCGCGGCTGTCGTCGTCCATGTTGTGCCGCAGGTTGGCCTGCAGGTCGGTCACGCGCTGCGCGTAATCGGTGTTCTCTTCCTGGTGGTAGCCATTGCCGTAGCGCGCCGGGTTGCCGGCGTTCGCCGCGTTCACCGGCGTGAAGACCGGCGTGGGCGCGCTCCAGTCGTAGCGGTAGGCCAGGCCGTTCTGCGTGAAGTGATCCCAGCTCTGCGGGTTGTCGACGGTCGCGCGCGACACGCTGCCGCGGACGTCGGCCTGCCATTGCGGCGCGAGTTCCGCCTTGAGCTCGCCGTTGACGCCGTACAGCGCGCGATCCCAGCGCAGCCGGCCCATCTCGACGTACTGGCTGACATTGCTCAGCGTGCCGGAGGTCGGCGTCTGGCCGCTGACGGTGGCGGTGGCCGCGACCTGCGCGTTCTGGGTCGCGCGGTCGGAGCGCTCGCGCTGCTTGAAGTAGTAGCCGGCCAGATGCCCGCTGACGGCGCCCTCCGGCTGCCAGTCCAGGCGGGCGGTGAGGCCGCCGCGATCGCGGTCGTTGTCGTAGTTGTACCAACGGCGCTCCGTCGGCACCGCGAAGCCGGTGCCGCCATACGGCGTGGTGTTGCGCGTGCCGTCGGCGTTGTACCAGTTGAGGCTGCCGCCGCTCTCGATCTGAGGCACGTGGATGTGGCGCGTCCAGTAGCTGGCCGCACCGAGGAAGGCGAACTGGTTGCCGGGGCCGAAACGCCGGCCCCATTTGGCCGAGGCCTCGCCGGCCGGCTCGGCGCCGCCGAAGGCAGCGTCCATCAGGCTGGCGCCGCCCTTGGCCTGCAGCGCCAGCGCGCCGTCCGGGTGGTCGAAGCCGCTGGCCGTGACCAGATTGGCCGTGCCGCCGATGGATCCGCCGTCGCTCGAGGGCAGGAAGGTCTTGGTGACGTCGATGCGCTGCACGAAGTTGGACGGCAACACCTCCATCAGGATCTGGCGGCTGCCGATGTCGGTCGTCGCGAAGGCGAAGCCATCGATCAAGGTCGTGTTGTAGTTGCCGTTGAGCCCACGGACGATGACGTAGCGCGGCTCGCCCTGGTACTCGAGCGTGCTGACGCCGGTCACGCGCTTGAGCGCATCGCCGACGTTGAAGTCAGGCAGGCGGCCGACCTCGTCCGCCGCGACCGTGTCGACGGTCTGCACCGCCGACGACTTGGTCGCGATGCTGCGGGTGTTCTGCGTGCGGAAGCCGGAGACCTGCACCGTCTCCAGCGCCTGGGTGCCATCGCCCGATGTGCTCGCCGAAGGCGCTTGCGACTGCGCGATCGCCGGACCGCAGGCCGCCAGGACGGCGCAGCCGATCGCGCTCAGGCCGGGATGGCGGCTGGCGCCGCGAGCGCGCCGCTCGCTTGGCCATCGATGGAATCGGGGGGAAGACATGCCGCTCTCCTGTTCTGGATGTCGCTGGGAACAGGCCGAAGATTAAATTCGCGTCGTTAATTTAATATGACACAGCGCATGTCACCACCCTCTCACCGTCCTTTCACTGGGCTGTCTCAATGGGGCGCGGATGGTCTGTGTAGACTGCGCGCCGACCATGAGCAGCCCCTTCCCCGCCCCGCCACTTTCCCCGGTCCCGATCGGGCGCCGCTTCCTGCGTCACGACGACGGACCGGTGGCGAGCGACAGCGAGCGCTGGATGCTGGAACTGGTGCGGCGCGCGGGTGTGATATCGCGCGCCGACCTGACGCGCGCGAGCGGATTGAGCGTGCCGGGCGCCAAGGGGCTGATCGATGGACTCGTGGAACGCGGCCTGCTGCAGCTGGGGCCGCCGGCCACGCGTGGGCGGGGCCAGCCGAGTGCCAGCGTGTCGCTGGTCGCCGACTTCGCCTACAGCATCGGGCTGTCGATCATGGTGGACGGCTTCGAGTTGGCGTTGATGGACCTGTCGGGCCAGGTGGTCGGGCACTGCGCGGTGCGGGCGTTCCCGTTGCATCTGGAGGAGGCGGTGGCCGAGGCCGGCCGCCAGATCACGCGGCTGCTGCGCCGGCACGGCGTCGCGCGCGAGCGGGTCTTTGGCATCGGCGCGAGCATGACGGGCCCGCGCACCGGTCAGGGCTCGCGAGTCAATCCGCCGCTGTCGCTCGGGGCGGAGTGGGCGGAGGCGGAACTGGACCAGTTGCTGGCCGCGCGGCTGGGCCAGCCGGTCTGGATGGACAACGATGCCAACTGTGCGGCGCTGGCGGAATGCCTGTTCGGTGTCGGCCGGCGCTGCGCGGACTTCGTCTATCTGCACTTCACGGATGGCTTCGCGGCGGGGCTGGTCAGCGGCGGCGGGATGCTGCGAGGCGCTCATGGCAACGCGGGCGAGATGGGGCGGATCTTCGCGCTGACCGGTCTGCCGCGGCCGACACTGGAGTCTTTGCGCCGGCGTCTGAGCGAGGCCGGTCACGACCTGCCGGACCTGCACACGATGCTGGATCGCTACGACCCGGACTGGCCGCAGATCGACGACTGGATCGAAGAGGTCGGGCCCAGCATCGTCGTGGCGGTGGCGGCATCGATGGCGCTGGTCGATCCTCAGGCGATCGT
This sequence comes from Roseateles sp., assembly GCF_039595595.1. Lineage (GTDB taxonomy): Bacteria > Pseudomonadota > Gammaproteobacteria > Burkholderiales > Burkholderiaceae_C > Roseateles. Next base: position 2,403 of record NZ_JBCNLG010000012.1, on the reverse strand, counting down.
CTTTGGCGCGCGGCTGCCGGAGGATCTGGCGCGGCGGTTGATCGGCCAGGTGGCGTTCGAGCAGGCGCCGCGGCGCGGCACGCCGTCACCGAATCCGGAACTCGTGATCGCCGAAGTGACGCAATCGCCAGCCATGGTCGGCGCGGCGGCGGTGCCGCTGAAGCTGCATTTCTTCGCGTGAAGGGCCGCGGAGCGGCCTTCAGCCGATCGCGCGCCGGAGGTTCTCTCGGGCTCGGGCGTCGAGCCGCTCTCGCAGCGCCGGCGTGCTGTAGAGCACTGGCCGGTCGAGGAAGGTCTTGAGGATCTGCTTGCGCTTGCGGCGGAACAGGAAGCCGGGGACGAAGCCGTACTCCTCGCGGATCTGGCGCTCGTACTCGTCGAAGCGCTGTCGCTCGGCGCCGAGGATGGCGAGGTCGATGTCGACGAGGACCTGTTCATCGGGGCTCGACGGCACGCCATCGTGCTTGGTCACCAGCACGAGCTGGCGCACGCGATCGGCGCTCGCGGCGTCAACGCCTGCCTCGATCAGCGCGCGATGGGCCCAATCGGCGCTGCGCTCCTCGTTGCCGCTGCCCTTGACGTCGTAGACGGCGTCGTGGAACCACAGCGCCATCTCGACTTCGGCGGGATGCGGGGCGAGCGCGATGACCTCCTCGAAGAGCGCGAGACATTCCTCGAGGTGCTGGCGCGTGTGGTATTTGCGCTGCGGCTCGGCGTAGCGGGTGAGCAGCTCATCGCGCAGCGCGCAGCCATCGAGGTCGCCGGCAAGTTCGGACCAGGCGCGATGCCAGGAGCGTTCGAAGAGAGCGGTCATGTTGGAAGCGGCTTAATTGAGCGAAGGCAACGGTCTGGCAACGCTTGAAAATGCCCTGAAGCTTATAGCGCAATTGGACCCCTATCCAAATTCAACCAGGGAAGAAGAACCTCCAAAAGAGCGATCTTGGAACGAGTGGTTCAACGCCGACTCAATGCGCGCTCCGAGCGGCTCGATCCGCCAAATGGCGGGGCGGGGGCTCAAGAAAGTTGAGGTCCGCCGCTTTCCAGCCGCTTCGTTACCTGCCGCCCTTCTTCGCGTTCAATCATTGAGCGGAACGCCACGCTGCCACCATCCCGAGGGGCTTGCCTTATCCATGGATCCAAAGATAAAGGCATTTCCATCGGCACACCGGAGTCGGGGCCTTACGGAGGCGTGAAATGAAGGACTGGACAAACTATCAGAACCCGGCGCATCTAAATCCCTTTGATTATGAGGCCTTCAGTCAAAGTTACAGCCAATACGGGCAGAGCAATCATGCGAGCACCCAGTCGTCGCAGCCCTCCAACGCGGCGTCTTTCGCACCGCTGCCGGCTCTCCAAGGCTTGAGGAATCATTCGAGTGATCGGCAGTCGACTGTGGACGAAGGATTGCCTCCTCGCTCGCCTGATCTGGCGGAAAGAATTCGCCAAATGGGCGGACCTCCGGCTCTCGGGGTGGACATGTCGATGTTGCCGTCGCCCGGCACCATCGCTGCGCATGAGATGGAATGGCGGGCCGCCGTCGGGTCGGAATTCGCCCCGCCATTCGCCTCAATAGGCGCCGGCTACTCAGGTTTTTCACATGAGGCCGAGGCGGGCAATATGTATATGCCCTATTTGCCACCGCTGCCTCAGTCGCCATGGGAGGAGTGGATGAGGCGAGATGATCTCGCGCTTCAGGGAGCAGCGACGGCCTATGGCGCTGTCGGCCCGGCGTCGACCTCTTCGGTATACAACGTGGAGAGCCCCCAGGCGCAGCAGGCACGATCAAATCTCGTGAGCACCCTGACTTCGGCGCTTGCTGATCTCGAAGGGCTCTTGCACAGCAACAGTGATCCTGAACTGGCGGGATATCCCATCAAGCAACTGGATCATCGGATCACGCCGCTATTGATCGCCGCGGAGAATTGGCGTCGCCCCGGGCTGAACTTGATTGCGCTTCATACCCATCAAGCAGCCACCGTCGACTCTGACGACGAAGAGATGGGCGAGCAAGCCCCGATGGCCGGCTCGCAGGAGATCCGCGATTTTGTGAGATTCCACCCTGACGGACGATATCGCGCATTGGTCGACAACGGTCAGCACACCCGGGCAGCCGATATTCATAAAAGCCCGTCGGGCGTTAGTGTCGTCCTTCTCGATCCGTTGAAGGTGGAGAAGGACGAAACGGATTACGACGATTACGCCGTCAACTTCAAGCAAGAGTTTGCTGCGCATGCTGCAGCCAGATGCGCTTTCATTCCACTGGACTTGCAGAAATCAGGGCGGTCTCAAGTTTGAACCGCAACACCTGTCATTGAATTGATACTGGAGCCTGATGCGCATTTGCCAAGGTGAGCGCAAAGGCCTGAAGCGGCGTGTTCCATCCGAGCGTCTGTCGCGGTCGGG
>NZ_JBCNLG010000011.1:0-184593 GCF_039595595.1 Roseateles sp. | reverse complement strand
CGAAGGTCCAGGTGCGATCGGCCAGGCCCGGCCCGCTGATCGTCTTGGTCTCGAGCGCTTGCGTGTACCAATTGGTCGGCGTGACGGCGAAATCCTTCGCGCCTTCGACGCCGCTCACCTTGTTCGGGGGGATCAGATTGATGCAGGTCGGCTTGCCATCGCCCGGCAGGGTGCGGCCATGCTGGATGAAGCGGGTGCCGAAGCTCCCCGTCGCACCCGACGGGTGCGTCATCGTGCCGGTATAGACCTTGGTCTCGGGGTAATCGCCAGGGCCGCCCAGGCAGCTCGCGCCGCTGTCCATCGTCGGATAGAACACCTCGAACCCGGACAGGTTGAAGGTCCATTGACTGTTGTCCGGCTGCGTCACGCTGCTCAGCCGCTTGCCGTCGGCATACGTGTAGGTCCACGTGCGGCGGCCGTCGCTCACCGACTGGATGCGCGGCTTGCCATCCGCCGAGGCGATGTAGGTGAAGCTCAGCGTGCGGCCGTCGCTCGCCTGGATCTTGGTGACCTTCCACGGATCAGCCGCGTCGTAGGTGTAGGTCACCGTGTTGCCGAAGCGGTCGCGGACCTCGGTGGGCAGCATCCAGAACTCGCGTCGCGGGAGGTTGACGCTCGGGGTCTTGGACAGCGGCCGCATGAAGCGGCTCGCGAGCCAGTTGAAGCGGTACTGCACGCCCTCAGGGCTCAGCGCGACGAAGCCTTCCCCGCTTCCATTGGCGATGGTGGGAAGGCAGCGGATCTGCCAGCCCCCTCGGGTGACCAGCGCATAGCTCTGACCATCCGTGGGCGCCTGCGTGTTGGAGCTGTGTCTGCTCAGGACCTCGCCGCCACCGCCGGGCGCCGTGAGATGCACGCCGCTCCAGTAGAGGTAGTCCGGCCAGGCGTCGCTCCCGTTGGACGCGTAGGCCGCGCCAGGGGCGCCGAAGTTGCTGCAGCGTCCGCCGGTGTTCATGCGGCCGACCCAGCCGTTGCTGGTGGCGTAGTTGCCGGAGATGCGCGGCAGGTCCAGGTCCCAGTCACCGAAGTGCCCGACGATGAACTTGCGGCCCGCGGTGTACTGCCGCCGCACCGCCACTTCCAGGCCGCTGTTGCCGGGCAGCGAGATGTCCGTCTGGGAGAACGACAGCGCCCCGGTGTAGAGGTCGACCCTGTCGCCGAAGAGCTGATCCCCGAGCGCCGTGACGCCGCGCGAGCCGCGAATCAGTTGGCCTTGTTCCTGGTAGAAGCTGATCGCGCTTCCATCCGTCTGGGCCAGCGCGGAAACAGACATCAACGCGCACGCCGCCACCGCGCCCTGAATGGCGCGGAGCATCCTCTTCACGGCCATGGCCGTCCTCCCTCGTGATACTCGGTGTTCTCGGTCGAAGCGCGGACTATATGAAGCGTGGGCTATTTCAGAAGCGACGGGAAAACTCGGGGTTGCCGATCAAGCAACCATCTGATCTCAAGCGGTGACAAGTTGGTTGCATTTGCAGCCAAAGTGGAGCAAGTGCGGGGCAAGTGCAGCGATGGACCTTGAAAGGCACCCGATTCACCGCGGCGGCTCATATGACCAAGGTCCAACGCCGGCAGCGCCTCGCTGACTAGACTCCTCCCCATTCTTCCTTCGAGGTTCGCATGGGACGTGCCGCCATTCCCGGTCCGCTCGGGACAGAGACTCGCCAGACGATGTTCGCCCCCGAGGCGGTTCAGCCCGGCATTTCGATGCTGTCGGAGCCCGCCGTGTGGGACAGCCCCACGCCGCTGCGCGACCGGCTCGAGCGCGCCGACCTGTCCCACCTGCCGGACGCCCTGACCCCACCACCTCCCCAGGCCGGCACGCCCGTGGACGGCAAGCGCCGCCTGACGATGGGCGAGATCGCGCTGTGCGAAAAGATCTTCCGCAACTCCATCGACTATTCGACCGTGTGGGTCCACCGCGAGGAGTTCCTCCCCTTCGGACTGCAGCCGGACGACTGCGCGATGACCCCCAACGGGGAGCTCTACTTCAATCCCGGCAAGTTCAAGGAGGACTTCTCCAAGGAGCCGGCCGATCAGCAATGGTGGTTCATGCACGAGATGGTCCACGTCTGGCAGCACCAGCTGGGCTACTGGGTGATGCTGCGCGGCGCGTTCCGCATCGGGCTCAGCTACGAGTACGAGTTGAAGAGCGGCAAGAAGCTCGGCGACTACAACATGGAAGCGCAAGGCAACCTGCTCGCGGACTACTTCGTCGTGAAATACCTGAAGGCCGACCCGAACGTCGTGGCGATGAAGCAATACGTCAACTCGCTGGCGCTCTACGAAGACGTGCTCTCGGACTTCCTGAAGAACCCGGCCGATCATGCGAACCTCCCTTAAGCCTCTCCTGATCCTGGCGCTGTGCTCGATGGTGGGCGCCTGCAGCGCGACCTCCCGCATGGGGGACGCCGAGGTGCAACTGCGCGACGGCCAGCCCTGCTTCTTCCTGTCCGAGAAGGACGTGAAACGCGACCCGGCGGCGAAGCTGCAGGGGATCTCGGTGTCCGACCTGTCGACGCAGCCGGTGGGCGTGGTCTGGTGGGTGATGTATGACGCCGACCCCGCGGTGCCGCAGTCCGCGGCCGCCTGCCACCTGTATGGCGAGGTGCCGCCAGCGGCCAAGTCCAGCGACCTGGGCAAGCTGGAGAACGGCAAGGTCTATTCGGCCTTCCTCAACGTGCGGCCGTCCGACAAGTCGGATCCGACGCGCGGCTACTCGGTGCGGTTCTGCATGGCGGGCGAAGGCGCGAATCGACGCTTCGTCCCCGCCGAAACCTGGCGCAACGGCACGTGCCGCTGAACGCGGAGCTCCCGCAGGGGGCTCACAAGCCGGCCATTTTGGTGAGCTTGTGCGCGTTCGCCACAGCATTGGGCACGGCCGTTGGGAATTCGTGCTGACTCGCGATGGGCGGTCTGGGATCCTCCGCCGCCTATGTCCACGTCCCGCCTGGCCTCCCTCAAAGGCATCGCCTTGCTCTCGGCGCCCTTCCGCCGGATGGCCCGGCTCCTTTCGTTCGACGTCCGCCTGGAGCGCAAAGGCCGGCGTATCGGCATCCGCGTGGCGGCTCCTCCGCCCGCGCCCCCGCCGCCCGACAGCAGCGCCCTCGAAACGCACAAGTCCACCTGCATCGCCCTCAAGAAGCTGCTCGACACGCATCGCCAGACGCGGCGGGTGATGCGCCATCTGGGCTACGTCGAGCGCGCGCTGGCGGCTCGCGGTCAGAGCGCGCTGAACGATCTGCCGGTGGAAGTCATCGCCAAGGCGCTGAAGCAGTTCGAAACCCTGGTCATCAACTGGTCCGATCCCTTGCTCGCGACCCTGCGGTCGCAGATGGCGGTGGCTGTCCTGCGCCGCTCGCCCGAGGACGATCCACCCGATCGGCGCTCCGAGTTCTACACGGATTCCCGCCTGGAAGTGCTGGACGACTCGCCGTCCGCGTTCATGGAGTTCGAGCGGGCATTCCAGGCGCAGAACTCGAGGTCGTGAGGCGGTCACTGCCAAGGCAGCTCATAAGTCTCGCAAGTGAACCTCCAGGACACCCTCGTCGTTCTGCGAGCCCCGCAATGATCCGTCTTGCAAGCTCACCCACACTGCCCCACAAACCCGCATGCCGTGCAGAACTCGCACCCATCCCGATGGATGAGCGTCGAGTTCCCGCACTCCGGGCACTTCTTGCCGGCCATCGCGACGATGCCGCCCGTCTCCGAGGCTGAGCGCGCCACCGCGCCCGCCTTGATCGGCGCCTGCTGCATCAACCCCATGTCCACGAGCGGATAGCCGTTCTCGTCGAGCACGCCCAGCATCGCGTAGCGGTGGATCACCAGCCGCGCGACGTAGGCCACCGTCGACGGCCACACCTGCTGTCTGCGCTCGCCCGACAGCGTCGGCACCGGCGCCATGAAGTGGCCGAGCGGCTCGCCGACATTCAGCAGCTTGCGCAGCTTCATGCCGATCCAGCCCGGATCGAGCACGCGCATGTCCAGCGACAGCAGCCGCGCCAATCCATCCAGCGCCTTCGGATAGTTGCCCGAGAAGCCCATCGCGCATGGCCGCGTGACGCTCCCGCCGTCGGGCGTGGGCAGACTGACCTCCTTCAGCGTCAGCGTGAACAGCTCGCCGGTCGCCGGGTTGTCGACATCGACCGCCCACGCCAGCGTCCCCGCCGTGCCGGTGCGCGGCTCCTCGCGCGAGAACATCGCATCGAGCACCGGCGTCGGGCCGCCTTCCTGCAGCGCGCCGAGCTGCTCGCAGCGCCATCGGATCACCGCGGCCGTCGCCGCGACCACGCCCGGGAACAGCCGCGGCTCGCCCAGCGGGGGCATCGGCATCTCGAAGGCGCGCTCCTCGGCGACAGTGGCCAGCGCGTCGAGCTTGAGCCGCAGCCATGCGGCATCGTTGGCGCGCAGGTCCATCGACAAGGTCTTGGCCATCGCACCGAGCCCGCGCGGCTGCTCCGCGCCATTGACCCAGACCTCGAAGGGCAGCGTGCGGCCGAACAGGCCCGCGTCGGGGCCCTCCGCCGGCAGCTCGCCGACGAACAGCGCGAAGTCGCCATGCGGGTGGCGGATCATCGTCGACCACGCGGGATTGCCGCCGGGCATCTCGGGCCGGCTCGGCCAGCGCAGCGAGGCCAGCACCGGCTTGGGCAGCCGCTCGACGCGCAGGCGCTGGTTCGGGCCGGTGTCGGCCTTCAGCGGCTCGGGCCTGGCGATCGGCTCGACGCTCAGCACCGCACCGAGCACGCTGTTGGGCCGGTAGGTCGCGAGCCCCTTCAGGCCGCTCTGCCAGGCCCAGCGGTAGAGGTCCTGGAAATCGGCGTACGGATAGTCCGCCGGCACGTTGACGGTCTTGGAGATCGAGGTGTCGATGCACGGCGCGACGGCCGCGACCATCGATTCGTGATCGGCGGCCTGCAGTTCGAGCGCGGTGACGAAGGCGTCGGTCAGCGGCGCGTCGGGGCCGAAGAGATGGCGATAGAGCCGCCAGGCATGGTCCTCGACGGCGTACTCCTTGAAGCTGTTGTCCGGCATCCGCTTCTTGCGGGTGTAGCTCCAGGAGAACGCGGGCTCGATGCCGTTGCTCGCGTTGTCGGCAAAGGCCAGCGAGATGGTGCCGGTCGGCGCGATCGACAGCAGGTGCGAGTTGCGCAGGCCCTGCGCGCGGATCTTGTCCTTCAGCCATGGCGGCAGCCGCGAGGCGAAGTTGCCGCCCGAGAGATAGAGATCCGCGTTGAACAGCGGGAAGGCGCCGCGCTCGAGCGCGAGGTCGGAGGAGGCCTCGTAGGCGGCGTCGCGCATGACCTCGCTGATGCGGCGGGCCATGGCGCGGGCGGGTACGCCGTCGTAGCGCAGGCCCAGCATCACCAGCGCATCGCCGAGCCCGGTGAAGCCCAGGCCCACGCGGCGCTTGTTGGCGGCTTCGCGGGCCTGCTGAGGCAGGGGCCACGGCGTCACGTCGAGCACGTTGTCGAGCATGCGCGTGGCGACCTTGCAGACTTCGGCGAACTCGGCTTCGTCGAAGGCAGCCTTCGGCGTGAAGGCCTCCTTCACGAAGATCGTCAGATTGATCGAGCCCAGGCAGCAGCAGCCGTAGGAAGGCAGGGGTTGCTCGGCGCAGTTGTGGACCATCAGACCATTCGCGTCGAAGGCGTGGACGTGCTCGACGGTCACGTCGTAGACGGCCTCGACGCCATCGGGCTCGATGGATGCGACGGTGGCGACGAAGCGCTCCCGGTTGGGACGCCGCTTCTGCGCCGCCAGGCGCTCGGCCAGCCGCCGAGCCTTGGCCGTGTCCGCGAAGCCGATGCGATCGGCGAAGAGCTGGAGGTTGTCATCCGCGATCAGGAGCGTGGCCTGGCCGTCCACGGTTCGCCTCGTCGACGCAACACCGAATCGGAGCAGCATCCGCTGCACGTCCTGCACGAGCAAATGGTCCAGCGATCGCAGCGTCACTGCCGGTGCGGCGCTCACCGCTGCGGATTCGCCAAAGAGACTGCGCAAGTAGGCAGACTGCGCCACGGACGCCGCCGCTTCGACCGACCGGGGGACGCCGCCCCCGCCTGCAGCGACGGCAACACCGTTGGCCAGCGCCTTGATCTCTTCATCCGCGACGGCAGTCCCTCTCCATCCGGCAAACGCGCGATGGTCGTGCAGCACGATCTCGTCACCCGGCTGGAGCGCGCCCGCGGCTGTCCAGTCCAGGTCCACGGTATCGCCTCGCCGCTTCAGCACTCTCCTCACCAAGTGATTCGCCGTCAGCCGCAGCGCGTGGCCCTCACGCGTCTTCAGCGCGAGCACCGGCTTCACCCCGGTCGGAAAGAAACCCGCGGACTCCGTCCGATACGCCTTGCCATCGACCATCGCCAGGAACGGCGTCCCGATCAGGTCCGCCACCTGGCGCGGTCCCTCCCCGGTCAACACCCACGTCTCCGCCGTCACGCACGGATTCGTCGCGCTGATCGACTCGCAGTAATGCAGGTTGTTGTCCGCGTTGATCCGGTCCAGGAACAGCACCCCCGGCTCCGCGTGGTCGTAGGTGGAGCGCATGACCTGGTCCCACAGCTTGCGCGCACGCATCTTCCGGTACACCCACAGCCCGTCCGCCCGCTGCGTCGCGCCCGCCGCCCGCAGCTTCGGCCCCGGCGCCGCCTTGTGCACCAGCTCGATGTCCGCGTCCGCCTCCACCGCCGCCATGAACGCGTCCGTCACGCCCACCGAGATGTTGAAGTTCTTCAGGTCCCCCTGGTCCTTCGCATGGATGAACTCCTCGATGTCCGGGTGATCGCACCGCAGCACGCCCATCTGCGCGCCGCGCCGCGAACCCGCCGACTCCACCGTCTCGCAGCTGCGGTCGAACACCCGCATGTAGCTCACCGGCCCCGACGCGTTCGACTGCGTCGACTTCACGTACGCGCCCTTGGGACGGATCCTCGAGAAGTCATACCCCACCCCGCCGCCGCGCCGCATCGTCTCCGCCGCCTCCGTCAGCGCGGTGTAGATGCCGGGATGACCGTCCTCCTCCTCGGCGATCGCGTCGCCCACCGGCTGCACGAAGCAGTTGATCAGCGTCGCCGACAAGGACGTCCCCGCCGCCGACGCGATCCGCCCCGCCGGCACGAAACCGCGCCGCTGCGCCTGCAGGAAACGCTGCTCCCAATGCGCCCGCTGCTCCGGCGACTCCGCCGCCGCCAGCGCCCGCGCCACCCGCGCCCGCACTTCCTCCAGCGAGCGCTCGCCATCCTTCGCGTATTTCTCCAGCAGCACCTCGGCGCTGATGTCCTGCGGCGGCAGGCTCTCGGCACTCGCCTGCACAGGCTGGGACGCCGGGGACGGCGGGTTCTGAGGGACGGTCTGCTGGCTCATGCGGGTCTCCATCGAACGACGCGGACCATCCTAGTCCCGCCCCGCCTCCCCCGCCGTCCCTCATCCGCGAATCCGTCATGCCCCCTTCGCCGCCACGTCACCGAACCGTGACCCGCGTGTCCTCCCGTAAGCGCGCACTTGCGGCGCAGACACGGTTTGATGCGTCTTGCCCGCCTCCTCCGCTGGTTAGCCCCCATGGGAGGGTCGGATATCGGACGTTATTCTTTGGTGATATGACTCCCGAGAAGGTCTTGCGATCCAGTCCCGGCACCCTGGGCGACTTGGAACAAGGCTGCGCCGATGCCCGCCGTCTCATCCTCGATGGCCAGCTCGACGCGGCCCGCTCACGCTTGGATGAACTGCGCAAGCAGCACGGCGACGACCACGCCCCCGTGCAGGAGGCCTTCAGCGCCCTGGCGGAAGCCCATGGCGACTTCGGCATCGCCCTCGCCCACTTCAAGCGCTTCCACGCGCTGGCGATCCAGGCGGGCGCGTCCTCGCCGCTGGCGTCGCGGGATCAGTTGCTGGCGCGGCTGGTCGAGCGCCAGCAGCAGAACGCCCCCGACATGACCTGGTGCCTGGTCGCGCTCGCCGCGGCGCGCGCGCCGGCTGGCGCGCTGCCGCACATGCTGCGCCAGCAGTGCCGCGCCCAGGACGTGCTCGCGCTCGGCCAGGGCGAGGCCATGCTGATGCTGCTGCATGACGTGGACCTGCCCACCGGCCGCAAGGTCTGCGAGCGCTTCCGCGCCGTCTGGATGCAGCAGCATCCCGCCGCCGGTCCGCTCAGCATGGGCCTGACCGCCTGGCGCGGCGCCGGCGACACCGGCAGCGGCCTGCTCGGCCGCGCCGAACACGCGCTCGCGCGCAGCCAGCGCGAAGGCGCCCCGCTGCGCACCGGCTGACCGCCCGCGCGGCCCGGACGGCCACCGTCGTCTTCCGATCCCGGCGATCAGAACGGATTGATCGTCTTCTCGCGCCGGTAGTGGATGTAGCCGACGCTCGCGCCCGCGCGCAGGCCCACGCCCAGCCGGATCGGCGCCAGCGTGATGCCGTCGGCGCGCTGGTAGTTGATGCCCGCGCCGCCGATGTAGTACAGGCTGCCGTCCACGCCGGGGAAGCGGCGGTAGATCGCGCTCGCCTTGGGCAGCTTGTAGACCAGCGTGAAGACCTTGGACGCATTCGCGCCCAGGTCGAAGCCCACCGACGGACCCGCCCAGTACACCTTGGCCTCGCCGCCACGCTTCATCAGCAATTCGCCATCGCCATAACGCAGGCCCACCGTGATCGCGCCGCCCGCCTCCTGGCCCTTGATGTAGGCGTTCGGGCGGCCTTGCTCCTTGAAGGCCTTCTCGATCACCTTGGCCAGCCCTTCCGTGGTCTCGCCGAAGAAGTCCGTCGCCGCCTTCAGCACCGAATCCTGGTCATAGGTGTCGTCCTCGCTCTCGGCGGCCAGCGCCGGCAGCGCCGCCAGCCCCGGCGGCAGGATCAGACCGGCGGCGGCATAGCGCCCCAGCCGTCCCAGCGCGTCGCGCCGCGCGAGCCCCGCCGTATCGTTCAGGTCCAGCGGACCCATGGCCTCATCCGAAATGTCGTGCCGATTCATGCGTCTCTCCGGGTAAGTCAGGATGGCGTCGGGCACTCGCTGGCCCGCGCGGCTTGCCGACGGGCAGGCAATCGGGATGCCCGCTCTACGAACTCGACGGATGCTACCCGCCAGCGTGACAAACGGCGTGCGCATCGCGTCAGGGCCCCGATACACTCCGCCTCACGCCGTCGAGAGGGACTCCATTTCCACACCAAAAGGAGCGGCGATGCATGCAAACAGCAGTCGTGACAAGAGTGCATCAAGGAGGACATGCAGTGAGCAGTGACCTGCCCCGTCTGGCCCGCGCGCTGGAATACCTGGACATGGCGTCCGCGTTGTATCTGGCCGGAGGCGCGGATCATTCCGCGCAGTTGCTGGCCGCCGCCGGCGAACGCCTGCTCGGCGATCTGGCCCGCCTGATCCAGTCGCCCGAGCATGGCCACGAGGTCCAGCAACTGCTGGCCCGCCTGACCCAGCAGCATGTGCCGGCGCAGGTGCCCGAGGTCGCCGGCCACAACCAGTCGCGGCAGTTGCAGGCGATGCTTTCGCGCCAGGAGACGCCCGAATCGAGCGAGCTGCGCCAGGCCACCTCGGCGCTGCTGCGCGCGTCCTGGTACCTGCTGGAAACCATGGGCCTGGAGCCGCTGGCCCCGTCGCGTTTGCATCAGGCCATCGAGAAGAGCACGATCTACGCCGAGCTCTGATCCCCGAGCCCTTCACTTCCCATCCGCGCCATGACCGAGGAACGCCGCCACTTCTCCCGCATCGCGTTCGCCGGCCCGGCGCAACTGGTGACGGTCGACCAGCGCCTGCCGGTGCAGGTGCTGGACCTGTCGCTCAAGGGCGCGCTGCTGCTGTTGCCGGAGGCGTCCGAGGTCGAGCCCGGCGCGTTGTGCCTGCTCGACCTGCCGCTGGCGCCGCATGACGGCCACATCACGATGGCGGCGCAGCTCGCCCATGTCGGCGACGGCCGCGCCGGGCTGCTGTGCCTGGGCATCGACATCGAAAGCATCACCCACCTGCGCCGCGTCATCGAGCTGAACCTCGGCGACGCCTCGCTGGCCGAGCGCGATCTCAAGGCGCTCGCGGCGTCCTGACGGACGAAGACAAGCAACCGGCGGCACTCGCTCCTTCTTGCCCCCTCGCCCCAACGGGGAGAGGGAGGGGAGGGGGCTCGTGCCACAGCGCTGCTGCCCTTCGAAGCACCCCCTCTCCCCTGCCCTCTCCCCCCTCGCGGGGGGCGAGGGAGTTCTCGCGCAGGCCGCGATTCACTCCGCGATGAAACGCCGCAGCACCGCGAACGCGGCGGCGGGATCGTCGCGCCACGCGCCGTGGCCCACGCCGGGGAAGCGCGCGAGCTGACGCCACTGGGGCGGCAACGCCTCATGGATCTCCAGCGCGTCCTCGAGCGGGCACACCGGATCCTCCTCGCCGACCATCACCAGCACCGGGCACTGCGCCCGCTCCAGGCCGCGGAGCAGCCCCAGGTCCTGCTTCTCGCCGCCGACGAAGTGCAGCAGGATGTCCAGGTTCACCAGCGTGCGGCCGCCCGCCTCGGCATCGGCCGCGGGCTGCGTGTTGTAGAGGTGGCGCACGCCCGCCCAGTAGGCCTCGAAGGTCTCGCGCGACGGGCGGCTCCAGAAAGCCTCGGCCAGCGCGCGCGCCGCCGGACCGCCGCGGCGCTCGAACGCCGCCAGCTTGCGGTCCAGGCCCATGTGGTGCGAGGTGCTCGACAGGATCACCTTCGACGCATGACCCGGATGGCGCGCGATGTAGCGCTGCGCGACGAAACCGCCAAAGGACTGGCCCAGCACGATGGGCTTCTCGATGCCGAGCGCGTCGCACAGGCGCACGATGTCGTCGGCCCAGGTGTCGAGCGTCCATTCCGACGCAGGCCGCGGATCGCTGCGGCCGTGGCCGCGATGGTCGTAGTAGACGATCTGCGCGAGGTCGGCCAGCGCGCTGAACGCCGGCTTGAACGCCGCGTGATCGAAGCCCGGCCCGCCGTGCATGCAGATCAGCGTCGGCTTCTCGCGCATCCGCGCCCCGTCGGGCACCAGGCCCGCGCCCTCGACGTCCACGAAGAGACGCGCACCGTTTCCGATATGGATCTTCATGGGGCGCGAGTATCGCCTGCGGGGGCCCGGTCCCTGCGGGGGCGGACTCGTCCCGCCCTGGACGGCTTCGTCGCAGCCCCATGGCGGCGCCAGCGCGCCGCGGCCAGAATGCCGCCCATGTCCGATGCGCCCCCCTTCCCGCCCGCCGCCGAGCCGCGACGCTCCGCGCGCGACGCGGCGTTGCAGCTCTTCAATCTGCGGATGATCGCGGCGGCCTTCTACTTCTGCCTGGCGATGGCCGGCGCGCGCTCGCTGACCTGGCTCACCCAGGACGACACCGTCGGCAGCTGGCTGCTGGAGTGGATCCGCTTCACGCGCCAGACGCTGCTGACCGCGCTGAGCGTGCTGGCCGCGCTGGCGCTGGCCGAGGCGCTGCTCGCGCGCGTGCGGATGCGCTGGCCGCTGGCCGTGCGCGCGGTCGCGATCGCGCTGGGCGCGGCGCTGGGCACGCTGCTGCGCTACAAGGTCGCGAACCTGGGCTCCGAGGACCACGAGCCGCTGAGCTGGACCTGGCTGACCTCCACGACCGCGCTGTGGCTGGTGCTGGGCGGCTTCTTCGCCGCGCTGCTGCACGGCCTGCGCGAGGAGCGCAGCGCCCAGGCCCGCCTGGCCGAGCTCTCGCGCCAGCATGACCGGCTGCAGGCGCAGCAGCTGGAGGCGCAGTTCTCGGCGCTGAACGCGCAGATCGAGCCGCACTTCCTGTTCAACACGCTGGCCAACGTGAAGCGCCTGTACGAGACCGCGCCCGAGCGCGGCCGCGACATGATGGGCAGCCTGATCGCCTACTTGCGCGCCGCGCTGCCCAGCATGCGCCAGGGCATGTCGACGCTGAGCCAGGAGCTGGAGCTGGCGCGCAGCTACCTGACCATCCTGCAGATGCGCATGGGCGAGCGGCTGCGCTTCGACATCGAGGCCGACGCCGCGCTCTTCGCGACACCGCTGCCGCCGATGGTGCTGCCCACGCTGGTGGAGAACGCGATCAAGCACGGCCTCTCGCCGCTGCCCGAGGGCGGCCGCATCGACATCTCCGCGCGGCGCGAGCCCGCCGGCGACGGCCTGCTGCTGGAGGTGCGCGACACCGGCCAGGGTTTCGCCGCGAGCGGCGGCAGCGGCGTCGGGCTGGCCAACACGCGGGCGCGGCTGACGGCGATGTTCGGCACCCAGGCCTGGCTGGAACTCGAAGCCGCCGAGCCTCGGGGCGTGATCGCGCGGGTGCGCGTGCCGCTGACCGGTGCGGCCCGCGGCGCGGCCGCGGCGGCGGCCGGGGTCCTCGCATGAGCGCGCGCGGCGCGGGGGCACGGCTCTGGCATGCGTGGCGCTCGCTGCGCCGCGAGGAGCTGTCCTGGTTCCTCCTGATCGGCGTCTTCTACGGGCTGGTGGACGCGCCATCGATCTTCTACGTGATGGACGACGCGCGCTGGCCGTCCGCGCTGGCCAACCAGATGCTGACGCCGCTGCTGGTGGCGCTGGTGATCCTGCTGACCTGGCTGCCGGCCACGCGCAGCGCGCTGCGCGGCGGCTGGCGGATCGCGGCGCTCGCGCTCGCGGTGCTGGGCGGCGCGGTGTTGGCCAAGCTGCTGTACGACCAGTTGATGCCGATGCTGCATCTGCCGTCGATCGCCGACCTGGCGCGCAGCCGCAAGGGCGAGCATCCTTATCAGCCGATCCAGTGGCTGAATTTCATCGGCGAGTGCCTCTCGATCTGCGTCACCGCGAGCCTGTCGGTCGCCTGGTACGAGATGGCGATGCAGCGGCGCCGCACGCGTGCCCGGCTCGAGACGCTGCTGCGCGAGCAGAGCGCGATGACACGCGAAGCCGCGGCCTCGCGGCTGGCGGCGCTGCAGGCGCAGGTGGAGCCGCAGTTCCTGTTCGACACGCTGGTGGACATCGAGCGCGCCTACGACGCCGGAGACGGCGCGGCGCCCGATCAGATGGAGCGGCTGATCCGCCATCTGCGCGTGGCGCTGCCGCGGCTGCGCGAGCGCGGCGTGACGCTGGAATCGGAGGCCGCGCTGCTCGACAGCTATCTCGCGGTGGTCGCCGGGCGCCAGCGCGGCGCGCTGCCGCTGGCGACCGAATGGTCGGCGTGGCTGGCCTCGCGGCCGGTGCCGCCGATGCTGCTGTTGCCGCTGGCTCAGCTGATGCTGCGCGACGCCGCGCGGCTGCCGACGCAGGCGCGGCTGAGCGCGCAGGAGTTCGCCGGCGGCGGCTTGCGGCTGCGGCTGTCCTTCGACCGCGGCGGCCTGTGCGGCGAGGAGACCGCGTTGCGCGCGCTGGGCGAGCGGCTCGAGCGTCTGGACCGCGCGCCGGAGGCGCCGCCGCCGCGGCTGCGCTGCCGCAGCAATGCCGAGGACACCGAATTCACATTGGAGCTGCCCGCATGAGCCTGTCGCCCACCGCCGTCGTCGCCGAGGACGAGGAGACGCTGCGCCACGAGCTGGTCGAGCGCCTGTCGCAGTTGTGGCCCGAACTGACCGTGGTCGGCGAGGCCGCGGATGGCGTGCAAGCGCTGCGTCTGCTGCACGAGACGCGGCCGGACGTGCTGTTCCTGGACATCCAGATGCCGGGGGCGACGGGGCTGGAGGTCGCGCGCCAGGTGCAGGGACGCTCGCATGTCGTGTTCGTCACGGCGTACGACCAGTACGCGGTGTCGGCCTTCGACGAAGGGGCGGTCGACTACCTGCTCAAGCCGCTGGAGCCGGCCCGGCTGTTCACGGCGATCCAGCGGGTGAAGCAGCGGCTGGCGGGACCGCCGGCGGATCTGAGCGCGGTGCTGAGCCAGCTCGGCGCGCAGGCGGCGCACT
This sequence comes from Roseateles sp., assembly GCF_039595595.1. Lineage (GTDB taxonomy): Bacteria > Pseudomonadota > Gammaproteobacteria > Burkholderiales > Burkholderiaceae_C > Roseateles. Next base: position 170,722 of record NZ_JBCNLG010000011.1, on the reverse strand, counting down.
CGCCGCAGCGGCAGTTCCTGCGCTGGATCAACGCCTCGGTGGGGCAGACGCTGAAGCTCATCACCGTCGACGAGGTGCTGTACTTCCAATCCGACAACAAGTACACCCGCGTCGCCACGCGCCAGGGCGAGGCGCTGATCAGGAAGCCGCTGAAGGAGCTGGTGGAGGAGCTGGACCCACAGCAGTTCTGGCAGATCCATCGCTCGACGCTGGTGAACGCGGCCGCCGTGGCGGGCGTCAGCCGCGACTTCCGCGGACGCATGCAGGTCAAGCTCAAGGAGAGCGAGGACGCGCTGATCGTCGCCGAAAGCTACACCCACCTGTTCCGCCAGATGTGAGTCGCGGCCGCCCCAACGCGCCGCCGGTGTTGAAGACTGCGCGCCGCCGGCACGAACTCCCTTGCCCCCCGCGAGGGGGGAGAGGGCAGGGGAGAGGGGGGGCTTCGAAGGGCAGCAGCGCTGTGGCACGAGCCCCCTCTCCCCTCCCTCTCCCCGCTGGGGCGAGGGGGTAAGAAGGGCCAGCGGCCGTCGCAGTGCTGTGGACCTGTCGCGTACATGACCCCAGGCCCAACCGCTCGCTCCCACAATCGCTGGCATACGACGGGAGACACGCCATGGCCCCGGAAGCCACCGACCAGACCCACTACCGCATCTGCCCGCTGTGCGAAGCCGCCTGCGGCCTTGAGATCCGGACCCGCCCCGCCGGCAACGGCCGCGCCATCGTCTCGATCCGCGGCGACGACGCCGACCCTTTCAGCCACGGCTACCTCTGCCCCAAGGGCGTCGCGCTGAAGGACCTCCACGAAGACCCCGACCGCCTGCGCCAGCCGATGCGCCGCCGCGCCGACCGCTCCGGCTTCGAGCCGGTCTCCTGGGACGAGGCCTTCGCCGAGATCGCCCGCCGCCTCCCCCCGCTGCGCGAACGCCATGGTCCCGACACCGTCGCCCTGTCCATCGGCAATCCCGCCTCGCACAAGATCGGCCTGTTCAGCTACTTCCCGCATCTGGCGCGGGCGCTGGGCACGCGCAACCTGTTCTCGGCCTCGACGCTGGACCAGATGCCCAAGCAGCTCGCCTGCGGCCTGATGTACGGCCACTGGCTCAGCGTGCCGGTCCCGGACCTGCCGCGCACCGACCTTTTCATCTGCCTGGGCGCCAACCCGATGGTCAGCAACGGCTCGTTGTGGACCAGCCCCGACTACCGCGGCAAGGCCAAGGCGATGCGCGCCCGCGGCGGCCGCATCGTCGTCATCGATCCGCGCCGCACCGAAACCGCCCAGGCCGCCGATGAGCACCTGCCCATCCGCCCCGGCGGCGACGTGTTCCTGCTGCTGGGCCTGCTGCACACCATCTTCGACGAAGGGCTCGAGCGCCTGGGCCCGCTGGCCGCGCACGTCGAGGGCCTGGACGCGCTGCGCGCCGCCGCCGCCGGCTTCCCGCCCGAGCGCGGCGCCGCCCACTGCGGCATCCCCGCCGAGACGCAGCGGCGCCTGGCGCGCGACTTCGCCACCACGCCGAAGGCCGTGCTCTACGGCCGCTTCGGCACCTGCACGCAGCGCTTCGGCTCGCTCAACAGCTGGCTGATCGACGCGCTCAACATCGTCACCGGCCACTTCGACGTCGAAGGCGGCCTGATGTTCCCGAAGGCCGCCGCCTTCGCCGCCAACACGATGGGCAAGCCCGGACAGGGCAAGGGCGTGTCGACCGGCCGGCGCCACAGCCGCGTCGGCAAATCGCCGGAGGTGATGGGCGAGTTCCCCATCAGTTGCCTCGCCGAGGAGATCGAAACGCCGGGCGAGGGCCAGGTCCACGCGCTCATCACGGTCGCCAGCAACCCGGTGCTGTCGGCACCCAATGGCGCCCGCCTGGCCCGCGCGCTCGACCAGCTGGACTTCATGGTCAGCCTGGACCCGTACATCAACGAGACCAGCCGCCACGCCGACCTGATCCTGCCGCCGCCGTCGCCGCTCGAGGACTGGCATTACGACATGGTGTTCGCGCAGCTGTCCTGGCGCAATCACGCGCGCTGGTCCGGCCCGGTGATGCCGGCGGATCCTGACGCGAGCGACGCGCCGCGCGCCGAATGGCAGACGCTGCTGCGCCTGGCCGCGATTGCCGCCGGCCAGCCCGCCGACGCGGACCTGCAGGCGATCGACGACGCGGCGCTGCGCGCCGAGCTCAAGCGCTCGGCGGGCGATCACGCCGACGCGGTCTTCGCGATGCTCGAGGGCGGCGCCGGACCGGCGCGCTGGCTCGATCTCGCGCTGCGCTCCGGCCCGTATGGCGACGGCTTCGGCGCCAAGCCGCACGGCCTCACGCTGGCCAAGGTGAAGGCCGCACCGCATGGCATCGACCTCGGCGAGCTGCAGCCCCGGATCCCCGAAGTGCTGCGCACGCCCTCGGGCCGCATCGAACTGGCACCGCCGGCGCTGCTCGCCGACCTCGCGCACGCCGACGCCGCGCTGCGTCATCCGACCGGCGACGAGTTGCTGCTCATCGGCCGCCGCGAGACCCGCAGCAACAACAGCTGGATGCACAACCTGCCGGTGCTCGCGAAGGGCCGCGAGCGCTGCACGCTGCTGGTCCATCCCGACGACGCGGCGCGCGCCGGGCTCGTGGACGGCGGCACCGCGCGGCTGAGCAACGCGCGCGGCAGCGTGCTGGCGCAGATCGCCATCACGGCCGACATGCGGCCCGGCGTGGTCAGCCTGCCGCACGGCTGGGGCCACGATCTGGCGGGCAGCCAGCTCACCGTGGCCGCCCGCCATCCCGGCGTCAACATGAACCTGCTGCTCGACGACGAGGCGCGCGATCCCCTCTCCGGCACCTCGGTGCTGAGCGGGATTCCCGTGCGCCTGAGCGCCGCCGAGGCCTAGCCGGACCGCGGCATCAACGCCGCACCGGATCGAACTCCAGCAGGCTGCGCGGCGCGTCGCCAACCGGCGCCGGCGGGAATCGCCCCGCGAGCATCCCGCTGACCAGCTCGAGGTGATGCATCACCTCCCATTGCTTGCTCAGCGCGCGCGACGGCGTCGAGCCGTCGATCAGGCTGGTGAGGTAGCGCCGAGCCGCCTCGGTGGGACCGAAGCAGGCGTCCTTGCGGTCGAGCGCCGCATGGAATGCGTGCAGCGCGTAGCGGAAGCGCGCGTCCGCGCCGCCGCCCTCGGCCACCTTCCCGTTCATGAAATGCTCGAGCCAGACCGCCCCGCCCGCCGCCTGCGGCCGCAGGAAGCTGAGCCGGAACGCGACCGAGCGCGAGGGCAGCTCGGGCGCCTCGGGCCGCGAGGGCAGCGTCGTGTAGTCGGAGAACCCGGCCAGCCCCTCCTCGCGGAAAGTGGCGGGCCGGTCGGTGAACAGGTGCCGCTCGCTGGCCCGCAGGTCCTGGCTCTCCGGCAGGCGCCGGTTCTCGACCCACACGCAGCCGGCGCCGTTCAGCGCGGCGCGCGCCAGCGGCGCGGGCTCGGCGTCCTTGAAGAACACGCGCCGCACCTGCACGCCGGCCAGCAGCGCCATCACGTCGGGCAGCGGCGGCGCGTCGCGGCCCACGACCAGGCCCATCGGCCGGCCGCCGAAGAGCTGCACGAAGCGCCGCACCACCTCGGGCGTCAGCGCCGGTCCCAGCATCAGCGTCGGATGGATCCACTGGCGCCGCGGCAGCGACGTGAACAGTTGACGGCCCCATTCCAGCGTCTGCGCCGGGCGCAGCAGTTCGAAGTCCTGCCGCACCGGGTTCACCACCAGCCAGGTCTGCAGCCGGTGCGCCTCGCAGGCCTCGAGCGTGTGCCGCAACGAGGTCGCCGCCTGGCGCACCGGCTCCAGCACCGGCTGCACTTGTCCTTCCGATCCCAGCAAGGCCGCGAGGTGCCGCAGGGCCAGCACCTCCTTCTGTTTGCCATGGAGATAGGGGTAATACATCGTCTCCGCCTCCGCAGTGTCGATTGAGGGAGGCGGGATCATGGAGAGCCATGGTCGATCCGTCAGCAGCGATCGCCTTCATGTGTGAGGCGCGTCAAAGGATCCGCAAAAAAGGCTGAAAGCGCCGAGTTGACTTCGCACCGATCCAGGCGCTCGCCCACACTGATGCGCCCCTCTCGGCGGCGGGTGTGCGGCCAATGAAAAAAGGGACCGCGATGCGGTCCCTTTCGAGGGAGGGAGCGCCCGCGGGCGCGGCGCGCTTTACTGCTCGCTCTTGGGCTTGGTCTGCTGCTGCGACTGGCCCATCGCGGCGAGCTCGGCCTCGCTGATGATCTCCATCGCGCGCACGACCTTCTGCACGCCACGAACGCCGCGCGCGATGTCGGTGGCGCGGGCGGCCTCGCGCTCGGTCACGCGGCCCATGATGTAGACGTTGCCGCGTTCGACCACCACGTAGAACGCATTCGAGATCAGGTCCTTCGCATCGACCAGGCTGGCCTTGACCTTGGCCGCGATGGCGACGTCGTTGGCGCGGCTGGACAGCGAGCTCAGCATGCCGACGCCCACTTCGTTGAGCACGCTGTTGACGTTCTCGACGCCCTGCGCGATGCGCTCGACGGCGGCGCGGTCCTCGTCGTTGCGGGTCTCGCCGGTCAGCAGCACCATGCGGTTGTAGCTGTTGACGTTGATGTGCACGCGGTCGCCGAGCTGTTCGCGGATGCGGTTGCCGGTCTTGAGCTCGATGCCCTGGTCCTCGAGCTGGGTGCCGGAGGTGCGGCGGTCGGTCGCGACCAGCGCGCTGCCCACCGCCGCGCCGCCGACGATCAGCGGCACGCACGCGGTCTGCAGCAGCGCGCCGCCCAGCGCGGCGGCCAGGATCACGAGGCGGGTGCGGGAGGTCCAGCGGGTCTTGGTCATCATCGGGAAGTCCTTCATGGTCTGAAGTGGGGCCGCGGGATCACCGCGGCAAAGCCGCGGGAGTCATTCGCTCGCGCCCAGGAGTTGCAGGTCGATCGCATCGCCCAGGCAGTGGGAAAGCAACCGGTGCGCCTCGGCCACGCGCGCGAAGCGGCTGTGCGGCACGCGCAGCTGCACGTCGGTGTCCAGCAGCGTGGCGCGCCAGTCGTCGTCCTGGGTGCCGCTCAGGACGATGACGCTCATCTCCTGGCCATGCGCCACCTGCAGCAGCGCGGCGGCGGCGCCGCTGGCCTGGGCCTCGAACAGCAGCAGCAGATCGCCGGGATGGCCAAAGGTCTGGATCTGGCGCATCAGCGCGGAAGCGGGGTCGGCGTAGCCCTGGGCTTGGGCATCGAGCGCGATGGCGGCGAGGCCGGGGCGTTCCTGTTCGAAACGGCCGCAGAGCAGCGAGGCCATGTAGGTCGCGTCGGCGGCCGAGGGGCCGAGCCCGGCGGTCAGCACGCGGCCGCCGGCGGTGAGCGCGTCCACCATCATCTGCGCCGCGACCGCGAGCGGGCGGGACAGACCCTCGGCGACCTGGTACAGCAGGTCCGCGCTCTCGAAGAATTGTTGTTGTATGCGTTGTTCCAACATGAGCGCGGATGATAAGGGGTGCGGCAGCGCTGCTGCCCTTCGAGGCTCCCCCTCTCCCCTGCCCTCTCCCCCCTCGCGGGGGGCGAGGGAGTTCAATGCTCGGCCGGCACGTCGAATGCGCCTTGCAGCCACTCGACGCGCTCTCCGTCGATCGCCACCACATCGAACCGGCAAGGCGGCAGCACCCGCTGCGTGCGCAGGAAACATTCCGCCGCGAAGATCACCTTCCGTTGCTTGGCCCGCGTCACGCTGGCCGCCGCGCCGCCATGCGCGTCGTTTTCGCGCGAGCGCACCTCGACGAACACCAGCGTCCCATCGCGCGCCCACAGGATCAGATCGACCTCCCCGCCCCGGGCCGACGGCCCGCGCGCGACCCGATAATTGCGCGCCACCAGCCGCAGCCCCTGCCGCCTCAGGTAGTCCAGGGCGCGCTGCTCGGCGCCGGCGCCCCGTGCCTGCGCATCCGCGCCGTCCCGTCCGATGGAGAGCTTCTTGAACATTCCGACGTCCCCGTCCGCCTCGCTGACCGCTGCCGCCGCGGCCGCGGCCGGCCATCAGCAGTATCCGGCCGGCACGCTCTACGTCGTCGCAACCCCGATCGGCAATCTCGCCGACCTCAGCCTGCGCGCGATCCACCTGCTCGGCCTGGTCGATGCCGTCGCCTGCGAGGACACGCGCGTCAGCGCGCAGCTGCTGCGCTGGCTCGGCCTGCACAAGCCTTTGATCGCGCTCCATCAGCACAACGAACAGCAGGCCGCCGAAGGCCTGGTCTCCCGGCTGCTGAACGGCGAACGCATCGCCTACGTCAGCGACGCCGGCACGCCCGCGATCTCCGATCCCGGCGCGCTCCTGGTCGCCGCGGCCGCGAAGGCCGGCGTGCGCGTCGTCCCGCTGCCCGGCGCGAGCAGCGCGGCGGCGGCGCTCAGCGTCGCCGGCGATACGCGCGCGCAGGGATTCCGCTTCGTCGGCTTCCTGCCCACCAAGGCGGCGGAGCGCCGCGCCGCGCTGCAGGCGCTGACCGGCGCGCCCCACAGCCAGGTGCTGTTCGAGGCGCCCCATCGCATCCACGAACTCGTCGCGCTGCTGGCCGAACTCGCGCCAACACAGACGCTGACCCTGTGCCGCGAGGTCACGAAGCAGTTCGAGACCATCCACACCGCCCCCTGCGCGACGCTGCCCGCATGGATGGCCGAGGACAAGCAGCGCGAGCGCGGCGAGTTCGTGCTGGTGCTGCACGCCGCCGAGGCGCCGTCCAGCGCCGAGGGGCTGCCCGCGGACGCGCTGCGCACGTTGCGGGTGCTCGTGCGCGATCTCCCGCTGAAGCAGGCGGCGGCACTGGCGGCCGAGCTGACCGGCGAATCGCGCAAGGCGCTGTATCAGCAGGCGCTGGACTGGAAGCAGGATTCGGCCGCCGGCGGCGACGACGACACGGACGGCGGGGATCGCTGACCCGCTCGATCCCGATGCCGATGCCGTCCCGCCGGCGGCGGATGGCTCGTGTCTCCCTGACGGGCCCAGGGTCGCGGCGGCTGCCTACAATCGCCCGATGATTTCGCGCGAACCCACCCTCGCCCGCCTGGTCACCGCCCGTGCCCAGTTGCTCGAACCCTTCGGCCTGACCGACGCGTCGCTGTCGCAGGCCTTGCGGCTGATCACCGAGCACCGCGTCGACGACGCCGACCTCTACTTCCAGACCACCCGTGCCGAGGGCTGGAGCCTGGAGGAAGGCATCGTCAAGAGCGGCAGCTTCTCGATCGACCAGGGCGTGGGCGTGCGCGCCGTCGCGGGCGAGAAAACGGCCTTCGCGTATTCGGACGACATCTCGGAGGCCGCCCTGCTCGACGCCGCGCGCACCGTGCGCGCGATCGCATCGGCCGGACAGAGCAAGCGCGTCAAGGTGCCGGCCGAGCCGGTGGTCTCCGGCAGCCGCGCCCTCTATGGCGACGCCGACCCGATCGCCAGCCTGGACAGCACGCAGAAGGTCGCGCTGCTGGAGCGCGCCGAGCGCATGGCCCGCGCCAAGGACCCGCGCATCGCGCAGGTGATGGCCGGCCTGGCCGCCGAGCATGAGGTGGTGCTGATCGCGCGCGCCGACGGCACGCTGGCCGCCGACGTGCGGCCGCTGGTGCGCCTGTCCATCACCGTCATCGCCGAGAGCAACGGCCGCCGCGAAGTGGGTTCGGGCGGCGGCGGCGGCCGCTTCGGGCTGGCGTATTTCACCGACGAGATGATCGCGTCCTACGTCGAGCAGGCGGTGAGCGCGGCGCTGACCAACCTCGAGTCGCGTCCCGCCCCGGCCGGCGAGATGACCGTCGTGCTCGGCCCGGGCTGGCCCGGCGTGCTGCTGCACGAGGCCGTCGGCCACGGCCTGGAGGGCGACTTCAACCGCAAGGGCTCGTCCACGTTCTCCGGCCGCATCGGCGAGCGCGTCGCCGCCAAGGGCGTCACCGTGCTGGACGACGGCACGATCCCGGACCGCCGCGGCTCGCTCAACGTCGACGACGAGGGCTGCGCCTCGCAGCGCAACGTGCTGATCGAGGATGGCATCCTCAAGGGCTACATCCAGGACGCGATGAACGCGCGCCTCATGAAGGTCGCGCCCACCGGCAACGGCCGCCGCGAAAGCTACGCCCACGTGCCGATGCCGCGCATGACCAACACCTACATGCTGGGCGGCGACAAGGATCCGAAGGAGATCATCGCCAGCATCGACAAGGGCCTGTACGCGACCAACTTCGGCGGCGGGCAGGTCGACATCACCTCGGGCAAGTTCGTGTTCTCGGCCAGCGAGGCCTTCTGGGTCGAGAAGGGCAAGATCCTGTACCCGGTCAAGGGCGCGACCATCATCGGCAACGGCCCCGACGCGATGACGCGGGTCAGCATGATCGGCAACGACATGCAGCTGGACACCGGCGTCGGCGTGTGCGGCAAGGAAGGCCAGAGCGTGCCGGTGGGCGTCGGCCAGCCGACGCTGCGCATCGACGGCCTGACCGTCGGCGGCACGGCCTGACCCCCGGCGAGCCCCGTGATTCCACGAAGGCTCGCTTGCCCGATGCCGTCACGCGACAAGCGCGGCAGTCCCCTCGCGGCGCTTGACGCGCCGCGACCCGCGCAGGCACTATTGGTCCTTATGCGTTCCGCACCGAAGTTTTACTTTGCTTATTTTTGGTTCTCGCACCGCCCCGGCGGAGGAGAGGCGAACGCATAAGCAAGCGCGCCAAGAATCCTCAAGAAACCGCCGGGCCCACAAGCCCGGCGGTTTTTTTTGGCCGGGGCCCGAGCACCACCCCCAGCCCTCATAGAAAGCGTGATCCCCATGAATGCCAAGTCGACCCCGTATCCCAGCGCCCAACAGGCGGAGCGCTGGTATTCGCCGCAGGACAAGACCTCCCAGACCGACGACGAACGCATCCTGGACATCACGCCCTTGCCGCCTCCTGAACACCTCATCCGCTTCTTCCCGATCCGTGGCACGGCCATGGAGCAACTGGTCGTCGGCACCCGCCAGCGCATCCGCGACATCATGCAGCGCAAGGACGACCGGCTGCTGGTGATCATCGGCCCCTGCTCGATCCACGACCCGGCCGCGGCGCTCGAGTACGCCAAGCGCCTGACGACATTGCGCGAGCAGCACGCCGACACGCTCGAGGTCGTGATGCGCGTCTACTTCGAGAAGCCGCGCACGACGGTGGGCTGGAAGGGCCTGATCAACGACCCCTACCTCGACGAGAGCTACCGCATCGACGAGGGCCTGCGCATCGCGCGGCAGCTGCTGCTGGAGATCAACCGCCTCGGCATGCCGGCGGGCTCGGAGTTCCTGGACGTGATCTCGCCGCAGTACATCGGCGACCTGATCAGCTGGGGCGCGATCGGCGCGCGCACCACCGAGAGCCAGGTGCACCGCGAGCTGGCCTCGGGCCTGTCGGCGCCGATCGGCTTCAAGAACGGCACCGACGGCAACATCAAGATCGCGACCGACGCGATCCAGGCCGCGGCGCGGCCGCACCACTTCCTCTCGGTCCACAAGAACGGCCAGGTCGCGATCGTCGAGACCAAGGGCAACCGCGACTGCCACGTGATCCTGCGCGGCGGCAAGGCGCCGAACTACGACGCCGAGAGCGTGGCCGCCGCCTGCGCCGACCTGGAGGCCTCGAAGCTGGACGCGCGGCTGATGGTGGACTGCTCGCACGCGAACAGCAGCAAGAAGCATGAGCGCCAACTGGATGTGGCGCGCGACATCGCGGCGCAGATCCGCGGCGGGAGCACGCGCATCTTCGGCGTGATGGTCGAGAGCCACCTCAAGGGCGGCGCGCAGAAGTTCAGCCCCGGCAAGGACGATCCGTCGCAACTCGAATACGGCAAGAGCATCACCGATGCCTGCCTGGCCTGGGACGACTCCATCGAGGTGCTGGACGTGCTGAGCGAGGCGGTGCGCGCGGCCCGGGCGGAGACGGTCACCCGCTGAGCGTCATCCGCTCACCTCGCCGCGTCCGCGGCGGCGGGCCGGAACTCAGCGCACGCGGTTCCGGCCTTCGCGCTTGGCGGCGTAGAGCGCGTCGTCGGCCTGGGCGATGAGTCCTGCGAGGCTGTTCTCCTCGCCGGGCACGCAGGCGGCCACGCCCAGGCTGAGGGTCACCACCGGCCCGGCCGGCGAGGCCGGATGCGGCATCGCGAGCGACTCGATGCCGGCGCGGATGTGCTCGGCCACGCGCATCGTCGCGTCGCGGTCGGCGCCGGGCAGCAGCACGACGAACTCCTCGCCGCCATAGCGCGCGGCGAGATCGCCCGCGCGGCCGATCGACGCGCCGAGCACCGCGCCCACGGTGGCCAGGCATTCGTCGCCCTTCAGATGGCCCATCTGGTCGTTGTAGCGCTTGAACGCGTCGACATCGGCCAGCACCAGCCCCAGCGGGCTGCCGGTGCGGCGGGCGCGGCGCCACTCCTCGTCGGCGGCCTCGTTGAAGCGGCGCCGGTTGGGCAGACCGGTGAGCGCGTCCAGGAAGGACAGCTGCTTCAGATGCTCGTTGGCCTGGCGCAGCTCCTCGGTGCGCTGCGCGACGAGGCGCTCCATCTCGATCTGGCGCCGGCGCAGCTGCCGCATGCGCAGTGCCACGCCGCCGGCGAAGACGCCGATCGCCGCCAGCGCCACCAGGAAGTGGAACCAGCCGGTCTCATCGAAGCGCGGGCGCACGGTGACGGGCAGCGGCGTCTCGGCCTCGCGCCAGCGCTGGCCATCGGCGGAGGCCGCGAGGCGGAGCTTGTAGCGGCCGTGTTGCAGCGCGGGGAAGGTCAACTCGCGATCGTTGCCGACATCGGTCCAGCCGCGCGACAGCCCTTCCATCCAGAAGCGGAAACGCACCCGTTCGGCCTCGCGCAGCGTCGAGGCCGACAGGCTCACCGACAGCGCCACCGGCCCTGGCGGCAGGTCCAGCGGCTGGCCGTCCATCGGCACCGGTTCGCCGTCCACCTTGATCTGGTCGATGCGCACCGCGGGAGGTTCGCCGCCGCCGGGCAGACGCGCCGGATCGACGACCACCAGCCCCGCCGACGACGGCAGCCAGGCGCGCCCTTGCGCGTCGATGGCCCCCGCCGCTTGCAGGTTGCCGGCGAAGCTGGTCGCGCGCAGGGTGTCGCCCGGACCGAAACCGACCGAGCGCACCTGCTTCACGCGGCCATCGAGGAACGCATCCAGGTCGTCGCGCGAGACGCGATAGAAGCCGCGGTTGCAGGTCATCCACAGCTGGCCGGCGCGGTCCTCGAGAAAGACCTGCGAGAGCCCGTCCCACAGCCCGTCGGCGGGCCGGATCGCGCCGATGCGGCCGTCCTTGATCCGGTTGATGCCCTCGCCATTGGTGCCGATCCAGAGCGCCCCATTCGCATCCTCCTTGAGGGCGATGATCCAGTCGGAGAGCAGTCCGTCGGCCGTGCTGAAGTGCCGGACCTTGCCGTCCTGCCAACGCACCAGCCCTTGGCCGGTGGTGCCGAACCACAGCGTGCCGGACCGGTCCTGCAGGATCGCGGCCACCCCTTCATGGGGGAGGCCGGGCGCGGTGACCACATCGAAGCCATGGCCGTTGAATCGCGCCAGCGCCGTGCGCGTCCCCACCCAGACGGTCCCGGCGCGGTCCTCCAGGATCGACCGGACCTCGACGCCTGGCAGCCCTCGCTCGGCGCCAAAGGTCTCGAGTCGGCCATCGGGCAGCCGGCGCGCGACGCCGGCGGTGTAGGTGCCGATCCACAGCGTGCCGTCGCGCGCTTCGTGCAGCGTCGAGATCTCGTCCGTCGGCAGGCCGTCGGTCTGGCGGAGGACATCGATGCGTCCGTCCTTCAAGCGGTTCAGCCCGCCTCCGGAGGTCGCCGCCCAGATCGCGCTATCGCGCGCCGCCACCACGGCGCGGACGTTGTCATGGCTCAGGCCTTCCGGAGTGCCCAGCACGGTGAACGGGCGATTGCGCAGACGGTTCAGGCCATCCACCCAGGTGCCGACCCAGACGCTGCCTTCGCGGTCCGCCATCAGCGACCAGATCTGGCTGCCCGCGAGCCCGTTGCCGGTGGACACGGTGCTGAAGCGCCCGTCGCGCAGGCGGCTCACGCCGGCGCCCCAGCTGCCGACCCACAGGTCGCCGCGCGTGTCGCGGGTCAGCGCGGTCAGGTGATCACTGGGCAGCCCGTCGGCGGTCGTGTAGACCCGCATCGCCGGCTGGTCGGCCGCGTGCAGGCGCACCAGCCCGCCGCCCGCGGTGGCGGCCCAGATGCCGCCCGCGGGATCGGGCAGCACGAACCGCACTTGCGCATGCGGGAAGCCGTTCGAGCTGTCGAAGATCCTGACCTTGCCGTCCGGCGTTCTCGCGAACAGACCGGCGCCGGTGGTCGCGAGCCACATCGTGCCGGCGGTGTCGAAGACGACGGTCCTCAAGCGCGCGGCCGGCAGGCCATCGGCGGGGCCGAAGGTCTTGACCTCACCCTCCTTCCAGCGGACCAGGCCGCCGTCGCCAGCGGCCCAGATCGCGCCGTCCTTGTCCTCGGCGAAGGACCAGATCCGCCGATGGCCAGCCTGTGCCTTGGTGATCGCGGCGCGGAAGCGGCCCCGCTCATAGACGGCCGCGCCGCCGGGATGGCCGATCCAGATCCGGCCCTGGCGATCCTCGAGCAGCGCGAAGATCGGCTGCGACGCCGCTTCCGGCGATTGCGCGGCCTCGAAGGTCACGAAGCGCTTGCCGTCGAAGCGCGCGAGCCCGCCGGCCGTGCCCACCCACAGGCCGCCATCGCGCGATTGCATCAGCGCCTGCACGGTGTTGAGCGGCAGACCCTGCTCCGTCTGCCAGAGATCGATCTTGTACTGGCTGACCGCGCGCACCGGGTCCGCGAGATCGCCGGCCTCGACCGGGGCTCGCGATGCAGGCACGGACGCCGCGGAGGCTGCGGAGGCCGCCGCTGCCGGCCTCGCCACTGGCGCCGCGTCCGCGGCATCCATCGCGACCAGCGCGCCTGCGGCCAGCAAGGCCGCTGCCCCCTGGCGCGCAAGCGTCAAGGGCAGGCGGAGCATTCGCGGCAAGGTGGACCGGTCGGGAGTCATGGGCGGAATCGCAGATTGTGACTGCTCCTTACGAGTGCGCCTCTGCCGTACGGGGCACGGGGGCGGTTCGCGGGAGAGCGCCGGCTGCTCACCGGACGGCCGCGATCCGGTCCCACGACAGTCCGAACTTCAGCAGGTATTTGCGCAGCCGGTCGGCGTCGTTGACGACGCTGCGCGCCTGCCGGCTCGCCTGGAACAGGCGCCTACCGGCCTCCGACAGCGAGGCGGCCTCGCCGCACACGCGCAGCACGCCGGCCAGTTGCATGCGATCGAACAGGTCCAGCGCGTCGAGCGCCTGGGCATCGAACAGCGCCGCCAGCAGCGCCTCCTCGCGCGCGGCGGCGCCGGCATCGCTGATGCCGGTGTCGCGCTCCCACAGCCACTCGAGCCGCGCGATTTCGGCCTCGACCAGCGGCAGGCCGATGCGCCCGCCCTCGGCCAGCGTCACCAGCCGTGTCACGGACGCCGACAGGTCGCGGAAGTTGCCGCTCCACGGCGCGCGCGCGGACTGCGCGAAGGCGAGATAGCGCGCCTTCGCCTCGGCGTTGAAGCGCACCGCACGGCCGCTCTCGCGGCCGACCTGCTGCACCAGGTGATCGACGTTGGGCTCGATGTCCTCGGGCCGGTCGCGCAGGCCGGGCAGGCTGTAGGTCCACAGGTTGATCCGCGCGAACAGGTCATCGCGGAAGCGCCCGGCCGCCACCTCGGCGCGCAGGTCGCGGTTGGTGCCGGCGATGAGCTGGAAGTCGCTCTCGACCTCGCGGTCCGCGCCCACGGGCAGGAAGCGCTTCTCCTCGATCGCCTTCAGCAGCATGGCCTGCTCATCCAGGCCCAGCTCGCCGATCTCGTCGAGGAAGAGCAGCCCCCGGTCCGCGGTGCGCAGCAGGCCGGCGCGATCGGCCATCGCGCCCGTGAACGAGCCCTTCTTGTGCCCGAACAGCGTCGAGGCCGCCCCATCGCCGCGCAGCGTGGCGCAGTTCACCTCGACGAAGGCGCCTTCGAGCTGATGCCTCGTCTGCTTCAGCTCGTACATCCGGCGCGCGAGGAAAGACTTGCCGGCGCCGGTCGGCCCCGCCAGCAGGATCGGCGCGCGCGAGTGCACGGCGACGCGCTCGATCTCCTCGATCAGCGCGTTGAAGCGCCGGTTGCGCGTCGCGATGCCGCTCTTCAGGAAGGCCACGGCGTCGTGCTGCTCGGCCTCGAAGCGCCGCGCGATGCGGTCGTAGCGCGACAGGTCCAGGTCGATCAGCGTCATCGTGCCGGGCTCGCCCTCGCGCTGCTTGCGCGGCGGCGAGGTCTGCAGCAGCACGCCGGGGATGAAGCGCGCCTCCACCATCAGGAACATGCAGATCTGCGCGACGTGCGTGCCCGTGGTGATGTGGGCCCAGTACTGCTCGCGCGCCGGGTCGAAGCGGTAGGCGCGCACCCAGTCGTAGAGCGTGGCGTAGACCTCGCCGAAGTCCCAAGGATCCTCGACCGCCATCTCGACCAGCCGGACCTCGGTCTCCGGCGAGAGCTTGGCGATGTCGCCGCGCAGCAGCTCGGCGAGCGCCAGATGCTGAGGCGAGTGGAACAGCTCCAGCCGATGAACGATCACGTCCGGCTGCATCACGAGCGAGATCGTGGGCCGCCACTTCTCCCATCGCCCCGCGCCCTGCCCGCCGTCCAGCTGAGAGCCGATGAATCCGATCACCACATGCTTCTTGGCCATGGACGCAGTCTATCCGCACCGCGCGAGACTCCTATCCCAAATGCTAGCTAACTAGCCTTCCAGATAGCAGAAAGCCACACCGTGGATGAACGGAAGGCCTGCCGCTCCCACCCAAGATCGAAGATTTTCATGTACGTATCAACAGCTTACCTGACAGTCCGGCAAGACCTGACACGGGCTGGCACGGGCGTTGCAATGAAGAAGGGGCGACGCGTGTGCGCCGCCCCCGGGGAGCCGTGGCGGGAGCTCAACAATCACCGCCAAGACAATCATTCGCAACGAATACCGACAGGCCGCGAACGCGGCCTCTGGAGCTCAGCATGAAGAACTACAACGAGATGGAAGTCGCCGGCGGCGTGCCGGTGAAGATGTGGACGCAGGGTGTGCCCGTCGAGGACGAGGCCCGCAAGCAGCTGGCCAATGCCGCCAAGCTGCCGGTCGTGTTCAAGCACATCGCGGCGATGCCCGACGTGCACGTGGGCATCGGCGCGACGGTGGGCTCGGTGATTCCGACGCTCAAGGCGATCATCCCGGCCGCGGTCGGGGTCGATATCGGCTGCGGGATGATGGCCTGCAAGACCACGCTGCGCGCGCAGGACCTGCCGGACAACCTGGCGCCGCTGCGCTCCGCGATCGAGGCGGCCGTGCCGCACGGACGCACGCCCAAGGGCCGCGACGTCGGCGCCTGGGAGAACCCGCCCGAGATGGTCGACCACGCGTGGGCCGAGCTGGCGCCCGACTTCGCAGAGCTGTGCCGCGACTACCCGAAGCTGAAGAGCACCAACAACCACAAGCACCTGGGGACGCTGGGCACCGGCAACCACTTCATCGAGGTCTGCCTGGATGAACAGGGCTTCGTGTGGTTCATGCTGCACTCGGGCTCGCGCGGCGTGGGCAATGCGATCGGCACGATGTTCATCGAGCTGGCGAAGAAGGACGCGATGCAGCATCAGGCCAACCTGCCCGATGCGAACCTGGCGTACTTCGAGGAAGGCGCGAAGTACTTCGGCGACTACGTGCGCGCGGTGAGCTGGGCGCAGAAGTACGCCGCGCTGAACCGCGAGGTGATGATGCGCCGCGTGATCGCGGCGGCGAAGAATGTGATCGGCAAGCGTTTCGAGAGCCACATCGAGGCGGTGAACTGCCACCACAACTACGTGCAGAAGGAAACGCACTTCGGCCAGGACGTGTTCGTGACCCGCAAGGGCGCGGTGAGCGCGAAGAACGGCCAGATGGGGATCATCCCCGGCAGCATGGGCGCGCGCAGCTACATCGTGCGCGGCAAGGGCAACGCGGAGAGCTTCGACAGCTGCTCGCACGGCGCGGGCCGCACGATGAGCCGCACGGAGGCCAAGCGCCGCTTCACGCTGAAGGACCAGCGCGCCGCGACCGAAGGCGTCGAGTGCCGCAAGGACGCGGACGTCATCGACGAGATCCCGATGGCCTACAAGGACATCGACGCGGTGATGGCGGCGCAGCAGGATCTGGTGGAGGTCGTGCACACCCTCAAGCAGGTGGTGTGCGTGAAGGGATGAAGATGGCGCCCGTCGGATGCGGCGCGGCGTTCGGGTCGAGGGAGAAACATGATGGAGTGGAAACAACGGTTCTCCGGCCAAGTGCCGGAGCAGGACGCGGCAGCATGGCTGCCGCGCTTGACTGCGCCGGACGGACACGAGCGCCAGGCAGCGATCGAGACGCTCGCGAGGATGCGCCCGCCCGAGGCACTGCCCGGTCTGATCGCCCGCGTGAACGATTGGGTGCCGCAAGTGCGAAGCGCTGCCCGCTCGGCGATCGAGCAGTTCTTCGTTGACGACGCCTTTCCGGCCTGGCTCGACGCGCTACCGGCACTGGTCGACGTCCTGCGCGGACAACGCGCCGACCACAGTTCATTGCTGGACGGGATCGCCGCGTTCATGCTGGCGCCGCAGCGCATCAACGGCATCGCCGGCGTGCGGGAGCATCTGCCTCCGTTGGTGCGTCGTTGGCTCGACACCAGCGAGTGGCGAATCGCTTCCGAATCGCGAAGGTCTGCACTGCTGGCCGAGCGTCTGCTGGGAGGCGATGTGGTCGCGGCGCGCTGGGCGCTCGCGCGGGTCGAGGACTTGTCTGGCGCGACGGCGCGTTCCGCGCTTTGGCTGAAAGCCGTGGACAGCCCTTCTGGCACGGTGCGCGCGCACGCGCTGCGCAGGCTCTGCGACACCACGCCGGACGCGGGGATTGCCTGTGCGCAGCGCCTTGCGCTCGATCCGCGCGGGTCGGTGCGCGACGTCGCACTCGCCCGGCTGCGCCGGCCAGAGCAGACGGAGGAGATACGGCAACTGGCCGAAGCGCAGCTGCGAGCGCCGCACCGTGCTCCGCATGGCGGCGCGCCGGCGCTTCTGTTCCTCGCTGCCGTGGATTCCGCTTGCGCAACGGTCCACAGTGAGCGGCTGCTCGCCCTGACCGGCAGCGCGAGACCGCCTGCGCGGCTTCGAGCGCTGGCACTGCAACAGCTCATCGCGTCGTGCACGGGCGAAGCCCAGCAGCGCTGGTTGAAGCAGGCCGTGGGGGACGCCTCGGCGCAGGTACAGCGCGTCGCGGTGAAAGCCGTCGCGCGCGGCGTGCTCCCGCCCTCTCCTGCTGAGCTGTGGCCCTTGGTCCTGGAACACCGTCAGGCCCGATCGCTGAAAACCGGATTGAGCCTGTTGCGGTTCTGGGGAACCTGGACACAGCTGGAGGAGCTGCTGAAACTGGTGCGCCTCCCACTGCCCGACGGAGGTGCCAAGTACGTGGCAAGGGCGTTGGTCCAGTGGGAACTCGGCACGCGCCGCGGCGTTTCCGCGCCGGCGGAGCCGCTCGCCTCGCAATTGCGGGGTGAGTGGCGCGCCAGCGCGCCGCTGCTGATGCCCGGCCTGCGTCGCCAGCTTCAGTTCGCGCTGGAGGTGGCCGGACTGCTGCCCAAGGCGTGAATAGGTGGTGCCGCTTGACCGAGGCGAAGCTACCTAATGACAAGAAGGACAACGAGAGACGTCACAGCGGCATTTCGCTGCAGAGCGCGAGAAGAAGATGAACAACAAGAACAACCTGATTGAACTGGACGGCTCGCATGGCGAAGGTGGCGGGCAGATCCTGCGCACGGCGCTCGCGCTGTCGATGTGCACCGGCATGCCGCTGCGCATCGAGCGCATTCGCGCCCGCCGCCCCAAGCCCGGCCTGATGCGCCAGCATCTGACCTGCGTGCTCGCCGCTCAGGAGGTCTGCGGCGCCACCGTGGTGGGCGCCGAGCTCGGCTCGCAGGCGCTCGAGTTCCGCCCCGGCCGCGTGCACGCCGGCGACTACCGCTTCGCGGTCGGCACGGCCGGCAGCTGCACGCTGGTGCTGCAGACGGTGCTGCCGCCGCTGATGCTGGCCGACGCGCCCAGCCGGCTGCACCTGTCCGGCGGCACGCACAACCCGATGGCGCCGCCCTTCCACTTCCTGCAGCGCAGCTTCGCGCCGCTGATCCGGCGCGCGGGCGCGGGGCTGGACTTGACGCTGCGGCGTCACGGCTTCTTCCCCGCGGGCGGCGGCGAAATCGAGGCGCTGATCACGCCAGCCGAAGGCGGATTGCGTCCGTTCGACCTGCTCGAGCGCGGCGCGCCGCTGGACGCCTTCGCCGAGGTGATCGCGCCCGCGCTGCCACGCGGCGTCGCGGAGCGTGAGCTCGAAGCGCTCGCGCGCCTGACCGGCTGGGACGCCTCGCAGTTGCGCACGCTCCCCGCCCGTCAGAACGAAGGCCCCGGCAACGCGCTGATGATCACGCTCGCCCATGAGCACCTGACCGAGGTCTTCGTGGCCTTCGGCGAACGCGGCCTGGCGGCGGAAGACGTGGCGCGCATGGCCTTCGCAGAACTCCGCAGCTATCAGTCCTCGGCCGGCGCGGCCGGTGAGCACCTCGCGGACCAGTTGGCGCTGCCACTCGCGCTGGCGGTGGCGGGATCCGGGCGTCCGGCCGCATTCACCTGCACGGAGCTGACCGAGCACAGCCGCACCAACTTCAGCGTCATCGAGCGCTTCCTCGACGTGCGCTTCGACTCGCGGCTGGAGGTCTCCCGCGCGGGCAACGCGTGGCGCGTCGACGTGCTGCCCGGCTCCGCGTGACCGGCATGAAACCGCGTTGATACGCGGCGCCCGGCGCGCCGCGTCACAATCCCGCCGCCAGGGCGCGCCAGCGTCCAGGCTTGCGCAGCGCGCCCCTCGATGGGCGCGCTGGCCGTTTCCGATCAACGACTCCTCCGCCATGCGCCACGCCCTTCCGCTGCAGCAGCATTTCCCGACCGTCAGTCCGCTCGCCTATGGCTGCATGGGCCTGGGCGGCCACTGGGACGACTCCCCGTGGACCAGCGCCCACGTCGATCACGCACAGGCCGCCGTCGAGGCCGCGCTCGAGATCGGCGTCACGCTGTTCGACCACGCCGACATCTACACCCGGGGCAAGGCCGAGTCGGTCTTCGGCGAACTGATGCGCCGCCAGCCCTCGCTGCGCGATCGCATCGTGCTGCAGAGCAAGTGCGGCATCCGTTTCGCCGAGGGCGACCTGCCGGGACGCTACGACCTGTCCGGCGGCTACATCGTCGAGGCGGTCGAGGCCAGCCTGAAGCGCCTGGGCACCGAGCAGCTGGACATCCTGCTGCTGCACCGTCCCGACCCGCTGATGCAGCCCGATGAGATCGCCGAGGCCTTCCAGCGCCTGCGCGGCGCAGGCAAGGTCAGCCACTTCGGCGTGTCCAACATGAACGCCGGCCAGATGGCCTGGCTGGGACGCGCGCTGGATCAGCCGCTGGTGGTGAACCAGCTCGAGCTCGGCCTGGGCCACCTGGAGCCGCTGGACGCCGGCACCTGCTTCAACGACCGGCAGGCCGCCGCCCGCCCCGGCGCGCTGGCCTGGACCGGCACGCTGGAGCACTGCCAGCAGCACGGCATCCAGCTGCAGGCCTGGGCCGCGCTGGCCCGAGGCCGCTTCAGCGGCGAGACCGCCACGGACCCCGCCGACGAGGCCGCCCGCGCACTCGTGCACCAGTTGGCCCAGCGTCACGGCGTCAGCCCGGAAGGCGTCCTGTTCGCCTGGCTGATGAAGCATCCCGCCCGCGTCCAGCCCGTCATCGGCTCGGCCAGCCCCGATCGCATCCGCGCCTGCGGCGACGCGCTGCGCATCGAACTCAGCCGCGAGGAGTGGTACGCCCTCTACATCGCGGCACGCGGCGCGCGCCTGCCCTGAGCGGCGCGCTGTCCGCGGCCCGGCGCGCTCAAGCGGCGTCGAAGTCGGTGCCGCGCGCGACCGGCTCCCACTGGGCCATCTCGGCCAGCAGCGCCTGGGCGTGCGCGCGCACCGCGTCGACCGAGTCCCCGCCCAGCTGCAGCCGCAGCGGCGTGTCCGGCGCGGCGATCGCGCGCTCCATCGCGGCCGCGGCCTTGCGCGGGTCGCCGGGCTGCGTCTGGTGCATGTTCTTCGCGAACTCGCGCGTGCCGCCGATCGCTTCCTCATAGACGCCCAGGATCGGCATGTGCCGCATCGCGCCGCCTGCCAGCTGCGTGCGGAACTGGCCCGGCTCGACGATCAGCACCTTGATGCCGAAAGGCGCGACCTCCTGCGCGAGCGCCTCGCTCGCGCCTTCGATGGCGAACTTGGTCGCCGAGTAGGCGCTGAAGCCGCCGAACGACAGCTGTCCGCCGAGGCTGGAGATGTTGACGATCGCGCCACCGCGCTGCTCGCGCATCACCGGCAGCACCGCGCGGGTCACGGCCATCGCGCCGAAGAAGTTGGTGTCGAAGATGGCGCGCAGCTCGTCATCCGGTGTTTCCTCCAGCGCCCCGAAAACGCCATAACCGGCGTTGTTGATCAGCACGTCGATGCGGCCGAAGCGGTTGATCGCGGCGGCGACCGCCGCTTCCGGCGCACCGGCGGCGGTCACGTCCAGCGCCAGCGCCAGCACGCGATCCGGCGCCAGCGCGACCAGGTCGGCCAGCGCCTCTGGCTTGCGCGCGGTGGCGACGACGCGGTGGCCCCGGGCGATCGCGTGCTCGGCGAAGGCGCGGCCCAGTCCGCTGGAGGTGCCGGTGATCAGCCAGGTCTGGACGGCGGCGGCGCGGGGAGTGGTCGAAGCGTTCATGGCGGTGTCCTTGTCGCGGTGGGTGTTGGGTTCGAGGGTCCTGCGCCTGGGCGGATTCCTCCAGCGCATGGCTGCACTGTCGCCGCGAAACACTCATCGATAAAGGTGACAAGACCGCACACATCATTCGATACCATGCATGAATGGATCGATCGCTGCTCGCTCATCTCCCGGTCGTGCTGGAGGTGCACCGGCGCCAGGGATTCGCCGCCGCGGCGAATGCGCTCGGCCTGAGCGCGTCCGCGGTGAGCCACGCGGTGCAGGCGGTGGAACGGGCGCTTGGCGAGCCGCTGTTCACCCGCACCACGCGCAGCGTGCGCCTGACCGCCAGCGGCGAGGTCTTCGTCGCCGCGCTTGGCCCGGCGCTGGACGAGATCACCGAGGCCGTCGACCACGTCGGCGCACAGCGCGGACGCGTCGCCGGCGTGCTGCGGCTCAACGTGCCGCGCATCGCGCTGCCGATCGCGATCACGCCGATGCTGCGCCTGCTGACGGCGCGCCACCCGGAGCTGATCGTCGAGATCGCCACCGACGAAGGGCTCGCGGACATCGTCGCCGCCGGCTTCGATGCCGGCGTGCGGCTGGGCCACACGGTGGCGCAGGACATGGTGGCGGTGCGCCTGACACCGCCGCTGCGGATCGCGCTGGTGGCCTCGCCGGCCTACCTGCAGGCGCATGGCGAGCCGGCGACGATCGCGGACCTCGCGAGGCATCGCTGCATCGGCTACCGGTTCGTGAGTTCAGGCGCCGTCTACGACTGGGATCTGAAGGAGCACGGCAAACCGGTCAGCGTGGCCGTGCCCGGACCGGTGCGCGTCACCGACTCGCTCTATGCGAAGGAGCTCGCGCTGCTGGGCGAGGGCATCGCCTATCTCTTCGAGCCGCTGGTCCACGACGAGCTGCGCGCCGGCACGCTGCGGCAGGTGCTGCCGCGCGCGGGCGTCGAGGAGCCGGGACTGTTCCTCTACTTCCCGCAGCGCGCCGGGCAGCAGGCGAAGCTGCGGGCGCTGATCGAGGTCGCGCGCGAGGTGGAAGCCGCTTCGCGGCCGGGGGCGACAGCCGCGAGAGCTCCGGTCAGAACGCCGCGCTGAGCTCGTTCACCAGCGCGGCGGCGCCGATCTCGCGCACCGCGGAGAAGTTCTGACCCGCCCACAGCGGCGAGAAGTCGCCACTGCCCTGCGCCTCCGCCTTGGCGCGCAGCGGCGCGACGCCGGAGGTCGCCAGCGGGAATTGCGGCGCGGTGTCGCTCAGCGGGCCGACCTCGCGCATGAGCCGGTTGACGATGCCGCGCGCGGGCCGGCCGGTGAACAGGTTGGTGACCGCGGTGTGGTGGTTGGCCGGGTCGCGCAGCGCCGCGCGATGGGGCGCGCTGGTGGTGGCCTCGTCACAGAGCAGGAACGCCGTGCCGAGCTGCACCGCCGACGCGCCCAGCGCCAGCGCCGCTCGGATGCCGCGCACGTCGGCGATGCCGCCGGCCGCGATCACCGGGACCTTCACCGCGCGCACGATCTGCGGCAGCAACGCCATCGTGCCGGGCTGACGCGTCAGGTCGTCGCTGAGGAAATGGCCGCGATGGCCGCCCGCCTCCCAGCCCTGCGCGATCACCGCGTCAACGCCCTGCGCCTCGAGCCAGCGCGCTTCGTCGACGGTCGTCGCGTTGCCCAGGATCAGGCTACCCCAGCCCTTCACGCGCGCGAGCAGATCCGCCGGCGGCAGGCCGAAATGGAAGCTCACCACGGGCGGGCGGAAGGGCTCGACGAGATCGGCGATCTCCGGCGTGAACGGCTGGCGGCCGGGGCCGGCCTTGATCTGCGCGGGATCGATGCCGAACTCGGCGTAGTACGCGCCGAGCCGCTCACGCCAGCGCGCCTCGCGCGCCTCGTCGATCGGCGGCGGGGTGTGGGCGAAGAAGTTGACGTTGAACGGCTTGTCGGTACCGTCGCGCAGCGCCTGCAGTTCCTGCACGAGCGCCTCCGGCGTCAGCAGCGCCGCCGGCAGCGAGCCGAGCCCGCCCGCGTTGCTGACCGCCAAGGCCAGCCGCGCGCCCTGCACGCCGGCCAGCGGCGCCTGGATCAGCGGCAGCCGGGTGCCGAGGAAGAACGGAGCAAAGGGCGCGCTGGACAGGGGCATGGCGACGGGTCCTGATCTCGATGAACGAGCGGCCATGATCGCGCAAGGGCAAAGCCCCTGTCAGGGGTTCTGCATCTCGAAGGGCGGAATGCGGCGGCCGTCGACGTCGGTGAAGCCATATTCAGCGGCAAGGTCGCCAGCGCGCAGCACCTGGCCTGTGCGGTCCATGACGCGCGGATCGGCCGCGAGCGCGGCGACCGCGCGGCCGACGTAGCGGGGGGATTCGGTGCCGGCGAGCTCGGGGCGAGACTGCCAGTGCGCTTCGTCGGTATGGTGCCCGGCGAGGACGAACTCGGTCCGCATCCAGCCCGGGGAGACCGCGACCGAAGCGACGCCGTGAGGCCTGAGATCCTGCGCCATGCCGCCCGCCAGGCGCGTCATCGCGGCTTTCGCGAGGTCGTAAACGAGGTTGCCCTTGAGGAAATGGCCGCGATCCCAGAAGGTCGTCGTGACGATGAGGCCAGCGCCGCGCGCGATCAGCAGCGGCGCGGCGGCACGGCTGGCCAGCAGGTGGTTGCGAACGCCACGATCCATCATCGCGTCCCATTCGTCCAGCGGGCGCTCCCAGAAGGGAGCGTCGAACACGCCGCTGAAGACCTCGTGACCGCCCCAGGCGTTGTTGACGAGCAGGTCGAGGCGGCCTTGCTCGGAGCGCACGCGCTGGAAGAGCGCGGTGACCTGAGCATCGTCGGTGTGGTCGCAGCGCGCAGCGATGCCGCGGCCGCCGAGCCGGGTGACCTCGTCGGCGGTGTCGTCGATGGTGCCGGGGATGATGGGGAGATTCGCGAGCGATTGCAGACGTGCGTACTGCGTCGCGGGGCGGGCGCGTGTGCTGCGGCCGGTGACGTAGACGGTGGCGCCTGCGGCGCCCAGCTCCAGCGCGATGCCGCGGCCCGCGCCGCGGCTGCCGCCGGTCACTACGGCCACATGGCCGGCCAGCGGCCGGTCGGTTCGTTCGGTGCTCATGTCGTCTCCCATTGCGGTTGAAGGGAAACGATACGCGGGCCTCGCGGGAAAGCGGGTCAGGTCCTGTCAGCAGACAGGGAGCATTCGAGACGCGTCGGAGGTCCTGCGAAGAGCCCCCTCTCCCCTGCCCTCTCCCCCCTCGCGGGGGGCGAGGGAGTTGGTAAGCAGCGCTTGACACGTTGCTCTCCCCCTCCGGGAGCGAGCGGAAATGACTCGCGGGAGCGGCGCCTCAACTCCCTCGCCCCGCCGTGCGGGGAGAGGGTGGGGGAGAGGGGTCTCCCCGGCGATTCACTTGCAGGTGAAGCTCTTCGCGTTCACTTCCTTGACATTGCCCGTGCCGCAGGTGGCGGTGGCCTGGTCGCTCATCTTGCGCACGTCGTCCATGCGCTGGGTGCTGGCCTCGGTGGTGTTGGGGGCGATGACGCAGCCGGTGGACAGGATCGCGGCGGCGGACGCGAGCAGCAGAGCGGCGGGGCGGATGGTCATGGAAGATTTCCCTCTACGGTTGGTGTGATCGCGCCGCAGTCTAGGCGCTGCCCCTCCTCGCGGCCGGCGTTCCGACGAACTGCATCCTCGCCCGCATGAACTGCATCGCCGGCCGACGCGCCGGGGAACCACTGTCTGCGATCTCCCCGTCGCCCCGCTCAAGGCCGGGCCAGCGCCTCCACCGGATCGAGCCGCGCCGCGTTGCGCGCCGGCAGGAACCCGAAGATCACGCCGATCAGCGACGACACCGCGAACGCCCCCGCGATCGCCGTCACCGACACCAGCATCCGGAATCCCGCCGCCTCCGCGAAGTGGTTGAAGATCAGGCTCGCGCCCACCGCCAGGGCCACGCCCAGTCCGCCGCCGATCAGGCACACGAGCACCGCCTCGATCAGGAACTGCCGCAGGATGTCCGCCTGCCGCGCCCCCACCGCCATGCGCACCCCGATCTCCCCGGTGCGCTCGGTCACCGACACCAGCATGATGTTCATCACCCCGATCCCGCCCACCAGCAGCGAGATGAACGCGATCGCCGAGATCAGCAGCGTGATCGCCCCGGTCGTCTGCTCCACCGTCTTGCGGATGCTGTCGGTGTTGAACAGGAAGAAGTCGGTGGTCCCATGCCGCTGCGCCAGCAACTTCCGGATGCCCTGCTCCGCCGCCGCATTGGGCACCGCGTCGCTGACCCGCACGGTGATGCTGCTCACATGGTCCTGGCCGCTCATGCGGTTCATCGCCGTCGTGTAGGGCACCCACACATTGATCGAGTCATCGTTGCCGAAGGCGCTGGACTTCTTCGCCGTCACGCCGACGATGCGCACCGGCACGCTGCCCAGCAGGATGACCTCGCCCAGCGCCGGCTCGCCATGGGGAAACAGCCGCTTGCGCGCGTTGTCGTCGATGACCGCGTCCTGCGCCCGCGCCCGCACCGCCGCCGCGTCGAAGGCCCGCCCCTGCGCCAGCGTGTAGCCGCGCACGCGGAAGAACTGCTCGCCGACGCCGCTGACGCTGGCGCCGACATCGACATTGCGATAGCGCAGCCCCGCGCTGACCGCCACCGACGGCGTCACGCTGTCGACATAGCCCAGCTGCGCCAGCGCGTCCGCGTCGCCTGCGCGCAGCGTCCGGATCGCGCCGGCGCGCCGGTCGCCGAAGCCCTCGCCCGCCATCACGTCGATGGTGTTCGTCCCCATCGCATTGATGTCGGCGAGCACCTTCTGCCGCGTCCCCTGCCCCAGCCCGACCACCGACACCACCGAGGCGATGCCGATGATGATCCCCAGCATCGTCAGCAGCGTGCGCAGCCGGTGCGCCAGCATGGCCTTGAGCGCCATGCGCGTGGCCTCGGCCACGCGCGCCAGCACCGCCGCCCAGGCCGGTCCCGCCGGCGCGGGGTCCGGCTTGGCGAGCACCGCTGGCGGCGCGGCGTCCGGACGCCGGCGGTCGGCGACGATGACGCCATCGCTGATCTCGATCACGCGCTGCGCATGCGCGGCCACCTGCGCGTCGTGCGTCACCAGGATCACGGTGTGGCCGTCGGCATGCAACTCCTCGAGGATCTTCATCACCTCGCGGCCGCTGGCCTGATCGAGCGCGCCCGTGGGCTCGTCGGCCAGGATCACGTCGCCGCCGTTCATCAGCGCCCGCGCGATCGACACGCGCTGCTGCTGACCGCCGGACAGCTGGCCCGGCCGGTGATGCAGCCGCTCCGCCAGCCCCAGCCGCGCGAGCAGCGCCTTCGCGCGCGCGTGCCGGTGCTCGGTCCGCGCGCCGGCGTAGATCGACGGGATCTCGACGTTGCCGACCGCGTCCAGGTCGCCCAGCAACTGATAGCGCTGGAAGATGAAGCCGAAATGCTCGCGCCGCAGCCGGGCGAGCTCATCCGGCCCCATCGCGCCGGTCTCCTGGCCGGCAACGCGGTAGCTGCCGCGGGTCGGCCGGTCCAGGCAGCCCAGGATGTTCATCAGCGTCGACTTGCCGGAGCCCGACGGACCGATGATGGCGACCATCTCGCCAGCCTCGATCGTCAGGTCGACATCGCGCAGCACCGCCACGGTGCCCTCGCCGGCCGGATATTCGCGGACGAGGCCGCGCAGTTCGAGCAGCGCCGCCATGGTCACCTCCCCGGCGGCGGGTGATGCTCCTCGCCCGAGGCCCCCGCGCCCGCGCCCAGCGGCGCGGCTTCGGCGGTGACGACCTTCTCGCCCTCCTTCAGCCCTTCCAGCACTTGCGCCCGCACGCGGTTGTTCAGTCCGATGCGGACCTGGCGATCCTCGAGCCGGCCTTCGGCACCGACCACGCGGACCTTGTAGCGATCGCTCTTGCCCTCGCGGGCGCCGAGCGCCGCGACCGGGATCGACAGCGTCGCTTTCGCCTGAGCCAGCACGATGGTCGCCTGCGCCGTCATGTTGATGCGCAGCGTGCCGTCGGGATTGGGCACGTCGAAGATGCCGTTGTAGTAGATCGCGCTGGCCGTGGCGGAGCTGCCCGAGGTCGACGAGCCCGTGGCGGTCGTCGCGTCGGCCAGCGTCGTGTCGCCGGGCTCGACGGCGCGCAGCGTGGCCTCGATGCGGCGGTCGGGATCGCCCAGCAGCGAGAAGTGCACCGGCATGCCGGCCTTGACGCGCGGCACGTCGGCTTCCGAGATGCGCGCCTTGATCGTCATCGTGTCCAGCCGCGCCAGCTTGATGATGGTCGGTGCCGTCTGCGCGGCGTTCACCGTCTGGCCCTGCTCGGTGACGATGGCGACCACGGTGCCGTCCATCGGCGCGAGCACCTTGGCGTAGCCGAGGTTCAGGCGCGCGGTGTCCACCTTGATGCGGGCCTGCGCGACGATGGCCTGCTGCGACTCGACATCGGCGCGCGCGGTGTTGAGCGTCGCTTCCGCGGTTTCCAGATCGGCGCGCGCGCCGGCATCGCCCGAGGCCAGTTCGCGCTGCCGCTTCGCGGCGAGGTCGGCCTGCGCCAGCGTCGCCCGGCGCGCGGTCAACAGCGCCTCGGCGCTGCGCAGCGAGGCCTCGGCGTCGCGCAACTCGTTCTGCTGCGTCAGCGCGTCGATCTCGGCGATGAGCTGGCCTTCCTTGACCTTGTCGCCCAGCGCCACCGCCAGCCGCTTCACTTCACCGGTCGCGCGGGCGCCGACGCTCACCAGCTTGAACGCGTTGATCGTGCCGGTGGCCAGCACGCTGACCTCCAGGTCGCCGCGCTCGACCGCGGCCGACGTCACCTGCGGCGGCGGCGGCGGGCTGAACCAGACCGCCTTCACCACCAGAGCCGCCACCCCAAGTCCCGCCACGGTCAGCGCCAGCCGGCCCGGCCTCATCCACTGCTTCATTCGAACTCCCTCGAT
The DNA here is from genome assembly GCF_039595595.1 of Roseateles sp. Taxonomy (GTDB): domain Bacteria; phylum Pseudomonadota; class Gammaproteobacteria; order Burkholderiales; family Burkholderiaceae_C; genus Roseateles. Next base: position 142,911 of record NZ_JBCNLG010000011.1, on the reverse strand, counting down.
CCCTGAATCCGCCACGCTCACCGCGCGGCGGCCACCGCGCCAGCATCGCCCCAGCCGCCGCCCAGCACCTTGTAGAGCGTGATGCGGTTGAGCTGCTCGCTCAGCCGCAGCGTCACCAGCGCCTGCTGCGCGCCCATCAGCGAGCGCTGCGCATCGAGCAGGTCCAGCTGCGTCGTGCTGCCGGCGCGGTACTGCGTCTCCGCCAGACGCAGCTGGCGCTCCGCCGACGCCAGCAGCGCCTGCTGCGCCGCCAGCCGGTCGGCCAGCGTCGCGCGCACGGCGAGCGCGTCGGCGACTTCGCGGAACGCTGTCTGCACGGTCTTGTCGTAGGTCGCCAGCGCGATGTCGCGGCTGGCCTCGGCCTGGCGCACGGCGGCATCGCGCGCGCCGCCGTCGAAGATCGGCAGCGACGCCGACGGGCCGAAGCTCCACGACCCGCTGCCCGCCTTGAACAGGCCTGACAGCGCGCTGCTGCCGGTGCCCGCGCTCGCGGTCAGGCTGATGGACGGAAACCGCGCCGCGCGCGCCGCGCCGATGTCCGCGTGCTTCGCGATCAGCGCATGCTCGGCCGCGAGCACGTCCGGACGGCGCTGCAGCACGCTCGACGGCACGCCGGCTGGCAGATCGACCAGCAGGCTCACCGATGCCAGCGCGTCATCGGCACGCGGCTCGAAGTCCGCCGGCAGCGCCGCGCCGAGCAGCAGCTCCAGCGCATGGCGGTCCTGCGCGATCGTCGCCGGATAGGCGGCGGCTTCGGCGATCGCGCTCTGCACGGCCGTCTCCGCCTGCGCGAGCACCAGGCCCGACACCGCGCCCGCCGCATGGCGGCGGCGGGTCAGCGCCAAGGAGCGCTGCTGGCTCTCCAGCGTCTGCTGCGCGAGCCGTTGCCGCTCCAGGTCGGCAGCCCAGGTCAACCAGGCGCTCGCGGTCTCGGCGACCAGCGTGATCTGGACGCTGCGGCGCGACTCGGCGGCGCCCAACAGGGATTCTTCGGCCGACGCGCTCAGGTTGCGCACGCGGCCGAAGAAGTCGAGCTCGAAGCTGGACAGCGCCAGCTGCATCGACACCTGCTGCGTGACCTGCCCCGCCGCGCCGCTGCGGGTGGCACCCGCGGAGACGCCCAGCGCGGGCAGGCGCTGCGCATCGGTCTGGCGGAAGGCGGCGCGGGCCTGCTCGACCTGCAGCGCGGCGACGCGCAGGTCGCGGTTCTCGCGCAGCGCCAGGGCGACGGCGCCGCGCAGCCGCTCGTCGAGGAACATCGCCGGCCAATCCGGCACGGCGGGCTCGGCGGCCGGCGCCGCCGACGCCGATGCCGGCACGGCCGGTTCGGGGCGGTGGTAGTCCGGCGCGAGGTTGACGCAGCCCGCGAGCATCAGCGCGAGGGTCAGGACTTGCGGCGGCAGGAAGCGCGTCGGCGACGCCATGGCCTGCGGGGATCGCGGCCCTGAGATCGGAGTTCGGGTCATCGGCGGGAAGTCTCACGCAACAGGCGCATCGGACTGTGTGGAATCAGTGACGGACGAAGCGGACCAGGCTCCGGAACAGACGCCCTGGGAGAAGGCCCCGCATCATGCATCAGCTGGCCGCAAGGCGTTTGACCCCCCGGTAAACCGGCATGTCAACGCTGACGCAATGCCACGCGCCGCCGATGCCGTTCGGCGTACGGCCAATGACGCCATGGCTTGGGCGGATACTCGCGGATTCCCTCGACCCGGGAGCCTTCTTGCCCGCTTTCCCCGCCGCCTCCGGTTCCGCCGATGCCCCCGCCGCGCCTCCCTTGCCGCCCTTCCTCGCGGGCGGCGGCGACATCGCGCGCCGGATCGCCGACTTCGACTGGCGCCGCACCGCGCTCGGCCCGCTGACCGGCTGGCCCGACCATGTGCGCCATGCCACCGCGCTGATGCTGCGGGCACGCGTGCCCATCGTGATGCTGTGGGGCGAACCCGGCGTGATGATCTACAACGACGCCTATGGCGTGTTCGCGGGCGCACGCCATCCTCAGCTGCTTGGCACCAACGTGCGCGAAGGCTGGCCCGAGGTGGCCGACTTCAACGACAACGTCATGCGCGTCGGCCTGGCCGGCGGCACGCTGCACTACGAGGATCAGGTGCTGGTGCTGCACCGCCATGGCCGCGCCGAGCAGGTGTGGCTGAACCTGGACTATTCGCCGCTGCTGGACGACGCCGGCCGGCCGGCGGGCGTGATGGCGATCGTCGTCGAGACCACGGCCAAGGTGACCGCCGAGCGGCGCGTGCGCGGCGAGCGCGAGCGGCTGAGCAAGCTGTTCGAGCAGGCGCCCAGCTTCATGGCCGTGCTGGCCGGTCCCGAGCACCGCTTCGAATCGGTCAACCCCGCCTACCAGCGCCTGATCGGCCACCGCGACGTGCTGGGCCGCGGCATCGCCGAGGCGCTGCCGGACGCGGCCGCGCAGGGCTACGTGAAGCTGCTCGACGCGGTCCGCGCCACCGGCCGCGCCTACACCGCCCAGTCGGCGCTGTTCGTCTCCGCGGGCGAGGACGGGACGCCGCAGGAGCACTTCCTGGATTTCGTCTATCAGCCGATCCGCGATGACGACGGCACGGTGTCGCACATCTTCGTCGAGGGCGTCGACGTCACCGCCCGCGTGCGCGGCGAGCAGCGGCGCGCCGCGCTCGCCGGCCTGAGCGAGCGGTTGCGCGAGGTCGGTGCGCCCGCGGACGTCGGCTTCGCCGCGGCGCAGATGCTGGGGATGATGCTGTCGGCGACGCGGGCGGGCTACTGCACCGTCGATCACGAGGCCGAGACCGTGCGCATCGAGCGCGACTGGATGCGCGGAGGGCTCGACAGCCTGGCGGGCACGCGGCGCTTGCGCGACTACGGCAGCTTCGTCGAGGCGCTCAAGCGCGACGAGGTCGTCGCCATCGCCGATGTGGCCGACGATCCCCTGACCCGCGACCATGGCGCCGCCTTCGACGCGATGCGGGTGCGCTCCATCGTCAACGTGCCGGTGCTGGAGCAGGGCCGGCTGGTGGCGCTGCTGTTCGTGCATGACGAGTCGCCGCGCGCCTGGAGCAACGAAGACGTCGCGCTGATCCGCGAAGTGGCGCACCGCACCCGCGTGGCGGTCGAGCGCGCGCGCAACCAGGCGATCGCGCAGGACCGGGAGGAGCGGCTGCTGCGCTCGGACCGGCGCAAGGACGAGTTTCTGGCCACGCTCGCGCACGAGCTGCGCAATCCGCTGGCGCCGATCCGCAACGCGGTGCACCTGCTGGGCGCCGCCGATCGCGAGGGGCGCTTCGTCCAGATCCGGGATCTGCTCGAGCGTCAGGTCAATCACATGGTCCGCCTGGTCGATGACCTGCTGGAGGTCTCGCGCATCAGCCGCGGGCTGATCACGCTGCGCCACGAGCCGGTGAGCCTGAGCAACATCGCCGATGCCGCCGTCGAGAGCAGCCATCCGCTGGTCGACCGCGAGCATCACAAGCTGACGCTGCGCTTCGACGGGCCGGCGCCGTGGGTGCAGGGCGATCCGGTGCGGCTCACGCAGCTGCTGGTGAACCTGCTGAACAACGCCGCGCGCTACACCGACCCGGGCGGCCACATCGACGTCCACGTCACGCGTGAGGACGCCGACGCCGTGATCACCGTGACCGACACCGGCATCGGCATCGCGCCCGAGCAACTGCCGCAGTTGTTCGAGCTGTTCTCGCAACTGGACCGCTCGCACAGCCGCTCGCAGGGCGGGCTGGGCATCGGGCTGAGCCTGGCGCAGACGCTGGCGCGGCTGCACGGCGGTCAGCTGACGGCCTTCAGCGAGGGCCTGGGCCAGGGCAGCCGGTTCCAGTTGCGGCTGCCGGAGATTCCGGCGCCGGTCGCGAGCGCGCCGGCCGAGGCGCGCGACGACGGCCCGCTGGCGGCGCGGCTGCTGCTGGTCGATGACAACCGCGATGCCGCCGACACGACGGCCGAGCTGCTGCGGCTGATGGGCGCGGAGGTCGAGGTGGCCTATGACGGCCCGACGGCGCTGGACTCGGTGCGCGCGCTGCGCCCGGACGCGATCCTGCTGGACATCGGCATGCCGGACATGGATGGGCACGAAGTCGCGCGGCGGCTGCGCGAGATGAGCGGCGAGATCGGCCAGCCGCGCCTGATCGCGCTGACCGGCTGGGGCCAGGAGCAGGACCGCGAGCGCACGCGCGCGGCCGGCTTCGATGACCACATGGTCAAGCCGGTCGACGTCGACGCCTTGAAGGCGACGCTGATGGCTGGCCGCCGGCCGGCGATGGATTGATGGTTCCGACGCGAACGGGAGAACAGACTGCCATGCTGCTGCGCATCCACCACGCCGCGATCATCTGCTCGGACTACGAGCGCTCGCGCCGCTTCTACACCGAGGTGCTGGGCCTGCGCGTGATCGCGGAGACCTATCGCGAGGCGCGCCGCTCGCACAAGCTGGACCTGGCGCTGCCGGACGGCGGGCAGATCGAGCTGTTCAGCTTCCCGGGCGCGCCGCCGCGCCCGTCGTATCCGGAGGCGCAGGGGCTGCGCCATCTCGCGTTCGAGGTGGACGACGTCGAGCGCGGCAAGGCCGAACTCGAGGCGCGCGGCGTCGCCGTCGAGCCGGTGCGCGTCGACGAGCTCACCGGCAAGCGCTTCACCTTCTTCGCCGATCCGGACGGCTTGCCGCTCGAGCTCTACGAGCGCTGAGCGGCGTTCCGGGTCAGTTCAACCGGTAGTTCAGCCGCAGCCAGGTCACGGTGCCCTCGGGGCGGTTGCGCACCGAGAACTCCTTCATCACCTTGAAGTCGACGCCCCAGTCGCCGCTCTCCGACAGGTAAGCGACCAGCGGTCCGGCCGACAGCGCCTGCACCTTGTTGGCGCCGGCCGCGCTGCCCTGATCCGCCGTGAACTGCTTGAGCACGTAACCCTGCACGCCGACCTTCCACTGGTCGTTCAGCTGATAGGTGCCGGACCAGTCCGCATGCAGGTACTGGCCGGAGCGCACGCCGGTGTCGTCGTTGCGGGTGTTGAACGAGTAGGTCGCGCGCAGGCCGACGGCGATGCCGTTCTCCCACACGCGCGAAGCCACCAGCAGCGGCTTGAAGGTCCAGAACTTGCCAGCGCCCGGATTGACCGCGCGGCTCGCGTCGTACGAGCCCAGCGGCGGATTGAACGCGACCCCCAGCGCCACCCGCGACTCGTCCTGCTGCCAGTCGAGATAGGCGGCCAGCTCCGGATCGGCCAGGCCGCTGCGCTTGCCCGACAGCGCGGCACCGGCGCCCGCCAGCTGCGCGTTGATCTGCGCGGCGGCGGCCGGCGGCACGGCCGCGGGGATCACCGTCGTCAGCGTGAAGTCGTTGGTCTGGCGCACCATCGGGAAGGCGGCGGAGAAGCCCAGCCGGCCCTCCATCACGATCTTCTCGGTGACCCAGGTCAGACGCGGCACGAAGACATCCGCCTTGATCGAGCCATTGACCGTCAGCGGCAGCGTGCCGACACCAGGCACGGCCATCGCGCGCGTCGGCGTGTGGCCATCGGCATCGCGCAGCTTGTCGGCCTCGTAGTGCTGGACCCAGAACTGCGCATACAGGCCGGGGAACTGCGGCGTCGAGATCTCATAGGACGGCGCGCCCAGCAGCGCGCGGACCTGGCTGTTCTCGGTGGCGTGGGCGGCACCCGCGGCGGCAAGCAGGGCGGCGGCCACGGCAAGGGCGCGCGGCATCAGGCGGAAACAGTCGATGGACACAGGGATCTCTCCGGAGGACTTGGAATTCTTGGGCGGTCCTTCATCGACGCGGCAACCGGTCTGAATGCGGTCCGCAACTGGTTCACGGCGCTGGCGACAGGGGCGTGATGAAGCGGCGCGCATCGTGCCAGCGGATGCGCGGGGGTGCCGTGGTAAACGTCACATCGGCCCCGCGATTAGAGGCACGGCCCCAGTTTCCGGGGCTGACGCGCCACAGCCGCTCGCGTTTAATCCGCCCCCACCGCGATTCGAGCGGAGGAGACATCCATGCCATTCAAGATCAAGACCGCCTTGCGCAACGCCCTGTCCATCGGCCTCCTGGCCGCTTCCAGCCTGTCCTTTGCCGCCGAGGTGGACGTCGAAGGCTACAAGTTCCAGGACACCACGGTGCTGCACGGCCAGACGCTGCAACTCAACGGCGCGGCCACTTCCAGCATCCTCTCGACGCGCTCGACGGCGGTGGCCTTCTACCTGCCGCGCAAGCAGTCGACGATGGAGGCGGCCGTCGCGGAGAAGGGGGCCAAGCGCATCACCTTCTACATGATGCGCGACGTGTCCTCGCGCGACCTGGCCAACGCGATGCTGGACCGCATCCGCCAGAACGCGGCGGAGGAGTTCAACAAGAACATCGTCCAGACCTCGCAGCTGGGCGTGATCTTCGGCAACCGCGCCAAGCTGCTCAAGGGCGATCTGTGCGCGATCGACTACGACCCGGTGAAGCAGACCACCGAGTTCAGCCTCAATGGCCAGAAGATCGGCGACACCATCCAGGGCGAGAGCTTCTTCCCGATGATGATGAAGGTCTGGATCGGGCCGAAGGTGCGCGGCAGCACGCGCGACGGCTTGCTGGGCATCGCCCCGCCGAAGTGAACGACGTGGCGCGGCCGGGCCTCGCGCCCGGTCCGCGAGGGCTCAGCGGCCCAGCTGCTTCAGCGCGGCCTGCAGGCCGGTGACGCCGCCGACGCGCTGGTCGTTGATGAAGACCTGCGGCATCTGGCGCACCGATGGGCCGCACTTCTCGTAGAAGGCCAGGCGCTCGGCCTCGTCGTCGATCAGGATCTCCTGGAATTCCATCCCGCGGGACTTGAGGAGGCTCTTCGCCGTGTCGCATTGCGGGCAGGCGGACTTGGAGTAGACGACGATCTTCAGCTGCATGGGGAGGGAGTGTATGCGGGGTCGCCCGGCGCCTTGCGCTTGAGCTGCGCGCGGTCCGCCGCCCGGCGCGCGGATGAAGCGCTGACAGCGATCAGCGCTGCTTGCCCAGGTCCATGACCCAGTACTTGCTGTAGGCGTTCGACGAGGAGGCAGCGGGCCGGCAGGCGACGCCCATGTCGACGAAGTTCGCCGACATCAGGTTGGCGCAGTGGCCGGCGCTGTTGCGCCAGGAGCTCATCACCGACGCCACGTCCGCCTGCCCGGCGGCGATGTTCTCGCCGACCGCGGCCCAGCTGTAGTTGACCGCGTTGATGCGGTCGACGAAGGTGCGTCCGTCCTGGCTGTCATGGCTGAAGTAGTTCTTCGTCGCCATGTCGAGCGCGTGGCCGTCGGCGGCCTGGGTCAGCTTGTCGTTCCAGACGACCGGCGGCACGGCGGGGTAGTTCGTGCCGCCGCAATTGGCGCCCGAAGCGCGCAGCGCGTTGATGCGGTCCAGCAGGTCCTGCTTGAAGTTGGGCAGGTCGCAGGTGCCGGCGACGACGGGAGGCGTCGTCGGTCCGGGCTGGCTGGGATCGGTCGGGGTGGGCGTGACCGGGGTGCCACCGCTGGCCGGTGCATCGCTGCCTCCGCCGCCGCAGGCGCCCAGGCCGAGCGCCAGCAAGGCGGCAACGAGCATGGAAAAAGGGAACTGCCGGTGGGCCGGCTTGTTGGAAGTGGCATCCATCCGGGAATCTTAGGAAACAGATGGAAAGAAAGCTGGAACGAAACGTTCCAAAGCCGCTCAAGTCTGGCCGGATCGCCGACGCTGTAGCCAAATTGCCCACAACGTAGCCAATCCGCCTACAGCCGCCACGCCGACAGGGCCGGCTGCCTTTCCAGGCGCCAGCCCCTTTGGCGGATCACATCAGGTCGTAGCGATCCAGGTTCATCACCTTGGTCCACGCCTTGACGAAGTCCCGGACGAACACCTGCTCCCCGTCCTTCGAGGCATAGACCTCCGACAGCGCCCGCAGCTGCGAGTTGGAGCCAAACACCAGATCCGCCGCCGTGCCGGTCCACTTCAGCGCCCCCGAGGTCCGGTCGCGGCCCTCGAGCACGCCTTCGTCGCTTTCCGAGCGCTGCCACTTCGTCCGCATGTCCAGCAGGTTGACGAAGAAGTCGTTGCTCAGAGTCTCAGGCCGCGTCGTGAAGACGCCGTGCTTCGTGTGGCCGAAATTCGTGCCCAGCATCCGCATCCCGCCGATCAACGCGGTGAGTTCCGGCGCGCTCAGTGTCAGCAGCTGCGCCTTGTCCACCATCAGCTCGGCGGCGTGCTTCACCAGATCCTTGCGGATGTAGTTGCGGAAGGCGTCGGCGGCCGGCTCGAGCACGCCAAAGGACTCGACGTCCGTCTGCTCCTGCGTCGCGTCGGTGCGGCCCGGCGTGAAGGGCACGACGAGTTCGTGCCCCGCCTTCCTCGCCGCGGCCTCGATGCCCGCGGAGCCGCCCAGCACGATCAGGTCGGCCAGCGAGATCTGCTTGCCGCCGGCCGCCGCGCCGTTGAACTCCTTGCGCACCGCTTCGAGCTTGGCCAGCACCTTCTCGAGCTCGCTCGGCTGGTTGACCGGCCATTCCTTCTGCGGTGCGAGGCGGATCCGCGCGCCGTTGGCGCCGCCGCGCTTGTCGCCGCCGCGGAAGGTGGACGCCGAGGCCCACGCCGTGGTCACCAGCTGCGACACGCTCAGCCCGCTGGCGAGCAGCGCGGCCTTCAGCGCCGCGACGTCCTTGTCATCGACCAGCGGATGCGAGACCTTCGGGACCGGGTCCTGCCAGATGAGCTCTTCCTTCGGCACCAGCTTGCCGAGGTAGCGGGACAGCGGCCCCATGTCCCGGTGCGTGAGCTTGAACCAGGCGCGCGCGAACGCGTCGGCCAGTTCCTCCGGGTGCTGCAGGAAGCGGCGCGAGATCTTCTCGTAGGCCGGATCGACGCGCAGCGCGAGGTCGGCCGTCGTCATCATCGGGGCGTGGCTGCGGCTCTTGTCGTGCGCGTCGGGGACGGTGCCCGCGCCGGCGCCGCCCTTGGGCGTCCACTGGTGCGCGCCGGCCGGGCTCTTCGTCAGTTCCCATTCATAGCCGAACAGCGTCTCGAAGTAGCTGTTGTCCCACTGGGTCGGCGTCGGCGTCCAGGCGCCCTCGATGCCGCTGGTGATGGTGTAGACGCCCATGCCATCGCCGAACTTGTTCTTCCAGCCCAGGCCCTGCTCCTCGAGCTCCGCGCCTTCCGGCATCGCGCCGACCTGGCTCGCGTCGCCCGCGCCATGCGCCTTGCCGAAGGTGTGGCCGCCGGCCACCAGCGCCACGGTCTCTTCGTCGTTCATCGCCATGCGCTTGAAGGTCTCGCGGATGTCGCGCGCCGACTGGGCCGGATCGGGATTGCCGTTCGGGCCCTCCGGGTTCACGTAGATCAGACCCATCTGCACCGCGGCGAGCGGATTGGCCAGGTCGCGGTCGCCGGCGTAGCGCTCGTCACCCAGCCAGGTGGTCTCCGGGCCCCAGAAGATGTCGGTCTCGGGCTCCCACACGTCGGCGCGGCCGCCAGCGAAACCGAAGGTCTTGAAGCCCATCGATTCCAGCGCGACGTTGCCGGCCAGGATCATCAGATCGGCCCACGACAGCTTGCGCCCGTACTTCTGCTTGACCGGCCAGAGCAGGCGGCGGGCCTTGTCGAGGTTGCCGTTGTCCGGCCAGCTGTTGAGCGGCGCGAAGCGCTGCGCGCCGGTGCCCGCGCCGCCGCGGCCGTCCTGCACGCGATAGGTGCCGGCCGAGTGCCACGCCATGCGGATGAAGAACGGGCCGTAGTGGCCGTAGTCGGCGGGCCACCAGTCCTGCGAATCGGTCATCAGCGCATGCAGGTCCTTGACGACGGCGTCCAGGTCCAGGGTCTTGAACTCGTGCGCGTACTTGAACTCCTCGCCCATCGGATTGGTCTTGGGCGAGTGAAGCGAGAGGATGGAGAGGTTGAGCTGATCGGGCCACCAATCGCGGTTGCCTTTGGCTCCGGCCACCGTGTGCTTGTGTGACACGCCCGTGAAGGGGCACTTGGATTCGACTGACATGTCCGTCTCCTGAGTTGAGCCTTGGGGAACCGTCCGCTTGTCCGCAACGTGCGAGCGCGGACGAGTCTAGGACTCGGCAGGAGATCGGAGCAACAGCCGTCGCCTATCGGGGCGATAGCTTTCTCGGCGGACTCGGGCCGTTCGGCTCAGGCCGCTTCTTCAACGAGCTTCATCAGCGGTCTGGCCGGCTCTTCGTCAGGCCGACGACGCCGCCTGGCGGTGGATCGGAGACCATCGATGTGCTCCTGCAGACTTGCAGAGACGGGCTGCCACATCGCCGATGTTCATGTCGACTCCCTTCTGCCGCACATCCGGTACCACGTCGGAGTCGGTCAGATCTTCAAGCCGCAGTTGCCCCTTCAAGAGGGATTGGATGACATGAGGCTTGATCGTCCAGGGATTTGCTGAAGGGGAGAAATAACGCCCCAGGGGCACAGCCCGTCCAGGATCAATGAGGACGGGGGGCAGCCTGGGGCGAGGAAGCGAAGTCTATCGGCGCGCGACGACTTCGTGAACGATTTTCGGATGAACCCAGGGCCATTCGCGAGTGGCACTTGTTGCCCCATTCCGACGACTCACCCGTCGCGATCGTTCGCATCCCCCATCGTCATCATCCGGCCCCCCTTCGGGGGCCACACTCCCCCGACAGGAGATCCCCCATGCCCCTCTTCCTGCTGGTTCTCCCGGCCAGCCTGCTGCTTCCCTTCCCCTGCCTGGCCGCTGGCGGCCATCACGCCGTCGACGACGCGGTCATCGCCGTTCCAGGCCAGTGCACGCTCGAGCTCTGGGCCGAGCGCTCGGGCACGGACCGGCGCCAGCTCCAGCACGCCGGCGTGGGCTGCCACGTCATGGGGCTCGAGGCCGAGATCAACGGCGATCGCGAGACGACGCGCTCCGCGTCCACCCGCCACCTCCACGCCTTGCAGCTGAAGTGGGCCACTGATCTCCAGCCGCGCTTGTCGATCGGCCTTGTCGGCGCGCTGCGCTGGCAAGACCAGACCCCGCGGGCGCAGCGCTCCCTGCTGATGCCGCTGAGCTGGACGCCCCGCGACGACCTCGCGTTCCACCTCAATCTCGGCCGCGCGTTCGCCAGTGGCGCGCCCGATCGCACCCAGCGCGGCGCAGCTGTCGCATGGCAGATGACGGCCGGCTCGCAGTTCCTCGCCGAGGTCTTCCACGACGGCACGCGCCCGCTCAAGCGGCTCGGTCTGCGCCACGACATCAACGAGCGCCTGTCGCTCGATCTCAGCATCGCGCGCGGCGACGCCGTCGGCTCGGCGCCCCGCGAAACCTGGTGGACCGGCGGGCTCAACTGGACCTTCAGCCAATGAGCCGCGAACGCCCCGCCGGCCCGGCCGACATGCGCTGAGCAAATGAGTAAAGTCGCGGCCCGAGCAAGGGCATAGGGCAGACTTTCCGCGTCGTCGGTTTGAAGGACAAGAATGTCGCCTCCCGGCCGTTCCCCGTCCGATTGACGACGAGAATCGTCCGGCCTCGCGCCCTCCCGCCGCTCGCCCGCGCGCAGCGGCGGCCCCCTCAACCTGGAGCCCACCATGTCTCTGCGCATCAACGACACCGCCCCGAACTTCACCGCCAAGACCACGCACGGGGAGATCGACTTCCACAGCTGGATCGGCGACAGCTGGGCCATCCTTTTCTCGCACCCCAAGGACTTCACCCCGGTGTGCACGACCGAACTGGGCTACATGGCGAAGATCGAGCCGGAATTCACCAAGCGCAACGCCAAGCTGATCGGCCTGTCCATCGATCCGGTCGAGAACCACTCGAAGTGGGCCGCCGACATCGAGGAGACCCAGGGCGCCGCGGTGAAGTACCCGATGATCGGCGACACCGACCTGAACGTCGCCAAGCTCTACAACATGCTGCCGGCCGACGAGGCGGGCACCTCCGACGGCCGCACCGCGGCCACCAACGCGACGGTGCGTTCGGTGTTCATCATCGGCCCGGACAAGAAGATCAAGCTGATGCTGACCTACCCGATGACGACGGGCCGCAACTTCGACGAGATCCTGCGCGTGCTGGATTCGATGCAACTGACCGCCAAGCATCGCGTCGCCACGCCGGTGAACTGGAAGCAGGGCGATGACGTGATCATCGCGGGCTCGGTCTCGGACGACGAAGCCAAGACGATCTACCCCGAAGGCTGGAAGGCGCCCAAGCCCTACCTGCGCATCGTCAAGCAGCCGAAGTGAGCCTGGCCCGCCGCACGGCGTTCGTCGCCGGCTCGTTGATCGCCGCGGCGGCGATCGCCTACGTCTGGACGCGTCCGGCCGGCGGCGAGCGGGCGATGCTCGCGGCGCGGACTGCGCCAGGCGCGGCGGAGCCGGCCCCGGCCGCGTCCGGCATCCCCATCGCGATGCCTGCCGCAGGGGCTTCCGCGGTGCGCGCCTCGGCGTCGGATGGGGTCGGCGCCGAGGCGGCGATCGCGGACTACGGCCAGCTCGTGCTCGCCGCGCTCAACGGCGGGACGGCGCAGCAGGCGGGCCGCGCCGCGCAACTGATCTCCAACTGCAGCGTGGTCGACATCACGCGCTTCTCGATCGAGGCCTTGAAGTCGGCCGGGCAGATGGACGAGCGGATAGCCAACCGCGTGATCGACGAGACCGATCAGCGCGGCCGCCGATGCCAGTCCCTGACCGACGACATGAAGGCGCGGACGAAAGAACTCGCCGAGCGCGCCATCGCGGGCGGCGTGAAGGGCGTCGGGATCATCTACGCCGAGGCCGTCCGCTTCGACCCGCCCGAGTCGATGCGCCAACCGCTGGTCAACGCGCTGCGCGGAGACTTCCTGGACGGCGATCCCTACTCCGCGCGTGTACTCGGTCTCCGCGGCCAGGCGCTGGGCCTCTCGAAAGTCGAGGCGCACGCCTATGGAATCGCGTACGAGACCCTGGCCCCGATCATTCTTCCGACCAGCGATGGCAACGACCCGCCGCTCACGGATCAAGAGGAGCGGGAGGCAGCGGCGCTCGCCGCGGCCTGGGTGGGTCAAATCAGGAAGGCGCATCCGCCAGCCGGCGGATGACGCGGCGTCCAGCGACGGCTCAGGACGGCCGCGAGCCCGGCGTCATCAGCCCTGGATCGTCCACACCGTCGGCCTGATAGCTGCCAAAGCCGATCATCACGCGCCGCGTCGCATCGGCGCGCGGCGCGTCGAGCGCCTCCCGCTCGACCACCAGCCGGTTCAGCCGGTTCATGAGCTGCACGCCCTCGGTCTGCGCAGTCGCGCAGATCAGCTGTGCCGACTCGTCGCTGAGTCCATGGCCGTAGACCAGGTGGAAACCGAAACCCGGTACCGCCTGCTCGTGCAGATAGACCCGCTCGAAGCCGTTGAGCAGGTCCGAGACCATCTCGCTCAGCAGCAGGCCGGTGCCCGCGGCGCCCTCGACCACGCCGGTCGATCGCCGCTGCACGGGCACGACACGGTCCTGCTCGTCCAGCACGACGAAGCCCTTGCGCAGCCATTCATCCAGCAGCGAACGCGCGCGGAAGTCCTTGCTGACGCTCTCCACCAGCGCCTCGAAGGAACGCGCGCCGCCTTGCCGCTGCGTCCGCGGCAGCGGCAGCATGCGGCCGTTCGCGTCGAGCAGCTCCAGCGACGAGGACCAGGCGTCCAGCACCAGCCGTTCGATGTTGGGCCGCGGCGCGTCCGGCGTGTCGAAGCTCTCCCGCAGCGCGCGCACGTCACGGCGCGGCAGGCCGGTGAGCAGGCTCACGCGGCTGTCCGAGTTGGGCTTGCCCTTGACCGGCTCGAACTCCGAGGCCATTTCAAAGTAGACGGATCGCGCCAGCTTGCAGAACGCCTGGTAGGTGATGCCGCTGGAGATGGCGATGCGGATCAGGCGCCGCAGCAGATAGCGCAGCAGGGGCGAGAAGTCGAAGGGCATGATGATGAGGTGACGCGGCGCCCCGACGGGGGCGCCGCATTGTCGAGCCCGCTCCGGCTTCCCGTCGCCGGATCAGAACTCGTAGCTCGCCGCCACGGACAGCAGGCGGCCCGCCGGAGAGTACCAGTTGCGATTGCCCAGCGGCATCGTCGGCGTGAACGGCATGCGCGTGTCGGCCGCGTTGATCAGGTTGCCGCGCAGCGTCAGCGCCTTGGTCCAGTGGTAGGCGGCGCCCAGGTCGAGCGTGGTGTAGGACGCGATGTCGCACACACCCAGGAAGGCGTTGCCGGTGCAGTCCTGCTGCGCGTTCGTCGCCCGGAAGCCGCCTACGTGGTTGACCGCGGCGTTCAGGTCCCAGGCTCCCGGCGACCAGCCGAAGGTCAGCGTGCCCCGCACGCGCGGGTTGCCCAGGCTGCCGGTCATGACGATCCACGGCTGGTCATCGGTGTTGCGCACGCGGAAGCGGTCGACGTAGGTGGCGTTGAGCGCGATGCGCAGCGGCGCGGTGCCGGGCAGCGGCAGGGTCGCCTTGGCGCCGACGTCGACGCCGCGCACCTCGGTGCGGCCGCGGTTCATGTAGAGCTGGTCCACCGTCGCGATGCGGCCCGGGATGCTCTGGCCGGGCACGCTGTCGGTGTCGGCGGGCAGGCGGTGGACACGGCCGGCGTAGAGCGGATCGGTGCTGTCCTCGTTGTCGATCAGCAGTTGCTGGTCGACGAAGGTGATCTCATTGCGGCGCCGGAATTCCCAGTAGTCCAGCGTGAGCGTCAGCGCCCGCATCGGCTCCACCACCAGGCCCAGGCCATAGGCCGTCGAGCGCTCCGGCTTGAGGTTGTGGTTGGCCTGCACCACGCCGCTGTTGTTGTAGCCATCGCAGTCGATGTTGAACTGTCCGCAGCGCTTGGGGTCGAAGCCCACGCCCGAGAACAACGGCGTGTCGGAGCTCGCCGCCTCATTGAGCGACGGCGCCCGGAAACCCTGCGACACGCTGCCGCGCAGCTTCACGCTGCTCACCGGCGCCCAGGCCAGGGCCACCTTGGGCGTGACGGAGGAGCCGTAATCCGAATAGTGGTCGCCCCGCAGCGCCAGCTGTGCCTGCAGGGTCTTCGTCAACGGCAGGCTCAGCTCGCTGAAGGCCGACATCACGTTGCGGCTCCCATCGGTCCGGCCGGCCACCTGCAGGTAGACCTCGCCGGAGTAGATGCGGTCATCCGGGTGATAGGCGCGCTGCTCGTGCCGCGCCTCCAGGCCGGCGGCGAATCCGATCGGCCCGCCGGGCAACTGGCCGAACTCGCCGCTGAGCTTCGCATCGACCAGCGTGAAGGACGCGCGGCCGTGATCGATCGGATTGATGCGCAGCTGGTCCGCGGTGACCGGTCCGGCGGACGGCTGCTCGAAGTTGTAGGTGCCGGCCAGCACCGCGTCGCGCAGCACCGGCAGGCTGACGCGGTTGCGATAGGAGACCTCGGTGGTGTCCTGCGCATGCATCAGCGCGGTCTCCCAGTTCCAGTCGTGGATGCTGCCGCGCGCGCCCACCAGCACCCGGCCGGTGTTGTTGGTCACGTCCGTGCCTTGCATGCCGACGTCGGAGAACAGGTAGGTGATGCCCGCCGGCTGGTTGGGGAACGGATTGTTGGGGTGGCCCGCTGGCAGGAACTGCGGCACATAGGCGACGCCGCCGTCGCGGCCATCCGGCGTGGCGCCCAGCCCGGCGCCGAAGGGCGTCGGCCAGTCGCGCTGGCGGTTGGTGAGCCGCGACAGGGCGAGTTCGCCGAACACCGACACGCCGCTGCTGAGCAGCATCTCACCGCGGCTGAACAGGCTCTGACGCTGCTGCGGCGACACGTACTGCGCGGCGTCGTCCCAGTAGCTGTAGCCGCACAGGTTCAGCGCGGGCGTGAAATTGCCATTGAAGGCCCAGCGCTGGTCGGCCGGGCAGTTCGGTGACGCATGGCCGGTGCGCGTGCTGACGAAGGAGGCGCCCGAGGCCGGATCGACCGAGACGCCGCTGTAGTAGTTCGGCGTGGGCGTGAACCGGTTGTTGCCGGGCCGGCCGGTGTAATAGAAGCTGCTGTCGCGATGGCGGGGGTCGATCACGTTGTCGGCGACGTCGCGCAGCATCACCTGGTCGCGATGGAAGACGTCGACGGCAGCCAGCCAGTTCCAGCCGTCGCGCTGCAGATCGCCGCGTCCGGCGGTCACGCCGGCCCATTGCGTGCCGAAGCCGCCCTCGGTGCTGCGCCGCGCGTTGGCCTCGACCACCGCGCCCTGGTAATCGTCCCGCAGGATGATGTTGATGACGCCGGCCATCGCATCCGAGCCATAGATCGCCGAGGCCCCGTCCTTGAGCACCTCGACCCGTTTGATCGCGGCCAGCGGGATGGCATCGACGTTCACGAAGTTGGTCAGGCCGTTGTTGATGTCCGGCACGCTGTAGGGCACGACGCGGCGGCTGTTGATCAGGATCAGCGTGGCCGTCGGTCCGAGTCCGCGCAGCGACACGCCCGACGCGCCATAGGCGAAGCTGCTGAAGGAGCCGGAGTCGGTCAGGCCGTTCGGCCCGCTGGCCGACAAGGACTGCAGCACCTCGGTCACCGAGGTCTTGCCGCTGCGCCGGATGTCTTCCGCGCTGATCACCTGCAGCGGCAGCGCCGTCTCGAGGTCCAGCTGCCGGATGTTGGAGCCGGTGACGGTGATGCGCTCCAGGGTGGCCGGGTCGGCTGCCTTGTCCTGGGCCAGGGCCGTGCCGCCGACGAGCCCGCCGGCACAGCACAGGGCTGCGGCCAGGGCGAGCTGCCGGGGAGTCAAGCGGTGGATGGTGTCGCTGGTCATGATGCTGTCTCCGCCCTTGAGGGCGCCTGTGCTGGGGGGATCCGCGAGTCGCCGACGCGGCGACAGTTTTGTGAGACAAATTACCCACGCACAAAGTGTGAAACAAACACCTCACTTGAGTTGGCCGTAGGAACCCTGAGGCGTCAGGAACCGGGCTCCCCGGGGTAGGAAGCGATCCGCCCGACGCGTTGAGACTCTGTTGGAACTCCCCCCGGATCCGCGATTCCATCGACGGTCCGGTGATGAATGTGCTCATCCCTGGTGCACGCGGCGGCCGTCGCACCCTCTTGCGGAGCACGAGGGCCCCAAAGGGGCGTGCATTCTCCTCGCCGAGGAGAGGATGACTTCTTGTGAATCGAAATGTCCACAATGTTGGCGGTGCGCCACATCGAGCAACCGGCCGCGGCTCCGCGACGTCAGGCAGTTCGTGCTGCTGATCGGCATCGCGCCGAGTAGAGGTTCGGAGTTGATCCCGATGAACGGGTTGCCGTTCCGGCGCTGAGCGCGCCGTTCACAGCACGGCGTAGCGTCCCGGCTTGTGGTTGACCGCGATGAAGAGATTCATCACGACGGCGGCCAGCACGGAGTACGCGACGCGCTGCGGCTCCACGACGGTGAGCGCGAGCAGCACGATGGCGCAGTCCATGCCCATCTGCACCTTGCCGGCGCGCCAGCCCTTGGCCTTCTGCAGGTAGAGCGAGACGATGGTCGCGCCGCCGAGGCTGGCGCGGTGCCGCGCCAGGAACAGGCAGCCCGAGCCGAGCAGCAGGCCACCGAGGATGGCTGCATAGGCCGGATGGATGCGGTCGATGGCGAAGAGCTTGGGGGAGAACTCGGTCACCACCGACAGGAACGCGATCGAGATGAAGGTCTTCAGCGTGAACTCGCGCCCCATGCGGGTCCATGCGAACCAGTAGAACGGCAGGTTGATCAGGAAGAACAGCTTGCCCAGGCTCACGCCGGTGGCGTAGTGCAGCACGAAGGCGGCGCCGGCGGTGCCGCCGGTCAGCAGGCCGACCTGCGCGAACAGGATCAGGGCGAGCGACACGAACAGCGTCCCGGTGAAGATCGCCTGCGCGTCCTCGAAGGCCGTGTGCGAGCGGATGGCCAGTTCGGCGAGAGGCTCGGCGCCAGAGGCGGCGGCCGGCGGGGCAGGCGGCGTCGGATCGGAAGGGGCGGCGGTCATGCCGGGCTCGCAGCAGGAAACATGCCCGGAAGTGTCGCAGCAGTGCGGGCTTCAGCGAGCGGCTCATGCGTTAAGCTCCCGCGCCCGCCGCAGCGGCGGCGCAGGCAATCGAAGCAAGGTCGAAGGGAAGCAGTTGTGCAGGACACGCGGGAAGTGCGGGACACCGATGTCGTGATCGTGGGCGCGGGCGCCGCGGGGTTGATGTGCGCGGCGCTGGCGGCGCAGCGCGGCCGCCGCGTCCTGCTGCTCGACCACGCCAACAAGGCCGGCAAGAAGATCCTCATGTCCGGCGGCGGCAACTGCAACTTCACCAACCTCTACACCGAGCCGGCCAACTTCCTCTCGCAGAACCCGCACTTCTGCAAGTCGGCGCTGGCCCGCTTCACGCAGTGGGACTTCATCGCGCTGGTCAGCAAGCACAACATCCCGTACCACGAGAAGAAGCTCGGCCAGCTGTTCTGCGACAACAAGTCCATCGACATCCTGCGCATGCTGCTCGCCGAATGCGCCGACGCCGGCGTGACGCCGATGCTCGAGACCTCGGTCGAGACGATCGAGAAGACGCAGGAGGGCTATGCCCTCGCGACCTCGGCCGGCCCGATGCGCTGCCAGTCGCTGGTGATCGCCACGGGCGGACTGTCGATCCCATCAATGGGCGCGACTGGCTTCGGCTATCAGGTCGCCAGGCAGTTCGGCCACCATGTGCTGCCGACGCGCGCCGGCCTGGTGCCGTTCACGATCACCGATCAGCTCAAGGACCTCTGCAACGAGCTGAGCGGCACCTCGGTCGACTGCCTCGTCAGCTGCAACGGCAAGAGCTTCCGCGAGAACATCCTGTTCACGCATCGCGGGCTCAGCGGCCCGGCGATCCTGCAGATCTCGTCGTACTGGCTGCCGGGCCAGGCGGTCGAGATCAACCTGCTGCCCGACCTCGATATCCCGGACTGGCTCGCGCGCCAGCGCAACGACCGGCCCAACGCCGAGCTCAAGACCCTGCTGGCCGAGCTGTTCACGAAGAAGATGGCGGCGCTGATCGGCGAGCTGTGGTTCGTCTCCAAGCCGATCAAGCAGTACACGCACGCGGAGCTGGAGCAGATCGCGGCCAGGCTCGGCGCCTGGCAGGTCGTGCCGGCGGGCACCGAGGGCTACCGGACGGCGGAGGTCACGCTGGGCGGGGTGGACACCAAGGAGGTGTCGTCGAAGACCATGGAGTCGCTGAAGTCGCCGGGGCTGTACTTCATCGGCGAGGTGCTGGACGTGACCGGCCATCTCGGCGGATTCAACTTCCAGTGGGCCTGGGCCTCGGCGCACGCGGCGGCGCAGTTCGTCTGAGCGGCGCAACGCCAGAAAGACAGACGGCCCCCGAAGGGGCCGCCGCGATGCGGAGTTCTCTATCGCCGTGAGGCGAACTCCCATTCCAGCTGGGACCCGATTGCTCGGGCGGCACTACCTTTCTCACTCCGCCATATGTAGCTCTTGAGGCGCGAAGTCTAGTGACTGGCGCGGCTGTGCACAAGACTGTCCGGCGACATCCGCAGGAGGGGCATTTCCATCCCGGCTTCAATTCATCACTCATGCATGCCAACGCCGCCGCATCCCTCAGTCAGCGCGCACAAGCGAGGCACTGATTGAAGGTCTCCGTCCCGCGACGAACCACGCAGGTTCTGCTTGACCCGCGGCGAGGTTGATCGAGCGCAAGGCTCGATGGCAGCTTCCTCGGAAACATGACCGCCCCGTTGTGCCGAGAGGTGCCAGGTCATGAGCAGTTCCGAGCTGGAGAGCGACGCCCGTCGCACCGATTCCATCGCGTTCACCGAGGTGCCAATCGCCGAGCACCTGGAGGCCATCCGGCCTCACCATCGCTTCAAGGGCGTGGCACGCTGTGGCAAAGCGTGGGATCTCTCGCACCTGGAGCCGTTCGCCTTCCGCGTCGATCCGGGACTGGGATTCGAAGTGACCGTGGTGGTGCTCTTTTCATGTCATTGCTTCACGCGGTCGCTGGCTCGAGATGGGCGATCTCGCCGAGAAATCCCCGCCGGCGAGCTGTTCAATGACGGACGCGAGGTTCGCGTGCTCTGCGACCTCCGATACGAACTGTCTCGGCGCCATTTGCCGGTGCTCATGCGCGAGCTACGCCGAAGGACAATTCAGTTCGCCCGTGACAACCCGCAGAACTTCGTGACGATGCAGCCGATTACCGGCGTCTCGGAGACCATTCATCAGTACGTCGTCTTCTTTGACATCGCTCGCGACCCCAAGCGAAAGGGACGTTTGCTCCTGCAGGTTCAATCAGCGTACGCAGTCGAGGCAACATTTCGAGAGCACTTCCGTCTGCGTCGTCGAATCACTCTCGTCAACCTGCTCAAAGCGACGACTTTGCGGCGCAAGGTCACCGGTTGAACGCTTGCAGTCCAGAAAGACAGACGGCCCCCGAAGGGGCCGCCGCGATGCGGAGTTCTCTATCGCCGTGAGGCGAACAACCAGTCCAGCTGGACTCCGATGACTCGGAGGGCTCTACCCATCGCACTCCGCCCAGGTAGATCTTGAGGCGCGAAGTCTAGCGAGGCCCCGAAGCACCCGCAAGATTTCCAATCGCCAACCACACATCGCCGCCAGCGTCATCGCCCTCGCTGAAACCCCGCCCGGCTCGTGCCCCATCCGCCAGGGAATGACGAATGGCGGATACGCTCGCTGCCGTTTCAATCGACGTTTCGTCGATCAGGGAGACCACATGAGCAAGACGATCCGAACCGCCCTGCTGGCTGCGGGGCTGGGCGGCCTGTTGGCCATCGCGCCGGCGATGGCCGCGACCCCGACCGCCACCGCGTCCGCCGCCAAGGCCGCCGCTGCCGACTTCAGCCCCGCCGGCTTCGATGCCTGGGCCGACCGCGCCGCCGCCGAGCGCATGCGCGCCGCACCCGAGCACGCCACCCGCATGCAGTACTTCGAGGGCGACACCCAAGCCCGCCTCGACGGCCTGTGGGACCCGATCTCCAAACGCGACCAGCTCGCGGCCATCGCGCGCGACCGGCAGGCGCTCGCGGAGCTCGGACGCTTCAAGCGCGACGCGCTGACGCCCACCCAGCGCGTGTCCGCCGCGTTGATGGACTGGTCGATGCGCCAGAGCATCGCGAGCGCCGATTTCCTCGACCAGCAGTACGTGTTCGAGCACATGTCCGGCGTCCACGTCGGACCGGTGACCTTCCTCGTCCAGGAGCATCCGCTGCGCAACGCGGCCGACGTGCAGAGCTATCTCAAACGCATGGCGGGCCTGCCCGCGCTGATGGACCAGGGCATCGCCCGCGCGCGCGCCGCGCAGGCCAAGGGCGTGCTGATGCCGCGCTTCATCACCGCGACGACGATCGGCCAGATCGAGCAGTTCGTCGGCGCGCCGCCTGAGAACAACCCGCTGGTGCTCTCGCTGACCGAGCGCATGGCCCGCATCGACGGCATGGACGCAGCAGCGAAGCAGCGCGCCCGCGCGCAGGCCGAGGCGCTGGTCGCCAAGTCCATCGTGCCGGCGTGGAAGCGCGGCCTGGCCTTGATGCGCGCGCAGCTCCCGCTGACCACGGACGACGCTGGCGTCTGGCATCTGCCCGGCGGCGACAAGTTCTACGCCGCGCGGCTGCGCGCCAACACGACGACCGAGCTCACGCCCGCCGAGATCCACGCGATCGGCCTGAAGCAGGTCGCCCGCATCGAGGCCGAGATGGACGGCCTGCTGCGCCAGCTCGGCTACACCGAGGGCAGCATCGAGCAACGCTTCCGCAAGATGGACGCCGACCGCCAACCCAAGGACGCCGCGCCGCAGGTCGAGCTGCTGGACCGCTACACCCGCTACCTGCGCGATGCCGAGGCGCGCGCCAAGCCGCTGTTCGACGTGCTGCCGAAGGCGCCGGTCGAAGTCCGCCGCGAGCCCGCGCTGACCGAGCCCACCGCCGCCGCGCATTACACGACCCCGGCGCCTGACGGCTCCAAGCCTGGCGTCTTCTGGGCCCCGCTGGCCGGACCCACCTATGACATCGCGGACATGCGCACGCTGGTCCATCACGAAGCCGTGCCGGGTCACCACTTCCAGCTCGCCATCCAGATGGAGGCCAAGGAGCTGCCCTACTTCCGCCGCCGCTACGCCTACGCGGCCGGCTCGGCCTATGTCGAGGGCTGGGCGCTCTACGCGGAGCAGCTCGCGGTCGAGAACGGCTGGTACGAGGGCGACCCGGTCGGCCATCTCGGCCAGCTCTACGGCGCGCTCTTCCGCGCGCGCCGGCTGGTCGTCGACACCGGCCTGCATGCGATGAAGTGGACCCGCCAGCAGGCGATCGACTACGGCATCAACCCGCAGGAGGTCGACCGCTACATCGTCTGGCCAGGCCAGGCCTGCGCCTACATGCTGGGCCGCCTCCGCATCGAGGCGCTGCGCGACCAGGCGCGCGAGCGCCTCGGCGACCGCTTCGACATCCGCCAGTTCCACAACGTCGTGCTGCTGACCGGCGATGTGCCGCTGACGGTGCTCGGTCAGGTCGTCGACGACTGGGTGGACAGCCGCCGCAACGCCGGCTCGGGCGCGGCGAACGCGGCGCCTTGAGTCACTCGATGGCGGTGGCGCCGGGGGACGGACGAGGCGTCAGATCCTACCGATCCACCTGGGTGCCATCGAGTACGCCGACGAGCTGTTTCCCATGAACGGCCTGAAGGTGGCCAAGCGCCTGTTGCCGGCTTGGCCCGAAGGCCAGCTTCTCCTGGAAGAACTGCAGGCGGGCGCGGTTCTCGTCGATGATCTGCGCCCAAGTCTTCAGCACGACGGTGCAGTTGTCCTGATCGAGGATCACGCCATCGCCGCGACCGACGCGGAACTTCGCAAAGTCGCTCAGATCGTCGCCGACGGCCCAGAACTGCCATTGCACTTCCACATTCCGGAAGCGGGCATCCGCCATGACGGAAGCCGCGTAGCCCTCGATCTGAGACACCTCCTTCCGGTCCAGCCTCACCATGGGCGCCTTGAGCTCGACCACCAGATGGGTCAGGCTGTTCGCCCGATGGCGGCGTACGGCCTTCGAGAGCATGAGATCGACGATGCCGCGCTCCTGGGACACGTGCCGCACCGGCGCATCGATCACGGCATCCTGGTCCAGCAGCCTCTGGTGCTTGCGCAAGACCTCCGTCAGCGATCGGTCGTCCACCGACAGTGCGAATTCATCGCCGAACAGCCAGGGATTCTGCGCAACGATGCGATGGAGCTGGCTCCGCTCCTTCAATCGCTTGCGCGGCTCATCGTCGAAGAGGATCGCTTCCAATCCGCTCAGGAAGAGCAGGCGGTCCGCGACCACGCGCGCCGAGCCGATGATCGCGGACAGCGACACATCCCGCAGCAGCTCGGCCAGTTCCCGCTGCCTGTCCTTCGGCAGGGCCAGCACATCGGACAGGATGAGCTGCAACTCCTGCGGGCTCTTCTCGATCGCCTGCCGAAGCATGCGAAGCTGGAAAGCCTTGCTCGCCGTCCCGGACTCTTCAAATTCGGGAAGATATCGCGCGATGTTGACGGCCACGATGTCGAACACCTGCCGCTCCACATGCTCGACCGGATTGCGAGGCTCCTCGCTGAAGGGATAGACGCGCTGCGCCTTCCATGCGAGCACGTGATCGCCGACGTCCTGCGCCGCATGTCGGCGAAAGTAGTCATCGGTGAACTTCTTCAAAAGTTCGGGCTGGAGATCGAAGGGGTACTGCTGCGTCGCCAAGGTCATCACCTCGCCAAGGGGCTTGCCGGTGAACCAGTCTATGGCCGCCAGGCGAGGTCGAATTTCACCCAGCGGGCCTGAGGTTGCGTCGTCACCACGCGTCCGAACGAAACGAGGCATGGACACCATCATGGATGATCGATTCACCGGCGGCTGCCTCTGTGGCGCCGTGAGACTCGTGGCCACTGGCCGGCCGTATCGCGTCGGCGTCTGTCATTGCCTGGACTGTCGCAAGCACCACGGCGCGCTGTTCCACGCGTCGGGGATCTTTCCCCAGGACGCCGTGTCCATCGAGGGCGAGACGCACGAGTACCGCGGCCGCCACTTCTGCCCGCGCTGCGGGTCCTCGGTCTTCGGACGCAGCGCGGACGAGATCGAGGTCAGCCTCGGGGCGCTCGATGCGCCGGACCAGCTACAGCCGACGTATGAGCTGTGGACGATCCGGCGCGAGGCTTGGCTGCCGCCCTTCCCGCTCACGAGGCATTACGAACGCGACCGCGAAGGACTCACCCGATCCGAGGATCCGGAGCCGACATGACCAGACTCACGCATCGCTTGGCGAGCAGATCCGTCGGATCGACGACGCGGATCGGCCGCCCGCGCACCATCAGCGCGTCATCGGCGGCGATCACCAGCGGCAGCTCGGTGCAGCCGAGGATGATCGCCTGTGCGCCGCGATCCACCAGATGCTCGAGGGCCGCTTGCAGCGCCTGCGAGCACTGACCGTTCGTGAAGCCCGCCTTCACCCCTTGCGGTCCGTAGATCGCGGACATCACCAGCGCCTGGTGAGGCGCATCAGGCAGCAGCGGCGCCAGTTGCGCGTGCTCAAGGGCCTCGGCATAGATGCCGCTCTGCACCGTCCCTGACGTGGCGAGCAACCCCACCTTCGCACCGGGCTCGAGGTGATCCCTCAGATGCTCCGCGGTGGTCTCCAGCATGCTCACGATCGGGATCGACAGATGCGGCTGAATGCGCGCGACGAAGGCATGCGCCGTGTTGCACGGGATCGCGATCAATGCCGCCTCCGCCGCCTCCAGCCGCTTGCAGGTCGAATACAGCGACACCGTCGGATCGACGCCGTCGCCGATCAGATTGGCGGTCCGGTCGGGAATCTGCGGGTTCTGCTCGACCACCACCTTGATGTGGTCCTGGTCGCGCGCCGCCGGCGTGTTCCGCACCAGCTTGCCGAGGAAGTCCACCGTGGCCGCGGGCCCCACCCCGCCCACCACGCCGACCTTCACCGGTGCCGAACCGCCCGGCTCCTGTGCCGTCGCCGCGCGGACATAGGCCAGGTTGGAGTCCAGCACCGGGTAGCCGCGGCTCCTGAGCGCATCGATGGCGATCGGGATCTCCGAGAAGCCGGGCACGATGAGGTCGACCCCTTCGCGCACCAGCGCCTCGCACGCGCTCGCGAGCAGGTCGACGGGACCGGCGCGCAGCTGGCCGCTCTTCAGGCCTTCGGCGCCGTAGATCGCCGCCATGACGCAGTCCTCCTGCGTGCGCGCGTCCGGGTACACGAGCGCCCAACGGTCCTCGCCGAAGTAGCGCTCGAACAGCCGCTTCGCCCGCACATGGTCGGAGGTCAGCACGCCGATGCGGCGCGCCTTCACGTGACGGCGTTCGATGTCCGCCTTCAGCGCCGCCATCATGTCCACGATGGGCACCTTCACCTCCGCCTGCAGCTCCGGCAGGAAGGTGTGGCTCAGGAAGCACGGCAGCAGCACCGCCTGCGCGCCGCGCGACTCGAAAGAGCGCACGAGATCGAACACGTACAGCTTGCGCCCGCTCTGGGGCGCCTCGGCCGCTCCCGGACTGGGTCCCTCGTGGAACGGGCGCTGCTCGAAGATCAGACCGGCCTGCCCCTCGCCGGGCGATGCGGGCAGCGCCTGCGTCAGCTTGAAGAACAGGTCGGCGGCGCCCAGCATCCCGAGGCCGCCCACGATGCCGAAGCGATACGGTGGGTGGGTGTACTGCATGAAGAAGCTTCCGGCTTCAGCGTTCCAGCGGGCTCAGACGGCGGGCTCGGCCACGCGCACGGCGTGCGCCCGATCCATCGCGTGAGCCGCCGTGGCGGCGCCCTCCGTTGAGAGCCCGGCAGCCCCAGCACCCGCTTCCGATCCGATCTCCTCGGGACCCAGCTTGCCTTCCCACTTCGCGATCACCGACGTGGCCAGGCTGTTGCCGATGACGTTGGTCGCCGTGCGGCCCATGTCGAGGAACACGTCCACGCCCATGATCAGCAGCAGGCCCGCCTCGGGCAGCCCGAACATCGGCAGCGTCGCGGCCACCACCACGAGCGAGGCCCGCGACACGCCCGCCATGCCCTTGCTGCTGATCATCAGGAACAGCAGCAGCGAGAGCTGCGTCGCGAAGGACATTTCGACGCCATAGGCCTGCGCGACGAACAGCACCGCGAAGGCCTGGTACATCATCGAGCCGTCCAGGTTGAAGGCGTAGCCCAGCGGCAGCACGAAGCCGGTCACCTCGCTCTTGACGCCGAACTTCTTGAGCTGCTCCATCGTCTTGGGATAGGCGGCCTCGCTGCTGGCGGTGGAGAAGGCGATCATCGTCGGCTCCTTCACCAGACCCAGCAGCCTGAACACCCGCCCCTTGAGCACCAGGTAGCCCGCCAGCACCAGCACCAGCCACAGTGACGACAGCCCGAGGTAGAAGCTCGCGATGAACCGGGCGAAGGTGCCCAGCACGCCCAGCCCCTGCACGGTGATGGCCGCCGCCACCGCCGCGAACACGCCGACCGGCGCGAACAGCATGACGTAGTCGGTGACCTTGATCATCACGTGCACCAGGCCGTCGATCGCCGACACCATCGCCTCGCCAGCGCGCTCCCGCACCGCGCGCAGCGCGAAGCCGAAGAACAGCGAGAACACGACGATCTGCAGCACCGCGTTCGAGGCCATCGCATCGAAGATGCTCTTCGGGAAGACGTTGGGCAGGAACTCCTTGAAGTTCAGCGAGGCCGTCTTGAGGTGGGTCGCCGCATGCGCGTCGGGCAGCGGCAGGTGCATCGACGTGCCCGGATGCAGCAGGTTGGCCCACAGCAGGCCCAGCAGCAGCGACACGAACGAGGCCGTCACGAACCAGCCCATCGCGCGGGCGCCGATGCGGCCGACGCTCTTGCCATCGGACATGCCGACGATCCCGGCCACCAGCGTCGCGAACACCAGCGGCGCGATGATCATCTTCACCAGCCGCAGGAAGATGTCGGCCACCATGCTGAAGTAGCCGCCGAGCTCCTTGGCCGCCGCGGCGTCGGGCGCGCTCGCGTGACAGAGGGCGCCGGCGCCGATGCCCAGCACCAGCGCCACGCCGATCCAGGTGGTGAGTTTGTTGAACTTCATCGCTTGTCTCCTGCCCGCGCGGCGGGCGAATGGGAAGCGGCGCCCTTGCGCCGTCCTCGGGCTCTGCGGCCCACGGGTTTCCGTCGTCCCTGTCTACTGAAGCTGCAGCTGCGCCCGCGGCTGCGTGAGCACCTCGGGCCGCAGGATCTGGTCGAGCTGCCGGGCCGACAGCAGGCCCTTGTGGATCACCAGGTCATAGACGCTGGCGCCGCTCAGCAGCGCTTCCTGCGCGATGAGCGTGGCGTTCTCGTAGCCGATGTACGGATTCAGCGCGGTCACCAGCCCGATCGAGCGCTGCACGCTGTCGCGCAGCGCGTCGCGATCGACGCTGATGCCGCGCACGCAGCGCTCGGCCAGCGTCAGCAGCGCGGCGCGCAGGTGGTTCACGCTCTTGAACAGGCTGTGCGCGATGATGGGCTCGAAGGCGTTGAGCTGCAGCTGCCCCGCCTCGGCCGCGAAGGAGATCGTGAGGTCGTTGCCGATGACCTCGAAGGCCACCTGGTTCACCACTTCCGGGATCACCGGATTCACCTTGCCCGGCATGATCGACGAGCCGGCCTGCATGGCCGGCAGGCGGATCTCGCCGAGCCCGGCGCGCGGACCGGACGACAGCAGCCGCAAGTCGTTGCAGACCTTGGACACCTTGATCGCCACGCGCTTGAGCACGCCCGACAGCTGCACGAAGGCGCCGCAGTCCTGCGTCGCCTCGACCAGGTTGGGCGCCGTCAGCACCTCGATGCCGGTGATGCGCGCCAGGTGCGCGCAGACCTTGGCCGCGTAGTCCGGATGCGCGTTGATGCCGGTGCCGATCGCCGTCGCGCCGAGGTTGATCTCCAGGATCAGGCGCGAGGCCTCGCGCAGGCGCTGGATGTCCTCCTCCAGCATCACGACGTAGGTGGAGAACTCCTGCCCCACCGTCATCGGCACCGCGTCCTGCAGCTGCGTGCGGCCCATCTTCAGCACGTCGGCGAATTCCAGCGCCTTCTCATGGAAGGCCGCGCGCAGCACCTCCATTGCCTCGATCAGGCGCTGCACGCCGGCGTAGCCCGCCACTTTCAACGCCGTCGGATAGACGTCGTTGGTGCTCTGGCTCATGTTGACGTGCTCGTTCGGATGCAGCTCGGCGTAGCGGCCCTTCGGATGGCCCAGCAGCTCCAGCGCGAGGTTGGCGATGACCTCGTTGGCGTTCATGTTGGTCGAGGTGCCGGCCCCGCCCTGGATCACGTCCACGACGAACTGGTCATGCGCGCGGCCCTGCCGCACCAGCTCGCAAGCCTGATCGATCGCGCCGGCGATCGCGGGACTGAGCAGGCCCAACTCCAGGTTGGCGCGGGCGGCTGCCTGCTTGATGGCGGCCAGCGCGTTCACCAGATCCGGATAGACCGAGACCGGGATGCCGCTGATCGGGAAGTTCTCCACCGCGCGCAGCGTGTGGATGCCGTAGTAGGCGCCGGCGGGCACCTCCCGGTCGCCGAGAAGATCGTGCTCGATGCGTGTGGTCGCCATGCCGTTCGCCTGCGGGTGAGTTGCAGAAAGTGCATGGATGCTAGGAGTGGAGGTGCGGAATCCAATCCTATGATTCACATTTCGCATGACGGGGTGCGAAAAACCGGATCACGCCAGGAGGCGGCATGCAGATCAGATGGATCGAGGATTTCCTGACGCTGGCCGACGCGAAGGGCTTCGCCCGCGCCGCCGAGCGCCGCAACGTCTCGCAGCCGACCTTCAGCCGCCACATCCAGTCGCTGGAGGAATGGGTGGGCGTGGAGCTCGTGGACCGGCGCGGTTCGCGCATCCAGCTCACGCCGTCGGGCCGCATCTTTCGCGAGTTCGCCAACGACCTGCTGCGGCGCACCTACGACATGCGCGCGCTGCTGCGCGGGCAGACGTCCACGGCGCAGAACTCGATCCGGTTCTCGGTGGCGCACACGCTGTCGCTGACCTTCTTCCCGCAGTGGCTCAACGAGCTGCGGGCGGCGCTGGGCAACGTGCTCGCGCATGTCAACGCGGTCAACGTCGCCGACGGCGCGCGGGCGCTGACCGAGGGCGCGACGGACATGCTGCTCGGCTATCACCATCCGCAGCTGCCGGTGCTGCTCGATCCCAAGCGCTTTCCGCACCTGCGGCTGTCGACCGAGCGCATGGCGCCGTTTTCCGCACCGCTGGCGAGCGGCGCACCGAAGTTCAAGCTGCCCGGACGCGTCGACGGCGCGGTGCCCTTCCTGTCGTACTCGGCGGGGACCTACCTGGGCCAGGTGGTCGAGATGATCCTGCTCAACGCCGGGGAGTCCTTCCACCTCGCCAGGACCTTCGACACGCACATGGCCGAGGCGCTCAAGGCGATGGTGCTGGCCGGCCACGGCCTGGGCTGGCTGCCGGTGAGCGCGGTGTCGCGCGAGGTGAAGGAAGGCCGCCTGGTGGTGGCCGGTGGCGCGCGATGGACCTGCGAGCTGGAGGTGCGCCTGTATCGGCAGGCGGATCGCGGCAACGACATGGTCGAGCGGATCTGGGAGCTGCTCGCGGCGCGCGCGTGACCTGGCGCCTTCGCGCGGGAAACCTTCTGGCCAACTGGCCAACCGCGTGGACAAGACTTGACAAATAAGTCATATGACTTCACGCGCACTGCACTAGCAGCTGCGCAGCCAGGCTTCGGATAGGCTCCCAGCTACTTACTCGTGCAAGCATGCAGGGTAGAGTGCACTTGACGAGGACGCCAGGGATGAGCAACTACTTCAGCGACCGTGAGCTCGGGCCACGACCCAGGACTGGGCATGAGATAGACACCACGACTTGGGCAGGCATTGTTGCCATAGTGGAGGCGCTGGCAAATGGCGGCGCCTTTGGGGCAAGCTTTCCCGAGTTGTGCCCAGATGGGCAGGGAGTCTGTGGCAACAGCACCTCCAGCCTGAAGAGCGCCATTGAGGCAGAAATCCGCGGCCTGTCATGGCCTCTGCAAACCTTCCAACTCGTCGACGAGGACTTCCTGCCAACAACCAAGCCCTGGGCTCCTCCAACGATGGTAGCTCTGGACTTCATTGAGTTCGTTTGGCGGAAGGTCGCTCAACCGATACCCATCTCTCACCACTCCTTCTTCCAGCACGACCATCTGCGGTTCGATCAAGCAGCCGGCAGGGAATCGTTTCAAGGGGACGTCAATCGCATCCTCGCGCGCAACGGCTTGGCCTACGACCTCGGCAGTGATGGCCAGGTCCGGCGAACCCTGCCTGCCGTGCTTGAGGAGGCCCTAAAGAGAACCTACTTTGGGACTGGTGACCGCATCCTCGACGTGATGCTGGAAGAAAGCCGAACAAAGTTCTCTGACCCCGATCCACTGATTCGCAGAGAAGCGCTTGAGCGGCTCTTCGACTGCTGGGAGCGAATCAAGTCGCTCGCCGACACGAACAACAAGGCCGCGTCGATCAAACAATTTCTTGACCGTGCTGCCGCTGAGCCGACGTTCCGAGCCGTCCTCGAGGCAGAGACAAGGGCCCTTACGGATATTGGGAACAGCCACCTACTCCGTCATCACGAGACCAAGCAGACTCCCGTCATCGACCCGCACCACGTGGACTACCTCTATCACCGCCTATTCGCCGTGGTTGAGCTCGTCATCCGGAAGAACGCTCCCTGAACAAGCGCGCAAATGGCCGATCGCAAGACACCGCCTCTTGAGACCTTGCGAGATGCCATCGCAGAGGCGATGTGGAAAGCGCTAAGCGCCCCAAACCTGCCGGCAGCTTGCTCTAGGTTGGGCCTGCGCGACGGTGATAGCAGCGAGGCGATGGGTAGCAAACGCAAGTACGTTCGCTCCCGAATCATGGGTCACAGCGCCCAGCAGCTCTTGGCTCTGGCTCAAAGCATCATCGTCGAGTACGACGTGCCGGAACTGGAGGACTTCGTCAGCGAGCTGACGACACCCAAGGAGCACCGCGTCACGGACCTGACGCGTCGCGCCATCCTCACGACGCTGAACGACGCCGGCGAGCTGTTCGGTGACATTTCGGTACTCGACGGCCTGGCCGTGATGGAACTCGACTTCACTGAGGCCAGTGCATACGAGTTCGACGCGACGCTGCAGGACGACATATTGCGCCATTACGTCCGCAACTCGGACTGGACCAACTCCGAGCTGCTTCAGATCTGCGGAGCCCTGACCTGCTCTCAGCGGCGCCTCTTTGCTCTCCTGGAAAAGGTCGTCGCCCCCATCTCTAGACGCGGGGAAGACCAAGCCAAGCTTGTTGCCGCCTTGAATCAGCCCCTGGCAGCTGACGGGTTCGCACTTGACGTCATAGGTACGGTGTCCAGGCACCCTCTCTATGCCGTACGCAGAATCGCCGCCGGCGTTGCCGGTGCGCCGAAGAATCTCATTTTTGCAGCCATCAACGCAAAGCCAGACCTGTACTTCGCCGATGCCGTCAACAACGACATCGCCATCGCGAATGACTCGGATGCGCTGATCTACGACCGGATGCTGTCGGAGGACGGGCTCTACTGGCCGGCCCTAGCGTCTTGGTGGCAAGACCGTGAGCATCTCGACAGCCAGGAGAACGCTAGGAAGGCCCTGTACGTTCGGCTGCGCGACGCAGTGTGGGCCACAGCCTCGCCAGGAGAGACTGCCATCTTCGAGACGTACTACGCGCACTTTGCGACCAAGCTCGGGGACAAACTGCCCGCGCTTGTGCCGCAGGTGTACCTGCACTACGACCCGCGCACTGCAGCCCAGCGAGGTCCGAACCGCGTATTGGCGAGACAGCGCATGGACTTCCTCCTGCTCCTGCCCCATGGAAGCAGAATCGTCATCGAGGTTGACGGCAAGCATCACTACGCCCGAGACGATACAGCGTCGCCTGCCAAGTACGCGGAGATGGCATCAGAAGACCGGCGCTTGCGCCTGCAGGGCTACGAGGTCTACCGGTTCGGCGCAGCCGAGTTCCTTGACGTGGAGAAGGTGGGTGGCCGGTTCAAGGTTGGCGCCAAGTCCAAGGAGTTAATGGTGGACTTCTTCGAGAAGCTGCTCGCACGTCACGCTGACAGGAGACCGTGACGCAGGAGGCTAAGCTTCTCGCTCCTCGAGCCAGTGACTGCGGTCATGCTGCGAGGCGCCATCCGTCTCGGCCTTTCGTATGAGTACCAACTCATGCGAGGCAAGAAGCTCTGCGACTACAACATGGAGGCGCAGGGCAACCTTCTGGCCGACTACTTCGTCCTGAAGTATCTGAACGAGCCCAACGAATCTGCTCAGCAGAATCACGTGAATGACTTGGCTCTCTACGAAGAGGTCCTCAGTGAATTCCTCAAGAATCCTGCAAGCCGCGAGAACCTTCCTTAGGCCGCTTGCGGCCACCGCGCTCCTGTGCATGTCGGCCTCCAGTTGGGCCACCTCTGCGATGGGCACTGCCGAGGTCAGACTGCTGGACGACGGCCGCCCGTGCTTCGCACTCCCCGCCAAGGAGGCAAAGCGGGATCCTGCGGCGCGCCTCCAGGCGATCTCGGTCGCCGACGACGCCGAGCAATCCAACCGTAAGGTATGGACGATGCACTTCCGATCCGTCGGGGGACTGCCAGTGTCGTCGTTCTCCTGCATTCGCTATGGGGAGTCCACTGAAGGCGGCACCTCCGAGGCAGCGAGCGACCTGCTCGACGGCAAGGCGTATTACGTTTCTCTCAACGTGAGGCCATCGGACCGCTCCGATCCCACCCGGGGCTACTACGCCAAGTTCTGCATCGTTGGCCGCGGCGCCGAGCGGCGGATCAAGCAGATCCCGGAGAACTCGCCAGACTGGGCCTCAGGCCGATGCCAATGACCGTCCGCGCAGTCCTCACGGTTTCCCGCTCGCGCCGCGATGCGATGCACGAGTCAGGTCGCGGATCGTCGCGTTCAGCACGGAGAACTCCACCGGCTTGACGAGGTGGCCGTCAAAGCCCGCCGAGGCCGTGGCCATGCGGTCATGGGGTTGTCCCCATCCGGTGATCGCGATGAGCACGACATCCTGCCCGGCCTCCCGGCGCAGATGCCTGGCGACATCGAGTCCGCTCAAGCCCGGCAGCCCCACGTCCAGCAGCACCACGTCATGGCGCCCTGCGTCGTAGGCGTCGAGCGCCGCTTCACCGCTGTAGGCCACCTCGGCCTCGAACCCCACGTCATTCAGCGCGGCGGCCAGGGTATCCGCGCCATCCTTGTTGTCATCGACCACGAGGACACGGGTGCCCTGCGCGTCCGGCACCGGCGCCGCCTCCGACAACCCCGCCCGCGCGCGCGCATCGGCCTGCGCGGCCAGCGGCAGACACACGATGAACCGGCTCCCATGGCCAGGACCGTCGCTCGACACGGAGATCGTCCCGCCGTGAAGCTCCACGAGCTGCCTGGAAACGGCCAGCCCGATGCCGAGCCCGGTCGGTGCCGCGCCGGAGCTGTCCACGCGCGAGAACAGCTCGAAGACTCGCCCTTGGTGCTCGGGCGCGATGCCGATGCCGCGGTCGATCACCGAGACCTTGCCATGGCTGCCGTCCACCTCCAGGTCGACCCGCACCTCGCCAGGCACCGGGCTGTACTTCGCCGCGTTGCTCAGGAGGTTGCCCAGCACCTGCTGCAGCCGGGTGCTGTCTCCGTCCACCATGATGGGCTGCGGCGGCAGCGAAAGCGCCACCCGATGCTGCTTCTGGACGTAGAGCGGCTCGACCGCATCCAGCGCCTGCTTCACGACCGTCCTCAGATCGACCAGCTCCCGCTTGAGCTCGATGGCGTTGCGCGTGATGCGGCTCATGTCGAGGAGATCGTCCAGCAGCCGGGCCATGTGCGCCGACTGCCTCGCGATGACGTCGAGCACCTTGAGGCTCTCGCCATCGTTCGTGCGGCGCCTGAGCACATCCACCGAGTAGCGGATCGGCGCCATCGGGTTGCGCAGCTCATGCGCGAGTGTCGCCAGGAAGGTGTCCTTGAGCTGGCTCTCATGCTGCAGCCGCGCCTGGGCCCGCGTCAGCTCCGTCACGTCGACGGTGGCGCCCAGCACGCGGCGGACGGTGCCATCGTCTCCGACGACCGGTTTCATGGAGGTCAGCAGTTGAAGCTCCTCGCCCCGGTAGGCGGCGGTCTGTGACACGGTCAGCGGTCTGCCCGAGCGGATCGACTCGAGCACCGTCTTCGCGAATTCAGGTTGGCGGGCGATGCTGCCGACTTCGGCGCCGATCAGGGCGTCTCGATGGATGCCGAACGGCACGTTGACGGCCCAGGTGTAGCGGGCCTGCGCGTCTGCTTCCCATGCCATCACCTTGCCGCTATGCAGGGCCAGTTCGAAGCGCTGCTCGGCGAACTGGCTCGCGCGCAGCGCCTCCTGCTGGACCGTGATGTCAACGACGACGCCGTAGGCATGAAGCGCGCGTCCTTTCGCATCCAGCACCACATGTCCGTCGAACTGGGCCCAGACATCCTGTCCTTCGTCGGACCTGTGGATCAGGGCAACCAGGCTGAAGCGCCCGCCGGCCTCGGACGCATAGCGGTAGCGGTCGAGGAAGCTGGCGCGATCGTCGTCGGAGAGGCTGGCCAGCATGTCCTCCATCGTTGCCCAGTCCCGGCCGAAGATCTCCTTCGGCGCGCCGGCCGTGGTCGCATAGCCATCGTGCCGGCTCCAGTCCCAGGTCACCATGCGGCCGGCGGCCACCGCGAGGCTGAGCCGCTGGCGCGCGAGCTTCTCCTTCCTCGTCAGGCGCCCGGCACGCGCGGAGACCGCCGCGACCAGCGCGCCACTGCCGATGAACAGCGCGATGAGTTCCACATCGGCCAGGCGGGTGATGGGGAGGATGGCGCCGATGGGCTCGATCCAGAAGTACAGGACGGCGAGCACCGAGGCGATCAGCAAGGCGACCGCGGGACCGATCCCGCACAGCAGGCCCACGATCACGAGCGCGGGGAAATAGGGGAGCAGCGGTGCCCGGCCGTCGAGCTGGGGCTGGAGGTGCATGTTCAGCCAGGTGGCGACGACGAACACGCAAGCGGTCGCAGGCCATCGCAGGGCGGCTCTTTCGATAACCATGGCGGTCTTCCTTGGCTGCCGCACGACAGGTGCGAAGGGGCCCAACTGTATCGCTGGCGATGAGGTCCGGACTTCCAAGGGGATGTGCCCTCGGACGCACGTGGGACCCCGGCGTTCTGCGTCAGGCTGGGCGACTGCCCCACCTCCAGGTCGGCGGGTTCCCACCGGCGCCCCTCACTACCAGTGGAGCCGGCCGGCGCTGCGGGGCTGAGCCCCGTTCCCGATCAAGCCCCGCTGCCCGATCCCTCGTCCGCCAGCCACCGGTTCTTCCCACCGCGCTTGGCCCGAAGCATGAGATGGTCGGCGCGCTCGATCAGCTCGTGCGGCGTGGCCTCCTCGCCGTCGCGGGTCAGCGCCACGCCGACGGTCGCGCCGACGCGCACCCGCGTGCCGCCCGCCAGGGCCACGTCCTCGCCGATGGCCCGCATGACCCGCTCGACGATGGCCTTCCATTCATCGCCGTCCAGCGGCGAGAGCACCAGCACGAACTCGTCCCCGCCCACCCGCGCGGCCGTGTCGGACGGGCGGATCGATTCCCGCATGCGCCTGGCGATGTCCTGGAGCAATCGGTCGCCCGCCTCATGGCCGTGCCCGTCATTGACGGCCTTGAAGCCATCCAGGTCCAGATAGCACACCGCTACCCGCCCGCCCAGCCGGCCCGCGGCGGCTTGCGCCTGGCCGATCCGGTCGAGCAGCAGCACCCGGTTGGGCAGCCCCGTCAACGGATCGTGGAAGGCCCTGTGCGCCAGGCTCTCGTTGGCCGCCTTCAGCGCCGTGATGTCCACCAGGATCACGAAGATCTCCGTCGCCGACAGCGGCACCGCACCGAAATCCACCCACACCAGTTCGCCGGACTTCCTGCGCATGCGCAGCTGCGAGTGGTAGTAGCCCTCCTCGCGCAGGGCCTTGTAGCCTTCGTCGCCGACACGCTGGAACTCCTCGTCGTTCCAGTACAGCTGCCGCACGTTCAGGTCCTGGAGCTCTCCAGGGCCATAGCCCAGCAGCCGCTCGGCGGCCCGGTTGCGCCAGCTGATGATGCGGTCCTTCACCCGCGCCATCCCCACCAGATCGTTCTCGAGCATCGCCGCCTGCTCGCGCATGAGCCGCCGCTGCTCGGTGACGTCCCGCGCGGACGAGAAGACGAACAGGCGGTCCGCGATCTCGGCGACGCTCAGCTGCATCTCCACGTCGATGATCTGCCCATCGTCGCAGCGATGCTGCACGTCCACGCGCTGGCGGTCGCCCGGCTTGACCTTGGCGAGCCAGGCATCGATCGCCGCCTTGTTCTGGTTCACATCCCAGCTGGAGATGTGCCGCCCCAGCAGCCGCTCGCGCGTGGACTTCAGCATCTGCGCGAAGGAGTCGCTCATCTCCACGAGATGCCCGGTCGCGTCCGTGATGTGGATGCCGTCACCCGCCGTGCGCAGCAGCGCTTGCAGCCGCTTGCCCTGATCGAGCAGCGCGCGCGCGAACTCGGACTCCCGGCGGCTCGCTCGATGGATGACGACACTTGCCCCCAAGGCCAGCGCCCAGACGCAGCCCGCCAGCGTGACCACCAGCCAGACCTGCCGCCGCCAGGGCTCGAAGAAGCGATCGTTGCTGATGCCCACGAACACGGTGAACGGCCAGGGCCGCAGCGACCGATAGGCGGTGGTCCGCTCCTCGCCATCGAGCTTCACGCGCGACACGAAATGCCCGGCGTCGGGCTGCCGCTGCGTTGCCGCGAGGAGCTCGGGCGATACGGTGGTCGTCCCGGGCTCTCCCTGGATGGGACTGCCCGGGGAATAGCGGGCGACCAGCCGGCGATCGTTGCGCCGCAGGGCGACCGAGTCGAGCGGCTCCAGGTCGTAGCGCTCGAAGTTGCGCTGGAAGTGCTCCGCGTTGATGCTGGCGTAGAGCACGCCGGCGAAGCGCCCGTCGATCCACAGCGGATGGACGAAGGCCACCACCCAGCGGTTGGAGACCCGGGAGGTGAGCGGCCCGCCGATCACCGTCGCCCGCTCGCTGCTGGCGCGCGCCTGGTGGAAGTAGTCGCGATCGGCGACGCTGACCGGCGGGCCCGCCGGCAGATCCGTTCCCCAGCGGACGAAACCGGCGGCGTCCGTGAGGCGGAAGGCCTCGATGCCGTCGAGCAGGGCGAAGCGGCCGCGAAGCACGTCGTTGATGACGGCATCCGGCGATGGCTGACGATCCGCGATGAGGCGCTCGAGCTCGGAGGCGGTGGCGCGGATCACACCGTCCACGCGCTCGATCTCGCCCCGGACGTTGAGCTGGGCGATCGCCGCGAGACTCTCGGCCCGGTTGGTCGCCTGCAGTTCCAGCGTGCGATGGCTCTTCTGAAGCACCAGCCACGCGAGCGCCACCAGCATCACCGCGATCGCGCAGTTGATGCCGACGAGCCACGCCACCGCCTTGCGGCGGCTTCGCGCGTTGGCATCGAGCAAGGCTTGTTGATCGCGTAGCGGCATGGTCCAAGGGCGGTCGGCACCGATCAGACCATCAGCAGCGGGATCGGACAACCACTCGCTGGGGTGGTGCAGGAACCTCGTGCGTCGCGCTGTTCGTCTTGTTTAGTAAATCTCGATAAAGATCAGCCATTCTCCCGCGTTCTGTAGACCGTTCCCCGGACGCCCATATATAACTCCACCCAGCTGCCATCGGTCCAGGAAGGCAAACGGCCGCACTCCGCTGCCGATGGTTTCTGTTTAGTAAATGGTCGTCCAAGAACAACGTCATCACCGCTGCGCGGCGCCAGCAGATCCATGAGCCAAGTGACCATCCGGGACATCGCCACCGCGACCGGCCTGTCGGCCGGCACCATCTCCCGCGCGCTCAAGAACCAGGAAGGCATGACGGAGGCCACGCGCAGCAAGGTGCGCGACGCCGCCCAGCGCCTGGGCTACGACCTGTCCCATCTGCGCAAGGTACGCATCCGGCGGATCGCCTTCCTTCTGCACAGCCAGCACAACACGCTGGCCTCCAGCCCCTTCTTCTCGACCGTCCTGCATGGCGCCGAGGAGGCCTGCCGGCGCGAAGGCGTGGCCCTGTCCTTCAACGTGGTCGGCCCGTCGACGCCGGTGATGGACCAGATCAAGCTGCATCAGCCCGACGCCCTGCTCTGCGCCGGCTTCTTCGAGCCAGAGGTGCTCGCGGCGCTCAAGCTGACCGGCAAGTCCATGGTGCTGATCGACATGCAGCAGCGCGGCTTCACCTCCGTCAATCCCGACAACGCCATGGGCGGCTACCTCGCCACCCGGCACCTGCTGCGCAGCGGCCGCCGGCGGATCGCGATGCTGTCCGGGTCGCTCGCCCACTTCAGCATCGAACAGCGCAACCGCGGCTTCCGCCGCGCGCTCTTCGAGTCCCGGGTGCTGGCCGATCCCGATCTCGAGCTCATCGTTCCCCGCCTGGGCGACGGGGACAGCGGCGTCGTCGAGGCGATGCGCCGGCTGCTGAGCCTGCCCAAGCCTCCCGACGCCGTCCTTTGCTACAACGACAGCACGGCGCTGGTGGCGATGGCGTACTGCCGCGCCCAGGGCCTCAAGGTGCCTCAGGACATCGCCATCGTCGGCTTCGACGACATCAGCGGCGCCGCCACCAGCGTGCCGCCACTCAGCACGCTGCGGGTGGACATGGAGGCGCTGGGCGCCGCCGGCGTCGACCTGCTGCTGCGGCTCAAGCCCGAAGACCCCATCGAAGAACTCGTCCTGCCGGTCGAACTGATCGTGCGTGAAAGCAGTTGCGACGACTAGCGCGCAACGGCGCCCCTTCCTCTTTCCTCCTCCACCATGTCCGACTATCCCGACTTCCGGTCTCCGGCCGTGCTGCTCGCCCATGCCCGCCACAGCATGGCCTTCTATCACCCGCGCTGCATCGACCCGAGCGGCGGGATGTACCACTTCTTCAAGGACGACGGCACCGTCTACGACGCCCACCAGCGGCATCTGGTCAGCAGCACGCGCTTCGTCTTCACCTACGCGATGGCGTACCGCCACTTCCGCGATCCGGCCCATCTCGACGGCCTGCGCCATGCGCTGCGCTTCCTGCGCGAGGCGCATCGCGACCCGTCGCATGGCGGCTACCACTGGCTGCTGGACTGGCGGGACGGCCGGGCCCAGGTCCTGGACGGCACGCGCCACGCCTACGGCCACGCCTTCGTGCTGCTGGCCTATGCCCATGCGGTGATGGCCGGCCTGGACGAGGCCCGCCCCTGGCTGGCCGAGATCTTCGAGCTGCTGGAGCAGCGCTTCTGGGATGCCGCCTCCGGCCTCTACGCGGACGAGGCCAGCGCGGACTGGCAGCAGCGGTCGGGCTACCGCGGCCAGAACGCGAACATGCATGCCTGCGAGGCCATGCTCGCCGCCTTCGACGCGACCGGCGAGCGCCGCTACCTGGCGCGCGCCCGCGAGCTCGCCCACCACATCACCCAGCGCCAGGCTCAGCGCTGTGGCGGCCTCATCTGGGAGCACTACGACGCCCAGTGGCAACCGGACTGGCAGTACAACATCGACAACCCGGCCCACCTGTTCCGCCCCTGGGGCTATCAGCCGGGTCACCTCACCGAATGGGCCAAGCTGCTGCTGCAGCTGGACGCGCGCGCTGGCGCGCTGGACGAGGACCTGAGCTGGGCGGTGCCCACCGCGCGGCGCCTGTTCCAGGTCGCGGTGGACAAGGGCTGGGACCGCGAGCACGGCGGTCTGCATTACTCGCTGGCGCCCGACCTGAGCGTGTGCGACGCGGACAAGTACTTCTGGGTCCAGGCCGAGAGCGCCGCCGCGGCCGCGATGCTGGCGCTGCGCGCCGGCGCCGATGAAGCCGGCGCCGCCTTCCACTGGGACTGGTACGAGCGGCTGTGGGCCTACAGCTGGACGCACTTCGTCGATCACCAGCATGGCGCCTGGTATCGCATCCTCGATCGCGAGAACCGCAAGCTCAGCGACGAGAAGAGCCCTGCGGGCAAGGTCGATTACCACACCATGGGTGCCTGCTACGACATCGTGCGCGCGCTGGGCGAGGCCCCGCATGCATGACGCGCCGCTGATGCTCTGCGCCGGCGAGGCGCTCACCGATCTCCTGCATCAGGGCGAGGACCGCTGGCTCAGCCGCGAGGGCGGCTCGGTGTGGAACGTCGCCCGCGCGCTGGCCGCGCTGGGCGAGCGCACCGCGTTCGCCGGCGCCGTGAGCCGCGACCATTTCGGCCACGCCCTGTGGGCGGCGAGCGAGGCGGCCGGCCTGGACCTGCGGCTGATGCAGCGCGTCGACCGCTCGCCGCTGCTGGCCGTGGTCCAGCGCAGCGAGCCGCCGTCCTACTTCTTCGTCGGCGACGACAGCGCCGACCTGCACTTCGACGATGAAGCGCTGCCCGGCGGCTGGTCGGACGCGCTGCGCTGGGCGCATTTCGGCGGCATCAGCCTCGCGCGCCCGCCGCTGAGCGATCGGCTGGTGGCGCTCGCCGAGCGGCTCAAGCGCCAGGGCGTGGCCATCAGCTACGACCCGAACTTCCGCAACGTGATGGACGCCCGCTACACGCCGACGCTGCGGCGCATGGCCGCGCTGGCCGATGTCATCAAGGTGTCCGACGACGACCTGCGCGGACTGTTCCCCGGCGTGCCCCTGGACGACGCACTGCGGCAGTTGCGGGCGATGAGCCCGTCGGCGCTGTGCCTGTTCACGCGCGGCGGTTCGGGCGCGAGCCTGCTGCGCGACGCGCAGCGTTGCGACGCGCTCGCGCCGCGGGTCGAGGTGGTGGACACCGTCGGCGCCGGCGACGCCAGCGTCGCGGGCCTGCTGCACAGCCTCACCCGCCATCCCGATCGCGGCCTGCGGGAGCACCTGCACGCGGCGCTGGCCAGCGGGTCGGCGGCTTGTCAGCACGCGGGCGCCACGCCCCCATCGCGGCAGGCGGTCGAGCGCCTGTACGAGCAATTGCAGGCCGGCCTCACCGCCTGACGCCGCCAGGTCATGACGCCAGGACGCCGTGACGGCGTCACGGCGATCCCCTCACGAGACGGAGACAACATGGAACACGTATCCCCCCGCCCCGCGGCGGCCGCATCGGGCGCGGCCGCCGGATCCACCGCCAGCGACAGCGGCCACACCGCCGCGCTGGTCGTCGTCACGGTGCTGTTCTTCATGTGGGGGCTGATCACCTCGCTGAACGACATCCTCATCCCCCACCTCAAGGCCATCTACACGCTGAGCTACGTGCAGGCCATGATGGTGCAGTTCTGCTTCTTCGGCGCCTACTTCATCGTCTCGCTGCCCGCGGGCGCGCTGATCCGGCGCCTGGGCTACCAGCGGGGCGCGGTGGCGGGCCTGCTGATCGCGTCCGTCGGCTGCGCGCTGTTCTACCCGGCCTCCTTCGGCGGCTACGGCCTGTTCCTGCTGGCGTTCTTCGTGCTGGCCTCGGGCATCACGGTCCTGCAGGTCGCCGCCAATCCGTACGTGACCGTGCTCGGTCCGGCCCGCACGGCCTCGAGCCGCCTCAACCTCACCCAGGCCTTCAACTCGCTGGGCACCACCATCGGTCCCGCCGCCGGCGGCCTGCTGATCCTGTCCATCTCGGGCGCCGCCGCTGGTGCGGCGTCCACCGTGCGCGGCCCCTATCTCGCGCTGGCCGCCGCGCTCGCGCTGCTGGCGCTGTGCTTCCTGAAGGCCAGGCTGCCGCGCATCGAGGACGGCGAGGACCTCGCCCTGGACGGCGAAGGCCACGGCTCGGCCTGGGCGCACCGCCATCTGGTGCTGGGCGCGATCGGCATCTTCCTGTACGTCGGCGCCGAGGTGAGCATCGGCAGCTTCCTCATCAACTTCCTGGGCGAAGGCAACATCGCCGGCCTGGCGCATGCCGACGCCGCGCGCTACGTCAGCCTGTACTGGGCCGGCGCCATGGTCGGACGCTTCATCGGCTTCGTCGTGATGCGGTCGGTGAGCCCCGGCAGGACGCTGGCCTTCAATGCCCTGGTGGCGATCGCGCTGGTGCTGACCGCCACCTTCGGCCACGGCAGCGTCGCGATGTGGGCCATCCTGGCCGTGGGCCTGTGCAACTCCATCATGTTCCCCACCGTCTTCAGCATGGCCATCCACGGCCTGGGCCGGCACACTGGCCAGGGCTCCGGCATCCTGTGCATGGCCATCGTCGGCGGCGCCATCGTGCCCTTCGCGCAGGGCGCGCTGGCCGACCACCTGGGCGTGCAGCTGTCCTTCCTGCTGCCGGCCGCCTGCTATGCGTTCATCCTCTACTTCGGGGCGCGCTACGCCTCGATGTACGTGAAGCAGTGAGGCTCAGACGGCCGCTGGCGGCCGCGACGCCAGCGCCGCGCCGAAGCCGGGATCGGGCTCGGCCCCCATCGTGAACACCAGCCGGCCGCCCTGCATCAGGCTGGCGTGGTCGATCCAGCTGCGCGTGTGCGGCTGCCCCCGCCAGGTCACCGACTGCACGTAGATCCGGTCGGGGCCGTTGCCGCGGGCCTCGATCTCCAGCGTCCTGCCGCCCGGCAACGCCAGCTCGGCGCGCTCCACCAGCGGACTGCCGAAGACATAGCGCGCGCTGACCGGGTCCACCGGGTACAGCCCCAGCGCGCTGAGCACCAGCCAGGCCGACATCTGCCCGCAATCCTCGTTGCCGGACAGGCCGTCAGGCCGGTCGCTGTAGAGCGTGTCCATGATCTGCCGCACGCGCGCCTGCGTCTTCCAGGGCTGGCCAGCGTAGGCGTAGAGATAGGCGATGTGGTGGCTGGGCTCGTTGCCATGGGCGTATTGGCCGATCAGCCCCGAGATGTCGGGCGGCGCGCCGGGCAGTTGCTCCGAGCTCGTGCTGAACAGCGCGTCGAGCTGGGCGACGAAGGCCGCCTCGCCGCCGAAGAGCTCCATGTAGCCGGCCACGTCGTGCTGGTTGAGGAAGGTGGCCTGCCAGGCATTGGACTCGGTGAAGTCGCGCCAGCGATCCGAATGGCCCAGCGCCCGCGGATCGAAGGGCTCGGCCCAGCGGCCATCGGCCAGGCGAGGCCGCACGAAGCGCAGCGCCGGATCGAAGACATGGCGATAGTTCAGCGAACGCTCGCGCAGCTGCGCCGCGTCCGCCTCGGCCCCCACGCCGCGCGCGAGGCGGGCCAGCGCCCAGTCGTCGTAGGCGTACTCGAGGGTCTTGCTGGCCGCCTCCTCCTCGCGGTCGGACGGGATGAAACCCAGCCGGCGGTAATCGGGCAGACCGCGGTACGCGTCGTCCATCGCGCGCTGGCGCCACAGCGGCCAGGCGCGCTGGAAGTCGATGCCGGCGAAGCCCTTGGCCTGGGCCTCGGCCAGCACCACCGCCGAGTGGTAGCCGATCATGCAGCCGGTCTCCCGGCCGTGCAGCGGCCACACCGGCACGCCTTGATCGCTCTGCTCCGCCATGCGGATGAGGCTGTTGACCAGGTCCGGCACGCGCGCCGGCGTGAGCATCGTCAGCAGCGGATGCAGGCTGCGGTAGGTGTCCCACAGCGAGTACTGCGTGTAGTTGCGCTCGCCGGGTGACAGCTGATGCACGCGCAGGTCCATGCCGCGGTACAGGCCGTCCACGTCGCTGAACAGGGTCGGCGCGAGCAGGCTGTGATACAGCGCGGTGTAGAGCATGCGCTGATGCCGCTCGTCGAAGGTCCGCAGCCGCAGCGCGGCGAGCTCGCGCTCCCAGGCCGCGCTCGCCGACGCGCGCACCTGCTCGAAGTCCCAGCCGGGCAGTTCCTCGCGCAGATTGCGCAGCGCGCCCTCGGCGCTGACGTAGGAGATGCCGCACTTGACCAGCAGCGGCTCGCCCGGCTCCGAGCGCCAGTGCAGCGCCGCCAGCAGTTGCGTGCCGCGCGAGACACGCGTGGCCGCGCCGTCCGCGCCGTTGCCGTTGAACACCTCGAAGCGCTCGAAGGGACGCGAGAACTGCATCGCGAAGTAGACCTGCCGGCCCTGCGCCCACTGGTCGACCGCGCGGCCGCCGAGCAGCATGTCGTCGCCGGCCACCTCGAGCTCGGCCCAGGGCACGCGCGTGGGCACGCCCGGCTTGTCCTGCATGCCATGACGCAGGTCCACCATCAGATGGCTGCGCGTGTGCTGGCCGAAGCGGTAGCGATGCAGAC
Organism: Roseateles sp.; assembly: GCF_039595595.1. Taxonomy (GTDB): domain Bacteria; phylum Pseudomonadota; class Gammaproteobacteria; order Burkholderiales; family Burkholderiaceae_C; genus Roseateles. The sequence goes on along the minus strand of NZ_JBCNLG010000011.1, from coordinate 98,779 downwards.
CAGCGCGCTCGGTGGCGGTGAGCTCGACGCTGACATCGCGATCGCGCAGCGCGACACGGTAGTAGCCGGGCTCGGCGGACTGGTCCTGATGCGTGAACGGCGCGCGCCAGCCGAGCTCCGGATGGCCGGGCGGTCCGGGCTGCCGCCGCACCTCGCCGACGCAGGGCATCACCAGCACGTCCAGCAGGTCACCGATGCCGGTGCCGCTGAGGTGCGTGTGGGAGAAGCCCATGATCGAGCGGTCTTTGTCGTGGTAGCCCGAGCAGGCGTCCCAGTCCGCGTTGTAGGTGTCGGGCCCCAACTGCACCATGCCGAAGGGCCGCGTCGCCGCGGGTGTGGTGTGGCCGTGATCGCCGGTGCCGATGAAGACGTCGACATGACGGGTGAGGCGTTCGTCCGCGGGAGCGCCCGGGGCAATGGCCTGGCGCGCGGGGCCGGCGCAGCCGGTCAGCGGCAGGCCGGTGGCGAGCGCCATCTTGAGCAGGTCGCGGCGTGAGGTCATGGATCAGCTCGATTGCAGCAGCGCGGGCCGATGCCGCGCCAGGTTCAGGATCAGTTCGCCGAACAGGCCATTGGCCCAGGCAAACCAGGGACGGGTGAAATGCGCGGCGTCGTCCTGGTCGAAGGCCTCGTGCATGAAGCCCGTCCCCGCGTGGCTGACCCGGAGCCAGCGCAGGCACTGGCGGATCTCCGCGTCGCCGGCGGCCGTGGCGGGCGCGGTCAGCGCCTTCATCGCCAGGGACATCGGCCAGATCATGCGCAGGCCCTCGTGCGGCCCGCCCGTTCCCTCGGCCACGCGGCCGCGGAAGAAGTACGGGTTGTCCAGGCTCCAGGACCGCGCGCGCGTGCGGCGGTAGAGCGCGTCGTCGACCGCGCAGACGCCCAGGTAGGGCAGGCTCAGCAGGCTGGGCGCGTTGGCGTCGTCCATGAAGAACTGGTTGCCGAAGCCGTCGACCTCATAGGCCCAGACCTCGCCCGCCGGCGTGCGCAGCCGCGCGTGGCGGCGCAGCGCGGCCGCGACCTCGTCGGCCAGGGCCTTGGCCTCGCTGGCCAGCGCGGCGTCGTGCAGCACCGCGTCCGCCATCGCCGCGAGCTGGCGCAGCGACACGACGGCGAACAGGTTGGCCGGCACCAGGAACGGGAAGACGCAGGCATCATCCGACGGCCGAAACATCGAATGGATCAGCCCCACCGGCCGGCCCGGATGGCCGTAGCCATCGAGGACCAGCGTCTCGGTGGCGGCCTCGGCCTTGCGCTGGAAGCGGTAGGGACCGGGACCGGTCTTGCGCTGCTGCTCACGCATCGTGCGCAGCACCGCGCGCATCGCCTGGGCCCATTGGGCATCGAAGGGCGCGGTGTCGCCGGTGGCGCGCCAATAGCCATGGGCCAGGCGGATGGGCCAGCACAGCGAGTCCAGCTCCCACTTGCGTTCGGACACGCCGGGCCGCATCTCGGTCAGGTCGCCGATGGCCCACTTGAGCTGCGTGCGGGCCTGAGGATCCTCGAGGAAGGCATTGGCGTAGGGATCGATCAGCAGGCAGCGCGCGTGGCGATGGATGACGCCGCGGATCAGACGGCGCAACGCGCCGTCCTCGCGCGCGAAGGGCAGGTAGGGCCAGACCTGGGCCGACGAGTCGCGCAGCCACATCGCATCGATGTCACCGGTGATGACGAAGGTGTCGGGCTTGCCGTCGACGGTGCCCTCGGTCACCGTGGTGTCCAGCGTGTTGGGCAGGCAGTTGCCGAACATCCAGGCCAGCTCCGGATCGCCGATGCGGCGCTGGAGGTCCGCGATGGCGGCGTCGACAGCAGGGCTGACGAAGCGGCGCTGACCAGGCGGAGGCCGCGAGCTGGCGAAGCGCACATCCGAACCAGGGGGACGATCGGCCGCCAGCGCGCGAGCCATGCCCAGACCGCTCAGTCCACCGGCCAGGCCGAGCCCGAGCAGCGCGCGCCGCGCCGGCGAATCGATCATGTCCGGCCCCTTCATCGCGGCAGCTCCTGTCGGCCCTGGATCTCGAAGCCGACGCGCAGCACCTCGGCATGGCCGGGCTGGCCGCCGCCCACCGCGAGGCGGTAGCGGCCCGGCAGCACTGCCCGCAGGCCGGACGCGTCGACCTGGCTGAGCGCGCGGGCATCGAGCTCGAATCGCAGCGTGCGGCGCTCGCCGGCCTTCAGCGGCACGCGCTGGAAGGCCACCAGCGCGTGCGCCGGCGCCACGGCCAATGGCGTCTCGGGTTCGAGGTAGACCTGCGTCACCTCGTCGCCATCGCGATCGCCGGCGTTGGCCACCTCGACCTCGACCGCGAGCACTTCGCCCGCGTTCAGCACCGCGCTCGACACGCGCGGCGCCTGGTAGGCGAATCGGGTGTAGCTCAGCCCATGCCCGAAGGCCCACAGCGGAGAGCCCTTGAAGTAGCGATAGGTACGGCCCTGCATGCCGTAGTCGGCGAAGGGCGGCAGGTCCTGCGCCGAGCGGTAGAAGGTCACCGGCAAGCGCCCCGCCGGGTTGTTGATCCCCAGCAGCGTCTCCGCGATCGCCTGCCCGCCGGCCTCGCCCGGATACCAGGCCGCCAGCACCGCGTCCGCATGCTCGGCGGCCCAGCGCAGCGCCACCGCGCTGCCCGACTGCAGCACCACCACCAGCGGCTTGCCGCTGGTCTTCACCGCCTGGAGCAGGCGCTCCTGCGCCGCCGGCAGGTCCAGCGAGCTGCGGTCCCCGCCATCGAACCCGGGCACCTCCAGCTGCAGCTGCTCGCCTTCCAGATCGGGCGACAAGCCGACGAAGGCCACGATGGCATCGGCTTGGCGCGCGGCCGCCACCGCCTGCGCCAGTTGCGCATCGGCCGGCGCCTGCCAGCGCAGCGACAGCCCCTGATCCTCACCCGTATGCAGCCACTCCACGCGCAGCGTCCGCGGGCGCCGGTCCGTGACCTTGACGCTCACGGCGGCCTGATCGCCGTCGCCGTCCTGCAGCAGCTTGCCGTCGAGGTAGAGACGAACGCGGTCATGGCCGTCGCAATCGAAGCAGCGCTCCACGCGCAGGCCCAGCCGGTACTCGCCGGGCGCCGGCGGCAGGAACTGCCCCGACCAGCGCACCGAGTACCCGCGCGGTGGCAAGCCCGTCGCGGGCGGCGCCCGGTTGAAGTCGAGGTTCAAGGTCGCATCGTCGCTGACTGCGACAGGGTGGCCGGCGAGGGTCGCGTTGGCGAAGACCTCGCGGCGCAGGCCGGGCCTTCCCTGCGGCGTGCGCAGCGCCGCCTGCGGGACGGCCACCGGCACGCCCTCGGCCAGCGCGGAGCCCTGGGCGGCGACCACGCGCGAGGGCCCAAGCGCCTGGCGCAGACCGGCCAGTGGCGTGACCGGATCGGCCGCCACGCCGTGGTAGTTGGCGTGCAGGTCCTCGAGCAGCTCGGCGGTCGGACCGACGACGGCCACGCGGCTGCGCGGCGACAGCGGCAGCACGCCGTTGTTCTTCAACAGGACCATGGACTCGCGCGCGGCGCGCAGCGCGAGCGCGCGACCCGCGGCCCAGTCGATGGATGGCGCGGCGCTCGCGGGCGAGAACAGGCCCAGCCGCAGGCGGGCCTCGAAGAGCCGCTGCAGCGCGCGATCCAGGTCGGCTTCGCTGACGCGGCCGTTCTCCACCGCGCGGCCCAGCGCGGCGAAGCTGCGGCCGCAGTTCAGGTCGGTGCCCGCCTGCAGCGCGCGCGCCGAGGCCTCCGCGTCATCGGGCGTGGTCTTGTGGAAGAGCGTCATGTCCTCGACCGCGTCGCAGTCAGTCACGACGAAGCCCTGGAAGCCCCAGTCGCGGCGCAGCCGCTCCTGCAGCAGCGCCGTGTTCGCGCAGGCGGGCGTGCCGTCCAGCGCGTTGTAGGCGCACATGACCGAGCCGGCGTGCGCCTGCGTCACCGCGGCCCGGAAGGCCGGCAGATAGCTGTCCTCCAGGTCGTGGGCGGACGGGTTGACGTTGAACGCGTGACGATCCTTCTCCGGCCCGCTGTGCACGGCGAAATGCTTGGGCGTGGCGATGACCAGCGGGCGGCGCTCGTCGGAGCCCTGCAGCCCTTGCACGAAGGCCACGCCCAGGCGCGCGGTGAGGACCGGATCCTCGCCATAGGTCTCCTGCCCGCGGCCCCAGCGCGGATCGCGGAACAGGTTGATGTTGGGCGACCAGATCGTCAGGCCGCCATAGCGGGCGGAGTCGCGCGACACGCCCGGCGGCGGCGGCGCGGTCTTGGCCCGCGCCTGCGCGGCGATCACGCCGCCCACCGCGTGCAGCAGCGGCGCGTCCCAGCTCGCGGCCAGACCGATGGCCTGCGGAAAGACGGTGGCCCGGCCGTTGCGCGCCAGGCCATGCAGGCCCTCGCTCCACCAGCCGTAGGCCGGCACGCCCAGACGCTCGATGGCGGGCGCGCCGTCCTGCAGCTGGGCGATCTTCTCGGCGAGGCTGAGCCGGCTCACCAGATCGGCGGCGCGCTCGGCATCGCCAAGACGGGCGTCGAGATAGGGCGGCACCGGCGGCGATGTCCGCGCTGACGGCGCCGGCTCGGCGGCCGTTGCCACCGATGCCATCGATGCCGGCAGCAAGGCCGCGAAACACAGCCACGGCATCACGCGCATGCCGTGCCCCCCGCGGCGCTTCGGCGCCGTCGGTGAAAGGGAAAGCGCCCGCCTGACGGCGTCAGCCCAGGCGGCGCGGGTCCAGTTGCACATGCCGGATGTGGCTCCGTTGGTAGGTGTAGGTGAGATGCACGAGGCCATCGCGTGTCTGGATCGCGGCGGGATAGGAGAACTCCTGGCCGGGCTCGTCCTCCAGCGTCGTGACGGTGCGCCATGCGCGGCCGCCGTCGCTGGACAGCGCCAGGTCGAGCCGGTCGCGGCCGGCCCACCAGTCCCGCCCCTGCTCGCGCGGATTGAAGACCATCAGGAGGCGCCCATCGGCCAGGCCCAGGGCCTCGATGCCGGCATTGGGATTGGGCAGCGGCGTCAACGCGGGCACCGACCAACTGCGCCCGCCATCGCGCGAGCGCGTGACGGCGATGCGGTTCGCCCGGCTGCGGGCGAAGGCCAGCAAGCTGCCATCGGGCCGGGCCATCAGGCTGGGCTGGATCAGTCCGTAACCCCGCGGATCGGCCACCGGCACGTTGGGCAGCCAGCTCCAGCCCAGATCCCGGCTGCGCTCCATGTGCAGGCGCCAGCGGCCCGCTTCGTCCTCGGTGCTGGACGGACACAGCAGCGTACCGTCCGCCAGCATCAGCGGCTTGCTGCGGATCGGGCCCAGCACGCCGGCGGGCAGCCGGCGCGGCGGGGACCAGTGGTCGCCGCCATCGTCCGAGGTGATCAGCTCGCCCCACCACTGCCGTGGATCGGGGCCGACCTTGTAGAAGAGCAGCAGCTTGCCGCCGCGCGCGGCATCGGCCTGGAACAGGACGGGGTTCCAGGTGGGCAGCGGGCTACCGTCCGGCTGAACGCCGTCCGCGACCGCGCGAGGCGGACTCCAGGCGCCGGCCCGCAGGCGCGAGCACCAGATGCGCACATCGGGCGCGCGCTCCGCGGTGCCGCCAAACCAGGCGGCCATCAGGCTGCCGTCCGGCAGTTCCACGAGCGTGGACGCATGCACCTGCGGCGTGGCTGGCTGCTCGTCGATGAAACGCTTGTGGAGCTCGAACTTGAGCTCGAGCTCCGCGCCCCAGGCCCGCGGCCCGGCCGCGCCCGCCAGCGCCGCGACCAGCAGCCGCCTTCGGGACAGACCGGGCACCCGCTGCGTCATGGCGCCTGCCGCAGCGCGGCGATGCGCGCGGCGTCGATGCCGAAGGCGAAGCTGCCGCCCGCTCGCGCGCCGCTGCCCACGTGGTACTGCCGCGCGCCGATGCGGCGATGCAGCGCGGCCAGGTTGCCCGCATGCACGCCCGAGCCCACCAGCGGCTCGATGCCCTCGCCCAGCCGCCAGCGCGTCACGAGCTGCGCGAGCAGCTCGGCGCCCTTCTCCGCGGTCGGCGCGGCACCCGAGCTCAACAACTGCGTCACCGCGCCGCGATAGGCGCTCAGTTCGCTGAAGGCGCGCACCGGATCGCGCGCGTCGTCGAAGGCCCGGTGGAAGGTCAGCGGCAGCCCGTCGGCCCATCGCAGCACCTGGTCCAGCGCCGCGCGATCGATGTCGCCATCGGCCGTCAGCGCGCCGAAGACCAGGCCATGCGCGCCGGCGTCGCGCACCATCGCCACGCCCTCGCGCACCTGACGCATGTCGGCCTCGTCGTAGAAGAAGGACCGGGCGTGGGGCCGCACCATGACCATCACCGGCAGACGGCACTGCCGCACCACCTCGCGCACCACCTGCCCACTGGGCGTGAGACCGCCCTGCGACATGTCGGACACCAGCTCGATGCGGTCCGCGCCGGCGGCCTCGGCCTCGCAGGCGTCCCGGGCCGTCAAGGCGATGACCTCGATGCAAAGGGGCGCGTTGCTCATGGGGCGGCGAACAGCTTGAACTCGCGGATGGCCGCGACGCCGACGCTGTTGGTGATGCGCAGCCGCACGCGGCGCGCGCTCACCGGCGGGAAGCGGTCGATCTTCATGTGACCGACCGCCTGCGCCTGCGCCAGCGTGATCCAGCGGCCGCCGTCCCAAGCCTCGATCCGGTAGCCGCGCACGTGCTGGCCGTCCTCCAGGCGCTCCATGGTCAGCGCGCGGTCGATCGTCACGGTCTTGCCGAGGTCCACCTCCAGCACGCCGCGGTTGGCCTCGGTGACGGCCCAGAAGGTGTCGTCGTCGTTGTCCAGCGCGGCCTGCGCGCGCGCATCGGTCTTGACGCGCGTCGCCGCCACATTGGCGGCATTCCCGTAGCGCCGCTCCAGGGCCTGACCGAACTCGGCCAGGCGCTTCACGTCCGCGTCGGGCAGCAGGCCGTGCCGGTCGGGTGCGAGGCCCAGCACCAGCTGACCGCCGCGGCCCACGCTGTCCTCGTAGTTGCGCATCAGCTCATCCACCGTCTTCAACGACGCGGCGAACTCCGGCTTCGAGTTCCAGAACCAGAAGTCCTTGTGCAGCGGCGTGTCGACCTCCACCGGCCGCCAGCGCAACTGGCCATGGCGGTCGATGACGTTCCAGTTCTCGCCCTCGATGACGCCGGTCTCATTGCCGACCCAACGGATATCGCCGTACTCGAACAGCGCGGTGTCCGCAAACACCATCGCATTGGGCTGATAGGTGCGCAGCTTCGCGACATAGTGCTCGAAGTCGTAGACATGGCCGTCGCTGCCCGCGCCGTCCAGCCACCACTCGACCAGCGGGCCGTAGCCCGAGGCCAGCTCGACCAATTGGCCGGTGTAGAAGACGTCATAGGCCTTGGGATCGGCGTAGCGGGGCTCGTGCCGGTCCCAGGGCGACAGGTAGACGCCCATGCCCATGCCTTCGCGCCGGACGGCCTCGGCGGTCATGCGGACCAGATCGCCCTGGCCGTTCAGCCACGGGCTGGCCTTGACCGAGTAGTCGCTCTGCTGCGTGGGCCACAGCGCGAAGCCATCGTGGTGCTTGGCCACCAGCACCAGGTAATTGGCGCCCGCAGACCTGGCCGCGCGGGCCCACTGGCCGGGATCGACGCGGTCGGGATTGAACACGGCGGCCGGCGCCTTGCCGTCGCCCCATTCACGATCCAGGAAGGTGTTGGTGCCGAAGTGCACCAGCACGCCGAAGCCGCGGTTCTGCCACGCCACCTGCTGCGGTGACGGGGTCGTCGCCGAGAACGAGTCCGCGGCCCGCGCCGCCGTCCAGGGCGCCGCCACCAAGGCCACGCCCAGCGCCGCGCACAGCGCCTGCAGCCTCTTGATCAACGATCGGTACATCTGAGGATCCATCACGGTCACAGGAAAGGGCCGGCCGGCTCGCGTGAGCCGGCCGGCCCCGCTCACGCCATGCTCAGAGCTTGAAGTTCATGCCCAGCACGATGGTCCGGCCGTTCTTGTAGAAGCCGGTCGGCGCATCCTTGTTGCCGCTGAACTGGTAGTAGGTCTGGTCCAGCAGGTTGGTCGCGCTCAGGCTGATGCCGATCTTCTTCGTGATCTCGTACGAGGCCGACAGATCCAGCTGCTTGTACTGGTCGGTGAAGTCCTGCGAGTTCAGGCGGCCGATCTGCGTGAAGTACTGCGAGCGCCAGCTGTAGACCAGGCGCGCGGTGAAGCCCGCGTATTCGAAGTAGGGAATCAGGTTGACCGTGTTCTTCGACAGGTAGGGCAGGTTCAGGCCTTCGCCGGTGTCGGCCTTGGCATAGGTGTAGTTGGCCTGCAGCCCGAAGCCGTAGCCCAGGTTCTGCTGGTACATCAGCGACAGGCCCTTGACCTTGGCCGAGCTGGCGTTCACCGGCGAGCTGATCGAGAAGGTCCGGTTGTTGATGACGCGGTCGTTCGTCACGTTCACGACGTAGTTGCTGACGTCGCGATAGAAGAACTCGGCGCCCAGCATGCTCTGCGGCGCGAAGTACCACTCGCCGGCCAGGTCGAAGTTGGTCGACTCGTAGGGCTTCAGATCGGGGTTGCCGCCGCTGCCGGTGCCCTTGACCAGGTCCAGGTTGGTGGCGCCGGCCAGGTCCGAATAGCGCGGACGCGCCAGCACCTTGGCCACCGAGAAGCGCAGCACCTTGTCGGAATCCAGGTCGTAGGCGGCGTTGAAGCTGGGCAGCAGCTTGTTGTAGCTGGTGTCCGTGGTGGTCGGCGTGTAGGTCGTGCCGCCATCGCTGGAGAGGTAGTAGTTCGAGTTGTCCTTGGTGTGCACGTAGCGCAGGCCGAAGTTGCCGCGCAGGCCGCCGAGGTCATAGTTGAACTGGCTGTAGAGGTTGGCCGTGGTCTCCCGCACGCGGAAGGTCGAGCCGTAATCGATGTTGAACGGCCCCTGCGGCTGATTCAGCAGGTAGTTCTTGACCTGTCCCAGATCGGCGGTGGGCCAGTTGCGGATGTCGCCGCTGACGTCCAGGCCGTCGTACAGCCCGGACGGCGCGTTCGAGTTGCCGAACTGGTCCAGCGTGACGTCGCTGGTCGTGTTGATGCGATTGCCGCGCGCGTTGACACCGTTGTCGTGCTTGATGAACTTGGCGCCGACCATCACTTCGTTGATGGGTCCCAGGTCCAGCTTGTGGGACAGGTCGACCTGGCCATAGCGTTCGCGGTCGCTGCTCTCGGCGTAGTAGATGCCGCCGGCCTGGTACTTGCCGTCGATCTGCGCACCGGGCGCGGAGCCCGCCGGCGCGCCCGGCAGGCCCCAGTTGGAACGGCTGCCGTCGTCGTAGACGATGCCGGCCTGCTTGGGACCGTAGTTGAAGGAGTAGCCGCCCGACTTCAGCAAATACTTCATCAGGTATTCCGGCGACTTGCCGCCGGAGGCCGAGGTGTAGCCGACCTGGCTGGAGAGCTTCCAGTCGTCGGCCTTGTACTCGTGCTGCAGGTTCAGGCTCTTGGTGACGACGGTGGACTCGCGGTAGTTCGCGTCCAGCTCGGCATAGGGCTGGTTGCCATTGCCGGCGCCGGCCGTCACGGTCGCCGCGGTGATCAGGCCGTTGTTGACCGTGGCCTTGGTGATCTTGTCGATGTCGCCGCAGCCGGGGCAGGCATAGCGCGCCTCGCTGTAGTTGTTGTACTGGCCGTGGACATAGATGCCGGTCAGGTTGAACTCGTTGCGGGTATCGGGCTTCCATTGCAGCGCGCCTTGCAGGCTGTCGCGCTGGCGCGTCTGCTGGAAGAAGTCGCTGTCGATGGCCACCGGCATGCGCGCGGTCTGAGGATCGCCGCTGCCGGAGATCTGCGCCGTCGGGCTGATGCCGTTGCCGGTGGTGTAGCCGAAGAACTCGATGCCGGCCTGCGACAGCGTCTGCTTGTCATGCGAGGCGGCGATCAGCGCGCCGAAGTCGTTGCTCTCGTTCTTCCAGCTGTACAGCACCGAGCCGCGCGGATTGCCGTCCTTGGAACGGTCGTTGTAGCTGTAGCCCAGCGAGCCGCGCAGCGTGTTGGCCGGCAGGTCCAGCGGCCTGCGGGTGTGGATGATCACGGTGCCGCCGATGCTGCCTTCGTCGATGCGGGCCTCGGGCGACTTGTAGACCTCCATCGTCCCGATGATCTCGGGCGACAGCAGCGTGTAGTTGAAGGTGCGGCCGCTGGTGTCGCTGGGGTTGCCGCCCCAGTCGCCCGAGGCGATGGTCTGGCCATTGACCAGCACGCGGTTGAGCGCCGGATCGGTGCCGTTGATGCTGACCTTCTCGCCTTCGCCGTAGAGGCGGTCCACCGCGATGCCGGGCAGGTGCGCGAGGGACTCCGCCGCGTTGGTGTCGGGGAACTTGCCGATGTCCTCGGCGCTGATCGCATCGACGATGGAATCGGCGTTGCGCTTGATGTTCATCGCGCGCTGCAGGCTGGCGCGGTAACCGGTCACGTTGACCGTATCAAGCGTCCCGGCCTTCTTGGCCTGGGCGCCGCGCTCGGACTCCGGCGCGGGCGCGGCGGCAGGCGCGGCGGCGGACGCGGCCGCACTGGGCGGAGGCGCCGCCTGCGCGAAGGCGGCCGGGCCGTAGATGGCCGCGATCGCGGTGACCAGGGTGGTTTTCAGGAGGAGTCGATTCGGTTTCATGATCGCAATCTTCTTGGGGTGAGGGCCGTGGATGAGGGGACGGTCAATGCCGCGTCTTTGAATTGCTCTTGTCCCTGGAGATCGAACTAGCTACTGCACGCATGCGTCGATCCGCTTTTTGAGCGGACGATCTGTTGCCTGGCATCCGTCATCGCATTCGCGAGTCGGCCAGGGAACGAAGATTCAGATGGGCCTGCAGGTCCTCCTGCGAGGCCATGGCGCGCAGCGGGATCAGGACTTCCTCGCCGGCCGGGATGTCGCGCGCGTTGTCCGCGAGCTCCACCTCCAGCGGGCCGAAATCGATCCACACCGCACGGGCGAAGGCATCGGGCTTGATCGCGAGCCGCCACGCGCCGGGACCGCCGGCGGGATCCGGCTCCAGCCGCGTCTGCCAGCGCGGATCGGTCAGCTTCAGATCACGGGCGGACACGAAGTACACGGTCTGGCGGGCCGCCGCCCGGCCCTGCACCAGCAACTCGACCTCGGCCACGGTGCGCGCCGGATCCGCGCCCTGCAGCAGCTCGTCATCGGCGCGGTGCCAGACCGGCGTGACGGCCAGCGGCCGCGCGACGACGGTCGCGCGCTCGGTGCGCAGCACGCGGCCGTCCAGGTCCAGGATGCGCAGACGCAGCTCGGCGTCCTGAGGGCGGGTCCTGTCGGACACCACCGCGATCTCGGTCCCGCCGGCGCGGCGCAGCGCCGTCACCGTCGTGTCCGCGTAGAAGCGGCGCGCATGGAACTGCAGCGCCTTCCAGCGGCCGAAGACATCGACGCTGGACCAGGACGCCCCCGGCCACACGTCGTTGAGCTGCCAGTAGAGCGAGCCCATCGACCGCGGGCGCTGGCTGCGCAGATGGCTGGCGGCCAGCTCGATGCCCTCGGCCTGCATGACTTGGCTGAGGTAGACGAAGGACGCGAAGTCCTTGGGCTCGCCATAGCCCTTGCGGATGTAGAAGAGCAGCCGATCGTTGCCCACATCGGGTCCCGCGGCCACGCCGAATTTCTGATGCGCGCGCATCACGGGCGAGTCCAGCCGCAGGTCCTGCGGGCCGGCGAAACTGGCGATGGTGCGCATCTCGGGGTAGGACTGCAGGCCGTACTCCGACATGAAGCGCGGCGTGGTGTCGAGGAAGGTCTCGACCGGCGCGGAGCCGCCCCACACGCGCCAGAAATGCACGTCGCCATCGTCCATCTGGCCGGACGGCCCCTCCAGGTCGACGCCGGGCGAGGTGGCCCAGTAAGGCACGTCGGGCGCCTCGCGCTGCACGACGCCGCGCAGCACGTCGCCGAAGAGCTTGAGGTTGGCGCTCCACAGGCGCTCGCGCTCGTCGGGCGAGAGCCGGTTCTTGAAGGCCAGCGTGGCGTCCCAGGTCTCCCAGTCGGCCTGCACCTCGTTGCCGCCGCACCAGAGCACGATGCTCGGGTGGTCGCGCAGCCGGCGCACCTGCTCCACGGCCTCCTGGCGGACGTTCTCCTGGAAGGCGGTGTCGGCCGGCAGGATGGCGCCGCCGAACATGAAGTCCTGCCAGATCAGCAGGCCCAGCGCATCGGCCTCTTCGTAGAACGCGTCGCTCTCGTAATAGCCGCCGCCCCACAGGCGCAGCATGTTCATGTTGGCGCGCCTGGCGCTGAGCAGCAGCGCCCGCTGGCGCTCGCGCGTGACGCGGTTGGGGAAGCTGTCCAGCGGGATCATGTTCGCGCCCTTGGCGAACACGGGAATGCCATTGATGACGAAGGCGAAGCTCCGGCCCCAGGCGTCGTTCTCGCGCCGCAGCTCGACACTGCGCAGGCCGGTGCGGCGCTCGGCATGGCCCAATTCGACGCCGTCCTGCGTCAGGCTGGCGCGGAAGCGGTACATCGGCTGCTCGCCATAGCCGGCCGGGAACCAGCGCCGGGGTCGCTCGATGCGCACCGGCAGGCTGAGCGCGTTGCGGCCGGGGTCCAGCACCACGTCGCGGGTCAGCGTGAAGGGCTCGCCCTCGGGCGGCGTCACCTCGACCTGCAGCCGGGCTGCCTCGCCGCGGCCGGCCTGCACCTCCAGCTCGGCCTCGAGCTGCGCCACGCCTTCATCCACGCGTGGCTGGCGCACGTGGAAGTCCTCGATGCGCAGGCCATTCCAGCTCTCCAGACGCACCGGCTGCCAGATGCCCAGCGTCACGAAGCGCGGGCCCCAGTCCCAGCCGTACTGGTACTGCGCCTTGCGGACGTAGGTCGCGGTGGCCACGCCCTTGGGCTCGTCACCGAACTGCGAGTCATAGGCGCCCGGCAGCGCGTAGGGCTGCTTCAGCAGCCAGGGCTGCATCTTCCTGATCGGTGATTGCAGCCGCACGAGCAGCGTGTTGCGGCCCGGCTTGAGCAGCGACTTGGCCGGCAGGCGCCAGCGGCGGAACATGTTGTCCGTGGCGGCCAGGGCCTGCCCGTTGAGGCTGACCTGCGCGAAGGTGTCCAGCCCGTCGAAGACCAGCTCCACCTGCTCGCGCGACAGCGTCGCGGCATCGACGTCGAAGGCCAGCCGGTACTCCCAGTCCGACAGGCCGATCCATTGCAGCCGGGCTTCGTTCTCGCCGTGGAAGGGATCGGGGATCAAGCGCGCGTCCAGCAGGTCCGTCTGCACCGTGCCGGGCACGGTGGCGCCGCGCCAGTCCGCGGCCCCGGGATGCGCCTTGGCGGCCTCGGGATCCGCGAGGCGGAACTGCCAGCCGCTGTTCAGCGGCTGCGTGTGCAGTTGCGCCAGCGCCCAGGGCGCTGCGCTGCTCAGCAGCGCGGCCACGCCCAGTCCGCGCAGCGCGCGGCGGCAGCCGGTCAGGAAGGGAAAGGGAGGCATCTTGGGGCGTCCTTGATCAAGGCCGGGCGGGCTCGGCGGCCAGCAGGCGCGCCGCGTCGATCGCGTATAGCGGGCCGTGGATGGGCGCGGTGAAGCGCAGGCACAGGTCCTGCACGCCGGTCAGCGGTGGCAGCGGCGCCTTCAGCGTGAAGGCCTGCGGCGCGCTGCCGGCAGGCAGCGGCAGCGACGCGATCAGTGGCCCGGTGCAATCGCCTTGCCGCACCTCGAGCTCCCCCGCCGGCGTGCGGGCCGGGTGCTGGACGACCTTGACCGCGTCCTGCGCCAGGCCGTAGTTGCGGGCCAGCCGGCCGGCATCGACCGCGATGCCCTGCACGCCGTCCAGGCGCGCGCGCGGATAGATCCAGCAGGCATCGAGCAGATTGACGTTGAAGACGGGGGCCCAATCGGTCGCCTCGGTCCGCAGCGGCACGCGCAGGCCCATCTCGCCGGACGGGCAGGCCTGCAGCTGGTTGCTGGAGCGGGTCAGCAACGTCGCGGTGTCGAAGCGCTGCTCGCGCACGGCGGCGAGCGGCCGGCCCGCGGCATCGAAGGCCACCGCGCGCACGCGCGCGGGCAGCGTGACGATCAGCGGCTTTCCGTCGGCTTCCACCGTCAGCGACGCGGGACCTGGGTCGGAGCCGTCGAGCGTGTAGCGGATCTGCCCGTAGCCGAGTTGATTGCCCAGCCGCACCGGCGCCTGGCCGGCGGCGAGCATCGCGGCCGCGCCGCCGTCGATGTCGAAGCGCACCGCGAAGGCGCTGTCGGCGGCGTTCACGCCCTGGCGCAGATAGCGTGCCCGCTGCAGCGCCAGGCGCGGCACGAAGCCGCGCCAATCGCGCAGCGCGGCCGGCGACCAGGCCACCTCCGCCACGGCGGCCAGGCGCGGGAAGATCGCGTGCTCGCGGTGCTGGCGCGACGGCATGTACTCGGTCCACAGCGCGGCCTCCAGGCCCAGCACGTGCCGGGCGCGGTCGGCGTCCAGGCCGGCGGGCATGGGCTCGAAGGCATGGACCTTCTCGATGGGCAACTGGGCCAGGCGCCCTTCCGGCTCGTCGTCACCCGCGCTCTGCAGGTTGTCGAGGTAGAGCGAACCGGCCGGTGCCAGCACCACGTCGTGGCCCAGGTTGGCGGCCGCGACGGCGCCCTCGGTGCCGCGCCAGGACATGACGGACGCGCCCGCGGGCAGGCCGCCTTCCAGGATCTCGTCCCAGCCGATCAGCCGGCGGCCGCGGCTGTCCAGGTAGCGTCCGATGCGGCCGATGAACCAGCTCTGCAGCGCTTCCTCGTTGGCCAGGCCCAGCGCGCGGATGCGGGCCTGCACGCTCGGCGAGGCCTTCCACTGGTCCTTGATCGCCTCGTCGCCGCCGACGTGGATGAAGGGCGACGGGAACACCGCCATCACCTCGTCCATCACCTGCTCGATGAAGCGCAGGGTGGATTCATCGGCGTTGTAGAGATAGGGGTTCACGCCGTAGTCGACCGCCACGGCGGGCCGAGGATGGCGGCCCGGGCCATCGCCGATGTCCACGCCCAGGCGCGGATACGCGGCGACCGCGGCCTGCGCGTGGCCGGGCATGTCCAGCTCGGGCACGACGGTGATCTGGCGCTCGGCGGCATAGGCCACCAGCTCGCGCATCTGCGCCTGCGTGTAGAAGCCGCCATAGCGGGCCGGCTCGCCGCCGGGCGGCGTGCGCCAGCCGCCGATGCGGGTCAGGTCGGGATAGCGCTTGATCTCCAGGCGCCAGCCCTGGTCGTCGCTCAGGTGCAGGTGCAGCACGTTGAGTTTGTGCAGCGCCATCTGATCGACCAGGGCCTTCAGCTCGTCCAGCGGCGCGAAGTGGCGCACGACGTCCAGCATCAGGCCGCGCCAGCCGAAGCGCGGCTGGTCGACGATGCGCAGCATCGGCACGTCGACGCCGGCGCGCGTGTCATCAGCCTTGGCGCTGGCGTTGGCGTTGGCATCGAACAGCTGCCACAGGCTCACGCCCGCATACAGGAGACCAGCGTCGTCGCGCGCTTGCAGCGTGACGCCGGCAGGCGTCACCGCCAGCTCGTAGGCGCCCTTGGGATCGGCGTCGATGCGGGCGTCTCGGCGCAGCACGATCGCGCCGCTGGAACCCTCCCGCACCTGCAGGCGCAGGTGGTGGTCCAGCCAGGCCATGGCGGCGAGGAAGCGTGCCGCGCGCTGTGCACCGCGGTCGCCGGCCGGCACTGCGATGACAGCGCCCGGCGCCAGGCGCAACGTGCCCTCGCCGCGCGTGAGCTGCGCCGGCAGCGGCACCAGCGGCAGCACGTCCGCCGGCATCGGCAAGGAGGCGGCGGGCGCCTCGATGCCGGCATGCGCGGCACCGGCGGCGGCCAGCGCGAGCACCAGCTGCAACGCACGCGGCAGGCGCAGCGTGGACGACAGCGGCGGCGTGCGCGGCACGGTCGCGTTGGCGGGACGGCGGGATCGCATCGACCGCGTCCTCAGCGCCGCGACAGCGGCAGTTCGTCCCAGACGGCCGGGTCTTCCGCGCCGATCACCCAGGCGCTGAAGCCGTCGATGCCCGCGGCCTTGACCAGCGCATAGCGCTCGCGGAAGCCGCGCGCGTCGGGCATGAACACCCATTCGCGCATCTGGTCGCGCTCGAACCAGTAGTAGGACGTGCGATCGACCTCGTCCCAGCGAATCGTGGCGCCATAGGTGGCGGCCAGCGGGATGGACTCGTCGGCATCGATGTAGTCGCCGACGATGTTGGGCGCCTCCTTGCCGTCCTCGCGCACCGGGTTGCCGGTCGACCAGCGGTAGCCGTACAGCGCGATGCC
The DNA here is from genome assembly GCF_039595595.1 of Roseateles sp. Taxonomy (GTDB): domain Bacteria; phylum Pseudomonadota; class Gammaproteobacteria; order Burkholderiales; family Burkholderiaceae_C; genus Roseateles. Next base: position 82,536 of record NZ_JBCNLG010000011.1, on the reverse strand, counting down.
CAGCGAGAGCTTGTGCCTGGGCACCACCTTGAGCGCGTAGTCCAGGTGCTCCTTCATCCAGGGATAGCCGTCCACCGGGCCGGGCGCGGTCCAGCGGGTGTGCTGGTCATAAGTCATCAGCGACACCAGGTCGGTGACCTTGCCCAGCGCCTCCAGGTCGTAGGCGCCGCGCCAGAACTCCCACATCCACTTGGAGAAGGGACCGCGGCCCGACGCGCCCGGCGCGTTCGGCACCACGGCGACGCTCAGCTGCAGGCCGGCCTTGTGCAGCGCGTCGGCCGTGCCCTTGGCCATGCGCGTGAAGGCGTCGCGATCGGTCCAGGCGATGTTCTCGAAGTCGTACTGGAAGCCGATGAAGCCGTGCTCCTTGGCGGCGCGCAGCAGCGACGCGTTCATGCGCGCCTGCGCCTGCTCGTCGTGCAGCAGCTTGTGGAAGCCCTCGCGGGTGGTCGTCATCGACACGATGGGCATCACCGGAACGCCCTTGCTCTTGGCCAGCGACAGCACGAAGGGATTGGGCGCGCCGTTGACCAGGCCGGCCGCGTCGACGCCGTACCAGGTCGGCACCAGCAGGTCGACCTTGTCGGCATGGGCGACGAAGGCGTTGACCGACTTCTGCGTCTCCATCATGTAGAAGAGCGCGCGCGGCCCGGCCTGGGCCTGCTGCGCGAGGCCCGCCAGGAGCAGCAGCAAGGGCGCGGCACACAGCCGCAGGCACCGGAGGAAGGGGGAATCAGACATGGAGGGATCGGTGGTTGGGTGTCTGGAGGTGTCGCGGGCAGGCGCTGCTCAGCGCGACTCGATCTTGAAGACGTAGGCATGACGGCCCACGGGGTCCTTGGGCACGCGCAGGTGCAGGCCCGCGGCGTCTTGCGTGAAGGGGATATCGCTGCGGTCCGCGAGCAGCGTGACGCGCTTGACGGGCGCCGCCAGCGCGCTCGGCGCCAGCGAGCGGATCAGCAGCTCCTGCCGTCCGTCGTCGCGCGCGGCCGGCCAGCCCAGGCCGATGGCGTAGAGCACCGGGCCTTGCGTGGTGAAGCGGAAATCCTCGGGCGTGTAGGGCTTGGCGTTGCGGTCCTGGAAAGTGCCGCCGACCACTTCCGTGGGGCCTTCGCCGAAGCGGGTCCACGGCCGGCTGCCGTAGATGGCCTCGCCATTGAGCTTGAGCCACTCGCCCATCTCCAGCAGGATGTCGCGCGCCGGCTCGGGGATGCTGCCGTCGCCGCGCGGGCCGATGTTGAGCAGCAGGTTGCCGTTCTTGGACACCACGTCGATCAGTTGATGCAGCAGTTGGCCGGCCGGCTTGTAGGTGTCGCCGTCGATGTAGCCCCAGGAGGCGTTGCTGATGGAGGTGTCGGTCTGCCAGGTCTGCGGCTGGATGCCGACCATCTGACCGCGCTCGACGTCGTAGGTGCCGGCACCCTGCGGGAAGGCGTCGAGCTTGAAGTCGATGACGGTGGCCTCGCCGCGGCGCGCGCCCTGGTTGTAGTAGTACGCGGCGAAGCTGGGCATGGTGTGCGCCCGCATGCTCGCGTGGCCGATCCACCAGTCGAAATACATCAGGTCCGGCTTGTAGGTGTCGACCAGCTCGGCGGTGCGGGCGAGCCAGTCGTCCAGCCAGGCCTGGGACACATAGGTCCAGTCGTGCGGCAGGTCGCCGTCGTCCTTGCCATGCAGCTCGCGCAGCTGCGCCGGGCCATAGAGCGCGGCATAGCGCGGATCGTTGACGTCGGAGGCGATGCGGCGGCCGCCGTCGAAGAACCAGTCGTGCTCGGCGCGGTGAGACGAGGTGCCGAAGCGCATGCCTTCGGCGCGGATGGCCTTGGCCAGCTCGCCCAGCACGTCGCGCTGGGGGCCCATGGTGGCGGCCGTCCAATCGCTCAGGCGCGAGCGGTACATCGCGAAGCCGTCATGGTGCTCCGCCACCGGCACGACGTAGCGGGCGCCAGCCTGCGCGAACAGCCGCGCCCAGGCCTTGGGATCGAAGCGCTCGGCCTTGAAGCGGGCGATCAGGTCCTTGTAGCCGAACACGGCCGGCGAGCCGTAGGTCGCCAGGTGGTGCTCATGGGGCTTGCTGCCCGCCTGGTACATCTCCCGCGAGTACCACTCGTTGCCGAAGGCCGGCAGCGAGAAGACGCCCCAGTGCACGAAGATGCCGAACTTCGCGTCCGCGTACCACTGCGGCGTCTTGTAGCCCTGCAGCGAGGTCCAGTCCGCACGGAAGGGGCCGGCTGCGACACCGGCCTGCACCTGGCGCAGCACGCGAGCGCGCTCGCCATCGAACTTGCTCACCGACTGGCGCCAGATGGCGTCGATCTCGGCCGGCGACAGCGTGGCCGCGGTGGGCGCGGTCGGGTCGGCGGCCGGCGCCACCGAGGCCGTCTGCGCATGCACGCAGGCCGGCCCGAAGGCGGCCATCGTGGTCAGGACGCTCGCGACGGTCATGGCGCTCAGGCGGCGGTGGCGGGAGGCGGACATACGGGGAGGACTTCCTGTGAGGAGTTCAGCGATCCACCGGCGCGGCGGCATCGGGGATGAGAGCGGGAGCGGGGGTGGGCCTTGCCTCGGCGGGGAACGGCGCGGCGCCCAGGCGCAGCGCGGCCTGCTCCAGCCGGCTCTCGAGCACGAGCGCGCCGTCAGGCGCGACCACGCGCAGTCGCAGCGTCGCGGCCGGCAGGCCCTTCTCCGCCGGCCACCGGCCTTGCAGCGTGAACGGGGCGGCGAGGTCCGGCAGGCCTTGCGCGCCCTGCCCGATCAGCCGGCCGTCGCGGTCCGTCATGCGCCACTCGGCCCGGTAGCCCAGCAGCGGATAGGAAGGCAGTTGCGCCGCGCCATTGGCCTGCAGCACGGCCTGGAAGCCCGACAGCCCCTCGCCTTCCCACGCCCAGCCCAGGCGGGCCGTCAGCGGCGCGTTGCGCTGCTGGTAGGCGGCATATGAGGGCTTGCGCTGGCGATGCTCGTCGACCACGCCGTGGTCCACGTAGCCGGCGGTCTCGCCGGCGGCCAGGTTGCGATGCGACTTGTAGTCCTGGTAGATCCAGAAGATCGCGCCCGCGACGAAGTCACGCCGGGCGAAGGCGTCGAGCTGCTGGCGCAGGTTGGCGATGCGCTGGCGGTCGGCCTCGGCGGCGTTCGGCGCGAAGGGGCCGACGAAGCCGTACTCGGAGATGACCAGCGCCTTCTCCGGATAGGTCTTCTGGATGAAGTCCAGCCAGGGCTCGACCTGTTCGGCGGCGCCGCTCCAGCTGCCGGAGTAGGCGTTGGCCATGAGGAAGTCGGCCTCGTGCAGCGCGGCGTTGTCGCGCCAGGGCGCGATGCTCACGTCGGAGTCCGCGAAGGTGAAGAAGCGTGTGGGGTCGAGCCGGCGGACCGCCGCCTTCATGCGCCGCACGTAGTCCAGGCCGCCGGGCAGGCGCGTGTCGCTCTCGTTGCAGACGCTCCACGCGAAGATGCTGGCGTGGTTGCCGTCCGCGGCGATCATCTCGCCCAGCATCCGCTCGGCCAGGGCCTGCACGCGCGGGTCCTTCAACTGCGCCTCGCTGAACTGCCACACCGGGATCTCCGGCACCAGCAGGATGCCGTGGCGATCGGCGTAGTCGAGCACCGCGGGCGGCTGCGGATAGTGCACCGGCCGCGTCAGCGTCGTGTGCAGCGCGCGCAGGTCGTCCCAGTCATGCAGGATGCTGCCGCGGGTCTCGGCCAGGCCTTCCCAGGGCGTGTCCTCGTGGCGCGTCAGGCCGGTCAGCCGCACCGGACGATCGTTGACCCAGAGCTTGCGATCGCGCAGTTCGATGCGGCGCAGGCCCAGCGTGTCGGTGCGCGTGTCCAGCACCTGGCCTTGCTCGTCCTGCAGCTCGGTGACCACGCGGTAGAGCTGGCCGTCGCCGATGTTCCACAGCCGCGGACGGGCGATGGACAGGCGCAGGTCCGCGCTGCCCTTGCCCCCTGGCGGCAGTTCCAGCGGTTGACGCGCGGCGGCGGCTGTCGCGCCGTCCGGCGCGAAGGCGGTCGTGACCACCTGCAAGCGGCGCGCGTGGGTGCTGGCGTTCTCCAGCTCGACGCGGGCATCGACCCGCGCGGGCGCCTCGCCGGTGCCGCGGCCGGCCAGGGCGCCGCTCAGCGTGGCACGCAGCGTCTGGCGGCGCACCAGCGCGCCATCGCCGACGCTCAGCCACACGTCGCGCACCAGGCCGCCGAAATGCCACCAGTCGTACCAGACGCTGCCGCTGCCCGCCAGGCGCATCGCGTGGCCGGGAATGCTGCTCGCGGTCGGCCGGTTGTCGACGGCGACCACCAGCAGATTCGGCTGGCCGCGCCGCAGCAGCCGGCTGATGTCGAAGGCATGGGCCGTGTGGCCGCCCTCGTGCTGACCGACCTCCACGCCGTTGAGCCAGACGCGGCTGCGATAGAACGCGGCGCCGAAGTTCAGCTCGACATGCGCGTCCGCCGCCAGCGGCAGCGTCAGGTCGAGCCGGCGGAAATACCAGCCGGTGCCCTCGAAGTCGACGTCCGGCTCGGTCTCGGCATTCCAGGTGTGGGGCACGCTCACGCTGCGCGTGCGCGCCGGCACGGCGCCGGTCCAGCCGGCAGCCACGCCCTGGTCCTTCGGATCGGTGCGGAACTGCCAGCCGTCGGTGACGTCGATGCGCGTGGCGGCTTCGGCCAGCGCCGGCATGACGGCCAGCGGCAGCGCGAGGCTCGCCAGCACGGCCAACCGGGACAGTGGAGCCGTCATCGCGCGCAGTAGGGGGTGGCGTCGCATGACGGTCTCAGCGGCGGCGCGGGGGCGCGGCGGAGCCCCGCACCACGAGCTCGGGCGTGAACTGCTCGGCGCCCAGGTCCAGCGGCCGGCCCGACTGGGCGTGGCGCACGCGCTCGATCAGGCGCAGCGCGGCGCGGCGGCCGATCTCGACCGTGTCCTGCCGCGCGGTGGTCAGCGGCGGCCAGGTGAGCTGCGAGAAGGGGCTGTCCTCGAAACCGGCGATGGCCAGGTCGCTGGGCACGTCGAAGCCGACCGAGCGGGCCGCGGCCAGCACGCCGGCCGCGATCTCGTCGTTGCTGCCGAACACGGCCGTCGGCGGCGCGCTCATCGCCAGCAGCTTGCGAGCGCGGCGGAAGCCGGAGTTGAAGTTGAACTCGCCCTCCAGCACCAGCTGCGGATCGACCTCCACGCCGTAGTCGCGCATCGCGTCCATGTAGCCGGCATAGCGCTGGACGCTGGACTCGTAGTAGCCCTCGCCCCAGAGGAAGCTGATGCGGCTGTGGCCCAACTGGATGAGGTGCTCGGTGACGGCGTGGGCGGCGCGGCGGTCGTCCACGCGCACACAGTCCTGCATGTCGCGCGGGTCGTCGCCGGCCGAGACGATGCGGATCACCGCCACGCCGTGCGCCGCCAGCGCCTGGACCAGATCGCGCTGCTCCGACATCGGCGGCGCCAGCACCAGGCCAGCCAGGCGAGAGCGCCGCACCAGGGCCAGCAGTTCCTCGATGGAGCCCAGCGCCGGCGTGCCGCAGGGATGGATCTGCAGGCCATAGCCCTGCTCGCGGCAGGCGGACAGCACGCCGTTCTGCAGGCTGACCAGGTAGTGCGCGTTCGGGTTGCTGTAGACCAGGCCCAGGGCGAAGGAATGCGTGCCGCGCAGGCTGCGCGCCAGCGGATCGGACTGGTAGTTCAGCGCGGCGATGGCCTGGCGCACGCGCTCGCGCATCTCCGGACGCACGGCCGCGTCCTCGTTGATCACGCGCGACACGGTCTTGAGCGACACGCCCGCGGCCTCGGCCACATCCCGGATCGAGGCGCGCGCGGGCGCGGCGGCCCGGGGCTCGCCGGCGGCGTCGATGGGCTCGGCCACGGCCTCGGCGCCCTCGGCGCCCTCGGCGCCCTCACCCGTCCTGCCGGGCCGCGCCGCCTTGACGAGCTTCGCGGGCTTGGCCGCCTTGGCAGTCTTGCCCGGCGGGGACGCGGCGGTCCGGGTCTTGGGGGACGTCTTCATTCCGCATCCCCTTCGCGCAGGCCAACGCGATAGCCGGCCAGGCCGTAGTAGAGGATGTACAGATAGCACGGCGCCATCAGGGCCAGGAACACGAACTGGAAGTCGTAGTGCTGCTTGAGCACCGCGAAGGCCTGCGGAATGATCGCGCCGCCCGCGATGCCCATGATCAGCAGCGCGGCGCCGCGCTCGGTGGCCTCGCCCAGCGAGCGGATCGCGAGCGGGAAGATGGCGGGCCACATCATCGCATTGGCGAATCCCAGCGCGGCGACGAAGGCCACCGAGACATAGCCTTGCGTGGTCCACGCGCACAGCGACAGCACGACGCCCAGCGACGCGGACACCGCCAGATAGCGCTGCTGGGAGATGTACTTCGGGATCAGGACCAGGCCCGCCACGTAGCCCAGCAGCATCGCCACCAGCGTGAACGAGGTGAAGAACTTGGTCTGGTCGGCCGGCAGGTTGAAGCCCGCGCCGTAGGTGCCGATCGCGTCGCCGGCCATCACTTCCGCGCCGACGTAGACGAACAGGCACAGCACGCCCAGCCACAGGTGCGGGAAGGCGAGCACGCCTCGTTTCGCGCCAGTGGCGGCGGGCTCGCCGCGGTTGGCCTCGGCGGCGCGGATGTCCGGCAGCGGCGAGCGCAGGATGCCCACGGCCAGCACGGCCAGCACGCCGGCCATGATCATGTAGGGCGTGTGGATCTTCTGCGCGAAGGCGTTCAGCAGGATGTCGCGCGTGGCGGCGTCCGCCGTCTTCAGGCTCTGCGCCAGGCCGCCGACGTCGGACAGCACCACCGCGCCCAGCAGCAGCGGCGCGAGGATGCCGGCCACCTTGTTGCAGATGCCCATCCAGGCGATGCGCTGGGCGGCGCTCTCGATCGGGCCGACGATGCTGATGTAGGGATTGGCGGCGGTCTGCAGCAGCGACAGGCCCGCGCCGATCACGAACAGCCCGGTCAGCGCGCCGGGATACAGGCGCATCGACACGAACTGGCCGAAGACCATCGCGCCCGCGGCGATGACCAGCAGGCCGATGGCCATGCCGCGCTTCATGCCGGTGCGCTTGAACACCGCGGCCGACGGCAGGGCCAGGAAGAAGTAGGACAGATAGAACGCCATCGGCACGAGGAAGGCGTTCACGTCGTCCAGATCGAAGGCCAGCTTCACGAAGGCGATCAACGGTCCGTTGATCCAGGTGAAGAAGCCCATGATGAAGAACAACAGGCCAATGATCGCCACCGGACCGAGCGGCGCTCGATTCGCGGATGGGGAGACGGTTCCGGCGATGGGCATTCTGGGCCTCCGAGGTGAGCAGACTTGTTTATCTTTCTTGATGACACTGTTGTCAATCGAGTCACGCCACTGTCTCAGTTGCGCACTACCGCTAAACATCCGATCACCACAGGGGAAAGTCGATCAGCACGGCGATTCAAGCCCGGAAAGCCGAGGGAAAACACCGAGCCTCGGCGGTCTCTTCTGTCCGATTCAGACATCGATTGACAACAGTGTCATTTGCGCTTGAAACTCTTTCGAATGCGCTCTTCCCTGCCTTCGTTCGAACCCGGCACGCCCGGTCCTGGCGTCTTCTTTCTCGCGGCCGACGTGGGGGGCACCCACGCGCGCGTCGGGCTGGGCCGCACGCTGCGCGCGGCACCGGGCGACTGTCCGGTGGAGCTGCTGCACGGCGAGGTCTTTGCCTGCGCGCAGTGGCCCGGGCTGGGCGAGCTGCTGGCGGCCTTCGTCGCCAGGCTGGCGGAGACGCCCTGGGGCGGCGAGGCGACTATCGAGGCCTGCGTGCTGGCGTGCGCCGGCTATGTGCAGGAGGACCAGGTCGTGAACCGCAACCTGCCGTGGCCGGTATCGATCTCCGCGCTGCGGCAGCGGCTGGGTCTTGAGCGGCTCACGGTGATCAACGACTTCGAGGCGCTGGCGCACGCGGTGCCGTACGTCAAGCCGCGGGACATGCGCCCACTGATGACGGGCGACGGCAGCGCGGGGGGGCTGGCCTCCGGGACGATCGTCGTCATGGGGCCGGGCACGGGTCTGGGCTGCGCGGCCGTTCTGCCGGGCAGCGCGGGGCCGCAGGTGCTGCCGACGGAGGCGGCGCATGTGTCGCTCGCACCGGGCACCGCGCGCGAGATCGACATCCTGCGTCTGCTGGCGGGCGACCGCGGCCATGTGCCGGTGGAGAACGCGCTGTCGGGGCCGGGGCTGCTCAAGCTGTACCGGGCGATCTCGACGCTGCGCGGCGAGTCACCCGCGCTGGACACGCCGGCGGCGGTGACGGGCGCGGCGCTGGAGCAGCGCTCGGAGGCCGCGATCGAGGCGCTGAGCACCTTCTGCGCCCTGCTGGGCAGTTTCGCGGCGGACTTGGCGGCGCTCTACGGCGCCCATGGCGGGATCCTGCTCGCGGGCGGGATCCTTCCCAGGATCGAGCCCTTCCTGCAGCAGAGCGATTTCAAGAAGCGCTTCCTCAACAAGGGCGTGCTGGCGCCGTTCCTCGAGCGCGTGCCGGTCCACCTGATCGACCATGGCGACCTGGGCGTACTGGGAGCGGCGTGCTGGCTGGAGCGGGAGCTCGGGCGCCAAGGGGGCTGAGACACGCCGGCAGCTCCGACCTCAAAGGCGCCCGGGTGCGCGGAATCGCGCACCCTGGGGCAGTGCCACCATCAGACCGCGGCGGCCGCGAGGATCTGCCCCAGCGACTTCGGCGGCCGGCCCGACAGGCGCTCGATGTCAGTCGTGACCACGTCGAAGTCGCCTCGCACGAAGCTCTTCTTGATATCGGCCATGACGTTGACCACGATCTCGGGCAGGCCTGCCTGGGACAACCCGCCTCGCAACTGCGCCTCATCGATGACGGCGAATCCCAGCGGCTTGCCCAGGACCTGCGACGCCGTCCGCGCGCGCTCCTCGCCGCTGACGGCGGCCGGACCCGTGGCGTTGTAGATGGCGCCGGCATGCCCGTCGCCGAGCAGCGCGCCGGCCGCCGCAGCGGCCAGATCGTCGCGCGAGACGTAGGCGACGCGCTCCTCGCCAAGTCCCGTCAGCACGCCCATGGCCGCGGACATCTGGATCTCCTGCGCCATCGACTCCGCGAAGTAGTTCATCCGCAGGATCGTCCAGAGCGGCGCGGTCCGGATGAGATGCTGCTCAGCCGTCCAGTAAGGTTCAATGAGGGACGGCACCTCCGCCTTGCGCGTGCCGGCGGCCGACACCAGGAAGAGATGCTGGACACCTGCCGCCACTGCGGCGTCGATGGCGCCTCGCAGTTGCCGGCCACGGACGCCGGGCGAGAGGTCGGCGCTGGGAATCAGCAACAGGCGATCAAGACCCGCGAAGGCGGCGGACAGCGTCTGCGGCGCATCGAAGTCGCCCCACCGGCCCTCGGCCGGGCTCCGCACCGTGCCGGGCGAGCGTGAGATGCCCACGAGCTCGTGGCCGCCGCCGCGCTGGGCCAGTTCCTTCAGGACCGACTGCCCCAGTTGGCCACTCGCGCCGCTGATACCAATCTTCATGTCACAGATCCTCTGCAGTTACGAACAAAATGTGCGTGGAACTTTGCGGCAAGGGGCCTCTCTCCGCAAGAACGCACGGCGACGTGCGCTACGAACATCGGTGTGCGTACCGGCAGATCAGGAAACGGAAATGAGCAAGCTTCGAGCAGTCCCTCCATCGCCCGAGGAACCGGCGGCCCCCGACCACGCGACCTGCCGCGCGGTGGGTCAGATCCTCGATCGCGTCGGGGACAAGTGGAGCGTGATGGCGGTCGGCACGCTGTCCAAGGGTCCGATGCGTTTCAACGAGATGATGCGCACGATCGGCGGCGTCTCGCACCGCATGCTGACCTTGACGCTGCGTGGATTGGAGCGCGATGGGCTGGTCAAACGCACCGTCTTCCCGACGGTCCCGCCCAAGGTCGAGTACGAGCTGACGGCGCTGGGCAGCTCCCTCATCGAACCGCTGAAGACACTGGCCATCTGGGCGCAGGAGCACCGTCCCGCGGTCGAGGCGGCGCGCGCGAAGTTCGATGGCGAGGAGCCGCGCAAACGCGCTGGTTGAACCGCCGCCGCGCCGCTCGTCCGGCCGAGCTCAGACCGCTGGCGGCAACGCCGTGAAGCGCAGCGACACGCGCGTCCCCGCGCCCGGGGTGCTCTGCACCTGAAGCTCCCCGCCGAGCAGACGGGCCCGCTCCTGCATGCCCAGGACCCCGAAGCCCGCCCGCGCATCCAACGGATCGAAGCCGATGCCGTCATCGCTGATCTCCAGCAGCCAGGTCTTGCCCTCGCCGCCTTCCTCGCCCCCATCGCCGCCGCCTTCGCCGCCTGCACGCGTCAAGCTCAGGGCCGCGCGGCTGGCCCGCGCATGGCGCCGCACATTGGTGAGCGACTCCTGCGCGATGCGGAACACCATCGTGGCCATCGGCAAGGGGATCTCACGCGTGTGCGGATCCACATTCAGGGTGCATGGCAGCGCTGAACTCGACGTGAACTCGGCGACCAGCCATTGCAGCGCCGCTTCCAGGCCGCCATCGAGCGCAGGAGGCCGCAGCTGCGACACCAGTCCACGCACCGTGCGGATCAGCCCGTCGACGCGGCCGAGCAGCAGGTCCGGATCCAGGGGCTGGACGGGCCGGCTCGAGTTCTGCCGTCCTTTTCCGACGGAGACCTCCATCTTCAGCGCCGCCAGCTGCTGGCCCAGTTCGTCGTGCAATTCGCGCGAGACGCGCAAGCGCTCCTCTTCGAGGGCATGCGCGTTGTGCTCGCCCAGGCGCAGCAGCGCCTGCTGCGAATCCGCCAGCGCCGCGGTGCGCTCCGCCACGGCGGCTTCGAGCTGGCGTTGCCGCGCGCGGTCGCGCCGCCGCGACCATCGGATGGAGAGCCACCACAGCGCCATCAGCGCGATGGCGGCGGCGGCGCGCGCTTCGCGCGAGTTCCACCACGGAGGACGAACCTCAAACGCGAGGCGCAGCACCGGCCCCGGCGCTTCGACGCTCGTGAGCCCGGCCGCGCGCACCTCCAGCGCGTGGGTGCCGGCCTCGACCGCGCCCAGGTCGATGATGGCGCTCTGCGAGGTCCGCCAGGCCGAGCCCGCGTCGAGGCGGTACTCGATCCGCAGCGATCGCGCCCGCGAGAAGCCGTCCGTCCCCACCGCGATGCGCAGCACGCGGTCCTCCCACGGCACCGGCTCCGAGGGCACCGCGCGGGTGCTCGTGCTGCCGAAGACCATCTCCTCGAGCCGCAGCGCGGGCAAGGGAGCCGGCGGCTTGCCGGGCAGCACATGCGTCAAGCCGGCGCTGGTGCCGATCCAGACGCTGCCATCGGGGTCGGCGAGGAAGGCCAGCGTCACATCGTTCCCGATGAGGCCGGTGCGGCGATCCAGCCGCAACCATTGGCCATTGGTGGAGCGGATGAAGACGCCCCGGTCCGTCCCCATCCACAAGCGCTTGTCGAGGCCGGCGTGCAGGCTGGTCACGGCGGCATCGCCGAAGGTGGACTTGGGAAAGAACGCCAATTGACGCGCCGTGGCCCCGGACAGCGCGTAGAGGCCCAGGCCGTCCGTGCCGCCGGCCCACACCGTGCCATCCAGCACCATGGCCGCGAGCGCGTCGATGGCGCGGCCATGCGAGTCCGCCACGGTGGCCCAGCCCGCGCGCTGACGCATCCACAGATCGCGGCCGCTGATGACGAAGTCATCGCGATCGCCATCCGGCAGGACGCGGATGTCATAGCGCGAATCGAAGGTGCCGGCGCCCACCTTCTCGCGCCGCAGGCGCCCTGCGGCCATGTCGAGCCGCTCGAGCCCGTCGCGGCCGGCCGCATGGATCCGGCCGCCGCCTTGCGAGATCGTCTGCAGACCGGTGTCGCGAGCGATCACGCGGGGCTGGACTCCACCCGCCTTGACGCTGATCACCTCACCGTCCTCGACCCACCAGAGGTCGCCAGCCCGGTCCACCGCCAGCCGATGGACCGGGCCCGCGGAAGCTGGCGTTGGCGTCTTCAACGGGCGGAAGCGGCGGGCCGGCGCGTCGAACCAGGCCACCCCTTTCCCGGTGGAGGCCCAGAGCCGGCCGCTGCCGTCGCGCGCGAGCGCCAACACAGCGGCGGCGGGCAGCCCCGAGGCGTCGGTCCAATGCTCGACGCGGCCGTAGCCGACCCAGCGGTGTACGCCGCGCGCGTTCGTGCCCAGCCACAGCGAGCCCTCGGCATCGAACATCAGTCCGCGCAGCGAGGTGTCCGGCAGGCCGTCCTGTTGGGTCCACTCCCGCCAGCGCTCGCCGTTCCAGACGGCAATGCCATTGACGGTCAAGGTGAGGATGGCGCCGTGCTCGTCCTCGACGAGGGCGTTGTCTCCGTAGAGCCAGCGCCGCAGCGGCGCCGCCACGACGGTGAAGCGGCTCGAGCCGGGCGCCAGCCTGGCCAGACGCTCGCTGCTGCGCGCCCACAGGCTGCCATCCCGCGAGACGAGGAGCTGACCCCAGGTGTCCCGCGGCAGCCCCTGCGACGGACCCCAGGGCTGGACGCGGCCATCGCGCCACTCGCACAGCTGCGAGCCGCAGCCGAACCAGAGCGCCTGGCCGCGATGGCGCATCGGGAGCAACTGCTCGGGGAGGGACTGCAGCTCGGGGACGGAGGTCCGTTGCACGGTCAACTTGGGGCCGATCGGGCCGTCGGCGGGGGCGGTCCAGAGCAGCCGGTCCTCGTCGATGGCGAAGATCCGGCCCTGCCCGTCCAGATCCAGTTGCTGGCCGGATTGCACGTGCAGATGCTTGCCGTTGGGCTTGAGCACTTCGGTCCAGACCGCGCCGTCATGGCCGTCCTGGCGGACGAAGACGCCGCCCTCCGCCAGCACCCAGAGACGGCCGCGCGCGTCCAGGCGCGCGCCGTAGACGTAGCCGCCGGCTTCCTTGGGCAGCGGCTGGGCATGCATGCGGAAACCGTCGAAGCGGAACAGGCCGTTGTCGGTGCAGATCCACAGCCTGGACTGCGAGTCCTGGACCAGGCACTGCGACGTGAGGCTGGTCAGGCCTTGGTCTTCCTGGAAGGACTCGAGGACGATGCGCTCGGCATGGGCAGGAGGAGCGGCCATGCCGAGCACGGCGACCAGACTCGCCACCCATGACCGGACGATGCGGTGCGACATTCGTTGTGTTCTGGTTTGACTCGGATTGACCGAAGGATTTATCGCCGCAATCACCAAAGCCTCTGTGCTGGTTCCAGGGAATCAAGGCCGGAAGCGCTCCCGAGCCCGCCAAGTGGCGCCCGCTCCCAGCATACTGGGCCCTCGTCGACGTGCCTTGCCACTCCTATGTTCTCTCGCCTCGACCTGCCCACCGTCCTGCTCTTCTACGACACGACTCTCCTGGCGGGGGCGCTCGCCATCGTCCATGTGCGTCGCAGCTCATGCCGGCCGGAGGGGCTGATGGGTCTGGCATGCGCCTACCTGATGCTGGCAGCCGGCGCGATCCTGGCCTGGAAAGGCGAAGAGGCGGCACTGCCCGCCGCCGTCTGGACGCACGGCAGCCTGTTGCTGGGCCTGGCCGGCTATGCCGCGTTCTACGCCGGCATCCGTGCCATGGCCGGACGGCGCGGGGTGTCCGAGTGGTGGCTCTTCGCTCCGGTGCTGGTCTGCTTCGTCGCCGGCTGGGTCACCGGCTTCCCGCTGGACAACTTGAGCCGGGCCGGCGCCTTCCACGCCGCCGCCGTGCTGTCGCTCGCGAGCAGTGCCTACGCGATGCTCCGCAACTACCGTGTCGAGGCCCTGCCCTCGAGCCGGATCCTCGCCGCGCTGTTGGCGCTCAGCGGCATCGTCTACGGGGTTCGGTTGACATTCATCGTCACCGGCACGGCAGCCAGTGCGGGCTTCGCCTTGGCGTTCTTCATCCAAATGTTCTGCCACTTCGGCATTGCGCTGATGGTGGCCACGATCTCCAAGGAGCGCGCGGAAGTGCGCCTGGCCCGGCTCGCGGAGACCGACCCCTTGACCGGGGTCGGCAATCGTCGCTGGCTGACCTCGCGCCTGCCGAAGCAGCTGCGCGCCAACAGCGCGATCCTTCAACTCGATCTCGACCGGTTCAAGCTCATCAACGACCAGTTCGGCCACGCGGCCGGCGACGCTGTGCTGGTCGCTTTCGCCGACTGTGTGCGGTCGCAGCTGCGGGAGTCCGATCTGCTCGCCCGCACCGGGGGCGAGGAGTTCGTGGTCTTCACGCCCGACGTGTCCGAGGCGATGGCCCACGCGATCGCCGAACGGCTCCGGGCATGCGTGGAGCGCTTGCAGATCACCGACAACGGCACGCCGCTGCCGGTCTCGACGAGCATTGGCGTCGCCTGGGTGGCGGCCCCCGCGGCGCCGGCGTCCGCCTGCCTGTCCAAGGCCGATGACATGCTGTACGAGGCCAAGCGCGGCGGTCGGAATCGTGTCGCGTTCTCGCGGGTGTCGGGGCACCCGCAGGCCGTCGCATGAGCGGCTCAGCGACTCAGCGACCGAGCACACGCGCCAGTGCGGACAGCACGTCCCCTTCCAGCATCGTCGCGATGTTGAAGCGCATATGCGAGGCATGCGCCAAGGAGAACAGCCGCCCTGGCGCGGTGAGGTGGCCCTGCTCGAGCAGTTGCTGGGAGACCCTGAACGCGTCGACACCCTCGCCAAGGTCCGCCCAAAGATACAAGCCGGCATCGGGCTCATGCGCCAGCGTCAGGCCCAGACGCTGCAGCGCATCGGCGGCGCGGGGCCGGAGGTCGGCCAGCCGCATCCGCAACTGCTCGCAGTGGTGCCGGTAGTTCCCCTCCGACAGCAGGCGGTAGACAGTGCGCTCCGCCAGGCTGTTGCTCGCCAGGCAGTTCAGCGCGCGGTAGGTGGCCATCCACTCGATCCGCTCGGAGCTGGCCGCCAGATACCCCACGCGCAGGCCCGGCGCCATGGTCTTGGAGAAGCTGCCGATGTGGATGACGCGCTGCAATTGATCCAGCGACGCCAGGCGCGTCACCGCGCCCGCGGTTCCGCTGGGGATCAGATCTCCGTAGGTGTCATCCTCCACCAGTGTCAGGTTGAACTCTTCGGCCAGCCGCAGGATCTGGAAGGCCTTGTGCGGAGCCACATGCGTGCCGGTGGGGTTGTGCAACGCGGTGCTGAGAAAGAAGAAGCGAGGCTTGTGCTCGACGCAGAGCGCCCGCAGAACATCCAGGTCTGGCCCGTCGGACAGACGGGGAACGGCATGCATCTCCAGTCCCGCCGACATCATCCTTTCGGTCAGGATCGGCTGGCAGGGCTGCTCGATGAGCACCTTCTCCCGGGGATAGCGCAGAAAGCAAAGGAGCACTAGGTTCAAGGCATCGGTCGCCCCTGACGTCAGGATCAGGTTGCCAGGATCGACATGCAGCCCCACCTCCTGAAGCTTGACCTGAAGCTGGTGACGCAGCGGCAGGTAGCCCTGAGGGTCGCCCGCGGTGGCCATCGCGCGCTGATTGCCACGAGCGACCGCACGCAAGGCCCCCGCGATGGACGGCTCATCCATCCAGTGCTCAGGCAAGGTCCCGATGCCGCTGCGACTGATCAGCGCCTGCGACGGACGCTGCAGTTCGAGCCGCATGGTGCTCACCGCGTCCAGCCCTCCCGGGTAGAACAGGCTGGGACGAGGCGGCGCCTTGTCCGGGCTCCTGCGAGCACCCGCCAACTTGACGAAATATCCCGCGCCACGCCGCGACTCGACCAAGCCGTGGGCCACCAGCTTGTCATAGGCGCGCGCCGCGGTGTCGCGACTGATGGCGCAGTCCTCGGCCAGCCGCCGTACTGACGGCAAGCGCGTCCCTGTCACGACCTGCCGGGACTGGATGGCACCGGACACCAGCGAAAAGATGCGATCGACGAGCGAACCTCCGGCGGCTCCCGCGTCTGCCGTCAAGTCGGACCGGGCTATCGAGAACCCCATGTTGTCGCGCACGGCACGCATTTTCGGAATGCTCATTTCTTCTCTTCCCCGCTGCGATCCGCCTGTGTGATCATGGTTCAACTGTACTGACCATGTGTACGTGCCAGTACCCCCGCCAAAGCTGCGAACTGTATCGATATTGCAGCACCGTGACTGGATAACCTTTTGGCACATCGTCCATTGGCCACAGGAATCGCCATGTCACCTCGATCGTCCGCCTCCTCCGCCCGCCAGCAGTACGGCGCCGTCATGTTGGGTGTGCTCGCCTTCTGTGCGATGCCCTGCGGCGCGTCGGCGCAAGCGGTGGCCTCCCCGGCGCCGGCGGCCAGGGCGAACGCGTTCGACTTGCCGCCAGCGCCATTGGCCAGCACCCTGCGGGAGATCTCGCGCATTGGCGGCGTGCGCATCGACATGGACGCTGAATCGGTGTCGGGCAAGCAGGCGCCCGCCATCCGGGGCTCGCTGAGCGTGGACGAGGCGCTTTCCGCAGCACTTGCCGACAGCGGTGTGCACTGGCTGCGCGTGGCCAGCGGCTACTGGGTGGCGCTTCCTGGCAAGCTCGACACCGTGCTCGTCGTGGCCAGGCGCGATCAGGCCGAGACCAGCTTCAAGGCCGATCGCTCCGACACTGCCACACGCAGCGGCACCGACCTGATGGACGTTCCGGGCGCGGTGACCATCATCACCAGCAAGGTGCTGGAATCCCAGCAGGTGCTGTCGGTGCGCGATGCGCTGGCCAACGTGAGCGGCATGGGCTTCAATCAGACGCCCCAGGGCTCCCCCACCTTCACGGTGCGCGGGTACGGCCAGACCTCCGCGCTGGTGAACGGCCTGAGCGACACCTCCGCCTCGCTCACCAACGTCTTCGGCGTCGAGCGCATCGAGGTGCTCAAGGGGCCGCAGGCCATCCTGGCGGGGTCCAACTCGCTGGGTGGCGGCGTCAACGTCGTGACCAAGAAGCCGCAGGCCGATCCGATCCGATCCGTGATGCTGCAATACGGCTCGCATGGCGATCTGACGCTCGGAGCCGACGTGGGACAGGCGCTGACCGACGACCGCCGGCTCAGCTTCCGGCTCATCGCGGCGCACAGCAAGGCCAGGGACAACGACTTTGGATTCGATGGCCGCAAGGATGACTCCGTGCTACCGCAGTTGCGCTGGAAGGACGCGACAACCGACTTGATCGTCGGGGCGTCGTACGGCAAACAGCATGCGCCCGTGCCGCTGTACACCTTCGCGCGCCGGGACGGCGTGATCCTCCCCATTCCCGGCCTGCGTCCCGGACGCGCCGAGGACGGCTTCGATACCGAACAAAAGCGCTTCTTCTACCAGCTCGAACAGACGATCACCCCTTCGATCACGTTCATCAGCCGCCTTCAGCGCTCGCTGCAGGAGACGGAACTCCATCTGCGGACCCCCTCCGGACTGCTTTACGCCAAGGGAGCCGCCAACGACTCCCCCAACGGCAATGTGACGTTCTATGCGTCGCACACCTTCTTCAACCAACGCGATCTGAGCGGCGATCACTACCTTCGCATCGCCGGTGACACCGGACCGGTCAGGCACAAGCTCTCGGTGGGCGTGAACCACACCGACACGGTCTACAACCAGCCGCAATGGTCCGGCCCGACGACCACCGTGACCATGTACCCGACGGCAGTGCCCTACCAGTTCGGGGACCTGCGCACCGATGCCAACACGCTGTCCAGCGTCTGGGACCAGCACACCACGCAGCTTGGCGCCTACGCACAGGACCTCATGACCTGGGGCGACTGGAATCTGCTCGTGAACCTGCGCCGCAATCGCTACACGATCGCGGCCACGACGTCCTTCCCCACGGCCAACGTCGTCTCCACCTCGCCCAAGCAGACCATCTGGCAGACCACGCCCGGCGTGGGCCTGGTGTACACGTTGACGCCCCAGGTATCGCTCTACACCAACTATGCAGAGGGCTTCGCGCCCGCCACCAACGTGAGCTGCAACGGCGGGCTGGTGCCGCCGCAACTCACGCGCAACCGTGAAGTCGGCGCGAAGTTCGACCTGTTCGACAGCAAGCTTTCATTGACCACCGCGGCTTACGAGCTGGCTCAAAGCAACCAACTCGTCTACAACCGCGTCAAGAACTGCTACGACGTTCGTGACTCGCAGGTCTCGCGCGGATTTGAAGTGGACGCGCAGGGCCGGGTGGCGCCAGGCGCCAACCTGCTGTTCAACTACACCTTCGCGACGCTCAAGGATGTCGGCGATCCCACCAAGGTCTACACCGGCGTGCCCAAGCACAAGATGAGCCTGTGGGCCACCTACGACCTTCAAGGCGAAGCGTGGAGGGGCCTGGGCTTCGGAGCGGGCGTCAGCGCGACAAGCAAGTCCAAGGGCAACTACGATCCGCGCTACATGTCGCAGGTTCCCGGCCAAGCCCAGATCGACATGAGCGTCTTCTACAACCGCGGCCCGTGGTCGACCACCTTCGGCGTGAAGAACATTGGCGATCGACGGCTGTACGCCACCACCGTCAGCAGCGACTTCATGCCGGTTCTGAATGGGCGAACCTTCATGTTGACGGTCAAGCGCGACTTCAAATGACGCTCGATGCCGCCGCGCGGGGCCGCCCGACCAAGCGCCAGCTGATCATTCCCTTCTGGCGTTCGGAGGAACGCGCCAGCGCCTTCCTCAAACTGGGGCTGATCGTGGCGATCCTGCTCTTCGGCACCTACCTCGCCGTGTGGGCCAACAAGCTCACGGGCGAGGTGACCGACGCGCTGGTCAACCGCAAGTGGAACGCGCTGTTCAGCGCGTTGCTGATGGCCACCGGCGTGGGCCTGGCCAGCGGCTGCCTGACCATCACGCAAGTCGCGCTGAACAATCTGCTGGACCTGCAGTGGCGCACGTGGATGACGCGCCAGCTGATCAAGCGCTGGACCGAGGGCCACGTCTACTACGACATTGAGCGCGAGGGCGTGCTCAGCAACGCCGACCAGCGCATCGCCGAGGATGTGCGGCTCTTCACCGATCAGACGCTGAACCTGGGGCTCAACTTCACCACCGCCGGCCTCCATGCGGTGACCTACGGCTGGCTGCTCTGGGAACTGTCGGGAACGCTGCGCTTCGAGGTGGGCGGCATTCATGTCGCGATCCCGGGCTACATGGTCTTCCTGGCCTTCCTCTACACCGGACTGCAACTGGCGCTGACGCACTGGGTCGGCAAGAGGATGGTGGGACTCAACATCGAGAAGCAGACCGTGGAGGCGGACTACCGCTACACCGCGATGCAGTTGCGCGAGAACGCCGAGCAGATCGCCTTCTACGGCGGCGGCCCTCGCGAGCGAGGCCGGCTGTCAGCCCGCTTCGAGCAGGTGCGGCGCAACACCCTGGGCATCGTCCATCGAACGGTGAAGGTCATGTTCATGCAGACGGCCTACGGTCATGTGTTCCAGCCCGTGCCCACGATCGCCGCGCTGCCGCGTTATCTCGCCGGCGAAATCACGCTGGGCGGCATGACGCGCATCACCAGCGCCTTTGGCATGTTCAACGGCACGCTGTCGCTGGTGAACCAGGCCTACCTGGGCATCACCGGCTGGCTGGCGATCTGCAATCGGCTGCGAGACTTGAGCTGGTCACTGGAGAAGGCGGTGCACCGGCCGCGCGGCATCACGGTGACGGCCATGCCGCAGGCGGCGCTGACGACGTCGGCCCTTCATCTGCGCTCGCCGCTGGACGAGCCGCTGAGCGAGCTGGCACCGCAGCGCTTCAGCCGCGGCGAGCGCTGGCTGGTCCGCGGCCCTTCGGGTACCGGCAAGAGCACCTTCCTGCGCGCGGTGGCGGGGCTGTGGCCTTACGGCCATGGCGCCATCCAGATGCCTGAGGATGCGTCGACCCTGTTCCTGCCGCAGCGCAGCTACATCCCGGACGGCACCTTGAAGGCCGCCCTCGCCTACCCGGGCGAGGCCGAGGACTTCAGCGACGAGGCCTGCATCGAGGCGCTGCGCACGGTCGGGCTGGCGTCGCGGATGCGTTCACTGACGGAAGTGGAGCGCTGGCAGCAGCGCCTGTCGGGCGGCGAGCAGCAACGTCTGGCGATCGCCCGCGCACTGTTGCACAAGCCGGACTTCCTGTTCCTGGACGAAGCCACCAGCGCACTGGACGAGGACAACGAGCGACGCATCTACCAGGCGCTGATCGGCGCATTGCCGGACAGCGCGCTCATCAGCGTCGCACACCGCAGCGCGCTGCTGCAGTACCACGACCATGTGCTGGAGATGACGTCGGCGTCCAGCGCGTCCTGAGGTCCTGGGCCCGGCGCCCGCGTGAGGCGCGGAGACGACGGGGACTTCGGCCCCGGCGCGGCGGGATCAGCCGCGCTGGATCTCGCGCAGCGCGTCGATCAACTGGGCGCGCAGGCGCTCGTGCTTCGGCGCGATGCGCGCGTCGAGCTCCTGGCTGAAGCGGGTCATGTTGGCCTCGTGCGCAACGAGCAATTCGGTGTTCTCGGCCTGGAATCGGTCGCGCAACGCCTGCATCTGCGCCTCGGTCCAGGACGAGGGATCGGGACAGCGGCTGCTGAACCAGCGGTGGATCACCACCTCGTAGCCGAGCTCCTCGTCCGTCAGCCCCATCTCGCGCTGGATCAGGCTCAGCAGCAGGTAGGTCCCGGACATGCACAGCACCGCGCCCCACACCGCGTCGTCGTCGGCCGGCGGCGGCGAAAGCCGGGACACCATTTGTCCGAAGTTGTCCGCGATCACGCGCGAAGGTGCGGGATCCCTCAGCGCGATCGCGCTCGAGGCGAGCGCGGCCCAGTCCGTGGGCAAGGGCGGCTCACCCTGCAGCCATTCGTCGCACAGGCGCAGCCAGTCGCGTCGCACCGCGTCGGCGGCGGGACCCAGATGGGCCGGCCAGTCGATCGCCTCGTCTCCCATCCAGCGCAACAGGAGGCGCGGCGCGACGCCGCGCGTGTCGGCACCGGCGGGCAGCGCGTCGAAGAGTTCGCGCCAGGCCGGCGCGCTCCGCGCGGCGATGAAGTGAAGGCAGTAGGCCAGCGCGGCGCTGAGTCCGGTCACCCGGGCGAAGACCTGGGGCGACTCGTGCCGCACGAGCGCGCAGGATGGCGTCCCGCGGTCCACGCTCCAGAGCGGGAATCTGTCGCCGTCGATGTGACCGGCTTGCGCCATCGCGACGACGCGCTCGAGCAAGAAGCGGCGCAGGCTGTCGTCGCCGTAGAAGGCACCGCCCAGCGGCACGAGCGATCGGAAGGCCGGGGCACTGGCATCCACGACGGGATCGTCCAGGTGCTCGTCGACCCAGGCGCGCAGCTGTTCAAAGCTTTGCAGCCCGGCGAGCCGGGCAAGCTCGCGCCCGTCGCGGAAAAGCACCAGCAGCGGAATGCTCCGCACGTCCATGGCCTTGGCGACCTGGGGGTGGGCCTGGGTGTCGAGCTTGACCACGCGCAGCTTGCCTTGGCTCGCGCTGGCGAACCGATGCAGCACCGGGGCCATTGCCAGGCACGACTGACACCACGGCGCCCAGAGGTCGAGCAATACCGGTGGCTGGCCGCGCTCGGACAGCAAGCGGTCGAGCGCCTGGGGCGTGAGGTCGGGGACAGCGGCGTCCGTCGATGGACGGGCGAGGTCGGAGGCGGGCATGGGTTCTCCCTGCGCGACCGTGAATCGGTCGTCGAGCAGCGAATGTATGCGGCGCGAGACGGGTCGCGGGGGATTTCCTCAACCATCACGAGCAGCGCATGAAGGGCCTGCTCGACGGTCCGGACCGATCGCCAGCCGGCGGCGCGACTTGGCGCCGTTCAAGGCGCGGCGTCAGCACGCCTGCGCCAGCAGCCGGCGCAGCAGCGCGCAGGCGCGCTCGCAGCAGACCACGCCGTGCTGATTGCCGTGCTTGATGTGGGCGCGCAGACGGGTCGCGACGTCGTCGTGGTCGATCTCAAGGAAGTCGAAGACCGTGCGCTTCTCTTCGGGCTTGTCCGCCAGGTACTTGGCATGCATCTCGGCCAGCAGGCGGCGCACGCGCGCGTCGTCCTCGTTGGTCCAGCCGAACTCGGCATCCGCCTTCAACCCCTCCAGCGCGAGCCACTGCCTCAGCACCTCGGACACGGCGGAGGCGGAGCGGCGCGGATCCCAGGCGGCGGCTTCAATGGTCAGGCCCACGCCGCGCAGACGCGCGTCGTCCGGCGCCAGGCGCGCGCCCTCCGCCGGCGCTGGCACGCACCTGTCGGTGGCCTCGACAGCCTGGCGTCGCGGCGCCTTCCACGCGGTCGCGGCAAGCTCCTCGCCGGCCAGGCAACGACGATGCAGGTCCCGGATGGTGGCCAGCGCTTCAGCCAGTTCGCCCTCCGGGGCGCGCACCGCGACGACCTCGTCCAGGAGGCGCAGGATCAGTGCACTGCCCAGCGGCTCGACGTCGACACCGGCCGGGATGGCGGCAACCAGCGCTTGCGTTTCAGACAAGGCTCGCTCCGCACCGAGGCGACCGGTGATGGTGTTCAGCGCCGCTTGCAGCCAGAGGGTCGGGACGGCGGGGGCCGAGTTCGAGGCAGCGCGTTCGCTGGCCGCCGGCGTGGTGGTGGTCGTCATCGCTTCACGCCTCCACGTACTTGTCGAGCAGGGTGGCCAAGCGGCTCTTGCTGACCAGACCCAGCACTCGCTCTTTCTCAACGCCGTCCTGGAACAGGATCAGCGTGGGCAGCCCGCGCACCGACAGGCGCTCGCTCGCGGCCTTGTTGTCATCGGCGTTGACCTTGGCGATGCGCGCCTGACCGGCGAAGTCGCCGGCCAATTCGTCCAGCAGCGGCGAGAGCGCCCTGCAGGGGCCGCACCAGGGCGCCCAGAAGTCGACCAGCACGACGCCGGCCTGTTGCAGAACCTCGGCCTCGAAAGAGGCGTCGGTGACGGTATGAATGGCTGTAGACATGGGATCCTTCCGGAAGCGTCCTCGATCAGGACAGTCGGAGAGCCGGTCACGTTGACCGGCCCGGGCTTCGAGCGTCGCAAGACTACCGAACCCGGATCGCCGCGATCAATACAGAACCGGCGATCAGCCGACCATGTGTACTGACTCCGCGAGCAGGACACCGCGGCATCTCGAAAGACCAGAAGCGTTCGAGATGCCAAGGCGCGGACTGTCATGGCGCGCCGCCCAGTACGGCACGACACCGCCATGAGTGGGCGTCATGAAGACGCCGCCGCGCTGGTCCCTATGCTTGCGGGCCCGCCACCTGCATGAATCAGGGCGACTGATTCCCGCCCCGAAGCCGCCGAACCGCTTCCAGAAGGACCACCCGAGATGTTCAGAAAGCTCAGCGACCACCCGCTCCCCGTGCTCAAGGCCGTCCTCGAGCAGTACGTGGCGGAGGACACGGGCACGCGACACGTTCATCTGCGAACGGAGGCGGACGAACTCGCATTCCTGGTCGGCTTCCCCACCGTCCCGCAGGTCAGCGATGGTCGGGCGCACATCCTTGAACACCTGGCGCTGTGCGGGTCCGAGCGCTTTCCGGTCGCGGACCCGTTCTTCCGCATGATGCGGCGCTCACTCTCCGTGTTCATGAACGCCATGACGTATGCGGACAGGACGGTCTACCCGTTTGCCACGACCGATCGCGCCGACTACTTCAATCTGATGGACGTCTATCTGGACGCGACCTTCTTTCCCAAGCTTGACGAGCTCAGCTTCCGTCAGGAGGGCTGGCGCCATCTGGCGGACGGCGCCAAGCTCAGTCTTGGCGGCGTGGTGCTCAACGAGATGAAGGGGGTCTACGGCAATCCCACCCGCGTCCTGATGCGTGGCCTGGACGCCCATCTGTTCGAGGGCACGACCTACGCCGTCGATTCCGGCGGCGACCCGCTGGTCATCCCGGAACTCACGCATCAAGCGCTCCTGGCGTTCCACGCCAGTCACTACCATCCGTCCCAGGCCTTCTTCCTGACCGCCGGCCGGATCCCGGCCGAGGAGATCCAGGCGCGCATCGCCGCACAGGTCTTGACTCGCAAGCCAGGCAGGCATCCCCTTCGCATGCCCGAGCTGGCGCCCGCGTGGCATGCGCCGCGCTTCGCGGATGTCCGCGTGCCCTCGCAGAAGGCGGGGCCGGAGGAGTTCGGCGTTCAACTGGCCTGGCGCATGACCGAGAGCCGCGATGCGCTGCGCACCGGACGATGCCAGCTGTTCGCGCGGGGCCTGCTCGGCGACGCCTCGGCACCGGTGCTCAAGGCGATGCAAAGCGCCGGCTTCGGCCGCCCTTCCCAGTACAACGGCGTGAACACGGGTGCGCGCCAACTGGCTCTTCATCTCGGCATGGAGGGTCTGAGCGAGCGGCAGATCGACGCCGCCAGGCAAGTCATCACCGAGGCCCTTCAGGCGGCAGCCCGCGACGGGGTGCCCCCGCCGGTGTTCCAGGCTGCGATTCGCGACATGCGCTTCAACCAGCGGCAGATCCGTGGCGGCGGCATGCCCGATGCGCTGAGCCGCCTGCTGGAAGCCGTGCCGGCGCTCATGTACGGTGCCGAGGTGCTTCCTTCGTTCGACAACGAGGAGGTGCTGACCGTCCTGGAGCAGGAGTTCGCCGACCCGGCGTTCTTCAAGGGCATGGTGCGCGACGTGCTGGAGAGCCCGACCTGCCTGGTCGCGAGAGTCATCCCCGACGCCCATTACGCCCGCGATCGCGATGCGCTCGAAGCCGAGCGGCTGAGGGCGAAGGCCGCGAGCCTGAGCGACGCCGAGTTGCGCCGCATCCAGGCCGAGGCGGAGGCACTCGTGGCCCATCGTGCCGAAAATGCTCGGACGGACGTGCTGCCGCGAATCGCGCCGGTCGATGTCGATCGGGAGCCGCGCCGGGTGCCTGCGGTGCTGGATGTCGACGCCGGGGCTGTGGCGGTGGAAGTCGCTTCCAACGGCATCAGTTACGGCACGTTGAGCGTTGATCTCAGCGGCTTCGACAGGAAGGACTGGCCATGGCTGACCTTGTATGGCGACCTGCTGCCGGGGCTCGGCGCCAAGTCGATGCGCTTCGAGGAAGCGTCCGCCTGGCGGCAGCAACGGGTTCCCGCGTTCGGGGTCTACCTGGACGCGCTCGTCGAGGACGAGGGGAGCGATACGCTGGTGCCCGCCCTCTGCCTCTTCGCCTCAGGCCTGAACGAGTGCCGTGCGGACATCACGGCAGTAGTGAAGGCCTGGGCCGACGAACCCCGATTCGACGAGCTGGATCGCATCGCCTTCCTTGCACGAAGCCTCGTCGACGAGCTGTTCGCCAAGCTTCCCGAGAATGGCGGGCAACTCGCAGCGTGGGCTGCGGCGGCGCCGTTGGCTGGCTCGAAGGCATTCGGCCATCAAACCCGAGGTTTCGCCGCTCTCCCCTTCTGGCATTCGCTGAAGCTGCAACTGCAGTCCCCGGAAGGATTGCGCGCTGTCGCCGCCAAGCTGGGCGACCTGCATGAACAGCTGCGTGTCAGCCCGCGGCGGGTGACGTGGGTGTCTTCTCAGGCGCGCGCGGACGAAGTGCGTGAGTTGCTGGGCGCCGCGGAGCAGGCGGCCCCGCCGCAGAGCCGGCGGCTTGCCACCGAGGCGCCCGTCTCCTCTGCTCCGGAGCGGGCAAATCTCGCCCTGGTCTTCTCGGGCCAGGTGAACCACTGCTACATGGTGTGGCGCGCGCCTGGCATGACCCACGTGGACGCACCCGGTCTGGCGGTCGCTGCCGAGCTGCTGACGCACCGCGTCCTGCATCGACGGCTGCGCGAACAAGGCGGCGCGTATGGCGGCTCCGCCAGTTACTCGGGCGAGGATCGTCTCTTCACGATGAGCTCGTACCGGGATCCGCGCCTGGCCGGCACGTACGCCGACTTCAGCGCCGGACTCGAAGAGCTGCTCAGCTCGGACTACACGCAGGAAGCGCTCGAGGAAGCGATCATTGGCGTCGTCAAGCGCCTGGACAAGCCCTTGTCGCCGTACGACCAAGGCATGGAGGCGGTGCGACTCCGGCGCCGTGGCGTCACGTTCTCGCATCGCAAGGACTTCCGCGAGCGGGTGTTGAGTTGCACCCTGGAACAGACCCTGCACGCCGCCCGCGTGTGGCTCAAGCAGGGAACGCCCAGCCGGGCAGCGGCTGCATGCACCGCGGATCAGGACCTGGATGGCCTCGTGCCCGTGGACGTGCTGGGCTCGGTCGGTTGACGACCCGCTACGCGGGGATCGTGTCGAAGTGGCTGGGGGAAATGAGCGCGTTCTCTTACGGGCAGCTAACAAAAGGTGGGTACGCAATGAGTCCCGCTCCCGCTTCTTCGCGCGGGCAAGTACTTGGATTGCCCCTGGTCGATTCAGTCTAAGAAATCCGGGGCGATTCAGTTTCGTTGTCCGGCAGGATCATTCTTCCCTCCCCAGGGCCTTGTGATCGAAGCGTTGCGGCCATGCGTCACGGCCTTTGTGCTGCCTACTTCTTCTTCGTGCCGTAGGGCCTCTGATTAGTCGGCTTGAGAGAGATGCTCTCGCTGCTCGCCTTCTGCTGCACGGCTGCGGGCGTGCGACCGGTCTTGAGGCCGATCACGCGCGTTGGTGTGTTGGCCTGAGCGAGGTCACGGAGTTTTTGCAAGTCTGCATCGGTCCATGCCTTTCCATGATTCTTGGGGGCCGTCGCCATTCTTCTGTCCTTCTTGTTGTCGGGACATTTACAAGATAGCACCAGTCGACACCGGGGGCGCTGGAAAGGTCGGCTGCACACGCGCGTTCAGGGGGACTCGCGTTGGGTTGATCGCCGGCCATTGACACCGGCGCTCGCGCCGCGCGCGGGGGGACTTTAGGCGGTCCGAACTAGAGCCTTGGCTGGCGTTTGAGATGCCCGCCTAGAGATCTACGCCACGGCTGCATCTAGCGAAAAAGGTAACGCACGCCAGCTCGGCTCCACGCGTACCGGCCTGTAGCACTGCTCACCGAGCGAACGAATGGTTTTCATGCGGCAAGAGTGGCTCGCAGCGTGCAGCCTTGGCTCGGATCGAATTCTGTAGCTCGGCGCGGGCTCGCGCTTGCTCTCCAAAGTGCATGACGACACTTCTTCCGATCGCCTTGAAGCCATCGGGCAGACCTTCGAACGGAGCGACCAGAAGCCCGTTCACTGCGGCGGTCGTTGACGCCTCGACACACAGCTCCCAGTTGAGCTGATCGCGATTGCGCGATGTTGTCCCAAGCCGCTCTTGGACGATCGCCTCTGTCGTCTGTTGCGCGAGGCGATCGGTCGCCTGCTGCGCAGACTGCAGCGTGTCGTAGATCTGGACCGCAAGCCAAACCGTGAGGACCGCGGTGATGCACATGCGCATCGGAGCCTTCCACCACCCTTCCAAAAACCCCCAGCGTGCACTGAATCTCTTGCGGCGCAGTCGCACGAACGTGGCCTCGCGGTTGAAGCGCTCGGCATAGATCAAAACCCGCCGAGCTCCCGAATGGACCTTCGCGCGCCACCCTCGCGGCAAGTGTGCGAGTACGCCTCGGTAGGCGGCAATCCAGGCCATGCTAAAGAGCAGACGCGTCGGACTGCGCCACAACATGACAACCATGGCAGCAAGGATTGCGACGTTCAGGAAGGAGAGCAGATGTTCGCGCATTCGGATCTTCAAAAAGGGGCAGTGTGGCGGCGCATCCGGGAAGGTGCCCGGCGCTCGACTATTCGGCAGTTTTGTCCACGCGTGACGAGCTGCGACCGCCCGCGCTACCGCTTAAGCCCCCGGCGGTCGAGGATCTGCAGCGCCTCCCTGCGTCTAGGTAGGTCCCCTAGTCATGTCGGGTTCTGGTCGCGAATTCCGTTTGCCAGTTTGCAGCGTATTCCTGACAAACAGCGCCCCACCCACAACTGCCGGCCAAAGAACTAGGGCGTAGTGTGCAACCGTACCTCCGGAGAGTCCTTCATGCATCGCTATCCTGAGAACACACAAACCACAGCGCCCATTGCGATCGCCGCGCTGCTCGCACTTCCTGAGATCGCCGATAAGGAACTTGACTGCGCGGCGTTCTGGCAGCGGCTGTCCGATGAAGCCAGGACCCGCGCGGAGGCCGCTGCTCCCGGCGAGCCCGATTGGCCCGTGATCAAGGCGTTGTGGATGATCGCAGACGCATGCTCTCTCATGCTCAAGGGCGACAGCACCAACGCTCCGTTCGGGCCGCTCGCAGTCTTTGGCGAGCACCGCTCGGCCATCAGCGAAGATTTCACGCCGGCGGATGCGGCATTGATGTCAGAGGTCGCCGCCGCTATCGACCAGCCCGCGTTGCGCGCTCGCTTGGCCGATCTTGCATGGCTGCGCGCCAAGCCCAAGAAGATTGCTGACGCGCTGCTGGCTATCGACACGTACAGGTCGACGACCCTGACCGAGGACAATGAGTTCACGGTCATGGAGGCATGGCGTCGGGCTATCACGCTATGCCTGCAGCTTCGAAAGGGGGCAGGCGACAGGCTGGAACAGATCGAGGCCGCATTGGTAGCCTTAGCGATCACGCAGATTCCCGCAGATGGATTGCTGGGTAAACGCGCTGCGCAAACCTTGCTCGACCGTCGCCTTGGCGACGACGCAGGCGAGCAGATCGCAGGCCTTCTGGCGGAACGTGCGGAAAAGCAAATTGCCGCCAGTCAGCACTTCTTCGCTCGCAACTGCTTCAGCTTGGCTAGCGACTGGTACGCCCGTTTGGAGAATCTTGAGCGAGCAGCCGACATGACAGTGGCGATTGCGCTGTCCTTCGAAGCCGAGGCCGATGAGCGTATTGCCCAGCAGGGTGTTCAAGGGCACATGGTCGCAGGCTCGTTCTTCGAAGATGCAGTCCAGGTTCTGCGCAAGGTGCCCGGCGATCAACGGGAATCGCGCCAAGTCGCTGCGCACCTGGAACGCCTGCGTCTGAAGATCGAAAGGTCAGGACCGCAAGCGCTCAAGGGTATGGCCACGATCTCCACCGATCCGATCGATATTCGCGATCTCGTCAGACAGGCCGAGGAGCGGGTGAGCGGCCAGCCACCATTGCACGCGCTGCTCTACTTTGCCCATCTTCATCACGGCGCAAATGCGGCCGAACTCGAGGCCGGCGCCAAGAAGACGTTGCGGGAATACCCCGTGAGCTCGATGTTCGGCGCTTCTCACTACAGCCGCGACGGGCGAGTGATCGCAAAGACCGCCGGCGGCGTGGACGACTCGGAAGCTGGACGTGTCTTCTCAGTCATGATGCGTCACTACCTGTTGGAGGTCGAGCTCGTCTGCAGGGGACAGATACTTCCCGCCGCAGCCGTCATCACCCGCGAGCACTTGGTGCGCCAAGTCGATCTGTCGCAGTTGATGCGCATGGCGCCGATCGTGCCGCCGGGTCGGTCCGAGCAATTCGCCAAGGGGCTTTGGGAAGGCTTTGAACACGACTTTGCCACCGCGACGTACTTGCTGGCTCCGCAGGTGGAGCATCTGGTACGGTGGCAACTCAAGCAGCAGCAGGTCAGGACATCGACCATCGACGCAGATGGCATCGAGAACGAGATTGGCCTGAGCGCGCTGGTGGAGACCCCAGCGATGAAGACAACCTTCGGTGAGGACCTGACTTTCGAGCTCAAGGCGCTCTTCTGTTCTGCGATCGGGCCAAACCTTCGCAATCAAGTCGCGCACGGCCTGCTCGATGCACGGGAATGCAACACGACGTCGGCTGTATACGCTTGGTGGTGGGTCCTGCGCCTGACGCTTCGCAGCTTCCACGCAGCCGCCAGGCCGCCTGCGGTCGACCCGGCCGGCGAACGCGCTGATGCATCTAACAACATGACGGGGCCGGGCAAGTCGGCCTGACTCGCTTGGAGCCTTGACCTAAAGCTCGCGCAGGAGGAAGGCGGTTGACTAGGTGAGCGCAGAAAGTTCCCGATACCTTCCCTCGAATGTCATTCAAGAGCCCGCCCCGAGGCGCAATTTCTCCAAGCCTATTGTCTGTCTAGAGGTTCGTTCCAACATTAACTTGACAACAGGCCACGAAGAATCAATCACTTACGCTCCTCGCGCCGCCTCATGACCGGCGCAATAACTTGACATTTCGGGTTCTGTTCTCCGTCCGAGTACCTCTAGCCTGCGTTCCGGAGAGTCCGGGACGCGGCAGCGTTACAACGCTCGATCGCCAAAGAAGGGCAATTTCTCGGTTAGCCAAGCCCGATCATGTCTGTAGAGCCAGGCGTACCCAGAGCCTGGGGTGGCTCTAATCTCCTTAAGCGGGCGGCAAAGCACCTGCGCTAAAGCCTCAGAGAAGCGCTCCCGGTTGGCTTGCCGCGCACGCTCGTGCAGCGCCACACGCCACGCGACCGCCAGATGCGGCTCCGAAGAAATCAAGCGATTGACGGCGCCTACAGAGAACCCCAGTTGTTCTACTACCTGAACTTTCGACGCCCCCTGCCGTAACAACTCACGAGCTTCTTCAAGGCGATCTTGGGTATACGTCTTTGCGCGTGCCGTGTAGCCCAATCCAATGACCTTCGCCCAACGCACTGCCGTCGTCGTCGAGATACCGACGCGGCGACCAGCTGCAGAAATGGAGAGCCCTTGGTTCTTCACAAGCTCAGAAAAGCTGCCTTGTGCCGTCTGCTCTGTCGTGCGAGTGGCGGCTGCTGGAGCCTCGGCGACCGCTTCGCCTGCCGCCGCTTCGTATGCTGTGATGAACTCGTCCCAGGTTGGGAACAGCATGCAAATCAGCAGAAGGTGTTTGAGCGGATGACAGGGACGCGGCACCCGACGCGATGCCGAGCCGATAAGTGTCGACCAGCTGGCATCGCTGCTCCGGATCGCGCTCAGTCCCTCAAATCCATCGAGACCCGAATAGCTCTGCCGCAGTAAGCGGACGGCTTCTGCAAGGCGCAGGCTACCTCCTTGCGTGATCAGACCGTGCCCATGCAGCGCAGTTCTATACGTCAGTGCCAGCCGCATACCGTCGAATGACGATGGCTGCTGCTGAGCCCAACGCGCTGAAAAAGTGGCCAGCCGCCTCAGACATTGGAACTGCGCGTCATTGACAAGCGGATAGCTACACCACTGCCTAGATAAACCACCAAGAGGCAGAACCCAGCCACGCCGCTGAACGGGTGCTGCGGGAGTCCAGGCCACCTGGAGCATTTCGTCATGCTCCACACAACAGAACACGGAGGGAAGCTGGTGACCAACCAGCCAGTAGGCCCGACCGTGCCTGTTGACCTGTTGATCAAAGCACATCGGGCAACCTTTGAGTGGATGATGGCCGCCTATCCGACTCGCGGGAAGCCCGAGCTGAAACTTCAAACCGCCCACCGGGCCGATCTTTATGGCGCGAAGGATTCCTGCTACGAAATCAGGCGGTCGAGCGGGAAGAAAGTAGCCTAGCAACGAGTGGCGTAGCGCCAGAACGTTCGGCGTTCCGATCGCTCCACCGAGATTACTGCTCAGCGTGTCAATGTGAGACGGAAAGTCATGCAGCATTGCCGCTCGGGGAGAGCCGTAGAGGCACCGACTGGTCTCTCGGGCATCGGGATTCGGGTTGGATAGATGCGCTGCCCCCGCCCAACTGTATAGCGTTTCTCCTTCAAAAAGAAAAGGCAAGTTGGCGAAGGTGTCCGCCGTGAACAATCGCCCCTGGGCGTTCATATTAAGGGCGCCTCTTGCGTCGCAATGCAAGCACGCAATCTAGCCATTCGGCATCGTTCTGAAGAGCAGCTTTATAGGCGGCGGACCTCTTGGCTCTAAGCAAGGTTCGGGTGTCTACTCCTTCCCGGATTGCCGCAATCAACGTGCGACGAATCACCGCCTGACCTGCTTCTCGCCATGTCGGCCGCCTCCGTTCTTTTGACCGCGGTAAGACCTGATCCAGCCAAACTGAATCGTTTCTAAGCGCCCACTTGTATGCGCTCGAGTCCGCCATGAAGAGCTGCGTTCTGGTCATGCAGCCTTGGTGAATTTTGGCGGAGATCCGCTCCCTAACTGCCTCTTGCGTCAATGGCATTCGGCATGGTGCTCGCGCTGATAGTTCAGAAAGAAGCTCTTTATAGCGAGCGTTGACATCGATAGGCAGCAGACCAAGAAAGCGCTCGGTGACTTTCGGAGCGACCAGCGTAGCCAGTTGGCGTGGAGATCTTCCGTCGGCCAATCCTCGAGCAGCCGCCACGGGATATCCGGCTTCACCGGCCAATCGACACAGGTCTCGAACCAGCGCCGGAGCAGAGTACTTCGCGCCGCCATCTGCGAAGAGCTCTTCAGGACCGTCAAAGCCGCACTCTCTCGTCATGCAGACCTGCCTATCTTCAGCGGTCGAGTGCTGAAGTGCGAACGCGAGCGCCGCGCCCTGCAAGTATCGCGAGCACCCAGCATCCACACCGCGGAACAATCCCAACAGCAGCCGCTCGGACACTGCGCATCCAAGCATGCGCTCAAGGTCCTTCGCGCTATCCGCACCCCAAGATTCGAGGAACCTCTGCACGGCCTCCTGAACACCGCGCGCGCCGAGTCGGCGAAAGATGACTCGATCCATAAAACGCATTCTGATCAACGGCCGAACTTCAGGCGCTTGGCCATCGTTGGCTCTTACGACCAGCGCTTCGAACGCCTCATAGCCTGGACTGCAGACAGGCTGTGAGCCGCTCGTCGTAACCTCGGAGTTGCACTTCCTACAACGGTCGCCCGGGAGACGAAGCAATCGAGGCCCGCCTAACGACGCTCCGCAGCCCTCGCACCGATCGTGCAGCGCGACGCGATGCCATGGACAGCGGAACAGCGCCGGGATCTGGTGCAAGACATGCCAATGGCCCACCCCGAAGTTCTGCCTGTCATGGGCAACACATTCAGGACAGATTCGATACGACTGCACTGATAATCGACCGGCTCGTGTGGGTGGCATGAACCTTTGAGCCAAGGCCGCATCTCCAGCGACCAGAGAAGCCATCCAAGCTTCTTCATCACCAGTACAGAGAAAACTTGCGAAGAATGTGAACGGCGTTCGATGTCGGACGATCGACTCGGGATCTACATCACCGCCGAACGTGCGATCGACGAACGATCCAGCGCCTAGTGCGAATAGGTTGCCTTGAACCTGCTCGATGTCGAAATGATTCACCAAGTGGTCGCGCAGTTGATTTCCGGCGTATCGAGCAGACGCAAGAATCTCCGACGTGTATGTAGCGCCCGTCGGCACAGCCGGCCATGCGGAGGCGTGCACACATTCTTTGGGGATCCTCATCGCGCTCCCTTCTCAGCGCGCTCCCCAAGTTCCGCCATTAGCTTTGCCCTGAAGTCATCGCCGAGGTAGCCCGCACCGGGGTTCGTTTGTTGGACCCGCTTGTCGTCCTTTGACATCTTCTTCGGATTCTTCGGAGACGGTTTGCGCGGTTTCGCGGGTTGATGCTCTGAAGTGGCGTCAGCTTGTGCACTAGACTCATCGCCGCCGCTTGGGGCTTCGGGTGCAGAGGCATCGGAGGACCATGCCTGGCGGAGCCATCCGGTAGGCAAGTCATCCCAGCGGGCAAACGCCTCAAAATCTCGTTGTGCGAGCGCGTTGATCTGCCCCTGCACGCCACTCATCTCCGGCGACTCTGCTGCCGACAAGATGAGTTCCTTAGTGACTCGCGTGGCCTTTGTCTTAAGCCCCAGCGCCAGAGTCACTCGCCGCAGGCGCGCGACGTAGCGCAGCACGCCGCCCGTCTTCTCGAAGACCAATTGGGCGAGTCCTTCGAACTCCTCATCGCGCTCGTTCAGCAATTGAGCCGCCTTCCAGACGCCCGCCATGACGTCCTTCGTCCAGTCGTCGCTGGTCGGGTCCGTGATGGGCATGAAGTCGAACCAGCCATACTCGGTCAGTCGCGCTTCCGTTTGTGCCGAGCTCCTGAGCTCATCAAATGCAAGCGGGTTGCCAAGAACTGCAACTCCCATTCCCGCATTCAAAAGACGTAGAAAAAATTGAACGAAGTCAGCGCCAAACCGCGATCTCACCGACAGGTTATTTTCTTGACACTCTTCAATGACTACCAGCCCACATCTGTGGACGAGGAGGATGTAGATCACGACGACCAATAGCTTCTCGATGGTCCACCCCCTACCTACGTACTGCTTTGAGTAGTCGGTATTTAAGACCCGGTCAATCTGCTTCAGCATCTCGACCATGAGACCGCCGCGACTCCCGTCAGAGGGCATATGCACCTTGAGCCAAACAAGTTGCCGAAGCTTGGTCCAACCACATGCTTGGTTTGCCTCGTGACAAACTACCTGAGGAACAAGTTCGAGAAAGCGCTCAACAGTGCGTGATTTTCCGTTCCCGGTCCAACCTGCGAACACCAAACCGCCGCTGAACTCCGGGGCCCACTCCAAGTCTTTTAGAGGCCTTCCCACATTGTCCGAGAACGAGAATATTCGCCGCCGCTCATTGGGGTTCAGAGGGTTTTGCCTGTCGAGGCTCGAGAAGAGCGCATTGTGAAGGCCCCGGGCACCGGCAAGCATTGACGGCGTGACGGTCACTAGCGATACAACTTCGTCGACAAGCTTCAGCCGCCGTTCGTAGCTAATATCGGCCGGCATACCGCCTTTGAATGGATTGCGACGCAATGCTCTGGCCAGCGAGAGGTCATCGTCATAGCGCTGCAAAGCTTGAGTCAGCGGGTTCTGCTCGACGAGTTCAAGCCGAGTCAGGAGGGATAGCTGTTCAGGAGTGGACATCGGAGTTTCATCGCGGCCGGGGTGGGGTCCAACTGGGACCGGACATATGGATCAGGAAGCGATAGCTCGCTAGTCGGCTTTCATCCGCGGCTCCGTCAGTTCCCTCAGTCCTCCATATCATCACTCTCGCTCCTAAGCGCTGCCATCGCTGTCGCGACCGATATGCCAACAGGCGCGGATTGGCCTGCGGTAGCCGATTGTCGAGCTCGGTCGCGAGCGTCAGGGATGTAGTGGTCGCTCGTCGCTTTCATCTCGCGCCGGGTGCGTTCCTTCATGTCTTTCACCATGGACGATTTTGTCGGCTTGGTCGGCAGGGCTGATTGCTCTCGGCGCTTCTTGGCTCGCCCGTCCTTGTTCGTGCCTTCAGTGGATGCGAGCAAAGAAGCCTTGGTACTCGACTGCTTCGCGCTTTGCTGTGCACGAAAGGCTCGATCACCCAAGTCGATGTGAAGCCATTCCGCCAGCGTGAGCTCTCTGAGCAACGGATCGTCGGTTTGGAGCTTCAGCTCCTTGATGCCTTCGTCACCGAACTCCACAAAGAGACTCTCTGGTTTGGACGGATTGATGCGTGCTCGAACCCTCTTCCGCCCTTTGCTGCTGGAAAGGAGCCCCGAGCTAGTCAGCCAGCCACTGTTGTAAACCACCCCTTTTATCAGTCGTTTGCGCGTGGATGTCGGGTCAAACAGGTGGATGCCATTTGGCTGAATGCTGGCCTCTATCGTTGGCAGGCACCTTGCACGAAGCGCAGTGAGATCCGTGGACTCCTCGAGAGCGTAGCCCTTCTGCAAGCACCAACGATAGATGTCGCCCCGAAATGGCTGAACGCCTTCATTTCTCATCTCGACGGTGAGAAGATGCGGCACTGGTTCCTCGTTGTTCTTCCAGAGAATGTGTTTGATGAGTTGCTGCATGAATGCATGCAAGGTCACAACCGCATCCTGCTTGGGGTCGGGTGCGCCGCGATCCCTACGCTTGCCTTGGTCAGTTCCTGCGACCTCATGCTCAACGCTAGACTGCCGAGTGTTGTGCCGCGATTCCTGAAGGGCCTTGTCCTCCCAGGCATATGCGCGGGCAAACTCGCCCGTTTGCTCTAGCTCCTCCAAGGCCTTGAAGGCGTTCTGAGCCTTCATCTCTCCGTTGTCTGCTTTGATGCGCTTAAATGATCGCGAATACCATTGCGACGGCTCAATGTGAATTCCGTAGGCGGCGCAGAACGCGACATGGTCCTCGGCCGCGTTCAGGATAGTCAACAGAGACGTGCAGGTGGAGACGTGCTCGAAGCCGACATACAGACCGAAGGTGTAGCCTAATTCTTCATCGGTAAGTTCGGTGCGCCACGGCTTGCAGAGCGCCCCGAGGCTCGATGCGGCGGAGCACGGATAGAAGTCAGCGGGTGAAGAATCAATTTGACCAATGAGTCCGACCCGCTCCGGTCTCATCGAACGCGCTTTGGAACGCAGCTTCTGCCGAGGACGGCTCTCTGTCTCTCCGCTGTTAATCGCCGAGGCCGATAGATTTCCTTGTCCGCGAGGGCCATGTCGACGAAGCTGCGCAATTGACCAGCACTGACCCTGGGGCTTGAGTGTCACGACGACGTCTGGCCCGTTCTGGCTAACGCTCTGCGCTCTATGCTCGGTGAGCCCTCGGTGACGCACTTTCTCGACGGACGTCCCCTTCTTCATATGCTTCTTCCAAACGTCCTGCATTTCCTTGCGGTCGTCAGCATTAGCTGCGAAGCCACGACTCCCATCGCTGCGCTCGAACTCAGTTCTTCTTCCTGTGGGCACCTTGCTGTACTTCTCAACGCCCGGTCCGCCTCGTTGATCGAAGGCAGGCATCAACGCGCCGAGCTGCCCGAGTGACAGCATGTAGAGTCGAAAGGCTCGCACGACTTGGCGGGAGTCCACATCAAGCTCCCGCGCGCGCGCGGTGGGCCAATGACGATGAAGCCCAAGCGTGAGAACATCGGCGATAGAGAATTCCTCGAACAACGGCTTGATGTATGACCAGGCGAGGTCTCGACCAGTGATCCACAAGTCAATGTTCCGCCGATCTCCGCGCGTACCGAGGCCTTTATCGACTTCGTCGCCGGATTCGGCGCGGGCCTTCATATCTTCCAGGTCTCGCTCCGTCCAGTACCAACGTGCAGGGCCTTGGTAGTCCATGAGGGTCAGACCGCGGTCGCGCATTGCCGTTCGAAGCTCCTCAACGGTGAACTTCTTTGGCGCCGGCACATGCCAGTCCGCGATGCCGCCTTTGCCGCGGCGAGGGAACTTCATGATGAACACCCACGGCCGCGTGACATGAAGTATTCGGGCCCATGGCGTTGGATTCGCTTGGTCATCGAACGTCACCAACGCCTTGCCGGCCAGTAGCGCAAGATCGGTTGCCACGTTACTTCAGCAACTTGGCCAAGCAGGAGCGGACGATCCGTTCACCACAGCGAACCAGTGGCCTGGATCGGATGATCTCGCGCGTCAGATCTGCATCGATCCGGCGGGTCCAAAGGGACGCGCGGAGCAACGTCTCAGGATCCTCTTTGCCGCCAACCCTCGCGGCCGCCACGTTGCGCGCTTCGGCGATAGGCAGTTCAGCTGCGCAGCGAAGAAACTCACCACTGAAATCGTCCAGGATGCTGGTGGATTGGAGCCGCTGCAGATCACTATGGCGCGGCACGATCCATTGAAGGTTCTCGATGAGCTTCTCGTCGAACGTTTTTTCATGTGCGATCGCGTGAACGCCGCCGCATGCCTGTGCGTAGAGTCGCTCGAGCTCCAGGCGCTCCAGGGCGCGTGGGTTGTTGAGCAGCTCGGACGAGGGCTTGCAGCCCACAAACAGCAGCTTGTGTGGTGGCAGTGGTGGAAGCACTGCGACGATATCAATCGTTGCAACGAATGGAACTTGTGTGCCTGGGTACTCGCCATGGTCAATGCCGGCATTGCGGGCGATCTCAAGCAGTCCAGGTACCGTGCCGAGCTTCGCGTCGAGACTTGCATCCCAGCCCCTGGCGGGGCTTGCATGCTCGATGGGCCATGCGGGGAGACCCTCGCGAATTTCTCCGGCGCCAAGCCAGCCCACCGCCAAGGCTATGTTGCTTTCGAGTTTGCTCAGCAGATGGAACGAACGCGCGCGAAGCGGGAGATGAGTCAGGCAGTGGCGTGAGCGCCTCGCTTTTAGACTGCGCCTGATGTGTATCCATGGCCGGTAGTCTTCGCCGCGCCCCTGCCCGTGGCGAGCAAGCATCTGCCGGTCTAGGCGACGTAACACCTGCCCTGTAAATTTTGGGAGTTCGCTGTAGTCACCGCGTGGCGAAGCTGCGTGGTCTGCGTACATTGCTGCCCGGTCATATTCTTCATAGGCAGTACCCTGGGAATCCCCTAAGGCCTGCATGCCAAAGAAGTGCCAGAAGGGCTTGACCAGTTTCCTGGTTTCGCGCAGACTCAAATCAGGCGGTTCCAATGTCTGACTTGTCAGGCGTCGCCCGAAGGTCGACCTTTTACGAGGTCGGCCTTCACTTTTTCCGGCTCGAAGTAGGTCGTTAGGTCTCCCTTCCTGGGTGGGTGGCGATCTCGGGGTTGTCAGCCGGTAGAGGTTTGAGGCCGAGCGCAACAGCGATTCGGTGCGCTTGACCTCTGTGCCCCTTCGCTCTCCCTGCCAACACGCTATAGACGAGATCCTTCGAGAATCCGTGCTTTTCAGCCCACGTCGAGATCTGCTCTCCGCGAGCAAAGAAGCTGTTCTTGGCGGCTCGGCAAGCGCTCTGGCTAATTTCAAATTCTTCCAATTTGTACAACTCGACTTGGGTTGGATTGGGGCGCAGTTGAATTCAACAACGTCGTGGGGTCAACCCGGGCGGTCGTTTCGGCACCAAGGGAAAACCCGCACTAGATTATCAGTACGCGTTATCTTTCATCCCTCACACGATTTCATTCCGTCCGGCGCCTCCTCTGAAGAGGCCGTGATCTGTAGATTCTGGAAGAATCCATTTAATACTCAGCGCAGCCTTTTTGCCCCGTATTCATGGGACAAGCATTGGGGTGCTTTGGTCCACGGGTGGTTGCGCACGCATGCCCTCGCCATCAGGTTGCCGTTGTCTTGACCCCCGGATGGAGCAGTGCGGCAGGACTGCGCTTGGGACCAGTTCGCTCCCCGCGGTTCGCGGCTTGTGCCCCCATCCGGGCGCTCGATGCGACCTAGCCGGCTCTAGTGCGGGCTAGTGCGCGATGGGCATGGCGTTATGCGTCGGCAGAAGGAAACATATGTTGGCCGGTGCTGAGCGTTCGGTCAGATGGGTGGCACCCCGTGATGAGGTAGCAACTGGTCGACACCGCAAGCCCTCTGGGTCGGAAGGCACAGCAGGACGTCCTTCCGATGGGCACCATGGGTCATACCGGTTGAACTTTGCTGACTGGATCCAGGCTCATGATGGCCGCGGCACGCTGGCCCGCCAGCAGCGCCCCGGCGAACAGTCAGTTTTTTGCGTCCCGTCGCCCAAGGACGGATTGGCTGTTCGTGCGAGGGCTTGAATGCGCCGCGCCGTAGGTGCACATTTCGGTGAAGCTGACCGCTCCGCTCGACGACATGAACGCCAATGCTCGGCAACGTCAACAGTCAGCGCCAGACCGATTTCGACCCCAACTTCAGCGGCCCCCAACAGCCAAGTTGCTAAAGCTGGACCGCCTACCGCGTAGCCGCGCTGCAATCCTCCGTGTGCTGGGCAAGCCTGTTCACGTTGATCTTCAGGCTCGGCGCCCGCAGCGGGCCAAGACGGCTGACTGGCTTTTTAAGTCGGCGGCTCTGACCATAGATACATGTGGGGACGGATACATCCACAACCGGTGGGATGACGGTTGTTACGACCGTTGTTCTACTTGGCCTTATCGCTCGGCAAATGTTTTGCTGAGAAGGCGCCCCCAAACTATAAAATCTCTTTTCGGGATAGTATCCTCAACTTCCGAACGGAGTTGCATCGTGCCAAAAGTTGGAAATGTGTACTGGCTGTCCTCTGCAACGCTTAAGTCTCACGGGTTCGTTCGACATTCACTCAACCCTCTAGCTGGCGTTACGGAACAGAAGGTCCGGCCGTTTGTCATCATCCTGCGAAGTGACAAATACGTACGCTTGGCCCCGCTCACGTCCAAGAATCAGGGCGATCATCGAAAGGTGCCATCGGGACAGAAACGCGGCGGGGGTCCAAACGGAAAGTGGCTGTCTTCGGCCACATTCCTCGTTAATGAGAATCTTTTTCTTTCTGGCCTATTCAGCGACATGCTGAAAGCAGCCAGCAGCACCGACTTATTCAATACCGAGAACCGTGCAAGTATTGACTCCACTTGGATAAGAGCGAACTTTAAGCATCTGGATCCGACCGTAGGACCTGCCTCCGAAGCGTCTTGACCAGCCCGGTTGCGCACCGTCCCTGCACCCCGCGTTGATGCTGGTCACGGACAAACATGCGCCAATCCGCCGCCGTAGGGTCTGTTCATGGCTTTTCCTGGAGGTTGGACTCCGCTCGCCCCCCCCCCGCGCCCGAGTCGAATCTAGTGAGCCTAGCGGATCACAACGTCGTGGAGGAGGCCAGCGACGC
Organism: Roseateles sp.; assembly: GCF_039595595.1. Taxonomy (GTDB): domain Bacteria; phylum Pseudomonadota; class Gammaproteobacteria; order Burkholderiales; family Burkholderiaceae_C; genus Roseateles. Next base: position 42,367 of record NZ_JBCNLG010000011.1, on the reverse strand, counting down.
TGGCCGCAATCAGCCGCCGCCCGGCCTCCTTACCCCCATGATCGCCAAAGACGAGAGCATTTGAGGCGGGACGAGTCAGCGGACTGCCTCACTCACGTTCTACGATCACGCCGCTTCTGAGCCATATCAGGATGGCTTCATTGATCGTGTCCGACATCAGCCGTCGATCGCCAGACACCCAATATATGTCATGGCCGTCAAACTCAAGGTGACCGCAACCGGGTTCGATGACCTGGTCGTACTGCTCGCGACCGTTAAAGAAGCCAAGGCTGATGGTCTTGTGAATATCAAACCGTCTAGGCATAGGTCGCTTCCGAACTGATGCTGATGCGGGCGACCGTGGAGGTCGCGCACGCCAACTCTTGAAATGAGGAAAGGCTGAGTTGCCTCAGGATCTTGCAACGAGAAGATCCTCCGGAGTCTTGCCAGCTGCGAGCGCTTCGTTGAACCACTTTGGACGCTTGCCCACACCTGTCCACGTCCGGCCATCGGCGCTGGCGTACTTTGCGACCCCGGCGGCGCGAACTGTCTTGGCCCGTTTGCTAGGCTTGCGAGAAGTCGAGGTGGCTGGGGTGCCGGACTTTGCGACCAGCAGATCCTCCGCCGACCGCCCGTTCGCCAACGCCTCAACGAACCAAGCGGGACGCTTGCCGACACCGCTCCACGTACGTCCGTCGTCGCTCTGGTACTTGGGTGCGCCGCGGCCGCGCTTCGCCGCCGTGCCCGAGGAAGCTGCAGAACCCTTTGCCTTGCGCCCGGCGCGCCCGAACAGCTGCTCGGGCGTCAGGTTGTAGTGGGCGATTGCCTCTCGGATGCGAGCGACGACTCCCGACACCTCCTTGGCCCGAAGCGAGTCCGCTTCCTTCTGCAGTTTGTCGATCTGGCTCAGAACATGTTGCAGGGACTTCGGCATGACTCTCTCCTTTGGGTCTATGGTCGGTCGCTCTTGGCGACGCGGGCGACATTTAACCAGAGCCCAAGGAGCCGTCAGACCTTCTTCCATGTTCGGTGACAGCGGAGGCGGTCCCGACGTTGCGTCAAAGGGGCGCGACGCCTGGCTCTCTGTGCACCGGACTTCGGCGAGATAAGAAGGCGAGCCGCCTTATGATCAAAGTCTGCCGCGTAATCAGTGACGCATGCCCGCCCGCAGTTCCCCGAGCCACCGAACATAGTCGGTCGGCTCGTTCAGCGACGTCACCGTCAGCCCGCTCCCGTCGACCCTGATGGCCATGGCGAGGTCGCCGAGCTGCACGGTTGGCGAGAACGCGTCGAAGCTCGAAACCCTTCTTGCCTCCACCGCGCCATTGACCATGACGGCGATCTCGAAGCTGGCCGAGGCGCCGGCCAGGCCCAGGAACGTCACAGCGACCGCCTGGGTGCGTGGCTTGGACAGACCCGTATCCGCTGCCTCGCTGATCAAGGGCTCCTGCTGGTAGACCGTCGGCATGCCAACGGCCACCAGCTTGTCATCCAGGCGGTCCGAGCATAGGAACCCTGCGTCATCGACCAAGGTCAAGAAGCCGCTATAGCCGCTGCCCACACTGATCACGTCATAACGTCGGCCGCTGTTGCTCGTGAACGTGCCGAGCACCGGTAGCGGCATCTCGGGCGTGATCTTTACGTCCGGCGTCATGGGGCTCGAATCAATGACCTCGATCTGCGTCGCCAGTGCGGGGCCGGCCGCCGAGGTGCTCCGCAACGTGCCGACGACGCTGGATCTGCGCGATCCGGCATTCCAGACGACCTACACGGCCCGCGTGTTGCGTGACGGGGTGAGCGCGCTGCGCAACAACTACGGGCTTGACGCGCGGGCCGGACGCTGGCGCAACGAGCTCGTGGCCGAAGGCATCCGTGCGATCGCCTGGGTGCCGGTGCGACGCGGCGGCGAGCCCACGGCCGTCCTGATGCTGTGCGCCGGGGAGCCGGATTTCTTCGACGGCGAGCTGATGGCCTTGCTGGAGGAACTGGGCGCGGACCTGTCCCATGCGCTGGACCTCATCGACGGGCGGTGCGCGCGGCAGGAGGCGGTCCGCGAGATCGAGGTGGGTCGCGACCGCTTCCAGCGCCTGTCCCAGTCCGCGCCGGTGCCCATGGCCATCGTCTCGGTCGCGGACCGGCGCATCGTCGAAACCAACTAGGCGCTGTGCCAGCGCTACGGTAAACGCGTCGAGGACGTCCTCGGGACGTAGACCGCCCCGCACGCCTATGGCGTCATCGCCAGCGACCGGGAACTCTTCTATCAGACCCTGCAGACCCAGGGGCGTGTGAGCGGCCTGCAGCTCCGCGTGCGCATGGGCGATGGGACAATCGCGCCGGTCATGCTGAGCGCCGAACCATTGGATTACCTGGGTCAGTCTTGCGTGCTGATCACCAGCATGGAGCTTCAGGGAGGCACTCCGCCGACGTCCTAGGGCCGAGTCGGAGTCGCGAAAGATCCGCAAGTTGCTGATGGCGGCCCACTGGCGACCTGAAATCGGCCATAACCGGATTATGTTCGTCCTCAAATATCACGACGTCATATCTGATCGATGACGACCCACTTACCGGCGGCAGTGCCGCTTGCGATACGGTGAAAACAGCTGGTTCCGGTGAAGGTTTCGCACGCATATCGCCCCATAGTGGCGACATGAATCACATGAGCGGGATCCATTCGTGAACTTGGTGCAGCCTTGGATGCTGGCGGCCAGTGCCCTGGGTGGCGCGGGAGTGGGGGCGGCGATCGCGAGCACATGGTGGGTGCGCAAGCTGCAAGTCAGCCGGGCGCTGATCGATCAGCTCCAGACTTCGCGGCGGCAGCTTGAGGCGCAGGTTGGCGTTGCGCGCCGGCAGATCAAGCAGTTACAGATGGAGATGTCGGAACTGCGCCTAGCGATCGAGCGCATGCGACGCCAGTCGCGGTTCAGTACGAGCCTTGCGGCGACCACGGACCGGGGCGAACCACTGCTGTCGCCGATGAGCGCATGCACGCCGCTGCCCGCGGTCTCCGCGGCAAGATTCAGTTCAGTGGGAGACGCAGCGATGGCCGCCCCCGCCGTCCGGGCCTGGGATGCCGAGCGCATCGAGCGCGCGCGGGAACGCGTCGCCGTCGGCGGCTTTTGCTCCACTGAACCGATGGAGCGACGGGTGGCGCCGACGGAGTCCGCGACGGCGTCGCCGCCAATCCCGTTCGGCTTCCTGCCAACGCAGCCCCACCCAAGGCCCTGAGTCCGCTATCGTGCGCACCACGATCCGCGTGCCGCGCAGGCGGTACGTTGCCCCAGTCCGGGTGGTTCCTGGCGCCAGATTGAGCGCGACGGGACTGCATTGGCCGCCATATCGGGAGCCGGGCAGAAGTGCGATGCTGACTCGGATGGGCGTCGCCGAATCGATGGCTGGGTGGGCTGTCCGGAACGCACGGCCGAGCGCCGTTGGGGTCAAGCGAGTTCAAGCGCGCAGCGCCTGATCGCATCGAGTCTCACAGCGGAGGACAAACGAGTCAGTGATCAACACGGCGTCAACCTGGTCAACGCGCCCGCAGCGCCGGATCGCACAGAACGCGGTCGAGTCGGCCCGCTCGTCTGCCCGGCGTCTGCTGGATAAGCGTAGAGAACACGGCGTGAAGGGAGCATATGGCTTGGCAAGACTTGACAGCCGTGTGAATCACCACGCTCAGATTGCTGCAGGCCTCGCAATCACGGAGGTGCGATGTTGGTCTTGATCAGCGCGCTAGGCCACCGCGGTCGGTATGAAAGTGTCCGATCTCGGTCCACTCCTGGAGGTCGCCCGGCACGCCGAAGTTCTTGGAGATCGCAGTCGCAGCGCTCTGCGGTGAGCCAAACGAGTCACCCCAGGGCATGTCGTTGTGCATGACCCGCCAGCGCCCGCTGAACCGTTGCTTGATCTTGAAGGTTCCTTGCGGGCTCTGAAACAGGTAGGACACCGTGTCAAGTTCCATCTTTCGTCTCTCCTTGAGGTCTTGGTTCATGTCCACACACGGGCGACAGAACATGTACTGACGGAGTTGGCGGGAGCGATTGGTATTCAGCCTTGGGACGGGTCGGCTGCTTGAGGTCTAACGGGAACCCAGACGCGGAAGCGCGTCCCATGGCCGGGCGTGCTTTCTACCTCGATGCGTCCAGCGTGCTTTTGGACAATCGAATACGACAGCGACAGCCCCAGCCCTGTACCTTTGCCAACCGGTTTGGTGGTGAAGAACGGCTCGAATATGCGTTGCCGGACCTCTTCGCTCATACCGGTGCCGGTGTCCTCGACCTGCACCCACACCCAGTCGTCCACGGCGCGCGTCGTCAGTCTGATCTCACCGCGCTGCGGGATCGCATGCGCGGCATTGACGATCAGGTTCATGAAGACCTGATTCAGCTGTGCCGCGATGCAGCGCACCGGCGGCAACTCGCCGTAGTCCTTCTTCACCTCGGCCTTGTACTTGACCTCGTTCATGACGACGTTGAGCGTCGATTCCAGACCGGCATTGAGGTTGGCGTCCTGCCACTCAGCGTGATCCACGCGCGAGAAGTCCTTCAGGTCCTGCACGATCCTCTTGACCCGCACCAGGCCATCCTCGCTCTCGTCGAGCAGTTGCGGCAGGTCCTCCTTGACGAAGGACAGGTCGATGCGACGGTCGAGCTCCTTCAGCGCCGCGCGGGTCGCCTCCGGCAAGGCCGCCAAGTCTGACTGCATGGCATCGAGCAGCCCGAACATCGGTTCGACATAACCGCGCAGCGTGCCGAGATTGGAACTGACGAAGCCGATCGGGTTGTTGATCTCATGCGCCACGCCGGCGGCGAGCTGACCGATCGACGCCATCTTCTCGGCTTGCAGCAGCTGGTTCTGTGCCTCCTCGAGCCGCGTGTTTGTGAGCTTGATGCGTTCGTAGTTCTCGGCCAGGGCCTGCTGGACGCGGCGCTCCTCAGTACGGTCTTGCAGCAGCCACCAGATGCGCGCGAGCCGGTCCTGAGGGTTGGCGACGTACGCGATCATCTGGATCCACAAGCGTCTGCCGCTCATGGACTGCATCTCCATCTCGTGTTGGAGCGATTCACCCCGCGATAGCACGGGATAGGCCACCTCAGCCAGCGCCTGGAAGTCCTCGTCGCTGGAGAAGAGCGTACGCGTTGGCGTTCCACTGGCAGGTGTGTCGCCAAGTTCGAAGATCTCGGCGAACTTTCGATTGCCTCGAACGATCTGATGGTTCAGGGTGGTCACAATGCCCACCGAGGCGTTCTCGAGGAAGGCCTCCAGTTCGTGGTGCGTCTGCAGCAACTCGGCCGTGCGTTCTGTCACCAACTCCTCGAGCTCTGCGCGGTGTCGGCGCAGTTCCTCCTCGGCGCGGCGCCGTTGCGTGACGTCCTGCAGTGTCTCGATGGCGCCCACCACAGTCCCATTTGCGTCCAACAACGGAGCAGCGGTGAAAAACAGCCAGCGCCCTCCTTCGTCCATCCGCGGGAAGAAGGCTTCAACTTCATATGCGTCGTCGATGGTCTGCGAGCGCTGGCAACGGCCTTCGTAAAGCGAAATGCATTGGGCATCGATCGTGCCGTCGATGATCAGATCAGCCAGCAGCGGGCGCGGTTCGGGATAGAAGGCGGTCCAGGCGTCGCGGCGCCCCATCATGTCAAAGCCGTCGACACCGGTTAGCTTGCTGCAAGCCGCGTTCCAGTGCGTCACGCGGTGTTCGGTGTCGAGCACGAAGCTCGCGACTGGGCTGTTCTCGATGATCTGGTGAAGCACCCTCCCCACATTCAGCAGGCTGGTTTGCACATGCCGGCTGTCGCTCAAGTCCTGCACCGTCAGCACGTTCAAGCGACGCCCCTGCACGGTGCACGGTCGTGCGGTCACTTCCAAAGAGCGAATCGATCCGCTTACGGTCTCGGCGTCGACCTCGATGGCCGGCGGCAGTACGTCCCGCGCAATGGCGAGCAAGCCATAGTCACGCAGTGCTTCGCGATGCGCTGGCACCGCCCAGGCGTCGAATGACATCGCTGACATCGTCCGACGTTCGTAGCCAAGCAAGCGCAGCATCGCGGCATTGGCATGGACGATGCGTCTTTCGTCGTGGACGAGCAACGGGGACGTGACCGCTTCCCAGGCGACGAGCAAGTAGCCAGGGAGCCCTTCGTCCGCCAGGGGCGCCAGGTCGCGCGCAGTCATGGCTTGCCGCCGGCACATCGACCGTGCGGGTCAGTGCGTCCGGATGAGCAAGTCGCGAACGTTCCAAGTGAGGCGCAGCCGCACGTGGGCGCCAGAGTCTCTTCGGTCATCGTTCTCTCCCTGATGTGACCTTTGAGCGAGGAACCAGTCTAGGGGCGCATGGCCTCGTTGGCCAATCGCTTGCCAAAAGCCCAAGAATGCCACCGGTAGAAGGTCGGAGATTTCGGCCCAGCCCGCAACTTCGGAGCGCTCTTCGCCTCGCGCGCCCTTCGAGAGCCTGCCTCATAGCGAGAAGTGGCCGGCTTGATGGCCCAGGCTTATGCTGATCCGATAGACGTCTAGCCAGCGCGATGCGTACTCGGCAGCCACGCCTCCAGCGAGGCTGATACATACCCGCTCAGGCAGTCGCAGCGGGCGTCCTCCACGCGCCGGCGCGGCAGCTCGCGGCGTCGGCTACTACGCGTACCTGGCGATCGTCCTCACGTCCAAATGGGCCCCATCTCCGAACACATGACCGAAGACTGCGGGATGCGCGAACGTCCCAAAACTCCGGGGGTGTTCATCGGCCCATAATCCAAGCTTTCAGGGAGCGGCGCCCGTCATGGAAGTCATAACAGCGCAGCGCGAAACAAGACAGGACCCGCACGCTCACCTCGTGCGCTTTTACGACCGTGACGACGAGCTCCTGGACGAGGTCACGGAGTTCCTCGACGCCGCGCTGCGCGCGGACGGCGTGGCGATTGCGATCGCAACCGGGCCACACCGCTCGGAGTTGCGGCGGCGGTTGAGCGGGTTCGGCGTCGTCCACGCCGGCTCGGGGCCCTGGTCCGTCGGCCAAGTTGTACTGCTCGATGCAGAACAGACGCTCTCGCAGTTCATGGTTGGGGACCAGCCCGACGCCGCGCGTTTCAAGGCGACCATCGGGCCAATCCTTGAGCAGGCACCGCCGGGTAAACCACTCCACGCCTTCGGCGAGATGGTTGCCGTTCTGTGCCAGCGCGGCAATTACGCGGGGGCCTTGGCGCTGGAGGCGCTGTGGAACGAGCTGCTGCGCGTGCACAGCTTCTCGCTGTTCTGTGGCTATCCGTGGAGTCTCTTCGGCTCCACGGCACATGGCCAAGCTTTCCAGCATGTTTGCCGTGCGCACACCCGTATCGTCGAGGCAATCGACGCGGGCCAGGGGCACAGCACAGCGCAGTTGCAGCAGCAGTTGCGCGCCCTTCAGGGCGAGGTGGAACTTCGGGAGCGATCCATCCAGACGCTGCGCACGCGCGAGCGTGAGCTGGTGGAGTTCCTCGAGAACGCGGTCGAGGGCATTCACAAGGTCAAGGCCGACGGCACCATCCTGTACGCGAATCGAGCGGAACTGGTCATGCTGGGCTATAGCTGGGACGAGTATGTCGGCCGCCACATCGCGGACTTTCATGTCGACAAGGCACTCATCCGAAACATCCTGGACCGGCTGGCCAGCGGCCAGGTCCTCAATGATGAGCCGGCGCTGCTCCGGTGCAAGGACGGTTCGCACAAGCCCGTGCTGATCTGCTCCAACGGTTGCTTCGAGAACGGCGAGTTCCGATACACGCGATGCTTCACGCGCGACGCTTCTGACCGGATGGCGCGCGAGAAGGCGCTGCAGCAGCGCAACAGCGTCGTGATGCAGGCGCCAATCGGTGCGGTGCTGCTGTCCGGCGAAGAACTGCGCTTCGAGCTGGCAAACGACGCGTATTGCCGGATGGTGGGCCGCAGCGACATCGCGGGGAAGACCTTCAGAGACGTCTTTCCGAAGCTGGCGGACAGCGAGGCGGAGCGCCTACTGCTGCAGTCGATGCGCAGTGGCCAGCCCGCCTCGCGCAGCGACTACAGGATCCGCGTCGATCACGGGGGCGCGGCTCAGGAGCGTTTCCTCCAATTCAACGTGCAGCCCGTGGCCGGTGCCGCCGACCTCACGCCGATGCTGATGATCGTAGCGGTGGACGTGAGCGACCACGTGCGCGCGCGGCAAGAACTGGAGCGCTCCGGCGCGGAGCGGGAGCGGCTGCTCGAGAGCGTGCGCGAGGCCAATCGCGCCAAGGATGACTTTCTGGCGATGCTGGGACACGAGTTGCGCAACCCGCTAGCGTCCATCGTGAACGCACTGCAGTTGATGCGACTGCGCGGCGGGAGCGACACGTCGAGGGAGCAAGGCATCATCCAGCGCCAGGTCGACCACCTGGTGCGGATGATCGATGACCTGCTTGACGTAAGCCGCATCACGCGGAGGAACGTCGTACTCAAGCGTGAAGTGGTGGATCTGTCGCAGGTGATCGCGAACGCGGTGGAGCAAGTGAGCGTGCTGATCGAGCAGCGCCAGCATCGCCTTCACCTCGACGTTGAGCGGGGACTGTACTGCGATTGCGATCCGGCGCGAATTGCCCAGGTGGTGGCCAACCTGCTGGCGAATGCGGTGCGCTACACGCCGGCGGGGGGCGAGATCGCGCTGACGAGCGCACTTGACCTTCAAGCCGATCAGATCGTTGTGCGGGTCAAGGACAATGGCTGCGGCATGTCGCCGGAAGTGCTGCCTCATGTGTATGAGCTGTTCTTTCAGGGCCCACGAGAGATCGACCGTGCGCAAGGTGGTCTGGGCATTGGACTGGCGGTGGTGCGCAGTCTGGTGCAGGCGCACGGCGGAAGCATCGAGGCGTTCAGCGAGGGTGCGGGACAGGGCAGCGAGTTCATCGTCAGGTTGCCCGCCGCCGGCCGGCGCGATGACGCACCGGCGTCGGCGTGCGCCGGACGGAGCGACCGGGCACCCGTGGCCAAGCACGTTGTACTGGTGGACGACAACAGGGACGCGGTGGACACCATGGGGGACCTATTGCGGGCGCGAGGGCACGCGGTCGACGTCTTCCACGATCCTGTCGATGCGCTGAGATCGATCGTCGACAAGCCGCCGGATATTGCGGTGCTGGACATCGGGCTGCCTGGGATGAACGGCCACGACCTCGGTACAAAGATCCGCGCCGCTTGCGGCGCGGCTTGCCGTCTGATCGCGCTGACGGGGTACGGGCAGGTCTCGGACAGCGAGAGGAGTCGGGCTGCCGGCTTCGACGCTCACCTGATCAAACCGGTAGAGATCGATCAGCTGGTGCGGCTCATCGAGGCGCCGGAGAATGCGGCAGCTGCCGACGTTGCTTGCTGATCGAGACTCGGGCATGGACCGGCCCGACGGCTTGACGTCCTCTCCACTAACTCGAGACCCGGTGCCATGTCCTGCCGCCGAGAAGATCTGATCGAGTCCGCGGCGCAAGCCGCCGAGAGTCGCATCCCCGGACTTAACTGCCTTGGGGAAGGTCTACAAAACCCCGGGCAGATCCGCGTAGCGTGATTGTGCGGAGTAGATGGCGGCAACCACCCGGTCTTAGACCTGAAAGCTCATGTCAGTGCTGCCTCACTCACCCGCGCCTTCCTCGACCATCGTCGGCGAACAGTTTGATCGACTACGGTTGGACAAGCTGCTACTGCAAGCCAAAGGCCCCCATACGTTCGATCGCTGCACCTTCGACGGCGCGGACTTGGAGCGCATGGACATCCGCGGCGCGACATTCAAGCACTGCACCCTCGCGGGTGCATGCATGGTGCGCGCGCTGTTGACCAGCACGAGTTGGCAACGATGTCGAGCTGCACAGGCAGACCTTGAACTGGCCGACCTAACAGATGCGCAGTTCGAAGGCTGCGACCTCAGTAACACGATATGGCGGCGCGCCAGGTTGTCGGGGGCCAGTTTCGCGGAGGTAACACTGACCGGCGCGAGGTTTCTGGAAGCTCAAACGCTGGGGGCGACATTGCGCGCGAGCCTCGCGGTCGATGCGGACCTGCGCGGTTTTTCATTCCGAAAGCAGACCGTGGTGGGACTGAACTGGTCTGGTGCCGACCTATCTGGCTGTGACTTCACGGACGCAGTCCTGATCGATTGCGATCTCAACGGTGCGAGTCTCAAGAATGCTCGGTTCGGGCGAACCTGCGCAGAGCAAGGCTCGGCGCGCTGCGGGTCGGTGACCTGATGCAGCGCTTCAAGGGCGGCATCATGTCGTTCGATCAGGCGGCCGAACTGGTGTCCGGACTTGGGGTCCAGGTCATCTGAAGTCGACCGGATGAGTCAAGCTGAGTTCGCTCCTGCACATCCCGCGGCAGGTCAAAGCGATCGGCAGAGTGCATTAATGTCGGCGGCAACCGTCTCCGGGGCAAACGCCTTCGGCGTCGCAATCTTCCCCGATTGCAATTATGGGCCGCCAGCGAAGAACGCCGACCCCAACGCTCGTGTTCCGCGCCCGTAGGAGGATAAGTCGTTCTGGCTAACTTCTGCCCCAGGGCAACAACAGCCGATGGCCCGATCGGTTCGCAAGTTCAGGCTCTACGCCGACGACATTGTTCGGTATGCGGTGCGAACGATCGGTTGGAGATATGCTCGGCCCCAAAGAGTTCCGATCCCGCTGCGCTTCGCCGCAGCTGACATGGCGCGCAGCGCACCTGTGGCCCGAATGTCATTGCAGTGGTCACGGCAAGGCGGCGGCGCGTCGTTCCCAGGGAGGTCACCTTGAAGCAGTCCCCTGCGCATGGCACTGCGGACCCTCGTTGGTATCGACAACTGTTCGAAGCCAACCCGGTGCCCATGTGGATCTACGACCTGCAGACGCTGGCATTCCTGGACGTCAACGAGGTCGCCTGCCAGAAGTACGGCTACTCGCGCGACGAGTTCCTCTCCATGAGCATCCGAGACATCCGCCCACCCGAGGATGTGGGGGCTGTGGAGCAGTCCGTGCTGCACACGCCCGCTCAGACCTTCAACAGTGGCGTGTGGCGGCATTGCCTGCGCGACGGTCGGATGATCTATGTCGAGATCACCTCCCATGAGTTGAGCTACAACGGCCGAGCCGCGCGTTTCGTCGCGCCGCTGGACGTGACGGCACGTGTAGAGGCCGAGGCTGCGCTGCGCGAACGCGAGGCTGGATTGAGGCGCGCCCAGGGCTTGGCCAAACTGGCCCACGTGGTGACGCGTCCCGACGGCGTGTTCGAGAGCTGGTCCGAGACGCTGCCTGTGCTAGCCGGCTGCACGGCCGAGACCATGCCACGCAGCAACGCTGACTGGCTGGCACGCCTGATTCACGAGGACGATCGCGACAAGTTCAGCCAAGCCGTCGCCCAGGCCCTGGATTCCGGTGCCAAGGTCGAGGCGGAGTACCGTCTGGTGCAGCCGGGGGGCGGTGTGGTGCACGTGGCCCAAGTCATCGAACCCGTCGCGCGTGCGGCCGTCGTGGGAGGCTCCCTGTGGTTCAGCACGCTGCAGGACGTGACTGCGCAGAAGGCGGCCGAGGCGGCCATGCGTAATCTGAACGAGGAGCTGGAGCACCGCGTGGCGCTGCGCACCGAGCAACTGGAAAGCAGCAACCGCGAGTTGGTGGCAGCTACCCGTGCGGCCGAGCGCGCCAACCAGGCCAAGAGCGAGTTCCTCACCCGCATGAGCCATGAATTGCGCACGCCGCTAAACGCCGTAATCGGCTTCTCACGCCTGCTAGCCGAGCCTGGCCACAGCTTCCCGGCCGAGCGCCAGGCCGTGTTCAACGGCCACATCCTGAGGGCCGGCGAGCATCTGCTCGCGCTCATCAGTGAACTGATGAATCTGGCTCGGATCGAGGCAGGCCAGGTCGAGCTCAACCTGCAGACGGTACCGCTGCACGACCTGCTGGACGAGTGCTCTGCCATGATCGAGCCCCAGGCGCAGGCGCGCGCCCTAAGGACGCGTTTCGCCACGCCGCCTTCGAGCCTGGCTGTTGTGGCCGACCGCACCCGTCTGAAGCAGGTGCTGCTCAACTTGCTGTCCAACGCGGTGAAGTACAACCGCCCCGAGGGCGAACTCACGCTCGACGTGAAGTCCTCCGGCCCCCAACACGTACGCATCGAGGTGCGCGACAGTGGACTCGGGCTCACGCCCGACCAGGTCGGCCACCTTTTTGAGCCCTTTAATCGACTGGGCCGCACACAGGAGGGGCCGGGCGCGATTGAGGGCACGGGCCTGGGGCTGGTGGTCGCCAAGCACCTCGTGGAACTGATGGGCGGGCGCATCGGCGTGGAGAGCACGCCCCACGTCGGCAGCTGCTTCTGGGTGGATCTCATCGTCAGCGACAGCGACGTGGTCAACGCCGCCATCGATAAGTCTGTCGCGCGGCGGTCGCCCGCTACGCCCGATGCCAAGCGCCACCACACTGTGTTGCTGGTGGACGACGACCTGCCAAGTCAAGAACTCGTAAGCGCGCAGTTGTCTCAGCGCAGTGACCTGCGCCTCCTCAACGCCGCCAATGGCCGTGAAGGCGTGGCCCTGGCCATCGCCCATCGGCCCGCGGTCATCCTCATGGACAACCGGATGCCCGAACTCACCGGCCGCCAGGCCTTCGAGCTGCTCGCGCAAGACCCGCGCACCGCCACCATCCCCGTTGTTGCAATCAGCGCCGATGCCGACACGCCGACCACTGGCGACGCGCCCATCCCGTGGTTCCGCCGCGTCGCCAAGCCTTTCGGTGAGGGTGACCTACTACGGGCGATCGATGCGGCGCTCCTGACGAAGCGTTGAGCCGCGGCCTTCCGTCTGACGAGCAGAAGCAACATTAGGCGGCCAGCGGGGAGGCCAGACGGAACGACGCCATGCGCGTTCTCGAGAAGGAATCGTTCGGTACCAGGAGTAGATCACCGCGCTGCGCGAACGGAGCGGCCGACGCCGTCCGGCAGGTAGCGGGTGCCTTTGATGACTTCGGAAGGATGTACTGTCACCTTCCAAGCCGGAGTCTCATCTCCAGTTGTGCGCTGGTATACACCGTACCGGAGTTCGCCCAAAGTGCGTGCGGTGCCCGTTTGAAGTTCGGGGCGAAGACAACGCCGCTTCGTTCACGCAGCCTGTGTTTATGGTGAAAATGCGAACCCCGCGGGCAGTGACGACCCATCGCGGTCAGGCCGCCCAGCCTCCGGCACTGCAAAACGTAGGTGTCTCATGAGGAAGTCCATGGGCCAAGTTCCACTGACGCCAGGGTTACTGTCAGGGAAACTCTCGGAAGAAGACCAGGCCAGCGTCGACCGCTATCGCCGCATCCTCAACAGGGCGGTCGAGACCGCCATCATCACGCTCGACGAAAAGGGCATTGTCACGGGTTGGAGCGACGGTGCTACATCTCTTCTCGGTTGGACGGAGCAGGAGATGCTCGGGGAATCGCTTGGTCGAATCTTTCCGGAGGAGGCGGGCGGGGCGGATGCGTTCTTGGCCGAGATTGCGGAGGCCTCGGTCAAAGGAACCGCCGGCGCAGAAGGTTGGCGCATGCGCAAGGACGGCCAGCGCATCTGGGCGATCGGGGAGACCAGTGTCCTTTATGAAGGCGATCCTTCAGCCGGCTTCGTCAAGATATTGCGTGACCGCACTGAGCGCCGGCAGGTAGAACTCGCGCTGGTGGAGCAAACACGGGCGCTCGAGTTGCTCAACCAAGCGGGAGCGGCCCTTGCGCGTGAGGGTGACCTCGACAAGCTGGTGCAGACGGTGACGGATGTCGGTGTTGCCCTCAGTGGCGCTGAGTTCGGTGCCTTCTTCTACAACGTGGTCAACCAGGAAGGTCAGAGCTACATGCTCTACACCCTCTCAGGTGTACCTCGCGAGGCCTTCTCCAAATTCCCGATGCCGCGCAATACGGCCGTGTTCGCGCCAACGTTCCTGGGCCAGGGCATTGTCCGTTCCGAGGACATCACACTCGATCCACGGTATGGGCAGAATGCGCCGCACGAGGGAATGCCGGAAGGTCATCTGCCAGTGCGCAGCTACTTGGCGGTGCCCGTGGTATCCCGGTCCGGCGAAGTCCTTGGGGGCCTCTTCTTTGGACATTCCAAGCCGGGAGTGTTCACAGCCGGATCAGAGCGCAATCTGGCAGGTTTGGCGGGAGAAGCCGCAGTTGCCATCGACAACGTGAGGTTGATGGAAGCCATGCAGCGCGAAGTCGAGGAACGGCGCCGAGCAGAGACCGCGTTGCGCGATTTGAACAGTCACCTCGAGGAGCAGGTGCGACTACGCACGGAGGAACTGATTCAGCATGCGGACGCCCTTCGCCAAGCGCAGAAGGTGGAAGCTCTGGGGCAACTCACAGGGGGGATTGCGCACGACTTCAACAACATCCTTCAAGTAATCGTCGGCAGCATGGAAGTGCTGACGCGCACACTGCCGGAGCATCTCGTGGTGCAGCGCCGCGCGACCTCCGCGGCCGTGTTGGCAGCCAAGCGGGCCGCGGCTTCCACGCAGCGTCTCCTCGCATTTGCTCGCCGTCAGCCGCTTGATCCGAAGCCGGTCGACATCAACGAAATGGTTCTACGGACGTCCGAGTTGCTCAAGCAATCGCTGGGCGAGACGATCGAGACGTGCATCGTTCTATCAGAAGATGTTTGGACGGTGGAGGCTGACCCGAACGAGCTTCAAAGCGCACTCGTCAACCTCGCCGTTAATGCCCGGGACGCAATGCCAGGCGGCGGTAAGCTGACGGTCGAGACGGCCAACACTTGGCTGGACGACGCGTACGCAGCCCGTCATGCGGAGATCACAGCGGGCGAGTATGCGCAGATCTGCATGACTGACTCCGGCACAGGGATGGATGCCCAGACTTTAGCTCGCGCGTTCGAACCGTTCTTCACAACTAAGCCCGTGGACAAGGGAACGGGCTTAGGTCTGAGCCAGGTCTACGGCTTCGTCAAGCAGTCGCGCGGTCATGTGAAGATCTATTCGGAGCTTGGAGTCGGTACCACGGTGAAGATCTACCTGCCGCGGCATCACGAGAAAGAGCCCTTGGGAGAGATGCAGGAACGGAGGGCGCCGGCGCCGGCTTCTGGCGAGAGCATCCTTCTTGTCGAGGACGATCCGGATGTGCGCGCCTACGCGGCCGGCGTTCTACGTGAGCTCGGTTACCGCGTGGTTGAGGCCGTTGACGGCCCCTCGGCAGTTGAGAGACTGAAAAACGACAGAGTCGACCTGGTGTTCACAGACGTTGTACTGCCTGGCGGCATGACGGGAGCCGACATCGTGGCGTACGCCCAGCAGCGATGGCCGAGCGTCAAGGCGCTATTCACCACAGGCTATGCGCGCAACGCCATTGTTCACAATGGCAGGCTCGACAAGGGTGTTCAGCTCATCTCGAAGCCATTCTCTTTCGACGATCTTGCCGCCAAGCTGCGCGAGGTTCTCGAGCTTGAGCGGAGGTGATGCGAGGTGCAGTTTAGGAAGGGCGCGTCATTCGGTGATCGGCAGGCGCCGGTAGACCTGCCGACGAATGCGTTCATGCTCAAGCGACTGGAAGAGGCCCTACACCACGGCGTTGTCGTGGCGGTCGCCGCGACGACTCGTGTTCGAGACCGACCTCCCGTTCGGTTCCGATGTAGATTGGGGCTAGTGGCGGCGAGCTATACAGCCACGAGCCGTCTAGCCGGGAAGGCCGGCTGTTCACTGAGAAGTTCGGCGAGTTGCGTCTTTCAGTGAGCGTTCCGGCGGACCTCGCGCGCGGTCGAAAGTGGCTATGCCGTCGCCGCAGGAGCACAACGTGGAGTCGAGCGCATCGAGGAGGCGTCGAACCTCTGGGCTGCTCGCTGGAGCAGCCGTAGGCTTGTCTTCGACTCTGGCGGCATGGGCCAGGCCCATAACAACTGCACGTAGCTCGTGCGTGCCGGTTCCAGAACTCCTCGTGGCCTCCAACCAAGAGGCCGCGGTCCTCGATGCGCAGAACTATCGCGGAGAAGAGCCCCATGAGGGGAGCGACTTCATCGGCTTAGGGCATCACGAGGCAAACCTGCTTGCCTCGCCAGTCGCGCCCTTGATAGGAGCTGTCGTGCATTCGAAGCAGGCCAGCAAGCGGAGCCTCCAAACGCAGCTCCGTAGCGGAGCGCCGTGCGTCGTGCCGAGGAAGTCGAAGTGTCCGAACCAACACGAATGGCATACTGTATTTGCATACAGTATCATTGCCCGGCCAACTTCAAGGAGGCTCGCATGCTGCTAGACCTGAACGATCCGTCAACGATCGTGGAATGGTGGGCGGTCCATCCGCAGCGTCATGGCGCGCTGCTTGCGGACTGGGCTCATCGCCGGCCCGAGCACCGCGGCGCCATCATGGAGGCACGTCGTCGCATCAAAGCTGATCCGTTCAAGCGACGCGTCCTTGAGACGTCTGGGATCGAAGAACACAGGGATTGGGGCGCCCCGGTGCCCCCAACGCACGATGAACAAGCGGCCGGCGAGGTCGGCCTGGCCATGGCGGAATGAAACCTGTGGGGTGTTCGCAGGCGGACCTGCTAGCTAGGACCACCGCTGGCCTCGAATTCGAGTTCATGCTCGAGGTGGAACTGGCCGAACACGACCCTCTGCTGGAGTCGCTGCTGCAAAGACTCGACGACGCGGGTTGTTAGGATTTGCTCGTTGGCGCTGGCGCCACGTGCTCGGTCGAGCTTCAGTTCATCGCGGTGGCTCGAACGACCGAGGAGGCCCTCCTGGAGGCAACAGAAGAAGTTGAGCGCGCGTTCCATGGCGCGAGGGTCGCTCGCATCGTTCCGGCATCGACAAGCTCACGCACGAGAACGCCGTGCTCAAGCGGCTGAAGTTCGCAGCCAAGAGCGAGGCCTACACGGCTGAGCAGAAGAGCCTCATCGAAGAGACGCTGGACACGGACCTGGCGGCGGTGGCCGCCGAGATCGAGGCGCTGCAGCCGGCGGGCAAGCCCGCCGAGGACAAAAGGACGCCGAGGCGTGCGCCGCTGCCGCCGCACCTGCCGCGCCGCGAGATCCGCCACGAGCCCGAGAACACCACCTGCGGCTGTGGCCAAGCGATGCAGCGCATCGGCGAGGACGTTGCGGAGAAGCTGGACTACCAGCCGGGCGTGTTCACGGTGGAGCGGCACGTGCGCGGCAAGTGGGTCTGCGGCTGCTGCGAGAAGCTCGTTCAGGCAACCATGGCAGCCAGGTCGGCGAACAGGCGCTGAAGTTCTTCGGCCAGCTGTATGACGTCGAGCGCGACGTGGCCAGCAGTGATGCAGACGGCCGACGAGCAGCGCGACAAGAGCGATCACGGCCCGTCGCCGATGCCTTGCATCAGTGGTTGAGCCTGCAGCGGCAGAAGGTGCCCGATGGGTCTGCCACAGCCCGTGCGATCGACTACAGCTTGAACCGCTGGGCAGCGCTGACGCGCTACGTCGATGATGGCGAGCTGCCCGTCGACAACAACTGGGTAGAGAACCGCATCCGGCCGATCGCACTCGGGCGGCAGAACTGGCTGTTCGCCGGCAGCCTGCGTGCCGGCAAGCGGGCCGCGGCGGTGATGAGCTTGATCCACTCGGCTACGCTCAATGGGCTGGAACCCTATGCCTACATCCGCGACGTGCTCGAGCGGTTGCCCACGCAGCCGGCCAGCCGGATCGGCGAGCTGTTGCCGCACCGCTGGCACACTCCGTAGCGGGAGAGAGCTACGCTCATGCTGAACTACGAAGACGCCATCGCGACGGCGGAGAAAGAACTTGCAAACGCCGACGATCTACCTGGCGGCGACTCGCTGGTGCTGCTGTTGCAGCACACCATCGAACGCCCGTTCGGCTGGGTCTTCTTCTACACATCGCGGCTGTACCGCGAGACCGGCGAGGCCAGGTATGCACTGGCTGGCAACGCGCCCTTCATCGTCAACCGGCGCTCCGGAGAGGTCGTGATCACCGGCACAGCTCGGCCTGTGGAGCAATACATCGCTGAGTACGAGGCGCGCTTCGATCTGACCTGAGATCGCCGGACGCTTACTGCGCAGCGGCGGTCGCGACCAGTGCCTGCGGTCAAGGTTCGCCGGCACGGTGGTCACGAGGTACCAGCACGAGCACTAGAGTTCCCATGGGAGGGAAGCAATGGACAAGTTCAGTGTTAGGTTGGGGTTCTGGGGGGCGGCGCTAGCGGGGGTCTCGCTGCTTGGCCTATGCGCAGCAGCGGCCTATTGGCTGACGTCCGCGGGAGGCCAGGACCGCTGGGCAGACTTCGGCACACTCTTCGGCGGCGTAGCGGGGCCGTTGATTTCGCTACTGGCATTCATTGCGGCCGCATGGGCGGTCACGTACCAAGCCGATCAACTCACAGTGCTGCGAGAGCAGGTGCGCAAGCAGGAGGAGCAGACCCACCATCAGGACCTGTTGCGCACGATCGAAGCCCTCGCGGCGGCTCTCGATGCCTCGCTGCGGCAACCGGCGCCACCAAGTCGATACGGCTTTTATCCGGAGGGATCTTCGATTGGCACGGCCCTTGGATGTCTAGGGCCACGGAGGGTGTTTGGTAACGGCAAGAACTGGCTTCCCGTCATCGACAACATGTCGGAGCCCGAGGCGATCGAGGCCAATGTGAAAGCGTTGCGGCCCGCGAGCCTTGCGGTCGTCACGGACTTGAACTCGGTGTCGTGGTGTTTGGTACGACTTTTGCGCGCTGGCGGGCACCCAGACGTGCTTGACTACTACCGAGCCCGCTACGTCTACCTGGTCCGGGATCTCCGGACGCTGTCACTTCACTGCCGCTCCGAGGTCGAGGAGTTCTTCAGCGAGGTGCCATCCGGGAGCGACGAGGAGGAGCCGTGGTGAGCGGGGCCGTGGGCAAATCGTGTATCGTCGATTCGCTCAATTGGGCGTCACATAGGGAGATAGGAATGACAAAGTCAACGTGCATCAAATGCGATGGGACGATCTTCGAACTCAAGGTAGTGGAGCCCCAAGGCTCAAAGTTCAAAATGAACTTCGTTCAGTGCAAGTCCTGTGGCGGCGTGGTTGGCGTTCAGGAGTTCTACAGCTCGGGAGCCCTGATCCACAAGTTGGCAGAGAAGCTTGGCGTGAAGCTCAGTTGAAGTGTCGCCAACCAGTGGCAAGGGCCTGGAGGTCACAGGCCCATTTTGTTTTCTAGTGCAGCCGCGCGGCCTCGTGGCCGACCAATCCCAGTTGCCGGCCCCGGCGCGCGGGGGACTCGCGCCAATAGCGCGTTCGTCTACGCAATCGCCGTCACGAGGACAGCGTTCTTTTGAGGGACCATGGCGCTGCCACGGGCGCTGTCATCTGCGACCGATACCCATTAGCCGCGCACGCTGCCGACGGATTTCGCGCCGCGCCGCGCCTCTCCGTTTCGGCGACAAGCCTCGTTCCAAGGCCCGAGCCAAGCGCTGTCTCAGCCTGACACAGCGCAGCTAGGCGCGCAGAGTGCCGCCCTTGTGCCCTCGTGCCCTCGTGCCAGCTTTTTGCCTATCAGCCGTCCGCTTTTACTGATCGATCAGGTTGACCAAGTCGCCGCGGCTCGACTTAGCTGTTCAAGCCAAGTTGGCGATCCCGGCCGTGCTCGCCAGAAATGACTCCGACGAGCCGCGCTACGGACTCGACTTTTTCGCGTGCTCGGGGTAAGCATCGAAGTAGAGTTGGATCGCGTCGTTCCAGCAATCCAAAAGTTGCGTTCTGTGGCGCGCGATCCAGTGCTGGAGCTGAACCCCTCGCTCGTCGAGTTCACCGACAAAGGGTTTGAGACTGAGAATCTCGAAGACTCGGGTCTCTCCACCACCCCGAAATATAACCTTTGGGACTGCGGACGATTCTTCACAGAAGACGAGGGCCTTCGACCTTTCTAGAGGATGACTTGAAGGAATCAGTTTTTCAACCTCGTGCAGCGCTGCGGGACTCGGGAACACGAAGCCATATTGACGCATGGCTGCCCGGCCATGAGCTTCGAAGTCGTAAGGTTCAAATCGACCGCCGACGTTGAAATCCACCGCAGTAATGCAGCGAGCTGGAACGGCTCCGAAGTACAGCCACCAAGTCGCCTCCTTCGTGATGGCCGTCCGCTTCAGCCTCTCGGCCTCCTTGCGAGGGGTCGTCTCATTCACAATGCACGACAAGCCCATCGCCCTGACATACTGCTTGGGCTCCTTGCGGCGACTCGCATAGTCCACAAACGACATCAGCCACGGATTGGACTCGTCCAGTTCCACCGTGAGTCGCATCTGAGTCTTGTTGAGGGTCCGGGCGTTGCGAAGAGGCGCCCGCGCTAATCGTTCCTGCCAAGCGATGGCCCTGGCGGTTAGTGTCTCAGTGCCGAGGGTGAGCCCGTGGCGATCGGGCTCCGGATCGGTCGTGAACCAGACCACATCTTGCCTGAGCGAACCATCTGCGTGCTTGAGATGACCCCTTGAGATAGAACTGGACAGAATTGCCTCGCCCATCGAGGCGGCGGTGTAATGGAAGAGCTTCACGTTGATGTGCGGAGTCCGCGGACTCAGGGTATCGCGATGAGAAGCTCTTCAGGGGTCCTTCCGGACGCAAGGGCTTCGTTGAACCACTGCGGACGCTTGCCAACTCCGGTCCACGTCCGGCCGTCCCCGCTGGCGTACTTAGCGACGCCGCTCGCGCGAGTCTTGTCCCGCTTGCTCGGCTTGCGAGATGTCGAGGCGGTCCGGCCTGGCTGAGCGACCAGCATGTCCTCCGCGGGCCGTCCGCTCGCCAGCGCGGCAACGAACCACTCAGGACGCCTGCCAACGCCGCTCCAAGTACGGCCGTCGTCGCTCTGGTACTTGGGTTGGCTACGGACACGTTTCGCCCCCGCACCTGGGAATGGGGCCTCTCCTTTCACTCTGCGTCCCGGGCGCCCGAATAGCTGTTCGGGCGACAGGTCGTAGTGAGCGATGGCCTCACGAATACGGACAACGACTGCCGACACTTCTTTGGCTCGCAGCGAGTCCGCTTCTTTCTGCAGCCGATCGATTTGCGTCAAAACATGTTGCAGGGACCTCGGCATGAATGGCTCCTTTTTGGCGTTTATACCAGGCGCTCGTGACGCTCGGGGCCATTTAACCAGATTCCAATGACGTTCCAGCCTCAGTTGCTCTGAGAAGGGAAGAAGTCGCCGCGACATCGCCCAATCGAGCCAGAGCGCGACCAACGAGAAGCGGCTTAGGTTCTCGGCATATCGGCACCTCTTGCCTGGAGGCCTTTGACGAAACCGGCCAATACCGAAGAGGAAATCGCCTCGCGTACTCCGATGATTGTCTTTTTTGCCACGGGTCGCTGTATGTATCCGTCATTAGCAAGCACAGTGGTGTGAACGGGCTTCCCAATGAACAAGTCAATACCGGAATTCGACTTCATGGCATCTTCGACGCGTTTGGCGTCAAGGACGTAGGCTTGGGTCCAAGAGCATCCGCTGCCAATGCTATTGAAGCACTTCTTATCTTGCAGATCGCCAGTTGCACTTAGCTTAACGCCGTCAATATATATCTCCGTCCAATCGGAGAAGTCGCCGCCGTTGGTGAACTGAGCGATCAATTGGTACTGCGGAATGAAATTCTCGGTTTTGTTGGTCAGTGCCAAACTGAGCTTGACATTGATCCAGCCGATCGCCTCCGGTCCTGAAAACCGAGTGGAGATACTAGAAACCAATGGGGAAGAGTAAGTTTTCACCTTGGAGCACGACGGACATCCAGGGTATCCACTTGTGAGCTTGATGCGCTCCTGCATATCCATCTCGGATATCGATTGCGGCGTCGCCGCACACCCCGCCAATACAACAAGGGCGAGAACTGAAATAGTATAGGTATGAATATTCATTAATCCCTATCATGTTCTTGTGGTTAAGACCTCGCGTTCGACGTTAGGTAGGGTCGGGATGTCCGAGCGATAAACGCGGCGCGCTGCGTCGCTGGGGGAGGCGCAATGTCAACGCGCTGCGGACAGGCGCTCGACTCGTCGAAGCTCTCGGCAAAATGTATACGAACGTATAAAGACCTGAGCGTGAATTCTTCATAACTTCAGCCCCTTTCTAATTGAGGGGTGCTGTGGGGCCTGCCGAAGCATTTGGGCGCGCATTGCGCCATAGGCGACGAGAGGCCTCGCTGACCCAAGAACAGCTGGCACTCGAGGCGGGACTTGAGCGCGTTTTCATTTCATGGCTTGAGACGGGTCGGCAGCAGCCCAGCTTTCACACCATGATCAAGCTCGCGGCCGCGCTCAATTGCTCCGCAGCCGAACTTGTCTCGGCGGCCGAAGCACTGATGACCAACGCTTCCGAGGCATAACAAGTCCTCCGATCCAGCTTTAGCCCGTGGCGGCGCCCGAGACGGATCACGACTTCTCGGGCTTCGAGCGGCCGGCTCGCCCGTTAGCGAACTACTGCCGCCTCATCCGCGAAAAATGAAATGCACTTGGACGTTCGAGCGCAAGATGCATGAGGCGGAGCGGCGTGGAGCGATGGCGACGCCAATCGACCGTGAGAAGGCGGATTGCGCGGTCATGTAGCGCCGGCGCTTTGACGTGTCAGGGGAGCCGTTCGGTAGCCTGTCGTTTCCAATAAGATCGCGCGACCATGGAACGCGATCTGGCCGGGGCCACTATCTCTGCTGCGGAGTTCAGCCGTTTGGCTATGGCCTGCCGACACGATGTCCGCTTCCCTCAGACGTTTGTCGACTGGTGCGAGCTCGTCAATGCGGGCAATCAAATGCTGATGGCACAAGGTTCGCAGATCGTCATCATTCCGATAGAGGTGGATGATTTCGTAGCGTGGTGTCAAAGGGTCGATGTCTCGCCATGCCTTGACGGACTTCGTGCATACCTCATCCTGATCCGGCGGCGGCAGCATGTTCCTGGCAAGTCGCCGACGGGCCCAAGGGCCAAGCCTCGGGCCTCGCAGCGGCGTACTCCGCCGGAAAAAGGATCTTCGCCGCCTTCGTAGGGGGCGCGCCCGAGCCTAACTGCGCTGACGCACGCGATAGGCGCGACAAGCGATCGTGATTCAACCTGATCAATTCGAGTGCCATGTGGTCTCCCAGAATCTGGCCCCCAGCGATCAGCAGGTTTCCGGCTTGATGTCTCGCAGCCGGGACTGCCTAACGGTCAGGCGGTTGATGCGTCATGGCAACCATCGCGTCCAGGACGGCCATGCGCGCGAGTTCCTCATGCTTGTACTCCCCGTCGAGGAAAACGCGCACCGGCGGTCCCACAGACTTCGGCGGAGTCAGCACTAAGACAGGCACATAACTGCCGTTGGGCCGCAACTCAGCGTCGACATCAGCGTCCCAGTCGTCCATGCGGTCACCCTTTCAGCCAACCCGGCCGACGAGGATAACGCTTACGCGAGGGGGCCACAGGAGCGGCTCACGTTACGCGCGGGACATCCGCCGCTGGGGTAACTGGGCCACGGGAGTCTGGAACGAATGGTCATCAAGACCGGAATATGCAACGGGGACGGCGGCGATCCCTACAGGTAGGATCGTGGACCAAATAACTGTCCCGAGGATCCCGTGTCGAACGTTGATGTGACCAAGCTCTCGTATGCCCAGTTGGTGGATCTGAGCAAGCAGCTTGAGCGGCAGATCGCCGAGAAGAGAAGCGAGGAGCTGAAGGTCTTGGTGGACGGATTTGCCAAGAAGTTGGAAGCCGCCGGGTTCACCGTTGCGGAAGGCGCTGAGGCGCTAAAGCCGTACTTGCCAGTAGCCAGCCATGGCGGAAAGACCGCACCAGTGCGCTACCGCAATCCTGCAAACCCGGCAGACACATGGTCGGGCCGCGGGCGGGCACCCAAGTGGCTGGCTGACCTCGAGGCACAGGGGCGTGGTCGGGAAGAGTTCCGCGCCGTTTGAGCCGCCTGGCAAGGACCATGATTCGACGCTAACGGCAAGAGGCACATCCGGTCTTTCGACACCAACAAGTTTTTGGTCTCCTCTGCGAGAAACCAAAGCGGAAATGCGCTCGGACTGGCTGCTAGCATTGCCGCGGTCCCCGTGGCGGTCGCAATCACCGCCGGGCTTGGCCTGACTGTGGTGGGCGCCCCGCTGGTGCTGATCGGCTTGGCGACGGGAGTGGCGGTGCAGGTGATCTGGAATGCCTCTGGTGGCGCCGACTTTGCGGAGAACCAAGCGCGCGCTGCACTTGGGATGTCTCGGTGAGACCCCCAGACAATCTTCAAACCCTGAAGGGCACGCCCATCGCTATGGCGGTCGCCGGCGTGTTGATCGTTCCGGCGATGTGGACGTTTCTGCTGGGGCCGCGCGCCGTGCTCACCTTTGCGCCGTTCACCGGCATCCTGTTTCTGCTGTCGGGCGTGCACATGACTTACCGAAGCCGCGGCGGCTGTCACCGACCAAGGACGGTATACCCGTCGCGCTGACACCTGTCATCGACCTTGAGCGGCATCAACTGCGCCCGCTGCCCGTCACCGGCAGTCAACCGACGCTCGGCCGGATTGCTTTCCTGTCCGCCCTTGCGCTTAACGTGCCTCTGCTGCCGCAACTGAACGGGCTGCAACGCCACGACGTTATGTGGCTCGCAATGCCGGTGCTCGGCGCTGCGGTCACCTACGTGCTGACGACAGGCGTAGGCCCGTCGCTCGCGCGAATTCTGGCGCTTCGAGCGTTGGAGCGGCGTACAGGCCAACACTTCACTACCGCCCGTCTCGATGAGTTAAGCGCCATGCGCCGCACCCTGTGGCTTGCGCGATGGTTGTGCCGCGAGGAAGACTTGCATACACCTTCGCCATCCGGGACAGGGCAAAAGGGCGTACGACAGCGCTGCTAACTTCTTAGGACGCAGCGAGCGATCGAATCGCAGGCGACGTGCGGCACCTTGATCAATTTATGCTCGCCCGCACCATTCATCCGCCATTGGGACAGGCCTGTGCGAGTAGACGAGCAAGAGACTTTGGGTAGCCCCGGGATGCCAGTCGGACTGCAAAGTAAAAATGCGGCAGTGGACACCGCGAAAGATCGAGTACGCGGTCCCAGTGCACACACACACTGGATATGAGCAGGCAGCAAACGCGTCGATTGCCATCCAAGAACGGATGGACAAGGAGAAAGTCGGACACGAGCTGGGCGAGTCGAACGAAGTCGGTTGAGCCGGCTGCCACTGCGGCGGCTCGAGCCAGAAGACGTTCGCAGTGACGAGCAATGTCCCTATGCACTGCATACGGCTGAAATCCAGCCATGTCGACATCTCGAAAGGACCCGACAAGAGCACCCTGAAGCGCGCCATGCGCCTTTAGCAGGCCATCGACGCTGAAGTCTTGAAGGCGTGCCGGAACGCAGTTCACTACGACCTGCCCGTGAAGCTTACTCCGCAGCGCCTCCATTGAGGCTTGTGAGGTAGCTGCTGTAGGCTCGAAGTCTTGAAGATCCCAAGCCACGTACCTCTCGGTCCACCACCGACGCTCTATGGAAGACCTCGAGCGTCGAATACGGGCGAACATCCTTGGCTCAGCCGCCTGCAGGCAGTCTGTGGTCCATCGATGGAGAGGTCGTTCGTGAGTTGGCAGAAAGATGTCGAACTTCCCTTGATGCGAACCCAGTATTAGCCCCGGCTCATCGGATGAGGTGACGAACAGCACAGGACCGTCGCGCCATGCTGGACCTGGTGCGTGCGCAGGCGCATGAGCAACTTGCACCGCAGCGAGCCTGGCCCAAGTGGCAAGCCGCTGGACATCTCGATACGAAGGCGAGGACGCCGGAGGACGGCCGCTCAAGCAGTGTCGAAGGTCGATGGCGGCGCCGAACAGGCGAGCTGCAGTTGCAATGCATGCATGCAGCTCTGTGCCGCGGGTGCGTGGGCGAACCCAGGGAACTTGAGGTGCGGCGGTCATGGCAGCGCATTGGTTGCCAGGCGAGCCCGATGCCAATTCAGCCAACGAGAGACCAGAGACGCACGTTGGCCAAAGGTCAGGACATTGGGAAACACGCTGGTCGCCAGTGCCTGGCAGGCTCCTTGAGCGAGTTCCACCGGCAATGCGCTGCCCGTTTCAGCCAACCTATGAGCGACGAGAGGAAGCAACAACGTGGCTAGCGCACCCTCCAAGTTCAAAGGCTTGGTCTCAGATCGATCAAGCATTCTCGCGCCGGCAAGCAATGCCTCTCTCGTGGCAGACGCGTCCAGCCATCTTGTTGCGATGAACCCATCGGTGAGATCGGCGGACATCAGCAGCTGGAGGAATGCTTCGCACCTTCCGGAAGAGACCGCCCTGTAGAGTTCATAGTGGGTCCGCACATCCGCACCCAGGCATCTCAGCGCAGACTGGATCGGGGCCTTCAGGTCGCCAGCAACATGCAAGCTATACCGAACTGCGACTCGCAAGGCTCGCAGCGCGCGGACCGGGTCGTGGGCCAACGATCGCTCTGGTGAGTCCACGAAGGAGATCCGCCGGGCAACGAGGTCGCGCACGCCACCACAGGGATCGACCAGCCGCCCAGATGTGAGATCGAAGTAGATTGCGTGGATCGTCAAGTCGCGCAACCGCGCATCTTCGTCTACCGAGCGACTTGAGAACTCGTCGCCTCCGTCGAGATAAGCGAACTCTCCTCCGGTTTCTCCCCGCTTGCGCAGCGATGTCAGCTCAAACTGCATTCCTGAGACGCCGACTCGTATGGATCTGAAGCGTTGCCCCCAGGGCGTATGCTGAGGAAACAGTCGCGCCAATGCAGTCAGTGGCAGATCGGCGACCAGGTCAAAGTCCGCTGGCTCGCGCTGAAAGAAGATGTCCCGGATAGCGCCACCGGTCAGGTAAAGCCGCCCCCCAGCTCTATGGACCCGCTCGGCAGCCTCAAGCAGCGCACCATTGAGTTCACAGACAGCCTGCACGGCTCGGCCCAGACACTGGAAGGCGGGGCCCTGATCGGTGGCACCGGCCGTCATCGACCTTGTTTCCGCTCCGTCTTGACTGACATCTTCTGCGTGTTCGCCTGCGCGGGATCGCCGTTCGTAAGCGTCAACGTGCCAATCAGCGAACCCTCTTTCAGTGACCCTTTAAATGCCCCGGATGACAGGACCGGGGTTTCGGCCACAGGGACATCGAAGGTCAGTTCTCCCGTCTTCCGATTCAGACGTCCGTTGAAGACTGGGCGAGGCGCTTGGTCGCAGTTGCCATCTACGAGCCGGAACAGGCCCGTGATGTTCGAACGGGTTGACTTGTCTCGAACGGACCAGAGTTCGATGTCATAGCCTCCGCAGTCCCCAGATTCTGAAGATTGCTTGACGTTGGAATACAGCCCCAAATACTCAAATTCAGCGGCATGAGCATTGAAGGCAAGAACGGAAACAACAAGCGTGATGATGGCTTTTAAGCGCATGAGTTGCTTTCAGTGTCCGGGCGCCGGGGGGAAAACGTCAAAGTGGACGTGACTGTTCATAGTGTCAAGGTTTGCGGAGCGAGACCATTCTCCGCCTGGCACCAAGCGAGAGAAGTTACCTCCTGGCCCTTCCACGTAACGAACGTTCGGATCATTCATGGCGGCCAACTTGATCTTCTGTGCCAGAAGGAAGCCGTCGCCGGAGGTGCCGACGTGCACGCCGTTGATCCAGTTGATGTCCACTGCGTCGCCGACTTGATGGTTGGTTCCAACTGTATGGGTCTTGGTCGTCTCGGAAACGGATGAGAGGTTGACTGAAGAGATTCCGTCGGCCGTGCTCATCACGTTGTTGAACGCGGCCTCCATGGTCGGCGTGACATCGTTCTCCACACCGGGAGTAACCGACACTTGAACGGCCCAGGTGTACTCGCCACTGGCGCCAATGAAGACGTCCGACAAATGCTGGCTTTTCGCCTCGGTCGTGGCCAGTTTGACGCCACCCCCGATGTCTGGAGAATCCGACGGGTCCCACGGCACCACTTCAAGGCCGGACTGCACGTAATTTTGGTTGATTTGTTCCGGGTAGCTTAGCTGCTCCCATTCTTGGACACTCGACGAGTTAATGGTCGCGTGCCACTCCTGTTCAACGTTCGCCCAATGCGCTTCCCGAGATTCAATCCAGGCGTAGTCTTCCATCCGGTCTCCCGCGTCAGAACTACCAGCAGAGGGCTGCTGCTGGTTATTGTCGTCGGGGAAATATAGGTACATCGCTTCGCCCTCTAAAAGGGTCTGCTGCTCTGTATTGAGGTTCTGACTATTCAGCAGGTCAATGTATGACAACATAGCTTTCTCGTCTTCTTCTTTCTCGCTGGTAACGGCCAGCCACCGTCTTGGGGGTTATCCCCGGAGTTTTATTTTTCCTTGAATGTGTTTGTCGCTGCGGACTTGAGCGGGGACCAGAAGTACTCAAATAGTCGACGCCTTCCCGTCTTTACCTCCGCTATCAACGAAAGTCCCGGCACAATGTTGATGCCTGCGGTCTGAAGCTCTTGGCGAGAACTCAGAATCTTCACTTTTGCCGGATAGAAGAGCCCCTTCGACTCTTGCGCTACCGCGTCCGAGGCCAGTTCTTCAACTCTTCCTCGAACGGTCCCGTGCTTCGAAAATGGATAAGCGTCGATCTTGATCTCGGCCTCACTTCCGATCCGTAGATTCGCTCGGTCTTTGCTTTCGATCAAGACGTCCGCCAACAGTTCGTCTCCAAGCGGGACAATCTGAGCAACGACTGCATTTATCTGAACGTTTTCTCCCGGGCCGTGCACGGCCAGTTGTTGCACGGTTCCCTCGATTGGCGACCGCACGTAGGAATGCGCGAGGGAAACTTCGCTTCGGACCTTGCCCGCAATCGCGGCCTCCAATTTCTCTTGGTTCTCGTCCATGCGCTTTCGCAAACCATTCCGCGTGTCAGCAAGGAAAGTTTGAATCTTGGCATTTGCCTCCTTGGCCGATACCTCCGCCTCATGACGGCTGGCCTGCGCTACCGCCAATTGGGCGCGCGTGTCTACCAGGACGCGTGACTGATCTAAGTCTGAATGCTTTGAGAGGAATCCGTCCTTGACCAGTTGCGCGTAGTCCGAAGTCTTCTTTTCCACAGCGGGTAGACTTGCTTGAATCCGCGCCACAGACGCATCCGCAGATTTCAATTCAGCCACACTTTTCTCATACTGCAGACGAAGAAGTCGGAGTTGTGTGAACTCTGCCGAATACTCGGCTTGCGCGCTTGCGCTTAGGCGGTCGCTGACTTCGGACAAAACTTGGCAATGAGTCTCTAAACAGTCGGTCAGTGCAATGAGTATGTTGAGATCCCGGCGGACGTCCTCTAGATGTGCGATCTCGTGGTTTTGTTTCTCGATGTCCGCTCGAACTTCTCCGGCATCGATTTCGAGGAGCACATCCCCCCTGTGAAGCAGCCCACCATCGTGTGTTCGCAGCGCAGTGACCAAGCCGCTGGTTTGCGCCTGCACTTGTTTCGTGTGACTTCCGGGAATCGTTCTACCTTGCGACACAACGACAATGTCAAGTTCGACGAAGGCGAGCATCAGTCCGGCGAGCACGACAAGCACGCAGACCGCTGCCGCCGCGATATGCGGCAAAGGGTGCGGCGGTGATTCCTGAATAGCCAGCACATCGGGCAGGAAACTCGCCTCGGAGCGGCTAAGTTGGCGAGTCTCCAGCGCACGTCTAGCGGCCCAAGCGCCCCGGATGACTCTCTTATAGCGGGCCGCCAGAATGCTACGCAGCATTGGCTGCCTCCGCGGACGGGCTCGGATTCGTAGCCCCTAGGGAAATAGGCCTGACATTTGCCTGAATCTTCCAAAGGTGGGCGTACAGCCCAGATCGGTTAATCAGATCGTCATGGCTTCCGAATTCGGCAATCTGGCCACGTTCGATCGTGATGATGCGGTGGCAATGCCTTACAGCGGATAGGCGATGGGCAATGATGATCGTCGTGCGGCCTTGGGAGATCTTGGCCATGTTGCCTTGAATCACGGCCTCGCTTTCATAATCCAGCGCGCTTGTTGCTTCGTCAAATATTAGAATTCGAGGGTTGCGGAAAAGCGCGCGAGCAATTGCAATACGCTGACGTTGCCCGCCCGATAGCGACGCGCCGCGTTCGCCGACGATGGTGTTGTAGCCATTCGGCAACTCCATCACGAAATCGTGCGCACCGGCAAGCTTCGCAACCTCGATGACTCGGTCCATCTCCGTATCGGCCAACTCTGGCGCAATGTTTTCCCGGATCGATCTATTGAATAGCATACTGTCTTGGAGCACTACACCAACTTGCGACCGAAATACCCCCTTGTCGATATTGCGAACGTCCACTCCATCGATCTGAATGGCGCCCTTTGTAGGCGAGAGTAGTCCTTGAAGCAGTCGCGCCAAAGTACTTTTCCCCGAGCCGCTCCGGCCTACGATGCCCAAAGATCCCCCTGCAGGAATATTGATAGATACGTCGCGTAGCGACGGGGAAATCCCGCCTGGATATGTGAACTCAAGGTCGCGGATCTGGATGTTTCCTTGCAAGCGCGGACTGACATGTGCCGCCTCACCGGATTCAATTGGTTCGTTCAGAATATCGGCGAGCTTTCCCATGGAGATTCCAGCCTCCTGGAATTGCAGCCATAGCTGGGAGACTCGCATGATCGGCTGAGAGACCCTCCCCGCCAGCATGTTGAAGGCGATGTACATTCCCAGTGTCATCTCTCCGGCCATGACTTCCCCGACCCCGAACAGCAGAATGAATGCGGTCGAGAGCTTTGAGAGCATCGAGATGCACTCATTGCCAACGCTGGCAATCTGGGACGCTGAGAAATTGGCGCGCGTCTGGGCGGCCAACAGCCGATTCCATAGACGTTCGGTATAGCCTTCCAGACCGGACGATTTGATGGTTTGAATCCCGCTCACCGATTCGACCAAGGTGCTCATCGCTTCGGCGCTTCGCTTCTGACGTAGCTCTAATCGCTGCTTCAATATTGGGCTTATGACGGCGGTAACCAGGAAATAGCAAGGGAGACCTGCTGCAACAATCAACGTTAGCTTCGCGCTATAAACTGAGAGAATTACAAGATAGGCGAGCGAAAAGACGACATCGATGACGAGGGTGAGAGCCGTCCCCGTTAGCAATTGCCGCAGCCCGTCAAGTTCCTTTACCTTCGATGTAATGTCGCCGACACTGCGGCCTTCGAAGAAGGAGACTGGTAGTTTCAGCAAGTGCCGGAACAGCGCACTGCCCAGTTCTACGTCGATGCGATTAGTGGTGTGCGTCAGTACGTAGCTGCGGACTAAGCTGAGAACACACTCCGCTATAGCGACTGCGGCCATACAAGCAACGATCACATGCAGGGTGTCCGTGGCGTGATGAGCAATTACCTTGTCCATTACCCCCTGCGAAAGTAGAGGGGCGGCTAGCGCTAACACTTGGAGTAGTAGCGATACCCCGAACACTTCCGCCAACAACTTCCGGTGTTTTATTAGTGAGGGGATAAACCAGCTAAAGTCGAGGCGGTCGGCCCGCTGATATTCAGAATAGAGGCTCTTAAATACGAAGCCAGCGTCACCTATTGCAGAGCAAACGTCCTGAATCCTCAGCGACCTGGATATTGCGCGCCTCCCATCACGGGAGGCGACCTGTACGGTTTGCTCATTGGCTTCCAGAACTAAAAGGAAGCCGCCCGTGTTTTGTGGAATGAGGATCGGTTTAGGCAACCGAACCAGGCGCAGGGGCGTCAGTGTGACCGTCTTCGAAGCGAGCCCCAATTGGTGAGCTCTTGTGCGCACATCGTGGCTTTCGGACTCTCCTGAATCTATTCCCGAAGGG
The DNA here is from genome assembly GCF_039595595.1 of Roseateles sp. GTDB lineage: Bacteria > Pseudomonadota > Gammaproteobacteria > Burkholderiales > Burkholderiaceae_C > Roseateles. The sequence goes on along the minus strand of NZ_JBCNLG010000011.1, from coordinate 10,700 downwards.
CTTTCGGCTGAGCGCCCCTCGGGAATTCGATGAAGCTGCGCAACGATCGCCAATGCCTCGGAAAGTGAAAGCGCGGGTAACGAAGACATTTCGCGGATGTGCTAACCAAACGAGCAAGAGTGTGGTTGTGGTCGCACCGGTGGAAGATCCCCTAAAAGGGGGGAATTGCGATTTTCAACACAAGAATATGGAGCGCTCGGTGGGAGTCTCGTTAAATCCACATTCAATTCTCGTTAAGTTGTTGAATGGTGATTAAAGAGCCTTCTCGCCACATCGCCAAGTGCATTGGCGAAAGGGAATGGCAGGCGCCTGCTCATCTCGGGCTGGTCCGGGAGTGACAGCCACGTAGCCGATTCGGGAGGGCTGCGCAACTTGGCTGAGATCGCTTAGGCGTCCGGGTGGCAAGGGGCATGACGCCAGAGACATCGCATCTGCGCACGGTCCACTCGCAGTGCGCAACACCTGCGGGGATTAGTCGACGAGATGCGCGCTGCTAATGCGCAATTGCCGACGCAGGTGTCGATGTCCTTGGAAGCGTCGTCGGCGCCGCGACTCCATAGCCTCAACGAGGCGGTGGCGGCCACCATGGCTGTTCACTGATGAATGCCCGGATCTCCGCTGCGAGGTCGCCCAAGATTGGGCATTGCTCGATCACTTCCATTGCCGCGTGGGCCCACGTTTGGGCTCGCTCCGCTGCGATCTCGCGACCAGACAACCTGAGCTCACGAAACAGCAGCAGGTAGGCGGCTAGATAGTCAATTGCGAGGCGAGGTTGGGGGAAGCTCCAGACCTCCTGCTCGACGCTGTTCCAGTCACGTGCCACCGTGCCGTCGCTTCGGCGGTAAACGAACTGTGTGGCGACCTCTGAGTCCAGTTGGGCAAGCAGTTGGTCTACCTGTCGATGGTCAGTTGGTGCGGACGGATGCAGGGCCGTCCATAGGGGGCTATTGAGCACTGCCAGCGTCTCCGGATGCAGGCGTCCGATCAGCTGGGCAATTGATGTGGGCGTATGTCGCCCCTGCGCATATCGCTCCCAGTCCCGGCGCGACCCGCCCGCGTGGGCTCCGAACTGGCGATAAAGCGCACCCGGCGTCAGGGCTCCGGTCTGGAGTACGCAACACCGGTACCAAGCGCGCCTGCGGAAGCCTTCAATGACCGCGTGTTTCTTCGGGCGACCGGTGCGCCTCGCCCCTCCCTCGGACATTCGTTACCTCGACGTTCAGTCTGACCGCGGGCGTCCATTACAACGAGTTCGACGTCCCCGTCCTGTCGCAGGGCGGCTCGATCCTCGAACTGGACAAGTACTGGGGTGTCGCGCTGTCCGGAAGGTACATGCTGTCGATCGATGGTCCGTCGCTGCACGCGATGGTCCACGAGGGCCGCTACTTCGAGCCGCCGCTGCGCCTGCCCGGTGCGGGGAGCTTCGACCCGAAGATTCAAACCTTCGTCGTCGGCGCGCGGGCCCCTGTCGGCAACTTCGTCTGGATCGGCGAGGCCGGCGAGAGCCGCTTCACGAATTTCACTCGCGGCAAGAACCTCGGCATCTCGCTGGGCGTGGACTATCAGCTGTCCAAGCGGACGGTGCTCTATTCGCGCCTCGCCGTCGCTGAAGACCGGCAGGGCAACGTGCTGCCTATCGTGGGCGTGACGCCAGCGGGTGCGAGGCCGATCAATGTTTCGGGTGGCCCTGATGCGATCCTCGCCGCGCTGGGTTTGCGAGAGACGCCAGCCTTCAACGGCGTCGGCATCTCACCGGACGGCAGGTCCAGCATCCTCGCCCTCGGCATGCGGCATAGCTTCTAAGACACCCTGACCCGTTTCGCCAACCTCATGTCCGACGACGTCAATGAACTCGCGATGGGCCCTGGCCATCGACTTGGGAAGCTCGGCCGCCAGCAGGTCGACGAAGGCCTTCACCGCCGGGACCATCCCTCGACGGCTTGGATAGACCGCGTGCAGTTGGTGGTCCGGTGGCCGATGGCCAGGCAGCAGGTCGATCAGCCGCCCCTGCCGGAGATCGTCTTCGCAGACGTGGAAGGGCAGCTGCGCAACGCCCACGCCGGCGACGGCCATGCGCGACATCAGGTAGACGTCGTCGGTCGCCAGGCTGGGCTGATAGTCGATCTCGAGCGGCGTCCCCGCGGGGGACACCAGGCTCCACCGAGGCCTCTCGCCCCGCACACCCGCAGGGCCGACGCCTCGAACGCCGCTCAAGTCCTCTGCTCTCGCATACGGTCCGTGGCTGGCGACAAAGCTCGGGGCGGCGACCAGGATCTGGTCGCTGTGCCCGAGCTGCCGGATGACGAGGTCGGAGTCCTCCAGCGCCGAGCGGATGCGGATTGCGACGTCATAGCCCTCGCCGATGAGGTCGACGCGGCGGTTGGTCAGGTCTAAGTCGAGGCGCACCTCCGGATGGGCCAGCAGGAAGGTCGGCAACAGCGGCGCGACGAAGAGATGGGCCACGCCGATGGGACAGCTGACCCGCAGCCGGCCCGAGGGCTTGGCGTGGGCGCGCGCGGCCACCTCATAGGCCGCCTTGGCCGAGGCTGACATGGACTCGCAATGCGCGAAGAAGGCCGCGCCGACTTCGGTCACGCTGACCGACCGCGTGGAGCGCTGCAGCAGCCGCACGGCCAGGCGCTCCTCCAGTTCCGCCACGCGCCGGCTCAGCCGCGACTTCGGGATGCCGAGGGCGCGCGCCGCACCGGAGAAACCGCCGTGCGTCACGACAGCGGCAAATAAGGCCAGATCGTTCAGGTCTTCCATTCGGGTCTCATGTGGAGGCGGCCGGATTGTCCTGAAAGCAGAACGGTCCGTCTCGCGCGCGATGACTAGTGCAGGCACCGGCCTCTTTTTATCGTGCCTGCCATCGCTACTCCCTGCACAGCTTCATGAATATCTTGCACCTCGACGCCAGTCTCGCCGCCGATGCATCGGCCTCGCGCCGCATCAGCCAGCTCATCGTGGACGGCTTGCTGCGACAACATCCCGCCGCGCAGATGCGCTATCACGACCTCGTCGCCGAAGGCCTGCCGCACCTGACGGGTGCCATCGCCGCTGGCTTCCGCGGCACGGTCCCGCCCGGCGACATCGACGCTGACATTGCCGCCGAGCATGCCCGCTCCGAGGCGCTGGTCAGCGAATTCCTCGATAGCGACCTCATCGTCATCGGCGCCCCCATGTACAACTTCTCGGTGCCAAGCCAGCTGAAGGCCTGGATGGACCGCATCGCCCAGCCGGGACGGACCTTCCGCTACACGAGCGACGGCCCCGTCGGCCTTGCCGGAGGCCGGCGAGTCGTCGTCGCCTCCACGCGAGGCGGGGTGTACTCCGTGGGAGCGGCTGCCGGCATGGACTTCCAGGAGTCCTACCTGAAAGCCTTCTTCGGCTTCCTCGGCATCAACGACGTGCAGATCGTGCGCGCGGAGCGGCTCACCAAGGGGCCCGAACTGCGCGAGCAGTCGCTCGCCGAGGCCGGTGCAGCCGTAGCCGCCGTCCTCGCCGGCTGAGAACGCGAGGACGCCATGCTCTTCATCGTGACTTTGAACTACCGCGCCGCGCAGGCGGACATCGCGGCTCAGCTGCCCGCCCATCGGGACTGGCTGGCTCGACACGTCGCCGCTGGGCGCTTCGTCGTCGCGGGGCCGCTCGAACCCCGCACCGGTGGCCTGATCCTGGCCCATTGCGAAGACCGCGCCGAACTCGACGCCCTGCTGGCCGATGATCCCTTCGTGACCTTCGGCCTCGTCGACGTTGCCGTGCTGGTCGCCGCGCCAGCCCTGCGCCACGCCGATTTCCCGCCGCGCTGGGCGCTTGAGGCCCAGGCCCTGACAACACCGCTTTGAAAGGAATCTCATGCTCCGCGCTCTTCGTTTCTGGCTGGTCTGCAGCCTCATGTCCGCGTTGACTGTCGCCGCCCATGCCGCACCGGCCCGCGCCGACATCGTGCTGGTCCACGGCGCCTTCGCCGATGGATCAAGTTGGGCCCGCGTCATTCCGCTGCTGCAAAAGAAGGGCTACCACGTCACGGCCGTTCAGCTGCCGCTGACCTCGCTGGCCGACGATGTCGCCGCCACGCGGCGCGTCCTCGACCGCCAGACCGGCCCTGTCGTGCTGGTGGGCCACTCCTGGGGTGGCGTCGTTGTGTCCGAGGCGGGCAATGCGCCGGGTGTCAAGGCGCTGGTCTTTCTGTCGGCCCTGGTGCCGGACAGTGGCGAATCGGCCCAGGCCCTGCTGCAGCGCCTGAACGCGCCAATGGAGGGCATGGCGCCCGATGCGGCGGGACTGATCTGGCTGGACGACGCCAAGGCCTTCCGCGACGTGATGGCCGGTGACTTGACGCTGCCAGCTGCGGCCGCACTCGCGGCCGTCCAGAAGCCGTTGGCCGCTCGATCCTTCGCTGATGCGGTGTCGCATGCCGCCTGGCGGGACAAGCCGAGTTGGTATCTGGTGACCTCGGCCGACCATGCCCTGCCGCCCCGCACCCAGCGCCTGATCGCCGGCCAGCTGAAGGCCAACACCGAGGAGATCGCGTCCAGCCATTTGTCGATGGCCAGCCACCCGGCCGCCGTGGTCGCCCTCATCGACCGTGCCGCCAGGGCGGCGGTCCGTTAGGTGCTCAGTGCGGTCAGGAAGTCGACGAACCGCTTGACCTTGGCCGGCCGAAAGCGCGCCGCGGGATAGACGACATGGATGCCTCCGCTCGGCAAGGTCCAGTCTGGCAACAGTTGCACCAGGCTTCCCTGTGCCAACTGGGCGCTCACGGCGTAGTCCGGCAGGACGGACAGGCCGGCACCCTGGGCGACGGCCTCGCGGACGGCCAGCGTCGCGTCGAGCCGGATGGCCGCGTCCACCTGCACCGCCCGCCGCTCGCCACCCGCGTTGCTGAACTCCCAGTCCAGCGGCGCGGCCAGGGCCGAGTTGGCGACGAAGGGCAACTCGGCAATCTGCTCAGGTCCCTGGCCGGGATCGAGCCGGCGGGCCCAGTCCGGCGTCGCCACGAGCAACTGCCTGAAGCCGCCGATCTGGCGGGCCTGCAGCGCGAGGTCCTTGAGCCAGCCGACGCGGATGGCCAGTTCCGCTTCGCCGGCTTGCAGGTCCAGTGCTTGGTCGGTCAGCCGCAGGTCCACCTTGCATTGCGGGAAGCGGCGGCTGAAGGCGACAGCAGCCGCGACGACGGTCGTCAGGCCGTAGTCCAGCGGCGCCGTCAGCCTCAGGGTGCCCGAAGGTTCGCTGGGCACGCCGGCCAGTTCGTCGAAGGCTTCGCCCGCCTCGCGAAGGATGCGTGTGCAGCGCTCGTAGAAGGCCTGGCCGGCATCCGTTGCGGCGACACGGCGGGTGCTGCGGGTCAGCAGCTGGGTGCGGAAGTCGCGTTCCAGCCGCGCCACCTGCTGGCTGACCACAGCCTTCGTGATGCCCAGGCGTTCCGCCGCGGCGGTGAAGCTGCCGGCCTCGACCACCGCGGCGAAATAGGCCAGCCGCTTGAGGTTGGCGAGATCGCTCTGATGGCCTTCAGTTTGATTGTTTGCCGTTGGCATACAGAAAGTCTAGCAATGTGCCATTTTTCTTCTGAATGCTCCTTCCTACCATGGGCGCATCCATCGACGAGACCGCCATGCAAACCACCCTCCACTACGTCTTCGATCCCCTCTGCGGCTGGTGCTACGGCGCCAGCGCCACGCTCGCCGCCATCGCGGCGGCGGGGACGGTCCGGCTCGGGCTACTGCCCAGCGGCCTCTTCCAAGGACCGGGCGCCCGCGCCATGGACGACGGCTTCGCCGCCTATGCCTGGTCCAACGACCAGCGCATCGAGCGCCTGAGCGGCCAAATCTTCTCGCCGTGCTACCGCGACGAGGTGCTGGCCAATCGCGAGCAGCGCTTCGACAGCGGTCCCGCCACGCTGGCTCTGACCGCCGTCCACCAGACGGCGCCGGAGCGCGAGATGGAAGCCCTCAAGGCCATCCAACAGGCGCGCTATGTCGAAGGCCGGGACATCACCCGCACTGACGTCCTGGCCGAGGTGCTGCAGGCCCTGGGGCTCAGCGCTGCCGCCCAGGCGCTGCAGGGGCCGCGCGAGACCTTGGTGAGCGCTGCCGACGCCCGCATCGCCGAGGCACAGGCGCTGATGCGCCGCTTTGGCGCCCGCGGCGTCCCTAGCTTCGTGCTCGAAGACGAGGGGCGTCAGCAGCTCGTGCATGCCAGCGCCGTGTATTCCGATCCGCGCGCCTTCATGGCGCAACTCCAGGCCGTCGCCTAAAAGCCCATCGCCGCACCTCATCGAAAGGAAACTCATGATGACCCGCCGAGACTTTGTCCAGACCGCCGCCGCGGCCGCCGCCATGGCCGCGACCTCGCATGAGGCCAGCGCCGCCGCCCTGCAGTGGCGCCACCTGCCGGCCGGCGAACGCGGCTTCTACCGCGCGCCGGTGCTGCTTTCCGGCGCCCGCGAGGCCATCCTCGTCGACGCCGGCTTCTCGCTGCCCGACGGGCGCGCCGTAGCCCAGGCCATCCAAGACTCCGGCAAGACCCTCACCACCATCTACATCAGCCAAAGCGACCCCGACTACTACTTCAGCCTCGGGCCCATCAAGGCGGCGTTTCCGCAGGCCAAGGTCATTGCCGCCTCGGCGACCATCGCGGCCATCCGCGGCAATGTCGAGAAGAAGCTGGCCGTCTGGGGCCCGCAGCTCAAGGAGAACGGCCCGCAGACGCTGGCCGACATCGTCATGCCCGAGGCTTTCGACGGGCCCTCGCTGCAACTCGAAGGCCATGCCATTGATATCGTGTCGGCACAGGGCTTGGACAACCGGCGCTACCTCTGGGTGCCGTCGCTGCAGGCCGTGTTCGGCGGCGTGCTGGTGTTCTCGGGCCTGCACGTGTGGACGGCCGACACCGCGACGCCCCAGGCCCGCGCCGCTTGGGTGCGCAATCTGGAAGCCATGGCCGCCCGCCGGCCGGCCATCGTCGTGCCGGGGCATATGGCGGTGGACGCCGCGACGGACGCCTCGGCCATCGCCTACACGCGCGACTATCTGCTCGCTTTTGAGCAGGAACTGCAGAAGGCCGCCGACGCTGCGGCTCTGATCGCCGCGATGAAACAGCGCTACCCGTCGGCCGGACTGCCTGCGGCGCTGGAGTTCGGCGCCAAGGTCGCCAAGGGAGAGATGAAGTGGTGAGCCGCTCCAACCTCGACGTCGTCGCCGCCCACTACGCGGCCTCCGACCGCGGCGACGTGGACGCCATGCTGGCCGACGTGGCCGCCGATGTGCACTGGACCGAGATGGCTGGCTTTCCCTGCGGCGGCAGCTATCGCGGCCCTGAAGCGGTGAAGCAGGGCGTCTTCGCCCGCCTCGGGGCCGAATGGGCGGGCTACCGATTCAAGCTCGAGCGGCTGATCGACGCCGGCGACCACGTCATCGGCATCGGCACGTATTCCGGCACCTACCGCGGCACCGGCAAAGCCATGCAGGCACGAGTCGCCCATGTCTGGCGCCTGGCCGGCGGTCAAGTCGTCGCCTTCGAACAGTTCACTGACACCCTGCTTGTCCACCGCGCCACGGTGTGAAGCTCCCTGCCCAGAAAGGCAAAGATGATGAAACGTCGCCAGTTCCTGAATTCCGTTGCAGCCTTAGCGAGCGCCGGCCTTCTGCCCAACGGCGTCGCCTGGGCCCAGTCCACCGCCAACTTTGGCCTGCCAACGCTGCCGAGCGAGCGCTTCCGCCGTGTGCGGCTTGGAGACATCGAGATCATTGCGCTGTACGACGGCGCCACCCGCCTGCCCCTGCATGAACGCTATGTCACGAACGCGCCCTTCGCCGACGTCAAGGCGCTGGCCACGTCGCTCGGGCTCAGCACCGACTACGTCGAGCTGACGTTTACGGGCTTTCTCGTCGTCGCCGGTTCGCGTCGCATCCTGCTGGACACGGGGCTCGGGGAGGTTGGTACGCCGAGGGAGACCACGGGCCATCTGCTGGACAGCCTGCGCCAGGCCGGCTTCGCGCCCGGGGATATCGACACGGTGGTCATCACGCACTTCCATGCCGACCACATCAGCGGGCTGCGAAACCGCTCCGGCGACTTCGTGTATCCGAATGCCAAGGTATGGGTATCAGATCGCGAGTACACGTACTGGATGAGCGACGAGCAGATGAAGGCCTCACCCGATCGCAAGTGGGCATTCGAACAGGTTCGGCGGGTCTTCACCGGCATGCCGGAATCGATGCTTCGGCGCTACACGCCGGGGCAAGAGATAGCGCCGGGCGTCTTCTCGATCCCAGCGTACGGCCACACGCCGGGCCACACAATCTACGAGGTGAGAAGCGGCGGCCGCACGTTCCACTACATCGGCGACATGATCAACGTGCCCGCCTTCTTCGCCCGCCACCCGGAATGGATGGTCGCCAGCGACATCGACCCAGAGGCATCGCTGGCCGAGAGGCAGAAGTTCCTCGCCCGAGTGGCGAAAACCACAGACTTGGTCGGCGGCTTCCACTTCCCGTTCCCGGCCATTGGTCACTTGCGGCCACTGGAGCAGGGCTTCGAGTTCGTGCCGCTCGCCTGATCCTCGCCTTCGAGACATCTGTGGGTCGAATGCGGGCGGCATTCGCTTCTGCGAAGGCAACGACCGCATCTGTGACGAGAAGGCCCCGCCACACGACCCTGCGTTCATGCGCCAGTGGTTCCTGCGCTGCCGCGACCTCATCGACAGCTACCGAGCCGACTCCGTCTCAACCGCTGGCCCTACCAATACAAGCCGGCGTCAGCGGTGATCCACCTCCTGTGCGACGTAGTGGCGAAGAACGACAACCTGCTGCTGTCGATCCGCCTGCGTGGCGACGGCACGGTCGACGCCAACGAGCGACGGATCCTTGACGACCTGGGCGACTCGATGGGCCGCAACGGCGAGGCGATCCACGGCACGCAGCCCTGGCGCAGTTCTGCGAAGGCCCTACGGGCGCGGTCAGCATCGCCGCACGCCCCGCGGCTCACAACGAGGCTTCTTGCCGTGAGAACGGAGCCATGAAGAAATCCTCAGAGTATTCCTCGGACGCGCTGCCAGACTATGAGTGGCGCCGTAGGGAAACTGCGGTAACTGCCTGAAGGCGCAGAAGAAATTCTGGCCACGCCCAAGTGGAACTGATCACTTCCGGCCAAAGATCCGCGACTCATCCGGCATCGTCTCTCGTCCTCGTACCAGGACTCTAGTCGCGAGTTGCCGACACATGAACAGCAAACGGCCAAACTTTGCCTCACACCTCGGTCAAACCTTGAGTGAAGTCACACGTGGTTCAGAGCGCGCTTACGGCGCTGGATTCAGCGTTCGGGTTTGCGCTTGAGCCGGTGGCTACGGGGATTGCCTAGAAACGGCGTGCTGGCCAGCTTGGCTTCCAGGGCCGCGAATCTTCACTACAGACCGGCGGCCAGCATCGTGATTCGCTTCTATCAAGGTTCCGGTTCTGGTGAGATCCAAATACTGGATGATGTTTTCTCGTTAGGTGACTGGCAGCTGTTGAAAGCGAAGACAGCTGAGTACCTTCGAATAATTGGTGATCCTCAAGCTGCTCGATTCCTCGAGAGTCGAGACTTCGAGTTCAAGCGGGGGACCAACAACTTTGGAGACGAGTTCTGTGTTCTCTTCCAGATGCTGCCGATGCAGCAATACGCCGAAGCGCTGACACAGAAGGAAGACTGGCAGGTCGAAGAAAATGCGAGGGCCGTGGCCGCAGCGTTGCAGACCGTGGCGAGCGAACACGTCAGGTTCGTAGCAGTAGATCTCGACAAGTCCTTGGGACCTACTTCGGTCCCTTCACCGGTGCTGAAGATCACCTCAGCCACAGTTGAACGGGCGCTCAACGACGCCGAGCGTCTGGTCGCCACAGAAGGGCCGACGAGCGCCGTTGATCGGGTGCACGCCGCCCTTCATGGATACCTTCGTACACTGGCAGATCAAGCGAGCATCGCCTACGCAGACGGCGCCAGCATCACGGAGATGTTCAAGCTGGTACGAACGCAGCATCCAATGCTGTCATCGACTGCTACCGGGCAGTCGTCCATCGACAAGATTCTGAAGGCGCATGCCAACATCGTTGATGCCCTGAATCCCTTGCGAAATCACGCCAGTGTGGCGCACCCAAACGACGAGCTACTAGAAGAACCAGAAGCGATGCTCGTCATCAATAGCGTGAGATCTCTTCTCCACTATCTCAACGCCCGCACCGGGGTTCGAAAGTGAAGCAGGCCTCTAGTGTGTCGTTCGAGGAGTTTGCTCAGCGATTAAATGGCAGGCGGAAAGCAGGCGAGGACGACAGCCAAGGAGTCTTGCTTTGAGGAATGGCCTGTTCTAGGGCCACGGCTAGGCGCCGTTCTAGTTTACGGCTCAGCCTTTTACTTTCTCAGGCTTGCGCTTGTTTTGAAGTTCCCGAATCTCTTTGAGTGCGTCGCGCATTGCCTGATGAAATTCGGGGAATCTCTCCTCCCGGTTCATCTTGTTGATGAGACGACCAAGTTCACCATGAGTCATACAACTCGGCTTTATGGATAGTTGGACACAGATGACCCAGGGTGCGTGATGGAGCGGGAGTGTCAGGAATTCTGTGTTTGAGGCGCTTCTACGAGGCTACGAGCCGGTCCTGGTGAATCGGTCTGCGTAGAGGATGGCAAATTGGTTCATTGCCTCTCGCCAGTTCTTGGCGGCGCGGCCC
>NZ_JBCNLG010000010.1:0-193104 GCF_039595595.1 Roseateles sp. | reverse complement strand
ATCCGACCAAGGTGATCAAGGCCAAGGGCGTGTCCGGCTTTGGCTTTGCGACATCCAACGCGTACGACGCACTCGATCGCGTGAAGACCAACACCGATGCCCGCAACGGCGTGACGACGCTGGGCTACGACGGACTCGATCAGCTCAAGCAGGTCACGGATCCGAGGCAACTGGTCACCTCGTACCAGCGCAACGGGCTGGGCGACCTGAACCAGCTCACCAGTCCCGACACCGGTACAGCCAACAGCACCTTCGACGCGAACGGCAACCTGCTCACGCGCACCGACAGCCGCGGCGTGCTCGGCACCTACGTCTATGACGGCCTGGACCGGATGACCTCGGCGGTTTACACGAAGAGCGGCCAGACGACGGTGAGCTACTCGTGGACCTACGACCAGACGGGCGCCACCTTCGGCGCGGGCATTGGCCGCCTGACGACGGCCACCAGTCCAGCAGGGAACACGAAGTACGGCTATGACGGCTTCGGCCGAGTCGTCAGCGTCATCCAGACCGTTGGCTCCGTCGTGCTCACGACGCGCTACGGCTATGACCTTGCCGGGCACATCACCAGCATCACGTATCCCTCGGGACGGGTGCTGACCATCACCTATGCCAACGGCGTGCCGGCCAGCATGAGCTTGGCCAAGGACGGGAGCAGCGCGGCCAAGCCGCTGATCAGTCAGATCCAGTGGATGTCCTTCGGAGCCATCCAAAGCTGGCAGATGCAGCTGAACTCCGGCGCCAAAGCGCAGGAGCGGGTCTACGACCAATACGGACGCTTGGTCCGTTACCCGCTGGGCTCGGTGGTGCGCGACATCACCTACGACGCGGCCGATCGCATCGTTAGCTATACACACCTGGACGCGACAACGGGCCAAGTGACCGCTGAAGCCCAGGCCATGAACCAGAGCTTCAGCTACGACGAAATGGGCCGGCTCACCGGCATCGTCATGCCGACTGCAAGCTGGACCATCGGCTATGACGCCAATGGGAATCGGACAGGATTCACGCTCAACGGCACCACGTCGACCTACACGACCGAGACCACGAGCAACCGGCTCTCGAGCATTGCCAACCCCGCTCGCAGCTTTGCCTACGACCCCGCGGGCAACACGCTGAGCGACACGGGCATCGCCTACACGGCGACCTACGGCCTGGATAACCGGCTCGCATCGCTCACCCGAGCGGGCGTCACGACGACCTTCAACTACGACGCAGCGGGTCAGCGCGTTCGCAAGGTGACGGGCACCTCCAAACCTCACTTCGCGTACGACCAGAACGGACAGTTACTCGGGGAATACAACAGCAGCGGTGGCGTGCTGCAGGAATTCGTTTGGCTCGGAGGTACGCTGATCGCCGTGCTCACGAACTCGACGACGACCGAGCCGCGGGTGTATTACGCATACTCCGATCACCTGAATGCGCCGCGGGTGATCGTGAATGCGGCAGGCGACGTGCGCTGGCGCTGGATTTCGGAACCCTTTGGGACCACGGCGGCAGAGTCGATTCCCAACTCGCTCGAAAACCTCGTCGTCAACCTGCGGTTCCCGGGCCAGTACTTCGACAAGGAGTCGGGGCTGAGCTACAACTACTTCCGGGACTATGACGGGACGACGGGAAGATATGTCCAAACTGACCCGATAGGCCTTGGGGGCGGCATTAACACATACGCATATGCGAACGGCAACCCGCTGAGTTTTTACGACCCATATGGCCTTTGGGGAATGGATGATGTGTACGGTGCCATCTACAACTGGACGGGAGGCCGGGAGCCCTCGCAGGAACTCGTTAATTTCTCGGCAGGTCTTGGCGATGAACTACTCCTCGGACAAGGCCAGCGAATCCGAAATCTTGTTGGGGTCAACGGCGGGATCAACCGCTGCTCCGGTGCATATGGAGCGGGGCAGTGGACCGGCGTTGCTGCGCTTACGGCGGCCGGCGGCATAGCAGGAGCCCGTGGACTTCCAGCGGGAGCAAAGATGCTGTCGAACTCAGCTAAAGGGCAGATTGGCGAAGCTGCATCACTCTTGAACAACTGGCTGAAGGGTAGTTCACTACTCGGTACACAGGTCGAAATCCAAGGGCTCACGACTGTCGTTGACAGCGCCTGGCTGAGCCGGAATGGCGTCAAATATTTCGTCGAGTCAAAGTTTGGAACTGCCGGGCTTACTCGCGCGCAGCGAATTGCACGACGAGTCCTCGGTGACGCTTATCACGTCGAGCGCTGGACATACGACTGGGTCACAAAAGTCGGGGCAGTTTTAGGTGGTGCCGCTGGCGCCGGTGTGGGCGCCGCGTCGACGGACAACTGCATTTGCCAATAGGACCGCAATGGCACATCAACACCAGACAGGGCGGGCAGAGATGCTAGATGCTTTGCAGCAACAGTTAGTGCCGACCTTGCAGTCGAGCGGATTCGCGAAACGAGCGGCTAGTCCGCAAGAGCGCAGCAGCACCGAGATGCAAACCGCTTTCCCGCTAGGAAGATTTCAACGCCAGGACGGGCTCAACCTGCAACTCGTCGAAATACAACTAGACAAGCGTGGTGCTCCTAAATTTGTCATCAATGTTGGCATTGCTCCGCCCGGCGGCGTAACGCTCCCTTGGGGCCACTTCGAGCAGTCGCAGTTGAACGTTTCTTCATTGAGCAATGCTTTCCGCCTCTACCGCAACCCGCGCTGGCAACAGTGGTTCGGTGAGGGATTTTTTCCGCTCAATCGCAGCGGTCGTTTGAGCAGCGCTGTGGCTGACGCCACCGCCGCTGTTCAAGAGATCGATGACTGGTTTAGACACGGCACTATTGGGAAGCATATGAGGCGTTTTGGCCTGCCAACACCGACGCCTACTTGACCGGCGTCTTAATATCATGTCAACTCATATCAGTGTGCCGATATTCGCGTCTCCTACCCGGCCGATCGGCACGGCCCAGGGACGTATTGTATTGAGTCGGGTGCCCGCTGTAGGACAAGGTCTTCCTTGGGAAGACCTGATCCCGGGACGGGAATTTGAGGATCTATTGGCGACATTGAATACCACCCGAGTCGAATACGTTGATGCTTCGCCTCAAATTGCGTCGGTCGAATGTGTTGTAGGGCTGGATGGGGTTTATGCGAATTCGGACTTGGCTGCGAGGAAAGTGGCATCCGACCTGGCTTCACTTTTGAGGTTGGTTTACTCGGACTATTTCTAGTCGAGCAGGGGCAGGCGGGTGCCGGTTTCAGTTCCTCGGGGTTCTTTGGCCTTGATCTGGCGACTCCGCGATGATTCCGAAGCGCCGCGGTGAGCTCTCATGAATGATCAACGTCCAAGTGGGCGTAAAACTGGAGATGCATCGCCCGCATCCAGTTGCCCAAGCAGCCACTGCAGCCCCGCCAGATGCTGCTGGTCATGGCTGCACAGGTAATGGATCAGCGCCTTGAAGGTCAGCGGGCCATAGCCGTCGAAGCGTGCGCGGCGCGTCAGTTGCTCGGGCGTGATCTCGGCCAGCATCGCCAGCGTCCGCGCCCGCGCCGCCGTGAAGGCGGCCAGCGCCGCAGCCGCGTCGTCCTCGCCGTAGCGGCGATCGCGCGCCAGCGCGTCCGTGTCCAGCGAGGGCAGCAGCGGATCGTCCTCCGACAGCGTGCGCCGGATGCGCTGCTGGTAGCCCTCGATCTCGATGTCGCGCACATGGCAGATCTGCTCGATCGCGGTCAGCGGCTCGCTGGGCACGCCGTCCCACGACGGCGGCGCCCAATGCCGGGCCTCGGCCGGGAAGAGCGCGAAATGCGCCGCGAGCTGGGCGGGGAAGTCCGCCAGCGCCTTCAGCGTGACGGCATCGATGGCGGAGCCGGATGAGCCGGCGGAGGCGGAAGAAGAGGTCTGGGGAAGGGGATGTGCGGCGGCGTTCATGCGAACGATGTTAGGACCTCCGTCTGCGTGACAATGCCGCGTTTCCGGATTCCCCTGCACGACCCTGTCATGAGCGACACCACCCGCCCCGAACTGCCCGATCACCTGTCCATCGACCCGCGCAGCGCGCACTACAACGCCGCGGTCTTCGAGCACGACATCGGCATCCTCTTCAACGGCAAGGAGCGCCGTGACGTCGAGGAGTACTGCGTCTCCGAAGGCTGGATCAAGGTCCCCGCCGGCCGCACGCTGGACCGCAAGGGTCAGCCGCTGATGATCAAGCTCAAGGGCAAGGTCGAAGCCTTCTACAAGTGAGCCTCACGCGCGCGGCCAACTGATCGCCACCCACAGGCCGCCGCCCTCGCGGTTGCCCATCGCGATGCGGCCGCCGTGGGCCTCGGCGATCTCGCGCGACAGCGCCAGCCCCAGCCCGCTGCCGCTGCGCTTGGTCGAATAGAACGGCAGCAGCGCCTGCGACAGCTGCGTCTCGGTCATCCCCGGACCGCGGTCGCCGACCTCGATGCGCCAGTCCTCGCGCGGCGCGCTGACGGACAGGCTCACCCCCTCCGGCGCGCTGCCGGACTCATGCGCGTTCTTCAGCAGGTTGATCAGCGCCTGCGCCATCTGCGCCGCGTCGAAGCGGCCCGGCGCCGCCGGCAACGCGCCCGTCAGCGTGAACGGGTAATGCGCCCCCAGCGATTCAATGAACGGCCCCCAGTCCACCGGCGCCAGCGCCGGCGCGGGCAGCTTCGCGAAGCGCGCGTAGCCGGCCAGGAAGGCGTGCAGGTGCTGCGCGCGCTCGCCGATGCTGGCGAAGACGCCAGGCACGCGCTCATGCTGGCCGCGCCGCGCCAGCTCCGCGCCGCTGTGCGCCAGCGACGAGATCGGCGCCAGCGAGTTGTTCAGCTCATGGCTGATCACGCGGATCACGCGCTTCCAGCTCGC
Source organism: Roseateles sp. (assembly GCF_039595595.1). Lineage (GTDB taxonomy): Bacteria > Pseudomonadota > Gammaproteobacteria > Burkholderiales > Burkholderiaceae_C > Roseateles. Next base: position 188,271 of record NZ_JBCNLG010000010.1, on the reverse strand, counting down.
GACCTCCTGCCGCGACAGTTCGCGCGTCATGCGCCGCAGCAGCCGCAACCGGTGCGGCTGACCCTGCAGCCGGAAGTCCCGCGTCGACAGGTGGAAGCGCTCCTCCTGCCCATCCAGCCCGACGCTGAACAGCCCGTCCTGCGCGCCGGCGAGCGCCAGCCGAAGATCCTCCGGCGCCTGCGCGAGCACCTCGTCCAGCGAGCGCCCCGCCAGGCTGCGCCCGTGGTCCATCAGCTGCCGCGCCGCGATGTTGGCGTAGGCGATGCGCTCCCGCGCGTCGGTCAGCACCAGCGCCACCGGCGTGTTCTGCACCACCGTGTCCAGCAGCAGCTCACGCTGCGCCAGGTGCCGCCGCTGCTCGCGCAGCGCCTGGCCCAGCTCGCTGTGCAGCCGCATCAGGCTGGACAGCTCCGACAGCCCGCCCGGCGCATCGGCGGCGATCGCGCTGCCGAATTCGCCGTCGCGGTAGCTGAGCACCGTGCTCTCCAGCGCCCGCAGCAGGCTGGTCAGCGGCATCAGCAGCAGACTGGCCAGTCCCCAGGCGATCGGCAGCATCAGCCCGAAGCTCAGCGCGAGCGCCTGCCAGCTCCATGGCGTCAGCGGCGTCCGGCCCAGCGCGGCCGCCAGCTGCGGCACCGGCCAGAGCGTCAGCGTCATGTGAATCAGCACCGCCGCGACGGCGGCGGCGATCAGGCACAGCGCCAGCCGCAGATGCAGCGAGCGGTGCCAGCCCGCGCGTCGCTCCGGCCGCGGCGCCTCCTTCATCCGGCGTCCAGCCCGTAGCGTTCCATGCGGCGGTACAGCGCCTGGCGCGACAGCCCCAGCGACTGCGCCGCGCGGCTCACCACGCCCGAGGCCGCCTCGAGCGCCGCCACCACCGCCTCGCGGCTGGGCTCGTCCAGATTGCGCGAGGCCAGCGGCGCCGCAGCCGGCAGCGCAAGGTCGGCCTCGCCGATCACGCGGCCCGGCGCCAGCAGCGCGGCGCGCTCGATGGCGTTCTTCAGCTCGCGCACGTTGCCGGGCCATGGATGCGCCAGCAGCGCTTCGCGCGCGCCGTCGCTCAGCGCCGCGCGGCCAGCCAGGAAATGCTCGGCCAGCGGCAGGATGTCCTGCGGCCGATCGGCCAGACCCGGCAGCGCGACCTCGATCACGTTGAGCCGGTAGTACAGGTCCTCGCGGAAGGTGCCGGCCCGCACCATCGCGCGCAGGTCCGAATTCGTCGCCGAGATCACCCGCACCACCGTCTGCCGCGTGCGGCTCGAGCCCAGGCGCTCGAAGCGGCCCGTCTCCAGCACCCGCAGCAGCTTGACCTGGCCGGCCAGCGGCAGATTGCCGATCTCGTCGAGGAAGAGCGTGCCGCCATCGGCCTTCTCGAAGCGGCCTTCGCGCGCGCTGGCCGCGCCGGTGTAGGCGCCGCTCTCCGCGCCGAAGAGCTCGGCCTCGATCAGCTCGCCCGGCAGCGCGCCGCAGTTGACCGCGACGAAGGGCCCGTCCGCCACCGCCGAGTTCGCGTGCACGATCGCCGCGATGCGTTCCTTGCCGCTGCCGTTGGGCCCCGTCACCAGCACCGACGCGGGCGAGCGCGCGACCTGGCAGGCCAGTTCCAGGCAGCGCGTCAGCGCCGGCGACTCGAACACCAGTCCGTCGAGCTGGTAGCGGCGGCGCAGCTCCTCGCGGCGCTGGCGCTGCTCGTGGCGGCTCTCGCGCAGCGCGCGGCCGTTCTCGGCCAGCTCCAGCAGGTTCTCGACCGTGGCCAGCAGCTTGGCGTCGTCCCACGGCTTGGACAGATAGTCGGCCGCGCCGGCCTTCACCAGCGCCACGGCCTGCTCCAGCTGCGTCCACGCGGTCAGCAGGATGATGGGCAGATCCGGATGGCGCTCGCGCAGGCGCTGGAACAGCGCGCGGCCTTCCTCGCCCGAGGTCGTGTCGGCGCTGAAGTTCATGTCCTGGATCACCAGGTCCACGCGCCGCTGGCCCAGCAGCGCCAGGCCCTCGGCCGGCGAGGCCGCGTAGAGCGGCTCGATGTCGTGCAGCGAGAGCAGCAGCGACAGCGCCTCGCCGACGCCGGCGTGGTCATCGATGATCAGGACGGTCCTCATGGGTGGCGCAGCATATCGGACATCGTGTGGATCACGCGCCTTCAACCGCCGCGCAGCGCGGCCACCGGCGGCAGCGCCGCGGCCCGGCGCGCCGGCGCCAGCACCGCGATCTGGCCCAGCGTCCACAACGCCAGCGCGCCGGCGGGCAGGTAGACGAAGGGCAGCCGCGGCAACTCGTAGGTCCGCATCAGCAGCAGGCTGATGCCGTAGGCGCCGATCATCCCGAGCGCGATGCCCACGGTGGACAGCAGCAGGTTCTCGGTCTGGAAGTAGCGCAGGATCTGGCCGCGCGTGGCGCCCAGCGCGCGCCGCGTGCCGATCATCCGCGTGCGCTGCTGCACCCAGAAGCTGGCCAGGCCGACGATGCCGAAGGCCGTCACCACCAGCAGGCCCACGCACACGCCGGCCAGCAGCTGGATCATCGAGCGGTCCTGCCGGTAGTAGTTCGCGCGCAGCTTGAGCATCGTGTCCTGGTCGCGGATCACGCGGCGCAGGCCCGGGCTGTTGGCGAGCAGCTTGTCCGTGGCCGCCTTCAGCACCGCCTCGCGGTCGGCGCCGGGCGCGACGCGGATCACGAAGCTGCCGCCGCGAAAGCTCGGCTGCACCGGGAACATCATCGCGTTCAGCGTGTTGTCATCCTGCGAGCCGGGATTGGGCGAGGACAGCGACTCCACCACGCCGACGACGCGCTGGGGCTCGTCGCCGTAGACGTAGATCGCCTTGCCCAGCGCCGACTCGCCCGGCCACAGCACCTCGGCCAGCCGCTTGTTGAGGATCACCGCCGGCACGCGCGGATTGGGGTTGTCGTCCAGCGACGAATTCGCCACGTATTCGGTGGGCTCGAAGTCGCGGCCCGCCACCAGCTTCAGGCCCAGGGTGCGGATGAAGTCGCGGCCCGTCTGGTAGTGGCTCGCAACAGCGCGGCTGGGCAGCTTGTTGTCCGGCGCCAGGCGCACGCCGGAGTTGTTGGAGTTGCGGCCGTACGGGTACTGGTTGGTCAGCGTCACCGAGGCCACGCCCGGCAACTGCCGCAGCGCGGCCAGGTCGGCTTGCGTCTGCGGCTCGGGGTTCTCGACCCGCGCCATGCTGGACAGCGAGAACATCACCAGCTCGGACTCGGCCATGCCGGTGTCGGCGCTGATGCGCTCGATGCGCTGGAAGATCAGGAACAGCGCGTTGCACACGATCGCGCAGGTCAGCGCGATCTGCAGCACGATCAGCCCGGCGGCGGTCTTGTGACGCTTGAGCGTGGAGAGGATGGGCAGGATGTCCATGGGGAAGGCTCCTTGGGCGCGGCGGCGGCCGCGCCACGGGTCTCGGGTTTACTGCGTCTTGAGCTGGATGGCGGGCGTGATCTGGCAGGCGCGCCACGCGGGCAGCAGTCCGGCGAGCAGGCTGGCCGCCAGCGACACGCCCAGCGTCGTGGCCAGCATCGGCCAGTCGAGCTGCGCCAGCTGGGCGTAGTCGGACGGGTTCTGGCGCACCACCCACAGGCCGGCCCAGGTCAGCGCCAGTCCCAGCAGGCCGCCGGCGATGCCCAGCGTGCCGGCCTCCACCAGGAACTGCAGGAAGATCTGCCGCCGCGGCGCGCCCAGCGCCCGCCGCACGCCGATCTCGCCGCTGCGGCGCAGGCACTTGGCCAGCAGCAGCCCGACCGTGTTGGTCAGGCACACCGCCAGGAAGCCGAAGGCCAGCCACACCTGCAGCTTGATGTCGCTGGGCACCACCTTCTGAAGGCTCAGCCAGGTCATCACGCTGCTGAGCCGCGGATTGGACGGGCGCTCGAAGCGCCCGGCCTCGCGCTGCTGGTCCGAGTACTGCGTCAGGTAGGTCTTGTAGTCGGCGACCTGCTGCGGCGTGTCGAGTTGCACCCAGTACTGCAGCCAGGCGCAGGGCGCGTTGGGCGCGCGGGGATCGACGCCATCGGTGCGGCCCCAGCAGTTCATGTTGCCGGAGGCGCCCAGGCGCAGCGCCAGCGAGGTGCTCAAGGGCACGTAGACGTCCGCCGGCTTCGCGTAGGCGCCCAGCGTCAGGTCGAAGTAGTGCGGCGCCGGGCGCCACGGCTTGAGCACGCCCACCACGGTGAAGTCCTTGTCGCGCAGCCGCACGGTCTTGCCGCGGCTGTCCTGGCCGCCGAAGAGCCGCTCGTTGAGCGTGCTGGAGATGACCGCCACGCGCGCCTCGGCGCTGTCGTCGGCGGCGGACCAGCCGTTGCCGTAGCGGAAGGGCGCGTCGAACATCGCGAAGAAGTCGGCCGAGGTCCAGCGCCCGCCGGTGAAGAAGGGCGGCTGCGCCGCGTCGCCGGAACCGGCCGGATCGACCGCGATGAAGGCGCCGGTCATCATGACCTGGCGCACCGCGCGCTTCTGGCGCAGCAGCGCCTCGGCATCGAAGCGCGTGAGCTGCAGCTCGGGCTCGTCGCCTGGCTTCCAGTCGCGCTTGGGCTCGGCGTCCAGCTGCACGTTGAACAGGCGGGCGCTCTTGTCCGGGATCGGATCGCCGGACATGACGTGAAACAGCGTCAGCGTCGTCATGCACGCGGCCACGCCCATGGCGATCGACAGCAGCATCAGCACGGTCAGGCCGCGGTGGCTGCGCAGGGCGCGCACGGCGAGCTCGAGGTAGTAGGTCAGCATGGTGGGTCCTCTCTCATCTCATCGGGCCGCCGTGACCGCCGCCGCGGACGGCGCCGGATCCAGCAGCGTGTTGACGGCCGCCAGCTGCGGCTCGCCGAGCGCGCCGGCCGCCTGCTGCAGCAGCAGCTTGGACAGCACGTAGCGGTGGCGCGCCTGCTCCCAGGCATTGCGGGCGTTGCTCTGCGTCTGGATCGCCAGCAGCAGGTCGGTCATCGAGCGCGCGCCCAGGTCCAGGCCGCTGCGCGTGGACGCCAGCGCCTTGTCCGCCGCCTGCACCGCCGCGCCGGCGGTGCGCATCTGGCTCAGCGCCGACAGCACCGCCTGGTACTGCGCCTGCGTCTCGCGCGTCATCGCGCGGCGCGCGCCTTCGAGGTCGTCGCGCAGCTGCTCGCGCTGGAACACGGCCTGGCGCTTCTGCGATTCGGTCGCGCCGCCTGCGAACAGCGGGATCGTCAGCTTCAGGCCGACCGTGGTGTTGTAGCGGCCGGTGATGTCGCTGTTCACGGCGGAGCCCGACAGCCGCTGGCCATCCAGCCCGGCGCTCAGCGTCGGCAGGTGGGCGGCGCGCGCCGCGGCCACGCGCTGGTCGCCGGCGGTCACCGCCAGCGACGCCGCCTGCAGCGAGGGGTTGTCGCGCAGCGCCTGCGCCACCCAGGCCTGGGGATCGGCGGGATCGGGCATCAGCATCGCCAGCTCCGGCGCCAGCGGATGCAGCGCGCCGGGCATGCGGCCGGTGAGCTGCGCCACCGCCTGGCGCGCATCGAGCAATTCCTCCCGCGCCTGGGCCGTGCTGCCGCGCGCCAGCTCGAAATAGGCGCGCGCCTGCTCGACGTCGAGCGAGGCCGACAGCTTGGCCTCGAAGCGCGATTGCGCCTGCGCGACCTGCTGGCCGTAGGCGTCCTCGATGGCCTGCGCGGTGGTCAGCGCGGCCTGCGCCGTCAGCACGCCGAAGTAGGCCCGGGCGACGCGGGCGCAGAGGTCGGCCTCGGCGGCGCGCACGCGCGCGCCTTCGGCGTCGGCCAGCGTCTGCGCCGCATGCCAGCTGCGCAGCTGGCTCAGGTCGACCAGCACCTGCGTGAGGCTGTGCGTGATGCCGTGGGTGACGCCATGCTGCCCCGCGCCGCCGTCCTGGCGCTGCTCGCTCAGCTGCGCGGACCACTGCGGCAGCAGCGGCGCGCGGGCCTGCACGGCGAGCTCCTGCTGCTGCCCCAGCACCGAGCGCGCGCCCGCCAGCACCGGGTCGGCGGCGCGGGCCTGCGCGTAGACCTCGAGCAGGTCCTCGGCCGCGGCGGGCAGGCAGCAGCCGGCGCACAGCGCGGCCACGGCCAGCGCCGCCAGTCTCGAAGGAAAGGACATGCGCATGGACTCAGGCCGACGCGGCGGATGGGGTGGCGCGCAGCAGCGCGGGATCCATGTGGAGCTCGGCGGCGATGTCCACGACCTGGCCGTCGATCACATGCACGTTGCGCTGCGCACGGGCGGCGAGCTGCGGATCATGCGTGACCATCACGATGGTGGCGCCGTCGCGGTGCAGCTCCTCGAGCAGGTCCATCACGCTGCGCGCCATCGCGCTGTCGAGGTTGCCGGTGGGTTCGTCGGCGAGCAGCAGGCGCGGCTCGCCGGCCAGCGCGCGGGCGATGGCCACGCGCTGCTGCTGGCCGCCCGACAGCTCGGCGGGATAGTGGCGCTCGCGCGCGGACAGGCCGACGCGGGCCAGCGCCTCGCGGGCGCGGCGCTGGCGCTCGGCGGCCTTCATGCCGCGGTAGCGCAGCGGCACCTCGATGTTGTCCAGCACGTTCAGGTCGGGGATCAGGTTGAAGGCCTGGAAGATGAAGCCGATCTTCTCGTTGCGCATGCGCGAGCGCTGGGTGTCGTCCATGCCGCTGACGTCGATGCCGTCGAGCTCGTAGCGGCCGCCGCTGAAGGCCTCCAGCAAGCCGGCGATGGTCAGGAAGGTGGTCTTGCCCGAGCCCGACGGCCCGGTCACGGCGACGAACTCGCCTTCGCGCACCTGCAGGTTGAAGTCGCGCAGGGCGTAGGTCTCGATCATTTCGGTGCGATAGACCTTGGAGAGCGATTGCATCTTCAGCATGGGAGTCCTCACGGGCGGTGATGGCGGTGATGGAGGGAAATCGAAAGGGATAGCGGGGCGTTGGTTCAGGGGCTCAGCGTGACGCGCTCGGCGCCGTCGAAGGCCTGGGTGCCGGAGACCACGACGCGGTCGCCGGGCTTGAGACCCTCCAGGATCTCGACCTTGGACAGGCTCTGCGCGCCCAGCCGGATCGGGCGCTTCACGGCCTGGCCGTCCTCGACGACGTAGGCGAAGCGGCCGCCGCCGTCCTCGACGAAGCTGCCGCGCGCCACGGTCAGCACCTTCTCGCGGCGGTCCAGCAGCACGCGCACCGACAGGCGCTGGTTCTGGCGCAGCTGGTCGGGCGGGGCGCCGTCGAAACGCAGCCGCGCGGCGACCTCGTTGTTGACCACCTCGGGCGACACCGAGCTGACCAGGCCGCGCCACTGGCGGCCATTGCCGGCGATCTCGCCGGGCATGCCGATCGCGAGGTCGCGGGCGAAGCTCTCGGGCACCTGCATCTGCACTTCCAGCGCGCTCAGGTCGACCACCGTCAGCAGGCCGGTGCCGGCATTGACGTTGGCGCGCTCGGCCACCAGCAACTGGCCGACCTGGCCGTCCACCGGCGAGCGCAGCTGCAGCTCGGCGACCTGGCGCTCCAGGTCCTTCACCAGCAACTGCTGGCGCTGCAGCGCCTGCTGCTTGGACTGCAGCTCGAACTTCAGGCTGTCGTCCTTCAGGCCCAGCCCCGACTGCGCATGCGCGGCGGTGATGCGGGCCTTCTCGAGCGCGTCGCGCGCCTTCTCGACCTGCATGCCGGCGACGGCGCCGGCCTCGTAGGCCTTGGTCTGGCGCTCCAGGTCGTTGCGCGCCGTCTGCAGGTCGATGGCGGCGTTCTCGTAGCTCGAGCGCAGGGCGGCGCGCTGCTCGCGGCCATCGACCTCGGCGCGCAGGGCCTCGGTGCGCAGCGCGTCGGCGTTGCTCTGCTCCTGCGCGAGCTTGGCGCGCAGGTCGGGGCTGTCGATCTCGCCGAGCAGCTGCCCCTTGGCGACCTTGTCGCCGGCCTTGACCTTGAGCACCAGGTTGCCGCCATGCAGCGCGTAGACGGTGGGACTCATCGCCGCGACGACCTTGCCCTCGCCGGCCACGTCGCGCACCAGCGGGCCGATCTCGACCGCGGCGACCGAGAGCCGCTGCAGACTCACCGAGTTGCCGCTGCCCATCATCCGCTGCACCGCCGGCGCGGCGGTGACGGCGGCGATCAGCAGCGCCGCGCCGCCCAGCGCCAGCCAGAGGCGGCGGCGTCCGTGCGGGCGGGCAAGGGGGCGGTCCTGTCCGGAGGTGTCGCGAATCATGAAGGTGTCCGAGCGTTGGCGCGTGTGATCGATGCCGCACTTGTTCGCAAGCCCCATGCCAGGCGGGCCGGCGCGCGAAGTCCCTGGAAAATCAGGCACTTGCCGTTGGCGCGCGAGGCGGCTGATGTGTCCGCGGACAGTTCGCGGACGCCGGACGGACGCTGTCCGGGCCGCTGCCGGACAGCGCACCGGCGAGGCCACCACGCGGACAAGTCGGTCCGACTACTGGAGTCCGTGGGGCGAGCGGGTTCGTCTACTGGAGTAGGCAGATGCGCCTGGCGCGAGCGAGGCGAACACTTGGGCCTCCTCCCACTCTTCTGGATCCGACATGTTCCGCACTCGACTGCCGATGACCGGGCTGGCGCCGCTGGCCGATGGTTCCGATGACCGCCTTGATGACAGCTCTGACGACCGCGCTGACCACCGCTTTGACGGCGGCTCTGGCGGCGGCTCTGGCGGCGGCTCTGGCGACGCTGACCGCGCCGCCCAGGCGCCCGCGCCGGACGACGACGACCGCACGCCGCTGATGGCGCTGATGCTCGGCGGGCTGGGCGCCGGCGCGATGGCCGCGGGCCACGCGGGCGGCGCGGCGGCGATGCCCGCGCTCATCGCCGGCGGGCCCGGCGACGCGAAGCCGGGCGCATTGCCGCTGCCCGTCGTGCCGGCGCGGCCGCACGAAGCGGCGATGGAGGGCGGGACGCCGTCGACGGCGACCGCCGTGCTGGGGCTGCAGCGCATCGCCGCGACCGCGCCCGACGGCCGGCCGCTGACCAATGACGGCACCGTGCTGGTCAGCGGTCTCGAGCCGAATGGCCGCTGGTGGTACAGCTTCGACGACGGCGCGACCTGGACGCAGGGCGAGGCGGCCTCCATCCCGGGCCGGGTCGCGGCCGCGACCGGCGATGGTCCGAAGCAGGTGCGTGTCTATCAGAGCGACGCGGCCGGGCACGAGAGCGGCCAGGCCGAACTGGCGTTCGTCCTCGACACCACGCCGCCGGCGTGGCCGCGGATCTCGCTGGTGAACGACACGGGCCTGTCGGCCACGGACGGCATCACCACTGATCCGCGGATGCGGATCGACCGGCGCGATCCCACCACGACGCTGGAGCTCTCCATCAATGGCGGGGCGTTCTTCCCCTGGACCGGCGACGACGTGCCCGCCAGCCTGTTCGACCAGCTGCAGGGCCCCGTCATCGTGGCGGTGGTGCAAGTCGATGCCGCCGGCAATCCCAGCATCCCGACGACGGTGAGGATCGAGCTCGACCGGGACTGGCCGCAGCCGCCTCATCTGGAACTGGCGACGGCCGCGATGCCGAATGCGGTGCTGGCCGCCTGAAGGGCCGAAGGCCTGAAACGGCGACGGGCGCGCCATGGGCGCGCCCGTCACGGGTCCGGTTGGTGGTCCAGCCGGTGCGGCGGCGAGGCCAGCCTTACTTGCCGAAGCTGTCCTTCAGGCCGGTGATCTTGTTGAAGACCGGCGCGTCGGCACGATGGTCGACGCGATCGGCGACGAAGTAGCCATGACGTTCAAACTGCACCTTCGTATCCGGCGCCACGTCCTTCAGCGACGGCTCCAGGTAGCCGCGCACGACGCGCTTGGCGCCCGGGTTCAGCAGCTCCAGGAAGTTGCGCTCGCCGGCGTCGGGCTGTGCCTCGGTGAACAGGCGGTCATATAGGCGCAGCTCGGCCGCCACGCCCTCATGGGCCCCCACCCAGGTGATCACGCCCTTGACCTTGACCGCGTCCGCGCCCGGCGTGCCGCTCTTGGTGTCGGGCACCAGCTTCGCCAGCACCGCGGTGACGGTGCCGCCGGCGTCCTTCTCGCAGCCGGTGCACTCGATGACATAGCCGTACTTCAGGCGCGCCTTGTTGCCCGGGAACAGGCGGTGGTAGCCCTTGGGCGGCGTCTCCATGAAGTCCTCGCGCTCGATCCACAGCGCCGGGCCGAGGCTGAACTGGCGCTGGCCGAGTTCCGGCACATGCGGATGGGCAGGCGCGGAGCAGGGCTCGCGGTGCTCGAGCGAGCCGAAGATCTCGGCATAGTTCTCCAGCTTCAGCGGCACCGGATCCAGCACCGCCATCGCGCGGGCGGCCTTTCCTTCGAGGTCGGCGCGCAGGTAGCCGTCCAGCACCGAATAGTCGATCCAGGCGTTGGTCTTGGACGCGCCGGTGCTCTCGACCATCGCGCGGATCGATTCGGGCGTGTAGCCGCGGCGGCGCATGCCGACCAGCGTGGGCATGCGCGGGTCGTCCCAGCCGTCGACGTGCTTGTCTTCGACCAGCTGGCGCAGCTTGCGCTTGGAGGTCACGACGTAGCTCAGGTTCAGGCGGCCGAACTCGTACTGGTGGGGCAGCGGCCGGGCCAGCAGGCCGCCCTCGGCCAGGCGCTCGAGCAGCCAGTCGTAGAACGGGCGCTGGTCCTCGAACTCCAGCGTGCAGACGCTGTGGGTGATGCACTCCAGCGCGTCCTCGATCGGATGCGCGTAGGTGTACATCGGGTAGATGCACCACTGGTCACCGGTGTTGTGGTGCGTCGCGCGGCGGATGCGATACAGCGCCGGGTCGCGCAGGTTGATGTTGGGCGACGCCATGTCGATCTTGGCGCGCAGCACCATCGCGCCGTCGGGGTGCTTGCCGTCGCGCATCTCGCGCAGGCGGGCGAGGTTCTCCACGGGAGAACGGTCGCGGAAGGGGCTGTTCTTGCCCGGCGTGCCGAAGTCGCCGCGGTTGGCGCGCATCTCTTCGGGCGTCTGCTCGTCGACGTAGGCCAGGCCCTGCGACACCAGGTACTCGGCGGCGCGGTACATGAAGTCGAAGTAGTTGCTGGCGTAGAAGAGGTGACCGGTGCCATCCGGCGCCTCCCAGCTCCAGCCCAGCCAGGCGACCATCTCCTTGATCGCGTCGACGTACTCCTGTTCCTCCTTCTCGGGGTTGGTGTCGTCGAAGCGCAGGTGGCAGACGCCGCCGTAGTCGCGCGCCAGGCCGAAGTTCAGGCAGATCGACTTGGCGTGGCCGATGTGCAGGTAGCCGTTGGGCTCGGGCGGGAAGCGGGTGCGGATCCTGGCGGGATCCAGCGGACCGGCGGCGTGGTGGGCCGCGTCGCCCGGACTGCCGCCGAAGTGGCGCGCCGGCTGGAAGCCCTGTTCCAGGTCGCGCTCGATGATCGCGCGCAGGAAGTTGCTGGGCTTGACGGCGGTGGCGTCCGTCTTGTCGGGCGCCGGAGCGGCAGCGGTCTTGTCGTGGCTGGACATCGATGAATGGAGTCTCGAAAGAGGCCGCAGATTCTACGTGGCGCGGTGTCCCCCCGTTTCTCGGGCAGATATGTTCGACCAGAGGATCTGGGTGCCAGCTGCATGGGGTGGATCTGCTGCGTTCGGGTAGGTGAGGCCCTATTTCAGGCGGGTGGGCGCGCGGCGGGCGGGGCCTTGCGGGTCATCGACGCGGCATGGCGGCGCTTTTGATACTGCCCGGCCCGAAAGAGACGACCCATGACTGACCCGATGAATCCCACCGAACACCCCCCCACGACAACTGAGTTTGATCACGACACGTTCGCGAAAGCCGGTGCGAAGCGCCGACGTCGCGACGATTCTCCCGACCAACTGGACGAAGACGCACGGTCCGGCGATGCCCCTGAAGACGCCGCGCCCGCCGCGGCTGTGGTCCCGCAGGCCATGCCAGAGTCCGCCACTGCGGCTGCGCCCTCCGAGGACGCAGGGAAGGACGAGCGATCGACTGAGAAATCCCTTGCCGCGATGGGGACCTGGCTCCTGGGAGCCGCATTGACGGCGGGGTCCGCCGTGACGCTGGTCGGCAGCGGTGGCAAGTCCGACTCGCACGGAGAGGAGAAGGCGGGCCCGGCGCCTCGGCCCCCGATGCCGCCGCAGCCCGGACCGGATGCTGGTGACGGCTCCAGACCAGTTCCCGACAAGGACAGTGGCCAGGGCAATGGCAGACCGCCCGAGCCCGGCGACGGCGAGAAGCCCGGCGAGGGAAAGAACTCCAATGGCGGAGATAAGAATGACGGCGGCAGCAAGCCTGACGGCGGAGACAAGACCGACGGCGGTGACAAGACCGACGGCGGTGACCTGAAACCCGGGCCCGAGCCGCAACGCGTTCCCGACACGCCCACGCTGACCTTGCATTCACCGGGCGCCTCGCGCCTTGGCCTGCTCGGCGCTGCCGGCGAGATCCGTGTCGGAGCGCTGGAGACGGATGCGCGCTGGGAGTATTCGCTGGATGAGGGCAAGACCTGGACGGCCGGGCAAGGCGCCGTGCTGACGCCCGGCATGCTCGGCGCCGATGGCGGCAAGCAGTTGATGGTGAGCCAGATCGACGCGGCGGGCTCTCGCAGCTTGCCTGCCGAGTTGGCGTTCGTCATGGACACGGTGGTGATGCCCCCGGTGATCGCGCTGGCGAACGACACGGGCACGGCGGACGATCGCATCACCAGGAATGCCGAGATCGCCGTGACCGGCATCGAGCCGGACAGCGTGTGGACCTACCGCATCGACGATGGACCGTGGAAGAGCGGCCGCGGCAATCTCATCGCGGCGAGCGAGTTCGGTGCGGACGGCGATCACGCCGTCGAGGTCCGGCAGAACGACGCTGCGGGCAACGTCAGCAGCGCCTCGCTGGCCTTCAAGCTCGTCCATGCCGCAGCGGCGCCGGCGCTGAGCCTGGCGCAGGACACCGGCGCCAGCGCCGCGGACCGCATCACGTCGGTGGCGACGGTCAAGGTCGGCGGATTGGCCAATGGAGGGGCGTGGGAATACAGCCTGAACGGGATCGACTGGGCGGACGGCGTGGGCGACTCGATTCACGCGTCCGTCTTCGGCCGGGACGGGCCCCAGCGGGTTTACGTCCGCCATACCGACGGTGGCGGCAATCCGAGCCCGTCGGCGCAATTGGACTTCACGCTGGACACCCAGGCCGCCAAGCCGGACTGCGTCCTGCGCAGCGCGGCGCGCGACAACTATCCGATTGCCAACACGAAGGCTGGCTCCTCACTGTTCCACACCGGCAATGACGTGAACCGGGACAGTTGGATCCAGGTCAAGCAGGAAGCGGGCGCGATGGCATGGCGGTACAGCCTCGATGGCGGAGCCAGCTACCAGACCGGCAGCGGCGACCGCATTTCCCTCGGCAGCGCGCAGCCGGGTGCCATGGAGGTCTGGGTTCAGCAGCAGGACGTGGCCGGGAACTGGAGCAGCGAGCGGGCAGTCACATTGAACGTCGACCTTCAGGCGCCTACGGTTTCGGCGCAGTACTTCTGGAGGACCACGGACGGGTCGCTCTCACAGCGCACGGCGTTCACCGCTGACGAAGATGTCCAGGTGCTGTTCATCCCGGTCGATACCGCCAATGACGGGACGCCCTCCAGTTACCTCAACGGCTGGCTGAAGTCCGGGTTGCTGGTCAAGGCGGGGCCGGCGCAGACGGCCGCCAAGCAGGACTGGCTCCAGCACACGGTCGGCCTGCATGTGGCAGTGGCGGTGGACCGGGCCGGCAATGCGGCGTTCGTGTCCATGCACGGCCAGGACTCCGAACCCGGGCACGAGGACCTCCATGTCGTCATGATTGCCGACGGGCAATTGATGAACACACGAGTGGTCGATGCGAAGCTCGAAGGAAGCCATTCGATCGCCAGGGCATCAACGAGCTCTTCTGACCATCTGTACGGCACCGCGGCGGCCGACGTGTTCTATTGGTGGCGCAATGGCGCCGACCGGGAGGGCGACTGGATCCACGGCTACAACCGCCGAGAGGGTGACCTCATCGAGTTCGGCTACTTCCGATTCGACACGACTTCGCCCGGCGAGATCAGCAAGTACCTTCGCAAGGACGTCAAGGCGGACGGCACGATCTCGCTATGGGTCGACTTTGATGGCAACGGAGAAACGTCGGCGCTCAACTACGACCAGCGCATCCTGATCACACCGGGCGACGCCAGCACGGATCTCCAGATCCGTTTGTCGAGGAGCGGCAGCGAGTTCGTCCTCTGAGGAGCCTCGCGCTTCACATCGCCTTGAAGAGATGCGCGTACATCCGGCTCACCGCTAGCTTCTCCGGCCGCTGGCGCAGCCGCAGCGTCAGCTTGCCGGTGTCGTCGCGCAGGACGCGATCGATCGCGTCGACGTGCACGATGTGACCGCGGTGCACCTGCCAGAAGCGCTGCGCATCCAGCTGCGGCAGCAGCTCGCGCAGCGAGATGCGCACCAGGTACTCCTGATCGGCGGTCAGCACGCGGACGTACTTGTCGGCCGCTTCCAGGTAGACGACCTCGTCGACCGGCACCATCACGATCGCGTCGCCAACGCCGACCTGCAGGTGGCGCAGCAGGCCTGAAGCGCTCGCGCTGCCGGCCGGCGTTGCCGGCGCGGGCATGCCGCCGCCCAGCAGGCCGCGCAGTTGCTCGATCGCCGACTCGAGCGCCGCGGGCGGCGTCTGCCGCTGCGCGAGCGCCGCCTGCAGCCGGCTCACGGTTTGCGCGAGCCGCTCGCGCTGCACCGGCTTGAGCACGTAGTCGACCGCCGCGCGCTCGAAGGCCTGCAGCGCGAACTGGTCGTAGGCCGTGACGAAGACCAGCAGCGGGAACGGCGTCCCGTCGGGCCACTCGTCCGCCAACTGCGCGGCGGCCTCCAGGCCGGTCATGCCCGGCATGCGGATGTCGAGGAAGCACACCTGCGGCCGGTGCCGCAAGGCCAGCGTCACGGCCTCCTCGCCATGCGCGGCCATCGCCACCACGTCCAGCTCGGGCCACAGCGCCCGCAGTTCCTGGCGCAGATGGGCGGCCAGCAGTTCTTCGTCTTCGGCGATCAGGGCGGTGGGCATGGGACTCTCAGATCGAGGGGAAAGAGGGCGCGGCAGCTGCCGCGGCGGGAGAGGAGGGCGCGGCCAGCGGCATGCGGATGCGGGCGAGCGTGCCGCCGTGCTCGCGGCGGCGCAGCGTCAGGCTGGCCTGCGCGCCGCAGGCGACGGCCAGGCGCTCGCGCACCTGCGCCGTGCCGAAGCCGCCGCCCGGCGCGGGCACGGCGGCCGGATCGAAGCCGGCGCCGTCGTCCTCCACGTCCAGCTGCAACTGGTCGCCGTCGCGGGCCGCGCGCACCGTCAGCATGCCGCCGCCCACATGCGGCTCCAGGCCATGCTTGATCGCGTTCTCCACCAGCGGCTGCAGCAGCAGCGGCGGCACCAGCACGCCGGCCAGCGGCTCCGGCAGCTCGAACGAGAAGCGCAGCCGCGCGCCCATCCGCACCTGCATCAGCGCCAGGTAGTCGTCCAGCCGCGCGAACTCGTCCTTCAGCGTGTGGCGCTCGGCGCGCGAGGCCGACAGCGTCGCACGCAGGAAGGCGATCAGGTGATCCAGCATCGCCTGCGCCCGCTCGGGGTCCATGCCGATCAGCACCCGCAGGTTGGCCAGCGTGTTGAACAGCATGTGCGGCTCGAGCTGCGACTCCAGCAGACGCAGCTGCGTCTCGGCGGCCTGGCGGCGCAGTGTCTCGGCCTGGGCCGAGGCGGCGGCCATGCGGTGGCGGTGCAGGAAGAAGCCTGTGGCGGCGAAACCGGGGATCAGCGACACCACCATCACGCCCAGCGCGCGGCGCAGCGGGATCGACATCAGGGTATGCGCCTGCTCGCCGGTCAGCGCGTTGGCGATGGCCACGCCCGCCGAGTAGCCCACGGCGGTGCCCAGCACGAGGCTGACCAGCATCAGCGGCCAGCCCGGCCAGCCCGCGTCGTCTGCAGCGCTTGACGCGTCCACGCCCGGCGCATCCGGCCGGGCGGCGAGGCCCAGGCGGCGCCGCACGGTCCGCCGCAGCCAGGCCAGGCCGTAGCGCAGCGCCGAGATCGCGCTGGCGCAGCACAGCGAGATGAAGAAGCAGTAGATCAAGGTCATCGCCGGCGGCTGGCGGAATGCCGAGACCAGCACCGCCCACACGCCCACCGCGATGACGGCCACGATCAGCAACTGCTTGAGCCACCAGCGGGGAGAGAGCGGACGGGCGGTGGAAGTCATTCGAGGCGCGAGGAAGAGCGGGGCGGTCGTGGGGACGCAGGCGCTCGCGGTCAGGCGGCGATCGCCGTGTCGGCGCGGGGACGGGCGGCGAGGATGCCGAGCGAGCGTCCCAGGAAGCAGCCGCTGAGGAATCCGAACGCGGCGCTCGTGCCGGCGGCGAAGCCGAACTGCGCGGCGACGCCCGGATGCATGGCCTGCGTCATGCCGGCATAGAACTTCAGCGCGAAGATGGCCAGCATCAGCGCCAGCGGGATCCAGCTGCCGGGAACGATGAAGCGCTGGGTGGCGGCGTCGAAGCGCACCTGGCCGGGCCAGCGCAGCGCGCGCACCAGGCCGGCGCCCGCCAGCAGGGCCAGCGCCCAGGCGCCGCCGGCCGTGCTCAGCAGGCCGGGGCCGCTGTCCACGCCCCAGGCGCCGAAGGCCAGCCAGATCAGCGGCAGCAGCACCACGCGCCGCGTCGCGACGCGGGTCGTGCGAGTCAGCTTCATGCCGATGGACAGGATGATGGCGAGGATCGCCCAGACGAACAGCGGGATGTGGCCGAGGATCTCGAGGAGGGAGGGGGTGGCGTGCATGTCGGGCTCCAGGTCGTGTCGTGATGGACGCGACTGTCCCGCGGCGGCGCGGGAGGGGCCATGCCCTTGCGACGGAACGTCCGCGGACGGCGCGAAACGCAGCGGCACGGCGCGAGCGGGCCGCGCGTCAGAGCGAGGCGGCGATGCCGCCCCCCATGCGCTGCTGGCGCTGGCGCAGGAAGGCCTCGGCCATGCTGGACGCGGGCTGCAGGCGCTGGCCGATGTAGAGCTCCTGGCGGCGCTCGGTGATCTGGGCGCGCAGCCGGCTGGCCATGATCGCGAGCGGATCCAGGCCTTTCTTCTCGGCGCGCTCGATCGATGCGCCGAGTTCATGCATCGCGTGGTTCTTCAGCAGCGCCAGATGGGCCTGGACCACGCGCAGCCGGCCTTGCACGGCGCGCTCGGCGCCGCGCAGCCATTCCATCACCGCGTCGGCGTCGCCGCCGCGCACCTTGACCGGGCTTTCGCCGGCGGCCAGCAGCAGCGCCTCCAGGCGGCCGCGGTCGCAGGCGGCGTAGGCCTCGTTGACCTCGGCCATCTTGCGTTCGCGGCGGGCGCGCTCGGCGTCATCGGGCGCCAGGTCCGGATGCAGCCGCTTCGCGGCGCGCCGGTACAGCGTCTTCAGCGGGGGCGGCCCGACCTGGATCAGTCCGCCTTCGGGCTCCGCCGGAAGCGGGGCGCCGGCCGGGAGCATCGGCAGCTGCGGCATCGCCGTGGCGCGCGGGGGCTCGGGGGCGCGGTGCTCCAGCCCGTTGCGGGCCAGGGCCTCGTGCAGGTAGCGCATCGCGCAGTAGAGCTGGGATTCGAGGGCGTCCAGCTCCATGTAGAGCGGGCCCAGCGCGCCGACGTAGCGATCCACGAAGCGCTGCATCCACTGCCGGCAGTCCGCGTACTCGGCCTCCTGCGAGGCGAGGTAGCGTTGAAGCTCGGCCAACTGCTCGCGGCGGCGTTCGAATTCGCGCGGCGTGATGGCCTGGCTGAGCATGTTGAGCGGAGTCCCGGATCGATGGTGGTGCTGATCGCGGATTTTGCCGCGCCCGCAGGGCCCTTCAAAGCGCAAACAGCCCCCTGGGGGGCTGTTTTTCTCAGCGTTTTCACCAAGCTCAGGGCGCGGATGCCGCGCTGGCCTCCGTGGCCGGGGCGCTGGCGCCTTCGGTCGGCCCGCTGGCCACCACCTCCGGCACGCCGGCCGGCATCGAGGCGTCCGCGGCCGGCGCGGTGACCGCCGGCGGCGTGTGGCCGCCCGCGGCCGGCCCGGTGATGCCCACCGCCGGCAGCAGCGGCACGATCAGCAGCGCCACGATGTTGATGATCTTGATCAGCGGATTGACCGCCGGGCCGGCCGTGTCCTTGTAGGGGTCGCCGACGGTGTCGCCGGTCACCGCGGCCTTGTGGGCATCGCTGCCCTTGCCGCCGTGGTGGCCGTCCTCGATGTACTTCTTGGCGTTGTCCCAGGCGCCGCCGCCGGTGCACATGGAGATGGCGACGAACAGCCCGGTGACGATGGTCCCCATCAGCATGCCGCCCAGCGCCGCCGGCCCCAGCGCCAGGCCGACGACGATCGGCGCGATCACCGGCAGCAGCGACGGCACGATCATCTCCTTGATCGCGGCGGCGGTCAGCATGTCGACGGCGCGGCCGTACTCCGGTTTGGCGGTGCCTTCCATGATGCCCTTGATGTCGCGGAACTGGCGTCGGACCTCTTCCACCACCGAGCCCGCCGCGCGCCCCACCGCTTCCATCGCCATCGCGCCGAAGAGGTAGGGGATCAGGCCGCCGATGAACAGCCCCACGATCACCATGTGGTTGCTCAGGTCGAAGCTGACCGTCATCCCCTGCGACTCCAGCGCGTGGGTGTAGTCGGCGAACAGCACCAGCGCGGCCAGCCCGGCCGAGCCGATCGCGTAGCCCTTGGTCACCGCCTTGGTCGTGTTGCCGACGGCATCCAGCGGGTCGGTGATGTCGCGCACGCTCTCGGGCAGCTCGGCCATCTCGGCGATGCCGCCGGCGTTGTCGGTGATGGGGCCGTAGGCATCCAGCGCCACGACGATGCCGGCCATGCTCAGCATCGAGGTCGCCGCGATGGCGATGCCGTAGAGCCCCGCGAGCTTGTACGCGACCACGATCGCGATGCACACGAACAGCACCGGCCAGGCGGTCGAGCGCATCGACACGCCCAGCCCCGCGATGATGTTGGTGCCGTGGCCGGTCGTGGAGGCCTGCGCCACGTGCTGCACCGGCTTGTAGTCGGTGCCGGTGTAGTACTCGGTGATCCAGACCATGCCGGCGGTCAGCGCCAGGCCGACGAGGCAGGAGAGGAACAGCGCGGTCGCGCCGATGGTCTGGCCGCCGGGCAGCGTCAGGTCCTGCGGGAACAGCGCGCGGGTGATGAACCAGAACGCGATCGCCGACAGCACGCCGGCGACGATCAGGCCCTTGTAGAGCGCCGGCATCACGTTCTTCATGCCGGGGCTGGCCTTGACGAAGCCGCAGCCGATGATGGACGCGATGATGGACGCGCCGCCCAGCACCAGCGGATAGACCAGCGCCGCGGCGGACATGCCGCCGAAGGTCAGCGCGCCCAGCGCCATCGTTGCGATCAGCGTGACGGCGTAGGTCTCGAACAGGTCGGCCGCCATGCCGGCGCAGTCGCCGACGTTGTCGCCCACGTTGTCCGCGATCACGGCCGGATTGCGCGGATCGTCCTCGGGGATGCCGGCCTCGACCTTGCCCACCAGGTCGGCGCCGACGTCGGCGCCCTTGGTGAAGATGCCGCCGCCCAGCCGCGCGAAGATCGAGATCAGCGACGAGCCGAAGGCCAGGCCCAGCAGCGGCTTGAGCGTGTCGCTGTCGGCATGGGTGCCGTTCTGGCTGATCCACATGAAGAACAGGCCCACGCCCAGCAGGCCGAGCCCCACCACCAGCATCCCGGTGATGGCGCCGCCCTTGAAGGCGACGTTCAGGGCCGGGGCCATGCCCTGGGTGGCGGCCTGGGCGGTGCGCACGTTGGCGCGCACCGAGACGTTCATGCCGATGAAGCCGCAGGCGCCGGAGAGCACCGCGCCGACGATGAAGCCCACCGCCGTCTGCCACTTCAGGAAGATCCCGATCAGCACGGCCAGCACGACGCCGGCGATCGCGATGGTGCGGTACTGCCGGGCCAGGTAGGCCGCGGCGCCCTGCTGGATCGCGCCGGCGATCTCCTGCATGCGCGGATTGCCGGCATCCTGGCTCAGGATCCAGCTGCGTTGGATAAAGCCATAGAGCACCGCCGCCAGCCCGCAGGCCAACGCGAAGTACAGCGCCAAACTCGTCGACATGTGTGTGTCTCCTCTCGCTGATCGCCATCCTGTGAAGACGTTCCATCCAGCGGGCGCCGGGCCTGCGCGCACGCAACAGCAACAGTCCGTCGGATCATGCTAAGGCCGGGCCTCTCGCATGGCATGAGCGTTTACCAGCGGATCGCCGGCCCTTGCAAGTGTGGTGTCAGGCTTTGCGGGGCCGTGTCGCGGGAGTGAGGCAAGGACTGGCCCCCGGGCATGGCGTCTGCCGGGGCGGCAGGTTTTACGCGTCCTTGACGCCCGGCCGGCCGGCCGGGGCCGATCAACGCTTGCGGCGGGCCTTGCGCGGATCGGCCGGCTGCGCCGCGCGGGGGCCGGTGTAGCGGCCGCGCGGGCGGATCACCGAATCGACGCCGAGCTGCTCCATGCTGTGGGCGAGCAGCCCCACGCTGCGCGCGATCGCGAAGAGGGCGAAAGCCGCGTCGCGGGGCAGACGGTGGCGCGCCGCGAGGGCCGCCAGCGCCACGTCCATCGAAGGCGGCAGGCCGGTCAGCGCGACGACGCGCTCGATCAGCCGTGCGATCGCGGCCGGCGGCTTGAAGTCGGCCAGCAGCGACGCGGCGCGCGGATCGCCATCCGGATAGAGGTGATGGCCGAAGCCGGGAATGGGCGTCGCCGAGGAGAGATGGCGATGGACCACCGCGTCCGCGCCGTCGCGCTCGACCTCGTCGAACAGCGCGCGCACGCGGCCCGAGGCGTCGCCGTGCAGCGGGCCGGAGAAGGTCGTCAGGCCGGCCAGCAGGCAGGCCGGCAGCGAGGCGCCGGTCGATGCGGTGATGCGCGCGGAGAACGCGGAGCTGGTGATCTCGTGGTCCGCCGCGAGCACCAGGGTCTTGCGCAGCAGCGCGGCGACGGCGCGGGACTGGCCCCAGCCGCGCGCCAGGCGCTCGTGCAGCGGCCGTGCGTCCTCGTCCGAGGCGCCGAAGGCGCACGCCAGCCGGCCCACGAGCGCTGCGGCCTCTTCGGCCAGTACGCGCGCGACGCGGCCGCGCGTCGAATGGCCCGTCGCGGTCAGCGCGGCCAGTTCGGTGAAGGCGCGGGCGCGGCCGGCCGGCAGCGCGGAGACGGCCTGCAGCGCCGGCGTCATCGCGGGACCTTTCACGGCCGGGGGACTCGGGAAGCGCGGCGGCTGCTCGACGTTCCACAGCAGACGCGCCGCGTCCTCGAGCGTGGCGGTCGCCGCGAGCTCGACGACATCGACACCGCGATAGAACGGCCGGCCGCCGGAGAAGGTCGAGATCGAGGTCGGCAAGCTGGGCTCGGCCCCGAACAGCGTGGTCGCCGCGAGGGTCTCGCGCGTGCGTCCCGTCTCCTTGCGGCGCAGTAGCGCCTTCACGTCCTCGGCGCGATAGAGGCTGCGGCGCGAGTCCTCCGGATCGGGCGACACGCCGATGCGGCCGCGGCTGACGTAGGCGTAGATCGTCTGCGGACGCACGCCCAGCGCATCGCGCGCTTCGTCCAGGGTCATCCAGGTGGGCATCGGCCGGGCGCGTTCGTCCGCGGAATCGTTGATCGGTCCGTCAATGTAATCGTCAACGTCAACCACGTACAGACCGCGAAACAGGCGACTACGTCGAAATAACGGCCGTGTTCATCGGGTCACGTTGATCTTGATGATCAATATTGACCCGTCATTCGGCCACTGCCAGCATGAGTCCACGCGACATCGACGAGCACCAGTCAGAAGCGCTCGCGATGCCGATCCTGGACCCCTCGGAGACAACCGCATGCATCCCACCCGCCGCGCCGCCGTGCGCTCGATCCTCGCTTCCGCCTGTCTCGCGTCCGCGGGCGCGTTCGCCCAGTCCGCCAGCGCGGGCGCCTTTCCGGCCAAGCCGATCACCATCGTCGTCGGCTCGAGTCCGGGCAGCACCACCGACGGACTGGCCCGCGCCATCGGCACGGAGATCACCGCCGCGACCAAGGTGCCGGTGATCGTCGAGAACAAGGCCGGCGCCAGCGGCGGCATCGCGGCGCAGTCGGTGGCCCGCGCGGCCGCCGACGGCTACACGCTGTTCATGACGACGAACACGACGCAGGCCGCCAATCCGCATCTGTTCCGCAAGCTCGCCTATGACCCGGTGAAGGACTTCGCCCCGGTGGGCGCGCTGGTCAAGGGCTATCTGCTGCTGGTGACGAATCCGCGCCTGCCCGCGCGCAATGTCACGGAGCTGTCCGCGATCGCCAGGAAGCAGCAGTTGACCTTCGGCGCGGGCAGCTCGTCGGCGCGCGTGGCGGCGGAGCTCTTCCAGCAGATGACGCGCACGCAGCTGACCTACGTGCCCTACAAGGCGAATCCGCAGGCGATGGTGGATCTGGTGGGCGGACAGGTCGACCTGATGATCGTGGACCTGACGACCAGCCTGCCGCAGGTCAAGGCCGGCAAGCTCAAGGCGCTGGGCGTGAGCAGTCCCCGGCGCTCGCCGCTGGTGCCGGAGCTGCCGACGATCGCCGAGGCCGGTCTGCCCGGCTACGAGATCAGCTACTGGAACGCCGTCTACGCGCCCGCGGGCACGCCGGCGTCGGTGATCGACCGCATCAACGCGCTGATGCAGAAGGCCATGACGGCCGAGACCGTCAAGCGCTTCGTCGAGCAGAACGGCATGGAGCCCTTCACCTCCACGCCGGCCGAGCTCGCGAGCTTCCAGGCCGCCGAATACAAGCGCTGGGGCGAGGTCATCAAGACCGCCGGCATCCAGCCCGAATGACGCCATCGCCAACAGGAATCGCCATGAAGCCTCACATCCTCCAACTCAATCCCATCCTCGTGCCGGCCATCAACGCCCGGCTCGAAGCGCTGTACACGATGCACCGGCTGTTCGAGCAGGCCGATCCGGACGCGTATCTCGCGGCGCATGGCGCATCGATGCGCGGTGTGATCACCGGCGGGCACACCGGCATCTCGCGCGCGATGATGGAACGGCTGCCCGCGCTGGAGGTGGTGGCGGTGAATGGCGTCGGCACCGATGCGGTCGATCTGGCCTACGCCCGTTCGCGCGGGCTGCCGGTGACCGGCACCTTCGGCGCGCTGACCGAGGACGTGGCCGACATGGCGCTGGGCCTGCTGCTGATGACCTGCCGTCACCTCGGCGCGGTCGATCGCTTCGTCCGCGGCGGCCTGTGGCCGAAGTTCCCGCAGCCAGGCGCGCTGCCGCTGGGGCGGCGGGTCAGCGGGATGCGGGTGGGCATCGTGGGTCTGGGGCGCGTGGGCCGCGCGGTGGCGCAGCGCCTGGACGCCTTCGGCTGCCCGGTGCGCTACACCGACCTCAAGGAGATGCCCGGGGTGCCCTGGGCGTTCGAGCCGGATCTGGTCCAGCTCGCCCGCGACAGCGACGCGCTGGTCCTCTGCGCCGCGGCCGACCAGGCGCGTGACCTGATCGACGCGCCGGTGCTGGACGCGCTCGGACCGCGGGGTTTCCTGATCAACGTCGCGCGCGGGCGGCTGGTCAAGGAGGCCGATCTCGTCACTGCCTTGCGGGACAAGCGGATCGCCGGCGCGGGCCTGGACGTCTTCGCCGACGAGCCCCATGTCCCGGCCGCGCTGCTGGACATGGACAACGTCGTGCTGCAGGCGCATCGCGCCAGCGCCACCGAGGAGACGCGGGCGGCGATGGGCGAGATGGTGCTGGCCAGCCTGGCGCAGGCGCTGGCCGGCGAGCGGCCGGCGCACAGTCTGACGACCTGATGACGGAGTCCGGCGCCGGGGCGGCAGGCGCAGGCGTCTCGGCAGGCGCGTCAGGGGCCATTCGGGCGAGCCTCTAGAATCGCGGCTTTTCCGGAACGCTCCGGGATTCCTCCGCATTCACCGCTGTCCACCACCATGAGCCTGCACAAAGTCACCCCCGGCGCGAAGGCGCCCGAGCAGTTCAACGTCGTCATCGAGATCCCGATGAACGCCGACCCGATCAAGTACGAGGTCGACAAGGAAAGCGGCGCGCTGTTCGTCGACCGCTTCATGACGACGGCGATGCATTACCCGTGCAACTACGGCTACATCCCGCAGACGCTGGCCGATGACGGCGATCCGGTGGACGTGCTGGTGATCACGCCGTTCCCGCTGACGCCGGGCGTGGTCGTGACCTGCCGCGCGATCGGCGTGCTGCAGATGGACGACGAAGCGGGCGGCGACGCCAAGCTGCTGGCGGTGCCCACGACCAAGATCCTGCCGATCTACGAGCACTGGACCAAGCCGGAAGACATCAACCAGATGCGCCTGAAGGCGATCCAGCATTTCTTCGAGCACTACAAGGACCTGGAAGCTGGCAAGTGGGTCAAGGTCAAGGGCTGGGAAGGCCCCGAAGCCGCCAAGAAGGAAATCACCGACGGCATGGCCAACTACGCCAAGGCCCAGCAGGCCTGATCCGGCCAGCTCCTCGAGAAAGCGCCCCGCGGGGCGCTTTTTTTCTGGCGTTTCGAGCCACGCCGGTTCGTGTGAGGAACGAGATCGGTGGACAGGCGATCACTGGCCCGGCAGAACCTCGAATCGAACAATTCGGCGCATTGATCGTCCATGCGGACGTGGTCTCGTGACAACTGACGGGCTCGTTCAACGAATTGCCCGTCATCCCATGAAGCTGGTGTCCGTTCTGCGCAAAGCGCTGTCTTCCTCGACCTCCCCGGCCTGCGAGTCGCCCGGGGCCGAGGCCCTTCGCCCGCCGCCCCGCTGGAGCGGTGCGTACGCCGCCCGCTGGACTGCCGCTTTCAAGGAGGCCGGCGCCGTCCACGCGGCCATCGCGGCCGATCTCGGCCCGGGCCGCCGGTCGCCGACGACCGAGACGTTCGCGGCCAGCGCGGCACCCGAACGTCCGCTGCCGCTGGCCACGCGCGTCGAGGTGACACACCCGGCTGCCGCGAAGGCGGCGGGGCAATTGCATGCGTCGTGGCTGTCGAGCGGATCGATGTCCAGCGCCCGCAGCCTGGTGATGGCTTCGCCGCGCGTGCGGGACTCGATCCCCTGGGCAGCCGCTTGTGCCGAACACCGGGTGGCCGTGGTGGTCGATGTCGGTGATCGCGATGAAGCGGGCCGGCTCAATCACTGCATGCGCAGCACTGCGCCGGCCGTTCTGGAGCACCACACCGTGGCTTTCAAGGCGGCGAACACCAGTCTCACGGGGCACGTGCTGGAGAAGCGCATGCCGGAGCTGGGCCCGGACGCCTTGTTGCGCGACGTCACGGCGGTGATGCAGCCGCATCGAAAGGGCGCCGATGGCCGGGCGGCCGCGGCCGATTGTTCTGTCGCGGTGGATGGCGAGCAGCGCGGTGCCGGGGCCCTCGAGCAGCGAATGGCCTGGCTGCGGATCCCGGGTGCGCGCGATGAGGCCATCGCGCCGGGGGCGCTGCTCGCGACCTGTCGTCACTTGCGCGGACTGAAGCTCCAGGGAGATCAGACCATCGCCTTCATGAGCCCGGATGGGGACCGGCGCTCCGCCGTGTTCGGCGCGGCCTGGGAGATCCAGCAGCAGATCGATGTCGGCGGCTGGAACGCGTCCCTGTTGCCTGAACTGGTGCGGTCGGTCTGCATGCGCGTGGGCATGCACCGCGATCCGACGGCCTTCAAGATGAAGGAGGACGTCGCCTCGCTGCTGGCGTTCGCGTCCTTGGCCCTGGAGGAGCGCAGCCGCGCCTGATGCGCGCGGGCCGCGCGGTGCTGGCCGCTCCCGCTCAATCAACGCGGGTCACAGGCACCGACGCGCCGGCGGGCAGCGTGACGATCAGCGCGCGAGCGCTGTCGTCCTGGCCCGACGGCGCCCGGACGTCGAGGAAGACGTCACCGCCGCCCGCGCGGCGGATATCGCCGAGCGTCATCTTGACCGGCACGCGACCATGGGTGGACGCATAGTTCATCGCGGCCTGGTAGGCGTCGGGACCGAACATGACGTTCAGCGCCGGATCCGGCAGATGGAGCGCCAACATCGTTGCCGGCATGAACTGCCCCGGCATGTACGGATTGGGCGCGAGGGCGAGGTGGTTCCTGATGGTGGCGCCCGCGGCTGGATGACCCTCCAACCGGCCGTCCTGGATACGGTCTCTTTCCGTCGCCCGGAAGAACTCCGACGCATCGGTCAGCTTCAGCTGACTGACCGGATCATGCTTCGTCAGGAACGCCGCGCGCGCTGCCTTGGGCAGCGTGTTGATCGAAGGCAGGACCTCCCCATTCCGCTGCACGTAGGACTCCCCTTGCAGTCCGATGGTCGAGTGACCCGAGCGGGAGGAGGACGCCAGCGCCGCGCGAGGCCCAGGGGACGCGCCTTGCGCCGACGGGCTCGCGCCTCGCGGCGATAGCGCATGGTGTCCCATCGTGCCAGCGGCGGGCGAGGAGCCTGTTGAAGAGGACGAATTGGCTTCGAAAGCCCCAGTTCGCCTGAGCACTGCGTCAGAGGCCCGCGGGCTGAGGGGTTTGGAGGAAAAACATCCCATCCGTATTTCCTTGGTGTGTCCATCAAACGTGCGGACGGCCGCATGGCCGGTCGGCAGTGTCGAGGTCACCGTGGATGCCCTAGGCCCTGGATGCGAAGTGCAGGCGCCGGATGCGAACGATGGTTCGCCATTCATGGATGTCAATCGGGACGTTCGAGCTCCGGTGCGGCTTTGAACGGCTGATGCCGCTCCAGCTCATCGATGTATTCCTCCATCGCCTCGCCCTCGCGCCGGAGGAAATCGGCGACCGCCTCGCGGAACTGCGAGTGCGCGAGCCAGTGCGCCGAGTACGTCGCCACCGGCATCAGCCCGCGCGCCATCTTGTGCTCGCCCTGCGCGCCGCCCTCGAAGCGGCGCCAGCCGTTCTCCAGGCACCAGGCCAGGGGCTGGTAGTAGCAGGCGTCGAAGTGCAGGTTGGGGATGTAGCGCGTCGAGCCCCAATAGCGCCCATACGCGGCGCGCTGCGATTCATCGATCGCCACCAGCGACGCCGCAACGCGCGCTCCCTGCTCGTCGCGCGCGACGAACATCAGCCAGTGCTCCGGCATGTCGGCGGCCATGCGGGCGAAGAAGTCGCGCGTCAGGTAGGGCTTGTTGCGGTGGGCGAGGTAGGTCCGCGTGTAGCACTCGTAGAAGAAGTCCCAGTCGCCGGGCGTGATCGCGCCGGCGCGCAGCGACTCGAAGCGGATGCCGGCCGCGGCGACCTTGCGCTGCTCCTGCTGGATCTTCTTGCGCTTGTCGCGGTGCAGCGTCGCGAGGTAGTCGGCGAAGGACCTCGGCACGCCGTCGCCGGTCCAGTGGAACTGCACCTGCTGGCGCGCCAGCCAGCCCTCGCCGGTGAGCGCGCGCTGGTCGCGCTCGTCGCCGAACAGCACATGCGCCGACGACAGCTCCGCCCGCGCCGCGAGCGCCCGCAGCGCCTTCACCAGCCATTGCCGCGCCGCCTCGTCGCGCGCCAGCAGACGGCTGCCCGGCACCGGCGTGAAGGGCACCGCCACCAGCAGCTTGGGGTAGTACGCGAGCCCATGGCGCTCGTAGGCATCGGCCCAGGCCCAGTCGAAGACGTACTCGCCGTACGAATGCCCCTTCAGATACGCCGGGCACGCCGCGATCAGCGTGCCCTCGTCCCAGACGCTGATGAATTGCGCCTGCCAGCCCTTCTTCGCCACCGCCGAGCCCGAGGCCTGCATCGCCTCGAGGTACTCGAGCTTCATGAACGGCGAGGGCAGCGGCGCGGCCGCCAGCAGCGCGTTCCATTGATCGCGCGGCAGTGCGGCGGGATCGTCGTCGACGCGGATCAGCGGCTGTACGGCGTCCGCCGCGGGCAGGGGGGAAGAAGAGGGCGGGGCGGTCATGCGCGGCAAATCTTAGGGGCAAGTTCAAAGCCCTCGCTTTGGTGGCAGGATGCTCGCCATGCAAGCGTCAACGACCTCCTCGCCCGCCGCCGCGGGCCCGTCTTTCGACAACCTCTACACCCACGATTTCGCCCGCGTCGCCGTCGGCATCCCGCTGTGCCGGGTCGCCGATCCGGCCTTCAACGGCGAGCAGACCGCGCAGCTGCTGCGTGAGGCCGCCGCCGATGGCGCGGCCGTCGCCGCCTTCCCCGAGCTCGGCCTGGCGGCCTACACCAGCGACGACCTGTTCCATCAGCGCGCGCTGCTCGACGGCTGCGAAGCGGCGCTCGCCCATCTGCTGAGCGTGTCCAAGGACCTGCCGACCGTCGCGATCGTCGGCCTGCCGCTGCGCATCGAGCATCGGCTCTTCAACTGCGCCGTGGTGTTCCAGCGCGGCCGGCTGCTCGCGGTGATGCCCAAGAGCTACCTGCCCAACTACGGCGAGTTCTACGAAGCCCGCCAGTTCAACGCCGCCGACGAGGCGCTGAGCGACGAGATCGTGCTGCTCGGCCAGCGCGTGGCCTTCGGCACGCGCATCGTCGCCGCGGCCAGCGACCTGCCGCTGCTGCGCGTGCACGTCGAGATCTGCGAGGACGTGTGGACCCCCATCCCGCCGTCCTCCTACGCCGCCCTGGCCGGCGCGACCGTGCTGGTGAACCTGTCCGCCTCCAACATCACCGTCGGCAAGTCGGGCTATCGGCATCAACTGGTCGGGCAGCAGTCGGCGCGCTGTCTCGCGGCCTACGTCTACACCTCGGCCGGCGCCGGCGAATCGAGCACCGACCTGGCCTGGGACGGCCAGGCCCTGGTCTACGAGAACGGCAGCTTCCTCGCCGAAAGCGAACGCTTCCAGCGCCGCTCGCAACTGGTCGCGGCCGATGTCGACCTCGAGCGGCTCTCGCGCGAACGCATGCGGCAGACCAGCTTCGGCGATTCGGTGCGGCACCACGCCCCGCTGCTCAAGACCTTCCGCACCGTCGAGTTCGAACTGGGCATCGATCGCGCCCAGCCGCTGCCGCTGCGCCGCCGCGTCGAGCGCTTCCCCTACGTGCCGGCCGACCGCCAGCGCCGCGATGAGCGCTGCAACGAAGTCTTCAACATCCAGGTCCAGGCACTGGTCCAGCGCCTGGTGTCCAGCGGCATTCACAAGCTGGTCATCGGCATCTCGGGCGGACTGGACTCGACCCATGCGCTGCTGGTGGCCGCGCGCGCGATGGACCAGATGGGCTGGCCGCGGTCGAACATCCTCGGCATCACGATGCCGGGCTTCGCCACCGGCACCCGCACGCGCGACCAGGCGCTGCGCCTGATGCGCGAGATCGGCTGCGAGGCCCGCGAGATCGACATCCGCCCCAGCTGCGAGCAGATGCTCAAGGACCTCGGCCATCCGTACGCGAACGGCCAGCCGGTCTACGACGTCACCTTCGAGAACGTCCAGGCCGGCGAGCGCACCAGCCACCTGTTCCGCCTGGCGAATCACACTGGGGCGCTGGTGCTGGGCACCGGCGACCTCAGCGAACTCGCGCTGGGCTGGTGCACCTATGGCGTCGGCGACCATATGTCGCACTACAACGTGAACGGGTCGGTGCCCAAGACGCTGATCCAGTACCTGGTGCGCTGGGTCGCGGAGACGGAGCAGCTCGGCCACGCCGGACGCGAGGTGCTGCTGGACATCCTCGATACCGAGATCAGCCCCGAGCTGGTCCCGCAGGACGTGCGCGCGGACGCCGCGACCGCGGAAGGCAAGGGCCGCGACGCCGGCGCGGCGCTGCAGAGCACGCAGGACCGCATCGGCCCCTACGAGCTGCAGGACTTCAACCTGTTCTACACGATCCGCCATGGCTACGCGCCGGCCAAGATCGCGTTCCTCGCGCGCCACGCCTGGAGCGACAAGGCCCGCGGCGACTGGCCCGACGGCGAGCACGTGCAGCGCAACGACTACCCGCTGGCCGAGATCAAGCGCGTGCTGCGGATCTTCGTCAGCCGCTTCTTCCGCGGCAGCCAGTTCAAGCGCAGCTGCGTGCCCAACGGGCCGAAGGTCGGCAGCGGCGGTTCGCTGTCGCCGCGCGGCGACTGGCGCGCGCCCAGCGATTCCGAGCCGGCCGTGTGGCTCGCGGACCTGGACCGCATCCCGGATTGAAGCGGCCGGCGCGGCCGGGCGCGCGATGACTCCCTTCTCCAATGGCGGGCGCCCCGGCCGGGCGTTCCGTGCTTAAATCACCGCCAGTCCCGCCTGTCATTTCCCTCTCTCGGAGCCCGCGATGAAACAGATCACCGCCATCATCAAACCGTTCAAGCTCGACGAAGTGCGCGAGTCGCTGGCCGAGGTCGGCGCCTCCGGCCTGACGGTCACCGAAGTGAAGGGCTTCGGCCGCCAGAAGGGTCACACCGAGCTGTACCGCGGCGCCGAGTACGTGGTCGACTTCCTGCCCAAGGTGAAGGTCGAGGTCGTGGTCAAGGACGACGAGGTCGACCGCTGCATCGACGCCATCCTCAAGGCCGCCAAGACCGGCAAGATCGGCGACGGCAAGATCTTCGTCACCGCCGTCGAGCAGGTCATCCGCATCCGCACCGGCGAACAGGACGAAGCCGCCGTCTGATCCTCGGATCGCCGCTTTTCAGAACGCGAGAAACAGCAAGGGCGGGGCGCCGGTTGGCGTCCCGCCCTTGTTCATTCCGCGCTGACCAGCGCTCGCGGCCGTCAGCGCAGGTGCTGCCAGAGCGCCGCGGCCCACACGCCGCCCGCCAGCAGCAGTGACAGCAGCACGGCGGCGCTGGCGATGTCCTTGGCGCGCTTGCTGAGTTCGTGAAGCTCGAAGGAGACACGGTCGACCACGGCCTCGACCGCGGAGTTCAGCAGCTCGACGATCAGCACCAGCAGCAGCGAGCCCAGCAGCAGCGCGACTTGCACCCAGTCCCTGCCGACCCAGAAGGCCAGCGGCGCGCCGATGATGGTGAGCCAGGTCTCCTGGCGGAAGGCGCTCTCGCCACGGTAGGCGGCGACCAGGCCGGCCCAGGAATAGCCAGCCGCGTGCAGGATGCGGTTCAGGCCGGTGCGGCCCTTGTGGGGGTTGCTCATCGTCGGGGAAGAAGAGATCTCAGGAATCACCGGCCGGCAGGGCCGACGAGGCGCGCGGCGGCGGGCGCCGCGTCACCAGGCGCGTGCCGCAGAGCACGTCATGCAGGAACTGGCGCTGCGGATGCAGCCGGGCCAGCAGCAGATAGCCGGCGATGCCGGCGGCCATGGCGCCGAAGATCGCGCCGGTGCTGTGGTCCAGGCCCAGCAGGTGCACGCTGGCCAGCGCCGGCAGGAACCAGAGCCAGGACGCCAGGTAGCGCGCGGTGGCGCGCGCCTGGGTCAGCGGTCTGCCTTGGGTGTCGACGACGCGCAGGTGCCAGGCGCGCATCGCCACGGTCTGGCCGCCGCGCGACCAGAACCAGATGAAATAGATGCCCAGCACCAGGAACAGGAAGGCTTGCAGGCCGTGCTGGCCGACCATCGCGTTGCGCTGCTGGGTGAGCGTCGAGTAGAGCCAGCCGGCGATGAAGACGACGCCAAACAGCACGACGCCTTCATAAATGAAGGCGGCGAGGCGGCGCATCAGGCCCGGCGGCGCGTCGTCGCCGGCAGCAGGGGCAACAGGGGCGGAGGTCATCCGGCCAGTTTAGCGGCTGGCTCCGTCGCGCCGGGGAAGCAGTGTGTTCGGGTCGAGCCTGGCATCGCGCGGCGAGCGCAGCGGCCGGCCGGGGGCCGCGCTGGCGCCGGGCAGCGGCGGCTCGGCGCGCTGCGTCAGCAGCACCGTGGTCGCGCCGGGCAGGGCCTGGACGATGGTCGGGCTGGCCGCCGAGCTCAGCGGCGCACGGCCGATCGGCGCATGGCCGCGGTTCGGACGGGACGAGCCCTCGAGGCCGGCGGCCGAGGCCTTCTCGGCGGCCCGTTCCGCCAGGCGCTGGCGCTTCTCGGCCGGGAGCGCCTGGTAGGCCTCCCACTTGGCGCGCAATTGCGATTCCTGTTCCGGCGTGCGCAGCTCGCTGGCGTGCTGGTAGCCGATGCGCGCGCGCTGACGTTCGGCCGGCGACATCTGCGCCCACTCCGCCATGCGTTCGCGCAGGCGCTGCTGGTGCTCGGCGGACAGGGAGGGGTAGCGCGCGGCGATCTCCAGCCACTTGCCCTTGCGAGCGCCGTCGAGCTGGTCCCATTCCTTGGCCAAGGGCGCGAGCGCCTCCTTCTGCGAGGCGCTCAGCGACGCCCAGTTCTGACCGACGACGAGCGCGCCGGGCCCGGTCGCCGGGCCGGCGTGATGGATGGTCGAGGAAGCGCGGGGAGCGGGAGCGATCGCGGACGCCGCCGTCTCCTGGGCGGACACCGCAGCCGCGCTCATGGCCAGCGCGCCGCAGACGGCCGCCAGGCTCAGGCAGCGCGGCAGCGGACGCCAGTCGCGAAGATCAGGGAAAACACCGAGGCCGGGAAAGAGCGGAGAGGTGGGGAGTCTGACCACGCACCGCCTCACTGCGACGATTTCGCTTCGTCGGACTTCTCGCCCTCTTCGGCGCTGGCGGGGGTGTTGGGGTCGGTGCGGTCCTCGTTGAGGTATTCGCGGAAGCCCGGATCGCTGTAAGCGGCCGGCGGCAGCGGCTTGGAGAGCATCTCGGTGTCGAGCTCGGCCGCGCTGCGGATCTGCTCGTACCACTGGCTGTGCTGGATCAGCAGCAGGCCCCCCAGCAGCAGCGCCAGCGGCAGCAGCGCGGCGGCCTTGCGCCAGCGCGGCGTCTTCTCGCCACCGCCCAGCGCCAGCGTGCCGCCACCGACCTGACGCGCGTCGGACGCGGTCTGGGCCGGGGCCGCGGCCCGCGCGGCCATCGCCTTGGCAAGCGCCTGCTCACGCGCGAAGCGCAGCCGCTCCTGGATGTCGCCGGACAAGGTCTCGCTCTGCTCGGTCAGGCCGGCAGCCACCCGCAACCCGAAACGGGTCACGCGCGCTTCAGCCTCCAGCGGCAGCGGCGTTCCTGGCGTGTTCTTCTTCATAGCGAGATTCCCTTGGCTTTCAGCGTTTTGGCCAGCGCATGCACGGCGCGGGAGCAGTGTGTCTTCACGCTGCCCTCGGAGCAACCCATGACCGCAGCCGTCTCGGCGACGTCGAGTTCCTCCCAGTAACGCAGCAGGAAGGCTTCCCGTTGACGCGCCGGCAAGGCGGCCACTTCCTCTTCGATCGCGCCCAGCACCTGAACGCGCGAGACCTCGTCGGCGGCCGACAGCGACCCCATCGAGCCTTCCTGCGTCTCCAGCGACTCCAGCAGGTCGAAGTCGTCGCCGGGGTCGCTCCCCTCGAAGTCCGACAGGTTGCTGAAGACCGCGTTGCGCACCTTCTGGCGCCGGAACCAGTCCATCGTCGCGTTGGACAGGATGCGCTGGAACAGCATCGGCAGCTCGGCCGCGGGGCGGTCGAAGTACTTCTCGGCCAGGCGGATCATGGCGTCCTGGACGATGTCCAGCGCGGCGTCCTCGTCTCGCACCATGTAGACCGTGCGCTTGAACGCGCGGCGATCGACGGATTTGAGAAAGTCGTTGAGTTCTTTGTCTGTGGCCAAAGGGCGGGTGCCGCCGGAGGGCGGGAAGGCAGGCAAAACGGCGCGGATTATGGCACCGGCACTACAAATAGCCATTGCCTCGCGGGCCGCCTGCGGGTTTGTGTGCATAATCAGCCCCCTCGCACACCGCAGTTTTTAAGTCTCAAGTAGGCCGCCCAACCGGGGCTTTCCTGTTTTTGACGCGACGTTTCAAGTCCGCCTCACAAGGGCGAGAGGAGAAGCACCGATGGTTTTTCGTCAGAGAAAATCTCAGAGGTTCGACATATGGACATGTCTGCCGCGGACATCAAACGTGCAGCGATCACGGAAGCTCGCTCACAACCGCACCCCCATTCCGTCAGTTCCGGTCAGGAACTGAATGGCTCCGAAATCCTGGTTCAGAGTCTTCAAGCCGAAGGCGTGAAGTTCCTCTGGGGCTATCCAGGCGGTGCCGTCCTCTACATCTACGACGCGCTCTACAAGCAGGACGCCATCCAGCACGTGCTGGTCCGTCATGAGCAGGCGGCCGTGCACGCGGCCGACGGCTACGCCCGGGCGACCGGGGAAGTCGGCGTCGCGCTGGTGACCTCGGGTCCCGGCGTCACGAACGCGATCACCGGCATCGCGACGGCGTACATGGACTCGATCCCGATGGTGATCATCACCGGTCAGGTCCCCACGCCCGCCATCGGGCTGGACGCCTTCCAGGAGTGCGACACCGTCGGCATCACCCGCCCGATCGTCAAGCACAACTTCCTGGTCAAGGACGTGCGCGATCTCGCCACGACGCTGAAGAAGGCCTTCCACATCGCGCGCACCGGCCGTCCGGGCCCGGTGGTGGTGGACATCCCCAAGGACGTCTCGCTCAACCGCACCGCGTTCCACTACCCGGAGCGCGTCGAGATGCGCTCCTACAACCCGGTGAAGAAGGGCCACAGCGGCCAGATCCGCAAGGCGGTCCAGCTGCTGATGGGCGCCAAGCGTCCCTATATCTATACCGGTGGCGGCGTGATCCTGGGCGAGGCCACGGCCGAACTGCGCCAGCTGGTGGAACTGCTCGGCTATCCCTGCACCAACACGCTGATGGGCCTGGGCGCGATGCCCGGCACCGATCCGCGCTTCCTGGGCATGCTCGGCATGCACGGCACCTACGAGGCCAACATGACGATGCAGCACTGCGACGTGCTGCTCGCCGTGGGTGCCCGCTTCGACGACCGCGTGATCGGCAACCCGAAGCACTTCGCTTCGGTCGACCGCAAGATCATCCACATCGACATCGATCCCTCGTCGATCTCCAAGCGCGTGCGCGTGGACATCCCGATCGTGGGCGACGTCAAGGATGTGCTGCAGGAACTGATCGCTCAGATCAAGGAGGCGCAGGCGCGTCCGGACAGCGAGGCCATCAACGCCTGGTGGAGCCAGATCAACGACTGGCGCAAGCGCGACTGCCTGGCCTACAAGCACTCGACCGAGGTCATCAAGCCGCAGTACGTCGTCGAGACGCTGTGGAACATGACCCGCGGCCGCGACACCTACGTCACCTCCGACGTCGGCCAGCATCAGATGTGGGCCGCGCAGTTCTACCGCTTCGACGAGCCGCGCCGCTGGATCAACTCCGGCGGCCTGGGCACGATGGGCGTGGGCCTCCCTTATGCGATGGGCATCAAGCTCGCCAAGCCGGAGTCGGACGTCTTCTGCATCACCGGCGAAGGCAGCATCCAGATGAACATCCAGGAGCTGTCCACCTGCCAGCAGTACAAGACGCCGGTCAAGATCGTGTCGCTGAACAATCGCTACCTGGGCATGGTGCGGCAGTGGCAGGAACTGGACTACGGCAAGCGCTACTCGCACAGCTACATGGACGCGCTGCCCGACTTCGTCAAGCTGGCCGAGTCCTACGGGCACGTGGGTCTGCTGGTCGAGAAGCCTTCGGACGTGGAGCCCGCGCTGCGCGAGGCGATGCGGCTCAAGGACCGCACCGTCTTCCTGGACGTGCGCACCGACCCGACCGAGAACGTCTGGCCGATGGTCCAGGCGGGCAAGGGCATCTCGGAAATGCTGCTGGGGTCCGAGGACCTCTGAGACCGCTGACGGCTCGAAGCCGTCCGGCGCGGCGCGCGTTACCGCGCGCGTCGCGGCCGGCGGCGCAAGGCCCGAGGCGCTCGGAGCGATCTGGCCCATTCCCTAGATCGAAGAGCGTGGCCAAGGGCCGTCCGGTTACCGCCGGCGGTCTGAAGAGCGCGAAGGACGAGATTCCATGAAACACATCATTGCTTTGCTCATCGAGAACGAGCCGGGCGCGCTGTCGCGCGTCGTCGCGCTGTTCTCCGCCCGGGGCTACAACATCGAGAGCCTGACCGTGGCGCCGACCGAGGACCCCTCGCTGTCGCGCATGACCATCGTCACCAGCGGCAGCGACGACGTGATCGAGCAGATCACCAAGCACCTGAACCGGCTGATCGAGGTCGTCAAGGTCGTCGACCTGACCGAAGGCCGCTACATCGAGCGCGAGCTCATGCTGATCAAGGTGAGGGCCGTCGGCAAGGAGCGCGAGGAACTCAAGCGCACCGCCGACATCTTCCGCGGCCATGTCATCGACGTCACCGAGAAGACCTACACGATCGAGCTGACCGGCGACGCCGGCAAGCTCGACGCCTTCATCGACGCGATCGACCGCACCGCGATCCTCGAGACCGTGCGCACCGGCACCAGCGGCATCGGCCGCGGCGAACGCATCCTGCGCGTCTGACCACGCGCGCCACTGAACCACCCCCTGTACTGATTTCCCCCGGAGAGACCACCATGAACGTGTACTACGACAAGGACGCCGACCTCAGCCTGATCAAGGGCAAGAACGTCACCATCATCGGCTACGGCTCGCAAGGCCATGCCCATGCCCAGAACCTCAACGACAGCGGCGTGAAGGTCACCGTGGGTCTGCGCCGCGGCGGCGCGTCCTGGGCCAAGGCCGAAGGCGCCGGCCTGAAGGTGGCGGAGATCGCCGAGGCGGTGAAGTCCGCCGACGTGGTCATGATCCTGCTGCCCGATGAGCAGATCGCCGACGTCTACAAGAAGGAAGTCGAGCCCAACATCAAGGCGGGCGCCTCGCTGGCCTTCGCGCACGGCTTCAACGTGCACTACGGTCAGGTGCAGCCGCGCGAGGACCTGGACGTGTGGATGGTCGCCCCGAAGGCCCCGGGCCACACGGTGCGCAACACCTACCGCCAGGGCGGCGGCGTGCCCCACCTGATCGCCGTCTACCAGGACAAGACCGGCAAGGCGCGCGATCTGGCGCTGAGCTACGCCTCGGCCAATGGCGGCGGCAAGGCCGGCATCATCCAGACCTCGTTCCGCGAGGAGACCGAGACCGACCTGTTCGGCGAACAGGCCGTGCTGTGCGGCGGCGCCGTCGAGCTGATCAAGGCCGGTTTCGAGACGCTGACCGAAGCCGGTTACGCGCCCGAGATGGCCTACTTCGAGTGCCTGCACGAGCTCAAGCTGATCGTCGACCTGATCTATGAAGGCGGCATCGGCAACATGAACTACTCGATCTCCAACAACGCGGAGTACGGCGAGTACGTGACCGGCCCGCGCGTCGTCACCGAGGCGACCAAGGACGCGATGCGCCAGTGCCTGAAGGACATCCAGACCGGCGAGTACGCCAAGTCCTTCATCCTGGAGAACAAGGCCGGCGCCCCGACGCTGATCAGCCGCCGCCGTCTGACCGCCGAGCACCCGATCGAGCAGGTCGGCGAACAGCTGCGCGCGATGATGCCCTGGATCAAGGCCAACAAGCTGGTCGACAAGTCCAAGAACTGATCGCCTGATCAGCACCTCGACAGCCCGGCCTGCGTCAGCAGCCCGGGCTGTTTGCCTTTCAGCTGTGCACCGGCAGAGCGTCTCGCCGGCTGTTCGGGCTGTTTGTCTTCCAAGCGGCACCCGTGGCGTGGCTTTGCCAGGCCACCGGGTGCGCCCCCTTGAGGGGGCCGGCGCAAGCCGGTAGGGGGTGGGTTATCCTCCCGGCCCATGAATTCGACCGAAAACAAGAACGTGGACCTGCTCGACGAGGACGAGCTCGACGTCCTCGACGCCCCGCAGCGCCCGCGCCACAAGGGCATCTACCTGCTGCCCAACCTGTTCACCCTGGCCGCGCTGTTCAGCGGCTTCTATGCCGTGGTGATGGGCATCGGCGGGCGCTTCGAGCAGTCCGTCTACGGCATCTTCGCGGCCATGGTGCTCGACAGCCTGGACGGCCGCGTCGCGCGCATGACCAACACGCAGAGCACCTTCGGCGAGCAGATGGACTCGCTGTCCGACATGGTGTCCTTCGGCGCGGCGCCGGCGCTCATCATGTATTCCTGGGCACTGCAGGGCCTGGGCAAGTGGGGCTGGTTCGCGGCCTTCGTCTACATCGCCGGCGCGGCGCTGCGGCTGGCGCGCTTCAACACCAACATCGCCGTCGTGGACCGCCGCTTCTTCCAGGGCGTGCCCAGTCCCGCCGCGGCTGCGCTGGTGATGAGCCTGATCTGGGCGCTGGACAGCGCCGGCTACAAGGACATCCACCGCGATCCGGCGCTGGCCTGGCTGGCCTTCGGCTTCACGCTCTACGCGGGCCTCACGATGGTGACCAACGCGCCGTTCTACAGCTTCAAGGACATCACCTTCAAGCGCTCGGTGCCCTTCATCGTGCTGGTGGTGATCATGCTGGCCATCGCCGCGATCAACATCGATCCTCCGCGCGTGCTGTTCGGTGTCTTCTGCGCCTATGGCATCTCGGGCTACATCGTCTACGCGGTGCGGCGCGCCAAGGGCAAGCCGGCGAGCGTGATCGCGATGTCGACCGACGAGCCCGATGAAGCCGGCCTTCACCGATAGCGAATGCTTGAAGCGCGCCGCGCGCCGCACTGTCGTTGACGATCGCCGCGCCGCGCCCCTATATTCGATCCCCATGACGTTTCTGACCGCCACCGCGCTGCTACTACGAGGCGACCTTCGGGTTCGCTGATTTGCGCACGTCCGTCAGTCTCACGACGTTCATCCAGATCCAACGGCCCGATTGCAACTCGCAGCGGGCCGTTCGTTCATTTGGAGTCTGCGAGTTGCGCCCCTGAACCCACCAGGAACGCTCTCATGCTCAAGCAACCGCAGACCAAGTACCGCGCCTTCGCTCCCATCGCCCTCCCGGACCGCCGCTGGCCCGACGCGCAGATCACGAAGGCGCCGCTGTGGCTGAGCACCGACCTGCGCGACGGCAACCAGGCGCTGATCGAGCCAATGGATCCCGAGCGCAAGCTGCGCATGTTCCAGATGCTGGTGAAGATCGGCTTCAAGGAGATCGAGGTGGGCTTCCCCTCGGCGTCGCAGACGGATTTCGATTTCGTCCGCATGCTGATCGAGGACGGCCACATCCCTGACGACGTGACCATCCAGGTCCTGACGCAGGCGCGCCAGCCGCTGATCGAGCGCACCTTCGAATCGCTGGTGGGCGTGCCGCGCGCGGTGGTCCACCTCTACAACGCGGTCGCGCCGGTGATGCGCCGCGTCGTGCTGAACATGAGCGAGGACGAGATCGTCGACCTGGCCGTGACGCACACGGCGATGATTCGCGAGCTGGCCGCCAGGCAGCCGGAGACGGACTTCCGCTTCGAGTACTCGCCGGAGATGTTCTCGGGCACCGAGCTGGCGTTCTCCAAGCGCGTCGTGGACGCGGTGACCGCGGCCTGGGGACCGACGCCGGAACGCAAGATCATCATCAACCTGCCCACCACCGTCGAGC
Organism: Roseateles sp.; assembly: GCF_039595595.1. GTDB lineage: Bacteria > Pseudomonadota > Gammaproteobacteria > Burkholderiales > Burkholderiaceae_C > Roseateles. Next base: position 149,022 of record NZ_JBCNLG010000010.1, on the reverse strand, counting down.
ATTCGACGCCCAACATCTACGCCGACATGATCGAGTGGATGGGCCGGAACATCGAACGCCGCGACAGCGTGATCCTGTCGGTCCATCCGCACAACGATCGCGGCACCGGCACCGCCGCCGCCGAGCTGGCGCTGATGGCCGGCGCCGACCGCGTCGAGGGCTGTCTGTTCGGCAACGGCGAGCGCACCGGCAATCTGGACCTGGTCAACGTTGCGCTCAACCTGTACACGCAGGGCGTGCATCCGGCACTCGATTTCTCCGACATCGACGAAATCCGCCGCTGCGTCGAGCACTGCAACCAGATCCCCGTCCACCCGCGCCATCCGTATGTGGGCGAGCTGGTCTACACCTCGTTCTCGGGTTCGCATCAGGATGCGATCAAGAAGGCCTTCTCCGCCCGCAAGGAAGGCGACATCTGGGAGATCCCCTACCTGCCCATCGACCCGAAGGACTTGGGCCGCAGCTATGAGGCGGTGATCCGCGTCAACAGCCAGTCGGGCAAGGGTGGCATCTCCTACCTGCTCGAGGCTGAGTACGGCATCGAGCTGCCGCGCCGTCTGCAGATCGAGTTCAGCCAGATCGTCCAGGGCGTGATGGACACCAACGGCAAGGAGCTCGGCGCGGCCGACATCTGGCAGATCTTCGATCGCGAATACGGCGTGAAGCAGGCGCCGTCGCTGCATCCGCAGATCGATACCGCCGAAGACGGCCAGACCCGCGTCCAGGCGCAGGCCGACCTGTGCGTGCGCATGGTGCGGATCGACGGCCAGGGCAAGGGCCCGATCGACGCCTTCGTCGAGGGCCTGAACAAGCTGCTCAAGACCCAGGTCCGCGTGCTCGACTACCACGAGCACGCGCTGGGCAGCGGCGCCGACGCCCAGGCCGTGGCCTATCTGGAACTGCGCGTGGGCGAGGCGACGCTGTTCGGCGTGGGCATGGACGGCAACATCGCCTCGGCCTCGCTCAAGGCGATCGTGTCCGGCCTGCGCCGCGCGGCCCAGCGCGGGGTGCTCAAGCTCGCCGACCGCATCACCGCCTGATCCTCGGCCTAAGATCGCCGCTCATCGCCACGGCCCGCCATCGCAAGAAAGCCCTTCATGTCCGACCAACTGATCATCTTCGACACCACCCTGCGCGACGGTGAGCAATCGCCCGGCGCGTCCATGACCAAGGACGAGAAGCTGCGCATCGCGCGGCAGCTGGAGCGCTTGAAGGTGGACGTGATCGAGGCCGGCTTCGCGGCGGCCAGCCATGGCGACTTCGAGGCGGTGAAGGCGATCGCCGACACCATCCGCGACAGCACGGTGTGCTCGCTGGCGCGCGCGAACGACCGCGACATCGCGCGCGCCGCCGAGGCGCTGAAGGGCGCGGCGCGCTCGCGCATCCACACCTTCATCGCCACCAGCGAGCTCCACATGGAGAAGAAGCTGCGCATGACCCGGGAGCAGGTGCTGGAGCAGGCGATCCAGGCGGTGCGCTTCGCCCGCAACCTGACCGGCGACATCGAGTTCTCCCCCGAGGACGGCTACCGCTCGGACCCGGAGTTCCTCGCCCGTGTCGTCGAGGCGGTGATCCGCGAAGGCGCGCGCACGATCAACATCCCCGACACGGTCGGCTACGCGATCCCCGAGCTCTACGGCCAGTTCATCCGCACGCTGCGCGAGCGGGTACCCAACTCGGACCAGGCGATCTGGAGCGTGCACTGCCACAACGACCTGGGCATGGCGGTGGCGAACTCGCTGGCGGGCGTCAAGATCGGCGGCGCGCGCCAGGTCGAGTGCACCATCAACGGCCTGGGCGAGCGCGCCGGGAACTGCTCGCTGGAGGAGGTTGTCATGGCGGTGAAGACCCGCCGCGACTACTTCGGACTGGAGGTCCGGGTCGATCCGTCGCAGATCGTGCCGGCGTCCAAGATGGTGTCGCAGACCACCGGCTTCGTCGTGCAGCCCAACAAGGCGGTGGTGGGCGCCAATGCGTTCGCGCACGCGTCCGGCATCCACCAGGACGGCGTGCTCAAGGCGCGCGACACCTACGAGATCATGCGCGCCGAGGACGTGGGCTGGAGCGCCAACAAGATCGTGCTGGGCAAGCTGTCGGGACGCAACGCGTTCAAGCAGCGGCTGCAGGAACTGGGCATCCCGCTGGAGTCGGAGGCCGAGATCAACGCCGCCTTCGTCCGCTTCAAGGATCTGGCGGACCGCAAGTCGGAGATCTTCGACGAGGACATCATTGCGCTGGTGATGGACGAGTCGGTGACCCAGGACCACGAGCACTACCGGCTGGTCGCGCTGGCGCAGCGCTCCGAGACCGGCGAGCGCCCGCAGGCGCAGGTGGTGTTCGCGGAAGGGGAGGTCGAGCACCGCACCGAGAGCGATGGCAACGGGCCGGTGGACGCGGTGCTCAAGGCCATCGAGAGCAAGGTCCAAAGTGGGGCCGAAATGCTGCTGTATTCGGTCAGTGCGATCACCGGCGGCAGCACAGAATCGCAGGGCGAAGTGACGGTGCGCTTGCAGCATGCCGGTCGCGTGGTGAACGGCGTGGGGGCAGACCCGGATATCGTCGTCGCCTCGGCCAAAGCATATTTGAGCGCTCTGAACAAGTTGCAGAGCAAAACGGAGCGGGTCGCCGCCCAAGGTTGACAGGACAACACGCGCAGGCCCTCGGGCCGCGCCGGATGGCACGGATTCAGGCACTTTAAGAGCCTGCGTTAAGTCATTGATCTTGCCGGTCTTTCAGCGATCCCCTAAACTCGCGCCCACATCTGGGGACTGGATTGAAGACCATTGCGACATTGCTGTCTGGTGCCGCGCTCAGCGGCGTCATGTTGCTGACGGGTTTGACCGCCAGTCTCGCGCCGGTTCAAGCGGCGCAGGCGGCGACCACCACGTCGTCCTCCAAAGCCAAGGCCAAGAGCGTGCGCAAGGCCAAGCCGGCGCCGCGCTCTCCGCGCAAGGTGGCTGCCCGCGCGGCGGCCCCGATCCGGGAGGTCGTGCCCGCCAAACCGTCCTTCGGGACGATGTACGGCCTGCACGACACCGAAGACCCCCTCGACCTCAAGTCCAGCGTCGCCTACGTGGTCGACCAGGACACCAACGAGGTGCTGTTCTCGAAGAACCCGTCGGCGGTGCTGCCGATCGCGTCGATCACGAAGCTGATGACCGCGCTGCTGGTCGTCGAGGCCAACCAGTCGCTTGACGAGAAGCTCGAGATCACCGACGAGGACAAGGACACCGAGAAGTTCACCGGCTCGCGCCTGGCGGTCGGCACCACGCTGACCCGCGGCGAGCTGCTGCACCTGGCGCTGATGTCCTCGGAGAACCGGGCGGCGCATGCGCTCGGGCGCAACTATCCGGGCGGCCTGGAGGCCTTCGTCGGTGCGATGAACGCCAAGGCGCGGCTGCTGGGCATGATGGACACCCATTACGTCGAGCCCACCGGCCTGTCGAGCCGCAACCAGTCCAGCGCCGCCGACCTGGCCAAGCTGGTCAAGGTGGCGCACAGCTTCCCGCTGCTGCGCGAGCTGTCGACCTCACCGGAGTACACCGTCGCGCTGGGCCGCCGGCAGGTCCGCTTCGGCACCACCAACGGCCTGGTCCGCCAGGGCGACTGGGACATCGGCCTGCAGAAGACCGGCTTCATCAACGAGGCCGGCCAATGCCTGGTGATGCAGGCCCAGCTCGCCGGGCGCAAGCTGATCATGGTGTTCCTGGATTCGGCCGGGAAGTACTCGCGGATCGGCGACGCCGAACGCGTCCGCAAGTGGCTGACCGGAGCCGCATCGCCGCTGGCGGCGGCCACGGCCACGGCGGTCGCGCCCGCCATCTCGGCAAAATGATGTGGGCGAGATGATTCAGGCGAAGTGATTTCGTCGAAGCAAGCCGGCGGCCGTCGAGGCCGAGCACAGAAGCGGGCCTTGAGCCCGCTTCGTCGTTTCAGCCGCGGAAACCGAGCGCCGCGGAGATGCGTGTGGCCGTTTCCTTCAGCCGCGGGAGCCAGCCCTCCTCGAGCCGGTCCGCCGGCGCCGAGATCGACAGCCCCGCCACCAGCTTGCCCTGGTCGTCGTAGATGCCGGCGGCCATGCAGCGCACGCCCAGTTCCAGCTCCTCATCGTCGCGCGCGACGCCGCGCTGGCGCACCAGCGCCATCTCGCGCTCCAGCAGGCTGATCTCGGTGAGGCTGTTGCGGGTATGCCCCGACAGGCCGGTGCGCGTGGCGTAGGCGCGCACGCGCTGCGGATCGTCGCTGGCCAGGAACAGCTTGCCGACCGAGGTCAGGTGCAGCGGCGCCCGGCCGCCGACCGCGCGCACGACCTGCATGCCGCTGCGTTCGGAGTAGGTGCGTTCGATGTAGACGATCTCGTCGCCTTGGCGCACGGACAGGTTGACCGGCTGGTGGGTCAGCTTGTGGAGCTCGCGCATCGGGCCGATCGCCGCTTCGCGCACGTCCAGCCGCGCCTTCACCAGGTTGCCCAGCTCCAGCAGCCGCATGCCCAGGCGGTAGCTGCCGGCCTCGGGCCGGTCGACGAAGCGGCCCAGCGCCAGGTCGTTCAGGATGCGGTGGGCGGTCGAGGGATGCAGGCCGGTGGTCTCGCTGATCACTTTCAGCGAAACAGGGTCCTGGTGCTGGGCCAGCACGTCCAGCAGGGCGAACGTGCGCTCGAGGACCTGGATGGCGGGGGTCTGGAGCTCCTTGGACTTCATGGCGGACGATTGTGAAGGATTTCTCCCCGGTTTTGCATGGCGAAACCGAGAGGCGCGTCTACCGGGCGCTCTCCGTCGCGTTTGCCCATCAAGCGTGCACGCAGTGGGCGAAAACAGCGTTCAGGCGGCCGGTCCGCTCGCGGTTTGCCGCATGGCGGAACGGGCCGCGTTCAGACCGCTGCGCACCGCGCCTTCGAGCGTGGCCGGATAGGGCCCGGCCAGATAGTCGCCAGCGGCCCAGAGTCCGGCCGCGATCGAGGCCTGCGGGCGGCGCAGGCCGGGCGTGCAGGCGAAGGTCGCGCGCTTCTCGCTGAGCACGCGGACGATCCTCGGCGCCGCCACCCATCGGAAATGCCGGAGCGCCTGTGCGAGCGCGGCCTCGCCGGTGGCTTCGAGGCCCTTGGCAATCCATGGCGCGGCGCCGCTGACGACGAGGCTGAACAAGCCGGGATGCACGCCGAGCTGGCCCAGGTCGAAGGCGAACTGCGCCGGCTCCGCCGGTGATTCGCGCAGCGCGACCATGGGCGCTGGCAAGGACGAGCCGGCGCTCTGCAAGTAGACCGTGACGATGGGCTGGAATTCGAAGGCGCCGGCCATGGCGCTCCAGGATGGCGCCAGATCGCGCGTGAGCCGGGCGGCCTCGACCGAGCTGCAGGCGACGATGGCGGCGTCGAAGACCTCGCCATCGACGGCCCATCCACGCCCTGCCGCCTCCAGACGCTGGACCCGCTGTGTGCGGACCGCCGCGCCGCGCGCGAGCAGCCAATCGCGCGCAGGCGCCGGCAGCAGGGCGCTCAGCCCTTGCCGGGGCAACAGCAGGTCGGCACTGCCGGGCCCGCTGAACAGCGCGTCCTTCAGCACGCGCAGGAAAACCTGCGCGCTGGCTTGGCCGGCGGGCGTGTTGAGCGCGGCGACACAGAGCGGATCGATGAGATCGTCGCGCACCACGCGGGGCAGGTTCGCGCAGAGCCGCTCGACCGTCAGCGCGGGATCGCAGCGGAAGCCGCGCAGCATCCAGGCGCCGCTCACCGCGAGGAAGCGCAGCCGGTCCCGCAGCGGCCAGGCCGCGCAGCCCAGCACGCCACGCAGGAAGGCGAGGGTGGGCGGCCCAGGCGGCAGCGTGAGCGTCTCGCGATCGGGATAGCGCAGCCGCAGCGGCATTCGCAGCAGGCCGGCCTCCGGATCGCCACCCACGCGGCGCATCAGTGCCAGCGATTCGGTGTAGGCGCCGATCAGGATGTGCTGGCCGTTGTCCAGCGCGGGGGCGGCGCCCTCCAGGCTGCGCGCCCGGCCGCCGAGCGCCGGCGCCATCTCCAGCAGCGTGACCGCGGCGCCCAGCGACGCCGCCTCCACGGCCGCGGCCAGGCCCGCCCAGCCGCCGCCGATGACGGCCACCCGCCTCACGTCAGCGCCCGCGCCAGTTCGTCTTCATCGCGATCCACAGCTTGCGCAGCGGCGTCAGCGCGATGCGCTGGTGCAGGACCTGGAAGTTCTCGGCCTCGATCTCGCGCAGCAGCGTGCGGTAGATGTTGGCCATCATGAGGCCGGGCTTCTGCGCCTTGCGGTCGGCCTCGGGCAGCAGCGCCATCGCCTCGTCGTAGAGACGGTGCGCGCGCTCGGCCTGGAATTTCATCAGCGCGATGAAACGGTCGCTGTAGCCCCAGGGCGCGTCGCGCTTGAGGATCTCGTGCGCCTTGACGTCGAATTGCTGCAGCTCGCTCACCGGCAGGTAGATGCGGCCGCGGCGCGCGTCGTCGCCGACATCGCGGATGATGTTGGTGAGCTGCATCGCCAGGCCCAGCTTGTGGGCATAGGCCACGGTCTGCGCGTCCGTGCGGCCGAAGATGCCCGACGCCACTTCGCCCACCACGCCCGCCACCAGATGGCAATAGCGCTGCAGGCCGGCGTAGTCCAGGTAGCGCGTCTGCTCCAGGTCCATCTGGCAACCGTCGATGACGGCGAGCAGGTGCTCGACGCGGATGTCGTAGTCCTTCACATGCGGCAGCAATGCCTTCATCGCCGGATGCGAGGGCTGGCCGTTGAAGGCGCTCATCACCTCCTTGCGCCACCAGGCCAGCTTGGTCGCGGCGACACCAGGGTCGGACACTTCATCGACCACGTCGTCGACTTCACGGCAGAAGGCGTAGAACGCGGTGATCGCGGCGCGCCGCGGCGGCGGCAGGAAGAGGAACGCGTAATAGAAGCTGGAGCCGCTCGCGGCGGCCTTCTGCTGGACGTACTGCTCCGGCGTGGAGGCGCCGGCGGCCGGCGCATCGGGGGTCTTGTCGGTCTTGGTGCTCATCGCGCCGTCCCTTCGCGGCGGGTGTTCATTCGGGTCGCGGTCATCGACAGCGCGCGCCACAGCAGCAGCGGCGCGTCGGACGCGACGATCGTGGGCCGCCGGCGCAGCGCGTCGAAGCGCCCCGCTTGCAGCTTGTCGAGGATGCGAAGGCCGCCTTGTACCACCAAGCGCAGCTCCCAGCCGGCGCGTCCCGGGATCCGGTGAACCAGCGGGGCGCCTTCGAGCATCAGCGCGCGGGCCCAGCCGCACAGCGATTCGATCAGCGCGCGGGCCGCCGGACCATCGCGCAGCGCCAGCAGGTCCTGTCCCTCGACGCCATGGCGGCGGCGGTCCTCCAGCGGTGCGTAGATCCGGCCGCGCAGGCCGTCGACGGTGAAGTCCTGCCAGAAGTTGATCAGCTGCAGCGCCGAGCAGATCGCGTCCGAGCGCCGCAGCGCGTCCTCGTCGCCGATCCCGTAGAGGTGCAGCAGCAGCCGCCCGACCGGGTTGGCCGAGCGGCGGCAGTAGTCCAGCAGCTCGGCGCGGGTCGTGTAATCGGTCTTGACCAGATCCTGCTCGAAGGCGTCCAGCAGGTCCTCGAGCAGTGGCACCGGCAGCTGGAAGCGGGCGATCACCGGGCCGAGCGCCGCGAACACGCTCGCGGTCCAGCGCGGGGAGGGCGCCTGCCCGGCGGCGGCGGCGCGCAGGTCCGCGCGATAGGCGGCCAGGTCGCGCAGGCGCTGCTCCGGCGTGGCGTCGCCTTCGTCGGCCAGATCGTCGGCGGTCCGCGCGAAGCGATAGATCGCCATGATCGCGGGACGCAGGGCCGGCGGACTCAGCCAGGAAGCAACAGGAAAGTTTTCGTAGTGCTCTATGCTCACGGCCGGCATTCTCCGCTGAGCGGGCCTGCCATCTTGATGAACCTGGGTGCTGGAACTGCGCGCCGTCATCCGGGAACATCAAACCCTCGCAGTCCCCTCGCAGTACCCCGCCGAACCGTACGCCGTCGGTTTGACACGTCCGGACCCGCTGAATACATTACTGACCGGTCAGTCAGTTACTCCGGTGCCCGGTGCTGGGCGCCGCGGCTTTGTCGAGGTGTTCATGCCCCCACGGTCTCCTGTGTTCCTCTCCGTCGGTCCGTCCGATCGTTTCGCCGGCTCCCCGTCCGGCCGCTCCTGGGGTCGTGCGTTGAAGAGCCTGGCGGCAACCGCCGCCCTGGCCGTGCTGGCGGCCTGCGGCAAGCAGGCGCCGCCCCCCGAGCCGGAGCGCTACGTGCGCACCGTCGTGCTGACGCCGCAATCGGCCGGCCTGCAGCGCGAGTTCGCCGCCGAGGTGCGGGCCCGCGTCGAATCGCGCCTGTCCTTCCGCGTGGCCGGCAAGATCCTGGAGCGCCGCGTGGACCTGGGCTCGGTGGTGAAGCCGGGCCAGGTGCTGGCGCGGCTGGACAGCTCGGACCTGGTGCTGGCGCAGGAGGCCGCCAAGGCCGGCGTGCTGGCAGCCAAGGTCAATCGCGATCAACTCGGCGCCGATTACAGGCGCTACATCGACCTCCACAACCAGGGCTTCATCAGCGCCGCCGAACTCGACCGCCGCGATGCCGCCTTCAAGGCCGCGCAGGCGCAGTTCGACCAGGCGCGCGCGCAGTCCGACGTGCAGCGCAATCAGGCGCAGTACTCGAGCCTGGTGGCCGACGTCGCCGGCGTGGTGACCGGCATCGACGCCGAGCCGGGGCAGGTCGTGGCCGCCGGCACGCCGGTGGTGCGCGTGGCCAACGACGGGCCGCGCGACATCGTCTTCTCGGTCTCCGAAGACCAGGTCGCGCTGGTGCGCGCGGCGGCGGCGCGTCCTGACGGCCTCAAGGTCCGCCTGTGGAGCGACGCCAAGGCCGAGGCCCAGCCGATCAAGCTGCGCGAACTCGCCGCCGCCGCCGATCCGGTGACCCGCACCTTCCTCGTGAAGGCCGAGCTGCGGGATCAGGACGTGCATCTGGGCCAGACCGCGACGGTGATCCTGACCGGCGCGCCGACGGACAACGCGATCAAGCTGCCGCTGAGCGCGGTGATGGAATCGCAAGGGAAGAGCGCCGTGCTGCTGCTCGACCCCAAGACCATGACGGTGAATCCGAAGCCGGTGACCGTCGTCGGCGCCGAGGGCAACGAGCTCGTCGTGCAAGGCCTGGCCCCGGGTCAGGAGGTGGTCACGGCCGGCGGTCACGTACTGACGCCGGGGCAGAAGGTCAAGCGCTTCCGTCCGCCGGGCACGCCGACCGAAGGCGCCGCGCCGCCGCCCGCCGCACCGGCCTCGCGCTGATCCCGGGGAGCGCTGAATGAGCAACCCGAGCCGCGCCGGTTTCAACCTCTCGCGCTGGGCGCTGGAGCATGCCCCGCTGACACGCTACCTGATGGTGGTGCTGATGGTGCTGGGCTTCGCCGCCTACTTCCAGCTGGGCCAGGACGAGGATCCTCCGTTCACCTTCCGCGCGATGGTCGTGCAGGCCTACTGGCCCGGCGCGACACCGCAGCAGATGGCCGAGCAGGTCACCGACAAGATCGAACGCACCCTCCAGGAGGTGCCGCACGCCGACAAGATCCGCAGCTACACCAAGCCGGGGGAGTCGCTCACCATCTTCCAGGTGAAGGACAACACCTCGCCGGGGGAAGTGCCCCAGCTCTGGTACACGGTGCGCAAGAAGATCGGCGACCTCAGGGCCACGCTGCCGCAAGGCGTGCTGGGCCCGTTCTTCAACGACGAGTTCGGCGATGTCTACGGCTCGATCTTCGCGCTGTCGTCGGATGGCGGCTTCTCGATGGAGGAACTGCGCCAGCAGGCCGAGGCGGTGCGCTCCGAGCTGCTGCGCGTGCCCGACGTCGCCAAGGTCGACCTGTTCGGCGTGCAGGCCGAGAAGCTGTTCATCGAGATCTCGCAGAAGCGGCTCGCCGAACTGGGCCTGGACTTCAACCAGGTCGTGTCGCAGCTCAACGCGCAGAACGCGGTCGAGAGCGCCGGCGTGATGGACGCCGGCAGCGCCAATGTGCAGATCCGCATCGAGGGCCAACTGAACTCGATCCAGGCGCTGAGCGATTTCCCGATCCGCGGCGTCAACGCGCAGACCGGCGCGGGCAGCAGCATCCGGCTGGGCGACATCGCCAAGGTGCGCCGCGGCTACGTCGATCCGGCCACGACGATGGTGCGCTTCAACGGCAAGCAGGTCGTCGCGCTGGGCGTGTCGATGGGCAAGGGCGGCGACATCATCGCGCTGGGCAAGGCGCTGCAGGGCACCGTCACGCGGCTGCAGCAGCAGCTGCCCGCGGGCATCACGCTGCAGCAGATCCAGGACCAGCCGTCGGCGGTGAAGACCTCGGTGGGCGAGTTCGTGCACGTGCTGATCGAGGCGGTGGTCGTCGTGCTCGGCGTCAGCTTCATCAGCCTGGGCCTGCACACCAAGCCGCTGCGCATCGATGTGTGGCCGGGGCTGGTGGTCGGCATCACGATCCCGCTGGTGCTGGCCATCACCTTCGTCGTGATGCTCTACGCGGGCGTGGGGCTGCACAAGATCTCGCTGGGCTCGCTGATCATCGCGCTCGGCCTGCTGGTGGACGACGCGATCATCGCGGTCGAGATGATGGTGCGAAAGCTCGAGGAGGGCTACGACAAGATGCATGCTGCGACGTACGCCTATGACGTCACCGCCAAGCCGATGCTCACCGGCACGCTGATCACCGCGGTGGGCTTCCTGCCGATCGGGCTGGCCAAGTCCACGGTCGGCGAATACACCTTCGCCATCTTCGCGGTGACCGCGGCGGCGCTGGTGATCTCGTGGATCGTGTCGGTCTATTTCGTGCCGTATCTGGGCGCGCTGCTGCTCAAGACCCGCGCCGGCCACGAGGGCGAGGCCCACGAGGTCTTCGACACGCCGTTCTACAACCGCTTCCGCCGCTGGGTCGCCTGGTGCGTCTACCACCGCTGGAAGACCATCGGCCTGACCATCCTGGTGTTCGTGCTGGGCCTGGCCGGCATGGGCAAGGTGCAGCAGCAGTTCTTCCCGGACTCGAGCCGGCCGGAGATCCTGGTCGACCTGTGGCTGCCCGAGGGCTCGACCATCGAGCAGAGCAACGTCGTGGCCAAGCGCTTCGAGGCCCGCATGGCCAAGGAGCCGCTGGTGGGCAGCATCGCGACCTGGGTTGGCTCGGGCGTGCCGCGCTTCTACCTGCCGCTGGACCAGATCCTGCCCAACACCAACGTCAGCCAGGCCATCATCCTGCCCAAGACGCCGGCCGACCGCGAGACGCTGCGGCACAAGCTGCCGCAGATCCTGGCCGAGGAGTTCTCCGAGGTGCGCGGCCGCGTCAAGCTGCTCCCCAATGGCCCGCCGGTGCCGTATCCGGTGCAGTTCCGCATCGCCGGCGACGATCCCGCGCAGCTGCGCCTGTACGCCGACCGGGCCAAGGAGATGATGCGGGCCAATCCCAACATGGTCGGCGTCAACGACAACTGGAACGAGGCCATCAAGGTCCTGCGCCTGCAGGTCGACCAGGACAAGGCCCGGGCGCTGGGTGTCACCAGCCAGAGCATCGCGCAGGCGGCGCGCATCCTGGTCAGCGGGACGGCGGTGTCGCAGTACCGCGAGGCCGACCGGCTCATCGACATCGTCCTGCGCCAGCCGGCGCAGGAGCGTGACACGCTGTCCGAACTGGCCAATGCCTATGTGCCGACGGCCTCGGGCCGTTCGGTGCCGCTGACGCAGATCGCCAAGCCCCAGTTCACCTGGGAGCCGGGCGTGATGCATCGCGAGAGCCGCCAGTTCGCCATCACCGTGCAGGGCGACGTCATCGAGGGCCTGCAGGGCGCGACGGTGACCAACCAGCTCTGGCCGGCGCTGGACAAGATGCAGAAGGAGATGCCTCCTGGCTACTCGATCTCGATCGCCGGCGCGGTGGAGGAGAGCAGCAAGGGCACCGGGTCGATCGCCGCGGGCGTGCCCATCATGCTGTTCGTGACGTTCACGCTGCTGATGTTGCAGCTGCACAGCTTCTCGCGGGCGATGCTGGCTTTCCTGACCGGCTTCCTGGGCATCGCCGGCGTGTCCGCCGCGCTGCTGATCCTGAACCGGCCGTTCGGCTTCGTCGCGCTGCTCGGCGTGATCGCGCTGATGGGCATGATCCAGCGCAACTCGGTCATCCTGATCGACCAGATCGAGCAGGACCGCAGCCGCGGCGTGCCGCCGGCGCAGGCCATCGTCGAGTCCGCCGTGCGCCGGCTGCGCCCGATCGCGCTGACCGCCGCGGCCGCCGTGCTGGCGATGGTGCCGCTGTCGCGCAGCGTGTTCTGGGGGCCGATGGCCGTGGCCATCATGGGCGGCCTGATCGTGGCCACCGTGCTCACGCTGCTGGCGCTGCCGGCGATGTACGCCGCCTGGTTCCGGGTCGACCGGGACCGGGACGCGGGCATCGCGCCTTCGTCACATTGATCCGCTGACCCACCGGTCCCGCTGGCGGGGGAGGGGTTTCCCCCGCCGGTGAGGGCGGGTGCCCCCGCCGGAAACGCGCGAATCCTTGGCTACAATCGCCGGTTTTCCGGATCGCGGACGGCAGGGCCATGGGCTCTACTTTCTGCAACTCTGAATTACCAAGGGGCCGTCGCGCGGACTGCGCGCAGCGATCGCGGCGTCCCCAGTTCACCCGGCGCGGGTGGCGAAATTGGTAGACGCACCAGGTTTAGGTCCTGACGCCTTCACGGGCGTGCCGGTTCGAGTCCGGCCCCGCGCACCACACTTCCAACTGATTCCGAGTCCACTATGGCTGTCACCGTCGAAACTCTCGAAAAGCTCGAACGCCGCATCACGCTCACGCTGGCGGCCGCCGACGTCAACACCGAGGTCGAAGCCCGTCTGAAAAAGCTGGCCCGCACCGTCAAGGCCGACGGCTTCCGTCCCGGCAAGGTGCCGATGTCCTTCGTGGCGCAGCGCTACGGCGCGCAGGTGCAGTACGAAGTCGTCAACGACAAGCTGGGCGAGGCCTTCACGATCGCCGCCAACGAAGCCAAGCTGCGCGTGGCCGGCATGCCCACCATCACCCAGAAGGACAGCGCGGCCGAAGGCGAACTGGCCTTCGACGCGACCTTCGAGATCTACCCCGAAGTGAAGATCGGCGACCTGGCCGAGGCTGAAGTCGAGCGCGTGGCCGCCGACGTCACCGAGGAAGCCATCGACAAGACCGTCGAGATCCTGCGCAAGCAGCGCCGTTCGTTCGCGCAGCGCGGCGCGGCCGACGTGGCCGCCGACGGCGACCGCGTGACCATCGACTTCGAAGGCAAGATCGACGGCGAGCCCTTCGCCGGCGGCAAGGCCGACGGCTTCCAGTTCCTGCTGGGCGAGGGCCAGATGCTCGAAGCCTTCGAGAAGGCCGTGCGTGGCATGAAGGCGGGCGAGTCCAAGACCTTCCCGCTCGCCTTCCCCGAGGACTATCACGGCAAGGACGTCGCCGGCAAGGAAGCCGATTTCCTGGTCACCGTCAAGAAGATCGAAGCCCAGCACCTGCCTGAAGTGAACGAAGCGTTCGCCAAGGCCCTGGGCATCAAGGACGGCACGGTCGAGGCGCTGCGCGCCGACATCAAGAAGAACCTCGAGCGCGAAGTGAAGTTCCGCGTGCTGGCCCGCAACAAGGGCGCCGCGATGGACGCGCTGGTCGGCAAGGCCGAGCTGGACGTGCCCAAGGCGCTGATCGCCGGCGAAGCCGAGCGCATGGTCGCCAATGCCCGCGAAGACCTGAAGAAGCGCGGCATCAAGGACGCCGACAAGGCCCCGATCCCGGCCGAGCTGTTCAATGAACAGGCCGAGAAGCGCGTGCGCCTGGGTCTGGTCGTGGCGGAGCTGGTGCGCTCGAACAACCTGCAAGCCAAGCCCGAGCAGCTGCAGGCCCACATCGAGGACATCTCGCAGAGCTACGAGAAGCCGGCGGAAGTCGTGCGCTGGTACCTGTCGGACCGCGAGCGCATGGCCGAGGTCGAAGCCGTCGTGATCGAGAACAACGTCACCGACTTCATCCTGGGCAAGGCCAAGATCGCCGACAAGCAGCTGCCGTTCGACGAACTGATGGCGACGGCCTGATCGGCTGGCCCGGCGGAATCGGCTTGGACGCCGATCCAGCGAGGGACGACCCGCAGGACCTCTTGATTCGCCGGGCAGTCACCGCCAAGTAAGGCGCCAGGCCGCGAGGCCGGCGCCTTTTTCTTTCCCTGGCGCAACCGGCGCGCGACGGCCACTCTCCGGAGGGCCCCCCGCATGGCGGAAAGGGGATGGAGCGCACGACATAATGGTTTGTCGTGATCTCGAACCAATACAGAGGATTTCATGAGCGCGCTTGAAACCAGCAACCTGGGCATGGTGCCCATCGTCATCGAACAGTCGGGCCGCGGCGAGCGCGCCTACGACATCTACAGCCGCCTGCTCCGCGAGCGCATCGTGTTCCTGGTCGGCCCGGTGAACGATGCCGTCGCCAACCTGGTGGTCGCCCAGCTGCTGTTCCTGGAAAGCGAGAACCCGGACAAGGAGATCTCGCTGTACATCAACTCCCCGGGCGGCAGCGTCTCCGCCGGCATGTCGATCTACGACACGATGCAGTTCATCAAGCCGCAGGTGTCGACGCTGTGCATGGGCATGGCCGCCTCGATGGGCGCCTTCCTGCTGGCCGCCGGCGAGAAGGGCAAGCGCTTCGCGCTGCCGAACTCCAAGATCATGATCCACCAGCCGCTGGGCGGCGCGCAGGGTCAGGCGACCGACATCGAGATCCACGCTCGCGAGATCCTCAAGACCCGCGAGCAGCTCAACCGCATCCTGGCCGAGCGCACGGGCCAAAGCCTGGAGAAGATCCAGGCTGATACCGAGCGGGATTACTTCATGTCGGCCGACGAGGCCTCGACCTACGGCCTGATCGACCAGGTCATCGCGAAGCGTCCCTGATCGCGGCTGCGTCCGCCTCCATCCCGCCACGCGGGATGGAACCGCCGGCCGTGCACGGCAACTGACCGCCGTTGACCGTACCAACTGACCACTCTTAGGGGCTTTTATCCCCCCAAGGGTGGTGCCGGCAATTGAACTATCATCAATGCAGGCACTTGCCTGTATTCCCCGCAGCCCCTCCAGCAGCCCCAGCAGCACTCCCATGGCCGAGAAAAAAGGCAACTCCAGCGAAAAAGTCTTGTACTGCTCCTTCTGCGGCAAGAGCCAGCATGAGGTCAAGAAGCTGATCGCTGGCCCGTCGGTGTTCATTTGCGACGAGTGCATCGAGCTGTGCAACGACATCATCCGGGATGAAGTCCCGGCCGAGACGGCGGCCGGCGGCCGTGCCAGCAAATCGGACCTGCCCGTCCCCAGCGAGATCAAGACGACGCTGGACCAGTACGTGATCGGCCAGGACGTGGCCAAGCGCACGTTGGCCGTGGCGGTCTACAACCATTACAAGCGGCTGCGCCACGCGGCCGACACCAAGGACGGCGTCGAGCTGTCCAAGAGCAACATCCTGCTGATCGGGCCGACCGGCTCGGGCAAGACGCTGTTGGCGCAGACGCTGGCGCGGGTGCTCAACGTCCCGTTCGTGATCGCCGACGCGACCACGCTGACCGAGGCCGGCTACGTCGGCGAGGACGTCGAGAACATCATCCAGAAGCTGCTGCAGAACTGCAATTACGACGTCGAGCGCGCCCAGCGCGGCATCGTCTACATCGATGAGATCGACAAGATCAGCCGCAAGGCGGACAACCCCTCCATCACCCGCGACGTGTCGGGCGAGGGCGTCCAGCAGGCGCTGCTGAAACTGGTCGAAGGCACGATGGCTTCGGTCCCCCCGCAGGGCGGCCGCAAGCACCCCAACCAGGACTTCCTGCAGATCGACACGACCAACATCCTGTTCATCTGCGGCGGCGCGTTCGACGGCCTGGAAAAGGTCATCCAGAACCGCTCCGAGAAGTCGGGCATCGGTTTCGGCGCCTCCGTCAAGAGCAAGAGCGAGAAGAAGGTCGGCGAGCTGTTCCGCGAAGTCGAGCCGGGCGACCTGATCAAGTTCGGCCTGATTCCGGAACTGGTCGGCCGTCTGCCGGTCATCGCCACGCTGGGCGAGCTGACCGAGGACGCTCTGGTGCAGATCCTGACCGAGCCGCGCAACGCGCTGGTCAAGCAGTACCAGCAGCTGTTCGCGATGGACGGTGTCGAGCTGGAAGTGCGCCCCTCCGCGCTGAGCGCGGTGGCGCGCAAGGCGCTGGCGCGCAAGACCGGCGCGCGCGGGCTGCGCTCGATCGTGGAGCATGCGCTGATCGACACGATGTTCGAGTTGCCGTCGCTGGAGAGCGTCGCCAAGGTCGTGCTGGACGAACACAACATCGATGAGGACACCAAGCCGTTGCTGGTTTACCGCGAGGCCAAGGCGAGCGCCTGAGCCCGCTCCCTGCCAAGACACCCGGGCGATCTGCTTGCCACTCCTTGCCGTGGAATGCAATTGCTCAAAGGCTATTGAACGGCACCTTGTAATTGGCCCCTCGGGCCCCAGGTGGGCCTGAGAAAGAGAGGTTTTCATGTCCGGTCATCCGATCCTCCCCGCGGAACCCATCACGCTGCCGCTGCTGCCGCTGCGCGACGTCGTCGTGTTCCCGCACATGGTGATCCCGCTCTTCGTGGGCCGTCCCAAGTCCATCAAGGCCTTGGAAGCGGCGATGGAAGCGGGCCGCCAGATCATGCTGGTCGCGCAGAAGGCGGCCGGCAAGGACGAACCCAAGCCCGACGACATGTTCGAGATGGGTTGCGTCTCCAGCATCCTGCAGATGCTGAAGCTGCCCGACGGCACCGTGAAGGTGCTGGTCGAAGGCCTGCAGCGCGCCACCACCAACA
This sequence comes from Roseateles sp., assembly GCF_039595595.1. Classification (GTDB taxonomy): domain Bacteria; phylum Pseudomonadota; class Gammaproteobacteria; order Burkholderiales; family Burkholderiaceae_C; genus Roseateles. The sequence continues at coordinate 132,161 of NZ_JBCNLG010000010.1, read as the reverse complement.
AGATCGAGGACGGCGAGGAGCACTTCACCGCCGAGGTCCTGCCGATCCCGCCGGAAGCCGACGACCAGCCCGAGGTCGAGGCGCTGCGCCGCGCGGTGACGCAGCAGTTCGACCAGTATGTCAAGCTGAACAAGAAGATCCCGCCCGAGATCCTGACGTCCATCGCCGGCATCGACGACGCCGGCCGCCTGGCCGACACGATCGCCGCGCACCTGCCGCTCAAGCTCGATGCCAAGCAGTCGGTGCTGGATCTGTCGGAAGTGGGCAAGCGGCTGGAGAAGCTGCTGGACCTGCTTGAGCACGAGGTCGACATCCTCCAGGTCGAGAAGCGCATCCGTGGCCGCGTCAAGCGCCAGATGGAGAAGTCGCAGCGCGAGTACTACCTGAACGAACAGGTCAAGGCCATCCAGAAGGAACTGGGCGACGGCGAGGAAGGCGCCGACATGGAGGAGCTGGAGAAGAAGATCCAGGCTGCTCGCATGCCGAAGGAAGCGCGCAAGAAGGCCGAGGCGGAGCTCAAGAAGCTCAAGCTGATGTCGCCGATGTCCGCTGAGGCGACCGTCGTGCGCAATTACATCGACACGCTGGTCAACCTGCCGTGGTCGAAGAAGACCAAGATCAAGCACGACCTGGCCAACGCCGAGGCCGTGCTGAACGAGGACCACTACGGCCTGGACAAGGTCAAGGAACGCATCCTTGAATACCTCGCGGTGCAGCAGCGCGTGGACAAGGTCAAGGCGCCGATCCTGTGCCTGGTCGGCCCTCCGGGCGTGGGCAAGACCTCGCTGGGTCAGTCGGTGGCGCGCGCCACGGGCCGCAAGTTCGTCCGCATGGCGCTGGGCGGCGTGCGCGACGAGGCCGAGATCCGCGGTCACCGCCGCACCTACATCGGCTCGATGCCGGGCAAGGTGCTGCAGAGCCTGTCCAAGGTTGGCACGCGCAATCCGCTGTTCCTGCTCGACGAGATCGACAAGCTGGGCATGGACTTCCGCGGCGACCCGTCGTCGGCGTTGCTGGAGGTGCTGGACCCCGAGCAGAACCACACTTTCGCGGACCACTACATCGAGGTCGACTACGACCTGAGCGATGTGATGTTCGTGGCGACGTCGAACTCGCTCAACATCCCGCCGGCGCTGCTGGACCGGATGGAGGTCATCCGCCTGTCGGGCTACACCGAGGACGAGAAGGTCAACATCGCCCAGCGCTACCTGCTGCCCAAGCAACGTGGCAACAATGGCGTGAAGGATGACGAGCTCGAGGTCACCGAAGACGCGATCCGCGGCGTGATCCGCTACTACACCCGCGAGGCCGGCGTGCGTTCGCTGGAGCGCGAGATCTCGAAGATCTGCCGCAAGGTCGTGAAGGGCCTGCAGCTCAAGTCCTTCGAGGGCAAGGTGGTGGTCAACGAGGACAACCTGCACGAGTTCCTCGGCGTGCGCAAGTACGACTTCGGCCGCGCGGAGAAGAAGAACCAGGTCGGCCAGGTGGTCGGTCTGGCGTGGACGGAAGTGGGTGGCGATCTGCTGACCATCGAAGCCACGTCGATGCCGGGCAAGGGCAACATCATCCGCACCGGCTCGCTGGGCGACGTGATGAAGGAATCGGTCGAGGCGGCGCGCACGGTGGTGCGGTCGCGGGCTCGCCGGCTGGGCATCAAGGATGAAGCCTTCGAGAAGCGCGACATCCACGTGCACCTGCCCGATGGCGCGACGCCCAAGGACGGTCCGAGCGCGGGTGCCGCGATGACGACGGCCTTCGTGTCGACGCTGACCGGCATCCCGGTGCGGGCCGACGTCGCGATGACCGGTGAGATCACACTGCGTGGCGAGGTCACGGCGATTGGCGGCCTGAAGGAGAAGCTCCTGGCCGCGCATCGGGGTGGCATCAAGACGGTGATGATTCCGGAAGAGAACGTGAAGGATCTTCAGGACATCCCGGAGAACGTGAAGAACCAGCTGGAGATCGTTCCGGTGCGCTGGATCGACCGCGTGCTCGAGGTGGCGCTGGAGACCTACCCGTCGGCATTGCCGGAGGAAGAGGTCGCTGCGACGCCTCCCGCCGAGAAGGTCGCCGAGCCCAAGCCCGAAGCGGGCGGCGACTCGCTGAAGCACTGACCGCTTCAATGACCCGCGAATGGCGCCTCAGGGCGCCATTCTTCATTGCGGCGCGCTTGGGCGATCTTCATAAAGAATGCGCGGAACTCTTGTGTGAGCGTCAAAAACCGTTCTATACTCTCGGCTTCAGCGCAAACGGTGCTGCGACAGCAAAGCGAATCGCAAGAGACGCAGAGAAGTTGAAGCAGGCAGTGCGTTGAAGACCCTGCGGGAATAGCTCAGTTGGTAGAGCGCAACCTTGCCAAGGTTGAGGTCGCGAGTTCGAGCCTCGTTTCCCGCTCCAGGTTTGAAAAGGATGGAAGCTCCGGCTTCCATTTTTTATCGGAATCGGACAACCAAATCCGGTTTCAACAGAATCCCGTCCAGGGTTCTGGGGCGCGATAGCAAAGCGGTTATGCCCCGGATTGCAAATCCGGTCAGTCCGGTTCGACTCCGGATCGCGCCTCCAAAGAATGGACATTGCGGGAATAGCTCAGTTGGTAGAGCGCAACCTTGCCAAGGTTGAGGTCGCGAGTTCGAGCCTCGTTTCCCGCTCCAATGACACCAAAGGGTGGTTGGATGCTGAGTCATCCGGCTGTCCTGCGATGCGGGAATAGCTCAGTTGGTAGAGCGCAACCTTGCCAAGGTTGAGGTCGCGAGTTCGAGCCTCGTTTCCCGCTCCAAACTCTTCAAAAGGGAAGCCGAGCCGGCTTCCCTTTTTTCTTTCCCGGCGGCCCCGATAATGTCCGGTCACCTCGACTTGGAACTCCTCGGAGCCGTCGCGGCCTGGATGGTGAAATCGGTAGACACAGCGGACTTAAAATCCGCCGCCTTCACCGGCGTACGGGTTCGAGTCCCGTTCCAGGCACCACGCGCATGGTTTCCGGGGCATCGCATCGCATGGCCTTGTTCGCGCAGGAACTGTTGAATCCGGGCGTCCGCAAACGCGAAGTCCTTGGCTGGTCGATGTATGACTTCGCCAATTCCGGCTACACGACCGTCGTCCTGACGGCTGTCTACAACGCGTATTTCGTCGGCGTCCTGGCCAAGGGGCAACCCTCCGCGACGCTGCTGTGGACGGTGCTGGTGGCGTTCTCCAGCTTCGTCGTGATGGTCACGATGCCGGGGCTGGGCGCCTGGGCTGACGCCCACGCGGCCAAGAAGCGGCTGCTGAGCTATTGCACGGGCGGCTGCGTGCTGTCGACGGCGGCGCTGGCCTTCTTCGGGCCCGAACAGCTCTGGTGGGCCGCGGCCGCGGTCGTCATCTCCAACGTGTTCTTCTCGTATGGCGAGTCGCTGATCGCCGCCTTCCTGCCCGAACTCGCGCGGCGCGATGCGCTGGGCCGCGTGTCGGGCTGGGGCTGGGCTGTGGGCTATCTCGGCGGCATGCTCGCGCTGGGCCTGTGCCTGGGCTATGTGCTGAGCGCCTCGGCGCGAGGCGAGTCCGCCAGCCATGCCGTCCCGGTGACGATGCTGATCACCGCGGCCTTCTATCTGCTGGCCGCCGTGCCCACCTTCCTGCTGATGCGCGAGCGCGCCGATCCCTGTGCAACGCGACGCGCCGCACACATGGGGTCAGGCCTGTCGCAGCTCTGGGCGTCGTGGCAGCGGGCCCGCGCCTATCCCGACTTCCTGCGCCTGCTCGCCTGCGGCACCAGCTACCAGGCCGGCATCGCCGTGGTCATCGCGCTCGCGGCCGTCTATGCGGAGCAGGCGCTGGGCTTCACGCCGGCGCAGACGATGACGCTGGTGTTCGTGGTCAACATCGCGTCGGCCGTCGGCGCCTTCGCCTTCGGCTACTACGAGGACCGCATCGGCCACCAGCCGGCGCTCGCGGTCACGCTGGTGGGCTGGATGATGATGGTGCTGCTCGCCTTTGTGGCGACGAGCGCCTGGCTCTTCTGGATCGCCGCGCTGATCGCCGGCCTGTGCATGGGTTCGAGCCAGTCCTGTGGCCGTGCGCTGGCGGGCGCGCTCGCGCCGCATGACCGCCTGGCCGAGTTCTTCGGCCTGTGGACCTTCGCGACGCGGCTCGCCGCGATCATCGGCCCGCTGACCTATGGCGCGGTCACCGCGATGACGTCAGGGAACCACCGGCTCGCGATCCTCGCCACGGGGGTGTTTTTCGCGCTCGGCTATGGGCTGCTCAGACGCGTCGACATGACCCGCGGGCTGGCGCGGGCGCTCGTCTGAGCGAGGGCTGAGCGAGCGGGGCGGCGACCTCAGGCCGCGACGCGGCTGGCCGTCACATCGCGCCAGCCCAGCGCTTCGCGCGCCAGATGCTGGAGCGGCGCGGGGTCGCCGGTGCTTTCGAGCACGATCCCGGCATCGCCGCCGGGCGTGAGGCCGAAGCCTTCCCACACGCGGCGCGCCTGGCGCGCGACCGCGTCCTCGATGTTGAGCAGCCGCACGCCATCGCCCAGCGCGGCCTGAATGCGCGCCTGGATCAGCGGGTAATGCGTGCAGCCCAGCAGCACCGTGTCGACGCCGGCCGCGCGCAGCGTCGCGCAATAGCGATCGACCAGCTCGCCGAGTTCCGCGCTGCGAAGGTCGCCGCGCTCGATCAGGGTCACGAGGCCGGGGCAGGGCTGGCTGATGAGCTCGACGTCGCTGGCATGCGCCGCGACGAGTTGCTCATAGCGGCGGCTCGCGATCGTCGCCGTTGTTGCCATGACGCCGATGCGTCCGTTGCGCGTCGCCGCGACGGCCGGCTTCACGCCGGGCTCGATGCCGACGACCGGCCAATGCGGCCAGCGCTCGCGCATGGCCTGCACCGCATGCGCCGTGGCCGTGTTGCAGGCCACGACGGCCATCACGGCGCCGACGCGGTGCAGATGCTCCGCCACCTTCACGCTCCGATCGATGATGTACTCGCTGCTGCGGTCGCCATAAGGCGCGTGCGCGGTGTCGGCGAGGTAGCGCAGCGGCACGCCGGGCAACTGTTCGCGCAAGGCCTTCAGCACGGTCAGGCCTCCGACGCCGGAGTCGAAGACCCCGATCGAAGGGATGCGGGTCGCTGGCGAGGGAAGCACCGATGGCGGGGGGGCAGGAGATGCAGAACGGGAAGTCGTCATCGTGGGGCGGCGTGTCGGGAGCGGAGTCTAGAGGGATTCCCTCATTCGTGCCCCCAAGCTGCTTGGCATCCTCCGTTCGATGGCTAGAATAGAACGATCGTTCGTTTTATTTTCGAGCCGGCGCCGACCAGGCGCACCCCGGGCGCCCGGGATCTCCGGGACGGGAGCAGGGCGCATGACGGCTGGGAGACACGGGAGCGCCCCGGGGCTCCCCTAGAATCTGATTAACGTTAACGTCAATCCGCTTGGAGTGCTTCGATGAAGGTATTGGTCCCCGTCAAACGAGTCGTCGATTACAACGTCAAGGTGCGCGTCAAGAGTGACGGGACCGGCGTGGACATCGCCAACGTGAAGATGTCGATGAATCCCTTCGACGAGATCGCCGTTGAAGAGGCGGTGCGTCTGAAGGAGAAGGGCGTGGTCACCGAGGTGATCGCCGTGTCCTGCGGGGTCACGCAATGCCAGGAGACGCTGCGCACCGCGATGGCCATCGGCGCCGACCGCGCCATCCTCGTCGAGACCGACGCGGAGCTGCAGCCGCTGGCCGTGGCCAAGCTGCTCAAGGCGCTGGTCGACAAGGAGCAGCCGCAGCTGGTGATCCTGGGCAAGCAGGCCATCGACGACGACTGCAACCAGACCGGCCAGATGCTGGCCGCGCTGACGGGCCTGCCGCAAGGCACCTTCGCGTCGAAGGTGGAAGTGGCCGACGGCAAGGTCGCGGTGACGCGTGAAGTGGACGGCGGCCTCGAGACGGTCAGCCTGACGCTGCCGGCGGTCGTGACGACCGACCTGCGCCTGAACGAGCCGCGCTACGTGACGCTGCCCAACATCATGAAGGCCAAGAAGAAGCCGCTGGACGTGGTCAAGCCGGCCGACCTGGGCGTGGACGTGGCGCCGCGCATCAAGACGTTGTCGGTGGCCGAGCCCCCGAAGCGCAGCGCCGGCATCAAGGTGCCGGACGTAGCCACGCTGGTCACCAAGCTGAAGACCGAGGCCAAGGTCATCTGAGCCCCCAGAACAAGATTCGGAGATAAGACATGACCATCCTCGTCATCGCTGAACACGACAACGCCTCGCTCAAGGGCGCCACCCACCACGTGGTCACCGCCGCCGCCGCCATCGGTGGCGACGTGCACGTGCTGGTCGCCGGCTCCAACGCCGGTGCCGCCGCGCAGGCCGCGGCGAAGATCTCGGGCGTCGCCAAGGTGCTGCACGCCGACGGCGCCCAGTTCGCCGACGGCCTGGCCGAGAACGTCGCCGCGCAGGTGCTCGCCATCGCCAAGGACTACTCGCACGTCCTGTTCCCGGCCACCGCCGCGGGCAAGAACGTCGCACCGCGCGTGGCCGCGCTGCTGGACGTGGGCCAGGTGAGCGACATCACCAAGGTCGTCTCGGCCGACACCTTCGAGCGTCCGATCTACGCCGGCAACGCGATCGCGACCGTGCAGTCGACTGACGCGGTCAAGGTGATCACCGTCCGCACGACCGGTTTCGATTCGGCGGCCGAAGGCGGCAGCGCCGCGGTCGAATCGCTGACGGCCGTGGCCGACAGCGGCAAGAGCAGCTTCGTTGGCCGCGAGGTGACCAAGAGCGACCGCCCCGAGCTGACCGCCGCCAAGATCATCGTGTCGGGTGGCCGCGCGCTGGGCAGCAGCGACAAGTTCAACGAAGTGCTGACCCCGCTGGCCGACAAGCTGAACGCCGCGCTGGGCGCCTCGCGCGCCGCGGTGGACGCGGGCTACGCGCCCAACGACTGGCAGGTCGGCCAGACCGGCAAGATCGTCGCGCCGCAGCTGTACATCGCGGCCGGCATCTCGGGCGCGATTCAGCATCTGGCCGGCATGAAGGACTCCAAGGTGATCGTGGCGATCAACAAGGATCCGGAGGCGCCGATCTTCTCCGTCGCCGATTACGGCCTGGAAGCGGATCTGTTCACGGCCGTCCCTGAACTGGTCAAGGCCCTGTAATCGATCGCTGAGCACCGCGGCCGCATCGAACGGTCGCAGACAAGACCAAGGGCGCCCGCCGACGACGCGCGGCGCCCTTTTTTCATCCGGAGACACTCCATGACCTACCGCGCCCCGATCAAGGACATGCTGTTCGACATGCAGGCCCTGGCTGGCCTGCAGACGCTGTCCGAGCAGATTCCCGCGTTCGCCGACCATGGCCTGGACACCGCGCAGGCGGTGCTCGAGGAATCGGCCAAGCTCAACGAGGACGTCATCGCCCCGCTGAACGTGGAAGGCGACAAGAACCCCTCGTACTGGAAGAACGGCGAGGTCTTCGCGACGCCCGGCTTCAAGGAGGCGTTCAAGCAGTACGTCGAGGGTGGCTGGCAGGGGCTGCAGCATCCGGAGGCTTATGGCGGCCAGGGCCTGCCCAAGACGATCGGCGCGGCTTGCGGCGAAATCGTGCAGGCGGCCAACGTCAGCTTCGCGCTGTGCCCGCTGCTGACCGACGGTGCGATCGAGGCGCTGCTGGTGGCGGGCTCGGAGGCGCAGAAGCAGACCTTCATCCCCAAGCTGATCTCCGGCGAGTGGACCGGCACGATGAACCTGACCGAGCCGCAGGCGGGCTCGGACCTGGCGATGGTGCGCACGCGCGCCGAGCCGCAGGGCGACGGCACCTACAAGATCTTCGGCACCAAGATCTTCATCACCTGGGGCGAGCACGACATGGCGGACAACATCGTCCACCTGGTGCTGGCCCGCGTGCCGGGCGCCCCGGAAGGCGTGAAGGGCATCAGCCTGTTCCTGGTGCCCAAGTTCCTGGTCAACGCGGACGGCTCGCTGGGCGCGCGCAATGACGCGCACTGCGTGTCCATCGAGCACAAGCTCGGCATCAAGGCCAGCCCGACTGCGGTGCTGCAATTCGGCGATCACGGTGGTGCCATCGGAACGCTGATCGGCGAGGAGAACCGCGGCCTCGAATACATGTTCATCATGATGAATGCGGCCCGCTTCGGCGTGGGCGTGCAGGGCATCGCGGTGGCGGACCGGGCCTACCAGAAGGCGGTCGAGTACGCGAAGGACCGCGTGCAGTCGCGCCCGGTGGATGGCTCGTCGAAGGACGCGGCCGCGATCATCCACCACCCCGACGTGCGCCGCATGCTGATGACGCAGCGCGCGCTGGTCGAGGGCTGCCGCGCGATGGCGATCGACGCCGCCGCGGCCTACGACATGGCGCATCACCACGAGGATGCTGAGACCCGCCAGCAGGCGCAGGCCTTCTACGAATTCATGGTGCCGCTGGTCAAGGGCTACAGCACCGAGATGAGCCTGGAGGTGACCTCGCTGGGCGTGCAGGTGCACGGCGGCATGGGCTTCATCGAGGAGACCGGCGCGGCGCAGTACTACCGCGACGCGCGCATCCTGCCGATCTACGAAGGCACGACCGCGATCCAGGCCAACGACTTGGTGGGCCGCAAGACGGTGCGCGACGGCGGCGCGTTCGCGCGCTCGGTCGCGGCGCAGGTCGAGGAAACCGAAGGCGCGCTGGCCGGCAGCGGCAGCGCCGACGCGCTGGCGGTGCGGGCACAGCTCGCGGCGGCGCGCGCGGCCTTCGTCGACGTCGTCGATTTCATCGCCGCCAACGGCAAGGCCAATCCGAACGCGGCCTTCGCCGGCTCGGTGCCCTACCTGATGGTGGGCGGCAACCTGATGGCCGGCTGGCAACTGGCGCGCTCGCTGCTGGCGGCGCAGGAGCTCAAGGCCGCCGGCCAGGATGTCGCCTTCATGGACGCCAAGATCGCCACCGCGCGCTTCTACGCCGAGCACATCCTGCCGCGCTGCGCCGCGCAGCGCGACGCGATCGTGAACGGCGCCGGCAGCGTGATGGCGCTGCCGGTCGACGCCTTCTGATCCAGCCCGCATCGTCCCCGGCGTGACGCGTGTCAGCGCGCACCCGGGGCAACATCCGACGACATTGACCCGAGGAGATTCCGAGGTGGCACTTCCCCCGCTGTTCAACAAGCTGCGTCTGCCGGTGATCGGCTCGCCGCTGTTCATCATCAGCAATCCGAAGCTGGTGATCGCGCAATGCAAGGCCGGCATCGTGGGCTCGATGCCGGCGCTGAACGCGCGTCCGGCCGAGCTGCTCGACGAGTGGCTGGCCGAGATCACCGAGACGCTGGCCGCGCATGACCGCGCGCATCCGGAGTCGCCGGCGGCGCCGTTCGCGATCAACCAGATCGTGCACAAGAGCAATGACCGGCTCGAGCACGACATGGCCCTGTGCGCCAAGTACAAGGTGCCCATCGTGATCACCTCGCTGGGCGCGCGCGAGGACGTCAACGCCGCGGTGCACGGCTGGGGCGGCATCGTGCTGCACGACATCATCAACAACAAGTTCGCGAGGAAGGCGATCGAGAAGGGCGCCGACGGCCTGATCGCCGTCGCGGCGGGCGCCGGCGGCCATGCGGGCGTCAAGAGCCCGTTCGCGCTGATCCAGGAGATCCGCGAATGGTTCGACGGCCCGCTGGCGCTGTCGGGCTCGATGGCCAGCGGCGACGCGATCCTGGCGGCGCAGGCGATGGGCGCGGACCTGGCCTACATCGGCTCGGCCTTCATCGCGACCGAGGAGGCGCGCGCCGCCGACGAATACAAGCAGATGATTGTCGAGAGCAACAGCGACGACATCGTCTACAGCAACCTGTTCACTGGCGTGCACGGCAACTACCTGAAGGGCTCGATCGTGAAGGCGGGGCTCGATCCGGAGAACCTGCCCGAGAGCGATCCGACGAAGATGAACTTCGGCGGCAACGGCGCGAAGGCGTGGAAGGACGTATGGGGCAGCGGCCAGGGCATCGGCGCGATCCGCGAGGTGCTGCCGGCCGGCGAACTGGTCGCGCGCTTCGGCCGCGAGTACGCCGCGGCACGCCAGCGTCTGGCGCTGGCCTGAAGACGTGAAGTCCTGAAGGCTGAACGGCTGAACGGCTGAACGGCCGGACAGCTTTGGGGACCTTCCCACGCTGCACAACGCCCCGCTCGCCGGGGCGTTGTGCTTTCTGGCCTGCGATGCGTGTGGGCCCCGGGCAGTCGAATGAGCGGTTGCAATCCGCCAGCCGATGGGCAACCATCCGGAGACAGTCGATCGGGCATGCCTTCAGGGAGGCAGCGTGGGCGAAGTCGATGCACGGCGCGGCGCTTCGGGCGACGCGCAACGCGACGCTCGTGACGTCGCAGCCAATGGGGAGGCGCGGGAGGTGCGGGAGCGGCAGGAGCCGCCGCAGGACCCGGCGCCATCCTTTCTCGCGATCCAGCCGGCCGATCGCCGCGCGCGATCCCGCGCGCTGGCGACGATCGCGCTGTCCATCGGCATCTGCCTGGCGCTGCTGCCTTTCGCCAAGGTGCAGCTGCCGGCGGTGGCCGCCTTCATTCCGGCCTATGAGGCCGCGCTCATCCTCAACGACCTGATCACCGCCGCGCTGCTCTACGGCCAGTGGCGGATCACGCGCTTGCCGGCGCTGTCGGTGCTGGCCAGCGGCTATCTCTTCACCGCGACGATCACGATCGGCCACGCGCTGTCCTTCCCGGGCGTGTTCGCGCCCGATGGCGCGATCGGTGCGGGCCCCCAGACGACAGCCTGGCTCTACATGGCCTGGCACGGCGGCTTTCCGCTGTTCGTGATCGCGTACGCGTGGATGCGGCGCCGCGCGCCTCCCGTGATTGCGGGCGGCATCGATTCGCCGTGGAAGGAGGGGCAGGAGCGGCAGGAACGGCGCGTCGCGCTGGTCGCGACGGGCATCGCGCTCGGGCTCGGCGTGGGTCTGACCGTGCTGGCGACGGCCGGTCATGACTGGCTTCCCGCGATCATGGACGGCAACCGCTACACGCCCGCGATGATCGTCGCGGTCGGCACGGTGTGGGCCGTGTGCATCGCGGGGCTCGCGGCGCTGCTCTCGCGCCGCCGCGAGGCGAGCGTGCTCGACCTGGGCCTGCGCGTGGTGCTGGTCGCCTGGCTCTGCGACATCGCGCTGTCGGCGATGCTCAATGGCGGCCGCTATGACCTGGGCTTTTACGCCGGCCGCATTTACGGCCTGATCGCGTGCGGCGCCGTGCTGGTCGAGCTGTTGCTGGAGAACGCCGTCCTCTACGCGCGGCTGGCGCAGACGCATGGCCGCGAGCGCGAGCGTTCATCGGAGCTGGCGCTGGCGCGCGACGAGGCCCAGCGTGCGAACGCGGCCAAGAGCCTGTTCCTGGCGAGCATGAGCCACGAGATCCGCACGCCGATGAACGCGGTGATCGGCCTGACGCACCTGGCGCTGCAAGGGCCGCTCGAAGGGCGCCAGCACGAGTACGTGGCCAAGGCGCATGCGTCGTCGAAGGCGCTGCTGGCGCTGCTCAACGACATCCTGGACTACTCCAAGGTGGAGGCCGGCAAGATCAGCCTGGAGGCGGAGGAGTTCGGCATCGAGGAGGTGGTGGAGAACGTCGGCGAGCTGTTCTCGGCGCGGCTCGAGGAGACGGGGCTGGACCTGGTCTTCGAGATCGACCGTGACGTGCCGCCGCGCACGGTGGGCGACGCGTTCCGGCTGACGCAGGTGCTGAACAACCTGGTGGGCAACGCGATCAAGTTCACGCCGCGCGGTGAGATCGTGATCCGCGTCGAGGTGCAGGAGCGCGCGGCGGGCCGGGTGTGCCTGGCGCTGTCGGTGCGCGACACCGGCATCGGCATGAGCCGCGAGACGCGCGAGCAGCTCTTCGAGGCTTTCGCGCAAGGGGAGATGGGCACGGCGAGGCGCTTTGGCGGGACGGGTCTCGGGCTGGCGATCTGCCGGCGGCTGGTCACCTTGATGGACGGCGACATCGCGGTGGAAAGCGAGCCCGGGCAGGGCTCGACCTTCCGCTTCAGCGCGTGGTTCGGTCTGCCGGCGGCGGGCGCGGCGCGGCGCGACCTCTATCGGATCCGCGGCATGCGCGCGCTGGTGATGGATGGCCAGCCGACCGAACGCGAGGCCTGGAGCCAGATGCTGTCGAGCTGGCGATTCCAGGTGAGCACGGCGGCCTTCGTCGACGACGCGGTGTTCAAGAGCCAGCGCGCGGTGGGGCACGACGCGCCGTACGAGCTGCTCGTGCTGGACTGGAAGACCGGCGCGCTGGAGGTGCTGGACAAGATTCGGGCGCTGTGCCTGGAGCGCGCCCAGCCGCTGCCGCGGGTCGTGGTGCTGGCGGGGGCGCATCAACTCGATGCCGTCGGGCGGGAGCTGGGGCGCCGGCCGGGGCTGGAGGTGCTGGCCAAGCCGGTGACGCCGTCGCGCCTGTTCGAGGCGATCGTGCGCCTGCAGCATGGCACTGCCGCGCCCAAGGTGGCGCGGCCGCTGGAAAAATCGCTCGATGAGGCGCTGCGGCCCTTGCGGGGCGCCGAGGTGCTGCTGGTCGAGGATGACCCGGTGAATCAGCAGGTGGCGCAGGCCTTCCTCGAACTGGGCGGCTTGACGGTGACCATCGCGGGCAATGGCCTTCAGGCCGTCGATCTCGTGCGCGAGCGCGACTTCGACCTGGTGCTGATGGACATGCAGATGCCGGAGATGGGCGGCATCGAGGCGGCGCGCTGCATCCGGCTGCTGCCGCAGGGGCATGGGTTGCCGATCGTCGCGATGACGGCGGCGGCGATGGACGAGGACCGCCAGGCCTGCCTCGCTGCGGGGATGGACGCGCACATCGGCAAGCCGATCGTGCCGGCCGAGCTCGTCGAGGTGCTGCTGAAGTGGACCCGGCCGCCGAGCCGGGTCGCCGATGGCGTGGCGTGATGGTGGTTCGGGCGTTGGCGTAGAGAGCCCTGAGGGGCTCCCGTCACCGATCACTTGATCGTCGTGAACCGCGCCTCCGGCCGGTCGTCCGAGCGGTGCGGCGTGCTGACCGTCTTCTTCATCGCCCACGGGCGCACCTGGTGGTGCAGCGGGATGAAGAACACCTCATCGCGGATGCGCACCAGCCCCTCCTTCAGCAGCGCGTTGCGCTTGGCCACATCGCCTTCGACCTTCGCGGCATCGATGATCTGGTCCAGCTTCGCGTCGCTCAGGCGGAAGTAGTTGCCGCTGCCGTCCGCGCCCCCGGTGCGCGTGCGCGCCAGCGATTGCATCGTGTACAGCGCGTCATAGGTCGGCACGCCCCAGCCGTACAGGAACAGCGGGTACTCGAAGGCCTGCAGCTTCGGGCTGAAGGTGCTGAAGGACTCCGTCTGCAGCCGCGCCTTGATCCCCACCTTGCTCCACATCGACACCACCGCCAGGCAGATCTCCTCGTCATTGACGTAGCGGTTGTTGGGGCAGTTCATCGGCACTTCGAAGCCGTTCGGGTACCCGGCCTCCGCGAGCAGCTTGCGCGCGCGCTCGGCATCGGCCTTCGTCGCGACGTCGATGTCCGGCGCGTTGCCGTTCACGCCCGGCGCGACCATGATCCCCGCCGGCACCGACAGGCCCCGCATCGTCGCGCGCTTGATCGCCTCGCGGTCGATCGCCAGCGACATCGCCTCGCGCACGCGCTTGTCCTTGAACGGGTTCTTGCCGGTCACGCTGGCGCCCTTGAGCTGCTCGCTGCCCTGGTCCATGCCGATGAAGATCGTGCGCGTCTCGCTGCCCTCGGCGACGCTGAGCCTGGCATCGGCCTTGAGCCGCCCCACGTCCTGCGTCGGAATGTCGGACAGCAGGTCCACGTCGCCCGACAGCAGCGCCGCGACACGCGTCGGGTCGGACTTGATCGGCGTGTAGATCACCTCGTCGACATTGGTCGCGTTCTTCGCGTCCCACCAGTCCTTGTTCTGGACCATCGTGATGCGCTGGTCCGGCTGCCAGCCGGTGATGCGGTAGGGCCCGGTGCCATTGGCGTTGCGCGTCGCAAAGGTCTCCTCCTTGGCCTTGAAGTCCGGCAGATTGACCGCCTTGTTCTTCTCCGCCCAGGTCTTGCTCATGATCCGGAAGTCGACGAACTGGCGCAGCAGGATGGGATTGGGCGCCGCGAGGATCACGTCGATCGTGTTCGCATCGACCTTCTTGATGTCGGTGACGCCGGCGACGAACGGATGCATCGTGCCCACCGGTTGCTTGATGCGGTGGAAGGAGAACACCACGTCGTCCGCGGTGAACGGCGAGCCGTCATGAAACTTGACGCCCTTGCGCAGCTCGAAGCGCCAGGTGGTCGGGCTGGTCTGGGTCCATTTCGTCGCGAGCGAGGGCTCGACCTGGTACTGGCGGTCGTAGCGGGTCAGGCCCTCGTAGGCGTGCTGCGCGATCGCGTTGGTCGTGCTGTGATTCTGCGAGTGCGGATCCAGCGTCAGCACGTCGTTCTGCGCGGCCCAGCGCAACGGCGCCGCGTGCGCGGACAGCCCGGGCAGGACGGACAGCAGCGCTGCTGCTGCGGCAGCGCACAGCGCGGTGCGGGGAGATCGGATCGATCCGGAAGAGATCCTCGGCATGAGCGGCAGCTCCTTGGCGATGTCGTTAAGAAGACGTGAAGTCGCTGGATGCTAGCCGCGGACGCGCCCATGGACGACCGGCCCGGCCTCGGGGATTGCCCCAAGGACGGGCCGGCAAATCCGGTCGGCGAGGAAGGAAATGCGAGGCGCTACTTGATCGTCGTGAAGCGCGCCTGCGGCCGGTCGTCGGCGCGATGCAGCGTCTGCAGGTTGGCGCGCATCGCCCACGGGCGCACCTGGTGGTGCAACGGGATGAAGAGATATTGATCGCGGATCCGCACCAGCCCGTCGCGCAGCAGCGCATCGCGCTTGGCGACATCGATCTCGCTCTTGGCCGCGTCGATCAGCTTGTCGAGCTCGGAATCGCTGACCTTGGAGAAGTTGAAGCTGCCGTCTGCGCCGCCACTGCGGGTACGCGCCAGCGCCTGCATCGCGTAGAGCGCGTCGCGCGTGGACACGCCCCAGCCGAGCATGTACAGCGGCGCCTCGAAGCGCTGGAACAGCTGGCTGTGCTGCGACATCGGCTGCGCGGTCAGCCGCGCGGTGATGCCGATCTTGCTCCACATCGACACCACCGCCAGGCAGACCTTCTCGTCGTTGACGTAGCGGTTGTTGGGGCAGTTCAGCGGGACCTCGAAGCCGCTGGGATAGCCGGCATCGGCCAGCAGCTTCTTCGCCTTGGCGATGTCGGGCGCGCGCGGCTTGTCCAGCGCCGCGTCATAGCCGTGCACGCCGGGCGCGACCATCAGCGCCGCCGGCACCGACAGCCCGCGCATGATGCTGCGCTTGATGGCCTCACGGTCGATGGCCAGCGACAGCGCCTCGCGCACGCGGACGTCCTTGAACGGGTTCTTGCCCTTCACCGACGAGCCGCGCAGCTCGTCGCTGCCCAGGTCCATCGCGAAGAAGATGGTGCGGGTCTCGGGGCCGTCGATGGTCTTGAGCTTGCTGTCCGCCTTCAGCGAGCCGACGTCCTGCGTCGGCACGTCGGTCAGCAGGTCCACGTCGCCCGAGGTCAGCGCCGCGACCCGCGTCGGGTCCGACTTGATCGGGATGTAGCTGACCTCGGTGATGTTGCCCTTGTTCTTGTCCCACCACGCCTTGTTGATGACCATCGAGACCTTCTGGTCCGGCTGCCACGAGGTGATCTCGTAGGGGCCGGTGCCGGCGGCGTGGCGGCTGGCGTAGTTCTCGTCCTTGGCCTTGTAATCGGCCATCTGCGTCGCCTTGTTCTTCTCGGACCAGGCCTTGCTCATGATCCGGAAGTCGATCAGGTTGCGCAGCAGGATCGGCTGCGGCGAGTCCAGCATCAGATCGATGGTGAAGTCGTCGATCTTCTTGATCTCCTTGATGCCGGTGACGTAGATCTGCATCGTGCCCTGCGGCTGGCGGATGCGGTTGAAACTGAAAATCACGTCGTCCGCGGTGAACGGGGAGCCATCGTGGAACTTCACGCCCTTGCGCAGCTCGAAGCGCACCTGCGTCGGGCTGATCGCCGTCCACCTCGTGGCCAGGCAGGGCTCGATCTCCCAGTCCTCGCTGTAGCGGGTCAGGCCCTCGTAGGCGTGCTGCAGGATGGCGGTGGTGGTCGTGTGGTCCTGCGAGTGCGGATCCAGCGTCAGCACATCGTTCTGCGCGGCCCAGCGCAACGGCACGGCCTGCGCGATGGACACGGCGGCCGATGCGCCAAGCGCGATCGCCAGGGACAGCGCCACGCGGGCGCGGACGAAGCGGGAATCTCTCGGGGTGCGAGACATGGGGGGCCTCCGTGAAGCCTGGGTCAGGCGATGCACGGGCGATGCTAGACCCGCTGGGGCCAGGCGTTGCTTAGCGCTTCTCCGGGGGCCGGGTGGGCGGAGCAGGTTCGGATGGAGCGCCCTGGGGTTCGAGTTCCGCGTCGCAGCCGATGCCCGCGGCGATGAGTCGCCGCGCGTAGCGCCGGATCAGCCGGTTGACGAGGCCGTCGGGCCGGCATGTGGGCAAGCCCACATAGCGCGTCGGATGGACCAGCATGCCGCAGCGGTACTGGCGCTGCGACTCGGACCAGACCAGCGCCCGGCAAGCCCCATGGCGCTTGAGGCTGACCACCGCGCCCAGCGGGCAGGGCTCGGCCAGGCAGCACACACCGCAGCCGTTGCACGGCTCGCCGACAGCGGGCTTGGGAGGCGCCTCGGGCTGGACCCAGATGACGCGGCCGGAGGAAGCGCGGGACATGCGCCACTGTAGACGTGGTCGGGCGACATGCCATTTCTTCGTAGACTCGCGGTCTCCCTTACCGAGGAAGACAACCATGAACAAGACCACCCTGAAAGCGCTGGCGCTCGCCGCCAGCTTCGCCGCGCTCGGCTGCCAAGCCCAGGAACGCGTGCGCATCGGCTTCATGAGCCCCGTCACCGGCCCACAGGCCGGCTATGGCATCGACAACCGCGACGGCGCGGCCCTGGCCATCAAGGAACTGAACGCCAAGGGCGTCAAGGTGGGCGGCAAGCCCGTGATCCTCGAACTCGACGTCAACGACGACGGCGCCGATCCGCGCCAGGGCGTGCAGGTGGCGCAGGCTCTGGTCGACAAGAAGATCAAGTTCGTCCTCGGACCGTACAACTCGGGCGTGACCATGCCCGCGTCGCGGGTGTTCTCCGACGGCGGCGTCATCGTCCTGACAGTGGCCTCCAACCCGCGCATCACGCAGCAGCCCAACCAGACCAACCTGTTCCGCATCGGCGCCACCGACAACCAGCTCGGCGCCAAGATGGCCGTCTACGCCGCCCAGGATCTCAAGGTCAAGACCGTGGCCGTCATCGACGACCGCACAGCGTATGGCCAGGGCGTCTCCCAAGAGTTCACCGCGCAGGCCGCCAAGCTGGGCATCAAGGTCGTGGCCAAGGAATTCACCAGCGACAAGGCCACGGATTTCAGCTCCATCCTGACCGCCGTCAAGGCCGCCAAGCCAGACGCCGTGTTCTATGGCGGCTATTCGGCCCAGGGCGGCCCGATGCTGCGCCAGATGCGCGGCCTGGGCATCACCGCCCCCCTGCTCGGCGGCGACGGGATCTGCTCGACCGAGACCGCCACGCTGTCGCAGGTCTCCGGCGACATGAACGTCTATTGCACCCAGGGCGGCGCGCTCATCGACCGCAGCGCCAAGGGCAAACAATTCATGGAAAAGTACAAGGCCGAATTCAAGCGCGATCCGCTGACCTACGCGGCATCGTTCTATGACGGGGCCTACCTCCTGGCGGGCGCGATCGAGGCGACACAGTCGACCGATCCGAAGAAGATCGGCGAACACCTGGCGAAGTCCTCGTTCACCGGGGTCGCCGGCGAGTACGCCTATGACGAGCGCCATGACCTGAAGTCGTCCGCAGTCACCGTGTTTGGGTTCAAGGGCAAGGACGTGGTGCCCATCAAGAGCCTTTGATCGACCGAGCGCAGAGCCGGCGGCGCCGGTGCCCCTCTGCGCTCACAGTCTTCCCTGCGGTCCAGGGTTCGCTCCGAGGGGCACCGGCGCCGCCGGCTCTCGAAAGATCGTGGGGCGCGCTCCAAGTACAAAGGCCCCGTCCCGCAAGGGAAGGGGCCTCTGTCTCAAGGCGTCCAGCCTTACGTCTTGACGCCCAGTTCTCTCAGGCGCTCCTCCAGGTACTCGTGCGCCGTGTAACGGTCCGACAGGACCACGTCCTCCCGCGGATGCAGGAACAGTGGCAGCGACACCCGGCTCTTCTTCGCACCTTCACCCGTCGGATTGACCACGCGGTGTTGCGTCGACGGGTAATACCCCTGCGACGCCTCCTGCAGCATGTCGCCGATGTTGATGATCAACATCCCGAAATCCCCAGGCACATCCACCCAGCTCCCATCCTTGGCCTGCACCTGCAGCCCCGGCTCATTGGCCGCCGGCAGGATCGTCAGCAGATTGATGTCCCCGTGCGCCGCCGCCCGCAACGAACCCTCCGGCTCATTCCCCGTCAGCGGCGGATACCGCAGCACCCGCAGCAGCGTCAGCCGGCTGTCCTTGATCATGTTGGACAGCGGCTCGCGATAGTTCTTCGCGATCTCCGCCGGCGTATGCGCCTCCACCCACGACAGCAGCTCCGCCGCCAGATCATTGGCGATGCGGTAGTAGCGCATCGCGTCGTCCTTCAGCGACGCGGGAATCCGCCCCCACGGATAGATGTGGAAGTACTCCTTGATGTCCTTCTGCGTGTGCCCCTTGGCCGTCTCCGAGATCTCGGTCGAAAAATACCCGTCCTGCGTCTCCTTCGAGAACGCCAGCTCATGTTTCTCGGTGCTGTTGAAGTAGCCGAGCCAGTCGGCATAGATCTTCTCGACCAGGTCTTGCGGCAGGGGGTGATTCACCAGGACGCCGAAGCCTGTCTCGTGCAGGGAGCGGGTGAATTGCTCGGCCGCATCCGCGGCGCGGTAGTCGACGACTCGAACTTGCATGTGGGATCTCCTGTGGTCCCGGGCAGTCCGCCATTCAATCTCGGGGCGGTACGCCAGCGCGCAGTCTACTTCTATGGGCTATCGCATCGCAAACGTTTGTATGGTTTGACCTGCCGCCTGCTTGATTCAAGTGATGGACAGCCCGCACAACAATTGGGCGAACCCGCAACAACGGCGGAAGCGGCGTGGTGCTACAGTCCTGCGCTTGTGACTTCAGGTCCTTCCCGTCCCCTTTTCTGGCAACAGCAAAGGCGGGTCGCAATCCGCCAACCGGTCAAGCCGTGTCGCGGAAGGTTTGTTAACCAGCCGATCGCTCCGGAAGCCGGGGCAGAGGTGAGCGAAAGATGATGCAGCAATACAGCTCGAACTCCTATCTGTTCGGGGGCAATGCTCCCTACGTCGAGGAGATGTACGAGCAATACCTGGACAACCCGGGCGCCGTGCCCGACAACTGGCGCGCCTATTTCGACGCGCTGCAGCACGTCCCCGCGGTGGACGGCAGCGACAAGCGCGACGTGGCGCATGCGCCGGTGATCGAGTCCTTCGCGCAGCGCGCCAAGGCCAACGCCTTCAACAACCAGGTGTCCTCCGCCGAGCTCGAAGTGGCCGGCAAGCAGGTGCACGTCCAGTCGCTGATCGCCGCGTATCGCACGCTGGGCTCGCGCTGGGCCGACCTGGACCCGCTCAAGCGCACCGAGCGTCCCAAGATTCCCGAGCTGGATCCCGCGTCCTACGGCCTGACCGAGGCCGACATGGACCGCACCTTCAGCGCGACCAACACCTACTTCACCAAGGCCGAGCGCATGACCCTGCGCGAGATCGTGCAGGCCTTGCGTGACACCTACTGCGGCTCCGTCGGCGCCGAGTTCATGCACGTCACCGAGCCGACCGAGAAGCGCTGGTGGCAGGAACGCCTGGAGGCGATCCGCAGCAAGCCGACCTACACGGCCGAGAAGAAGCAGCAGATCCTGGAGCGTCTGACCGCCGCCGAAGGCCTGGAGCGCTACCTGCACACCAAGTACGTCGGCCAGAAGCGCTTCTCGCTGGAAGGCGGCGAGAGCTTCATCGCCTCGATGGACGAGCTGGTCAAGTGCGCCGGCATCAAGGGCGTGCAGGAGATCGTGATCGGCATGGCCCACCGCGGCCGCCTGAACGTGCTCGTGAACACCCTGGGCAAGATGCCCAAGGACCTGTTCGCCGAGTTCGACCACACCGCCCCCGAGGACCTCCCGTCCGGCGACGTGAAGTACCACCAGGGCTTCTCCAGCGACGTGACCACCCCCGGCGGCCCGGTCCACCTGAGCCTGGCCTTCAACCCCTCGCACCTGGAGATCGTGAACCCGGTCGTCGAGGGCTCGGTCAAGGCCCGCATGGACCGCCGCGGCGACAAGACCGGCGAGCAGGTGCTGCCCGTGCTGGTGCACGGCGACGCGGCCTTCGCCGGCCAGGGCGTCGTGATGGAGACGCTGGCGCTGGCCCAGACCCGCGGCTACTACACCGGCGGCACGGTCCACATCGTCATCAACAACCAGATCGGCTTCACCACCAGCGACCCGCGCGACACGCGCTCGACGCTGTACTGCTCCGACGTCGTCAAGATGATCGAGGCCCCGGTGCTGCACGTGAACGGCGACGATCCGGAAGCGGTCGTGCTGTGCACGCAGCTGGCGCTGGAATACCGTCAGCAGTTCAAGAAGGACGTGGTCGTCGACATCGTCTGCTTCCGCAAGCTGGGTCACAACGAGCAGGACACGCCCGCGCTGACGCAGCCGCTGATGTACAAGAAGATCGCCCAGCACCCCGGCACGCGCAAGCTGTACGGCGAGAAGCTGGTGGCCCAGGGCGTGATGGACGCCGACGGTCCGGACGGCATGGTCAAGGCCTTCCGCGCGGCGATGGACGAAGGCCGTCACACCGTCGACCCGGTGCTGACCAACTTCAAGAGCAAGTACGCCACCGACTGGACCCCGTTCCTCGGCAAGAAGTGGACCGACAGCTGCGACACCGCGCTGCCGGTGGCCGAGTGGAAGCGCCTGTCCGAGAAGATCACCACGCTGCCGGCCGGCTTCAAGGCCCACACGCTGGTGGAGAAGGTCATCGCCGACCGCGCGGCCATGGGCCGCGGCGACATCAACGTCGACTGGGGCATGGGCGAGCACATGGCCTTCGCGTCGCTGGTGGCCTCGGGCTACCCGGTGCGTCTGTCCGGTGAGGACTGCGGCCGCGGCACGTTCACGCACCGCCACGCCGTGCTGCACGACCAGAACCGCGAGCGCTTCGACGAGGGGACCTACATCCCGCTGCAGAACGTCGCGGAAGGCCAGGCCCCGTTCGTCGTGATCGACTCGATCCTGTCGGAAGAGGCCGTGCTGGGCTTCGAGTACGGCTACGCCGCCGCGGACCCGCAGACGCTGACGATCTGGGAAGCCCAGTTCGGCGACTTCGTCAACGGCGCGCAGGTCGTCATCGACCAGTTCATCGCCTCCGGCGAAGTGAAGTGGGGCCGCGCCAACGGCCTGACGATGATGCTGCCGCACGGCTATGAAGGCCAGGGCCCCGAGCACAGCTCGGCCCGCCTGGAGCGCTTCATGCAGCTGGCCGCCGACAACAACATGCAGATCGTCCAGCCGACGAGCGCCTCGCAGATCTTCCATCTGCTGCGCCGCCAGATGCTGCGCATGTTCCGCAAGCCGCTGGTCATCCTGACGCCGAAGTCGCTGCTGCGCGCCAAGGACGCCACCTCGCCGGTGAGCGAGTTCACCAAGGGCGAGTTCCGCACCGTGATCGGCGAGGTCAACGCCGAGATCGACGCCAGCAAGGTCAAGCGCGTGATCGCCTGCTCGGGCAAGGTCGCCTACGACCTGATGAAGGCCCGCGGCGAGAAGAAGGACGTCGCGATCGTGCGCGTGGAACAGCTGTATCCGTTCCCGCACAAGGCCTTCGCGGCCGAGCTCAAGAAGTACCCGAACCTCGCCGAGATCGTGTGGTGCCAGGACGAGCCGCAGAACCAGGGCGCCTGGTTCTTCGTGCAGCACTACATCCACGAGAACATGGCCGATGGCCAGAAGCTCGGCTACGCCGGCCGTCCGGCCTCGGCCTCGCCGGCGGTGGGCTACGCCCACCTGCATCAGGAACAGCAGAAGGCGCTGCTGGAACAGGCTTTCGGCAAGCTCAAGGGCTTCGTGCTGACCAAGTAAGAGAGAACAAACATCATGGCAATCGTTGAAGTCAAAGTCCCCCAGCTGTCCGAGTCGGTCGCCGAAGCGACGCTGCTGCAATGGAAGAAGAAGCCCGGCGAAGCCGTGGCCATCGATGAAATCCTGATCGAGATCGAGACCGACAAGGTCGTGCTGGAAGTGCCGGCCCCGTCCGCCGGCGTGCTGGCCGAGCTGGTCGTCGCCGACGGCGGCACCGTCACCTCGGACCAGGTGATCGCCAAGATCGACTCCGAAGGCAAGGCGGGCGCCGCCGCGCCGGCCGCTGCCGCTCCGGCGCCTGCCGCCGCGGCTCCCGCGCCGGCGGCTGCCGCGGCCTCGTCGGACAGCAAGGCCGGCGTCGCGATGCCCGCCGCCGCCAAGATCATGGCTGACAACGGCCTGGCCGCCGGCTCGGTGGCCGGCACCGGCAAGGATGGCCGCGTGACCAAGGGCGACGTGCTGGGCGCGATCGAAGGCGGCGCCAAGCCGGCCACGATCCCGGCCCCGGTGCAGGCCCCGGCCGCTCCGGCCAAGGCGCCGCTGCAGGCTGTCGCCGCGCCGGTGTCCGCCAACCTGGGCGACCGCCCGGAACAGCGCGTGCCGATGAGCCGCCTGCGCGCCCGCATCGCCGAGCGCCTGCTGCAATCGCAATCGACCAACGCCATCCTGACCACGTTCAACGAAGTGAACATGGCCCCGGTGATGGAGCTGCGCAAGAAGTTCCAGGACAGCTTCACCAAGGAACACGGCACGAAGCTGGGCTTCATGAGCTTCTTCGTCAAGGCCGCGGTCCACGCGCTGAAGAAGTACCCGGTGCTGAACGCCTCGGTCGACGGCAATGACATCGTCTACCACGGCTACTTCGACATCGGCATCGCCGTCGGCTCGCCGCGCGGTCTGGTCGTGCCCATCCTGCGCAACGCGGACCAGATGAGCTTCGCCGACATCGAGAAGAAGATTGCCGAGTTCGGCAAGAAGGCCCAGGAAGGCAAGCTCGGCATCGAAGAGATGACTGGCGGCACCTTCTCGATCTCCAACGGCGGCACTTTCGGCTCGATGCTGTCGACCCCGATCATCAACCCGCCGCAGTCGGCCATCCTGGGCGTGCACGCGACCAAGGACCGCGCCGTCGTCGAGAACGGCCAGATCGTGATCCGTCCGATCAACTACCTGGCGATGTCCTATGACCACCGCATCATCGACGGCCGCGAAGCCGTGCTGGGCCTGGTCGCCATGAAGGACGCGCTGGAAGATCCGGCCCGTCTGCTGTTCGACCTGTGATGGACGCCAGGCGGGCCATGACGAAGACCTTGGGGGCGGTAGCCCTCGGCGCCTTCGCGTGTCTCCCGCCTGCGTTCGGATGCGCGATCGAGGGCGAGTACCGGATGTCGTGGGTCAAGACGCATGGTGGCGCGCCGCTCCCGGAGCTGCGCATCGTGTTGTCGGGCGTGCCGGCACAGGACCGCGAAGTGCTGGACGGGATACAAGCCGTTTCCGCCGCGGATTGCCGCTCGCACTTCCAGTCGCAACATTCGAGCGATCGGTATTTCGTGAAGGTCGCCGACATCGAGCGGGCAAAGCTGGATGGTCTGTTTGCGTCTGCCCGTCCACCGCTGGACTGCTACCAGAACGATCTGGCGGTGATCTGCAAGAACCCGTCCGGCCAGCCGCTTACCGCCGTCTGTTCGCGGGAACGCGGAACGCATCCGCTGATTGACTCGACGAACGCGGGCGACCCGCTGGTGGAACTGTTCTGTTCCGTGAGCGGGTCCAAACGCGAAGACTTCGAGATCGCCCGGCGCATCGACGTCCCGGCCGCTGAACTCATCGGCGCTGTCGGATATCAAGGTATTTTCAGACTCGAGAGAATTCAGAAATGAGCAAGCAATTCGACGTCGTCGTCATCGGCGGCGGTCCCGGCGGCTACATCGCGGCGATCCGCGCGGCGCAGTTGGGCTTCAACGCGGCCTGCATCGACGAGTGGAAAAACGACAAGGGCGGTCCCGCTCCCGGCGGCACCTGCACCAACGTCGGCTGCATCCCGTCCAAGGCGCTGCTGCAGTCCAGCGAGCACTTCGAGCACGCCAGCCACGGCTTCGCCGACCACGGCATCTCGATGAGCGACCTGAAGATCGACATCGCCAAGATGATCGGCCGCAAGGACACCGTCGTGAAACAGAACAACGACGGCATCCTCTACCTGTTCAAGAAGAACAAGGTCACGTTCTTCCACGGCCGCGGCTCCTTCGTGGCAGCCAAGGACGGCGCGTACGAGATCAAGGTCGCCGGCGCCGCCGAGGAGACCATCACGGCCAAGCACGTGATCGTCGCCACCGGCTCCAACGCCCGCCAACTGCCGGGCGCCCCGTTCGACGAGACCAACATCCTGTCCAACGACGGCGCGCTGCGCATCCCGGCCGTGCCCAAGAAGCTGGGCGTGATCGGCTCCGGCGTCATCGGCCTGGAAATGGGCTCGGTGTGGCGCCGCCTGGGCGCGGAAGTGACGATCCTGGAAGCGCTGCCCGCCTTCCTGGGCGCCGCCGACGAGTCCGTCGCCAAGGAAGCCGCCAAGGTCTTCAAGAAGCAGGGCCTGAACATCGAGCTGGGCGTGAAGATCACGTCCGTCGAGAACGGCAAGTCCGGCGTGACCGTGAAGTACACGGACGCCAAGGGCGCCGAGCAGACGCTGGCGGTGGACAAGCTGATCGTCTCGATCGGCCGCGTCGCCAACACCATCGGCCTGAACCCGGAAGCCGTCGGCCTGAAGCTCGATGAGCGCGGCGCCGTGGTCGTCGACGACGAGTGCAAGACCAACCTGCCCAATGTCTGGGCGATCGGTGACGTCGTGCGCGGCCCGATGCTGGCGCACAAGGCGGAGGAAGAGGGCGTCGCGGTCGCCGAGCGCATCGCCGGCCAGCACGGTCACGTCAACTTCAACACCATCCCGTGGGTCATCTACACCAGCCCCGAGATCGCGTGGGTCGGCCGCACCGAGCAGCAGCTCAAGGCGGACGGCGTGGCCTACAAGGCGGGCCAGTTCCCGTTCCTGGCCAACGGCCGCGCGCGCGCGCTGGGTGACACGACCGGCTTCGTCAAGTTCCTGGCCGACGCCAAGACCGACGAGATCCTGGGCGTGCACATCATCGGCCCGATGGCCTCGGAGCTGATCTCCGAAGCCGTGGTGGCGATGGAGTTCAAGGCCTCGGCCGAGGACATCGCCCGCATCTGCCACGCGCATCCGTCGCTGAGCGAAGCGACCAAGGAAGCGGCGCTGGCCATCGACAAGCGCACGCTGAACTTCTGAGCCCTGGCTCGAAGCGCAACGGACGCAAGGGAAGGGGCGGCGGGAGTCGCCCCTTTTTTCTTGAGTCCCCCTGACCGTCCCGACCCGACAGCCGCCGCATGACCACCGTCACCGAGCTCTACCACCAGACCCTGGCCGAACGCGGCTACACCGCCGATCCGGCGCAACTGCGCGCCGTGGCCGCGCTGCAGCGCTGCCAGGACGAATGGGCCGACTACAAGGCGCGGCGCTCCAACGCGGTGACCAAGCTGCTGGTGCGCCCGCCGCTGCCGCGCGGCGTGTACATGTTCGGCGGTGTCGGCCGCGGCAAGAGCTTCCTGATGGACTGCTTCTTCCAGGCGGTCCCGCTGACGCGCAAGACGCGGCTGCACTTCCACGAGTTCATGCGCGAGGTCCATCGCGAGCTGCAGGAACTCAAGGGCATCCAGGATCCGCTGGAGGAGCTGGGCAAGCGCATCGCGCGCCGCTTTCGGCTGATCTGCTTCGACGAGTTCCACGTCGCCGACGTCACCGACGCGATGATCCTGTACCGCCTGCTGGACGCGCTGTTCCGCCACCGCGTGTCCATCGTGACGACGTCCAACTTCCATCCCGACGGGCTCTACCCGAACGGGCTGCATCGCGACCGCATCCTGCCGGCGATCGAGCTGCTCAAGCAGCATCTCGAAGTCATCAACGTCGACAACGGCACCGACTACCGGCAGCGCTCGCTGGAGCACGTCGAGCTCTATCACACGCCACTGAACGCCGACACCGAGCAGGCGCTGACGGCCGCCTTCGAGTCGCTGGCCGAGGCGCGCGACGAAGACCCGCTGCTGCACATCGAGCATCGCGAGATCCGCTCGCGCCGCCGCGCCGGCGGCGTGGTGTGGTTCGACTTCTCGGAGCTGTGTGGCGGTCCGCGCTCGCAGAACGACTATCTGGAGCTGGCGACCCAGTTCCACACGCTGATCCTGTCCAACGTGCCCGCGATGCCGCCACGGCTGGCCAGCGAGGCGCGCCGCTTCACGCTGCTGGTGGACGTGCTGTATGACCGGCGGGTGAAGCTGATCATCTCGGCGGCGGTGCCGGCCGAGCAGCTCTACACCGAGGGTCCGCTCGCGCACGAGTTCCCGCGCACCGTGTCGCGGCTCCAGGAGATGCAGTCCAAGGAGTATCTGGAGCTGGAGCGCCGCGAGGTCGATACGCGGCTGACCTGATTGGCTGAGGCGAACAAAGGCGAAATCACGGCGGCATCGCTGCGAATTCACGAAGACCTCACAGGGAAGTTACGGGCGGCAAGTTCCTCGGAACGGCCGCTGGCGGATGCGATGATCGCGGCCATGACTTTCCGCTCCGTCCTTGCCGCCGCGGCGATCACGCCGGTCGCGATAGGCGCCTTGTGCGCCGCGCCGCCGGCCGCGCGCGCCGCCGAGATGAGCCGCGCCGAGATCGACGCGGCCCGCGCCCGCATCGAACAGGCCTACCAGGCCCAGGTGCGCGAGTGCAATGCGCGCTTCGTCGTGACCGGCTGCCTCGAGGACGCCCGCAACGAGCGCATCCGGGCGCTGCGCCCGCTGGACCGCGCCGAGCACCAGGTCAACGCCGAGGACCGTCAGCGCCGCGCCGCCGCCGCCAAGGAGCGCGTGCAGCAGAAGGAGCGCGACGCCGCCGCGGACGAGGCCCAGCGCAAGACCCAGTCGGTGCGCGAGGCCGCGTCGGCCGCGCCGGTCGTGCCGGTCGCGCCGATGGCCCGCGCGCCGCGCGCGAATCCCGAGCTGCATCAGCGCCGCGAGGCGCGGCAGGAGGCCGAGGCCAAGGCGGAAGCCGCCCAGCGCCGGGAAGCCGCCGCGCAGCGCCGCGAGAAGGCCCAGGAGCGCCAGCGCAAGGCCAGCCAGATGCAGGCCCGGTACGCCGACAAGGCGGCCTCCGCGGCGTCGGCCGCGGCGGCCGGCGCCAAGAACGCCAAGCCGCCCGCCGCGCATCTGCCGACACCGTCGGCCTCCGACATCCGCGCGCTGCCCAAGCACTGAGCCGCTCAGCGCCATGCAAAACGCCGGTCTTCGGACCGGCGTTCTTCATGGTGAAAGGAGAGTTCGGCGGTTCGAGTGCGTTTACTCGAGCGGATCCAGCCGGACGATGGCGATGGACAGGTTGTCGCCGGTGCCCTTGGCGCGCTGGCGCGCCTTGTTCACGAGCAGCTCCGCGCCATCGCGCGGCGGCAGGCTGTGCAGCACGGTGCCGAGCTCGGCCGGGGTGAAGTAGTGCCACAAGCCGTCGCTGCAGGCCATCAGGCTGTCGCCGTGCTCCAGGTGCTCGATGTAGGACTCCACCGGCGTGGGCTCCTGCACCGTGCCCAGGCAGGCGGTCAGCAGGTTCGACTGCGGATGGACGAGCGCCTCGTCCTCGGTGATCTGGCCCTCGTCGACCAGGCGCTGCACGTAGGACTGGTCCAGCGATCTCGTCACCATGTTGGGACCGCGGAAGAGATAGATCCGCGAGTCGCCGGTGTGGATCCAGAAGCAGCGCCGGTCGGCGGTGAGCAGGAAGGCGGCCAGCGTGCTGTGCGGCTCCTCCTCGGCGGAGATCGCCGTCAGGCGGATCATCAGATGAGCTTCGGAGACGATCTGGCGCAGCAGCTCGGCCTCGTCCTCCTCGCCGGGGACGAAACGCTCGAACAGCTGCTGCGCGGTGAGGATGACCTGGTCCGCGGCCTTGCGGCCGCCGCTCTTGCCGCCCATGCCGTCGGCGACGATGCCCAGCATGCAGCCGCTCTGGCGCGGATGGGCGATGACCTGGACCTGATCCTGCTGGTACAGACGATCGCCGCGATGGATGCCGGTGGCGGCGCTGAGGCGAAAGCCTGGGGTAGTGCGACTCATCCCAAAACTATAATCGCGCCGCTCGGCCTTCCGGTCGAGTGGTTCCCCGTTTATGGATGAACAACTTCACTCTCCCGCCCGGCGCCTGATCGAGCTGCGCATCGCGCACGCCGAGCTGGACGGGCGCATCGACGCGCTGATGACCGCGCTGGGCGTCGTCGCCGCGGCGGGTCCGCGAGCCCTGGCCTCCGACGCGATCGCCGCGGCCCCCTGCGACGAACTCACGCTGCGCAGACTCAAGAAGCAGCGCCTGGCGATGCGCGATGAGATCGCGCGGCTCGAGCGGGCCAGTGACCCCGATGAGCCGGCCTGATCGTCACGACCCCGACACCGGCGACTCGACCGACGACCTGATGGCCGATGCCCCCTGGGGCGAGGCCGAGGCGTCGCCGGCGCTGGCGGCGTCGCGCACGCGCGCGGCGGTCGAGGCGATGCGGCCGGGCGAGCTCGAGCAGTCCGTGGTGGCCGCGTTCGACACCGGCGGCCCGCTGGCGCGGCACGGCCCGGGCTACGCGCCGCGCGAGCCGCAACGCCGCATGGCGAGCGCCGTCGCGCAGGCGATCGCCAGCCGCGGCACGCTGGTCGTCGAGGCCGGCACCGGCGTCGGCAAGACCTTCGCCTACCTGGTCCCGGCGCTGCTCAGCGGCGGCCGCACGCTGATCAGCACCGCCACGAAGAGCCTGCAGGACCAGCTCTTCATGCGCGACCTGCCGCGCCTGCTCGAGACCTTCGCGCTGCCGCTGCGCGCGGCGTTGCTGAAAGGGCGAGGGAGTTACCTCTGCTTGCACCGTCTGGAGCAGGCGCGCCACAGCGCCGAGCTGCCGGACCGCCGCGCCGTCGCGCAGCTGGCCCGCATCGAGCGCTGGGCCATGACCACGCACACCGGGGATTTCTCGGAGATCGACGGACTCGACGAGCGCTCGCCGGTGATTCCGATCGTCAGCTCGACGCGCGACAACTGCCTGGGCACCGACTGCCCGTCGTACCGCGAGTGCCACGTGGTGAAGGCGCGGCGCGAGGCGATGGAAGCGGACCTGGTGGTCGTGAACCATCACCTGTTCTTCGCCGACCTGGTGCTGCGCGACAGCGGCGTCGCGGAGCTGCTGCCCAGCGTCGAGGTCGCGATCTTCGACGAAGCCCATCAGCTGCCCGAGGCCGGGCTCAACTTCCTCGGCCGCCTGCTGGGCAGCGCGCAGCTGTTCGATTTCGCGCGCGACATGCTCGCGCAGGGACTGGCGCAGGCGCGCGGCCTGCAGGAGTGGCAGGAGATCGCGGCCGGCGTCGAGCGCGGCGCGCGCGCCTTGCGCCTGGCCTGCGCCGGGGGGCGCGATCTGCGCGGCGTGCTCAAGCTGCGCTGGAACGAATGCGCCGGCCGGGCCGAGTTCGACGCGGCGCTGGGCCAGCTCGCGCAGTCGATCGAATTGAGCGTGGATGCGCTCGCGACGGTGATGGAGGTCGGGCCCGATCTCGCGCGGCTGCACGAGCGCGCGGTGGAGCTCTACAAGGTGGCGCAGCTGTTCGCCCGCGAGCCCGATCCGGGCGCGGTGCGCTGGGTCGATGTCGGCACGCACCAGGTGCGGCTGATCGAGTCGCCACTCGACATCCGCGAGGCGATGCAGGAAGCGCTGGCCAGCACGCCCAAGGCGTGGATCTTCACTTCGGCGACCTTGGGCGAGGACGATCAACTCAGCTGGTTCACCGAGCCGGCCGGCCTGGGCGAGGCGCGGACGCTGCGCGTCGGCAGCCCCTTCGATTACGCGGCGCACGCGCGGCTCTATGTGCCTCGGCACTTCCCCAAGCCCTCCGAGCCGGACCACGGTGAATCGGTGGGCTGGCTCGGCGCGCGGCTGGCGGCCAGGCTCGGCGGCCGGACTTTCATTCTCACGACGACGCTGCGCCAGCTGCAGACCGTCGCGGAGGTGCTGCGGCAGCGTTTCGAGGAAGGCGGCCACCGCATCGAGGTGCTGGTGCAGGGCACGATGCCCAAGCGGCAGTTGCTGCAGCAGTTCATCGACCAGCCGGCCTCGGTGCTGGTGGGTTCCGCGAGCTTCTGGGAAGGCATCGACGTTCCCGGCGATGCGCTTCAATGCGTGCTGATCGACAAGCTGCCCTTCCCGCCGCCGAACGATCCGCTGGTCGAGGCGCGGGTCGCGCGGCTCGAGTCCGAGGGGCGCAACCCGTTCATGGAGTACTTCGTCGCCGAGGCCGCGATCGCGCTGAAGCAGGGGGCCGGCCGCTTGATCCGCACCGAGAGCGACCGCGGGCTGCTGGTCGTCTGCGATCCGCGGCTGGCGGGCTCGCACTACGGCAAGCGCCTGCGCGAGGCGCTGCCGCCGATGACGCAGGTGCCCGACGAGGCGTCCGCGCAGGCGTGGCTCGCCGAGCTGAGGGCCTCTCACGAGACCTGAGGGCCCCGAGCTCCGGCGCGCCAAAGAGAAAGCCCGCTCGAAAGCGGGCTTCGTTCATTTGGCCCTCACTCAAAGAGGCCCGTGGGGAGGATCACCAGATCTTCCACCACGGCTTGTCTTTCTCACGGGCCTTGCCCGTCGTCAGATAGGAGCTGTCCGGGAAGCTCGCCACCAGCACGCGGCGGGTGTCGTCGCGCAGTTGCTCCATGCCGAGCTTGTCGTAGCTCTGCATCATCAGGAACAGCGCCTCCTCCAGCGCCGGCGCGTACTGGAACTCCAGCAGCGCGGCCTGGCCGCGGTTCGCCGCCGCCAGGTAGGCGCCGCGGTTGTAGTAGTAGCGCGCCACATGCACCTCGTAGGCCGCGAGGCTGTTGGTGATGTAGTCGATGCGGATGCGGGCGTCCTCGGAGTACTTCGACTCGGGGAACTGCTCGACCAGTTGCTTGAAGGCCTGCATCGAATCGCGCGACGCCTGCTGGTCACGCTCGCTGATGTCCTGGCGGGCGATGCGGCCGAACAGGCCCAGGTCGTCGTTGAAGTTGACCAGGCCCTTCATGTACAGCGCGTAGTCCAGCGCCGGGCTGGACGGGTTGAGCTTGATGAAGCGGTCCAGCACCGTCACGGCCTGCACGCGCTCGCCGCTCTTGTAGTTGGCCCAGGCCAGGTCCAGTTGCGCCTGCTGGCCCAGCGTCGTGCCGGCGGCGCGGCCCTCGATGCGCTCCAGCGTCTTGATCGCGCGGTCGTACGAGCCGGAGAGCATGTCCTCCTTGGCCTCTGCGTACAATTTCTCCAGGTTGGCCTGGGAGTTCGGGTCCTCCTTGGGGGCCGAGGAACAGGCCGCCAGCCCCAGCACGGCAGCCGCCGCGGCGGTCATCGCCACGCAGCGCCACGCGGCGCGCCAGGAACCGGACGCTTCGACAGATTCCGCGGTCCGGCGGCGCAACACCCAAGTCTCGATCATGGTCCACAGGGCCCGCGCAGCGGCGGCCCTCATCTGAAATTGGAGCGGCGATTATATGGTTCAGGTCGGACACGGCCCGGCGGCGGAAGACAGCCTTTACCCGGGTGGATCGCCGGGTGGATCGCCGGGTGGATCGCCGGGCGGATCAGCGGGTGGTTCCACCGGCGCTGAAGGCCCCCGCGAGTCGCCTTCCGACGGTCCCGAGGACGCCCCGGATCCCGGCGTGGACGCCCCCGAGCGCCGCCGCGCCGAGGCCGGTCCGGATGAGCTCGCGTTGCGCCTGGACAAGTGGCTGGTGCAACTGGCGCCGGAGTTCTCGCGCAGCCATCTGCAGGGCCTGATCGAGCGCGGTTGCGTCACGCTCGACGGGCAGGTGGTCACGCAGGCCTCGCGCAAGCCCCGGCTGGGTCAGCGGCTCGAGATCGACCTCGTGCCCACCGAGGAGGCGCTCGCCTTCCGCGCCGAGCCGCTGAACCTGCGCATCGTGTTCGAGGACGATCACCTGCTGGTGATCGACAAGCCGGCCGGGCTGGTGGTGCATCCTGCGGCCGGGAACTGGTCCGGCACGCTGATGAACGGACTGCTGGCGCACCACGCGAAGGCGGCGGCGCTGCCGCGCGCCGGCATCGTTCACAGGCTGGACAAGGACACCTCCGGACTCATGGTCGTGGGCAAGACGCTGCCGGCGGTGACCGCGCTGGTGCGGATGATCGCGGCGCGCGAGGTACATCGCGAGTACCTCGCGCTGGTGCACGGCCGCACGCCGGACGAATGGGTCGTCGAGGCGCCGATCGGACGCGATCCGCAGTCGCGCATGCGGATGGCGGTGGTCGGCGGCGGCAAGCCGGCACGCACCGACTTCTTCAAGCTGGCCGATGGCGTGTGGCGCGACGCCCGCGGGCTCGATCGCACGGTGTCGGCGCTGCACTGCGTGCTGCATTCGGGACGGACTCACCAGATCCGCGTGCATGCCGCGCACAAGGGGCATCCGCTGGTGTCCGACGCGCTGTACGGCGGGGCGCAGGCGCTTGGCGTGCCGCGCCAGGCGCTGCACGCGGCGCGCCTGGGTTTCGAGCATCCGATCACCGGCCAGGCGCTGCGTTTCGAGGCGCCTTTGCCCGACGAACTGGCAGCCGGCTGGCGCCTCGCGGGTTTGCCCGATCCCGTGTTCTGAGAGGAGTCCGCGCGCTGTGGCTACAATGCGCCCCTGTT
Source organism: Roseateles sp. (assembly GCF_039595595.1). GTDB lineage: Bacteria > Pseudomonadota > Gammaproteobacteria > Burkholderiales > Burkholderiaceae_C > Roseateles. The sequence continues at coordinate 99,197 of NZ_JBCNLG010000010.1, read as the reverse complement.
CCTGCGCGAGATCCTGCGCAGGACGGTGGCGGGCCGGCAGTCGACCCCGTCCGCCGCGCAGGCCGCGCACCGATGCGGCGTCCGTCCCACCGGCCGGGTCCGTCCACTGAGCGGCGGCCGTTGGAGCGAAGAGCTCCCAAGCAAGCAGATCGAACCCGTCCAGCGCGGCCCGTTGCCGCCGCTGGCGCCCAAGATGGCGAAACACACCGATTTGACCGGCCCCGAGGCCGGCGTCACGAGCTGAGCCCATGGACACGCAGGAGGCCAAGCGGGTCCTGGAAACCGCCTTGCTGTGCGCGCAGGCGCCGCTGACGCTGCGCGAGATGCGCGCGCTGTTCGCGGACGAGCTCAACGCGGACAGCGTGCGGACGCTGCTCGATGCGCTGCTGCGCGAGTGGGAAGGGCGCGGCGTCGAACTGGTGGCGCTGTCATCGGGCTGGCGTTTCCAGAGCCGGCCGGAGATGCGCGAGCACCTGGACCGGCTGAATCCGGAGAAGCCGCCAAAGTATTCGCGGGCAGTGCTGGAGACGCTGGCGATCATCGCCTACCGTCAACCGGTGACCCGCGGCGACATCGAGGACATCCGCGGCGTGGTGGTGGCGACGCCCATCATCAAGCAGCTCGAGGACCGCAACTGGATCGAGGTCATCGGGCATCGCGAGGCGCCGGGCCGGCCGGCGCTGTATGCGACGACGAAGCAGTTCCTGGACGATCTGGGCCTGCATTCGCTGGAGCAGTTGCCGGCGCTGATCCAGGGCGGAGACCCGACGCCGATTGCCGGCGCGCTGCAGGCCTCGCTGCTGGAGGAGCCGCCCGGCGATGCGATCGTCGAGGCGGAGCCGGATGGCGCGCTGCCGGTTGCGATCGGCGCGCCGGAGGGCGAGTCCACGGCGCCCCCCGGGACGCAGGCGCTGGAGGACGGACCGGCGGCGCAAGACGGCGCCGCCCAGGCATCCGGCGTGCCGGAGGCAACCGGCGAGCGCGCCGGCATGAATGAACCGGCGGCGCCCGAATCCTCGGACGCCGCCACTGAAGACGACGCCAAGCCGGCCGCCACGCGCGAGCCGGGTGAAGAACCACCGGCCGGGGCTGTCAACCCCGAGCCCACATGACGCCCCGGGAAGGGGCCGTGTCCACCGCTGACAAGGTGCAAGCCGACACATGAATTCCAACGACATCGACGATTCCAAGCCCGAGACGCTGACGGCCACCCCGGCCGACACGCCCGCTGACGCACCCGCGAAGCCCAAGCGCACCCGCAGGGCGGCTGCGCCGGCGGTGGCCGAGACGGAGGCGGCGCCCGCGGGCGAGGACGCTCCGAAGCCCAAGCGCACACGCAAGGCGGCGGCCGCAGCCGACGCTCCGGCCGGTGCCCCGGATACCGTGGCTGACGTGCCCGCCGTGGCCGCCGCCGACGCGCCGGCCGCCGAGGAGGCGCCCAAGCCCAAGCGCCGCGCCGCGAAGAAGGCCTCCGAGACCGGCGCCGATCCGGCGCAGGCCGAGATGCCGCTCCCTCTGCCGGTTGCGACGATCGAGGTGTCGCCCGCGCCGGTCTCCCCGGTCGCCGAGGCGGTCAGCGAGCTGGTGTCGCCCGGTGGCGAGGAAGCCGGACCGGCCGAGGGGGAATCTGGCGAGCGCGAAGGCCGTGGCCGCAATCGCCGCCGCCGCGGACGTGACCGCGACCGTGAACCGCGTGAAGCCCAGGAAGGTCAGTCGCAAGGCGAGGCCGCCGAAGGCGCCGACGCGTCGCCGGCCCGGGCCGACAACGCGCAGCTCCAGGCCGCTGCCCAGGAGCGTTTCGACGCGCTGGTGTCGGGTGCGTTCGATGTCGATGTCGACGGTGATGCCGCCGCGGCTCCGGCGCAGGAGGCGCAAGCCTCCTCCGGTGACGACGGTGAGGCCGACGGCGCCGGCCAGCCCGCCAAGCGCGTCCTGGCTCCGGAACCGGATGCGCCCAAGCTGCAGAAGGTGCTGGCCCAGGCCGGCGTCGGTTCCCGCCGCGACATCGAGGACATGATCGCCAAGGGCCAGATCACGGTGAACGGCGAGGTCGCGCATGTCGGCCAGCGCATCTCCTACGGCGACCGTGTCGCGGTGGCCGGCAAACCGATCAAGGTCCGCATCGCGCCGATCGCGCCGCGCATCCTGGCCTACCACAAGCCGGTCGGCGAGGTCGTCACCTTCAACGACCCCGAGGGCCGTCCCACCGTCTTCCGCAACCTGCCGCGCCTGCCGCAGGGCAAGTGGCAGTCGGTCGGCCGCCTGGACCTGAACACCGAAGGCCTGCTGCTGTTCACCAACTCCGGCGAACTGGCCAACCAGCTGATGCATCCGCGCTTCGGCGTCGAGCGCGAGTACGCCGTCCGCGTGCTGGGCTCGCTGAGCAAGGAGCAGAAGGACAAGCTGCTGAGCGGCGTCGATGTCGACGGCCAGCAGGCCAGCTTCAAGAGCATCGACGACGGTGGCGGCGAAGGTGTGAACCGCTGGTATCGCGTCGTCATCACCGAGGGCCGCAACCGCGAGGTCCGCAAGCTGTTCGAGACCGTCGGCCTGGCGGTCAGCCGCCTGATCCGCATCCGTTACGGCACCGTCGTGCTGCCGCGCGGCCTGCGCCGGGGCGTGTACATCGAACTCGGCGACGCGGATGTCCGCGTCATCCGCCAACTCGCCGGCAACGAGCCGCGCGAGCAGCGCGTCCATCAGGATCGCAACGAGCGCGACAAGAAGCGCCGCCGCGGCAACAGCGGTGGTCCGCGCCCGAGCCGCCCCGAGCCGTCGCGCCAGGAACAGCAGCGCGCCCAGCCGCAGCGTCCGCAGCAACAGCAGCAGGAACGCGAGCGCGACCGCCGCCGCAGCGACGAGGACGATGACGACTTCATCCCGAAGCACATCAACCCGCTGGAGCAGACCTTCGACCGCCGCTTCGCCACCGGCAGCAAGCGCATCCCGCAGGGCTTCGGCCGCGGCGGCAGCGATGCCGGCCACCACAACCAGGGCGGCGGCAACAAGCGCGGCCCGGGCGGCGAGCGCCAGCCGGATCCGATGAAGACCTCGATCGGATACATCGGCGCCGACGCCTTCGTCAACCGCAACAACCGGGGCGGTGGCCGCCGCGGTGGCGGCGGTGGCGGAGGAGGGGGCGGTGGCGGCGGTGGCCGCGGCCGCCGCTGATCGACTTCCGGTGCCCGGCTTCCGCCAGCGGCGGGGCAGGGCGCTCCGGGGCCGGGTCAATCCCGGCTTTCTGCCTTCCGGCGACAGGCGCTGATCACGCGTTGTCACTCGGGGGCTTGACTTCACGCATTACAATGCCGGGCTTTGCCAAGCCCAAGATTTTCAAGGAAAAGACATGGCCATCGAACGCACCCTCTCCATCATCAAGCCCGATGCCGTGGCCAAGAACGTCATCGGCCAGATCTACTCCCGCTTTGAAGGCGCCGGCCTGAAGATCATCGCGTCCAAGCAGAAGCAGCTGTCGCGCGCCGAAGCCGAAGCGTTCTACGCCGTGCACAAGGCCCGTCCGTTCTTCAATGACCTGGTGAACTTCATGATCTCCGGCCCGGTCCAGATCCAGGTCCTGGAAGGCGAAGGCGCCATCCTGAAGAACCGCGACCTGATGGGCGCCACCGATCCGAAGAAGGCCGAGAAGGGCACCATCCGCGCCGACTTCGCCGACAGCATCGACGCCAACGCCGTGCACGGCTCGGATGCGCCCGAGACCGCCGCCGTGGAAGTCGCCTTCTTCTTCTCCGGCCTGGAAATCAACGCCCGCTGAACTGGGCAAGGCCTCTGACCTCCGGGCCACGAGGCCCTTGAGAAAGAGGAACGCATGATGGACGCGGTCAACCTGCTCGGATTCGATCTGCAAGGCCTTGCCGCGTACTGCGAGCAGCTGGGCGAGAAGCGCTTCCGCGCCACCCAGCTGTTCCGCTGGATCCATCAGAAGGGCGCGTCGGACTTCGGCGCGATGTCCGACCTGGCCAAGTCGCTGCGCGACAAGCTGGCCGGGCGCGCCCACATCACCGCGCTGCCGGTGATCTCCGAACATGTCTCTGCCGACGGCACCATCAAGTGGTTGTTCGACGTCGGCCAGGGCAACGCCGTCGAGGCGGTCTACATCCCCGAGGACGACCGGGCCACGCTGTGCATCTCCAGCCAGGCCGGCTGCGCCGTGGGCTGCCGCTTCTGCTCGACCGGCCACCAGGGCTTCAGCCGCAACCTGGAGACCTGGGAAATCATTGCCCAGCTCTGGCATGCCGAGCACTCGCTGCGCCAGCGCCTGGGCAAGGACGAACGCATCATCTCCAACGTCGTGATGATGGGCATGGGTGAGCCGCTGCAGAACTATGGCGCGCTGATCCCCGCGCTGCGGATGATGCTCGACGACCATGGCTACGGCCTGTCGCGCCGCCGGGTGACGGTGTCGACCTCGGGCGTGGTCCCGATGATCGACCGCCTGCGCGATGACGCGCCGGTCGCGCTGGCCGTGTCGCTGCACGCCCCCAACGACCCGCTGCGTGATCAACTGGTGCCGCTCAACCGCAAGTACCCGATCGAGGAACTGCTGGCCAGCTGCAACCGCTACCTGGACAAGGCGCCTCGCGACTTCATCACCTTCGAGTACTGCATGCTGCACGAGGTGAACGACGCGCCGGAGCAGGCCCGCGAACTGATCGCGCTGCTCAAGGGCAAGGTCCCCTGCAAGCTGAACCTGATCCCCTTCAATCCGTTCCCGGCGTCGGGCCTCAAGCGCAGTTCGAATGAGCGCGTCAAGGCCTTCGCCGACCTGCTGATCCAGGCCGGCATCGTCACCACCGTGCGCAAGACCCGCGGCGACGACATCGACGCCGCGTGCGGCCAATTGGCCGGCGAAGTGCAGGACCGCACCCGGGTCCACCTGCGCATGGTGCGCGCGCCCGTGGTGGTCCAGCGCGGCGCGGCTGCGCCCGGCGTCCCGGCCGATGCGCAGGCCCCCGCGACTTCCGTCACTCCAGCCCCTCCAGCCACTCCTACAGGCCCACGCCCATGACCGTTCAGTCGCCCGGCTCCGTCTTTCCGCGTCGTTCCGCCCGGACCCTGTCCGCCGTGTTGCTGATCGCCGCGGCGCTGGCCGGGTGCGGGACGCAGCCGCAGCAACAGCAGCCCAAGACGGCCAGCGACCAGACGGACAACGACCGCCGGGCCCAGGTGCGGCTCGAGCTCGCCAGCGGCTACTTCGCGCGCGGCCAGTACGAGACGGCGCTGGACGAGGTCAAGCTGGCGATGGCCGCCAAGCCCGACCTGCCCGAGGCGATCAGCCTGCGCAGCCTGATCTACGCCGCGATGGGCGAATACGGCCTGGCCGAGGACGGCTTCAAGCAACTGCTGGCCCGCGACCGCGCCCAAGGCGACACGCTGCACAACTACGGCTGGTTCCTGTGCCAGCGCCAGCGCTACGCCGAGGCCTACCAGCAGTTCGAGGCCGCCGTCGCGCTCCCCACCTACCGCACGCCCGCGCGCACGCTGCTGGCCTGGGGCGCCTGCGAGGCGCGCGAAGGCCGGCTGGCGGCGGCGCTGACGCACCTGTCACGCGCCTTCGAGGCCGATCCCGGCAATCCGACCATTGCGATGAACCTGGGCGAGGTGCTGTACCGCCAGGGCGAGTACGAGCGCGCGCGTTTCTACGCCCGCCGCGTCAACAGCAACGTGGAGCAGGCCAACGCCGCCAGCCTGTGGCTGGAACTGCGCATCGAGCGCCGTATGGGCAACACATCGAACATGGACGATCTCGGCCAGCAACTGCGGCGCAAGTACCCGCAGGCGCCCGAGACGCAAGCATTGAACAACGGTCGATTCGATGAATGAGGGACATCGCATGACTCCGACGGCCGCCGACGAGGCGACGCCCGCAGCCGCGTCCGCTGCGCCATCCACCTTCGGGCCCAGCTCGGCCGGCGCCGCGCTGCGGCGCGCGCGCGAAGCCCGTGGCCTGCACATCGCCGCGCTGGCCGCGACGCTGAAGGTGCCGCAATCCAAGCTGGAGGCGCTGGAGGCCGACCGCTACCAGGACCTGCCCGATGCGACCTTCGCGCGGGCGCTGGCGCGCTCGATGTGCCGCGTGCTGAAGATCGAGGCCGCGCCGGTGCTGGCGATGCTGCCGAGCAGCGGCGCCGAGGCCTCGCTGGACCGGGTCACGCCGGGCCTGAACCAGCCCTTCCGCGAACGCTCGGTGGGTCACGAGCCGATGCTTTCGGCGGAACTGCTGAAGCGTCCGGCCGTGCTGGGCGTCGCCGTGCTGCTGGTGGCCGCGGTCGCCGTGTACGCCATTCCGTCGAGCTGGATCGAGCAGGTGACGCAGCGGCTGCGCGCGCCGGAGCCGGCCGCCACGACTGCGCCCGGACCGGGCGCCGCCGTCGTGACCGCGCCCGCGGCGACGGACACGCCTCCGGCGAATGTCGAGGCACCGGTGGTGAGCGCTTCCGAGACCGCACCCGCGACGCAAGCCGCGGCCAGCGTCCCGGCGCTGCCCCCGCAGACCTCGGGCGCGGCCGCGCCATCGACGGCCACCCCGGCACCGATCACGACGCAGACCACGCCGCCCGTTTCGGCCTCCGCGCCGGCTGCCCAGCCGACCCAGGCCGGCGCCGCGGCGCCCGGCACCTCGCCGCTGAAGATCCGCGCCAGCGCCGAGACCTGGGTCGAAGTGGTCGACGCCAAGGGCCAGGTGCTCCTGTCCAAGCTGCTCCGTCCGGGCGATCAGGCCGATGTCAACGGCGTTGCGCCGCTGAGGCTGCGGGTAGGCAACGTGTCGGGCACGGAACTGGTGTTCCGCGGCCAGACCGTGGACCTGGCCGCGAGATCGCGCGACAACGTCGCGCGGCTCGAGCTGAACTGATCCCCGCCGGCCCGCCACCACCATCGTCCCCCGCCGCAGCCCCGAGCCGCCCCTCCAGCAGTACCCGTTCAGCAAGAGCGCCGCATGATGGACCAGCCAGTCATTCCCGATTCCGCCGAAGCTTCCGACCTCTCGGACCTGATCGCCGCCGCGGCGCCGTCCGCGCGCCGCTCCCGGCAGGCGCAGGTCCGCTGGGGCGGCCGCGTGGTCACCATCGGCGGCGATGCGCCGGTGCGCGTCCAGTCGATGACCAACACCGACACCGTCGACGTCATCGAGACCGCGATCCAGATCAAGGAACTCGCGGTCGCGGGCTCCGAGCTGGTCCGCATCACCGTCAACACGCCCGAGGCCGCCGACGCCGTCCCGCACATCCGCGAGCAGCTCGACCGCATGGGCATCGACGTGCCGCTGGTGGGCGACTTCCACTACAACGGCCACCGCCTGCTGACCGAGCATCCGGCGATGGCGCAGGCGCTGTCCAAGTACCGGATCAATCCCGGCAACGTGGGCAAGGGCGACAAGAAGGACCGCCAGTTCGCGCAGATGATCGAGGCCGCGATCCAGTACGACAAGGTCGTACGCATCGGCGTCAACTGGGGCAGCCTGGACCAGGAGCTGCTCGCCCAGATGATGGACGACAACGCCAGGCGCGCGCAGCCTTGGGACGGCAAGCAGGTCATGTACCAGGCGCTGATCCAGTCGGCGCTGTCATCGGCGTCCTATGCCCGCGAGCTGGGCATGAATCCCGACAACATCATCATCAGCTGCAAGGTCAGCGGCGTGCAGGACCTGATCTCGGTCTACCGCGCGCTGAGCCGGCGCTGCGACTACGCGCTGCACCTGGGGCTGACCGAGGCCGGCATGGGGACCAAGGGCACGGTGGCCTCGGCCGCGGCGCTGTCGGTGCTGCTGCAGGAAGGCATCGGCGACACGATCCGCGTCTCGCTGACGCCGCAGCCCGGCGAGTCGCGCACGCAGGAAGTGGTCGTCGCGCTGGAGATCCTGCAGTCGCTGGGCCTGCGCGCGTTCAACCCGAGCGTCACCGCCTGCCCCGGCTGTGGCCGCACCACCAGCACCACCTTCCAGGAACTGGCCAAGCAGATCGACGACTTCCTGCGGGCGCAGATGCCGGTCTGGCGCGAGAAGTACCCCGGCGTCGAGAACATGAAGGTCGCCGTGATGGGCTGCATCGTCAACGGCCCGGGCGAGAGCAAGCATGCCGACATCGGCATCAGCCTGCCCGGCACCGGCGAGGCCCCGGCCGCCCCCGTCTTCATCGACGGCCAGAAGGCGCTGACGCTGCGCGGCGAGAACATCGCTAGCGAGTTCCACGCCCTGGTCGAGAACTACATCGAAAAGCGCTTCGGCGCGAGCACCACCACCGCATGAGCAAGAACATCCAGGCCGTGAAGGGGATGAACGACATCCTCCCGGCCAGCGTCGACCGCAAGGACAAGCTGCCGAGCAGCCAGCTGTGGAGCTGGTTCGAGACCACGCTGCGCGGCGTGCTGCAGCGCTACGGCTACCAGTACATGCTGACCCCGATCGTCGAGCCGACCGCGCTGTTCGTGCGCGGCCTGGGCGAGGTGACCGACATCGTCGAGAAGGAGATGTACTCCTTCACCGACAGCATGAACGGCGACCAGCTGACGCTGCGCCCCGAAGCCACCGCCGGCATCGTGCGCGCGATGGTCGAGCACAACGCGCTGTACAACGGCCCGCTGCGCCTGTGGACGCTGGGTCCGATGTTCCGTCACGAGCGCCCGCAGAAGGGCCGCTACCGCCAGTTCAACCAGCTCGACGTCGAGGCGCTGGGCTTCGCCGGCCCGGACGTGGACGCCGAGATCATCCTGATGGTCCGCCGTCTGTGGCAGGAGCTGGGGCTGGTGGTCGGTCAGCATGTACGGCTGGAGCTGAACTCGCTGGGCCAGCCGGAGGAGCGCGCCGCGCACCGCGCCGCGCTGATCGCCTACCTGGAAGGCCACGCCGACAAGCTCGACGAGGACGGCAAGCGCCGCCTGCACAGCAATCCGCTGCGCATCCTCGACACCAAGAACCCGGCGATGCAGGACGTGGTCGAGGCCGCGCCCAAGCTGATGGACTTCCTGGGCGAGGCCAGCCTGGCGCACTTCAACGCGGTGCGGGCGATCCTCGACGCGGCCGGCCTGGAGTACCGCATCAACACGCGCCTGGTGCGCGGCATGGACTACTACAACCTGACCGTGTTCGAGTGGGTCACCGACCAGCTCGGCTCGCAGGGCACGGTCTGCGGCGGCGGCCGCTATGACGGGCTGTTCGAGCAGCTCGGCGGCAAGCCGACGCCGGCGGTGGGCTTCGGCCTGGGCGTCGAGCGCCTGCTGCTGCTGATCGACGAGCTGGGCCTGGCGGTGCCGTCCTCGGCGCCGGACGCGTACGCGATCCTGCCCGACGCCTCGGCGCTGGCCCAGGCCATGCCGGTGCTGGAAGCGCTGCGCGCCGAAGGCGTCGCGGTGCAGATGCATGCCGGCGGCGGCTCGTTCAAGTCGCAGTTCAAGAAGGCCGACGCCTCGGGCGCCCGCTACGCGCTGGTGTTCGGCGCCGACGAGCTCGCCCGCGGCGAGGTCGCGGTCAAGCCGCTGCGCGGCGACGGCGAGCAGGTCGCCCATCCGCTTCACACGGTCGCCACATGGGCGGCTGGTCTGCGCACCGCATAATCGCGGCCTCGATTTCAACCCACGGACCCTCTCTCGCACATGGCGGCTCATCTCGATCTCGAAGAACAGGAACAGCTGGAGCAGCTCAAGGCGTTCTGGAAACGCTGGGGCAATGCGATCACCTGGCTGCTGACGCTGGTGCTGGTGGCCTACGCCGGCTGGACCGGCTGGAATTACTGGCAGCGCCAGCAGGCCGCCAAGGCCGGCAAGGCCTTCAGCGAGATGGACGTGGCGCTGCGCGCCGGCGATCTCGGCAAGGGCGCCGGCATGTTCGGCACGCTGCGCCAGGACTTCGCCGGCACCGGCTATGCGGCCCAGGGCGCCCTGCTGCTGGCCAAGGCGCAAGTGGACAAGGACAAGGCCGACGACGCCCGCGCGACGCTGACCTGGGCCGTCGCCAACGCGAAGGACGAGGGCTATCGCGACCTGGCGCGCCTGAGACTGGCCGCGCTGCAGATGGACGCCAAGCAGTACGACGAGGCCGGCAAGACGCTGGACGGCGTCAAGAGCGCCGATTTCGCGCCGCTGGTGGCCGATCGCCGCGGTGACCTGGCGCTGCTGCAGAACAAGCCCGACGTCGCCAAGGCCGAATTCAAGAAGGCCTTCGACGGCATGGACAAGCAACTGGACTACCGCCGCCTGCTGGAAGTGAAGCTGGCCAGCCTGGGCGTGGCCGTCGCCGCCGACGAGCCGGCCTCGGGAGCCGCGCAATGAGCGCCCGTCCGATCCGCCGTCCCGGCATTCGCGCGGCCGCCCGCGCGGTGCTGCTGGGCTCGGTCGCGCTGACGATGGGCGCCTGCTCGCTGTTCAGCAGCTCCAATGCGCCCAAGCCGGCCCCGCTCGAGAACTTGACCCCGACGCTGCAGGCCCGCGTGGCCTGGGAAGCGCGCGTGGACAGCGTCAAGTTCCCGCTGACCATCACCGCCGTCAACGACCGCTTCGTGGTCGGCGGCTCCGATGGCGTCATCAGCGCGATCTCGGCCGCTGACGGCACGACGCTCTGGCGCGCCGACATTGGCAAGGGCCTGAGCGCCGGCGTTGGCAGCGATGGCCGTTTCGCCGCCGCCGTGACGCGCGAGAACGAACTGGTCGTCACCGAGGGCGACCGCATCCTGTGGCGCAAGTCGCTGACGACCCCGGTGGTCACCGCGCCCTTCGTGGCCGGTGAGCGCGTGTTCGTGCTGACGCTGGACCGCGCGGTGCTGGCCTTCGACGCCGCCGATGGCCGCCGCCTGTGGGAACTGCGCCGTCCGGGCGAGCCGCTGACGCTGCAGCAGGCCGGCGTGCTCGCCGCCTACCAGAACACGCTGCTGGTGGGGCAGGGCTCGCGCCTGGCCGGCGTCGATCCGCTGCGCGGCCTGCTGATGTGGGAAGCGACCGTCTCCAATCCGCGCGGCACCAACGAGGTCGAGCGCCTGGCCGACCTGGTCGCGCCAATGGCCCGCGACAACGACGTGTTCTGCGCCCGCGCCTTCCAGTCCGCCGTCGCCTGCGTCAACGCCGAGCGTGGCAATACCGTCTGGACCCGCAACAACGCCGGCCTGCGCGGCCTGGGCGGCGACGCGGCGATCGTCGTCGGCGCCGACGCTTCGGACCGCCTGACCGCCTGGGGCACCCGCTCGGGCGACGTCGTCTGGACCGCGGACCAGTTCCAGAACCGCAAGCTCAGCGCGCCGCTGGTGACCGACAAGTCGGTCATCGTCGGCGACAGCGAGGGCTACGTGCACTTCCTGTCCAAGGACAAGGGCCTGACCGTGCAGCGCCTGCAGACCGACAGCTCCGGCATCGCCGCGGCGCCGGTGCAGCTCGGCGGCACGGTGCTGGTCGCCACCCGCAGCGGACGCCTGTTCGCGCTGCGCCAAGACTGATATGAAACCTGTGATCGCCCTGGTGGGCCGCCCCAACGTGGGCAAGTCCACGCTGTTCAACCGGCTGACGAAAAGCCGCGACGCCATCGTCGCGGACTTCGCCGGCCTCACGCGCGACCGCCACTACGGCGACGGCCGCCTGGGCGATCGCGAGTTCATCGTCATCGACACCGGCGGCTTCGAGCCGGACAGCACCACCGGCATCGTCAAGGAGATGGCCAAGCAGACCCGCCAGGCCGTGGCCGAGGCGGATGCGGTGATCTTCGTGCTGGACGTGCGCACCGGCCTGGCCGGCCAGGACATGGACATCGGCCGCTACCTGCGCCAGTGCAACAAGCGCGTCTTCGTCGCCGTCAACAAGGCCGAGGGCATGAGCGACAGCCCGCTGCTGGCCGAGTTCCACGAGCTGGGCATGGGCGAGCCGCATCCGGTCTCGGCCGCGCACGGGCAGGGCATCCGCTCGCTGCTCGAGGCGGTGCTGGACAGCTTCGACGCGCCCGCCGGGGACGACGAGGACGATGAGCCCGCCGAGGGCGCCGGCCCGGACGACGAGCGGGCGATCCGCCTGGCCGTGGCCGGCCGCCCCAACGTCGGCAAGAGCACGCTGATCAACACCTGGCTGGGCGAGGAACGGCTGGTCGCCTTCGACATGCCCGGCACGACCCGCGACGCCATCAGCGTCGACTTCGAGCGCAACGGCCAGAAGTTCAAGCTGATCGACACCGCCGGCCTGCGCCGAAAGGGCAAGGTCTTCGAGGCGATCGAGAAGTTCTCGGTGGTCAAGACGCTGCAGGCGATCGCCGATGCCAACGTCGTGCTGCTGCTGATCGACGCGACACAGGGCGTCACGGACCAGGACGCGCACATCGCCGGCTACGTGCTGGACAGCGGCCGCGCGGTGGTCGTGGCGATCAACAAGTGGGACGCGATCGACAGCTATCAGCGCGAGACCATCGAGCGCCAGATCCTGACGCGCCTGGCATTCCTGCGCTTCGCCCCCATCCTGAAGATCTCCGCGCTGAAGCGGCAGGGCCTGGGCCCGCTGTGGAAGGCGCTCGCGGACGCCTACTCGTCGGCCTATCGCAAGATGACGACGCCGGTGCTGACCCGGCTCATCCAGGAAGCGGTGCAGCATCAGCAGCCGCAGCGGGCGGGGATTTCGCGGCCGAAGCTGCGCTACGCGCACCAGGGCGGCATGAATCCTCCGATCGTGGTCATCCACGGCAATGCGCTGGACGGCGTCAGCGACGTCTACAAGCGCTACCTGGAAGGCCGCATCCGCGACCATTACAAGCTGGTGGGCACGCCGCTCAAGATCGAGCTGCGGTCCTCGAAGAATCCGTTCGCCGAATCCTGAGGTCCCGGCCGTCCGGGGAAACCCGGGGCTGTGATAAGGTCCGGGCTTCCAACACCACTCCCACAACACGGAGCATATCGTGAGCAACAAAGGACAACTCTTGCAAGACCCCTTCCTGAACCTGCTGCGCAAGGAGCATGTTCCTGTGAGCATCTACCTCGTGAACGGCATCAAGCTGCAAGGCCACATCGAGTCCTTTGACCAGTACGTGGTGCTGCTGCGCAATACGGTGACGCAGATGGTCTACAAGCACGCCATCTCCACGGTGGTCCCCGGCCGCGCCGTGAATTTCCACGCCGGCGAGAGCAACGACGCCAGCTGAAGCTGATTGACCACGCAAGACCCCACCCATTCGACGCCGCCCCTTGAGGCGGCGCGCGCCATTCTGGTGGGGGTCGATCTGGGCCGCGGCGAGGCCTTCGACCCCACCCTTGACGAACTCGCGCTGCTGGCGGAGTCCGCCGGTGACACCCCGGTCGCCCGGATCGTCGCCAAGCGCAAGGCGCCCGATGCGGCGCTGTTCGTCGGTTCCGGCAAGGCCGACGAGATCAAGCTGATGGTGCAGGCGCACGGCGCCCACACCGTGCTGTTCGACCAGGCCATCTCCCCCGCCCAGCAACGCAACCTGGAACGCCACCTCGGCGTGCCCGTGGCCGACCGCACCGCGCTGATCCTGGAGATCTTCGCGGCCCGCGCGCAGAGCTTCGAGGGCAAGCTGCAGGTGGAGCTCGCGCGGCTGCAGTACCTGGCCACGCGCCTGGTGCGGCGCTGGAGCCACCTGGAGCGTCAGAGCGGCGGCATCGGCATGCGCGGCGGCCCCGGCGAGCGCCAGATCGAGCTCGACCGCCGGATGATCGACGACCGCATCAAGTCGATCAAGGAACGCCTGAAGAAGGTCCAGAAGCAGCGCGCCACCCAGCGCCGCGCACGAGCCCGCAACGGCGTGTTCCGCGTCTCGCTGGTCGGCTACACGAACGCCGGCAAGAGCACGCTCTTCAATGCGCTGACCAAGGCGCGCGCCTACGCGGCCAACCAGCTGTTCGCGACGCTGGACACGACGACCCGCTCGCTCTACCTCGAGGAGGCCGGCACCAGCGTGTCGCTGTCGGACACCGTCGGCTTCATCCGCGACCTGCCGCACAAGCTGGTCGAGGCCTTCAAGGCGACGCTGCAGGAAGCGGCCGACGCCGACCTGCTGCTGCATGTCGTTGACGCCGCCAGCCCGGTGCTGACCGAGCAGATGGAGGAGGTCGAGCGGGTGCTCGCCGAGATTGGCGCGCAGCACATCCCGCAGGTGCTCGTCTACAACAAGCTCGACCTGCTCGAGGAGACCCAGCGCCCGCGCCAGCTGCAGGACTGGCTCACGCGCATCGGCGGCGAGCATGGCGGCCAGCGGCTGCCTCGCCTCTTCGTCAGCGCGGTGCACGGCGAGGGGCTCGACGAGCTGCGCGCGATGATCGCGTCGCTGATGCAGGCCGAGCCGGTGCCCGAGTACGCGGGCCTGGACACCGATCTGGCGCAGGCGCGGGAGGGCGGCGGCGATGCTGACTTGAACCCGCAAGACCTGCCCCAAGATCCGCCAGACCCGCAGGATCATCCGCAGGGACGCACAGGCTGAGATCGCTCATCAATGCCCGATACTTGCAACAAGACTTCCTCATCAGGATGCGTATGAATCAAGACGATCGCCTGTCCGCCGCAGCCGGCGGACGTGGCCCGCAGGGTGGAACCGGTGGCCTGCGCCGCCGGCTGGGGCTCTGGATGAGCAATGGCCGCAACGAAGGCCCGCCGGATCTGGACGAACTCTGGCGCGACTTCAACCGCAAGCTGTCTCGCCTGTTCGGTGGCCGCGGCGGCAATGAGGGCGGCGGCCCGTCGGGCAATGGCGGCGGCAACCTGCAGCCCGACATGAAGGGCGCTGGCATCGGCGTCGGTCTGGTGATCGGCGTCGTCGCGCTGGGCTGGCTGGCCAGTGGCGTGTTCATCGTGCAGGAAGGCCAGCAGGGCGTGATCACCTCGTTCGGCAAGTACAGCCGCACCGTGGACGCTGGCATCCAGTACCGCCTCCCGTATCCGTTCCAGGCGCACGAGGTCGTGTCGTTCACGCAGCTGCAGACCGTCGACGTCGGCCGCAATTCGGTGGGCCAGGCCTCGGGCCTGCGCGACTCGTCGATGCTGACGCAGGACGAGAACATCATCGACATCCGCTTCACCGTGCAATACCGGCTGAAGGACTCGCGCGACTACCTGTTCGAGAACGTCAACACCGATGACGCCGTGACGCAGGCCTCCGAGTCGGCGGTGCGCGAGATCGTCGGCCGCAGCAACATGGACTCGGTGCTGTACGAGCAGCGCGACGCGATCGCCACCGACCTGGCCAAGTCCATCCAGGCGCAGCTCGACCGGCTGAAGACCGGCATCCAGATCGTCAACGTGAACGTCAGCAGCGTGCAGCCGCCCGAGCAGGTGCAGGCCGCGTTCGACGACGCCGTCCGTGCGACCGCCGACCGCGAGCGCCTGAAGAACGAGGGCGAGGCCTACGCCAACAACGTGATCCCGCGCGCGCAGGGCCAGGCGGCCCGCCTGCGCGAGGACGCCGAGGCCTACCGCGCCCGCGTCGTCTCGTTCGCCGAGGGCGATGCCCAGCGCTTCAAGTCCGTGCTGGCCGAGTACCAGAAGGCGCCCGCCGTGACGCGCGACCGTCTCTACATCGACACGATGCAGCAGGTCTATTCGCGCGTGACCAAGGTGATGGTGGACTCGCGCAGCGGCTCCAACCTGCTGTACCTGCCGCTGGACAAGCTCGTGCAGCAGTCCCAGTCCGGCCAGGGCACGGTCACCACGACGGCCCCGACGCCCGTCATCCCGACCGATCCGGCCACCGCCGGCGCCAGCCCGCTGAGCACCGATCCACGCTCGCGCGACAGCATGCGCAGCCGCGATCGCGACGGCCGCTGATCGACAGGAGCCCACAACAATGAATCGCATCGTCTCCGTCGTCGTCGGCCTGCTGATCCTGTTCATGATCGCCAGCTCGACGCTGTTCGTCGTCGACCAGCGCCAGTTCGCGGTCGTCTACTCGCTGGGCGAGATCAAGGAAGTGATCACCGAGCCCGGCCTCAAGTTCAAGCTTCCGCCCCCGCTGCAGAACGTGGTCTTCCTGGACCGCCGCGTGCAGACGCTGGACAGCGCCGATCCGCGCGCGATCTTCACCGCCGAGAAGAAGAGCATCGTCATCGACTGGCTGGTGAAGTGGCGCATCGTCGACTCGCGCCAGTTCATCCGCAACAGCGGTCCCAGCATGCGCAACCTGGAGTCGCGCCTGAGCCCGATCGTGCAGGCCGCGCTGAACGAGGAAGTGACCAAGCGCACCGTGCGCGCGGTGCTCGCGACTGAACGCGAGAAGGTCATGCTCGACGTGCGCAAGCGCCTGGAGGAAGAGGCCAAGCAGTTCGGCATCGAGATCGTCGACGTGCGGGTCAAGCGCGTGGACTTCTCGGCCAGCATCACCGAGTCGGTCTACAACCGGATGAAGTCGGAACGGGCGCGCGTGGCCAACGAGCTGCGCTCCACCGGTGCCGCCGAGGGCGAGAAGATCAAGGCCGATGCCGACAAGCAACTGGTGATCATCACCGCCGAGGCGTATCGCGACGCGCAGAAGATCATGGGCGAGGGCGACGCCAAGGCCTCGGCGCTGTATGCCGACGCGTTTGGCCGCGACCCGCAGTTCGCGCAGTTCTTCCGTTCGCTGGACGCGTATCAACGCTCGTTCCAGAACAAGAGCGATGTGATGGTGCTCGATCCATCGAGCCAGTTCTTCAGCACGATGCGCAACGGGGGCCCAGGCGCCCCGGCCGCCGCGCCGAAGAAGTGATCGCCGCTGCGGCGCACCGGTCTTCGGACCGGGCGCCGCGCGGTCGTTGCGCCATTGCGCCGTGAGGTGGCAACCGGGGAGGGCGTGCTCATCATGAGCGGCGACAAGTGGCTGGCGGCGCTGGCGCTGCTGCTGATCATGGAAGGGCTGATGCCCTTCCTGAATCCCGGCGCATGGCGCCAGCTGTTCGCCAAACTGTTGGCGATGAACGACGGTCAACTGCGTTTCCTCGGGCTGGCCAGCGTGCTGTGCGGCGGCTTGCTGCTGTTGCTGCTCTGAGCGGCGGTTCCGAGGAGCGGGGCCCTGCGGGAGGCATCGCGGCGGCTGTCGCGAAGCCTCGGTGAACCGTTGACGAATCCGCGCCGGACCCGCGCGTCGGGGGCTCGGCCGCCGTGGTTCGCCGCGACCCCGGTACAATGCCGTTTTTAACCCCTCCCTGAACGTCCATGGCCTCTGCTTGGCTGCTGCCCGAGCACATTGCTGACGTCCTGCCCTCCCAGGCTCGCCGCATCGAAGAACTGCGGCGCGAATTGCTGGACATGGCGCGGACCTACGGTTGCGAGCTGGTGATGCCCCCAATGCTGGAGCATCTCGACTCGCTGCTTTCCGGCACCGGTCAGGCGCTGGACCTCAAGACCTTCAAGCTCGTCGACCAGCTCTCCGGTCGCAGCCTGGGCCTGCGCGCGGACACCACGCCGCAAGTGGCCCGCATCGACGCTCACCTCCTGAACCGCGCCGGCGTGACGCGCCTGTGCTACTGCGGCCCCGTGCTGCATACCCGGGCTGAAGGCCTGACGGCGACGCGCGAACCCTTGCAGTTCGGCGTCGAGATCTACGGCCATGCCGGTCTGGAGGCCGACCTCGAAGCGCAGGAGCTCGCGATCGACGCGATGCAGCGTGCCGGGTTGAGACGGCTCGTGCTGGACCTGGGCGACGCGCGCCTGGTGCGCGGCGTTCTCGGCGATCACTCGCTGAGCGAAGACCGCCTGAGCACGCTGGTGGCCGCGATGGCCGCCAAGGACGCGGCGGGCGTGGCCGCTTTCTCCGACGAACTCCCGGACGACGTGGTTGCCGCGCTGCAGACGCTGCTGCGTCTGTATGGCGGCACCGAGGTGCTGGCCGACGCGCGCCGAGCGCTGCCCGCCAATGCGCTGGTCACGGCCGCGCTGGACGATCTGGACTGGCTGATCCACCACCTGCGCGCCGCGTATCCCGACGTGCGCATCGGCGTGGACCTCGCGGACCTGCCGGGCTTCGGCTATTACAGCGGTGTCCGTTTCGCCTTGTACGCGGAGGGCGGCAGCGATGCGGTCCTGCGCGGTGGCCGCTACGACGAGGTCGGCGCGGTCTTCGGCCGCCGGCGTCCGGCGGTCGGCTTCAGCCTGGATCTGAAGACGCTGGTGGGGCTGATCCCCGCCACCTCGCTGCGGGCCGCGGTGCGCGCCCCCTGGGGCGAGGCGCCCGACCTGCGCGCGGCGGTCCGCCGCCTGCGCGAGCAGGGCGAGACCGTGGTCTGCGTGCTGCCAGGCCACGAACAAGAGAACGACGAGTTCGAATGCGACCGCGAGCTGGTTCAGGCCGGCGGTCAATGGGTGCTGCGATCGCTCTGAGCGACGCGATCCGCCCCTCCACCCCCTCAACCTCAATTCATCGGAAGAACGTCATGCAAAGCAGTGAGATCGCGCGCGGCCGCAACGTGGTGGTCGTCGGCACCCAGTGGGGTGACGAGGGCAAGGGCAAGGTGGTCGACTGGCTGACGGACCACGCCCAGGGCGTGGTGCGCTTCCAGGGCGGTCACAACGCCGGCCACACGCTGGTCATCAAGGGCGTGAAGACGGCGCTGCAGCTGATCCCTTCGGGCATCATGCGCGATGGCGTCGCCTGCTACATCGGCAATGGCGTGGTGCTGGATCCGACCCACCTGCTGTCGGAGATCGAGCGCCTGGAGAAGGCGGGCGTCGAGGTGCGTTCGCGCCTGTACATCAGCGAGTCCTGCCCGCTGATCCTGCCGTTCCACGTCGAGGTCGACCGCGCCCGCGAGGCGCTGCGCGAAAGCAGCGGCAGCGGCAAGATCGGCACGACCGGCAAGGGCATCGGCCCCGCCTATGAGGACAAGGTCGCCCGCCGCGCGCTGCGCGTTCAGGACTTGAAGCATCCCGAGCGCTTCGCCAAGAAGCTGAAGGAACTGATCGAGCTGCACAACGTGGCGCTGTCGGGCTATCTGAATTCGAAGGCACTGGAGTTCCAGCCGGTCTTCGATCACGCGATGGCACTGGCCGGCCAGATCAGGCCGATGATGGCCGACGTCGGCTACATGCTGCACAAGGCGCATTTGCGGGGCGACAACATCCTGTTCGAAGGCGCGCAGGGCACGCTGCTGGACATCGACCACGGCACCTATCCGTATGTCACCTCGAGCAACTGCGTCGCCGGCAACGCGGCCGCGGGCGCTGGCGTCGGTCCGCAGATGCTGCATTACATGCTGGGCATCACGAAGGCCTATGCGACCCGCGTCGGCTCGGGCCCGTTCCCGACCGAACTCGATTGGGAAACGCCCGGCACGGTGGGACACCACCTGTCGACGGTCGGTCAGGAGCGCGGCACCGTCACCGGCCGCGCGCGCCGCTGCGGCTGGATCGACGCGGCCGCGCTGAAGCGCTCGATCATCATCAACGGCATCACCGGCCTGTGCCTGACCAAGCTGGACGTGCTCGACGGCCTGCCCGAGATCAACATGTGCGTGGGCTACGAGCTCGACGGCCGGCAGATCGACATCCTGCCGCTGGATGCCGACGAGATCGTCGCATGCAAGCCCATCTACGAAGTCTTCCCGGGCTGGACCGAATCGACCTTCGGCATCACCCGATGGGAGCAACTGCCGGCCAACGCGCGCGCCTACCTGAAGCGCGTCGAGGAAGTGATTGGCGCACCGATCGCGATGGTGTCGACCGGTCCCGACCGTGAGCACACCATCCTGCTGCAGCACCCGTTCCAGGCCTGAGCGATCGCTCGGACCCTGTTGATTTTCGTCTTATCCAGACCTGACCCCATTCTTCGCTGAGGAGCCTCCCCCATGCTGACCGACGACGGCAAACATCTGTACGTGTCCTGGGATGAATACCACCTGTTGATTGAACGCCTGGCGCTGAAGGTGCATGCCTCCGGCTGGGAGTTCGATCAGATCCTGTGCCTGGCGCGTGGTGGCATGCGTCCAGGGGATGTGCTGTCGCGGGTGTTCGACAAGCCGCTGGGCATCATGTCGACCAGCTCGTATCGCGCCGAGGCTGGCACGATTCAGGGCCGTCTGGATATCGCCAAGTACATCACCATGCCCAAAGGCGAACTGGCCGGCCGCGTGCTGCTGGTGGATGACCTGGCGGATTCGGGCGTGACGCTGAAGGCCGTGGTGGAGCGGCTGCGCGGAATGCCGGCGATCAGAGAACTGCGCTCGGCGGTGATCTGGACGAAGAGTGTCTCGGAATACACCCCGGACTATTACGTCGAGATGCTGGAAACCAGCCCCTGGATCCACCAGCCGTTCGAGGACTATGATTCGCTGCGCCCGGAAGCGCTGGCGAAGAAATTCGCGATCTGATGAACGAAGGGCTGACGATGTCAGCCCTTTTTGTTTGGGGGTGCCGGGAGTGCGCCGCGCTCGCTGCCGCCGCGGAGAGGACTCGGTCACGCTTCGCGCGACCCCGGTTTGGACCAACGGTCCAAACCATTCGAGTCCTCCCGTGATGCCCACTGGGCATCACTTCCTGGGCGGAAGAATGAGAAAAGCCGGCTCGTGGCCGGCTTTTCAGATTTGGTGCCCAGGAGAGGACTCGAACCTCCACGGAGTTACCCGCTAGTACCTGAAACTAGTGCGTCTACCAATTCCGCCACCTGGGCAAGGTCAGAAGCCAGCTTCTCGAAAAACTCGGATCAAGCTACTTTGAAGTATTCTTGAGCCTTCAGTTTCTTCGAAACGCCAAATCGCTTCTGCGTTTCAGGAAAGACAAGGATTCTACTATCAAAAACTTCAAGAACGCAAGCCCCCCGAGCCATCAGCTGATGGGGGAGGTTGAAGGCACGGTGCAGGGCCACCGCGACGGGCACGGATTCCTGATGCCTGACGACGGCCAGCCGGATATCTATCTGTCCTCGCAGGAGATGCACGCCGTGATGCACGGCGATCGCCTGCGCGTGCGCGTGGTGCGCTACGACAAGCGCAACCGTCCCGAAGGCCGCGTGCTGGAGATCCTCGACCGGCGCAAGAAGCCGATCATCGGCCGCCTGTTGCTGGAGTCCGGCATCTGGCTGGTCGCGCCCGAGGACAAGCGTTACGGCCAGGACATCCTGATCCCGAAGAACGCGATCGCCAACGCGACCGCCGGGCAGATCGTCGCGGTCGAGCTCACCGAGCCGCCATCGCTGTACTCGCAGCCGGTGGGCCGCGTGACCGAGGTGCTGGGCGAGATCGACGACCCCGGCATGGAGATCGAGATCGCCGTGCGCAAGTACGAGGTCCCGCACGCGTTCTCCGCGGACACCCTGGCGCAGGCCGCCAAGCTGCCGGACAGGGTGCGCGCCGTCGACATGAAGCACCGCGTCGATCTGCGCGACGTGGCGCTGGTGACCATCGACGGCGAGGACGCGCGCGACTTCGACGATGCCGTCTACTGCGCGCCGCACAAGCAGGGCCGCGGCAAGACCGCCTTCGCGGGCTGGCGCCTGCTGGTCGCGATCGCCGACGTCAGCCATTACGTGAAGCCGGGCGAGCCGCTCGATCGCGATGCCTACGAGCGCGCGACCTCGGTCTACTTCCCGCGCCGCGTGATCCCGATGCTGCCGGAGAAGCTGTCGAACGGACTGTGCTCGCTGAACCCGGAGCAGGACCGGCTGTCGATGGTCTGCGACATGCTGATCACCGAGGCCGGCGAGCTGCACGCCTACCAGTTCTATCCGGCGGTGATCAACTCGCATGCGCGCTTCACCTACACGGAGGTCGCCGCGATCCTGGGCAACACCCATGGACCGGAGGCGCACAAGCGCAAGGCGCTGGTGCCGCACCTGCTGCATCTGCATGAGGTCTACCGCGCGCTGCTGTCGCAGCGCGCCAAGCGCGGCGCGGTCGACTTCGAGACCACCGAGACCCAGATCGTCTGCGACGACAACGGCCGCATCGAGAAGATCGTTCCGCGCACCCGCAACGAGGCACACCGCCTGATCGAGGAAGCGATGCTCGCCGCCAATGTCTGCGCGGCGGACTTCATTGCTGGCGGCAAGCATGCATCGCTGTATCGCGTCCACGAGGGGCCGACGCCCGAGAAGCGCGGCACCTTGCAGGCTTATCTGCGCGCGCTGGGCATCGGCATGGGCATCAGCGACGACCCCACGCCCGGCGAGTACCAGGCCATCGCGCAAGCGACCAAGGATCGTCCGGACGCGCAGCAGATCCACACGATGCTGCTGCGCTCCATGCAGCAGGCGATCTACACGCCGTTCAACTCGGGCCACTTCGGCCTCGCGTACCAGGCCTACACGCACTTCACCAGCCCGATCCGGCGTTATCCGGACCTGCTGGTGCACCGTGTGATCAAGGCGCTGCTGGGCTCGAAGAAGTACGCGCTGGACGCGCACAAGATGGACGCGGCCAACCCGCTGCCCAAGCGTCCCGGCAAGCCTCAGGCGAAGACGC
Source organism: Roseateles sp. (assembly GCF_039595595.1). Lineage (GTDB taxonomy): Bacteria > Pseudomonadota > Gammaproteobacteria > Burkholderiales > Burkholderiaceae_C > Roseateles. The sequence goes on along the minus strand of NZ_JBCNLG010000010.1, from coordinate 76,848 downwards.
CGAGTCCGGCCACCGCCACGACCGAGGCCGAGCGCTGGGAGATCGTCGGCGCCCATTGCAGTGCCAACGAGCGCCGCGCCGACGAAGCCTCGCGTGACGTCGAGGCCTGGCTGAAGTGCCGCTTCATGCGCGACCACCTCGGCGAGGAATTTGCCGGCACCGTCAGCGCGGTGACGACCTTCGGGCTGTTCGTGCAGCTGGATGCGCTGTATGTCGAGGGCCTGGTGCACATCACCGAGCTGGGTGGCGAGTACTTCCGCTTCGACGAGGTCCGCCAGGAGCTGCGCGGCGAGCGCACCGGCATCCGCTACGCCACCGGCGCGCGCGTGCAGGTGCAGGTGAGCCGCGTGGACCTGGACGGGCGCAAGATCGATTTCCGTCTGGTGCGCGAGCAGGACGAGCATCGCCTGCTGCGCGGCGCGATGCGCGACAAGCATGGCGAGCGCCAAGGCGACGGCAATCGTTCCGGCAGGAAGCAGGACAAGCGGGCCGATCAGCGTGGCGATCAGCAGCGCGCGCGCCGCGATGCCGCGGCGGCTCCGGCCGCCACGGTGGAGCCGATGCCGCTGCCGCCGCCCGACCCGCCAACCGCGGTCGACGCGCTCGAGCGCATCGAGCAGGCGGATCGCGTGCTGAAGTCCGAGCGCCGCAAGTCGGCGCGCGCGACCAAGACCGCGACCACCCATCCGGTGCAGGCGGCCAAGCGCACGGCGCGCAGTTCGGCCAAGTCGGTCGCGGCGAAGGGCAGCGGCGCGCCCGCGGCGAAGACGGCGCGGCGCAAGCGCGGCGCCTGAGCGCGTCAGGCGGCCGGCGCGTGCCGGCTGGCCATGGCCTCGATGAGGTTGGCGGCGAGCAGGGGGCCTCGATGGTCCTCGGCCGCCGCCCCGTGCCAGGCGACGGCCGCGCACGCCAGGTCGTGCGGCGCGATGCCGGGCGATTGCGCCCACAGGCCGCCGATCCAGCCCGCGAGCACGTCACCGCTCCCCGCGGTGGCCAGGGCGGACGAGCCGGTGCTGTTGATCGACAGCGGCCGGCCGCGCGTCATGACGACGCTGCCTGATCCCTTGAGCACCACGGTGGCCTCGAAACGCAGCGCCAGTTGCGTCGCGGCGTCCAGCCGATCGGCCTGAACGTCCGCGGCCGAGCCCAGACCCAGCAATCGCGCCGCTTCGAGTGGATGCGGCGTGAGCACCGTGTCCCATCCATGCGCGGCGCGCTGTTTGACGACGGCTTGCAGGGACTCGTCGCTGGCGATGAGGTTGAGCGCGTCGGCATCGAGCACGACGCGTGTCGCGCCATGCAACACGGTCGACAGCGCAGCGCTGATCGCTGTGCCGCCTCCGCAGCCGCACACGGCGACCACATCGCGCCAGTGCGCGGCCGGCGCCTGCCAGCGCGCGAAGTCCCAGTGCATCAGTTCCGGCCGGGCGGGCCAGGGCAGGCCGTCGTCGTCCGGCAGGGCCGCGTAGACGCGTCCTGCGCCCGCGGCGAGCGCCGCGCCCGCCGCGAGCCAGGCCGCGCCGCGCATTGATGGTGCGCCGCCTAGCACGACGACATCGCCGTTGCGCCCCTTGTGGCTCGTGGCGGCGCGTGCGTGGGTGCGTTGCCACTCGGCGATGCGTGACGCGCCGAAGAGCAGCCCCACGCCATCCTTGCCGGCCGGAACGCCGAGGTCGTCGAACCAGAGGCGGCCGGCGAGCGCGCGTCCCTCGCCGGTGAAGAGGCCGGATTTGAGCGTCAGGAAGGTCAGCGTGTGATCGGCGCGCACGGCATCGGCGCCAAGTGGCTGACCGGTGCGGACGTCGAGGCCGCTGGGGACGTCGATGGACAGGATCGTCGCGGCCGCCTGCCGCAGGCGATCGATGGCCTGGATGGCGCTGGCGATCTCGCCTGCGGGCGCGCGGCTCGCGCCCAGGCCGAGCAGGGCATCGATGACGAGGTCGGTCCTTCGCGGCGCTGGATCGATTTCCCGTTGCGGCACCAGACCGGCCTGGCGGGCGGCCGCCAGCGCGTGCGCGGCGTCCGAGCCAGTCCTGGGTTCCGGCCCGGCGAGGAGGACCTCAACGGTCCACCCCAGCGCCGCGAGGTGCCGCGCCGCGACAAGTCCGTCGCCACCGTTGTTGCCTGGGCCCGCGAAGACGACCGCATGGCGGCCCAAGGGCTGGATCGCCAGCGCCAGGCGCGCCACCGCGAGTCCCGCGCGCTCGATCAGCGTGTGCGGCGGGTGCATCGACAGCGCGGCGGCCTCGGCGCGCCGGCTCGAGGGCGCGTCATGCAGAGGCCAATCGTGGGAAGTGGGAAACACCGGCAGCATGGCGCCGACTCTATCCCGGCCCCCGCGCGGCGTCCCTTTGCCCCTTCACTTCAGCCGGCCGGGCTCCAGCAGCGCGGCGTCGATGCCCGGATCCTTCTTCGCCAGCCGCGCGGAGAGCAGTTGCGCGGCGGCGCCGGCCATGGTCCAGCCATGCTCGCCGTGGCCGATGTTGAGCCACACGCCCGGCAGGCCGGACTCGCCGATCAGCGGGAGCTCGTCGGGCAGCATCAGGCGCGAGGCCTTCCAGCGTTGCTGGCCGCCCGCGAGCAGCGCGCCGGGGAACCAGTCGTGCGCCGCCTGATGGAGGGTTCCCATCGACTGACCGTCGGGCTGGGCCGAGGACCCGCCGAGCTCATGGGCGCCGCCAACGCGCACGCGCTGGCCGAGCCGGGTGAGGCTGACGCCCAGGCTCATGTCCAGCACGCTCGCGCGCGGGCCAAGATCCGGATGGGCCTCGAGTTGCCGCAGCGGTGCCGTGAGCGTGTGCGTGTGCACCGTGCCCCAGGGCAGCTTCAGGCCTTGTGCCGCAAGCAGCGGCGCCGCGCCCTTGCCGGCGCAGAGGAGCACGGCATCGACGCGCAGCGGCTCCCGGGCCGCGACGTGGACGGCGGGCTGGTTGCCGGGCTCGATGCGCAGCACGTCGGTGTTGAAGTTCCAGCGCACGCCCAGGCGCTGCGCCTCGAGCTTCAGCGCCTGGCTGAACTGGCGCGCATTGGCTGCCTCGTCCTGCGACAGCAGGATGCCGCCATGCAGGGCCGTCTCCGGATTGAGGCCGGGCTCATGGGCACGGCAGCCGTCGGCGTCGAGCTCGCGGTGCGGCACCTGGCGCGCCTGCAGCCGCGCCAGCAGCGGTGCGGCGGCCTTGTAGTCCTTGGCGGTGCGCCAGAGCAGCAGCACGCCGGCTTCGCGCTCCACCTCCATCTTCAGTTCGCGCCGCCACACGGCCATCACCGCCTGGCCACGCAGGGCCAGCGCGTGCAGCGCCTCGGGCATCGCCGCAGCGCCGCGCGCGCGGCTGGCGCGCCAGTGCGCGAACTTCCAGCTCATCTGTCCCGGCTTGCCGCGCCAGACCAGCGGCAGCTCCGGCCGCGCGGCCATCAGGCCCGGCGCGATCAGCCCCGGCGGCGCGAAACTCGCGCCGGTGGCGACGCTGGTATCGCGTTCGAAGACGTGGACCTCATGCCCCTGCAGCGCCAGTTCGTACGCGCTGGTGACGCCGGCCAGGCCGGCTCCGATGATCGCGACCCGCATGTCAGCGCGCTCCTGCCGGGCATGCCGCCGCCAGCGCGGCTTCCACGCGGGCGGCGGCGCCCAGCACCGTGCCGTCGCGCAGCGCCGGCGCCCACAGCATCAGGCCGACGGGCAGCTCGCCGGGGTGCTCGCAGGGGATCGAGATCGCGCAGCCGTCGAGCAGATTCACAACGGCGGTGTTGCGCAGCAGGCGCGCGTTGGTGGCAAAGAAGAGGTCGTCGCTGTGCAGCAAGGGGGCGATCTCCGGGGCTTGGAGGGGAACGGTGGGGCTCAGGAAGGCGTCGATGTCCCGCATCGAGGCGTTCATGTCGTGGATCCAACGCTGGCGGGCGTCCAGCAGCGCCTGGTAGGCGGGCGGCGCGATCGCCTCGCCGCGGCGGATGCGCACAGCGACGCGCGGGTCGTAACGGTCGCCTCGTTCGGCGAGGCGCGCATGGTGCCACGCCCAAGCCTCGGCTGCGGTGATGCCACCCTGCGTTTGCAGTTCCGCCACACGGGGCAGGGCGGGCAGCGCGCGTTCCTCGATCCGGGCGCCGGCGGCGCGCAGCGCCGTCAGGGCGCGCTCGAAGGCCGCGGCCACCGCGGGCTCGAGCTCGTCCTGCATGAAGGTCGGCGTGACCGCGAGCCGCCACGCCGAAAGCGGCCGCTCATCGAGGTCAGCGCGAGCGCCACTGAGCACGCCATGCAGCAACGCGGCGTCGCGCACCGAGCGCGTGATCACACCGGCGGTGTCCAGCGAGGGCGACAGCGGCACGCAGCCCTCGAGCGGCACGAGCCGCGCGGTGCCCTTGAAGCCGACCAGTCCCTGGAGCGCGGCCGGGATGCGCAGCGAACCGCCAGTGTCGGAGCCGAGCGCCGCCCAGGCGGCACCGGTGGCCACGCTGACGGCGCCGCCCGAGGTCGAGCCGCCGGGGACGCGGTCGAGCCCGTCGACGGCGTGTGTCACCGGATTGCGGGGCGTTCCGTGATGCGGATTGGTGCCGACGCCGGAGAACGCGAATTCGCTCAGGTTGGTATGGCCGATCAGCGCGGCGCCCGCGGCCCGCAGCCGGGCGACCGCTGGAGCGTCCCGCGTGGCGGCGGGCGCGTCGCTCATCGCGGCGGAGGCCGCCGTCGCCGGATAACCGGCGACGTCGAACAGGTCCTTCACCGAGACGGCCAGACCGCCCAGCGCCGGGCGGCCCAGCCCGTGGAGGGCGGCGTCATCGCAAGCCTGGGCGGCGGCGCGCGCCTGGGCGTCGAAGCGGCGCAGGAATACCTGCCCGCAAGCCGGTGACGCGGCTCGCGCGAGGCTCTCCTCCAGCAGCGCGCGCGCATCGGTCCGGCCATCGCGCAGAGCGGCCAGTGCCTCAGTCAGGTCGATCGACATGCAGAAACGGGTTATACTCGTCGGGTTTTTGCCGGATACGCCAGCCAAGGGGGCTGGAGTCTGGTGGGAACGCGGTGTGCAGGCAGTGGCTTTGAGCCCGTCGCACCTCGCAAATTCGCGGATCCGGCGAATCAAGGTGTTGCAACGTACAAGCAGACGTCGCAATTCGTGCCGGATTCTAGAACCAACCTTCGGAGTACTTATGTCCGTCACGATGCGTGAGATGCTGGAAGCCGGCGTCCATTTCGGTCACCAAACCCGCTTCTGGAATCCCAAGATGGCCCCGTATATCTACGGCCATCGGAACAAGATCCACATCATCAACCTCGAGAAGACGCTGCCGGCGTTCGAGGAAGCCCTGAAGTTCGTGCGCCAGCTCGCCTCCAAGCGCGGCACGATCCTGATGGTCGGCACCAAGCGCCAGGCCCGCGACATCGTCGCCGCCGAAGCCGAGCGCGCCGGCGTCCCGAGCGTCAACCAGCGCTGGCTGGGCGGCACGCTGACCAACTTCAAGACGGTCAAGACCTCGCTGAAGAAGCTCAAGGACATGCAGACCCAGGTCGACGCGGGCACCCAGCCGTCGATCAAGAAGGAAGCCCTGATGTTCCAGCGCGATATCGCCAAGCTGGAAAAGAACATCGGCGGCATCCAGGACATGGCCGCGCTGCCTGATGCCCTGTTCGTGATCGACGTGGGCTACCACAAGATCGCCGTCGCCGAAGCCAAGAAGCTGGGCATTCCGGTCATCGGCGTGGTCGACACCAACCACAGCCCCGAAGGCATCGATTACGTGATCCCCGGCAACGACGACTCGGCCAAGGCCGTGGCGCTGTACGCCAAGGCCGTCGCCGACGCGGTCCTGGAAGGCCGCGCCAACGCGTCCAATGACGTCGTGGCCGCCGTCGCCGCCGAAGGCGACGAGTTCGTGGAAGTGAACGAAGGCGCCTGATCCAGGCCCTGGCCCGCCACGGGTGACGACAAGGGGGCTGATTCAGCCCCCTTCGTCCAATCAGATTCAAATTTCAGCGGTGCCGGGTCGTTCCGGCGCCGCGACACACGGAGATTGAAATGGCAGCAATTACCGCAAGCATGGTCGCCGAGCTGCGCGCCCGCACCGACGCTCCCATGATGGAGTGCAAGAAGGCGCTGACCGAAGCCGAGGGCGACCTGGTCCGCGCTGAAGAGATCCTGCGCGTCAAGCTGGGCAACAAGGCCGGCAAGGCCGCTTCGCGCATCACCGCCGAAGGCATCGTCGCCGCGGCCGTGAAGGGCAACGCCGGCGCGCTGGTCGAAGTCAACTGCGAAACCGACTTCGTCTCCAAGAACGATGCCTTCCTGGCTTTCGTGAACGCGCTGGCCGGCATGATCGCCGAGTCGAACCCCGCCGACATCGCCGCCCTGTCCGCCCTGCCGCTGTCGCAGGAAGGCTTCGGCCCGACGGTCGAGGACGTGCGCAAGGGCCTGATCGGCAAGATCGGCGAGAACATGACGATCCGCCGCTTCAAGCGCTATGAAGGCGCCAAGCTGGCCTCCTACCTGCATGGCACCCGCATCGGTGTGATGGTCGAGTTCGAGGGTGACGAAGTCGCCGCCAAGGACGTCGCCATGCACGTCGCCGCGATGAAGCCGGCCGCGCTGTCCTCCGCCGAAGTCCCGGCCGAGCTGGTCGAGAAGGAACGCAAGATCGCCACCGAGAAGGCCGCCGAATCCGGCAAGCCGGCCGAGATCGTCGCCAAGATGGTCGAGGGCTCGGTGCAGAAGTTCCTGAAGGAAGTCTCGCTGCTGGACCAGGTCTTCGTGAAGGCCGCCGACGGCAAGCAGACCGTCGCCGGCATGCTCAAGGACAAGGCCACGACGGTGAAGTCGTTCACCCTGTACGTGGTGGGCGAAGGCATCGAGAAGAAGGTCGACGACTTCGCTGCCGAAGTGGCTGCCCAGGTGGCCGCCGCGAGCAAGCAGCAGTAAGGCTCGCGACTCAAAAAGGGCGCCTCTGGCGCCCTTTACACTTGTGCGCTTGCGCTCGCAGGCGCAGGTCAGACACTCTCTCTATCGGCTGTATTGACGAGGTAACAATGCCCGCCCACAAACGCATCCTGCTCAAGCTTTCCGGCGAAGCCCTGATGGGCGACGACTCCTACGGCATCAACCGCGCGACGATCGTTCGCATGGTCCAGGAGATCCAGGAAGTGACGCAGCTCGGCGTCGAGGTCGCGGTCGTCATCGGCGGCGGCAACATCTTCCGCGGCGTGGCGGGCGGCTCCGTCGGCATGGACCGCGCGACGGCCGACTACATGGGCATGCTGGCGACGGTGATGAACTCGCTGGCCCTGGCCGACACGATGCGCCAGGAAGGCATGACCGCCCGCGTCATGTCGGCGATCGCGATCGAGCAGGTCGTCGAGCCCTACGTGCGCCCCAAGGCGCTGCAGTATCTGGAAGAAGGCAAGGTCGTCGTCTTCGCCGCCGGCACCGGCAATCCCTTCTTCACGACCGACACCGCCGCCGCGTTGCGCGGCGCGGAAGTCGGCGCCGAGATCATGCTCAAGGCGACCAAGGTCGACGGCGTCTACACCGCCGACCCGAAGAAGGACCCGACGGCGACGCGCTACGCGCGCATCAGCTTCGACGAGGCCATCAGCAAGAACCTGCAAGTCCTGGACGCGACGGCCTTCGCGCTGTGCCGCGACCAGAAGCTCCCCATCAAGGTGTTCTCGATTTTCAAGCCGGGCGCGCTCAAGCGCGTCGTCATGGGCGAGGACGAAGGCACCCTGGTGCACGTCTGATCGGGCTCGCGCGTTGAAGACGGCGCCGACCCATTGATCGAGGAAAAGAACATGAGCACTGCCGACATCAAGAAGAACGTGGAAGCCAAGATGGTCAAGTCCATCGAGGCCTTCAAGAACGAACTGCAGAAGATCCGCACCGGCCGCGCCCACCCGGGCCTGCTGGACCAGGTGCACGTGGACTACTACGGCTCGATGGTGCCGATCTCGCAGGTGGCCAACGTGTCGCTGCTGGATGCCCGCACGGTCAGCGTGCAGCCCTGGGAGAAGGGCATGGGCCAGAAGATCGAGAAGGCCATCCGCGAATCGGATCTGGGCCTGAACCCCTCGTCGCAGGGCGACCTGATCCGTGTGCCGATGCCGCCGCTGTCGGAAGAGCGCCGCCGCGACCTGGTCAAGGTCGCCAAGGGCGCTGCCGAGGACGCCAAGGTGGCCGTGCGCAACCTGCGCCGCGATGCCAACGAACAGGCGAAGAAGCTGGCCAAGGACAAGGCCATCACCGAGGACGACGAGCGCCGCAGCCAGGACGAGGTCCAGAAGCTGACCGACAAGGTCGTCGCCGAGATCGACAAGCTGCTCTCGGCCAAGGAAGCCGAGATCATGGCCGTCTGAGCGTCGCATCCCTGTGAGCGCCGACAGCAAGGCGGGAGTGCCCCGCCATGTGGCCATCGTCATGGATGGCAACGGTCGATGGGCGAAGAAGCGTTTCCTTCCGCGCTTCTTCGGTCACAAGCAGGGCGTGGACGCCCTGGTGCGAGTGGTGCAGGCCTGCATCGATCGCGAGATCGAGTATCTGACGGTCTTCGCCTTCTCCAGCGAGAACTGGAAGCGGCCCAGCGACGAGGTGTCCGGGCTGATGGGCCTGGTGCTGGCGGCGGTGTCGCGCTACCTGGCGCGCATGGGCGCGATGGGCGTGCGCATCCGCATCGTCGGCGACCGCGAGGCGGTGTCGGACAAGCTCCGCGCCGCCTGGGCCGAGGCCGAGAATTCCACCGCTCACAACAGCAAGCTGACGCTGAACGTCGCGTTCAACTACGGCGGCCGCTGGGACATCGTCCAGGCCTGCCGCAAGGCGATCGAGGCGGGCGTGCCCGCTGCGGAACTGACCGAGGCCAAGCTGTCCGAGTTCATGGCGATGAGCTATGCGCCGGATCCTGACCTCTTCATCCGCACGGGCGGCGAGCTGCGCATCAGCAATTTCATGCTCTGGCAGACCGCGTACACGGAGTTCGTCTTCTCGGACTGCCTGTGGCCCGAGTTCGGCGAGGCGCAACTGGACGAGGCCATCGCCGCGTTCCGGGCGCGCGACCGCCGCTTCGGTGGCGTGAACGTACCGGGCGTCGCCCAGGAGGCTTGAGATGCTGATTCAGCGCGTGATCACGGCCCTCGTGCTGCTGGCGATCCTGCTGCCGGCGCTGTTCGCGTCGAACCCGATGTGGTTCGCGCTGCTGACGCTGGTGATGATCGCTGCGGCGGGGTGGGAATGGTCGCGGCTGAACGGCCGGCCGGGTGCCGCGGCGATCGGCTTCGGCGCGGCGCTCGCGGCGCTCTGCGCGTGCACTTTCTATCTCGTTGGCTTCAGCGTGCCGGCGTGGTGCTGGTGGCTGGCCGGCGGTCTCTGGGTGCTGGGCGGCGTGCGCGCGCTCGCGGCCGGCGTCGCGGGTTGGCCGAAGATCTCTCCGGCGCTACGGCTGGCGCTGGGCGCGGTGCTGCTGTGGGCCGCCTGGCTGGCGCTGATCGCCGCGCGGGCGCGCGGCATCAACTTCCTGTTGTCGGCGATGTGCCTGGTCTGGATGGCCGACATCGCCGCCTACTTCGCCGGCAAGGCCTTCGGCAGACGCAAGCTGGCGCCGGCCATCAGCCCGGGCAAGAGCTGGGAAGGCGCGATCGGCGGCCTTGTCGGCGTGATCGTGCTGGGCGTGGTCTGGGTGCATGTCATCGACGTGCGCGTGCCGGTGGATTCGGCCTCGCTGTACAGCGTGCTGGTGCGGCGCATCGGCGTCGTCTCGGTGCTGGCGGTGGTCTTCCTGTCGGCGATGAGCGTCGTCGGCGACCTCTTCGAATCGCTGGTCAAGCGCGCCGCCGGCGCCAAGGACAGCAGCCAGCTGCTGCCCGGCCATGGCGGCGTGCTCGATCGTGTCGACGCGCTGCTGCCGGTGCTGCCGCTGGCGCTCGCGCTGACTTCCCTCTGACCTTCCGGACCTTTCCGATGAGCTCCCTCCACCACCGCCCGCAGCAGGTCTGCGTGCTGGGTTCTACCGGCTCGATCGGCACCAGCACCCTCGACGTCATCGCCCGTCATCCGGACCGCTATCGCGTCTTCGCGCTCTCGGCGATGAGCCGCGTCGACGACCTGGCCGCGCAATGCGTTCGGCACGCGCCGCGTTTCGCGGTGCTGCCCGATGCGGCGCTGGCGGCGCAACTGCGCGCCCGGCTGCGCGAAGCGGGTTCGCGCACCGAAGTGCTCGACGGCATGGCTTCGCTGAGCGAGATCGCTGCGCATCCCGACGTGGATGCGGTGATGGCCGCCATCGTCGGCGCGGCCGGCCTGGCGCCCGCGATGGCCGCGGCACGCGCGGGCAAGCGTCTGCTGCTGGCCAACAAGGAAGCGATCGTGCTGGGCGGCGCGCTGTTCATGCGCGCGGTGGAGCAGGGCGGCGCCACGCTGCTGCCGGTGGACTCCGAGCATTCGGCGATCTTCCAGTGCCTGCCCGAAGACCGCGCCACCTGGGCCGAGCGCATCGATCACATCGTGCTGACCGCCTCGGGCGGTCCGTTCCGCCAGCGCGATCCGGCCACTCTCGCCAGCGTCACGCCCGATCAGGCCTGCGCGCATCCCAACTGGGTGATGGGGCGCAAGATCTCGGTCGACTCGGCGACGATGATGAACAAGGCGCTTGAGGTCATCGAGGCGCGCTGGCTCTTCAATCTCAAGCCGGAGCAGATCAAGGTCCTGATCCATCCGCAGAGCATCGTGCACTCGATGGTCGTGTGCCGCGATCACTCGGTGCTGGCGCAGTTGGGCACGCCCGACATGCGCGTGCCGATCGCCTACGCGCTGTCCTTCCCGGAGCGCATCGAGTCGGGCGCCGGCATGCTCGATCTGCTGAAGGCGCCGAACCTCGCGTTCGAGGAGGCCGACGAGCGGCGCTTCCCCGGTCTGCATCTGTCGTGGCAGGCGCTGCGCGCGGCCGAGGGCAGCACCGCCGTGCTGAACGCGGCCAACGAAGAGGCGGTCGCCGCCTTCCTCGACGGCCAACTGCGCTTCGATCACATCTGCCGTGTCAACCGCGATGCGCTCGACAGCGTGATGCCTGAGGCCGGCGAGGTCGACAGCATCGAGGGTCTGCTGGCGCTCGACGCCAGAGCCCGCCGGCAGGCCAGACAGCGGATCGCGGCGCTGGCCGCGACGGCCTGACCCTCCGGCCTTCCGTCACCCCGCGCCAGCCCACGATCCAGGACGTCCGCGATGCTCTCCCAAGTCCTCTATTTCCTCGTCACGCTGGGCATCCTCATCGTGATCCACGAGTGGGGCCACTACCGTGTCGCCCGCGCCTGCGGCGTCAAGGTGCTGCGCTTCTCGGTCGGCTTCGGCCGGGTGCTGCTGCGCCGGCGCAAGTCGCCCGAGGACACCGAGTTCACGCTCAGCGCCATCCCGCTGGGCGGCTACGTCCGCATGCTCGACGAGAGTGACGGCCCGGTCCCGCCGGACCAGCTCTCCCAGGCCTTCAACCGCAAGACGCTGTGGCAGCGCGCGGCCATCGTCGCTGCCGGGCCGGCGGCCAACCTGATCCTGGCGGTGCTGCTGTTCGCGGCGGTCGGGTGGATCGGCCGCGAGGAGCCCAAGGCGGTGATCGGCTCGCCGGTGGCGGGCGGCCTGGCCGAACGCGCCGGCCTGCGCGCTGGCGACTGGATCCAGGCCTGGTCCGCCGACGGCCAGGAGTGGGAGGACGTGCGCTCGATGCCGGACTTCGGCTGGCAACTGGCACGGGCGGTCGCGGACAAGCGGCCGCTGCTGCTCAGCGTCGCCGGCATTGCCGGTCATGGCGCGCGCACGCTCCGCCTGGACACGGACCAACTGCCGAGCCGCGACTTCGACGAACGCACGGCGCAGGCCATCGGGCTGGGCGGTGTGTTCTTCGAGCCGGTGCTCGGCGAGGTCACCGATGGCAGTCCGGCCCAGAGCGCCGGTCTGCATCCGGGCGACCGGCTGCTGCGCGTCAACGGCGAGGCGGTGCCGGACTTCGCCTGGTTCGTGCAGCGCGTGCGCCGCGCGCAGGTCGATGGCAAGGCCGAGACCCTGCGCATCGAATTGCGGCGCGATGGCGAGGTCCTCGAGCGTGAGGTCACGCCCTCGATCGAAGGGACTGGCGAGCAGCGCGTCGCGCGCATCGGCGCGGGTTTCGCGACCAGGCCGGCGATGGTGACGGTGCATTACGGCCCGGTCGATTCGATCAGGCAAGGCCTGACCCGCACCTGGGACCTGAGCGCGCTGACGCTCAAGACCCTGGGCCGCATGCTGATCGGTGAAGCTTCGGTAAAGAACCTGAGCGGACCGCTGACCATCGCCAAGGCCGCGGACCAGTCTGCGAGCCTCGGCCTGGCTGCGTTCCTGAGCTTCCTCGCGGCGGTCAGCGTGAGCCTGGGTGTCCTGAACCTGCTGCCGCTGCCGATGCTCGATGGCGGACACCTGATGTATTATCTTTTTGAGGGTTTGAGCGGCCGCCCTGTCTCTGAGCGGTGGCACAAGCAGCTGCAACGCGCAGGTATCGCCGTCGTGCTGCTGATGATGAGCCTGGCCCTTTTCAACGATCTGACCCGTACGCTGGGTCTGCACTGAAGCTTCCGCATGTCCCGACTCCTGCCCGACGCTCTGCGCCCCCACGTGATCCAACTGGCGGTGCTGGCCACCGCGTTGAATGCCGGTTCCGCCTGGGCCGCCGAGCCCTTCGTCCTCAAGGACATCCGCGTCGAGGGCCTGCAACGCACCGACCCGGGCACCGTCTTCGCGGCGCTGCCGTTCCGCATCGGTGACACCTACAACGACGAGAAGGGCGCCGCCGCGCTGCGCGCGCTGTTTGCGACGGGCCTGTTCAAGGACGTGCGCATCAACCTCGACACCGATGCCGTCGTCATCGTGATCGAGGAACGTCCGATCATCGCCAACGTCAGCTTCGTCGGCCTGAAGGAATTCGACACCGAGGCGCTGACCAAGTCGCTGAAGGACGTGGGCATCGGCGAAGGCAAGCCGTTCGACAAGGCGCTGGCCGACCGCGCCGAGCAGGAACTGAAGCGGCAATACCTGACCCGCTCGCTGTACGGTGCCGAAGTGACGACGACGATCACCCCGATCGAACGCAACCGCGTCAACGTCAGCTTCTCGGTGACCGAGGGCGAACCGGCCAAGATCGCCGAGATCCGCATCCTGGGCAACAAGGTCTTCTCCGAAGGCACGCTGCTGGGTCTGCTCGAGCAGACCACGTCGGGCTGGCTGACCTGGTACACCAAGACCGACCGCTACTCCAGAGCGAAGCTCAACGCCGACCTGGAAACCATCCGCTCCTACTACCTGAACCGCGGCTACCTGGAGTTCAACGTCGAGTCGACGCAGGTGACGATCTCGCCGGACAAGCAGAGCATCAGCATCGCGATCACGGTGAACGAGGGTCAGCCCTACACCGTCAACGGCATCAAGCTCGAAGGCGACTTCCTGGGCCGCGACGAGGAGTTCAAGCGCCTTATCTCGCTCAAGCCGGGGCAGCCCTACAACGGCGAGGCGGTGGCGCAGACGACGCGCAACTTCCAGGACCTCTACGGCACCTTCGGCTACGCCTTCGCGCGGGTCGAGAGCCGGCCCGAGATCGATCGAGCCACCGGCCAGGTCACGGTGACGCTGGTGGGCGAGCCGCAGCGCCGCGTCTACGTGCGCCGCGTGCTGATCTCCGGCAACACCCGCACGCGCGACGAAGTCATCCGCCGCGAGTTCCGCCAGTTCGAATCGTCGTGGTACGACGGCGGCCGCATCAAGGCCTCGCGCGACCGCGTCGAGCGCCTGGGCTACTTCAAGGACGTCACGATCGACACGACCGAGGTGCCGGGCTCGCCCGACCAGGTCGACGTCACGCTGACCGTCACCGAGCGCCCGACCGGCAACATCCAGATCGGCGCCGGCTACTCGAGCGCGAGCAAGCTGTCGCTGTCGGGCTCGATCTCGCAAGAGAACGTGTTCGGCTCGGGCAACTATCTGGGCGTGCAGGTCAACACCGCCAGTACGGGCCGCTCGCTGGGCGTCACGACGGTCGACCCGTACTTCACCGTCGACGGCGTGTCGCGCGCGATCGACGTGTTCTACCGGACCGTCAAGCCGATCAACAACCTCGGCGAGGAATACGAGTTCGCGTCCTATGGCGGCTCGGTGAAGTTCGGCGTGCCCTTCTCGGAGGACGACACCGTCTTCTTCGGCATCGGCTACGAGACGACCCGCATCACGACGACGACTGGCCTGCCCAACAGCTATTGGCTGTTCCGCAACCAGTTCGGGTCGTCGGCGGTGGCGATCCCGCTGACCATCGGCTGGAAGAAGGACAACCGCGACTCGGTGATCACCCCGACCGCCGGCTCGATGAAGCGGGTCAACCTGGAACTGAGCCCGGTCGGCGATTCGCGCTACTCGATCGTGAACCTGCAGTACCAGGAGTTCTTCCCGCTGGGCCGCAAGTTCTCGCTGATGCTCAACGGCGAAGTCGCCTACGGCCGTGGCCTGGGTGGCCGCCCGTATCCGATCTTCAAGAACTTCTACGGCGGCGGCTTGGGCTCGGTGCGGGTGTTCGAGCCCGGCACGCTGGGCCCTGTCGACGTGACGGGCTCGTACACCGGCGGCAACCGCAAGTTCAACTTGAACGCCGAGTTCTACGTGCCGGTGCCCGGATCGGGCAACGACAAGAGCTTCCGCCTGTTCGGCTTCGTCGACGCCGGCAACGTGTGGGGCCAGGACGAGAAGCTCGATTTCAGCGGGGTGCGCGCCTCGGCGGGCGTCGGTATCAGCTGGCTGTCGCCAATGGGGCCGCTGCGGCTGAGCTACGGCTCGCCGATCCGCAAGAAGCCCACGGATAGAATCGAGCGATTCCAATTCCAGATCGGGACTGCATTCTGATGAAGAGCAAGCTGTCGCAGATCGTCGCCGCGGCCCTGTTGACGGGCGTGGCGACCCTGGGCGCGCAAGCACAGGAAGTGAAGATCGGCTACGTGAACAGCGAGCGGATCCTGCGCGAGACCAACCTGGCCAAGGCCGCCGAGACCAAGCTGCAGGCCGAGTTCGGCCGCCGCGAGAAGGCGCTGCTGGACCAGGAGAACAAGCTGCGCGCGGCTGCCGAGAAGCTCGACAAGGACAGTCCGGCGATCAGCGATGTGGAGCGCGGCCGCCGTCAGCGCGAGCTGATCGAGCAGGACCGCGACCTGCAGCGCAAGCGCCGCGAGTTCAACGAGGACGTCGCCCAGCGCAAGAGCGAGGAGACGGCGGCGCTGGTCGAGAAGGCGAACAAGGTCATCAAGAAGATCTTCGAGGATGACAAGTACGACCTGATCGTTCAGGATGCGATCCATGCCAGCCCGCGGGTGGACATCACGAAGAAGGTGATCGACCAGCTCAACGCGCAGAAGTGACCATGAAACAGGTTCTGGTCTCGGATCTGATCGCCGCCTTGGGCGGCGATCTTGTTGGTGCCTCCTCCACGGCGATCCGCGCGATCGCCCCGCTGGAGGACGCCGGCGCGGACGCGATCTCCTTTCTCTCCAACCCGAAGTACGAAGCCCAACTGGCGACGACGCGCGCCGCCTGCGTGATCGTCTCGCCCAAACTGGCCGAGGCCGCCGCCGCGCGCCAGGGCCCCGGCACGACGGCGTGCTGCATCGTCGCGCCGGACCCCTATCTCTACTTCGCGCGGTTGACTCAGTGGTGGGCCGCGAACATGCGCAAGCCGCGCGCGGCGCCGGCCATTCATCCGACCGCGACGGTGGCGCCGGACGCGGCGCTGGGCCAGGGGGTCGAGGTCGGCCCGCATGCCGTGATCGAATCCGGCGCGGTGCTGGGCGACGGCGTGCGCATCGGCGCCCACACCATCGTCGAACAGGACGCCCGCATCGGCGCCCACACGCGGCTGGCCCCGCATGTGGTGTTCGGCCATGACTGCGTCATCGGCGAGCGCTCGCTGCTGCACAGCGGCGTGGTGATCGGCGCGGACGGTTTCGGCTTCGCGCCCACCAAGGGTGAAGCCGGCGTCGAGTGGGTCAAGATCGAGCAGCTCGGCGCGGTGCGCATCGGTGATGGCGTCGAGATCGGCGCCAACACCTGCGTCGACCGCGGCGCGCTGGGCGACACCGAGATCGGCGACGGCGTCATCATCGACAACCTGGTCCAGATCGCGCACAACGTGAAGATCGGCCGCGGCACGGCGATCGCCGGCGCGGTGGCGATCGCGGGCAGCGCCGAGATCGGCGCCCACTGCATCGTGGCCGGCGCGGCGCGCATCAACGGCCACATCAAGATCACTGACGGCGTGCAGATCGGGCCGACCGCCAACATCAGCAACAGCATCGACAAGGCCGGCGCCTACGCCGGCATGTGGCCTTTCGAGGACGCCGCCTCCTGGCAGAAGAATGCCGCCGCGCTGCGCGGGCTCTATGAGCTGCGCCAGCGCGTGCGCGCTTTGGAAAAGAAGACGACATGAACGAGACGATCATCGACATCCACGGCATCCTCGAGAAGCTGCCGCACCGCTACCCGATCCTGCTGGTCGACCGCGTGATCGAGGTCGAGAAGGGCGTGCGCATCCGCGCGCTGAAGAACGTCAGCATCAACGAGCCCTTCTTCCAGGGCCATTTCCCGCACCGGCCGGTCATGCCGGGCGTGCTGATCCTGGAAGCGCTGGCCCAGGCGGCCACGCTGCTGGCGGTGGAGAGCTACAACTTCACGCTGGACGAGAACCATGTCGTCTACTTCGCCGGCATCGACAACGCGCGCTTCAAGCGCCCCGTCGAGCCGGGCGACCAGTTGATCCTGGAAGTGACGCTGGACCGCGCCAAGGCGGGCATCTACAAGTTCGGCGCCAGGGCGCTGGTGGGCAGTGACGTCGTGGCCGAGGCCGGCCTGATGTGCACGATGCGCAAGCTCGACTGCTGATCGTCCGCGGCTTCCGAACTGCTTGCGTATGGCTCAGATCCATCCCACCGCCATCGTCGATCCGAAGGCGCAGCTCGATGACTCCGTCCAGGTCGGTCCCTATGCGGTGATCGGCCCGGAGGTCCGCATCGGCGCCGGCACCTGGATCGGTCCGCACACGGTCGTCGAGGGCAAGACCACGATCGGCCGCGACAACAAGATCTTCCAGTTCGCCTCCATCGGCGCGATGCCGCAGGACATGAGCCACGGCGGCGAAGTGACCGAGCTGGTCATCGGCGACCGCAACACGATCCGCGAGTTCTGCACCTTCAACACCGGCACGTTCAAGGAGCAGGGCGTCACGCGCGTCGGCTCGGACAACTGGATCATGGCCTACGTGCATCTGGCGCATGACGTGATCGTCGGCGACCACTGCGTGCTCGCCAACAACGCGACGCTGGCGGGCCATGTCCACGTCGGCGACTGGGCCACGATCGGCGGACTCACGGGCGTGCATCAGTTCGTGCATGTCGGCGCGCACGCGATGATCGGCTTCCAGGGCCATGTGGCGCAGGACGTCGCGCCCTACATGACGGTCGACGGCAATCCGCTGGCGGTGCGCGCGGTCAACCTGACCGGCCTGCGCCGGCGCGGCTTCAGCAACGACCGCATTGGCGTCATCCGCCAGGTCCACAAGCTGCTGTTCCGCGATGGGCTGACGCTGGAGCAATCGGTCGCCGAGATCGAGGCGCTCAAGCAGGGCCAGGACGCGGAGTCGCTGCGCGACCTCCAGGTGATGCTGGACTTCCTGGCCGGCGCCAAGCGCGGCCTGGTCCGGTGAGACGCTGAGCGGCACGGACATCCCGACATGACCTCCACGGATCCTCGACTGGGCCTGGTGGCCGGCGAGGCCTCCGGGGACCTGCTGGCCAGTCTGCTGCTGCGCGGCCTGAAGGCGCGCTGGCCGGGCCTGACGTCGGCCGGCATCGGCGGCCCGAAGATGGAGGCGCAGGGCTTCGACGCCTGGTGGCCGAGCCACAAGCTGTCGATCTTCGGCTACTGGGATGCGATCAAGAACATCCGCGAACTGCTGGCGATCCGGCGTCAGCTGGGCGACCGGCTGCTGGCTGAGCGGCCCTCGGTGTTCGTTGGCGTCGACGCGCCGGATTTCAACTTCGGCCTCGAGCACCGTCTGCGCGAGGCCGGCATCAAGACGGTCCACTTCGTCTGCCCGTCGATCTGGGCCTGGCGCGCCGAGCGCGTGCACACGATCAAGCGCAGCGCCGATCACGTGCTGTGCCTGTTCCCGTTCGAGCCGGAGATCCTTGAGAAGGCCGGCATTGCGGCCACCTATGTCGGCCACCCGCTGGCGGACCAGATCCCGTTCGAGCCGCCGCGCGAGGACGCGCGCCGCGAACTCGGCTACGGCGACACGGACACGATCGTGGCGTTGCTGCCCGGCAGCCGCCGCAGCGAGCTGACCTACATCGGCCCGCCGCTGCTGGACGCGGCGCAGCGGATGCTGAAAGCGCGGCCCGAGCTCTGCTTCGTGATCCCGATCGCGCCCGGCCTGCGGCCCATGGTCGACGACTTGATCGCGCGTCACGGCGCGGGTCTGCCGATCGCGCTGCTCGACGGCCGCGCGCAGGACGCGCTGGCCGCCTGCGACCTGACGCTGGTCGCCAGCGGCACGGCGACGCTGGAAGCGGCCCTGCTGAAGCGGCCGATGGTGATCGCCTACAAGCTGCACTGGTTCAACGCGTGGCGGATGAAGGGCAAGGCGCTGCTGCCCTGGGTGGGGCTGCCCAACGTGCTTGCCCGCGAGACGCTGGTGCCCGAGTGCCTGCAGGACGATTGCACCGGGGAGCGCATCGCGCGTGAGGGCCTGGCCTGGCTGGAGGACGCGCCGCGGCGCGAGCGTCTGCATGCGCGCTTCCTCGAGATCCATCAACAGCTGCGCTGCAACACCGCGCAAAGGGCCGGCGATGCGATCGCGAAAATCCTCGGCGCCTGAGAAGCCGACGCAGCTGGGCCTGGAATGGGCCGGCGAGGGCCTGCTGTGCGGTGTCGACGAGGCGGGCCGCGGGCCGCTGGCCGGCCCGGTGGTGGCGGCGGCGGTGATCCTGGACGACCAGAACCCGATCAAGGGACTGAACGATTCCAAAGTGCTCAGCGAGAAGAAGCGCGAGCAGCTCTTCGACGAGATCCGCGCCAAGGCGCTGTGCTTTTGCATCGCGGAGGCGACGGTCGAGGAGATCGACCGCATCAACATCCTGCAGGCGACGATGCTGGCGATGCGCCGTGCCGTCGAGGGTCTGCGGCTGAAGCCGGCGCGGGTGCAGGTGGACGGCAACCGGCTGCCGGTGCTGCGCATCCCGGCCGAGGCCATCGTCAAGGGCGACGCGCTGGTGCCGGCGATCTCGGCGGCGTCGATCCTGGCCAAGGTGCATCGGGACCGCTTCTGCCTGCAGATGCACGAGCAGCATCCGCAGTACGGCTTCGACAGTCACAAGGGCTACGGCACGCGCGAGCACCTCGAGGCGCTGCGCGTGCACGGCGCGACGGTCTGGCACCGGCAGAGCTTCGCGCCGGTGCGTTCGCTCGAGATCGACGGGTTCGCCGTCTCGCTGGGCGAAGCGGCCATGGAATGAGCATCGGATGAGCTGGCAATCGATCACCGCGCGGGACAACCCCAAGCTGCAGCACCTGCGCAAGCTGGCGCAGGACGGCGGCGCATACCGCAAGCTGGGCGGCGTGTGGCTGGAGGGCGACCACCTCGCGCGCGCGGCGCTGCAGCGCGGCGTGCGGCCGGCGCTGGCGCTGATCACCGACGCGGCGGCGGCGGACGCGTCGATGCGCGCGCTGGCCGACGAGGCGCCCAAGGTGCTGGTGGTCTCGGCGGCGCTGTTCAAGACGGTGTCGGGACTGGAGTCGCCGGCGCAGATCGGGTTCGAGCTGGCGCTGCCGGCGCAGCCACGCATCGAGCCGATGGCCGATTCGGTGGTGCTGGACCGCCTGCAGGACGCTGGCAACGTCGGCACGATCCTGCGCAGCGCGGCGGCACTGGGCTTCCGCCAGGTGCTCGCCTTGAAGGGCACCGCGGCGCTGTGGTCGCCCAAGGTGCTGCGCGCCGGCATGGGCGCGCACTTCGGGCTCCGGCTCATCGAGGGGCTGGCCGTCGAGGAGCTCGACGCGCTGAAGGTGCCGCTGCTGGCGACGAGCTCGCACTCCGACGCGCTGCTGCACGAGGCTGATCTGCCGAGCCCCTGCGCCTGGGTCATGGGCCACGAAGGGCAGGGCGTCGCGCAGGCGCTGATGCAGCGCTGCGCGCTGCGCATCGGCATTCCTCAGCCGGGGGGCGAGGAGTCGCTGAACGTCGCGAGCGCGGCGTCGATCTGCCTCTACGAAAGCGCGCGGCGGCGGCTGGTGTGAGTGGTACGGCGACGCAGACATCGCCGGATTTCGCGCATACTGATCAATCCGCTACGTGCGGTCATCTGAACTCTGCCTGCAATGCCTGAACTCGACTGGATCACCGTCAAAGGATTCAAGAGCATCGCTTCGATCGAGAAGCTGAAGCTGGGGGCCATCAATGTCGTGATCGGCGCCAACGGTTCGGGCAAGTCCAACTTCATCGGCGTGTTCTCGTTTCTTCATGCATTGAAGGCGGGCCACCTCGAGGAATACACGCTGAACGCTGGCGGAGCGAACCGAGTGCTGCACTTCGGAGCGAAGAAGTCGAAGCATCTATCGGTGCGGGTTGCCTTTGAAGGTGAAAAGAACCAGTACAGCGTCTTGCTGTCTCCGACGACGACCGATGAGCTTGTCCCCCTCAGCGAGCAGGTCTACTTCTGGGACAAGACCCATCCACAGCCATTCTCGGAATCGTTGTCTCGAAGGGGCAAGGAAGCGGGCATCGGAACCGACCGCTCAACGCGGATCGCGAAGTACGTCCGGGACCATTTCGATCGATGGCGCCTGTATCACTTTCACGATACGAGCAGCACGTCTCCGATGAAGCAGACGACGGATCTTCACGACAACGCGTACCTGCGCCCTGACGGATCCAATCTGGCTGCGTTCCTTTATTTCCTCAAGGAAAAACACAACGAGTCGTACGAGCTGATCCGCAAGAGCGTCAAGCGGGTCGCGCCCTTCTTCGAGGACTTCCAGCTCGCGCCGCAGCAGCTCAATCCGAACAAGATCCGGCTCGAATGGCGGCACGTCGGGACGGAGGACTACTTCGATGCCTCCAGCCTTTCAGACGGCACGATCCGGTTCATCGCGCTCGCGACGCTCTTCCTTCAACCGGTGGACTATCGACCTTCCGTCATCCTCGTCGATGAACCCGAACTCGGCCTCCACCCGTTCGCGGTAACGATATTGGCATCCCTCGTGAAGCAGTCTGCCGTGGCAACTCAGGTCATCCTGTCGACGCAATCGCCGCTGCTGCTCGACCACTTCGATCCGGCCGACGTGCTGGTCGCGGACCGTGTCGATGGGGGAACGCAGTTGAAGCGCCTGGACGTCGACAAGCTCACGAGCTGGCTGGAGGACTACAGTCTGGGTCAGCTCTGGGAAAAGAACGAACTAGGTGGCCGGCCCTCGGCGGAGCCGGTGTAGGAGAAGCCTTGGCGCGTTTGCTCATTCACGTCGAGGGCCAGACCGAGGAGTCGTTCGTCAACGACATCCTGGCACCGCATCTCTATGGGCATGGCTTTACCCACGTCTCGGCTCGATTGCTTGGCAACGCCCGCTTGCGGGAACGACGCGGGGGGATCAAGGCCTGGCCAGCCGTTAAGCGCGACATTGCCCGGCACCTGCTGCAGGATGCTGGCGCAGCCTCCGCGACATTCGTCGACTTCTATGCGCTCCCTGCCACTGGTTCCGGTGCATGGCCCGGACGTGAGCAGGCCAACCAAATGTCCTTCGCCAACAAGTCCTCGGTGGTGGAAGCGGCTCTGCACAGCGACATGGCGTTGGAACTCGGCGCCGCTGCCGGATCCGCGAGCGAGCGCTTTATTCCGTTCGTCGTCATGCACGAGTTCGAGGGGCTGCTTTTCAGTTGCCCGAGGCGATTCAGCGAGGGGATAGGCCGTCCGGAACTCCAGGTGCCGTTCCAGGCAATCCGGGATCAATTCGAATCGCCAGAAGCGATCAACGACTCGCCGCAGACCGCGCCCTCGAAGCGGATCGAAGCGCTGGTCCCGGAGTATCAGAAGCCGCTCTACGGAACGATCGCGGCGCTTGAGATCGGCCTCGCGCCCATGCGCGCCGAATGCCCATTGTTCGACGCCTGGTTGAATCGACTCGAAGCCTGGGGGCAGCGTCAGGCCTGATCACAGGCCCATGCGCGTCAGCGCATCACTTCGCCATCGCCAGCGCCGCGACGCCCAGCGCGATCAGCATCGCCCCAGCGATGCGCCAGCCGCGTTCCCCTTCACCGAGCAACTGGCCGCCGATCAGCGCGGCGAACAGCATCGAGAGCTCGCGGGCCGGCGCGACGCGCGACAGCGGCGCCAGCTTCATCGCGTACAGCACCAGGATGTAGGCCGACGGTGCGCCGATCGCGACCACCAGCGCATGCTTCCATTGGCGGCGCAGCGCGGGCAGGAAGCCGGCGCGGTCGCGCAGCACGGAGGGCAGGCTCACCGGCACGCGTAGCAGGTTGCAGAAGTAGTCGTAGACCAGCGGCGACAGCGCCAGCACCTTCACCGCGTAACCATCGATGACGCTGTAGGCGGCGATGGTCGCGCCGGTCAGCGCGCCCCAGGCGATGCCCAGCCGGCGCTTGCGCTGCAGTGCTGGATCGACGGCCTTGCCACGCGCCAGCAGCGCCGGTCCCGCCGCCATCAGCAGGATGCCGCCGACGACGCCCGCCAGGCCGAGCGTGCCGCCGAAGCCCAGGTGCTCGTCCAGCAGCACCACCGCGACCAGCGCCGAGATCAGCGGCCCGCTGCCGCGCGCGACCGGATAGACCACGGTCATGTCGGCCGCGCGATAGCCGGCGAGCAGCGAATTGAAATAGGCGAGGTGGACGATCGCGCTGGCGAGCGTCAAAGCCCAGGCCTGCCAGCCCCATCGCGGCAGTTCGTCCAGGCCCGCGACGACGACCACCGGCAGCCACAGCAGGCTGACACCGACGGCGGTGATGCAGGCGAAATGATGATTGCCCTGGGCCTTCTTGGCGGCGAAGTTCCACAGCGCGTGGATCAGCGCGGCCGCGACGACCAGGGCCAGCGCGGTGACCGGCATGCGTTCGGGCGTCCGCGATCAGTAGATCAGGCGATCCGGGCGGATGTCCCGCAGGATGGTGGTCGCGATTTCCTCGATCGACTTGTGCGTCGACGACAGCCAGCTGATGCCGGCCTTCTTCATCATCGTCTCGGCCTCGCGCACCTCGTAATGGCAGTTCATCAGGTCGGCGTACTTGCTGCCCGGACGGCGCTCGTTGCGGACCTGCGCCAGGCGCTCGGGATCGATGGTCAGGCCGAAGCACTTCTTCTTGTGCGGAATCAGCAGCGAGGGGAGCTGTCCGCGCTCGAAGTCCTCGGGGATCAGCGGGTAGTTGGCCGCCTTGATGCCGTGCTGCATCGCCAGGTACAGCGAGGTCGGCGTCTTGCCGCAGCGGCTCACGCCCACGAGGATCACATCCGCCGAGTCGAGGTTGCGCGCCGACTGGCCATCGTCATGCGCCAGCGAGAAATTGATCGCCTCGATCCGGTCGTGGTATTCCTGGCTCTTGGCCACGTCCGAGAAACGGCCCACGCGGTGGCTGGACTTGACGCGGAACTCGTCCTCCAGCGGCGCGATGAAGGTGCCGAACATGTCCATCACCAGGCCCTGGCATTCCTGCCGCACCACATTCAGCACCTCGCGGTTCACCAGCGTCGCGAACACGATCGGGCGCACGCCTTCGCGCTCGCCGGTCTCGTTGATCTCGCGCACCAACTGCCGGGCCTTCTCGCCGCTGTCGATGAAGGGGCGGCGCACGTGGCGCGCCTTCACCGAGAACTGGGCCAGGATCGAGTTACCGAAGGTTTCGGCGGTGATGCCGGTGCCATCGGAGACGAAGTAGACGGTGTGCTGGGTCATGGCGAGCCTGGGGAAACGATCCGGAAGCGGTCCGGGAGCCTTCGCCACACCGGGCATGCCGCGTGCCGAAGCAGGAAGTTTGGACGGGACGAGCGCCCGGCCGCGCCCCGAACGAGGGCTTACATCATAGATCGGCGACCCACTAGAATCGCCCGCAACTTGCCCCTGCCTGCCGCATGACCGCCACGCCGCGACGCCCACAAGAATCGACAAGACCTGTCGCGCGCCGCGTCATGCCTGCCTCCCTCGACGCCGCCGGCCACGCCGGCCTGCTCGGGAGCGCGCGGGGAGCCCCGGTTTCTCAACATCACGGAGTTTTCCCATGTCTGATGCTCGCTTCGAGGCGACCGCCCTGGTCGTACCCTTCGAGAAACTGAGGATGTCCGACGTCGAGTCGGTGGGCGGCAAGAACGCCTCGCTCGGCGAAATGATCTCGCAGCTGGCCGAGACCGGCGTGCGGGTCCCTGGCGGCTTCGCCACCACCGCGCATGCCTTCCGCGACTTCCTCAAGCATGAAGGGCTGGACGCCCGCATCCAGAAGCGCCTGGCCGACCTGAACACCGACGACGTCCGCGCGCTGGCCGCGGCCGGCGCCGAAATCCGCGGCTGGCTCGAGGCCCAGCCGTTCCCGGCCGACCTCGAGGCCGCGATCCGCGCCGAGTTCGCCCGCCTGACCGAAGGCAATCCGGACGCATCCTTCGCAGTGCGCTCGTCCGCGACCGCCGAGGACCTGCCCGACGCCTCCTTCGCCGGCCAGCAGGAGACCTTCCTGAACGTCGTGGGCATCGAGGAGGTGCTGCACAAGATGAAGGAGGTCTTCGCCTCCCTGTACAACGACCGCGCCATCAGCTACCGCGTGCACAAGGGCTTCGCGCACAGCGACGTCGCGCTGTCGGCGGGCGTGCAGCGCATGGTGCGTTCCGACCTGGGCGCGGCCGGCGTGATGTTCACCATCGACACCGAGTCGGGTTTCAAGGACGTCGTCTTCATCACCTCCAGCTACGGCCTGGGCGAGACGGTGGTGCAGGGCGCCGTCAACCCCGACGAGTTCTATGTCCACAAGCCGGCGCTGCAGCGTGGCAAGTTCGCGCTGATCCGCCGCAACCTCGGCTCCAAGCTGATCCAGATGACCTTCTCGACCCCGGAAGAGAAGGCCGCCAGCGGCAAGCTGGTCAAGACCGTCGACGTCGAGGTCGAGCAGCGCAACCGCTACTCGCTGAGCGACGAGGACGTCGTGCAGCTGGCCAAGTACGCCGTGATCATCGAGCAGCACTACGGCCGCCCGATGGACATCGAATGGGGCAAGGACGGCAAGGACGGCCAGCTCTACATCCTGCAGGCCCGTCCGGAGACGGTGAAGAGCCAGGCCGAGGGGCAGGTCGAGCAGCGCTTCAAGCTCAAGGGCACCGGCACCGTGTTGGCCGAGGGCCGCGCGATCGGCCAGAAGATCGGCACCGGTCCGGTCCGCCTGGTCGACAGCGTCGCCGAGATGGAGCGCGTCCAGCCCGGCGACGTGCTGGTCACCGACATGACCGACCCGAACTGGGAGCCGGTCATGAAGCGCGCCAGCGCCATCGTCACCAACCGCGGCGGCCGCACCTGCCACGCGGCGATCATCGCGCGCGAGCTCGGCATCCCGGCAGTGGTGGGCTGCGGCGACGCGACCGACCGGCTCAAGGACGGGCAGCTGGTGACGGTGGCCTGCTCGGAAGGCGACACCGGCTACATCTACGACGGCCTGCTCGAGACCGAGATCAGCGAAGTCCACCGCGGCGAGATGCCTTACAGCCCGGTGAAGATCATGATGAACGTCGGCAATCCGCAGCTCGCGTTCAACTTCGCGCAGATGCCCAACAGCGGCGTCGGCCTGGCGCGCCTCGAGTTCATCATCAACAACAACATCGGCGTCCACCCGAAGGCGATCCTGGACTATCCGAATGTCGACAGCGACCTGAAGAAGGCGGTCGAATCGGTGGCCCGCGGCCACGCCTCGCCGCGCGCGTTCTATGTCGACAAGCTGGCCGAGGGCATCGCGACCATCGCGGCCGCCTTCTGGCCGCAGCCGGTGATCGTGCGTCTGTCCGACTTCAAGAGCAACGAGTACCGCAAGCTGATCGGCGGCTCGCGCTACGAGCCGGACGAAGAGAACCCGATGCTGGGCTTCCGCGGCGCGTCGCGCTACATCTCGGGCGAGTTCCAGGACGCGTTCGCGATGGAGTGCGAGGCGCTCAAGCGCGTGCGCAACGACATGGGCCTGACCAACGTCGAGATCATGGTGCCCTTCGTCCGCACCGTCAGGCAGGCCGAGAAGGTCGTGGCGATGCTGGCCGAGCGCGGCCTGAAGCGCGCCGCCGCGGGTGGCACGGATGGCCTGCGCGTCATCATGATGTGCGAGGTCCCGAGCAACGCCATCCTGGCCGAGCAGTTCCTGGAGCATTTCGATGGCATGTCGATCGGCTCGAACGACCTGACGCAGCTGACGCTGGGTCTGGATCGCGACTCCGGGCTGGAGCTGCTCTCGGGCGACTTCGACGAACGCGATCCGGCGGTCAAGGCGATGATCTCGCGCGCCATCACCGCGTGCCGCGCCACCGGCAAGTACATCGGCATCTGCGGCCAGGGCCCCAGTGACCATCCCGACTTCGCCGAATGGCTGGCGGCCGAGGGCATCGTCTCGCTGTCGCTGAATCCGGACACGGTCATCGACACCTGGCAGCGCCTGGCCAAGCGCTGAGACGCGCTGCGTTGAACGGCCCCGCAAGGGGCCGTTTTTCATGGCGGGCGCCCCATACAGGGGAAGTTGTGGATGTGCCGCCGCGGCAAGACGACGATGATGCGGCCCCATGCCCCGTCCGTCGTCCGACGCTGCCTTCCGCCGCCGCCTGAACCGCACCTATGCCGCGTACACGCTGGGCTTCGTGCTGTTGGCGGGCGCGCTGGGCGTGCTCGAGCGGCTGGGGATGCCCAAGCAGTGGCTGGGCTTTTCGTTCCTGCTGCTGACGGTGCTGGTCTACGCCGGCATCGGTGTGTTCAGCCGGACCACCGACCCGGTCGAGTATTACGTGGCCGGCCGCCGCGTCCCGGCGTTCTACAACGGCATGGCCGCGGGCGCCGACTGGATGAGCGCCGCGAGTTTCCTCGGCATGGCCGGCAGCTTGTATCTGGCCGGTTATGGCGGACTGGCCTTCGTGCTGGGCTGGACCGGCGGCTTCTGCCTCGTGGCGCTGCTGCTGGCGCCGTACCTGCGCCGCTTCGGCGGCTTCACGGTGCCGGACTTCCTCGGCGCGCGGTTCGAGAGCCGCGGCCTGCGCGTGATGGGCGCGGCCGCGGCGGTGCTGGTGTCGTTCATCTACCTGGTCGCGCAGATCTACGCGATCGGCCTGATCACCACGCGCCTCACGGGTCTCACGTTCGAGATCGGCCTGTTCGTCGGTCTGGGCGGCGTGCTGGTGTGCTCCTTCCTTGGCGGCATGCGGGCCGTGACCTGGACCCAGGTGGCGCAGTACATCATCATGATCGTGGCCTACGTGGTGCCGGTGATGTGGCTGTCGACGCAGCAGACCGGCTTCCCGCTGCCGCAGTTCACCGCCGGCAGCGAGGTCCGCGAGATCGCCACCCGCGAGCAGCAGTTGCTGCGCGATCCGAAGGAGCTGCAGGTGCGCGCGCTCTTCGAGCAGCGCGCCCAGGACTTCGAGCATCTGCTGGCCGGCCTGCCGCAGTCCCTGGATGCCGAGCGCCAGCGCGTCTCGCAGGTGATCGCGCAGTTGCGGGCGGAGGACGCGCCGCTGGCGCAGATCCAGGCCGCGGAGAAGGTGCGCGCCGCGCTGCCTCGGACCGAGTCCGAGGCCCGGGAGCTCTGGCAGCGCGCCGTCACCGCGAACCGTCAGCGCGCCGAGCCGCTCGGCGGCATGCCGCCGCATGCGCGGCCCTTCGCGGGCGACCCCGAGGGCACGCCGGCCGAGCAGGAGGCCTACACGCTCTCGCGGCGCAACTTCCTCGCGCTGGTGCTGGTGCTGATGGTCGGCACCGCGGGCCTGCCGCACATCCTGACGCGCTACTACACCGTGCCCTCGGTCGCGGAGGCTCGCAGTTCGGTGGCCTGGACGCTGTTCTTCATCGCGCTGCTCTACCTGTTCGCGCCCGCGCTGGCGGTGATGCTCAAGCATGAGGTGCTGCATCACCTCGTCGGCATGCCGATCGCGGAACTGCCGGGTTGGATGCGGCAGTGGATGCGCGTCGATCCCGGCTTGCTCAGCATCCAGGACATCAACCAGGACGGCATCCTGCAGCTCGGCGAGTTGAGGCTGGGCGGCGACATCGTCGTGCTGATGACGCCGGAGCTGGCGGGGCTGCCGTCCGTGCTCGCCGCGATGGTCGCGGCGGGGGCGCTGGCGGCGGCGCTGTCGACGGCGGACGGGCTCCTGCTGACGATCTCCAGCGCGCTGTCGCACGACGTGTACTACCGCGTCATGAACCCGCGTGCCTCGATGACGCAGCGGGTCACGATCTCCAAGGCGCTGCTGCTCGCCACGGCGCTCACCGCCGCCGCCGTCGCCGCGCAGCGGCCGGCGGACATCCTGCTGCTGGTGTCGGCGGCGTTCTCGCTGTCGGGCTCGACGCTGGTGCCGGCACTGGTCGCCGGGATCTTCTGGCAGCGCGCCAACAAGCAGGGCGCCGCGGCCGGCATGCTGGCCGGGCTGGGCGTGACGCTCTATTACATGGTCGGCGCCCATGCCGGGCTGCGCCAGGCGCTGGGCCTGGGCGGCGAGCCGCAACTGTGGTGGGGCATCCAGCCGATGGCGGCCGCGATCTTCGGCCTGCCGGCGGGCATCGCGGCGCTGGTGGCCGTCAGCCTGCTCACGCCGTCCCCATCGCCCACCGCCCAAGCGCTGCAGGCCAGGATCACGGGCTCCGGATGACAGGGCCGGCGGGAGCGAGGCGCCGGCCGCTCCCGTCTGGCCTCGATCGAAGGCCGGCCATCCAGCGCTCCAACAAGAAGGGGAGCGCACATTCCACATGCAAGGGAGGATTCCTATGAAGACGCTGAACACGCTGTTCCCGACCCGCCTGGCGCGCCGCGCGCTGCTGGCCGCCGGCCTCGCCGGGGCCGCCGCGCTGGTGGCCCCCATGGCGGCGCAGGCGCAGGAACAGCGACGCGTCGCGATCGTTTCGGCGCTGGGCGACTCGATCACCGTCGTCCAGAGCGAGCCCACCACCGGCAGCCACTTCAAGGACCGCCGCGTCGAGGACGTCTTCCCGGTGCCCGAGGGCATCTTCGACGTCTACGCGCTGGGGCAGCTGCAGCAGGGCCTGGCCGGCG
Organism: Roseateles sp.; assembly: GCF_039595595.1. GTDB lineage: Bacteria > Pseudomonadota > Gammaproteobacteria > Burkholderiales > Burkholderiaceae_C > Roseateles. The sequence continues at coordinate 47,559 of NZ_JBCNLG010000010.1, read as the reverse complement.
CCAATGCGCTGCTGATCCCGCTCAAGCTGAAGTCGGCCTCGGTGCTCGGCGACACGGACAAGCTGGTCGACGGAGGCCGCTGGGTCGGCAGCGACATGCTGAACCAGGCGCTGAAGGAGCTCAAGGCCACGCACCTGGTGCTGCTGCGGCCGCTGCGCGCGCCCGCGCGCGTGCAGATGGCGCAGAACACGATGGGGCAGGGGCAGCTTCGCGGCCTGGGCTTCTATCTGGATCGCAACACCTTCGTGCGCGCCGAGTCCGAGGCGATCGCGGCGCGCCGCGGCTTCCTGGCGCCCTACGTCTATGCCGAGCTCAGCGTGATCGACGTGGCCCAGGGCGCGGTGACCGGCAGCGCGCCGATCCGTTTCGCGGAGTCGATGACCACCAACAGCGTGGACGGGGCAGGCGACGCCTGGGATCTGCTGACGACCAAGCAGAAAATCGAGACCCTGCAGGAGTCCATCCGCGACGAGGTCGCCAAACAGCTGCCGAAGGTGGCCGCGGGCCTGGGCGCGACGGGCGCGAACCGCGCGACGGCCGACGCCGGCGGAGAGACCGCCACGCGGGTCCGGCCCTGATCCCGACGCGCGGGTGGACGGGGACGCGCGGGTTCGACTAGAATCCGCGATTCCCTTGCCGGGCCCAGGAATTGACGCTGGGGTCCGGCTTTCAGGCCAAGGGCGGAATCCCGCCGGCGGCCGCTGAAATCCACAAGGAGTTCATATGCGTCATTACGAGATCGTTCTGCTGATCCATCCGGATCAAAGCGAACAAGTTCCGGCGATGCTGGAGCGCTACAAGGGCCTGGTCACCAACGGCGGTGGCAAGGTGCATCGCGTGGAAGATTGGGGCCGCCGTCAGCTGGCCTACATGATCCAGAAGCTGGCCAAGGCGCATTACCTGTGCCTGAACATCGAGTGCAGCAAGGAAGTCCTGGCTGAAATCGAAACCGGCTTCCGCTTCAACGACGCCGTGCTGCGTCACCTGACCGTCGTCAAGGACAAGGCCGAGACGAACCCGTCGGTGATGATGAAGGCCGTCGAGCGCGAAGAAGCCCGCAAGGCTCCGCAAGAAGCGTCCGCCTGAGCTGACAGGCGCGATTCCTGACGTTCCCGAACTGCTGACCCGCCGATCCGCGCACGCATGAACCGACTGGTCCTGCAGGCGCAGATCCTCGAAACCGCGGCGATCCGATACACCCCCGCCGGGCTCCCGGCCCTGGACCTGATGCTCCGGCACGAGTCCCTGGTCGATGAAGCCGGTTCCCAGCGCAAGGTCGCGCTGGAGATCAAGGCGGTGGCCATCGGAGAGGTCGTGAAGCGGGTCCAGGCGCTGAGCCTGACGGAGAAGACGGTGTTCACCGGATTCCTCTCGGCACAGCGGCAAGGCCGCGGCACGGTGTTTCACATCACCGGGCTGGCGGACTGAACGGGACGGACAGCTCGCGCATATCGTTTACATCTGGATAGATCAAGAGGTCACTATGCCCCCGCCACGTGGTAAAGGTCGGTTCTCGAAGGACCGCAAGCCCAAGCGCAACCAACAATCGCTGCTGTTCCGGCGCAAGCGCTTCTGCCGCTTCACCGTCGCCGGTGTCGAGCAGATCGACTACAAGGACGTCGACGTCCTGCGCGACTTCATCAGCGAAAACGGCAAGATCGTGCCCGCCCGCCTGACCGGCACGCGCGCCTTCTTCCAGCGTCAGCTGTCGGTGTGCATCAAGCGCGCCCGCTACCTGGCCCTGCTGCCGTACAGCGACCAGCACAAGGTCTAAGGAGTCCACCCCATGCAAGTCATCCTGCTGGAAAAAGTGGCCAACCTGGGCAACCTGGGCGACGTCGTCAAGGTCAAGGACGGTTACGCACGCAACTTCCTGATCCCGACCCGCCAGGCGCGCCGCGCCACGGAAGCCGCGATCAAGGAATTCGAAGCCAAGCGCGCCGAGCTCGAGAAGGTCGCCGCCGAGAAGCTGTCGGCCGCTCAAGCCCTGGGCGAGAAGATCAACGGCTCGACCGTCGTGATCTCGCAGAAGGCTGGCGTCGATGGCCGTCTGTTCGGTTCCGTGACCAACGCCGACATCGCTGAAGCGCTGACCAAGGCCGGCACGGCCATCGTCAAGTCGCAAGTGCGTCTGCCCAACGGTCCGCTGAAGACCGTCGGCGAATTCCCGATCAGCGTCGCCCCGCACACGGACGTCGTGGTCGAGGTGACCGTCAAGGTCGTCGCCGAAGCCGAGTAATCACTCGACACACCGGTTGGGCGCTGTACGCGTCCACCGGACATTCCCCAGCTTTGCAGTCCCTTCGAGGGCTGCAACGATGGTGGAAGACCCAAGAAAGCCGACAGCTGCGAAGCGGTCGGCTTTCTGCTTTTCCGGGGTGAGAGTTATCCCGCTCGCCCCACAGGCTGTCCAGCGTTCATCCACAGGCTTGTCCACAATGTCCGCGATCTTTACCTCACCAGGATCTGCTGCCGGCGATAGCGAAGTCGCCAAGCTGCGCGTGCCGCCGAACTCGGTGGAAGCCGAGCAGAGCGTGCTTGGCGGCCTGCTGATCGACAACACCGCCTGGGACAAGGCGGCGGACACGCTCAGCGACAGCGACTTCTACCGCTACGAGCACAAGCAGATCTACGCCGCGATCGGCAAGCTGGTGAACGCCGGCAAGCCGGCGGACGTGGTGACGGTGTTCGAGGAACTGACCTCGGTCGGCAAGGCCGAGGACTGCGGCGGGCTGGCGTATCTGAACGCGCTCGCGCAAGGCGTGCCGAGCGCCGCCAACCTGCGCCGCTACGCCGAGATCGTTCACGAGCGGGCGATCCTGCGCAAGCTGGTGGCGACCTCGGACGAGATCGCGACGGCGGCGCTGAACCCGGCCGGCCGCGCCGTCAACGAGATCCTGGACGAGGCCGAAGGCAAGATCTTCCGCATCAACGAGGAGGGCTCGCGCGGCGGCACCGGTTTCCAGAGCATGGACCGGCTGATGGTCGAGCTGATGGACCGCGTCAACGAGCTGGCCGAGCAGGGCGCCGAGGACGTCACCGGCGTGCGCACCGGCTTCTACGACCTGGACCGCATGACGGCCGGCCTGCAGCGCGGCGACCTGATCATCCTGGCGGCGCGTCCGTCGATGGGCAAGACGGCGTTCGCGATCAACATCGGCGAGGCGGTGGCGATCAACGAGGGTCTGCCGGTCATCATCTACTCGATGGAAATGGGGGCGGCGCAACTGGCCCTGCGGATGGTCGGCTCCATCGGCCGCATCGACCAGAGCAACCTGCGCACCGGCCGCCTCAAGGACGACGAATGGGGCCGGCTGGCCGAGGCGGTGGACAAGCTGGGCAACGCGCCGATCTACATCGACGAAAGCCCCGGCCTGTCGCCGAGCGAAGTGCGCGCCCGTGCCAGACGCCAGGCGCGAATCTCGGGGCAGATCGGCCTGATCATCATCGACTACCTGCAGCTGATGAGCGGCAACGGCGGCGGTTCCGAGGAGAACCGCGCGACGGTGGTGGGCGAGATCTCGCGGGGCCTGAAGGCGCTGGCCAAGGAGCTGCGCTGCCCGGTGATCGCGCTGTCGCAGTTGAACCGGTCGGTCGAAACGCGGCCGGACAAGCGGCCGATGATGTCCGACCTGCGCGAGTCTGGCGCCATCGAGCAGGACGCGGACATCATCATGTTCATCTACCGCGACGAGTACTACACCAAGGACGAGTGCAAGGAGCCTGGTGTCGCGGAGATCATCATCGCCAAGCAGCGTAACGGCCCGGTGGGCACGGTGAAGCTGGCCTTCGCGCGGCAGAACACCAAGTTCGAGAATCTGGCGCCGGGCTACGTCAGCCCCGGCGGCGACGAGTACTGATCCCGGCCGCGAGGGCAGGCTGGCGCCGGCCCTGGCCGTTTCTGCGGTGCTCAGCACCGCTTCGAGCCTGCCGTCCTGCATCGCGGACCAGGCCGGCGCGCGCTAGCCCGCCGATGAGCGAACCCCACCACCTTCGGCCGTGAGGCCCCAGAAGCGGCGCGCCCATGCGCCGCTCCCCACGCCCCGTGCGTCCCGTTGGACCTCTGTGCGCATTTCGTTGGATTTGGTCAGACCGGCGTTTGTACTAACACGCTTTGGTCAGGCCAAACATATGATTTAGCGCAAAATCTTGCTGCTACGGGTTAACCGAGGGCGAGTACCGAACACAGATTTCGGGTGTGGCGCGGCCACTTACAAAAGAGGAGACAGGACGTGACGAAGACGGTGTGCAAACACAGGACCACGCTTTCGCTATTGGCTGCCAGTGCCCTGCTGGCGGCCTGCGGCGGGGGCGGAGGCGATGGCGGGGGCGGCTCGGGGCTGTTCCAGGCCATCAGTTTCAGCTACCCCGGCGGCGCCACGCTGCTGGCCGGACCGGTGACCTTGAAGGCCACCGCGGACTCCGGGCTGCCCGTGACGTTCAAGTCCGGGACGCCCGACATCTGCACGGTGTCCGGTGACCAGCTCACGCTCGTGGCCAAGGGCGAATGCCGCGTGACCGCCAGCCAGGCCGGCGGCGCGGACGCCGGCGGCAAGCAATGGGCCGCGGCCGATGACGTGGGGCAGCTGTTCACGGTGCTCGGACGGGCGCAAGCCCCGGTCGTGCCGGTCGCCGTGATGCTGCGCGCGGCCAGCGCCACCGTGACCTTGTCCGCCAAGACCGACGCGGGGCTGGCGGCGACCTACCAGTCGACGACGCCTTCCGCATGCACCGTCAGCGGCAACGCGCTGACGGTGCTGGCCAGCGGGCTTTGCCAGCTGGCCGTGACCGCTCCCGCCGACGCCACCCACGAGGCCTTGACCGGCACGGCGCTCATCGCGGTGTCGCCGCTGCCCCCGCCCGTCGTGCAGAGCCAGGGCAAGACGCAGACCGTCGCGCTCGCCACGGTCGATGCCGGTGGCAGCGCCTTGAGCTACGCGAGCACCGCGCCCACCGTGTGCACGGTGGCGGGCAGCGAGCTCCAGATCCTGACCAAGGGCACCTGCACCGTGACCCTGTCCAGCGCCAGCGGCGCCACCGAGAACCTCGGCGTGGTCGTCGATCCGCACTTCTTCGCGAGCGGATTCAACCCGGCGACCAACCGCACGCTGGAGTTCGGCGACATCAACACCGGCGCCGGCGTGCCCATCGCCAGCTGGTGTGGCGGCGTGGATCCCTCGTTCTGCCACCTGACGGTGAGCAGCTTCGCGTCGACCTTCGGGTTCGACATCAAGCAGAAGGCGGGCAGCGGCTGGGACGGCTCGACGTCGGGATGGTGGGCCTACTACAACTACGAGATCGGCGCGCCCAAGACGCAGAGCGGTGACCGCCTGCCGTTCGACCTCAAGACCGAGGAGTCGCTGTTCGTCACGCTCGGCTTGAACCAGACGCTGTTCGACGGCGGCGGCGCCGTGGCCGTCCGCATCCAGACGAACAACCTGCAGAAAAAGCCCAACGGGGACGAGTGCTACATCACCGCCTCGGCCAACGTGCAGCCGACGTCCGCCGCGCCCACCGCGTACTTCATCCCGTTGAAGAACTTCTCGGTGACGGAAACCTGCGGCACCGACATCGCGCAGACCGCGGAGGCCGGGCTGGCCCAGATCCGCAGCTTCGGCGTGCGCGCCCTGCAGTTCGGTCCGAGCATCAACCTGAGCCGCCCGACGCCCAACGCGGATGGCTCGCTGCCGGCTCCGACCGACCCGGCCTACACGCTCAGCACGGACATCACCGTCTTCGGCCCGATCACCTTCCAGTGATCGCCTGGCGCCGCACAACCGCATCAGAAAGAAAAACGATGAGACAGTTCCGCACCACCGCCGTCCATCGCGGCATGGTCCAGATGCTCCTGCTGACCGCTGGCAGCACCGCATTTGCCCAGACCCCTCCCCCCAAGGAGCCTGAAACGCCAGCCGCCCTGGGGACCGTTGTCGTCAAGGGACAGCGCGCCGCCCTGCAGTCGGCCCAGAAGATCAAGCAGAACGCCGAGGAGATCGTCGACTCCGTCGTGGCGGAGGAAGCCGGCAAGCTGCCCGACAAGTCCATCACCGAAGTGCTGCAGCGCATCGTCGGCGTGACCGTCGAGCGTCTGCGCTCGACCAACAACGACCCCAAGCACTTCTCCGAAGGGAGCGACGACCGCATCAACGTGCGCGGCCTCTCGTGGGGATCGTCCACGCTCAACGGCCGCGAGGTGTTCTCGGCCGGCTGGCCGGGCCGCGACCTGAGCTGGAGCGCCGTGCCCGCCGAACTGATGGCGGGCGTGGACGTCTACAAGAATCCCTCAGCGGAGAAGATCGAGGGCGGCGTCAGCGGCCAGGTGGACCTGCGCACGGCGCTGCCCTTCGACTACGAAGGCACCAAGCGCGTCGTCTCGTTCGGCGGCAACTACGAGCAACGCACGAAGAAGACATCGCCGACGCTCTCGGGGCTCTACTCGACGCGGTGGGAGGCTGAGTCCGGCCGCTGGGGCGCACTGGTCGACCTGGCGATGAACCACTCGACGTATGAGCAGCAGAAGCTCGAGGTCCAGCCCTACTACCCGCGCAGCGACGTGGTGCCCGGCCGGACGGTGTGGGTGCCCGGCGCGGCGGACTGGGGGCAGAACGTCGGCAACAGCGACCGCAAGGGCTTCTACGGCGCGCTGCAGTGGAAGAAGAACAACATGCAGTCGTCGCTGACGGCGTTCGTCTCGAAGTCGCGGGAGGAGAACACCGGCTCGAACATCTACCCGAGCTTCGCGGACGGCAACTTCAACATGTCGCCGTACAACGTGCGGGTCGACAACCCGGTGATCGACGACCGGGGCGTCGTGGTGTCGGGCCACTACAGCTATCCGCTGCAGCTGACCCGCGATGCCAACGGCAACGTGACGGACTTCAACCACGGGGGCAAGGGCTCGAACCAGTTCGCCGACGGCGGCATCATGATGGGCACCAGCCGCGCGTTCACCCAGCACCGCACCAACACCGCCGAGCTGGCCTGGAATTTCCAGTGGGCCGTCAACGACCGCTTCGCGTTGCAGAACGACCTGCAGTGGGTGAAGTCCACCTTCCGTACCCGCGGCGAGGAAGTGCAGACGGCCACCTTCGTGCCGAGCATGGACATCACCACCTCGGGCAGCAAGCCGGTGCAGATCGGCTTCGACGAGAGGTCGCGCAACTTCCTCGCCGACCCGGGCAACTACTTCTGGCTGTCGGTCATGCCCGGCCGCTACAAGGGTGACGCCGACCTGTATGCCTGGAAGGTCGACGGCAAGTACGTGTTCGACGACTCGATCCTGCGCGACCTGAGAGTCGGCTTCCGCACCACCTACCGCAGCTCCAAGCGGGAAGCGGCGGTCTACGCGGGTGATCTGACGAGCGTGGGCTGGAAGTCGATCGCCGAGCCGTGGACCGTGCGTCAGACCAGCACGCCGGGCCAGTTGCCCGGACCCACCGATGACCAGAGCTGGAAGTCGCGCGGCAACTTCGCCTACCTGAGCGATCCGCGCTACGCGGCGGCCGCGCCGGTGGAGCTGTTCAACTACACCCCCTTCGGTGGCAACAACCCGCCCAGCGTGGTGTTTCCCACCTATGGCGCCCTCAAGGACTACAACACCTACAGCAAGCTGATCGGCGACGTCCGCTACAACCAGTGCCTGGACTCGCAGGCGTGGGCGAAGGGGCAGAACGCGAAGAACCCGCAGAACCAGATCAACGTCCCGACCTGCAACGCCAGCGACTACAAGTACGACACGACGCTGTACTACGGGCTGAACCCGAACATGACCAGCGACATCTCCGAGCGCACCCATGCCGTCTACGGCAGCCTGCGCTTCGGCTTCGATGACTGGAAGATCCCGGTGGACGGCAACCTGGGCGTGCGCGTGGTCTACACCGGACGTTCGTCGCACGGGCACACGACCTTCGACGCGACCTACGACAACCGCACGCCGCCCGACGTGCCGCGCTTCGGTCCGATCAACGAGAACCTGAACGTCGACGCCAACCATGTCGACGTGCTGCCCTCGCTGAACCTGAAGTTCAACCTGACGGGCGACAACAAGCTGCTGGGGCGCATCGCGGCGGCCCGCAGCGTGTACCGGCCGGGTTTCAACCAGCTGCAGGAATCGGTGTCGCTCAAGCAGAACATCGACACGGCCAACAACCGCATCACCTACACGGGCGAGAACACCGGCAACGCCAAGCTCAAGCCGCTGACGTCCGACAACTTCGACCTGGGGCTCGAGTGGTACCCGCGCAGCGGCCAGATGGTCTCGGTCACGGCCTTCTACAAGGACGTGAAGGACGTGATCTACGACTCGACCTACACGCGCGACTACAACAGCCTGGCCGGCAACCCGCAGACCTTCCTGATCAAGGGACCGCGCAACGCCGCCCGCGCCTGGGTGCATGGCATCGAGCTCAAGGCCGAGACCTATCTGGACCACTTCGATTTCCTGAAGGACCGGCTGCCTGACTGGGTCAAGGGCTTCGGCGTCTCGGCGGACTACACCTACCTGGGCAGCAGCCAGCGCTTCTACCGCGACGCCCAGGTGCAGTTCTGCCCGCCCAGCGGCACGATCACGAGCGACGCGCTGAAGGTGTACGGCTGCGACACCAACGGCAGGCCCTTCGGCGCGCTGCCGGTGCCCGGCCTGGTGAAGAACGCGGCCAACTTCGCGCTGCGCTATGACCGCTACGGCTTCTCAGCCCGCCTGGCCTACAACTGGACCAGCCGCGTGCTGAGGAATGTCGGCGTCGACTTCAATGGCCAGAACGGCACGAGCGCGGATCCGGCGCGCGCCGGCGCGCAGGACACGTGGTGGGGTCTGCCGCAGTACCAGGAGGCCTTCGGGCAGTGGGATGGCGGCGTGTCGTACAACTTCACGGAGAAGTTCGGGCTGTCGCTCAGCGTGACCAACCTGAACAACGTGACGGTTCGCCGCACCTTCCAGCAGACCCCTGGTTTCATGGGCTCGAGCTGGAACTTCCCGGGACGCAGCTACTACCTGACGGGCCGCTACGAGCTCTGAACGACCGCCGATGCGGATCGGGGCCCGCCCGGACACGGCGGGCCCCTGCCTGGATTCCGATACTCATGTCCCATTCATTCCGGGCCGCGCTCGCCGCGGCCCTTGTCCCGTTCTCCCTGTTCTCGCTGCTCTGCCTATGCCCGGCCGGCGCCGCCTGTGCCCAGGATGCCGGCACGGCCAACCTGGAGCGCGTCGAGGTGGCGGGACGGAAGACGGAAGTCTCGCCCTGGTTCCGCGCCGAGAGTCCGCATTTCGTCGTGTACTCGGACACCCGGGAAGAGGACGTCGCGCCGCTGCTGGACAACCTGGAGAAGCTGGATCGGCTGCTGCGTGCCTATACCCAGCTTCCGCAATCCCAGCTCCCGCAATCCCAGCCTGAGCAATCCCCGCGCGCAGGCGCGTCCGGCGACCCTCAGGAGCCGAAGCTGACGCTGTACTACCACGCCAGCCTCTCGGGCCTGCGGGCGGTCGCGGGCAGCACGCCGGCCGACGCCATCGGCCTGTACAGCGGCGACGCGGGCGCCGCGCAGGGATTCGGCGTTCATCTGGAGCGCATCGCCACGCTGGGTGACGAGCAACTCGAGAAGGCGCCGCTGAACGACTCGCTGACCTATGTCTTCGAGGCCTATGCGCGGCACTTCCTCCACCGCCATACCGACATCCGCGCGCCCGCGTGGTTCATCGAGGGCTTCGCGCAGTACTTCTCCAGCGTGCGGTTCTCGGCGCAGCAGACGGTCGTGGGACGGGCGCCCAGGGACGTCGCCGGCTACCTGAGATTCCTGAATGCGGGGCGCAAATACCACCTCGAATGGGAAGACGTGCTCGAGCATCGGCTGCCACTGGCGCACGGCCATGGCGGCGAGGACGGCATGCGTCTGGAGTTCGAGGCGAAGTCGTGGTTGCTGACGCATTACGCGTTCTCGTCGGACGAGCGGCGCAAGCGGCTGAGCCGCTATCTCCAGCGGGTCGGTGACGGCGCGTCGCCGACCGCGGCGTTCGAACGCGCTTTCGGTGTGAGCAGCGCGGATCTTGGCCGCGTGATGTGGCGCTACGGCCAGCGCGGCCTGGAGGTCGTGCGAGGCGTGCTGCCGTCCATGCCCGCGGTACAGGTCAGCTTCCGCCCGCTCACGCGCGCGGCGGGGGACGCCGTGCTGGCGCAAGCCGCGCAGGCGGCGCGGTCGCCCGACGGGCCGCTCAAGGAATGGACCTTCGACAAGCGCAGGGCGTTGCAGAAGGTCGAACTCAGCGCGGGCCTGGAGGATGCGGACGCTTTCATCAAGGGGCAGCAACAGCAGCAAGGCCAGTCAGCGTCGCCGTCGCCGTCAGGCGGCGCCGGGGCGGGCGCGGGGAAGCGGTAGTTCGCGCGGGCCCGAGCCCGCCTTAACGGCGCCCGCATCCCGTTTCACGGGAACGCCATGCCGGTGACATCCCGCCTGGATAGGGTCACGGGTTTCCGCACTCCCGACCCCCTTCGGCCATGTCTTCAAAGCCCTCGAGCGCCACGCCGCTTTCCCTGTCGTCCCTGCGTGAACTGGAGGGCCTGCCCGATCGCCAGCGCCGGCTGCTGCTGCGCGCCGGCCTGGGCCTGTCCCTGGGCGGCTCGGCCGTCCTGTCGGCCTGCGGGGGCGGTGGCGGCAACGGCAGCGACAACGGCGGCGATGCCAGCGGCAATCCCGCGCAGGGTCCCGGCACGGCGCAAGTCAACAGCTTCGCGCTGGCCGTGCTGCCCGACACGCAGTTCTACTCGCGCTACGCGACGACCGACGAGAACCTGCAGTTCCAGCGCAAGTACGGCTCGACGCCCTTCGTTGCCCAGACCAAGTGGATCGCCGACAACGCCGCGGCGCTGCGCATCCCTTTCACCATCCACCTGGGTGACGTCGTGGACCAGCAGGGCAAGCCGCTGCAATGGCAGGTGGCGGACTCGGCGATGAAGGTGCTCGAGGCCGCCAAGATGCCGTACGCCATCCTGGCCGGCAACCACGACGTCATCTCCGATGTCGACTACGTCGACGCGAGCAGCCAGTCGGCCAACACCGATGCGCAGCGCAACCTCGCCAAGGAGCCCTACCTGCAGGCCTTCCCCACCACGCGGGCGCAGCAGCAGGCCACCTTCGGCGGCCGCGATCCGTCGGGCTTCCACGAGTACCACGTCTTCAACGTCGACGGGAACGCCTTCATGGTGCTGTCGATGTCCTGGCGCGCCTCCGACGCCGCGATCGCCTGGGCGCGCGGCGTGCTCGCCCAGCATCCGACGCTGCCGGTCATCCTGTCGACCCACCAGTTGCTCAACATCGCGGCCGACGGCGTGAGCCCGCTGGAAGTGCCCTACGGCCTGATGCTGTGGGAGAAGCTGATCCGCGACAACGACCAGATCTTCATGACCTTGAACGGTCATTACCACGGCGGCGCGCACCTGACCAAGACCAACGACTTCGGCAATGCCGTCGAGGAGATGGTGGTCGACTACCAGATGGCCTACATGGGCGGCAACGGGCTGATGCGGCTCTACGAGTTCGACCTCACGAACAACAAGATCAAGGTGCTGTCGTTCTCGCCGTGGGTGACGCAGAAGCCGGCCGACACGCTCAACGAGTTCGATGTGGCCGTGCTGACCGAGCCCAACCATCAGTTCGAGATCGCCATCGACTTCAAGAAGCGCTTTGCCCGCTTCAATCCGGGCTTCACCACGCCGGCGGCCGCGAATGCGCCGATCAACGACCGCGCCAAGGCGGCGCTGCTGTCCCACTTCACCGAGCCGGCCGCGAGCGCCAAGACGCCGGCCTCGAGCACGTCCGACTACCCGCTCGTGGCCAGCACCGTCGCGCATTGGCGCTTCTTCGGCGGTGCCGACGGCGCCGTGGTGCCGGTGGGCCAGGTCATCAACGACGAGACGGGGCGCAATCCGATCGCGCGCCAGGCGCTCGCCCAGGGCGGCGCCGCGCAGGACGGCGACCTCACCTGGTCCAGCGACCACCACTACCTGTCCGCCGCGCCCGGCAGCGTGCGCTTCGCCAACTCGGTGAACTCGCCGCTGCGGATGAGTGCCTTCGCGACCGATGTCAACGCGCCCTTGAATGGCGTGAGCTTCGATGCCGGCTACACCGTCGAGGCCTTCCTGAAGATTCCCGCGGGCTGGACGGCCTCGAACAACGCGTGGATGAACATCATGGAGCGCGAGGGCCGCCGGGGCGACATCGCCGGCATCGATCCCGATGCCGACGGCGATGAAAGCGCGCTGATCTTCGCGATCTCCAGCCTGCGCGAGGTGCAATGGGAGGTGACGCCGAGCACGCCGGGCACCCGTTCGCCGGCCGCCAATTTCTCCGGCGAGATCATCACCGAGCGCTGGATCCATGTGGCGATCGTCAATGACCCGGCGCAGAACAGCACCATCATGTACGTCGAGGGCGCGCCCATCCTGCGCAACGCGTCGAACACGAACGGCATCGCCGTCACCAGCGCCACCGATCGGATGATCGTGGGCGGCGGTGTCTACGGCGGCGCGCCGTCCAACGGCTTCCTCGGCAGCATCGGCGAGATCCGCCTGTGCAGCGAGCCGCTGGGCTCGGACAAGTGGCTCACCGCGCGCCGGCGCTCATCCTGACGCGGACAGCGGCAGCCGCACCGTCACGCGCAGGCCGCGGCGCGTGCCGCCGGCCAGCGCGATGCGGCCGCCGTGCCGCGTCACCACCGCCCGCACGATCGCCAGGCCGAGCCCGCTGCCGGGCTCGCGCTGCGCCGGATCGCGGAAGAAGCGGTCGAAGACGCGCTCGCGCAGCACCTCCGGAATGCCGGGGCCCTGGTCCTCGACGGCGAGCACGGCCTCGCCGCCATCGCGACGCAGCGCCACGCGCACCAGGCCGCCGGGCGGGCCGTACTTGATCGCGTTCTCGACCAGGTTGTCGGCCAGCGATTCCAGCGCGCCGCGCTGACCGCGCACGGCCAGGCCCGGCTCGGTGGCGAGCTCCAGTTCCACCCGGCGCGCCGAGGCCAGCCCGCCCAAGGCGGCCAGCCGGTCCTGCAGCAGGCCTTCGAGCTCCACGTCCGCCACCGGCTCCGTCGCCGCCGCGTCGCTGCGCATCAGCGAGAGCAACTGGTTCACCAGCCGCGTCGCGCGATGGCCGCTGCTCAGCACGCCGGTCATCAGCTGGCGCTCGCGCTCGTCATGCGTGGCCGCGCGCAGCGCCTCGACGTTCACCAGCATCGCCGCCAGCGGCGTGCGCAGCTCATGCGCCGCGTCGGCGATGAAGGTGCGCTCGCGCTGCGCGCTGCTCTCGACACGCCGCATCCAGCCATTGATCGCGTCGACCATGATCGCCAGCTCGCGGTGGCCATCGCGGTAGTTCAGCGGCGCGAGGTCCTGCGGCCCGCGCCGCGCGACCTCGCGCGCGACGGCGGTCCAGGGCCGCATCGCCATCACGATCGACAGCCAGGCGGGCATCACCAGGAAGGGCAGGCAGGTGAGCAGCGGCCACAGGTAGAAGCCGTCCGAGTACACGGTGCGCAGCACGTTCCAGCCATCATCGGGCGCGAAGAAGGTCACCCGCAGGCCGTCCGGCCCGGCCTCGCTGCGGGCGCCGAGTCCGCGTCCGTTCGCCTGCATCCGCACCAGGCGGCCGGTGTCCGCGGGCGGCTGGAGGTCCGGCGCATTGGGCGAGCGATAGAGCAAGTGCGCGCCGCGCGTCACGGTGAAGGAGGGCTGCCGGTCCGGCGTGGTGCGGTAGTCCTCGACGATGGCCGAGTGCAGCAGGTCCAGCTGGCGCTGGCGCCGCTCGGGCGTGCCGCCGCGGTCGTCGGCGATGGCCATGATGGTGGGATAGATCTGCGTGGACTCGAGCAGCAGGATCGCGCGGCCGCCGGCGCTCAGCAGGTAGGCCAGGCCGCAGACCCAGGCCAGCGTGAGCAGCGCCATCTGCGCCACCAGCAGCCGCCGCACCAGGCTGGGCCGCAGCACCGACAGCACCACGCGCCGCGGCAGCCGTGCGAGCCGGTGCAGCAGGCCGCGCGGGTGGGGCTCGCCGATCGGCGGCACGAGCGCGCTCATGGAGCCTCCGGGTTCATGGGGCCTCCTGGTCGATCACGTAGCCGACGCCGCGGACGGTGCGCACCAGGCCGTCGCCGACCTTGCGGCGCAGGTTGGCCATGTGCACGTCCAGCGCGTTGCTCGCGTTACCGGCGCCGCCGGGCAGCACCTGCTCCTCGAGCGTGCGACGCGTGACGATGCGGCCCGCGCGCATCATCAACTGGCGCAGCAACTCGTATTCGCTGACGGTCAGGTCCACGGGCCGGCCGTCGACGCTGACGCGCCGCGTCGGCACGTGCAGCAGCACGCCGCGCAGCGACAGCGATTCGCCGTCGAAGCCGTAGCTGCGGCGCGCCAGCGCGCGGATGCGCGACAGCAGCTCGGCCAGCTCGAAAGGCTTGACCAGGTAGTCGTCGGCGCCGGAATCCAGCCCGGTGAGCCGGTCCTGTAGCGCGTCGCGCGCGCTCAGGATCAGCACGGGCAGCGTGCCGTGCTCGCGCCGCAGCTTGGCCAGCAGATGCAGGCCATCGCCGTCGGGCAGGCCCAGGTCCAGCAGCACCAGGTCGCTGGGCTGCTCGTCCAGCTGACGCTGGGCGGCGGCGAGCTGGCGGGTCCAGACGACGTCCATGCCCTGATCGGCCAGCGCGATGCGCACGCCGTTGCCCAGGTCCAGGTCGTCCTCGATGAGAAGGATCTTCATGCCGCGCATTGGACCAGCGCGCCGGCCCGGCCATGGGCGATGCGCGCCGCGCCTTCATGCTTTCTTCATGCAGCCCAAAGGTTCACTTCATGGGCGTTTTCGACACTGCATCCGCAATCCGGCCCTTGCCGTTTCCCTCAGGTCCCGTTCCTTTACCGAGTTGTCGACATGACTGAATCCCTGAACTCCGAGCTGTTCCTCCGCCACGTCCTGCCGCGCGCCGCCGCGCTGGCCGCCGCGCTGACCTGCCTGAGCCTGTTTTCCTGCGCCGTGCGGGCGCAGACCGCGGCCTCCACCGCCGCGCCGGCCGCCACGCCGCCCAAGGCGCCCCCGGCGGAATCGACCTTCACCATTGGCGGCGGCGCCGCGGTGACGACGCGCTATGCCGGCTCCGACGAGACGCTCGTGGCCCCGCTGGTTGCGGCCGAATACACCCACCCCAGCGGCTTCTTCATCGGCACGCTGCGCGGTGCCGGTTACGGCGGCGGGCTGGGCCCGGTGAGCTACAGCGCCGCGATCAGCTATCGCGGCCCGCGCTACGAGAAGAAGAAGGATGGCGCCGGCTTTGGCAGCGGCAGCAAATACCTGAACGGCATGGGCGACGTGAAGGGCAGCGTCACCGGCCACTTCTCGGTGGGCTATTCAGTGCTGCCGTGGCTGGACCTGCAGGTCCACACCGAGCAGCCGCTGACCAAGCGCGAGAACGGCGCGGTCTACGGTCTGGGCGTGTCGGCCAAGCTGCTGGACGACGGCAAGGACACCTGGGTGCTGAGCGCCGGCGCCAACGCGGGCGACGCCAAGTACCTGCAGACCTATCACGGCGTGACGGCCGCGCAGGCCGCGCGCACCGGCTACGCGGTGTTCACGCCCAAGTCCGGCTTCTACCAGGTCGAGGCCAGCGCGAGCTGGCAGCACAAGTTCTCGAAGAACTGGAGCGTGCTGGGCTCGGTCGGCGCGCAGCACCTGGTCGGCGACGCCGCGAAGAGCCCGCTGACGCGCCGCAAGACGACGCCGGTGGCCTACGTCGCGGCGGGTTACACCTTCTGAACTGCAGCGCTGCCGGCGCCGCCTCCAGCGAGCGGCTGGGCCGGCAGCTCCGCTGGCGGCAGGCCTGCGACCGCGCGGGCCCACATCCGCTCATAGAGCGCCTCCAGATCGCGCGCGAAACCGGTGGAGTCGATCCAAGGCCGGATCGCCGGCTTCGGTCCGGTGGCGAGCGCGCAGACCTGATCGACATACGCCTGCAGCGAATCGCAGACCAGTCCGGACAAGCCGGCCTGCGTCAGCAGGCTTTCCGCGACGCGCGAGGCGAAGCCATCCCCGCGCAGCGTCACCACGGGCACGCCCGCGGCGAGGGCGTCGCTGGTCGTCGTGTGGCCGTTGCACGGCCAGGTGTCGAGCGCCACGTCCGCCGCCGCGAGGCGATTCCAGTGCTTCTCCATGCCCGTGGGCGGCATGAACACCAGCCGTTCAGGCGCGATGCCGCGCTGCTGCGCCTCCAGGCGCAACTGCGCGTCCGCCTGCTCGCCCCCGCTGAGCTGCCAGAGCAGCGCGCCGGGCAGGCGATGCAGGATCGCCATCCAGGCATCGAACAGCGGCGGCGTGATCTTGTAGACCGCATTCGCCGACAGCAGCACGATCGCGTCCTCGGGCAGGCCGAGCTCCGCGCGCGGCACCGGGTGGATGGTCCGCGCCGCGTCGCCGGGCTGGTAGCAGCGCGGCAACTGGGCGATCCGTTCCGAATAGAAGGGCGCGTCCTCGAGCGGCGTGACGATGGCGTCGCCGATGACGTAGTCGATGAAGTCCGCGCCGCAGGTGCCGGGGAAGCCGAGCCAGGCGGCCTGCACCGGCGCCGGCCGCGCGGCCAGCGCGGCGAAGCGGCTGCCGGCGGTGTGCCCCTTCAGGTCCACGGCGATGTCGACGCCTTCGGCGCGCATCCGCGCGGCGATGCCTGACGGATCGAGATCGCCGACCTCGACGACGCGCTCGCAGGCGGCGCGGATGCGGCGCTGGAGCGCGGAGCCGTCGTCGGGCCCATGCGAGAACAGCAGCACCTCGAAGCGCTCGCGGTCGCGCTGCTCGAGCACCTCGACCATCAGCGCGGCGGTGGCGTGGGCGTGGAAGTCCGAGGACAGATAGCCGATGCGCAGCCGCGGCTTCGCGATCGCCTGCACCGGCGGCAGCGCGCGGAGGCCTCGGCTGAGGAAGCGCGCGCTCAGCCTGCCGATCTTGAGCAGCTCCGCCGGCGCATGGGGCAGGGCGGCCAGTGCGAAGGGGACGCCGAATTCGTCGCCGGCGTCGTCCGGCTTGGCGCTCAGCGCCGCGCGCAGCGCCTGGAGATTGGCCTCGAAGTCCTGCCAGCGCGCGCATTGCTGGTCGCCATGAGCCTGATAGGCCTGGGCCATGACGCTGGCGGGCTGCAGCGTGGCGACGGTGCGGAAGCACTCGGCGGCCTCCGCCTTCATCTGCAGCGACTGCAGCGCGAAGGCGAGCTGCAGGTAGGCGTCGACGTCATCGATCTTGAGCGACAGCGCCTGCATCAGCGGGCCGATCGCGTCCTGCACGCGGCCGGCGCGGCGCAGCGACTCGCCCAGATAGCGCTGCAGCTCGTTGGAGGCCACCTGGGCGTGCGGCTCGAGCAGCGCGACGGCCCGGTCATGGCGGCCGCGGGTCATCTCTGCGAGCGCGGCGCGCAGCAGGTCCTGGAGCGGGTCCATCGTCGGCATGTCCGGGGTCGTGAAGGAGTCGGCCATTGTGTGCGGGATCGCCCGCGCCCAGGACGCACATGCCGAGAGGCACTGGCAATCGGCGCCGATACTGTATAAATTGACAGTATGCCGCAGCCCCCCAAGATCGCCGCTCCACCACTGTTCATCCAGGCCGACGCCCTCAAGGGGCGGGGCAGCGCCTGGGCGATGCCGCACCGTTTCGAATCGGTGGAGCGGGAGCAGTACGACGACGGCTGGGGCACGCTGGATCAGGAGGCCGTCGAGGAACACGTCGCGCCGCGGACCGAGATCATCGAGGAGCACGCCAAGAAGATCGTCAGCGGCAACCAGTCGCCGGACATCGGCTTCGATCTGTCGATCAACCCGTACCGCGGCTGCGAGCACGGCTGCATCTACTGCTTCGCGCGCCCGACGCACAGCTACCTGAACCTCTCGCCGGGCCTGGACTTCGAGACCAAGATCATCGCCAAGGTCAACGCCGCGGAGCGGCTGCGCGAGACGCTGGCCTCGCCGGCGTACCGGCCGGCGCCGCTGGTGCTGGGAACGGCGACCGACGCGTATCAGCCGATCGAGCGCAAGCTCGGCCTCACGCGCGCGGTGGTGGAGGTGCTGACCGAGGCGAGGCATCCGTTCTCGGTGGTGACCAAGTCCAGCGGCATCGAGCGCGATCTGGACCTGATCGCGCCGATGGGGCAGCGGCGGCAGGTGTCGGTGTATTTGTCGGTGACCTCGCTGGATCCGGAGCTGTCGCGCATCCTGGAGCCGCGCGCGGCCTCGCCGCAGCGGCGGCTGCGCACGATCAAGGCGCTGGCCGAGGCGGGCGTGCCGGTCGGGGTGAGCGTGTCGCCGGTGATTCCCTTCCTCAACGAGCCGGAGCTGGAGCGCATCCTCGAGGCCGCGGCGCAGGCAGGCGCGACCAAGGCCTTCAGCATCCCGCTGCGGCTGCCGTGGGAGGTGGCGCCCTTGTTCCACGACTGGCTGCGGCTGCATCAACCGGACAAGGCGGCGCGCATCATGGCGCGGCTGCGCGACATGCGAGGCGGCAAGGACAACGATCCGCGCTTCGGCACGCGCTTCACGGGCGAGGGCATCTGGGCGGAGTTGCTGCAGCAGCGGCTGCGCAAGGCGGCGCAGCGGCTGGGACTGGGGCGCGAACGGCATCAGTTCGACTTCAGCGAGTTCCGTCCGCCATCGAAGGTGGAGGGGCAGCAGTCGCTGTTCTGAAAGCAGTCCGGAGCGGGGGCGCAAGGCCTGACCCCATCACGGCTCAAGCTGCAATGACCTTCCTCAGTATGCGCAGGGGGAGTGACCCACCGAGATCAGCATCCCCCGTCGAAACGTCCTTCGGAGGGGCTCTCTTTTGTGAACGGCACGCAGACACTGGTGGCCTTCGAGTCGTGGACTCGCTTGGCAGAGGGTGTGGCGATGATCGTGAATGGGTCGATGACGGATGAGCGGGTGGTGACGTCGAGCAGCGCAAGTAGCCGGCTGGTCGCTGTGATGGTGCGGCCCTTGCCGGTAGCGCATGACGTGTCCGAACTGGAGGCGGTGATCGACCTTCTGAAGTCGCCAGGGCTGCTCTTCGGTCCGCCCGAAGGGCAGGGGCTTTCGGATGCCGTCTGCAAGTACACGACCTGGGATCTCTTGTCTCGGCCGCTCGAGTATCTGGAGCGTGGCGGCATCTCGGTCACCTACATCCGCCCGCTCCCCGCCCGAAAGTAGTGCCGACGCGGCACAAGTAAAAAAACGTATCCCCTCCCGCTCCCGCAACCTTCTGCGCACCGAACGAGCACCCATGAAGCGGCCAGCGGCCCCTTCCCGGAAATCGCTCGCCGCATCGGCGCCATCGCTCCATCGCGAAGGTCCAGAGGGTTCTCTTTCGCGGGAGCGCGATGCTGTCCATCCTGATCGGCCATGCCTATTTCCTTCGCTTCGATCCCAAGCAGTTCGAGCGCGCCAAGCCCTATCCCCCGCTGGCCACGCTGCAAGTCGCCGCGCAGGTGCGCCGTGCCGGCCATGAAGTCGCGTTGTTCGACGCGATGCTGGCCGACGGCACCGCCGACTTCGAGGCCCAGTTGCGCGCGCAGCTGCCGCAGGTCGTGGTGCTTTACGAGGACAACTACAACTACCTGAGCAAGATGTGCCTGGCCCGTATGCGGGCCGCCGCCTGCGAGATGACCGCCGCCGCCCGGCGCCGCGGCGCGCGGGTGCTCGTCGCCGGCTCCGACCCCAGCGATGACCCCGATCCCTACCTCGATGCCGGCGCCGAGGTCGTGCTCATCGGTGAAGGACTCGAGCCCTTGCGCCAATTGCTGGCGCGGCTGGATCGAGATCTCCACGCGCCCGTCGAGCAGCTCTGCCTGGGCCTGTCCGGCATCGCCACGCGCGTCGGCGGGCAGACCGTCCGCCGCCATGACGAGGCGGCGGCCGCAGCGCCCGCGCCCGCGCCCGTGCCCGCCTCCGTGGCGGACGTCTCCGCCGGCCGCCAGGTGCTCTGGCTCGGGGCGGACGAATCGCCGCCCTCGGCGCCACCGCGCACGCCCGTCGACGACGTCGCCTGGGACCTGGTCGATGTCGATCGCTATCGCGCCGTGTGGCGCGGGGCGCATGGCCGCTTCAGCCTGAACATGGCCGGCTCCAAGGGATGCTCCTTCCGCTGCGCCTGGTGCGCCAAGCCCATCTGGGGCAACCGCTATCAGCCGCGCGACCCGCAGGCGGTCGCCGCCGAGATGCTCTGGCTCCGGCAACGCCTGGCGCCGGACCATGTCTGGTTCGCCGACGACATCTTCGGCTTCCGCGCCGACTGGGTGCGCCGCTTCGCCGCGGCGCTGGCGGCCGGCGGCGGCGGTCTGCCGTTCACGATCCAGACCCGGGCCGACCTCATCACCGAGGCGATGGCCGACGCGCTGCGTGACGCCGGCTGCCAGGAGGCCTGGATCGGCGCGGAAAGCGGCAGCCAGCGCGTGCTCGACGCGATGCACAAGGGCACGACCGTCGAGGAACTGCATGTCGCGCGCCGCCGGCTCGGCGAGCGCGGCATCCGCGTCGGCTTCTTCATCCAGTTGGGCTACCTCGGCGAGGAGATCGAGGACCTGCGCGCCACCCGCGCGCTGATCGAGGCCACGCGCCCGGACGACATCGGCGTCAGCGTGTCCTATCCGCTGCCGGGCACGCCCTTCCATGAACAGGTCAAGGCCCAGCTCGGCGCCAAGACCCATTGGGAGGACAGCGGCGACCTGGCCATGATGTTCCAGGGCCGCTACACGAGCGGCTTCTACCGCGCCTTCCGCGACCTGCTGCACCGGCAGGTGAAGCTCGCGAACTCGAACGCGACTCGCGATGCCGAGGCCGCGCGGCTGCGCCAGGAGCGCACGCGGCTGCGGCGCCAGTGGCAGGTGCTGCTCGGCCGCGAGCACCGCCATCGCACGCCGGTGTCAGGCCGCGCCGGCGCCGAGCAGGAGTCGCAGCCGCGCGGCGTTGTCGCCGGGATCGCGGCCGCGACCTAGCTCGAAGGCCGGCAGATGCGCACAGCGCTCGACCGTGTCCGCCCAGCCGGGACGCCAGGCGGCGTAGGGCTGCGTCGCGGCCAGTCTGGCCGCGACCTCGTGCGGCGCCAGCGGCCGCCAGGGATCGGGGCCGGCGGCGGGCTCCGGCGACAGGAATACCAGCAGCGCGAGCGCCGGCGGATCCCCCGCCAGCGCGAGTCCGGTGCCGCGCAGGTCGAGCACCGCCTTCTCCGCGCCGCTGCGCCGCCGGATCACCGGCGAGACCGCCAGCCGCGCGCGCAGCGCGGGATCGTCGATGCGATCGAGGCTGTCGGTGCGCAGGTGCAGGAAGCCCGGCACGCCCAGCACCCGCAGCGAGACCGGGTCGAGGAAGGCGCCGTCCTCGGTCACGCCGGCCAGGCCCTGACGCATCGCCTGCAGCGTCAGCGTCGACTTGCCCGCGCCGCTGTGACCGATCAGCAGCGCGGCGCGGTCGTCCAGCGCCACCGCGCCCGCATGCAGCGCGTGCAGCCCCTGCGCGCGGGCGGCGAGCTGGTAGACGGCGCATTCCACCAGTTCGATCCGCGCGTCGCGCGGCCGGGCGAGCAGCTCGGGCGAGACCGTCACCAGCGCCCGGCCGAGTTCCGGCATCACCAGCGCCATGTTGACCGCATCGAGTGCGACGCCGACCACGCCCGCGCCGCTGAGATGACGCGCGGCGGGCGGGCGCTCGAGGTCCGGCGGCCAGCCGGCCGCGTCGCCGCGCCGCAGCCGCACCTGCAGCGGCGCGGCGTTGCCGAGCCGCTGGGGCGGCAAGCCCGCGTAAGCCGCGTCGGCCAGCGCGAGCAGCGCCTCGTCGTCGGCCAGGAATTCAAAGGACGCGCCCAGCAGATGCGCCTGGCGGCGCCAGCGCGGGGAGGTCTGTTCGTCAAAGGGGTCGACCGGATCGCCCAGGGGAGTCATTCGCATGGCAGTCATCGATGGAAGGAATTCAATGTCAACAAGCATGAACGGCATGGCGCGCGCTGAGGGCGCGAAGGAGGCCGCGAAGGACGCCACGCGCGCCGCCGGGCGCCAGGAAACGCGCAGCGGCGGCCGTCCGGCGCTGCCGCCGGCCGCGGAACTCGCGGCGATGCTGCGCGAGAGCACCGAGCGCCTGGCCCGCGAACTGGCGCAGGCCTCGGACGAGCCGCCGGCCTGGCACGAGGCCGGTTGGCGCGTGGCGATGGCCGCGGCGACCATCCATGGCGTCGCCGGCCTGCTCGCGGATCGGCTGCGCTGGGAAGGACCACCGCTCTGGCAGGCCTTCCTGGCCGATCAGCGGCATCAGATGCGGCAGCGCGAGCAGCGCATCCGCGACACACTGCAACGCATCGACCTTGAGGCGCGCCGCGACGGTCTGCCGGTGGTCGGGCTCAAGGGCTCGGCGCTGCTGAGCATGAACCTGTACGCGCCGGGCCGCCGTCCGATGGCCGACATCGACCTGCTCGTGCAGCCCGAGAACCGGCTGACCGCGCTGCGGATGCTGGCGCGGCTTGGCTACCGGCCCGGCGTGGACAGCGGCCGTCACCTGACGCTGCTGCCGGCGTCGTCGGCCCCGCACGCGCCGGTCCATCTCGGCGAGCACGCCGATCACCCGGTGAAGCTGGAACTCCACACCCGCGTGGCCGAGCCGCTGCCCGCGCGCGAGGTCGACATCACCGCGCGCATCCTGCCCGCATCGGCCAGGCCAGGGCTGCGGCCGTACCCCGGCCGGGCGGCGCTGATGCGGCATCTGCTGCTGCACGCGGCCGGCAACATGCGCACCCGGTCGCTGCGGCTGATCCAGTTGCACGACCTGGCACTGATGGCCGATCGCCTGACCGAGTCCGACTGGACGTCGCTGGCCGCGGGGGAGGGCGGACACGCGCCGGCCTGGTGGGCGCTGCCGCCGCTGCGCATGGCCCTGCGCCATTTCCCGTCGTGCGGCATCGACGAACACCGCCTGCGGGCCTTCGAGCCGGGCTGCCCGCCCTGGCTGCGGCGGCATGCCCGCGAGGCCTCGCTGACCGACCTGTCGACCTCGCGGCTGTTCTGTCCCTGGCTCCCCGGCCTGGTGTGGGCGCGCGACCCCGTGGAGGCGCTGCGGCTGGTGCGCGCACGCCTGTGGCCGTCCCGCGCCGCGAAGGAGCAATCGCGCGCGGCGCGCGGCGCCGAGGCCTGGATACGGGACAACCCGACGGCATCGCTGCCGCGCTGGGCGCGCGTCAGGCGCTGGCGCATCGACGGCCTGCCGGCGGCGCGTTTCTCGGTCGAGCAGGCGATGGCCTACGAGTGGCGATGAGCGGCGGACCGATGTCATCGCTGGCTCCGGCCCGCCAGGAGCTCTGCATGCAGCGCCTCGAAGGCCGCCGCGGTGTGATCGGCGTCCTCGGCGCAGGCCAGGGCCTGCGCGCGCCGCGCGAGCGCGAGCCGCAGCGGCTCATCCGCGCCGAGGCGCAGGATGGCCCGCGCGAGCGCCTCGTCATCGCCGGCCGGCACCGCGAGGGCGGCGCCTTGCTCCGCCCATTCGGCGAAATGGCCGACGGCCGTGCCCACGCCCGGCACGCCGGCGACGGCCGCTTCCAGCAGCGCCAGCGGACCGGCCTCGTGCCGCGAGGCCATCACCAGCAGGTCCGCTTGCGCGACCCAGGAACGGCAGCCGGCCTGAGGCAGGAAACCGTGGAAGCGCACCAGCCCGTCGTCCAGGCCCAGCGCCCGGGCCTGCGCCTGGACGGCGCCGCCGAGCGTGTCGATGCCGATCAC
The DNA here is from genome assembly GCF_039595595.1 of Roseateles sp. Classification (GTDB taxonomy): domain Bacteria; phylum Pseudomonadota; class Gammaproteobacteria; order Burkholderiales; family Burkholderiaceae_C; genus Roseateles. The sequence continues at coordinate 23,819 of NZ_JBCNLG010000010.1, read as the reverse complement.
GTCCAGCCGCAGCGGCAGGCCCGCGGCGGCCGCGCGAGCGACCGCGCGCAGCAGCGTCGCCTGGTCCTTGACGCGATTCAGGCTGGCCAGGTGCAGCAGCCGCAGCGGTTCGCCGGCGCGGCGCGGCCGGGGCGCACGCGGCGGCCAGGCGCGCAGGTCGACGCCCAGCGGCAGGCGCCGCCCCGTCACGCCCTGCGTGGCGATCTGCGTCAGGATCATCGCGCTGGCCGCGGTGACCGCATGGGCGCGGCGCAGCACCCAGCGCTCGCGCAGGCGGCCGCGCCAGGTCAGCAGGCCGCCGTAGCCGATGTCGCGCAGCGCGGCCAGTTCACCCCCCGCGACATGGACCGCGGCGGGCAACGACAGCAGCCGCGCCGCCAGCACGGCCGTCATGCCGCAGGGCCCCGCCCACAGCGACTGCACCAGCTCGAACGGCGCGCGCCGATGCTCGGCCGCGATCGCCGCCAGCGCCCGCCACGGGGCCGCGCGGGCGCGGCCGCCGACCGCATGCACCTGCGCGCCGCGCAAGGCCCAGCGTGCCGGCTCGGGCTGCTGGAACAGCGCGAACACATGCAGCTCGTGCCGGGCCGCGAGCCGCTCCACCAGCGCGAGCACCGCCGGAATCACGTCCTGCGTGCCCGAGCCATGCACCCCGCCCGGGACCACCAGCGCCAGCTTCGTCATGCCGCGCGCTCCTGCGCGGGCGCGCACGTCATCGGCGTTCCCGGCGTCCTTGCCTTCGTCATGCATTCCCCTTGCGCTTTCCTCATTTCGTCATCCCTCACGCCCAGCCCCTTGCCATGAACACCCTTCCCGATCTCCAGACCCAGCTGCGCCAGACGCAGGCCGCCTTCGACAGCGTGGCCGCCGACTACGACGGCCCGCGCGGCAACAACGCCGCGATCCAGGACATGCGCGCCGAGATGTGGCGCTGGCTCGATGCCACCTTCGCGCCGGGCAGCCGGCTGATCGACCTGGGCTGCGGCACGGGCCTGGATGCGGTCCATCTCGCCGAGGCCGGCCATCGCGTGCTGGCCACCGACTGGTCGCCGCGCATGGTCGAGCGCACCGGCGACCGGGCCGCGCTCGCCGGCGTCGCCGATCGGGTGCGGGCGCTGGCGGTCGGGGCGCACGAGCTGCACCGGCTCTCGGGCCGCGAGCTCGATGAGCTCGATGGTCTCGATGAGCCCGGCGAGCCGGACGCCGCCGCCGCGTCCGGCTTCGATGGCGCCTACTCGAACCTGGGCCCGCTGAACTGCGTTCCGGACCTGCGCGCCGTCTCGCGTGAATGCGCCCGGCTGCTGCGTCCCGGCGGCGCGCTGGTCTTCACCGTCATCGGCCGCCATTGCCCGTGGGAAGTGCTGCACTACGCGCGCCAGGGCCGCTGGGCGCGCGCGCTGGTCCGCTACGAGCGCGGCACCGTGCCGGTGGGCATGAACCGCCAGACCATCTGGACGCGCTACTTCACGCCGGGCGAGTTCCATCGCGACTTCGCGCCGGAGTTCGAGCTCGTGCAGGTGCGCGGCGTGTGCGTGTTCGCGCCGCCGCCTTACCTGGTCGACTTCAAGGAGCGGCATCCGGGCTGGCACGAGCGGCTGTGGCGGCTCGATCGGCGAGTGGCGGGCTGGCCCGGCCTGCGGCAGCTTGGCGATCATTTCCTGATCGTGATGCGCAAGCGGTCCGAGGCCGAGGCCGGCTGAGCCGGGCGCGCGCCGCGGGCGCTGCGGACGGTCAGCCACCACGCGGGCGTGGCCGCGGCGAAGCCGGCAAGGACGGTGAGCCACTCGGGCGCGCCGGCCGGGACCGCGCCGGCGCCGAGCCGGGCCGCGACGCCGGCCATTCCCGCCGCGATCGCGCCGGGCAGCAGGGCGCGCCGCAGGACGGCAGGCCGCAGGCCCAGCCAGCGCCGGCAGAGCCACAACTGGCAGGGCAGGGCCGCGAGGCCGGCGATCAGCCAGCAGACGGCGAACCAGCGCACCGTGGCCGCGTCGTTCAGGTTGGCGCGGAGCAGGCCGTCCGGCCCGCCGAAGGTCGCCGCGAGGACCATGGCGAAGGCCGCCCAGGCGATCAGCGTCACGCCCTGCGGCAGCGCGGCCCAGCCCGGCCGTCCGACGGCCGCCAGCGCCGGCCCCAGCCCGTTGAACACGATGGTCGCCGCGGCCAGCCAGGCGAGCGGCCCGACGGCGGCGGCGGCCTGGCGCCACGCGGGGCCGAACAGCGTCGTCACGAGCGGCTCGGCCAGCGCCGTGACGATGGCGAGCAAGGGCCAGGCGATGGCCGCCAACTGCCCCGCCGAGGCAGCGACCGCCGGCGCGAGCGCCCGGCCCCGATGGTGCAGCCGCGCCCAGCGTCCGAGCGCGCCGAAGTTCAGCGCCATGCCGGCCAGCCCGGGCACCAGCGCCGTCAGCGACTGGGCGCGGCCCAGCCACCCGACCTGCGCGGCGCCGGCCCAATGGCCCAGCAGCAGGGCCGGCGCGGCACCCTGGGCCGCCGTCAACGCGCCGCCGGCGACTGTGCCGCGGCCGATGCGCAGGATCGGTGCCCAGCCGCGCAGGCGAGGCCAGCCCCACAGCGCGCGCGGCCGCAGCGGCCACACCACCAGGCTGCACACGGCCAGGTTGACGGCCTGTCCCCAGGCCGGCGCCTGGGCGCCCGCGCCGGCGCTGGCCAGCGCGATGGCGACGATTGCCTGGCTGGCATTGCCCCAGGCCGTGGTGCGCGCGAGCTGGCGCGCATCGCCATCACGCAGCGCAAGCGCCGTCATGACGGCCCCGACAGGGACCGCCGCCAAGCCCAGCGCGAGCACGCGCAGCGGTGCGGCGAGCGCGGCTTCGTTCAAGACGGCCGCGATGCCCGGGGCCAGCGCGAGCAGTCCGCCCGCCAGCAGCGCACTGGCGGCGCACGACAGGCCGAGCGCCGCGCGGACCTGGGCCGCGTCGAGCGACGGCGCGCGCTGCAGGTAGGCCGACACGCCGAGATCGCGGGCGCCGTGCAGCAGCCCCGTCAGCGCCGAGGCGATCGCGAAGAGGCCGAGTTCGTGCGGCGTGAGCAGCCGCGCCAGGATCAGCGCGACGCCGAACTGCATCGCCTGCGTCGATGCGAGGGAGCCGGCGTGGATCCACGAGGCGCGGCGCTGCATCAGCGGCTCCGGCGCGCGGCGGCATGAGAGGCTGCAGCGGCTGCAGAGGTTGCAGGGGCTGCAGAGGTTGCAGAGGTTGCAGAGGTTGCAGAGGTTGCAGAGGTTGCAGAGGTTGCAGGAGCGGCGGCAGGGACGGTGGACTGCGCTGCGCCGTGAGCGGCCGCATAAGCCGCCGCCAGTGCGCGGCCGAGCGCTTCGCGCGACAGATGCCGGTCGAAATGAGCCCGCGTGGCCTCGCGCTGCCGGGCGCGTTCCCGTGGGTCGGCCGGCCAGGCGTCCACGAGCGCCCGTGCCAGCGCCTGGGCATTGCCGGCGGGCCAGACCTGACCGATGGCGCCGCGGCCCGTGAGCATCCGATGCGACGGGATGCCGGTCACCACCGGCGGCAGGCCGCAGGCAAGCGCCTCGATGAGCGCATAGCCCGAGCCCTCGCGGTGGCTGCCGGCGACGAAGAGGTCGGCCGCCGACAACCAGCCCGCGATCTCCGCATGCGGGACCGCGCCGACGAGGTGGACGCGCGCGGCCAGACGGGGATCGCGGCGGATGCGCGCGCGCACCGCCTCGAGCAGCGGCGCGTCGCGGAAGCAGCACCACAGCTGCAGCTCGGGCAGAACGGCGCTCGCGCTCGCGACACCGTCGAGCACCGTGAGCGGATCCTTGTTGGCATCGAGGTGCGCGACCCAGAGCACCGCTGGCGCGCCCCGCACGCGCAGGCGCGCCCGTGCGGCCTCGCGCGCCACCGGCGTGACGTCGGTGCTCGACTCGGCGAGCTCGATCACCGGCAGGCTGCGCGGGATCAGTCCGCGGCGGCGCCATGGGCGGGCCTGTTCCGCGGCGCAGAAGAGCACGCCCGCGGCGCCCGCCAGCGCGAGCCGCTGCCGCCACCAGCGCTCCCATCGCCAGACGGGAGGCGGGCGGTCGGCGTGATCCTGGATCAGCAGCGGCACGTCCGGCATCAGGCGGCGCAGCCGCAGCGCTTCCTCGGCGAAGTCCAGCCCATGCAGGTGCAGCACGTCCGGGCGCAGCTTGCGCAGGACTGCCGCGAGCGCGCTGTCGGCCTCGGGGCCGGCATCGCGGTCCCAGGGACCGAAGTGATGCTCGACACCCGCGCGCGCCAGGGTCTCGCGATGCGCGCTCGCCATGAGCAGCGACACCGTGCAGCCAGCGCTGGCCGCTGACTCGGCGACGAGCGCGGTCGTCGGCCAGGCGCGCAGCAATTCCGCGGGCTGCCGCCCGGCCGGATCGCGCAGCAGGCAGAGCTGGACGACGCGAAGTCCCGTGCCGCTGCTCATCCGCTTGCCTCGTCATCCGCAGGGCGAGGCGGCAGCGCCAGGCCGGCTTCTTCGACACCGAGCGACCACAGTCGCCGGACCACGCGCCGCGCGAGGCGCTTGGGCCGGCCGTCGACGCGAACCGGGACCAGATCGGCCAGCGGGCCGAGGGCCTCGGCGACATCGGGATCGGCGAGCAGCGGCTCGCCCCCGAGCATGACCAGACGGAGGTCCGCGCGGGTCGCCCGGGCCAAGGGGAGGCCGGCTGGCAGCGCCACGAGATCGGCACGCGCGCCGGCGGTGAGCCGCCCGCGATCCGGCAGGCCCAGCCAGGCCGCGGCCCTTGAGGTCACCAGCGCCTGCGCCTGCGCGTCGCTCAGCGGCTGGCATTCGCGGGCGAGCGCGAGTTCGGCGAGCAGGTCCCGCGAGCCGCTCGCGCGCGAATCGCTGCCCAGCGCCACACGCCCGATCGCCAGCAGCGCGCCGGTCTCCGCGGTGCGGCCGAACAGGTGCAGGTTGGAGGCCGGGCACCAGATCAGCGCCGCGCCCCTCGCGGCCAGACGCTGCCGCTGTGCGCCGGTCAGTCCGACGCCGTGGACCAGGCGCGTGTTCGGCGTGATGCAGCCCAGACGCTCGAGCGTGTCGAACTCCGCCTCGGCCGCGGCGTCGAGGCCCTCGGCGGCATGGACGATCCAGGGCGCGGTCCGCGGCGTCTCGCGATGCGAGCGACGCACAGCCTCTTCTCCGTCCAGGCCCAGCGCGTCGCGCCAGGCGGGGTGGGCCAGCACGCGCACCGGGAAGTCGGCGGCATCGAGGGCCGGATCGGGCGGGTCGTGGTGAGCAACGGTCGTCACGCCGCTCAGCAGGTTCTTGATCGCGCCATGCCAGAAGCGCTGCTCGCGCGGACGAGCGCTGTCGGCGAGCAGGACGGGATCCGTGGCGCGGCGCGGCGTCAGGTCCGCGATCCAGTCGGCGATGTTGCGGTGATGCGCGCGGTACCGCAGGCGCGGCAGCGAGTTGCGGTGGAGGTGATCGTGCGCGTTGATCAGGCCCGGCAGCAGCCGGTCGCCGCGCAGCGCGATGACCGGTCCCGCCGGGCCGGGCGCGCTGGCCGCGACGATCCACCCGCCGGCGAGCCGCAACGGCGGCCCGGCGCCGGCGTCATGCAGCACCAGCGCGAGGGGGGCGGACGAAGGCGTCGCGGCTGCGGCGCGGAGGGTCATGGACGGGGGCGGGCAAGCGGATCGATGTCATGGGTACCGATCCAGGCCGCAAAGGTTGCGGCGCGCTCCAGTCCGTCCTGCCGTCGGTGCGCGGCGGCTAGCGCCGTTTCATGCCGCCGCCGTCCATCGCGGTCACGGACGGCGGCACGCCGCCACCCAATCCCAGTCCTTGCGATAGACCGCCGTTTGCACGCCGGTGAGGCTCAGCACCGTGTGATACAGCCCGTCGTGCGACATCGGCGTGTCCCGCCGCTGCTGCAGGCAGGCACCATCGAGCTTCTGCGACTGTCTGGTCTGCTCCGGCAGCCACAGGATCAGCGGCACATGCTTCTGCTGCTTGGGCGCCAGCGCATAGGGCATGCCGTGCAGGAAGAGCTGGTTCTCCCCCAGCGACTCGCCGTGATCCGACACGTACAGCAGGCTCGGATCGAAGCGCTTCTCCTGCGTTCCCAGCCAGTCGATCGCCTTCGCCAGCACGTGATCGGTGTACGCGATCGTGTTGTCGTAGGCGTTGCGGACCTGCTCGACCGGGCACTGCTGCAGCGCGTTGCTGCGGCACTCCGGCTGGAAGGGCTTGCGGTCCTCCGGCGCGCGCAGGTAGTAGGCCGGGCCGTGGCTGCCCATCTGGTGCAGCACCAGCACCACGCCGCGCGCGACCCGCTGCGGGTCCAGCGCCGCGAGGCGCGCGTCCAGGTCGTGCAGCATCACTTCGTCGAAGCACTCGCCATCCGAGCGGCACAGGCCCGCCGGAATCGGATGGTCCGGCCGGATCGGATTGATCGCCTGCGCGTTGGGCACGCGATCGCAGATGCCCTTGCAGCCTGACTGGTTGTCCAGCCACAGCACCGCCAGCCCCGCGCGCTGCAGCACGTCCAGCAGCGTCTCCTGGTTGCCCGGGTGATCGACGAAGGCTTCGCGCCCGAGCTGCGAGAACATGCAAGGCAGCGAGGCCGCCGTCGACGTGCCGCAGGACGCGACTTCGCGATAGCTCAGCACCGGCTTGGCCGAAAGCTCGGGATTGGTCGGCCGGTCATAGCCGTTGAGCTGGAAGTTGACCGAGCGCGCCGTCTCGCCGACCACCAGCAGCACCAGCGGCGGACGGGTGCCGGCCGCGCGCGGCGTCAGCTTCGCATCGGCCGCGACCACCTCGGGCGGCCCCTTGGGCTTCTTGTGCTTCTCCGCCGCCAGCGCGGCCGTGGCCCAGATCGCATTCACCGGGCTGACCATCTTGGTCAGCGCCTTGTTGTTGCGCAGCGTCGAGGCCAGGTCCGCCGTGCGCGCCGCCGCCAGGCCGAAGCCCAGCGCCAGCGCCAGCGCCACGCTGGCCAGGTTCCAGCCCAGCCGCTTGAACCAGCGCAGGTCGCTCAGCCGCTGCCGCCAGATCCACACCATCGGGATCAGCGCGATCACCAGCACATGCGCCGCCAGGCCCCAGCCCATCAGGTCACGGGTCTCGCGCACATCGGTCTGCAGCGCGTTGGTGACCATCGTGCTGTCGATGATCACGCCGTAGCTGCCGATGAAGTAGGCCAGCGGCGCCGTCAGCAGCAGCATCAGGCTGAGCAGCGGCTTGACCGCGACCCGCCACGCCATCAGGCTGAAGAAGGCCGCCAGCACCATGATCACGATGCCGGCGAAGACGATCACGAAGAGCTTGCCCGAGGCGCCGGCGTAGTCCGGCATGCCCCACATCCGCTGCCACAGCGGCCAGTTGCCGAGCGCGCCCACCCAAAGCGCGGTCAGCCAGGCCAAGGTCAGCGGGGAACGGGCGCGCGCGGCGCCAGCGCCGCGCGGAGACAGGGTCGAGGAATCGGAAAGCGGCATCGTTCTGAGGGCGGGCAGGCAAGAAGCCGGCTCTTGTAGAGCGCGCGGCTGAAGCGGCCCTGAAGCCTGTTTGAGTAGTCGCCCAGCTTATCCGAGAGGGGCTTCAGCTTCTTAACGCCATTCCGCCGGCCGCACGAGCGGCCTTGAGGCCCTGCCCACTGGCTTGGACGTAGCGGCGCTGTAGCGCTTCGATGCGGGGTGCCAACGCCTCCGGGTCGGTCATGCGCTCGCGGTAGCGCTTGAGCACCAGCGCGGCCATGTCGATCAGCTTGGCATTGAGCGTCAGCGCGCCCTGCTCGAGCAGCAGTTGCACGCCGGTCTGCGGATCGCCGCGCATCGCGTGCCGCATCGCCGTCTCGGAGATCGCGAACACCCGTCCATTGGCGTCGCGCAGCAATTGCGTGCTGGGCTCGTGGCCCTCGGCCATGCAGGTCAGCACCTCGGCGGCCGACTTGGAGCTGCAGAAGCGCAGCCCGAGCTGCGTCATCAGCGTCTCCATCTCGCCGAGTTCGATGTCCTGCCGCGCCATGCGCACCCACAGCGCGATCAGCAGGCTGGCCGACTCGAGGTCGAAATCCTCCTCGGCCGCCTGGCGCGCGAAGCGGCGCGCGATCTCCAGCGCATCCGCCAGGCGCCGCTCCATCAGGAGCCGCAGGCCCTGCATCAACTGGTCGAAGCGCTGCAGCCGCGCATCGCGCGGCGCGCGATCAATGCCCTGCATCAGCGCATCGGTGGCGTACTTCAGGCCCTTGCCGTCCTTGGCATCGAAGCGCATCAGCGCCAGCAGCGCCACGCTGTGCCAGTCGAAGAGCTTGGAACGCAGTCCCTGCGCCAGGCTGCGTTCGAGCATCCGGGCCGACTCCTCGCGCTCGCCGGCGTAGAAGGCCAGCGTGCCGCAATGCTGCTGGCGCAGCAGGCAGCCCGGCGTCAGCGTCGCGGCCGTCCGGTAGGTGGCCAGCGCGGCGCCGATCTCGCCCTGCTCCATCTGCACGCGGCCCATCAGGTCGTAGCTGTCGGCCTGGTCCGGCATCTCGCCGATCAGCGTCTCCAGCGTGCGGCGCGCGGCGCTCAGGTTGCCGCTGGCGACCTCGGTCCGCGCCACGCCCAGCCGCGCCCAGGGCACGGTGCGCGCGGCGATGATGGCCTCGTACAGCTCGCGCGCCTGGGCATGGCGCTCCAGCCGCAGCAGCAGCTCGGCGCCGATGCGCGCCGCGTAGAGCCAGTATGTCGCGCGCTGCTGGAAGCGCGCCAGGCACAGGTCGGCCGCCCGGTCGAACGCCTTTGTGTCGATGGCCTCGAAGATCGCCTTCAGCTCCAGCTTGCGGTGCCGCGCGTTGGCGAGCCGGTCGGCCAGCGCCGCGCTGGTGTAGGGCTTGACCAGGTAGGCGTCGAGCGCGGCCTCGGCCGCCTCCGCGACCTTCGCGTACGAGGCCTCGCCGGTGACCATCACGAAGACGGTGGAGTAGGGCAGCAGTTGCTCGCGGCGCAGCTCGTCGAGCAGGTCCTGACCCGAGAGCTCGGAGCCGTCGAAGTAGTAGTCGCACAGGACGATGTCGTAGGGCTGGGTCTCGAGGATCACCCGCGCGTCGCGCACCCGCGTGGCCTGGCGCACATGGCCCACGCCCAGCTCGCGCAACTGCGCCGTCATCAGGCTGCGCGAGGTCGCGTTGCCGTCGATCACCAGCGCCTGGGTCTTCGCGAGCGGGCTGGCCAGGGTCATGACCGCTGCCCCCAAATGAAACAGCCCGCCTCCGGAGAGAGCGGGCTGGCGGTATCCCAACGATGTGTGCGAATGTCGTCAACCACGGACGGATTGTCCGCCTGGCGACAAGGGCCGGGCCCCCGTGTTTGCGTGGGGTCGCCCGGCCGGATTCCTCAACCGTGGCCGCGATTTGCGCGCGGCTGTTGGGGGCTTACTTGAAGAGGTCCTTGACCCGGTCGGTCCAGGACTTCGCGTTCGGCGAGTGGCGCTCGCCGCCGTCGCGCAGGCTCTTGTCGAGCTCCTTGAGCAGCTTGCGCTGATGCTCGGTCAGCTTGACCGGCGTCTCGATGCTGATGTGGCAGTACAGGTCGCCCGGATAGCTCGAGCGCACGCCCTTGATGCCCTTGCCGCGCAGGCGGAAGGTCTTGCCGTGCTGCGTGCCCTCGGGCAGTTCGATCTCGGCCTTGCCGCCCAGCGTCGGCACCTCGATCGAGCCGCCCAGCGCCGCCGTCGTCATCGACACCGGCATCGTGCAGTGCAGGTCGTCGCCGTCGCGCTCGAAGATGTCGTGCTGCTTGATGCGGATCTCGATGTAGAGATCGCCCGACGGCCCGCCATTGACGCCCGGCTCGCCGTTGCCGGCCGAGCGGATGCGCATGCCTTCGTTGATGCCGGCCGGGATCTTGACTTCCAGCGTCTTGGTCTTCTTGATCTTGCCGGCGCCGTTGCAGGTGGTGCAGGGCTCCGGAATGATCTTGCCGGTGCCGTGGCAGTGCGGGCAGGTCTGCTGGATGCTGAAGAAGCCCTGGCGCATGTGCACCGTGCCGCTGCCGCCGCAGGAGCCGCAGGTCTTGGCGCTGGTGCCGGGCTTGGCGCCGCTGCCGTGGCAGGTCTCGCAGCCCTCCCACGACGGGATGCGGATCTGCGTCTCCTTGCCGCGCGCGGCCTCCTCCAGCGTGATCTCCATCGCGTAGCTCAGGTCGCTGCCGCGGTAGACCTGCTGGCCGCCGTTGCCGCGCCGCGCGCCGCCGCCACCGCCGCCGAACAGGTCGCCGAAGATGTCGCCGAAGGCCTCGGCGAAACCGCCGAAGCCCTCCGCGCCCGGACCGCCGCGGAAGCCCTGGTTGGGGTCCACGCCCGCGTGGCCGTACTGGTCGTAGGCCGCGCGCTTCTGGCCGTCGGACAGCATCTCGTAGGCCTCCTTGGCCTCCTTGAACTTGTCCTCGGCGTCCTTGGCGCCCTCGCCCTGATTGCGGTCAGGGTGGTACTTCATCGCAAGCTTGCGATACGCCTTCTTGATGTCGTCCTCGCTGGCGTTCTTCGCGACGCCTAGGACTTCGTAATAGTCACGCTTGGCCATGGATCTTCCTGGGAGCCTCAAACCAAAACGCCGCGCGAGGCTGGCGACCCCGCGCGGCGGCTGTCATCGACAGCGATTGCCGATCGCGATGCCGACGTTGTCGGCAGGCGCGGCTTACTTGGAGTCCTTGACTTCCTTGAACTCGGCGTCGACGACGTTGTCGTCGGCCGGCTTGGACGAGGCCTGCTGCGCGCCGGCCGCCTGCGCGTGTCCGGCCTCGGCGCCGCCGGCCGCAGCGGCCGCGCCCGCGGCCGCCTGGGCCGCCTGGGCGTCGGCGTACATCTTCTCGCCCAGCTTCTGGCTGGCGGTCATCAGCGCTTCGGTCTTGGCGTCGATGTCGGCCTTGTCCTCGCCCTTGATGGCTTCCTCAAGGTCCTTGATCGCGGCCTCGATCTTCTCCTTTTCGCCGGCCTCGAGCTTGTCGCCATGCTCGCCCAGCGACTTCTGCACCGAATGCACCAGACCGTCGGCCTGGTTCTTGGCCTGCACCAGCTCGACCTTCTTCTTGTCCTCGGCGGCGTTGGCCTCGGCGTCCTTCACCATCTTCTCGATCTCGGCCTCGGACAGGCCCGAGTTCGCCTTGATGGTGATCTTGTTCTCCTTGCCGGTGCCCTTGTCCTTGGCGCCGACGTGCAGGATGCCGTTGGCGTCGATGTCGAAGCTCACCTCGATCTGCGGCGTGCCGCGCATCGCCGGCGGGATGCCTTCCAGGTTGAACTCGCCCAGGCTCTTGTTGGCCTGCGCCATCTCGCGCTCGCCCTGGTAGACCTTGATCGTCACCGCGGGCTGGTTGTCCTCGGCGGTCGAGAACACCTGGCTGAACTTGGTCGGGATGGTCGTGTTCTTCTTGATCATCTTGGTCATCACGCCGCCCAGGGTCTCGATGCCCAGGCTCAGCGGGGTGACGTCCAGCAGCAGCACGTCGGTGCGTTCGCCGCCCAGGACCTGGCCCTGGATCGCGGCGCCGACGGCCACGGCCTCATCGGGGTTGACGTCCTTGCGCGGCTCCTTGCCGAAGAACTCCTTGACCTTCTCCTGCACTTTGGGCATGCGGGTCATGCCGCCGACCAGGATCACGTCGTCGATCTCGCCCACCGACACGCCGGCGTCCTTGATGGCGGTGCGGCAGGGGGCGATCGTGCGCTCGATCAGCTCGTCCACCAGCGACTCCAGCTTGGCGCGGGTCAGCTTGATGTTCAGGTGCTTCGGACCGGTCGCGTCGGCCGTGATGTAGGGAAGGTTGACGTCGGTCTGCGACGAGTTCGACAGCTCGATCTTGGCCTTCTCGGCCGCTTCCTTCAGGCGCTGCAGGGCCAGCACGTCCTTGGTCAGGTCGACGCCCTGTTCCTTTTTGAACTCGCCGATGATGTAGTCGATGATGCGCTGGTCGAAGTCCTCGCCGCCCAGGAACGTATCGCCGTTGGTGGACAGCACCTCGAACTGCTTCTCGCCGTCGACGTCCGCGATCTCGATGATGGAGATGTCGAAGGTGCCGCCGCCCAGGTCGAACACCGCGATCTTGCGGTCACCGGCGCCGTGCTTGTCCAGGCCGAAGGCCAGGGCCGCGGCGGTGGGCTCGTTGATGATGCGCTTGACGTCCAGGCCGGCGATGCGGCCGGCGTCCTTGGTCGCCTGGCGCTGCGCGTCATTGAAGTAGGCCGGGACCGTGATGACGGCTTCCGAGACCTCTTCGCCGAGGTAGTCCTCGGCGGTCTTCTTCATCTTGCGCAGCACTTCGGCGGAGACCTGCGGGGGCGCCATCTTCTTGCCGCGCACTTCCACCCAGGCGTCGCCGTTGTCGGCGGCGGCGATGGTGTAGGGCATCAGGTCGATGTCCTTCTGGACTTCCTTCTCCTGGAACTTGCGGCCGATCAGGCGCTTGACCGCGTACAGGGTGTTGCGCGGGTTGGTCACGGCCTGGCGCTTGGCCGAGGCGCCCACCAGCACTTCGCCGTCTTCCTGGTACGCAATGATCGACGGGGTGGTGCGGGCGCCTTCCGCGTTCTCGATCACGCGGGTGGTGTTGCCTTCCATGACCGCGACGCACGAGTTGGTCGTGCCCAGGTCGATGCCGATGATCTTCTTCTTAGCCATGTGGTGCTCCTGAATATGAAAAAACGGGGGGAACGGTCAGCGCGGGAGGCTCAGCCCCGGGGCGGCTGGAACGTCGTTCCGGAATGCTTCTGATCTGTGGATGAGGGGCCGGGATTCAAGGGCCGGCCTACTTGGGCGCCGCGACGGTCACCAGCGCGGGACGCAGGACACGGTCGGCGATCAGGAACCCCTTCTGCAGCACCGTGACCACGGTGTTGGCGTCCTGCTCGGCCGGCACCATCGAGATCGCCTGGTGCTGGTGGGGGTCGAACTTCGTGCCGGCGGCCGGGTTGATCTCCAGCACCTTGTTGCGCTCCAGCGCCGATTGCAGCTGGCGCAGCGTGGCGTGCACGCCTTCGAGCACCTGCTCGACGCTGGCATCGGGACGGGCGATCGCGGCGGAGAGGCTGTCCATCACCGGCAGCATCGCGTCGGCGAAGCCTTCGACGGCGTACTTGCGGGCCTTGGAGACTTCCTCCTCGCCGCGGCGGCGGGTGTTCTCGACTTCGGCCTTGGCGCGCAGGTAGGCGTCGGACATCTCGGCCAAGCGCCGTTCGGTATCGGCCAGCTTGGCCTCGAGCGTCTCGGGCACCGAGGCGGCGGCCGCCGCGGCGGCCTGCTGGGTCAGTTCATCAAGGGTCGGGTCAGGTTGTTGGTGGTCGGTCGTCATGGTTGCTGTGCCCAGGGCGGAGCCCGGTCTGCGCCGGGCGATCCGACGCATCTGGGGCCCATGGCCGGAAGTTCAAGAGGGTGATTTTCACATCCGGGCGCGGGCAAACCCGGGGCCTGCTAGCGCCCCTGCGCCCCTGCGCCCCTGCGCAAGAACTCCCTCGCCCCCCGCGAGGGGGGAGAGGGCAGGGGAGAGGGGGTGCCTCGAAAGGCAGCAGCGGTGTGGCGCGACCCCTCACCCCTCCCTCTCCCCCGAAGGGGGCGAGGGGGAAGTGCGGGATGTCCAGTCATTCGTCGATGCTGGCGCTCCAGCGGTCCCACTCGGCGAGCTTGCGGCGGTCCTGCTTGGTCGGGCGGCCCTGCTGGATGGTGTCGGCGGGCTCGGGCGCGAGCCGGCGCGCCTCGGCCGCGCGTTCGCGGGCGGCGACGCTGGCCGGCGTCTCCTCGTACAGCGTCTGCGCCACCGGTGCCGGGCCGCGCACGCTGCTCAGGCCGGCGACGCGAACTTCACGGTCGACCTGCCCCTGGCGCAGCTGGACCAGGTCGCCAACCCGCACGTCGCGCGAGGCCTTCGCCGCCTGGCCGTTGACCGTCACGCGGCCCTTGCCGATCTCCTCGACGGCGAGCGAGCGGGTCTTGTAGAAGCGCGCGGCCCAGAGCCACTTGTCCAGGCGCAGCGCGGCGAGTTCGGTGGAGGAGCGGGAGGAAGCAGCCATCGGGCGCGGATTGTCCTATGCCGGCGGGGAATCGGTCCATGCTGCCGCCGGCAACCGGACCACGGCGTCCAGGCCGTCGATGACCCCGTCGCGCTCGCGGTTGTCCAGCGCCAGCGTGCCGCCGAGCGAGCCGACGATCTCGCGGCAGATCGCCAGGCCCAGGCCCGAACCGCCATTGGGTCCCGCCGCGAACGGCTGCCCCAGCTTGGGCCGCAGCGCGGCCGCGATGCCCGGCCCGCTGTCGCTGATGCGCAGCACCACCGCGTCGCCGCCGCGCAGATCCACCGCCAGCCGGCCGCCATGCGGGCAGTGGCGCAGCGCGTTGTGCAGCAGGTTGCGCACCAGCTCCCGCAGTGCCCAGGCATGGCCGCGCACCGGCGCCGGTTCGGTGCTGAGCTCGAAATCCAGTTCGGCGTCGGCGATCAGCGGCGCCAGGTCCAGCGCGACCTCGCGCACGGTGCCGGCCAGGTCCAGCCGCGGCGGATCGCCCTGTTGACGCAGCTGCTCGACCTTGGCCAGCGCGAGCATCTGATTCGCCAGCGCGGTCGCGCCGTCGACGGTGATGCCGATCTCGTCGATGGCCTGCGCCGCCGGCAGGTCGCCGCGGCGGGCCGATTGCACCTGCGCCTTGAGCACCGCCAGCGGCGTGCGCAGCTGGTGCGAGGTGTCGCGCACGAAGCGCTTCTGATGCGCGAGCAGACCCGCCTGGCGCTGCCAGGCCTCGTTGATGGCGGCCACCAGCGGCGCGAGTTCGGCCGGCACGCTGGGCAGCGGGATGGGGCTGACGTCGTCGCCGGCGCGCGCGGCGATGACGCGGCTGAGCTCGCGCACCGGCCGCGTCGCCAGGAGCACCACGCCCCACACGACGATCGCGATCACCGCCAGCAGCGCCGCCTGCCGCCACAGCGTGGAGACCAGCACCTGACGCGCCAGCGTGCGGCGGATCTCCAGCGTCTCGGCGACCTGGATGGTCGCCACGCCCAGGCCCGCCTCGCCGGCCACCGGCTGCTTGAGCACCGCCACGCGGATCGGCTCGCCCTGGTAGACGTCGTCGTAGAAATCGACCAGCGCCGCGTAGGCGCCGCGGTCCGGCAGCCTGCCGCGCCACGGCGGCAGGTCGTCGAAGCCCGAGACCCATTCGCCCTGGAAGCCGGTGACGCGATAGAACATGCGGCTGCGGTTGTCGGCCTCGAAGGCCTCGAGCGCCGCGTAGGGCACCTCGGAGATGAGCCGCGGCGCGTCGCGCGTGCCGGCCACGTCGAGCTGCTCGCCGATGGTCTTGGCCGAGGCCAGCAGCGTGCGGTCGTAGGCGGTGTCGATGGCCTTGAGCGCGTCCTGGTAGAGGCGGTGCGCGTTGGCCGCGATCAGCAGCCCCACCGGCACGAGGATGCCGGCCAGCAGCCGGCTGCGCATGGACGACAGACGCTTCAATCCGCCGCCTTCAGCAGGTAGCCCAGCCCGCGCAGCGTCACCAGCTTCACGCTGCCGGCCGGCAGCCGCTTGCGCAGCCGGTAGGCGACGACCTCGACCGCGTCGGGCTGCACGTCCAGGTCGTCGGCGAAGACGATGCCGGTGAGGCGCTCCTTCGCCACCGCGTGACCGGGCCGCGCCAGCAGCGCGCGCAGCAGCGCGGCCTCGCGCGGCGGCAGGTCCAGCGGCAGGCCCAGGTGATAGACCGCGCCGCTGTCGGCGTCGACGCGCAGGCCGCAGAAGGCCTCGGTCTCGACCGCCGCGCCAGGCGAGCCCGGCGAGCCGCGGCTGCGCCGCGCCAGCGCCCGCACGCGCGCCTCGAGCTCATCGAGGTCGAAGGGCTTGGGCAGGTAGTCGTCGGCGCCGATGTTCAGGCCCAGGATGCGGTCGCCGACCGTGCCGCGCGCGGTGAGGATGATCACCGGCGTGGTCAGCTGCGCGGCGCGCGCGGCGGACAGCAGGTCCAGCCCGTCCATGTCGGGCAGCGACAGGTCCAGCAGCACCACGTCGGGCGGGTGCGCGCGCCAGCGCTCGAGCGCCGGACGGCCCTCGGCGAAGCCGTGCACCTGGATGCCGCGGCGCTCGAACGAGCGCGCGACCGTGGTCTGCAGCGCCGCGTTGTCCTCGACGAAAAACAACCTCATCGCGGCAGTGTCCGACAGCCGCCGCGGCGCCGCCGCTCAGGGTGAACCCTGAGCCTCGCGACAGCCGATTGAAAGCCGCCATGTGCAGGATGCGCCCCTACAACGAACGCCGGGCGCGAGCTCCGCCCCGGCGCGACAACCCAGGAGACATGAGCATGCGTCGAGACCAGTTCCTCAAGTCCGCGGCCGCGCTGGCCGCGCTGGGCGCCACCGCCGGGCTGCCGCTGAGCGCGCGCGCCGCGACGGCGCTGAAGATCCTCGTGCCGGCCAATCCGGGCGGCGGCTGGGACATGACCGGCCGCGCGCTGGGCAAGGCGCTGCAGGACGCCGGCGCCGCGGGCGCGGTGACCTTCGAGAACAAGGGCGGCGCCGCGGGCGCCATCGGTCTGGCGCAGTTCGTCAACGCCGCCAAGGGCGACCCGAACGCGATGATGGTGATGGGCGCGGTGATGCTGGGCGGCCTGATCACCAGCAAGCAGCCGGTGAGCCTGACGCAGGCCACCCCCATCGCGCGCCTGACCAGCGAGTACAACGTCTTCGTGCTGCCGGCCAACTCGCCCTACAAGACGATGAAGGACGTGGTCGAGGCGCTGAAGAAGGATCCCGGCTCGGTGAAGTGGGGCGGCGGCTCGCGCGGCGCCACCGAGCACATCGCCGCGGCGATGCTGGCGCATGAGGTGGGCGTCGACGCGACCAAGGTCAACTACGTCGCCTTCCGCGGCGGCGGCGAGGCGGTGGCCGCGATCCTGGGCGGCAACGTCACCATCGGCGGCAGCGGCTACAGCGAATTCCAGCCCTACATCGAGAGCGGCAAGATGCGCCCCATCGCCATCACCGCGCCGCAGCGCCTCAAGGGCCTGGACATTCCGACGATGAAGGAGCTCGGCTACAACGTCGAGATCGGCAACTGGCGCGGCGTGTACGGCGCGCCCGGCATCACGCCGC
Organism: Roseateles sp.; assembly: GCF_039595595.1. Lineage (GTDB taxonomy): Bacteria > Pseudomonadota > Gammaproteobacteria > Burkholderiales > Burkholderiaceae_C > Roseateles. The sequence goes on along the minus strand of NZ_JBCNLG010000010.1, from coordinate 6,762 downwards.
AGCAGCGCCAGGTGCTGATCGACGCCATCGTCAAGGCCACGAAGTCCAAGGCCTGGGCCGAGGCGCTCGACAAGAACGGCTGGACACCGGCCGTGCTGACGGGCAAGGACTTCGAGGACTTCGTCGACCGCGAGTTCGCGTCGCTGCGCGCGATCATGCACAAGTCCGGCATGGTGTAGCCCACCCCCTGCCGGCTTCGCCGGCCTCCTCAAGGGGGCAGGGCCTGACCCACCCCCTACCGGCTCCGCCGGCCCCCTCAAGGGGGCGAGCCCAGTGGCCTGGCGGAGCCAGTTCCACGGGCTCCGCTGGGTAGGAACGGCGCGGCCTCGTCCATTGATCTCGGAGCGGGAGTCTCTTATGACTGATTCCATCGAGCAGGCCGCACCGGGGCCGCTCTATCAGACCCTGGTCGGTGTCGCGGCGGTCGCCGTCGGCGGCGTGATGGCCTTCGGGGCCAGCGCGATCCCGTCCGATGCAGGCTACGCCGGCATCGGCCCCAACGCGCTGCCCTGGTTCGTCGCCGCGGTGCTCATGCTGTGCGGCGCCTGGCTGGTGTGGGAAGCCCGCACCGGCGGCTACCGCTCGATGGAGCCGCCCTCGGGCGCGCCACGCGCGGACTGGCTGTCCGCCCTCTGGGTCGCGGGCGGCGTGGTCGCCAACGCGGCGCTGATCACCACCATCGGCTTCGTGCTCGCCTGCACGCTGTGCTTCATGCTGGCCGTGCGCGGCCTGCGCCGCGCCGAGGGCAAGGGCCACGGCGGCGCGCGCCAGGTCCTCATCGACGCCATCACCGGCCTGCTGATCGCGGCCCCGGTGTTCTGGCTCTTCAACAAGCTGCTCGCCCTGAACCTGCCGGCCATCACCGCCGGCGGCTGGCTCTGAGCCCACCGGAGTCCTGACATGCAAGACCTCTGGACCCACCTGATGGGCGGCTTCGCCACGGCCGCCTCGGGCGCGAACCTGATGTGGGCCTTCGTCGGCTGCGCGCTCGGCACCGCCATCGGCGTGCTGCCGGGCCTGGGCCCCGCAGTGACCGTGGCGATGCTGCTGCCCATCACCGCGCAGGTCGACCCGACCGCGTCGATGATCTTCTTCGCCGGCATCTACTACGGCGCGATGTACGGCGGCTCCACCACCTCCATCCTGCTCAACACCCCGGGCGAGACCGGCACCATGGTGACCGCGCTCGAGGGCTTCAAGATGGCCCGCCACGGCCGCGCCGGCGCGGCGCTGGCCACGGCGGCGATCGGCTCGTTCTTCGCCGGCACGATCGCGACGGTGCTGGTGACGCTGTTCGCGCCGGTGCTGGCGGACTTCGCCGTGACGTTGGGCCCGCCCGAGTACTTCTGCCTGATGCTGCTGGCCTTCACCACCGTCAGCGCGGTGCTCGGACAGAGCACGCTGCGCGGCATGACCGCGCTGTTCATCGGCCTGGCGATGGGGCTGGTCGGCATGGACCAGATCACCGGCCAGATCCGCTACACCGCCGGCATCCCCGAGTTCATGGACGGCATCGAGACGGTGCTGGTCGCGGTGGGCCTGTTCGCGGTCGGCGAGACGCTGTACGTGGCGCTCTACGAAGGGCGCAGCAACCTGACGATGAACACGATGGGCCGCGTGCACATGACGCGCCAGGAGTGGAAGCGCTCGATCCCGGCATGGATCCGCGGCACCGGGCTGGGCTTCCCCTTCGGTGTGATTCCCGCCGGCGGCACCGAGATCCCGACCTTCCTCAGTTACGCCACCGAGCGCAAGCTGTCCCGGCACAAGGAGGAGTTCGGCACCACCGGTGCGATCGAAGGCGTGGCGGGCCCGGAGGCGGCCAACAACGCGGCCGTGACCGGCACGCTGGTGCCGCTGCTGACGCTGGGCATCCCGACCTCGGTGACCGCGGCCATCCTGCTGTCGGCGCTGCAGAACTACGGCATCCAGGCCGGTCCGCAGCTGTTCACGACCTCGTCGGGCCTGGTGTGGGCGCTGATCGCGTCGCTGTACATCGGCAACGTGATGCTGCTCGTGCTGAACCTGCCGCTGGTGGGCCTGTGGGTGAAGCTGCTGCGCATCCCGCGCGCGCCGCTGTACGCCGGGATCCTGATCTTCGCCACCGTCGGCGTGTACGGCATGCGCCAGAGCGCCTTCGACCTCTATCTGATGCTGGCCATCGGCCTGCTGGGCGTGGTGATGCGGCGCTTCGACTTCCCGACCGCGCCGGTGGTGGTGGGCATGATCCTGGGCCCGCTGGCCGAGGCACACCTGCGCAATGGCGTGGCCATCGGCGGCGGCCACTGGGGCGTGTTCTTCGAGCGCCCGATGTCCGCCTTCCTGCTGGGCGTCGTGGCCATCGTGCTGCTGCTGCCGCGCCTCATGAAGTGGCTGGGCGCGCGCCGGGCGCGCCGCCAGGCCGCCGTGGCAATGGGCTGAGCGGCGCCGTCAGCCCTGGTCAGCCCCGCTCAGCGCGCGGCGCCGGCCGCGATCGCGGCCTCACGCTGGCGGGCGAGGGCGGCGGCCTGGGTCTCGTCGGGGACCGCGGTCGTCGGCCAGCCCTGCAGGTGCTGCTCGGCGATCGCCGCCAGCGCCCGCACATGCGAGGGCCGGTCGTTCAGGCAGGGGATGTAGCTGAAGCGCTGGCCCCCGCTGTGCAGGAAGGCCTCGCGCGCCTCCATGTCGATCTCCTCCAGCGTCTCGATGCAGTCGGCCGAGAAGCCCGGGCAGATCAGGTCGACCGACTTCAGACCGCGGCCGGCCAGCTCGCGCAGCGTCGGCTCGGTGTAGGGCTCCAGCCAGCGCGCCTTGCCGAAGCGGCTTTGGAAGGTGACCTTGTACTGCGCGTCCGAGAGCCCCAGCGCCTCGGCCAGCAGCCGGCCGGTCTTCAGGCATTCGCAGTGATAAGGATCGCCCAGCGCGAGCGTGCGCGCGGGCATGCCGTGGAAGCTCATCACCAGCAGCTCGCCGCGGCCCTCGGCCTTCCAGTGGGCGCGCACGCTCTCGGCCAGCGCGGCGATGTAGCGCTTGTCGTCGTGATAGCGGTTGATGAAGCGCAGCTCGGGCAGGTGGCGCTGCGCCATCGACCAGCGCGCGACGTCGTCGGCGACGCTGGCCGTCGTCGCGCCCGAGTACTGCGGATAGGCCGGCAGCACCAGCACGCGGGTCGCGCCATCGGCGCGCAGCGCGTCGAGCTGCGACGCGATCGACGGGTTGCCGTAGCGCATCGCCGGCAGCACCTTCACCCGGTGGCCCATCTCGCCGAGCTGGCCCTGCAGCAGCTTGGCCTGCTTCACCGTCCAGACCATCAGCGGCGAGCCGTCCCGGGTCCAGATGCTGGCGTACTTCTTCGCCGACTTCGCGGGCCGCGTGCGCAGGATCACGCCGTGCAGGATCGGCCACCAGGCGGCCTTGGGAATCTCGATGACGCGCGGGTCCGACAGGAACTGCGCGAGGTAGCGCCGCGTGGCCGCAGGCGTCGGCGCGTCGGGCGTGCCGAGGTTGACCAGCAGCACGCCGATCGTCGGCGCGCGCCCGTGGGTGTGTTCGGGTTCGGGTCGGAAGGACATCGGGGAGGCAGCGGAAAGAGAAGGGGGGCCGGCACCGCGGTGGGCGGCGGGAACGTCGCCGGGCCGTTCAGAACCCGCGCCGCGACAGCAGCGGGGAGGCGGATTCGGCCAGGTGCTGCACTTCGAAGCGGACCGTGGGCGCCTGCGTCTCGGACGGCGGGCCGCCCAGGCCGATCGCGCCGGCGCCGTGCAGCGTGCAGGAACCGCGGCGCAGGCTCAGCGTCTGGCCGCCGGCGCCGAAGCGCACGAAGGTGCCGTTGTAGCTCAGGTCGGTCAGGCTGAAGCTGCTGCCCTGCCAGTCGATGCGCGCATGCGAGCGGCTGACGCGCACGTCGGTGATGCAGTAGGTCGCCTGCGTGCTGCGGCCCAGCACGACCGGCATCTGGTCGATGTCGAAGACACGGTCCAGGTCTTGCCACACCAGCCGGATGCCTTCCGGCGCGGCGCTGCGGACGATCTCGCCGAACTGCGTCGCCGCCGGGTCGCCGCGGCCCTGGTCCAGCACGTAGATGTGGACCGGCTCGGCCCGGCCGCGCACGCTGATGTGGTCCAGGCTGCGGAAGCGCGCCTTCTGCGCGCTGGTCAGCCCGAGCACGACCTCGGCGGTGACGACGGTCTCGCCGTCGCCGGCATGGTCCAGCAGCCGCGCCGCGACATTGACCGCGTCGCCGAAGCAGTCGCCATGGATCTCGACCACCTCGCCGCGCGCCAGCGCGATCTGCAGGTGCGTGTGCCGCAGCCGCTCGCTGCGCGCGGAGGTGCTGACCAGCAGCTCCTGCATCCGCATCGCGGCCTTGATGCCGTCGCGCGGGTTGTCGAACGCAGCCATCAGGCCATCGCCCAGCGTCTTGATGATGTCGCCGCGGTGCTCATCGACGGCGCGGCCCACCAGGGCCACCGTCTGCGTCACCAGGCCGGAGGCTTCCGCGTTGCCCAGCGTCTCGAACAGCGCCGTGCTGCCGCGCAGATCGGCAAACAGGACGGTGCGCTCGCGGATCTGGGTCATCGGCCTGGCAGGTGTGAGATGTGAAGGAAGTCTCAGTGTAGCCGCGCCACCCGGGGCCAAGCGTGGTGATAAGCCCCCGCTCCGGGGGCCATCGGCGCCAGCGCGACAACACCCCCCCGACACGCGGGCGAATGCCGGAACGCGCTGGAGCGATAGCGCCTCCAAACGAAAAACCGGCCAGCGTCGGAAGACGGTGGCCGGTTGGCGAGGCAAACCCGGTGCCCGAAGTTCGGCGGCCGTTTGGCCGCCGAAGGGGCAGGGGGATTTACAGGTTGTCCAAGTAAGTGCGCAGCTTGTGGCTCCGCCGCTCGCTGCATGCCGACTGCGTCGTCATCCGCCTGCGGCGGGCACGTCCTTGGGCAATCAGAGATTGTCCAAGTACGTGCGCAGCTTGTCGCTGCGCGACGGATGCTTGAGCTTGCGGATCGCCTTGGCTTCGATCTGGCGGATGCGCTCGCGGGTGACGTCGAACTGCTTGCCGACTTCCTCCAGCGTGTGGTCCGTGCTCATCTCGATGCCGAAGCGCATGCGCAGCACCTTCGCTTCGCGCGGGGTCAGGCTGTCGAGGATGTCCTTCACCACCTCGCGCAGGCCGGCCTGCATGGCCGCCTCGATCGGCGCGGTGTTGTTGGTGTCCTCGATGAAGTCGCCCAGATGCGAATCGTCGTCGTCCCCGATCGGCGTTTCCATGGAGATCGGCTCTTTGGCGATCTTCATGATCTTGCGGATCTTGTCCTCCGGCATCTCCATCTTCTCGGCCAGCGTCGGCGCATCCGGCTCGAAGCCGAACTCCTGCAGATGCTGACGCGAGATGCGGTTCATCTTGTTGATCGTCTCGATCATGTGAACCGGGATGCGGATGGTGCGGGCCTGGTCCGCGATCGAGCGCGTGATGGCCTGACGGATCCACCACGTCGCGTAGGTCGAGAACTTGTAGCCGCGGCGATATTCGAACTTGTCCACCGCCTTCATCAGGCCGATGTTGCCTTCCTGGATCAGGTCCAGGAATTGCAGCCCGCGGTTGGTGTACTTCTTGGCGATCGAGATGACCAGGCGCAGGTTGGCCTCGATCATTTCCTTCTTCGCGTCGCGCGAGGCCTTCTCGCCCTCGTTCATCCGCTTGTTGATGCCCTTGAGGTCGTCCAGCGGCACCACGGCCTTGCCCTGGATGTCGATCAGCTTCTGCTGCAGCTCCTGGATGGCCGGCAGGTTGCGCGACATGATGTTCGCGTACGGCTTGCCCGAGGCCACTTCCTTCTCGGCCCACTGCAGGTTCAGCACGTTGGGCGGGAAGGTCTTGATGAAGTGGTCCTGCGGCATGCCGCACTTGTCCACCACGATCTTGCGGATCTCGCGCTCGAAGCGGCGCACGTCGTCCACCTGCGAGCGCAGGATGTCGCACAGCTTCTCGATCGTCTTGACGGTGAAGCGGATCGTCATCAGCTCGGCGCTGATGGCCGTCTGGGCCTTGTTGTAGTTGGGCGACTTGTAGCCGTCCTTCTCGAAGGCCTTGCGCATCTTGTCGAAGTTGACCGCCAGCGAGTCCAGCTTGGCCAGCGCGGCGTTCTTGAGCTCTTCCAGCTTCTTGGTCAGCGCCTTGGAGCCGCCGGCGCCGTCGTCGTCGTCCTCTTCGTCGAACTCGTCGAAGTCCTCTTCCGCGACGTAGTCGTCCGCCTCGTCATCGGAGACGAAGCCGTCCACGGCTTCCGAGATCTGCATCTCGCCAGCGCGGATCTTGGCGGCCATGGCCAGGATCTCGGCGATCGTCGTCGGGGAGGCGGAGATGGCCAGCATCATCGCCTGCAGGCCGCCTTCGATGCGCTTGGCGATCTCGATCTCGCCCTCGCGGGTCAGCAGCTCGACGGTGCCCATCTCGCGCATGTACATGCGCACCGGGTCGGTCGTGCGGCCGAACTCGGAGTCCACGGTCGACAGCGCGGCTTCCGCGGCTTCTTCCGCTTCCTCCTCGGTGGCCGTCGGAGACGTCGAGCCCTGGATCAGCAGCGTGGCGGCGTCGGGCGCCTGCTCGTACACGGCGATGCCCATGTCGTTGAGCATCGACACGATCGCCTCGAGGATTTCCTCGTTGATCAGCTTCTCGGGCAGGTGGTCGTTGATTTCCTGATGCGTCAGGAAACCCCGCGTCTTGCCCATCTTGATGAGGGTCTTGAGCTCCTGGCGGCGCTTGGCGACTTCCTCTTCGGT
>NZ_JBCNLG010000009.1:0-215150 GCF_039595595.1 Roseateles sp. | reverse complement strand
GCTTCGACGTCTACTTCTGCCATCACAAAGTGCGCACGATCGACTTGTGCCAGGCTGACTAACCTGGATTGGACCTGTTACCCATGTCCTGGCACACCTGTTACCTATGTCCCCGGTCCATACACTCTCGGGGGGCGAGGGAGTTCATGCCTGCAGCGAAGGCTGCTCCCCGACCGCGTCGCTCGTTCGCGGGGCGGTCTGCGCCCCATGGCGAGGCAAAAATCCGACATGGCCCACCGCGCCCGGGCCTTCCGCGCCGTAGTTCACAGCCCACCCCGCATTTCCCTCGATCAAGCGCCACACGATCGAGGCAGCATCGCGGACGTTGAACACACGGGACGGCCTCGACGCGATGGCGCACCGTCCGCAGAAGAAGGACTCCAAGATGCTGAACTTGAATCGTTGGCGGCTGCGCAGCCGCGTGCTGGCCGGCTTCGCGCTGGTGATCGTGCTGATGGCCGTGGCCTCGGCGGTGGGCGTGGTGCGCGTCTCCATGCTGCACCAGCGCATCGAACGCCTGGTCGAGGTCGACATGCACACGCTCGAGCTCTCCCGCCAGTGGGCCGGGCTGACCGAGGGCAACATCCAGCGCCGCATCGTGCAGCTCGTCGTCGACGACGAAAGCTTCGTCAACGCCTTCACGGCCCGCTCCAAGGAACTGTCGGCCCGCATCGACAAGATCCAGAAGGAACTCGACGAGAACGTCACCGAGAAGGAAGGCAACCGCCTGATCGACGAGATCGGCGCGGCCCGCAAGAAATACCAGGACGCCCGCGAGGCCGTGGTCAAGGAGAAGAAGGCCGGCAACGACGTCAAGCCGCTGGCCGCGTCGCAGCTGATCCCGGCGATGAACGACTACCTGGCCGCGATCGACCGCTTCGCCGAGCACAACCGCGACCTGCTGCAGGCCGCGCGCAAGGAAGCCCAGTCCGAGGCCGAGAGCACCCGTGACCTGGTCATCGGCCTCATGGTGGCGGCGATCGCGCTGGGCGTGGGCATCGCGCTGGTGATCACGCGCTCGGTCACCGAGCCGCTGGCCCAGGCCCAGTCGCTGAGCCAGGCCATCGCCGAGGGCGACCTGAGCCGCCGCGCCGCCGAGGTCGAAGGCATCGACGAGGTCGCCGCGCTGCGCCGCTCGCTGCAGGAGATGCAGCGCCGCCTGGCCGACACGATCTCCGGCGTGCGCTCCGCGGCGGACCAGGTCCGCCACGCCTCCACCGAGATCGCCACCGGCAACGCCGACCTGTCCAACCGCACCGAGCAGGCCGCCAGCAGCCTCGAGCAGACCGGCGCCGCGATGGCCCAGCTCAGCGACGGCGTGCGGCTCAACGCCGAGTCGGCGCGCGAGGCCGACTCGCTGGCGCAGACCGCCTCGCAGGTCGCCGGCCGCGGCGGCCAGATGGTCGAGCAGGTGGTCGCCACGATGAACGAGATCCAGCAGTCGTCCAACAAGATCGCCGACATCATCGGCGTCATCGACGGCATCGCCTTCCAGACCAACATCCTGGCGCTGAACGCCGCGGTCGAAGCGGCCCGCGCCGGCGAGCAGGGCCGCGGCTTCGCGGTGGTGGCCGGCGAGGTGCGCTCGCTGGCCCAGCGCAGCGCCGAGGCGGCCAAGGAGATCAAGACCCTGATCTCGGCCTCGGTCGAGCGCGTCGACGGCGGCTCGCGCCTGGTCGGCGAGACCGGCAGCACGATGCGCGAGATCGTCGACAGCGTCGAGCGCGTGACCCGCATCATTGGCGAGATCTCGGCCTCCAGCGCCTCGCAGTCGCTGACGCTGGGCGAGATCGGCCAGGCGGTGCGCCAGCTCGATCAGATGACGCAGCAGAACGCCGCGCTGGTCGAGGAATCGGCCGCCGCGGCCGAGTCGCTCAAGGACCAGTCGGCGCAACTGGTGGAAGCCGTCGCCAGCTTCAAGCTGAACTGAGCCGCTGACCAGTCCGCCGTCCGGGGCCCCGGCTGCCCCGGCCGCTCAGGCCAATACTCCCCGGCGTCAGCCGCAGGTGTCCGCCGGCCGGGCCGCCACGTCCACCTCCACCGTCAGTTCGTCCTGCACGGCCAGCAGCCCGCCCAGGATCGACAAGGGCGCGATGCCGAAATCGCTTTGGCGCAGGACCAGCGCGCCCTGCGCCCGCAGCGCCGCCTCCCCCGCCGGGCGGGCCACCCGCACCGGCACGTCGAACTCCCGGGACTGGCCATGCCACCGCACGGCCAGCTTCACCGCCAGCACTGGAAACGCGCCCGCGACCGCCGTGCTGCGCATCGTGATCGCCGGGAAACGCTCCCCATCGACCGTCCTCAGCAGGTTGGCCCGCGTGCCGGCGATGTCCGACGCGGAGGGCACGCTGGCGAACTCCGGTCCGAGCGCGGCGCGCCATTCGGGCTTGTCGATCGCCAGGTCCGCGAGCCGGAAACCGAGTTCCAGCCCCGCGCCGGCGATGCCCTGCGCGGGCACGAAAACCTGGCCCTCCAGGCGCTCGACGCCCAGCACGTGGTTGTGGCCGGCCTTGGCCAGCCGTCCGGCCCGGAAGACATGGATCCGGACCTGCGAAGCGGCCGCGTCGACGCGGTAGAGCCGCCCCTCCCCGCGCTGCTGCGCGGCGAGCCAGCCGGCACAGGCGGACGCCGCCTCATCGTTCGCGTTCGCGCTCGTTTCCACCGTGCCGCCACCGGGCCTGGCCGCAGCGCTCGTTGCCGGAGGCGCCGGCGGCGCGCTGCTACATCCGGCCAGTGCCAGGACGATCGCGCCGAGGGCCGGGGCCGAGGTCCAACGGCTCGCCGAGCCCGTCGTGGGGCTGGCCGCGCGCCGGGAAGGCACCTCGCTTGCCCGCGTCAACACTTGCATAAGGGTGTATCCGGAGTGGTCAGACCTGCATTCTGAACGGCACAAAGAGGCTGGTCGCACTAGCATTGCGACATTCACGATCGACATTCCGCACGGAGACCGCCATGGCACGCCAAGCCACCGACCTGATGGCGCAGTACGCCGCCTATCACCGCGACCGCCGCAACATCGCCACGCATTTCGTCGGCATTCCGCTCATCGTCTTCGCCGTCGGCGTGCTGCTGGCGCGGGCGCAATTCCACGTGGCCGACTGGACGGTCTCGGCCGCCTGGCTGGTCTGGGGCGCGGCGACGATCTGGTATCTCACGCGCGGCAACTTCGTGCTGGGACTGTCCACGGCGCTGGTCAACGCGGTGCTGATGGCGCTGGCGCACCCGCTGGCGGCCGGCTCCTTCGGCGGCTGGCTGGCCTGGGGCCTGGGCAGCTTCCTGGTCGGCTGGGTGATCCAGTTCGTCGGCCACTACTACGAGGGCCGCAAGCCCGCGTTCGTCGACGACCTGATCGGGCTGCTGGTCGGTCCGATGTTCGTGGTCGGCGAGGCGCTGTTCGCGATGGGCTGGGGCCGCGATCTGCTGGCCGAGATCGAACGCCGCGCCGGCCCCACCCATCTGCGCGACCTCACCCACCCCGCCTGATCCCCCGGGTCCCGGGGACTTGGCCCCCTGATGGGGGTCGGGTCTTGCGGGGGCTTGCGGCGCGCCGCCATCGCGCTTATCTTGGACGTCCGAGTTCCGTCAGATGTCGCCAGGAGGCCCCATGAAACCGGTGTCCGAACTGCTGAAGAACCGCGGCCCGAGCGTCTGGCGCGTCGCGCCGGAGGCCACGGTGTTCGATGCGCTGCACCTGCTGGCGCAGCACGATGTCGGCGCCCTGCTGGTGATGGAAGGGGATCGCCTGCTGGGCATCTTCTCGGAGCGCGACTACACGCGCAAGATCGCGCTGCAAGGGCGCGATTCGCGGCACACGCAGGTCAAGGACGTCATGACGCCGAATGTGTTCGTCGTCAAGCCCAGCACCGACTGCCGCGAATGCATGAGCCTGATGAGCCAGCGCAAGATCCGGCACCTGCCGGTGGTGGAAGGCTCGACGGTCGTGGGGATGCTCTCGATCCGGGACCTGATGGACAACATCATCGCGGACGACGAACTGACGATCGCGCAGCTGCAGAGCTACATCTACGGATAGCCGCCCGTGGTCTTCCCCCAGTGCTGGAGCGCCTCGGCCGCGCCGCCTTTCGGCGCGCGCGGCTTGGGCGGCTTGTCCGACTTCACCGGCGTGCCCAGCGCGATCCATCCCAGCAGCGTCTCTCCCGGCTCACAGAACGCAGCGATCAATCCCGGATCCCGCGCCTTCGCCCCGCTGAGCATCTTTCCTCCGAACCCCAGCGCATGCGCCGCGTTCAGGAAGTTCGTCAGCGCCCCGCCGACGCAGGCCCATTGCTCCTGCTCGGGCACCTGCGGCTGATCCGCCGCGATCCTCGCCACCACCGCCACGGTCACGGGCGGCCGCAGCGCGCGTTCCTCGTCCATCGCGATGCCGTCCGCGTCCTTGCCGGCGCGGCGCGCCGCCTCGGCATACAGCGCCGCCATCGCCTGGCGCGCCTCCCCGCGCACGACCTTGAACCGGAACGGCACCAGCCCCGCGTGATCGGGCGCATGCAGCGCCGCCTCCACCATCAGCCGCAGCTGATTCTCATCCGGCGCCGGCTCCGCCAGATGCTTGGGACCGACGGACACCCGCGACAACAGCAGCCTCAGACCTTCCTCGTTCATCGCGGACTCCTTCATCGATTCAGCCGCCGCCGTGCCGCATAGGAACAGGCGTCGACCAGCATCACCAGCGCCAGCATCGCCAGCAGCACGGTGCAAGTCTCGCGCATCTGGAACAGACTCAGATGCAGCATCAGCATCTGCCCCAGCCCGCCCGCGCCGACCACGCCCAGCACCGTCGCCGCGCGGATGTTGTTCTCCCATCGATACAGCGTGTAGCTGAGCAATTGCGGCGCCGCCTGCGGCAGCGTCGCGAACGCGAACACCTGCCAGCGCGACGCGCCCGCCCAGCGCAGCGCCTGGGCGGTTTGCGGCGGGGCATTCTCGAGCGCCTCGGCCATCAGCCGCCCGAGCACCCCGGTCGTGTGCAGCGCCAGCGCGAGCGTGCCTGGCATCGGCCCCAGTCCCGCGGCGACCAGCAGGATCGACGCCCACACCAGTTCCGGCACGCTGCGCAGCGCGTTGAGCAGCAGCCGCGACGCCCATCGCAGCGCGCCGGGCGGGCGGCTGGCCAGCAGCGCGATCGCCAGCCCCGCGATGGCCGCCAGCCCGCTGCCCAGCGCCGACATCGCCAGCGTCTCCAGCGCCCCTTGCCCGACGCGGGCGAGGACATCCGGCGCCCCCTGCGGCGGGAAGAACTCCGCGAGGAAGCGCCCCATCTGCGCGAGCGCCTCCCAGCCCAGCAACTCGCCCCAGCGCAGCGGCAGCGACACGAAGCTCGCCACCCCCAGCGCCAGCAGCCCCGCGAGCAGGACGCGCACGCCCCAGCGCGCCGGTGGACGGCCGGGCAGTCCCTGCGGCTCGACGCCCTGCCCCGCCGCGCGCGCGGGCCGCAGCCAGGCGCTGAGGCGGTCCGCCAGCGCCACCAGCGCGATGAAGATCAGCAGGATGGTGGCGACCTCGGACCCCGCGAACATCTTGGTCGCGTTGTCCAGCTGCTGGCCCAGTCCGCCCGCGCCGACGAAGCCCAGCACCACCGACGAGCGGATCGCGCATTCCCAGCGGTAGACGGTGTAGCTGACCAGCTCGTCGGCGCAGCCCGGCAGCGTGCCGAACAGCAGCGCCTGCAAGCGTCCCGCGCCCCCGCGCAGCAGCGCCTGCGTGGGCGCGGCATCGGCGCTTTCGAGGATCTCCGCGTAGACCTTGCCCAGCATGCCGCCATAGGACAGCGCGATGGCCAGCACGCCGGCGCCGGGTCCCAGGCCGATCACGCGCACCAGCATCAGCGCCCAGACCAGCTCCGGCACCGAACGCAGCACGATCAGCACCAGCCGCACGGCCCACCGCAGCGCGGCGGGCACCGCCCCCATGCGGCCCGCCACCGCCGAGACCGACAGCCGCGCCGTCGCCAGCAGCGCCAGCGGCACCGCGATGACCCAGGCGAGCACCAGACCCGCCGTCGCCATCGCCACGGTGCGCCAGGTGTCGGCGGCGAGCATGGCCAGGAACTCCAGGTCCACGCGCGGCGTCAGGAACTGCGCGGCGAAGCGCGAGGTCGCGCGCAGGCTGCGCGCATCCAGCAGTTCCCAGGGACGGAACTCCCACCACACGAGCAGCGGCCACAGCAGTGCCAGCACCGCCGCGGCGAGCGCCACTCGGCCAAGGCTGGCGGGATCGCGCCGCCAGGGCTCCGCGGCCGTCGCGCTCATCGGCACATCGCCTGCGGCGGCGCGGCCCGCTCCGGCGCGTCGTCGCCAGGCGGCGGCGTTTCATTCAAGAGATCGGCGTAGATCTCGTCCAGCTCGCGGACGCCGAGCGCCTGCGGCGGGCCGTCGTAGACGAGCCGGCCTTCGCGCAGCGCAATCACGCGCGGGAACGCGCGGCAGGCCAGATCGACCTGATGCAGGCTGCAGACCAGCGTGCGCCCCTGCGTGCGGGCCGCGTCCTGCAGCACCACCAGCACCCGCTGCGCGCGCTGCGGGTCCAGCGCGGACAGCGGCTCGTCGGCGAGCCACAGTCCCGCCTTGGACACCAGCAGCCGCGCCAGCGCGACGCGCTGACGCTCGCCGCCGGAGAGCTGATCCACCCGGGACCAGAGCCGGCCGCCGAGCTCCAGCCGTTCGAGCGCCTCGAACGCAAGCCGCGCTTGCGCCGCGCTGGGGCTGAACAGCATGCGCAGGCTCTCGGCCATGGACGCGCCAGGCAACCGTCCTGCCAGCACCGCAGTCGCGACGCGCTGACGCGGCGGCAGCGGCGGATGCTGCGGCGCCAGCATCAACTCGCGGCGCAGCCCATGGCGCTCGCGCGAGGACAGCGTCCACGCCTCCCGCCTGGCCAGCCGCAGCGTGCCCGCGGCCGGCCGCAGCGCCAGCGCGAATGCGTGCAGCAGCGAGGTCTTGCCGGCGCCCGAGGCGCCGATCAACGCGACCTGCTCGCCGGTCTCGATCCTGAGCGACAGCGGCTCGACCAGCGTGCGCGCGCCGGCCCGCAGATGCAGGCCGTTCAACTCCAGCAAGGGCATCGCGACGGGCTCAGCTCATTTCAGCAGGCCGGCGTTCTCGGCCGCGGCCTTGATGCCCGCGTAGTTCTCGGGCCGGGTCGGCACGAACTTCGTCGCGCGCTGCAGCTCGAGGATCTCCTTGCCCTCCGGCGTCGACGGGCTCAGCTTCAGGAACGCGGCCTTGAGCTTGTCCTTCAGCGCGGCGGGCAGGTCGGCATGCACGCTCCAGTTGTAGTCGTAGTAGGCCGGCGTCGTGAAGAAGACCTTCACGTCGCTGGTGTCGACCTTCTTCTCGGCCACCAGCTTCTCCCACACGGAGATGTTCAGCGCGCCCGCGTCGACCTTGCCCGAGGCCACGGCCGCGACCGTCGCGTCGTGGGCGCCGGAGAAGGACACGCGCTTGAGGTCCGACTCGGGGTTGATCTTCGCGGCCAGCAGGAAGGAGCGCGGCATCAGGTGCCCCGAGGTCGACGAGGCCGAGCCGAAGCTGAGCGTGCGGCCCTTGAGGTCCTCGAGCTTGTGGATGCCGGACTTGGCATCGGTGATGAAGACGGAGCGGAATTTCTCGTCCTCCTCGCGCTGGACCAGCGGCACGATCTTCCCGCCCGAGCGGACGTTGGCCTGCACGAAGGTGAAGCCGCCGAACCAGGCCAGCTCGACCTTCCTGTTGACGACGGCCTCGACAGCGGCGGCGTAGTCGGTGACGGGCGTCCACTCGACCTTGACGCCCAGTTCCTTCTCCAGGTACTTGCCCAGCGGCGCGAATTTGCGCGCGAGCTCGGTCGGCGACTCGTCGGGAATGGCGGTCACGCGCAGGATCTGCGGCGCCGTCTGCGCCTGCGCGGCACCCGTGGCGCCCGCGGCGATCAGCGTGGCGGCGGCGATGCCCTGCAGCGCACGGCTGACATGGCGGAAGAGGCTGGACATCGGAAGGCTCCGGTGATGAGGAAAGGGCGGAAGGAAATGGGAGTCGAACCCACCCGACGGCGCGTGGCGCCATCCACCGGATTTGAAGTCCGGCCGATCCACCAGGATCGTTTTCCTTCCCGTGAACGTGGCCGGTTCATGCGGCTCGGGCGGCGTCGCCGTCCGCGTCGTCGATGAACAGGCGGCAGTCGGCCCGCAGCTTGTGCGCGTCCCCGACGCGCCGCAGCAGACCGACCTTGTCGAAGAACTCCAGGACCTGGATCGCGCGCTTGCGGCCCAGGCCGCTGCGATCGCGGAAGTCCGCGGCCCGGAGATCGCCCGCGGCGGCGGATTCTCGCGCGATCCGGGCCAAGGCCTGGACGGCCGGGGGCGCATAGTAGAGGTCCTTCACGACCTGGAACAGTTCGCCCCGCTGCGACAGCCGCGCCAGCGTGGTGCGCACCAGGGCCTCGGGCTCGCCGGACGCGCGCGCCAGGTCGCGCGCCCAGGCGCCCTCGAAGCCAGCCGTCAGCAGCGCCGGCAGCAGCGTCTGCGCCAGACGCTCGTCCAGCGCCGACAGCTGCGCCCCATGCGCCGGCAGATGCGCCGCCGCGCCGGTGATCTTGACCCGCCCCGCCGCGGCCATCCGCCGCACCAGCGCGCGCCACAGCGGCTCGGACATGCGCGGAGCGGCCAGGCGGCGCCAGCGCGCCAGGTCGGGGCCGAGCTCGTCCGGCCACTCCTGGTGGTAGCGCTGCAGGCGTTCCAGCGCGGTGTACTGCCATTGCGCCACGCGCGCCGCGCCCAGCGCCCAACCAGGGCCGTCCACGCCAGCCACCACGGCGATGGCCGCGCTCGTTTCCTTGGCACTGGCACTGGCACTGGCACTGGCGCCGGCATCGGCGAGGCCGCCTGCCGCCTCCACCAGCGCCGCGCGCCCGTGCATCGCCACGCCCTGCCCCGCCGCGAAACGCGCCAGATCGACGCCCATCGGCGCCCGGTCCAGCAGGCCGGCCAGCCGCAACGCTGGCGCCGGCGCCGTCAGCGCGGCCAGCTCGGCCAGGCGCTGCGCCGTGCGCCGGTAGCGCGCCGGTGCCTGCGGGTCCAGCACCGTGCCGCCCGCCAGCGCGCGCGTCGCCGACGCATCGCGCAGCACGACGCGGTCGCCGGCCCACGCGCCGATCCGGCGATGCAACACCAACTGGACGAAGGCCTCGGCGCCCGGCTCGATCGCGTCGAGGACGCCGCCGTCCGCCCCGCCCAGCACGGCGATCGACCCCGTCACCTGCTCCGCGCCGACATGCACATGCACCGCCGTGCCGCTGCGCAGCGCCTTGGCCTCCTCGGGCCACAGCCGCACGCGCGCATCGAGGCGCTCGGTCCACAGCGCGACATCCGGCGCGGCCAGCCATTGGCCGCGCTCGACCTCGTCCTTCTCCAGACCGGCCAGGCCGATGGCGACGCGTTGTCCCGCCGCCGCGCGCTCGGCGGCGGCGTTCTGCGCATGCAGGCTGCGCACGCGGCCGCGGCGCGGCGCCTGGCCGGGCGCGGGCGGCAACAGCAGCAACTCGTCGCCGATCGCGACCTCGCCCGCCTGCGCGGTGCCCGTGCAGACCGTGCCCACGCCAGCGAGGCTGAACACCCGATCGACCGCGAGCCGGAAGCCCTGCCCCGCCACCTCGCGCGGCGGCAGCGCGCGCGCCTGGGCGAGCAGGTGATCACGCAGCTCGCGCACACCCTCGCCCGACGTCGCGGCGACGTCGAAGACGGGCGCGCCTTCGAGCGGCGTGCCGGCGACCAGCGCGCGGATCTCCTCATGCCGTTGCGCACGCGTGAGCGCATCGGCGCGATCGCATTTCGTCAGCGCCACCGTGCCGCCCGCGATGCCCAGCAGCGACAGCAGCGCCAGATGCTCGCGCGTCTGCGGCATCACGCCGTCGTCGGCGGCGACCAGCAGAAGCGCGTGATCGATGCCGGTCGCGCCGGACAACATCGTGTGCACCAGCCGTTCATGGCCCGGCACGTCGACGAAGCCGATGCGCGCGGCGCGCTTACCGGCCGCGGCATCCGCCGCCGCGTCCAGATACGCATAGCCGAGCGCGATGCTGATGCCGCGCCGCTTCTCCTCGGGCAGGCGATCGGTGTCGACGCCGGTGAGCGCCTTCACCAGCGTCGTCTTGCCATGGTCGATGTGGCCGGCCGTTCCGACGATCACGCGAGCGCCTCCTTCAGCTGCGCGAGCTGCTCGATGA
The DNA here is from genome assembly GCF_039595595.1 of Roseateles sp. Classification (GTDB taxonomy): domain Bacteria; phylum Pseudomonadota; class Gammaproteobacteria; order Burkholderiales; family Burkholderiaceae_C; genus Roseateles. The sequence continues at coordinate 204,935 of NZ_JBCNLG010000009.1, read as the reverse complement.
ACTCGGCTTCCTCGCGCGTCTCGTCCAGGCAGCGCAGGTCCATCCAGAGCTCATCGGCCTGCACCCGCGCGATGACCGGCAGCGGCAGCGCGCGCAGCGCCGTCATCAGGTCGTCCAGCGCCCGCCCGAGCCCGCGCTTGCCGGGCAGGCGCGGCGTCAGCACCAGTCCCGCCGACGGCAGCGTCTCCACCGGCAGCGAGCCCGAGCCGATCTGCCCGCGCATCGCGCTGACCCGCACCGCGAAACGCGGCGCCACCGCGTCCTCGACCCGCGCTTGCACGCGCTCGGCCTGCGCCTGGATCTGCTCGACCGGCCGCGTCAGCAGCCGCAGCGTCGGCAGGTCGCGCGTCAATCGATCGGGTTGCAGGTACAGGCGCAGCGTCGCCTCCAGCGCCGCCAGCGGCAGCTTGGACAAACGCAGCGCCCGCTTCATCGGGAACTTGCGGATGCGCTGCACCAGGTCCTTGCGGCCGACGATCAGACCGGCCTGCGGCCCGCCGAGCAGCTTGTCGCCGCTGAAGGTCACGACATCGCAGCCATCGGCCAGCATCGCCTGCGGCAGCGGCTCGGCCGGCAGCCCCCATTGCGCCAGGTCCACCAGCGAGCCGCTGCCCAGGTCCGTCATCAGCGGCACGCCGGCGGCCCGGGCGATGGGCGCGAGCTCGGCCTCGCTCACCGCCGAGGTGAAGCCCTGGATCGCATAGTTGCTGGTATGGACCTTCAGCAGCAACGCGGTGTCCGGACCGATCGCGGATTGGTAGTCGCGCGCATGGGTGCGGTTGGTGGTGCCGACCTCGACCAGCTTCGCGCCCGCCGCCGCCATCACGTCGGGCATGCGGAAGGCGCCGCCGATCTCCACCAGCTCGCCGCGCGACACGATCGCCTCCTTGCCGCCGGCCAGCGCGGCAATGCCCAGCAGCACTGCGGCGGCGTTGTTGTTGACCACGGTCGCGGCCTGCGCCCCGGTGATCTCGCACAGCAGGTCCTCGACCAGGCTGTCGCGGTCGCCGCGCTCGCCGCGCGCGAGGTCGAATTCCAGGTTGTTGGGCGAGACCATGCAGGCCAGCACCTGCTTGAGCGCCTCGTCGGCGAGCAGCGCGCGGCCCAGGTTGGTGTGCAGCACGGTGCCGGTCAGGTTGATCACGCGGCGCATGCGCGGCGCCAGGCGCTCGGCGCAGCGGCGGTCGAGTTCGGCCGGCAGGCGCTGCAGCTCCCAGGCGGCGAGCGCGCCGTCGAGCGCGCGCTGCCGCCATTCCTCCAGCAGCCGGCGCGCCTGCGCCGCGACAAAGGCGTGGCCATGCCGCGCCATCAGATGCGTGACCGCCGCGTCGCGCAGCAGCCGGTCGACGGAGGGCAGATCCTTCGGGGCAGCGGGAACCGGTGGAGAGACCGGGGAGCCTGCCGTCGGACCATGAACCATGGATGCCTCGGGCTTCATGCTCAGCGTCCTCCGGGATCGGGCGGAGACGCGGCGACGCCGCCGGGCGGCCCGCTGTCGCGCGCGGCCTCGGGCTCACCCAGGACCAGCAGCGGATTGAAGCCCTGCCGCACCAGGCCCAGTTCGCCGACCAGCAGGTCCAGCGTCAGCGTGGCCAGGTCGTCGGCCAGCGGCTCGACCTGCAGGTCCTTCTCCATATGGACCTGCTTGAGATAGTGGCCGCAGCTTTCGCAGCACTCGGCCGCGACCGCCTCGGCCTTCTTCCCGCCGGCATCGACCAGATGCTGGAAGCTGATGCCCTTGGTGCCCTGGCAGTGCGTGCACTTGATGCGCACGTAATGCCATTGGGCGCCGCACAGCGAGCAGGCCAGGAAGCGCTGGCCCGACTGCTCCGCCGCGACGCGCGTGATCGAGGCCACCGGCCGCGAGCCGCAGCAGGGGCACACCGTCGGGTCGTCGATCATGCCGAAAGGCGGCAGGTTCTCGCCTTGGTCGCTGCGGTCGTAGCGCAGCTGCAGCTGCGTCACCAGCCGCGTCCAGTGGACCTGCAGCGCGGCGGCGATCAGCGGCGCCGCCGCCGGATCCAGGCCCGGCGCCCCGCCGGCGAGCAAGGCGCCGGCCTGCTGCTCGAGCCAGGCGTCCTCCGCCCCGCCAAGCTGCGCCACCAGCGCCTGCGCGGGCTCCGGAATCGAACTCCGGCCGATCGCGTCCAGCAGCGCGCGCAGCTCCTCGCGCCAGACCGCCTCGCGCGGATGGCGCAGCGCGTCCACCGGCGGCAGCCCGCCGACCATCGCGCTGGCGACCGCCGTCTCATCGGGCAGCTTCAACGCGCGCGGCTGCTTCAGCAACTCATGCTGCGCCTGCGCCAGTGCGGCGGCGAACAGCAGGTAGTCCCGCATCGCATGGCCATCGGCGAGCTGCCGCAGCCGCAGCGCCCGCTCGGCGAAGAGGCCGGGCTCCGGCAGACGCACCGGCGCGGCGCGCGGGCCGGCGTTGACCGCGATCTCCTCCGGGCTCATCACCCGGACCGGATGGACGGGGGGCTCGGCGCCCGCGGAGGCGGTGCCGGTGCTGGAGGGGCTCGACGTCATGCGGGGGGACGCTCCTTCGCTTCCTTGTGCCACAGCGGGTGATGGTGCGCGGCCCAGGTGTCGGTGACTGTGCCACGGGTCATCGCCCGGAACGAGCCCTTGACCCAGATCGCGGCGTAGACATGGATGATGATCGTCAGGATCAGGATCGCCGCCGCCGCCGCGTGCAGCACGACCGCGACGCGCCGCATCACGATGTTGCCGTCGGGGAACCAGGCATGCCAGAACATGAAGCCGGTCACCAGCAGGATCAGCAGCGACACCACCATGATCCAGAACACGATCTTCTGCCCGGCGTTGTACTTGTGCGCCGGCTGCGTGCCCGCCTTGTGGCCGCCGAAGATCATGTCGCCGCTCTGGCGCATCCATTGCCGGTCGGCATCGGTCCAGAGGTTGTCCCGCCACATCTGCGCCGCCAGGAAGACGAAGGCCAGCACCATGCCCAGGCCCATGTAGGGATGCAGGATGCGCGTCCAGGGCCCGCCGCCGAACAGGTGGCTCAGGAAGAACAGGCTGGGGTGGAAGAAGGCCAGGCCCGAGAGTCCGGCGCACAGGAACAGCAGCACGACGAGCCAGTGGTTGAGCCGCTGACCGTCGCGATAGCGTTGCAGCAACATGTCGATCTCCCGGTGCGATCAGAGGCCGCCGCCCGCGGGCGGCACGGACGCATCGCGCGGCGGCTCGCCATGCCTGGCGCGCTCGTAGGCCAGTTCCTCCTCGGGATCCGGCTCGTCATGCGCGGTCTTCTGCGGCCCGACCTTCATGTAGTGGAAGAAGCCCGCGACCGCCGCGCCGATCATCGCCGCCACCGCCAGCGGCTTGGCCGCGCCCTTCCACAGCGAGACCAGCGGGCTGATGTGAGGATCCTTGGGCAGGCCGTGATAGAGCTCGGGCTGGTCGGCGTGCTGCAGCACGTACATCACGTGGGTGCCGCCCACCCCTTGCGGGTCATAGACGCCAGCATTCTGGAAGCCGCGCTCCTTCAGGTCGACGATGCGCTCGGCGGCGAACTCGTGCATGTCCTCCTTCGAGCCGAAGCGGATCGCGCCGGTCGGGCAGGCCTTCACGCAGGCCGGCTCCAGCCCCACGCCGACGCGGTCCGAGCACAGGCTGCACTTGTAGGCCTTGTGGTCGGCCTTGCTGATGCGCGGCACGTCGAAGGGACAGCCCGTCACGCAGTTGCCGCAGCCGATGCAGTGCTCGGAGATGAAGTCGACGATGCCGTTCTCGTACTTGACGATCGCGCCCGGCGCCGGGCAGCTCTTCAGGCAGCCAGGGTCGGCGCAGTGCATGCAGCCGTCCTTGCGGATCAGCCATTCGAGCTTGTTCTCGACGACCTCCACCTCGGAGAAGCGCATCACCGTCCACGACTGCGGCGTCAGGTCGCGCGGGTTGTCGTAGGTGCCGTGGGTCTCGCCGACTTCGTCGCGCAGGTCGTTCCACTGCATGCAGGCGACCTGGCAGGCTTTGCAGCCGATGCACGACGAGACGTCGATCAGCTTGGCCACCTCCTCCACATGCCGACGCGCGTCCGGACTGGGCAGGGTGGTGGCGGAGCGCTTGGCGATGTCCAGGGATTGCAATGAAGACATGACGCGCTCCTCAGGTCAGCCACCGGGCCGCCTCAGGGCGGACCCGCGCCCCCTCGGGGGGCCGTGAACGAAGGTGAACGTGGGGGCTCATGGTCAAGCCTTCTCGATGTTGACGGTGAAGCTCTTGAACTCCGGCGTCTGGGTGTTCGCATCCCCCACGAAGGGGGTCAGCGTGTTCACCAGATAACCGGGCTTGGCCACGCCGACGAAGCCCCAGTGATTGGGCAGACCCACCGTGTGGACCCGCTTGCCGCCGACATCCAGCGACGCCACGCGCTTGGTCACCACCGCCACCGCCTTGATGTAGCCGCGGTTGGAACTGACCTTCACCTGATCGCCATTGGCGATGCCCTTCTCCTTCGCGAGTTCCTCCCCGATCTCCACGAACTGCTGCGGCTGGATCACGGCGCTGGTGCGCACGTTCTTGGTCCAGTAGTGGAAGTGCTCGGTGAGCCGGTAGCTCGTGGCCACGTAAGGGAACTTGTCCGGCTTGCCGAATTGCTCCCGATCGCCCTTGAAGACCCGGCCGGCGGGGTTGTTCATCGCCTTGGGGTTGTTCGGGTGCAGCGGGTTGGCCGTCAGCGGCGACTCGAAGGGCTCGTAGTGCTCCGGCAGCGGGCCGTCCACCATGCCGCTGGGCGCGAACAGCCGCGCCACGCCTTCGGCGGTCATGATGAAGGGCCGCACCGCGTCCTCGTCGTTCGGATTGGCGTCCGGACGGATGTCCGGCACGTCCGAGCCGCCCCACTTGTCGGTGAAACTCACCAGGCGCCGCTTCGGATTCCAGGGCTTGCCGGTCGGATCGCAGGAGGCCGCGTTGTAGAGCACGCGCCGGTTGGCCGGCCAGGCCCAGGCCCAGTTCAGCGTCTGGCCGATGCCCCACGGGTCGCTGTTGTCGCGCCGCGCCATCTGGTTGCCCGCCTGCGTCCAGGCGCCGGCATAGATCCAGCAGCCGCTGGCGGTGCTGCCGTCGTCGCGCAGCAGACCAAAGCCCGAGAGCTGCTCGCCCGCCTTGGCCAGCACCTTCGTCGCATCCTTCGGATCGGTGACGTCGGCCAGCGCCTTGCCGTTGTATTCCATCGCCAGTTCCTCGGCCGAGGGGCTGTTCGGAATCTTGTACGGCCAGCTCAGGTTGACGATCGGATCCGGGAAGGCGCCGCCATCCTTCTGATACGCGGCGCGCAGGCGCAGGAAGATCTCCGCGATGATCTCGGCGTCGCCCTTGGCCTCGCCCGGCGGCTCGGCGCCCTTCCAGTGCCACTGCAGCCAGCGGCCCGAGTTGGTCAGCGAGCCCTCCTCCTCCGCGAAGCAGGTGCTCGGGAAGCGGAACACCACCGTCTGGATCTCCTCGCTCTTCACGTCGTTGTGCTCGCCGTAGTTCTTCCAGAACTCGGCGGTCTCGGTGTTGAGCGGGTCGATGATCGCGAGAAACTTCAGCTTCGACAGGCTCTCCACCACCTTTTTCTTGTTGGGGAAGCTGCCCACCGGGTTGAAGCCCTGGCAGATGTAGCCGTTGACCTTGCCCTGATGCATCAGCTCGAAGGCCTGCAGCACGTCATAGCCCTTGTCCCACTTGGGCAGATAGTGGAAGGCCCAGTCGTTCTCCTTGGTCGCGGCCTTGCCCCACCACGACTTCTGCTGGCTGACGAAGAACTTCGGATAGTTCTGCCAGAAGCTCATCTGGTTGGGACGCAGCGGCTTGAGCGCCTTGGTCTTGTAGTAGGTCTCGAGGTCCTGCTCCGAGTCCTTGGGCAGCGTCATGTAGCCGGTCAGCGAGGTCGACAGCAGCCCCAGGTCAGTCAGACCCTGGATGTTGCTGTGGCCGCGCAGCGCGTTCATGCCGCCGCCAGGCTGCCCGATGTTGCCCAGCAGCAGCTGCATCAGCGCGCCGGTGCGGATGATCTGCGAGCCCTGGCTGTGCTGCGTCCAGCCCAGCGCATACATCACCGTCATCACCTTGCCCGGGACCGAGGTCGCGGCGATCTGCTTGCAGATCTCCAGGAACCTGTCCTTGGGCGTGCCGCAGATCTCGCTGACCTTCTCCGGCGTGTAGCGCGAAAAATGCTGCTTCATGACGTTGAGCACGCAGCGCGGGTGCTGCATCGTCATGTCCACCTTCGCGAAGCCCTTCTCGTCCATCTCATAGGCCCAGGACGCGTTGTTGTACGCGCGCTTGGCCTCGTCGTAGCCCGAAAACAAACCATCCTCGAACTTGTAGCCCTCATTGATGAGGAAGGGCGCGTTCGTGTAATGGCGGACGTATTCCTTCTGGATCTTGTCGTTGCTCAGCAGGTAGTTGATGACACCACCCAGGAACGCGATGTCAGACCCCGCGCGAATCGGCGCGTAGTAATCGCTCATCGCCGCCGACCGCGTGAAGCGCGGATCGACCACGATCAGCCGGGCCTTGTTGTGATGCTTGGCCTCGATCACCCACTTGAAACCGCAAGGATGCGCCTCGGCAGCATTGCCACCCATGATCAGCACGAGATCGGCGTTCTTGATGTCCACCCAATGGTTGGTCATCGCGCCGCGGCCGAACGTCGGGGCCAGACTGGCCACCGTCGGTCCGTGTCAGACGCGCGCCTGGTTGTCGAACGCCAGCATCCCCGTCGAACGCATCGCCTTGTGGGTGATGTAGCCCGACTCATTCGAAGACGCGGAAGCGCAGATCATGCCGGTCGAGAGCCAGCGGTTCACCGTCTTGCCGTCACCATTCTTCGCAATGAAGTTGGCATCACGGTCCGCCTTGAGCAGCTTGACGAAACGATCCATCGCCTCGTCCCAGCTCACTCGCCTCCACGCCTTGGCACCCGCCTCACGGATCTCCGGATACTTCAACCGGTTGGGGCTGTGCACGAAATCCAGCAGACCCGCCCCCTTCGGACACAAGGTGCCACGATTCACCGGATGATCCGGATCACCCTCGATATGCACAATGTCGGCAGTGACGTTCTTCGCCTTGTCGCCCAGCGCATACATGATGATCCCGCAACCCACCGAGCAGTAGGGACAGGTGTTGCGGGTCTCCGTCGCCCGGGCAAGCTTGAACTGGCGCGTCTCAGCCAGAGCCGCAGTCGGAGAGAACCCCAACGCGACAAGGCTCGAGCCCATCACGGCCGCCCCGCTCACCCGGAAGAAATGCCTCCGGTTCATGTCCATCTTGTGCCCTCCTGGGTTCGGCGCCGTTGCCGACCTGGGTGAAACGCACGACCGTCACGCGGCCCGTCTCGGCATTTCGGCACAAAGCCAGCACTTTGTCCAATCAGGAGTCACCCTCTCATCACGCGATGGAACGGTGGGCGCACGGCAGCGTTCAGGCGCAGAGCAGCGCGATGAGCCCCGCGAGCGGGTGCCCCTCTGCGCTCACAGTCTTCCCTTCGGTCAGGGTTCGCTTCGAGGGGCACCCGCTCGCGGGGCTCTCGTTGCAGCGCAGCACGGCAACGGCCCTTGAGAGGCGGACGGGGCGGTCAGGTGTTCTTGGAGACGGTGATCGTCGGGAACTTCGACGAGTAGTCCTTCGCTTGGCCGGCAAGCTTCACCGCGACCTTGCGAGCGATCTGCTTGTAGGCCTGCGCGTGCGGGCCGTCCGGTTCGGCAACGACCGTGGGCTTGCCACTGTCGGCCTGCTCACGGATCGACAGCGCCAGCGGCAACGAGCCCAGCAATTCCTGCCCATACTGGTCCGCCATGCGTTGGCCTCCACCACTGCCGAAAATGTGCTCGGCATGACCACAGTTGCCGCAGATATGGATGGCCATGTTCTCGACAATGCCCAGGATCGGCACGCCGACCTTCTCGAACATCTTCAGACCCTTCTTCGCATCGATCAGCGCGATGTCCTGCGGCGTCGTCACGATCACCGATCCGCTCACCGGCACCCGCTGCGACAACGTCAACTGGATGTCGCCCGTGCCCGGCGGCATGTCGATGACCAGATAGTCCAGATCGCGCCAGCGCGTCTGGCGAAGCAATTGCTCCAGCGCCTGCGTCGCCATCGGGCCCCGCCACACCATGGCCTGGTCATCCTCGACCAGGAAACCGATCGACATCAGCTGCAGCCCGTACGAGACCAGCGGCTCCATCGTCTGGCCATCGGTGCTCTCCGGCCGGCCGTGGACGCCCAGCATCAGCGGAATGCTGGGGCCATAGATGTCGGCATCGAGCAGCCCCACCGTGGCCCCCTCGGCCGACAAGGCCAGCGCCAGGTTGGCCGCCGTCGTGCTCTTGCCGACGCCCCCTTTTCCTGACGCGACCGCGATGATGTTCTTCACGCCAGGCAGCAACTGGACACCGCGTTGCACCGCGTGCGCAACGATCTTCGAGACGATGCCGACGCTGACATTGGCAACGCCCGGCACCGTCCGCGCCGCCGCGACCAGCGCCGCCCGCAACGCATCGATCTGGCTCGCGGCCGGGTAACCCACTTCGACCTCGAAACTGACCGCATCACCATCCAGCTTCAGATGGCGCAATTGCTTCGTCGAGACGAAATCGCGCCCCGTATTCGGATCGACGACCTGTTGCAGGGCCTGGAGCAGTTGGACTTCTGAGATCTGGGACATGTGGAAAACGGCGAAGCAGGCCGTGACGGCCCGGGAGTCGAAAAAAGGAGGGCCGCGGCAGATCACCGCGCGGCAGCGTCACGCTCGGAGCGGACATTTCGCCGGGCAGTCTAGCCCAGCCTGAAAAGTCGCCAAGCGGCGGGGCGAACGGCCACAAGACGCGTCTCCTTGACCAAATAAGGCACGTCACCCACTCGGATGGGTCAGCAATCCGAGCGAATCAACCGATTGAGGCCATAGCGTTGCAGGCGAGGCCGCACCGAGCATGCTCGCCCATGAAACTCAAGATCTGCGCGGCTCTCTTGCGATTGATGAGCCCTGTCGCCAGCGGCCTTCATCGTCTTTGGACTCACCGTTCGCCGTCGCTCAAGGCCTGGACCAGCCGCGCGCACACGCCGCAATCCCGGCGGCCGGTCCCGCGCATCATCTGGAGTTACTGGCATTCGGCGGATCTGCCGCCGGTCGTCGCGGCCTGCGCCGCCAACTGGCGGCGACACGCCCCGGGCTACACGGTCCACGTGCTGCATCGCGACACGGCACCCGCTGCGCTCGGCAATCGGCCGCTGCCACTGGCCTTCGATACGTGGCCCGCCTATCGGCAGGCGGATTGGCTGCGGGTGGCGCTGATCGGCCAACACGGCGGGCTGTGGCTGGACGCCAGCCTGTTCCTCACGCGCTCGCCAGAATGGCTGTTGGCGCTGGCCACGCGAAAGCGGGGATTCGCCGGCTTCCACCTGCGCGGCGGAGATCCGCTAGCCGGCGCAGCCGGCGCTTGGCCCTATCTGGAGAACTGGTGCTTCGCGGCGCCACCGCAGGATCCGTTCATCCTCGCCTGGGAAGCCGAATTGCGCTGGGCCATGGCGCTCGGCGAAACAACGTATCTGGATCGCCTCGGCGACGCGCGCCATGAACTGCTGGCCGGCATCGACGCGCCCCACTACCTCATCATGCATGTGGCCGCCCGCGTCGTGCTTCGGCGCGACGGTCCATTCAATCTCCATCTGCTGCCGGCGGAGGATTCAGCCTACTTCTACCAATCGCGCACCGGTTGGCGCCGTTGGCGCTTGATGCTGGCCCTGCTGGGATGGGGGCGCCGCGAGGACACGCCGCTGGTGAAGCTCCGCGGCCCTGAGCGAAAGCGTCTGGGCATGCAGTGCGCGCATGAAGGTCCGCTCCCGCTAAGCTTGGTCGCGACCGAATTGCCAGAACTCGCGACCCGGCCACAAGCTTGAATTCGTCGCCTGCCCCGCGATTCCATCCGTCAGAATGAAAAAAGGCTGCAGCGTCTGCTGCAGCCTTTTCGTTCGCGACCTGATTCGATACTGGCGTATTCGATATCAGCGCGTATTTTGGTGGGCCCTGTAGGATTCGAACCTACGACCAACGGATTAAGAGTCCGCTGCTCTACCAACTGAGCTAAGAGCCCGAAATTCTTTTCGTTTCGCGTCACTCGTTTCGCGTCACCCATCGGTGAATCTCGCGAAGCCGAGATTATGTCAGATATTCAGTCCTCTCAGAACCGATTCCCCTCTGACATCGTTCCATCATCCGTGAATCGCACGCCTGTGGCGAGTTTTTCACTGCGACGATCGGATCAGGATCGGTTGGTGGGCCCTGTAGGATTCGAACCTACGACCAACGGATTAAGAGTCCGCTGCTCTACCAACTGAGCTAAGAGCCCCCGAGAAATACCATCTGAAGCAAATGGTGGGTCGTGCAGGATTCGAACCTGCGACCAACGGATTAAAAGTCCGCTGCTCTACCGACTGAGCTAACGACCCGAAGCCGTGCTTCAAGCAGTGAAGGCCGGGATGCCCCGACCTCCGCTACTGCGCTTTGAGGTTGTTTGCCCCTCAGCAGAGCCACAGATTATAGGACGGATTTTTGCGCTCGCGCAAGTGCCTTCAAATATCTCTTCACCAGTTCCGCCGCCGCGACCATGCCGAAGCCCGCCGTGACCGCGACGCTCGAGCCATAGCCGTGGCAATTGAGGTTGCCATCGAGGTCACAGGCCTGGACGCCCTCGGGCCGCGTCACCGGCTCGCGTGAGAAGACGCAGGTCACCCCCATCTCGCCCTGCCGCGGCGCCGCGTGGAACTTGCGCAGCCGCTGCCGCAGATTGGCGAGCAGCGGATCGTGCGTCGTCGCGGAGAGATCCAGGATCTCGACGTCCTGCGGCCGGTGCTTGCCCCCCGCGGCGCCGATGCAGATCTGCGGCAGCTGGAGCGCCCTCGCCCAAGCCGCGATCTGCGCCTTGGCACGCACCTGGTCGCAGGCGTCGACGATGCCGTCCACCTGCACGTCGCCCAGCAGCGCCGGCCAATTGGTGTCGTCGACGAAGTCTTCGATGGTGAGGACCTCGCAGCCGGGATGGATGTCGGCGATGCGCTGCTTGAGCGCTTGCGCCTTGGCCATGCCGAGCGTGCTGCCCAGCGCCTGCACCTGGCGGTTGATGTTGGATTCGGCGACATGATCGAGATCGATCAGCACCAGCCGCGCCACGCCCATGCGCGCGAGCGCCTCCACCACCCAGGAGCCCACGCCGCCGAGTCCGACGACGCAGAAGCGTGCCGCGCGCAGCCGCGCGTAGTCGCGCTCACCATGCAGACGGCGCAAGCCGCCGAAACGGCGCTCCGCGTCCGCTTCGAGGTCAAGGGGGCCGTGCCCGGAGTCCTGGGTCAAGGTGGTTGCGCGCCATCAGGCGCGCCTCGCGAGAAAGTGAACCCGCCAGACCGCGCTCAGCGCAGGCCGGCCTGTCGTTCCTTGGCGGCCTTCGCGGCCTCGGTGCCGGGATAGGCCTTCTGCAGATCGTCCAGCGTCTTGCGCGCGCTCTTCGTGTCCTTGAGCTCGATCTGGCAGTTCGCGATCGCCAGCAGGCTCTCGGCCGCGCGCGGGTGCTCCGGGTTGGCGGCGACAAAGGACTTGAAGGTCGCGATCGCGCCCTTGTAATCGCGCTTGCCGTACTGCGCGTTGCCCAGCCAGAAGCGGACCGAATCGGAATAACCGCTCGCCGGGAAACGCGTCAGGAAGGTCGAGAAGGCGGAGACTGCCTCATTGAAATCGCCGCGGCGGATCAGGCCCATGGCCGCGTCGAACTGACGCTTCTCTTCCGGATCGGCCTGGAATTCCTTGCCGTCCAGCGACACCTTCTGCGGCTCCAGCGGGCGCAGCCGGTTGTCGAGGGTGGCCGACTGGTCCGACACCTTGCGCTGGGTGTCGGACAGATCGCGCGCCAGCTGCTCGTTCTGGCCGCGCAGCTTGGCCAGTTCGGACTTCAGCCCGTCGATCTGTCCGGACAGGTCCAGCAGACCGCGCCGTGCGGTCTCGAGCTGGGCCTGCAGGTCCGCGACACGGGCACGCTGCGCCTCCTCGTTCTGAGCCATCTTGGCGCGCAGGTCGAGGATCGCCTTGCGCGCCTCGTCGTCGTCGAACAGCGCCGCCCGCGCGGGGCCAGCGGCGCTCAGCGCCAGCAGCACGCCCAGCATCGTGGCCTTGACCACGGCGCCCGGCGCGAAGGGGATGGAACGGGAGAGTCGCAGCATGCTCATGTCACCGGATTACTTGTCGCGCAGTTCGACGCGACGGTTCTTGGCCCAGGCTTCTTCGTTGTGGCCCGTGTCGGCCGGGCGCTCCTTGCCGAAGCTCACCGGCTCGACCTGGTTCGAGGACACGCCCAGCAGCGTCAGCGACTTGGCGACGGCTTCGGCGCGCTTCTGGCCCAGGGCCAGGTTGTACTCGCGGCCGCCGCGCTCGTCGGCGTGGCCTTCCAGGCTCAGTTGCAGCGTCTTCTTGTTGTTCAGACGCTTGGCGTGGTTCTCGATCAGGCTGCGGTACTCGTCCTTGACGACGAAGCTGTCGAAGTCGAAGTACACGATGCGCTGGTTGGACACGGCGGCGTCCAGCTGCGCGCCCAGGTCGACGGTCTCGACCTTGCGCTGCGCGTTGGCGTTCGGGTCGACCTGCGGCGCCTGTTCGGTCTTGACCGGTTCCTTGGTCTCGACCTGCGCGGGCTCGTCAAGCTTGGTGGAGCTGCAAGCGGACAGGGCGGCCGCGGCCACCAGGCCAAGCATCAGTTTTTCGAATTTCATGGACATTCGCTCCTATGGGTCAAAGCGTGCGGGGGAGTACGGGCAGGACGTCGCGGCCGGACAGCGCCGCTGGTGAAGCCGCGGGAAACAGCGATTGTGAAGCATCGGCTAACACATTCGCGGGGCCAGCCGCCACCCGCGAACGAGCGCTCGACGCGTCACGCTCACGCTTCGCACAGGACGGGCGAAGCGCGACGCCAACGTAGGCAAACCGTGTGCCCGGCGTTGCGAAAGGCGGAGGTGTCTCGAGCCGGTGCACGCCGGATCAGGTGCCGAACGGGCCCCAGGCGGGCTCGCGGATGTCGGAGACGCCCGGCGTGGCGAGCTTGGCCTTGACCTTGCCGTCCAGCGTCGTCGTCATCAGCACGTCCCGGCCGCCGGAACGGGTCGCGTAGACGATCAGCTTGCCGTTGGGGGCGAAGCTGGGGCGCTCGTCGTCGCTGGTGTCGGTGATCTGCTGGACCTGCCCGCTGCCCAGGTCCATCACGCACAGCTTGAAGGTGCCGCCGCCGATGCGGGTCACGTAGGCCATCGTGCGGCCGTCCGGGCTGATGGACGGGCTGATGTTGTAGTTGCCGTTGAAGGTCACGCGCTCCGCGTTGCCGCCCGAGGCCGGCATGCGGTAGATCTGCGGCGCGCCGCCGCGGTCGCTGACGAAGTAGATCTGCGCGCCATCGGGCGAGAAGCGCGCCTCGGTGTCGATCGCCGAGCTCTGCGTCAGACGCTTGGCGCCCGAGCCGTCACGATTGATCAGATACAGCTGCGAGCCGCCCTCGCGCGACAGCGTGACCACCAGTTGCTGGCCATTCGGCGAGAACGACGGTGCGCTGTTGGTGCCGCGGAAGTCCGCGACCTTGCGCCGCTTGCCGCTGCGCAAGTCCTGGATCCAGACGACCGCCTTGCGGGTCTCGAAGCTGACGTAGGCCACTTCGTTGCCATCGGGCGACCAGGCCGGCGAGATGATCGCCTCCGGACTGTTGAGCACGGTCTGCTCGCCCTCGCCGTCCGCGTCGGCCACGCGCAGCGAATAGCGCGGGCCGGCCTTGTTCACGTAGACGAGCCGCGTCGCGAAAACGCCGCGCTCGCCAGTGAGCTTCTGGTAGATCGTGTCGGCGATCTTGTGCGCCGCCAGACGCAGGTCGGCCGGGACCACCGGCACGCTCTCGCTGCCCAGGTCGGTGCCCTTGACCACGTCCCAGAGCCGGTAGCGAACGTCGAAGCGGCCGTCCGCCAGCCGCGCCGCGGAGCCAGCCGCCAGCGCATCGGCGGCGCGGGCGCGCCAGTCGGCGAACTGAGGTTGCGAGGTCTCGGACATCCCGGACTGGCCCGGCACGAGGCTGAACTGGCCGCTGCGCTCGAGGTCGGCGCGGATGATGGCCGCGAGCGGCTGGCCGGTGGCCGATTCATTGGCGAAATCGCTGATCGCGATCGGCACGCGCGTCGCGCCGACACCGGCGATCTCGACCCGGAACTGCGCGAAGGATGGCAGCGTCAACCCGGCAGCCAGACCGCCGAGCAGTCCGCGGCGCGTCAGCGCGCCATTGCCTTGAGGAGGAAGAGCGGAGGGGGAGGCAATCGTCTTGGTGCTCATCGGCTTGCGGAACGAATGGAGGCCTGATTGTGCCCGAGGCCCGTGAGGATGTTACGAATCGGCGAGGTTACAAAGGGCAAGGCGGCTGGCAAACGGCGCGCCACCCTGATGCGAGTCGGCGCGCCACCTGAATCAGTCAGCGGAGCCGGCGGCATCCACGAGTTCGGGCCATGGTCGCGCCTGCGCTGGATTCCCAGAATGCCTGCTTCGCCCGCGAAGGTCTCGGGGGCTGGAAGGACACCGATGGCTGACTCCCAATCGCGGCTGCGCGACCGGCTCCGGCCCTGGCTGATCGCGATCCTGTGGCTGCTGTTCGCGGCCCTCTTCAGGGCGGCGCTGGCCGCGACGCCCCCAAACCCCGAGACGGTACCGGAGACGCCCTTCGTGGCCCTGGTGACCCCCTTCAGCGCCGGCAGCGGCCCGGACCAGGTGGCCCGCGCGATGGCCGCGGTGTGGACGCAGCGATCGGGCGAGCCGGTCGTGGTCCGGAACCTGCCCGACCGCCAGGGCTACGTCGCGGCCCGCCAGGTGGTCATGGCGGCGCCTGACGGGCGCACGCTGCTCCTCACGTCGAGCCCATTGCTGGAGCGCCCGCCCCGCCTTCCAGACGACCCCTTCGCCCCGCCCACCGCATCGGCGTCGGACTTCACGCCGCTGGCGCGCGTCGGCCTGCACCCCTTCGTCACGGTCTTCCCACCCGGCATGTTCGGCGATTGGCTGGCGCCTTTGAAGTCCCCGCTGACCTCGCCCGCCGCGCTGCGCGCGCTCGCCGCCCCCCCAGCCCGCCGGGTCGAGCCGATGTTCCCGCAATCGCTCACGTCGCTCGACAACCCGCCCGATGCAGAGGACTTCAAGGACCTGGTGGCGCGTGACGTCCCGACCTGGAACGCGCTGCTCGCGCCGCCGCGTCTGCCGCCGGCACTCGCCGCGCGCTTGCGCGAGGAATGGCGCCAGGTGATCGACGATCCTCGCGTGCGGATCGCCTTGGCGCAGACCGGCACGGAACTGTGGGAAATCATTCCCAAGGAGGCCCCATGAGCGGCATCGCCTTCAAGCACTTGGTCGCGGCGTCCGCGCATTTCCACCGGCTGGTCCGCGTCCATGTGGTGACCGATGACGGCCTGGCCCACGCGCAGACGCAGATCCTCGGCGCGGCGCGGCTGGCGGGCCTGCTGATGTTCCGCAGCTTCCGCGTCGACACGGGCTCGCTCCCGCCAGGCATGCGCGTGGCGTCCTCGGAGGCGCTGATTCACGGCCGCCGGCTGCGCGAGGTGCTGCTGGCCACGCTGCATCAGCTCGGTCATCGCGTCGCGATGGAAGACCTCGATGAGCGCAGCCGCGTGGCCGAGATCTCCCGGCTCTCCTTCGTCGAGGTGCATGAACGGCTGACGCCCCGTGCGCTGTCCTACCTGGAGCTGTCGCCGATGGGCATGCGGGACGCCGCGACCGCGGCGGCCACCGCCGCGGCCGGACTGATCCACGACCATGCGCCGGCGGTGTGCGTGCGTCAGGCCGCGGCGCTGGCTTGCGGTGGGTTCGAGGAAGGTGTGACAACGGTGCCCTGGCCCTTCGCGTACGACCTGGATGCGGCGCGCAGGCTGCTCGCCAGCCTGCGCCTCAACCTCGCCTGAGCAGGCCAGCCACCTGCCGCCGCGCCACGGCGCGGCGCCCGTCACATCAGCACGATGTCGTAATGCTCGGTCTGGTTGGTGGGCTCGGCGGTCAGCGAGATCGGCTTGCCGATGAAGTCCGAAAGCCCCGCCAGATGCTGGCTCTCCTCGTCGAGCAGCATTTCCACGACATTGGCCGCGGCCACGACGCGGAACTCCTTGGGATTGAACTGCCGGGATTCGCGCAGGATCTCCCGCATGATCTCGTAGCAGATGCTGCGCGCGGTCTTGACCTGGCCGCGCGCCTCGCAAGTCGGGCACGGCTCGCAGAGCATGCGGGCCAGCGACTCGCGCGTGCGCTTGCGCGTCAGCTCGACCAGCCCCAATTGCGTGAAGCCGCCGATCGTCACCTTCGTGCGATCGCGGTTCAACTGCTTGCGGAACTCCTGCAGGACCGCGGTCTTGTGCTCCTCGCGCGTCATGTCGATGAAGTCGACGATGATGATCCCGCCCAGGTTGCGCAGCCGCAGCTGACGCGCGATCGCGCCGGCCGCCTCGAGATTGGTCTTGAAGATCGTGTCGTCGAAGTTGCGCGCGCCGACGAAGCCGCCGGTGTTGACGTCGATCGTCGTCATCGCCTCGGTCTGATCGATGATCAGATACCCCCCGGACTTCAGGTCCACCCGCCGCGCCAGCGCGCGGGCGATCTCGGCATCGATGTTGTGCAGGTCGAAGATCGGACGCTCGCCACGGTACAGCTCCAGCTTGGCGGTCGCGGCCGGCATGTAGGTCTCGCCGAAGCGGCGCACGACGTCGTGCTGCAGCGCCGAATCGATCCGGATCGAGTTCGTGCGCTCGCTGGCCAGGTCGCGCAGCACGCGCTCGACCAGGCTCAGGTCCTGGTACAGCAGGCTCCCGGGCGGCAGTTTCAGCGATTTGTCGCGGATGGACGCCCAGGTCTTGCGCAGGTAGGCGATGTCGGCGCCGAGCTCCTCATCGCTCGCTTCTTCCGCGTTGGTCCGCAGGATGAAGCCGCCGGTGTTGCCGTCTTGCACGCCGGCCGACACCAGCGTCTGCATGCGCGCACGCAGCGCGTCGCGGGCTTCGGGCGAACCGATCTTCTGCGAGATCCCGATGTGGTTGTCCTGCGGCAGGTGCACCAGCAGCCGGCCGGCGATCGAGATCTGCGTCGACAGCCGCGCGCCCTTGGTCCCGATCGGGTCCTTGATGACCTGCACGGTCAAGGCCTGCCCCTCGTAGACCAGGCGTTCGATCGGGACCGCCTGGCCGCTCTCGCCATGCGGCCCGTGGTGGCCACGCGGATTCACGCCGTTCAGGTGCAGGTCCGCGACGTGCAGGAAGGCCGCGCGTTCCAGGCCGATGTCGATGAAGGCGGACTGCATGCCCGGCAGCACCCGGGCCACCTTGCCGAGATAGACGTTGCCGACGAGGCCGCGTTCCAGCGTGCGCTCGATGTGCAGTTCCTGCACGGCTCCGTTCTCGACCACGGCCACGCGCGTCTCCTGCGGCGACCAGTTGATCAGGATGTCTTCCATGTTCTTGTGCTCCAGCGCTCTCGTCAGCCTCGGGGCTGGCGGCAACGCTCGAGTCGCCTTCGGGATCGCCTTGTGTCTGTCTATCCTTGCTGGCCTCAGACCACGAAGCCGGCCTCCCGCAGCAACTGCGCCGTTTCGAACAACGGCAGGCCCATGATGCCCGAATAACTGCCGGCGATGTGCTCGATCCAGGCGGCGGCCTGACTTTGTATCGCATAGGCGCCGGCCTTGCCCATGGGTTCCCCCGAGGCCACGTAGGCATCGAGCCGGGCTTGGCCGATCTCCGCGAAGCGCACCTGCGACACGTTGACCGCGCTCAGCACGCGGCCATCCGGCAGGCCGACGGCGACCGCGGTGAGCACGCGATGCTCGCGTCCCGACAGGCTGGCCAGCATGGCCGCCGCATGCGCGGCGTCGCCGGGTTTGCCGAGGATGCGGTCCCCCAGCGCGACCGTGGTGTCCAAGCACAGCACCGGCGCGGGCGACAGGCCTCTTCGCTCGCGACGCTGCAGTGCGGCATGAAGTTTCGCCGCGGTCACCCGCCGCACGTAGTCGTCGGGCGATTCGCCGTCGATCAGCGCTTCGAGCGCCTCGGCGTCCTCGTCGGCGCCCGGCAGCAGCAGTTCATGGCGGATGCCGATCTGCTCGAGCAGTTGACGGCGGCGCGGGCTCTGCGAGGCGAGATAGACGAAGGCGAAAGGGGCGGTGGTGTCGGACATGGGCGATTCACTCGCGGTGGTACGGATGCCCTTCCATCACGGACCAGGCGCGGTAGAGGCCTTCAGCCAGCAGCACGCGAACGAACGCGTGCGGCAGCGTCAGGTCGGAGAGACGCAGCTTCTCGTCGGCACGCGATTTGATGCTGTCGTCCAGGCCGTCGGGGCCGCCGATGAAGATCGCGACATCGCGGCCGTCGCCGCGCCAGGTCTCGAGCCGCTGCGCAAGCTGCCTGCTCGTGACTCGCTCTCCGCGCTCGTCGAGCACCACGCGCCGCGCCCCCTTCGGGCAGGCGGCATCGAGGCGCTGAGCCTCGGCCGCCATCAACTGCTCCGTCGACTTGCCGGTGGTGCGCGGTTCCGCCTTCACCGCCTTCAACTCCAGCCGCATCTCCGGCGGGAAGCGCTTGGCGAAATCCTCATAGGCCTCATCGGCCCAGGCCGGCATCTTCTGGCCGACCGCGCACAGCACCAGCCGCACGGGGTCAGGCCTTGGCCTTGGACTTCGTGCCGGTCTTCACCGTCGTCTTCTTTGCGGCGGGCTTGGCGCCGGCTTTCTTGGCGGCGGGTCTGGCCGTCTTCGCCGCAGCGGCGACCTTGGGCGAAACCTTCTTCGTCGCCGGCTTCTTCGAGCCGACCTTCACCGTCTCGACCGGCGCCTTGGCGGCGGCGGTCTTGCGAGCGGTCTTGGCGGCGGGCGTCGCCTCGGCGGACCTCGCGCTCGTCTTCTTCGCCGCGGGCTTGGCGGCGGACTTCGCCGCCGGCTTGGCGGTCTTGGCACCCGCTGCCTTGGCGCCCGCCTTGGCGCCCGTCTTGGCGGCGGCGGACTTGGTGCCCGTCGCGCGCGTGGGCGCCTTCTTGGACGCGGTGGCGACGGTCTCGCCGTCCTCCGCCTTGGCCTTGGCCTTCGCCGGCTTCTTGGCCGCGGCCTTCTTCGCCTTGGGCGCGTCGTCCTCGTCCTCGTCCATCGGCTCGGACGCCTTCACCAGCTTCGTGCCGGTATTGCCCAGCTTGAGCTTGACCGGCTTGCCGCCCCAGATCTCCTCGAGGTGGTAATACTGGCGGATCGCCGGCTGCATCAGATGGACCACGGCCGCGCCGCAGTCGACGATGATCCATTCGCCGTTGTCCTCGCCCTCGGTGCGCATGACCTGCATGCCGCGCTTCTTGACCGTCTCGCGCACGCTGGAGGCCAGCGCCTTGGTCTGCCGGTTGCTCGTGCCCGACGCGATGATCACGCGCTCGAACAGCGGCGACAGGCGCTCGGTGTCGAAGACCAGGATGTCCTGGCCCTTCACATCCTCCAGACCATCGACGATGGCACGTTCCAGTTTCTTGATGTCCATTCAGTTCTCACTGTAGAGACGGTGCCGGGCAATATACCCCGCCACCTCGTCGCCCACCACGGGCCTCACGTCAGCGCCCTCGGCCGCCAGTTGGCGGACCTCGGTGGATGACCATTGCAGCGCCGGCATCGTCAGCTTGACCAGCCGGTGCGGCCGTTCCAGCAGCGCCGCCGGCGCCCTCACTTCGTCCTGCGCGCGGGCGGCCACCGCCAGCCCCATGCGCTCGACCAGTTCCTCCCAGCCGTTCCAGCTCGTCAAGCCGGCCAACTGGTCCTGTCCGAGGATCAGCCAGAGCGCGTCGTCCGGGCGCTCCCGCCAATACTCGCGCACCGAGTCGAGCGTGTAGCTCGGCCCGGCGCGTGTGATTTCGCGATCGTCGAGGACGAAGCGGGCATCGCCCCCCTCACCGTCGACCATCAGCCGCACCATCGCGGCGCGGTCCGCGGCCGGCGCCATCCGGCGGCCCGACTTCTGCCAGGGCTGTCCGGCGACGACCCAGCGGACCTCATCGAGCCGCAGCTGCTCGAGCGCCGCGCGCGCCAGCGCCAGGTGCGCGCGATGGACCGGATCGAACGACCCGCCGAACCATCCGACCTGTCGCGCGCGGTTCGAATGGCTGCTGCTCACTCGGGACCCTTCAGAACCAGAGGTGCGTCGGCACCTCGTCCGCCCACTCGCGCGGGCGGAGGAAGTCGCTGTAGAGCCGCGCCTCGGGCGAGCCCTCCTCCGGCGACCAGTCGTAGCGCCAGCGCGCCACCGGCGGCATCGACATCAGGATGGATTCGGTGCGCCCGCCCGACTGCAGGCCGAACAGCGTGCCCCGGTCGAAGACGAGATTGAACTCGACGTAGCGGCCGCGGCGGTAAGCCTGGAAGTCACGCTCGCGCTCGCCATAGGCCAGCCCATGACGGCGCTCGACGATGGGCTCGTAGGCCGGCAGGAAGGCGTCGCCCACCGACTGCAGCAGGCCGAAGGCCTGATCGAAACCGCCCTCGGCGTAGTCGTCGAAGAAGATGCCGCCGACGCCGCGCGGCTCATTGCGATGCTTCAGGTGGAAGTACTCGTCGCACCACTGCTTGAAGCGCGGGTAGAGGTCCTGGCCATGCGGCTCCAGCGCGGCGCGGCAGGTGCGATGGAAGTGCTGCGCATCGCGCTCGAAGCCGTAGTACGGCGTCAGGTCCATGCCGCCGCCGAACCACACGACCGGGTCGCGGTCCGCGGGCAGCGCGGCGAACATGCGCACGTTCATGTGGACGGTCGGCACGAAGGGGTTGTGCGGGTGCATCACCAGCGAGACGCCCATGGCCTCGAACGGGGAGCCGGCCAGCTCGGGCCGATGCGCCGTCGCCGAAGGCGGCAGCACCCGGCCGCGCACGTGCGAGAAGTTCACGCCGCCGCGCTCGAACACCGCGCCGTTCTCGATCAGGCGCACCAGGCCGTCGCCTTCGAGGCGGCCGCCGGGTTCGCGCTGCCAGGCATCGGCGATGAAGGCCTGGCCGTCGAGCC
Organism: Roseateles sp.; assembly: GCF_039595595.1. Classification (GTDB taxonomy): domain Bacteria; phylum Pseudomonadota; class Gammaproteobacteria; order Burkholderiales; family Burkholderiaceae_C; genus Roseateles. The sequence continues at coordinate 183,836 of NZ_JBCNLG010000009.1, read as the reverse complement.
GCTCCAGCGTCGTCACGATCCGCTGCTGCAGGCCGAGCAGGTAGTCGCGCACCAACTGCGTGTTCATCGGGGATCTCCGTCCTGAGCGGGAATGTGAGGGGCCAGTGATCGACGCAGACGCGCGCTGCCGCCGGCCATCGGCGTCAGCGCGCCGGTCCGGCGGCGGGGAGCGGAAGGGGCCACGTCAGCTCAGCGTTTGATCGCGCGGTGGCCGATGTCCTGGCGGTACTGCTTGCCGTCGAACTGGATCGACTGCGCGGTCTGGTAGGCCAGTTGCTGGGCATGGCGCACGGCCTCGCCCAGCGCGGTCACGCACAGCACGCGGCCGCCGCTGGTGACCAGCTTGTCGTCCTGCATCGCGGTGCCGGCATGGAACACCATCGCGTCCTCGGCATCCTCGGGCAGGCCGGTGATCGCGTCGCCCTTGCGCGGCGACAGCGGATAGCCGCCCGCGGCCATCACGACGCCCAGCGCCGCGCGGCGGTCCCACTGCAGCTCCACCTGGTCGAGCGTGCCGTCGGTGGCGTGCATCAGGACTTCGAACAGGTCGCTCTTCAGACGCATCATGATCGGCTGCGTCTCGGGGTCGCCCATGCGGGTGTTGAACTCGACGGTGCGCGGCTGGCCCTGCGCGTCGATCATCAGGCCGGCGTACAGGAAGCCGGTGAACGGGGCGCCGTCGCGGGCCATGCCCTGGATCGTCGGCATGATGATCTCGTGCATCGCCTTGGCGTGGACGTTGGGCGTCACCACCGGCGCCGGCGAGTACGCGCCCATGCCGCCGGTGTTGGGCCCCTGGTCGCCGTCGAGCAGCCGCTTGTGGTCCTGGCTGGTGGCCAGCGGCAGCACGTTCTTGCCGTCGCACAGCACGATGAAGCTGGCCTCCTCGCCTTCGAGGAACTGCTCGATGACGACGCGCGCGCCGCCCTCGTTGTGGACCACGCCGAGCTTGTTGTCGGCCAGGATCCAGTCGATCGCCTCATGCGCCTCGGCCAGCGTCATCGCCACGACCACGCCCTTGCCCGCCGCCAGGCCGTCGGCCTTGATGACGATGGGCGCGCCCTGCGCGTCGACGTAGGCATGGGCCAGCGCGGCGTCGCTGAAGGTTTCGTAGGCGGCGGTCGGGATGCCGTGGCGCTTCATGAACTCCTTGGCGAAGGCCTTGGAGCTCTCCAGCTGCGCAGCCGCCTTGGTGGGGCCGAAGATGCGCAGGCCGCGGGCGCGGAACTCGTCGACGACGCCCGCCGCCAGGAAGGCCTCGGGGCCGACCACCGTCAGCGCGATCTTCTGCTCGACGGCGAAGTCGGCCAGCGCCTTCACGTCGGTGATCGGGACGTTCTTCAGCAGCGGATCGCGCGCGGTGCCGCCGTTGCCGGGCGCCACGAACACCTGCGTGACGCGCTCGCCCTGCGCCAGCCGCCAGGCCAGCGCGTGCTCGCGGCCACCATTGCCAAGGACCAGGACCTTCATTCGGACAGGCTCGCGTTGTGATAGACCTCCTGGACGTCGTCCAGGTCCTCGATGACGTCGAGCAGCTTCTGCATGCGCGCGGCATCGTCGCCGGCCAGGTCGATGGTGTTCTCGGCGCGCATCGTCACCTCGGCGATCTCGGGCTTCAGGCCCGCGGCCTCGAGCGCGTGCTTCACCGTCTCGTAGTCGCCCGGGGCGGTCAGCACCTCGATGGCGCCGTCCTCGTCGGTGACCACGTCCTCGGCGCCGGCCTCGAGCGCGACCTCCATGACCTTGTCCTCGGAGGTGCCGGGCGCGAACACCAGCTGGCCGCAGTGCTTGAACTGGAAGGCGACCGAGCCTTCGGTGCCCAGGTTGCCGCCGTACTTGCTGAACGCGTGACGGACCTCGGCAACGGTGCGCACGCGGTTGTCGGTCATGCAGTCGACGATGATGGCCGCTCCGCCGATGCCGTAGCCCTCGTAGCGGATTTCCTCGTAGGTGACGCCGTCGAGGTTGCCGGTGGCCTTGTCGACGTTGCGCTTGATGTTGTCGGCCGGCATGTTGGCGGCCTTGGCCTTGTCGATGGCCAGACGCAGGCGGGGATTCATCGCGATGTCGCCGCCGCCGGTGCGGGCCGCGACGATGATTTCACGCGTCAGGCGGGTCCAGATCTTTCCGCGCTTCTCGTCCTGGCGGCCCTTGCGGTGCTGGATGTTGGCCCATTTGGAATGCCCTGCCATGTGCTCGTTCTCCTATGAACGACGGCCCGGAAAAAGTCCGGGCCGGCGCTGTTGATGCTTCGTTAGACTGCGATTTTAGCTTTTTGCCTCTGGAGACTTGCGCATGGCCGACCCGATCCTGCTGGCCCGCCACGGCGACATCGAATGTCAGCTGCTCCCCGCGTTGGCCAACCGCCACGGTCTGATCACCGGCGCGACCGGCACCGGCAAGACGATCAGTCTCCAGAAACTGGCTGAATCGTTCAGCCAGATGGGCGTTCCGGTGTTCATGGCGGACGTCAAGGGCGACCTGACCGGCATCTCGCAGGCCGGCGCGCCGTCGGCCAAGCTGCTGGCCGTGCTGAAGGAGCGCGGCATCGAGCCGCCCGCCGCGATCGCGTGTCCGACGACGCTGTGGGATGTGTTCGGCGAACAGGGCCATCCGGTGCGCGCGACGGTCTCCGACATGGGCCCGCTGCTGCTGTCGCGGATGCTGGGGCTCAACGAGACCCAGGCCGGCGTGCTGCAGATGGTGTTCAAGATCGCCGACGACCAGGGCCTGGCGCTGCTGGACCTGAAGGACCTGCGCGCAATGCTGCAGCACGTGGGCGACAACGCCAGCGACTTCACCACCCAGTACGGCAACGTCTCGGCCGCCAGCGTCGGCGCGATCCAGCGCGGGCTGCTGCAGATCGAGGCCCAGGGCGGGGACAAGTTCTTCGGCGAGCCGATGCTCGACATCCACGATTTCATGCAGACCACGGACGGCCTGGGTGTGATCAACATCCTGGCCGCCGACAAGCTGATGGCCGCGCCGCGGCTGTACGCGACCTTCCTGCTGTGGATGTTGTCGGAGCTGTTCGAGACGCTGCCCGAGGTCGGCGACCTGGACAAACCCAAGCTGGTGTTCTTCTTCGACGAGGCGCATCTGCTGTTCAAGGATGCGCCGTCGGCGCTGGTCGAGCGCATCGAGCTGGTCGTGCGGCTGGTGCGGTCCAAGGGCGTCGGCGTGTACTTCGTGACGCAGAACCCGCTGGACATTCCGGACACGGTGCTGGGCCAGCTCGGCAACCGGGTGCAGCACGCGCTGCGCGCGTTCACGCCGCGCGATCAGAAAGCGGTCAAGGCCGCGGCCGACACGATGCGGCCCAAGGCGGGACTCGACATCGCGATGGCGATCACCGAACTGGGCGTCGGCGAGGCGCTGGTCAGCCTGCTCGACGAGAAGGGCCGGCCCTGCATCACCGAGCGCGTCTTCGTGCTGCCGCCGGGCAGCCAGATCGGCCCGATCACGCCCGAGCAGCGCAAGGCCTTGATCGCGGGCTCGCTGGTCGCGGGGGTGTACGAGAAGCAGGTCGACCGCGAGTCGGCCTACGAGAAGCTCACCGGCCGCGCCGCCGCGACGCCCGCGGCACAGCAGCGCCAGCAGCAACAGCAGCAACAGCAGCAGTCACCAGCGCGCGGCGGATCGATGGCCGACGAGGCGGACAACGCCTTGCGGACCGGCGGCGGCCGCGCCGCGCCGGCGCCACAGCCGGATCAGGGCGGCGGCATGCTGGACGGGCTCAAGGACGTGCTGTTCGGCAGCACCGGCCCGCGCGGTGGACGCCACGAAGGCTTGGCGGAGACGGCGGCCAAGTCGGCGCTGCGCTCGATCGGCTCGTCGGTCGGACGCGAGATCGTCCGCGGCGTGCTCGGCAGTCTGCTCGGCGGCTCCAAGCGCCGCTGAGCGTCAGCGCCGGCCGCGACCGGGCGGCCGCGCCGTGTCGCGCGGCGACAGCGTCGCGGCCCAGGCCGCGATCTCCGGACCCAGCGCATCGACCGCCGCCGCCGTCGCCTTGACGGCGCCTTCGGCGTTCGCGCCCGAAGGCTCGGTGCGGTCGAAAGCGCGCTGCGTGCCGTCCTCGGCCGTCGCCATCACGCGCACTTGCACTTCGCTGCGCGACGCGCTGCTGAAGTTCTGCAGGCATTCCTCCAGTTCCAGCGTGACGCCAATCGGCGCCATAGGCTCCGCGCCCGCCGCTGTCGGTGCCACCGGCGCGCGGGCGATCTGCTGCCTCAGCCGCGCGCCGACCAGCACCGGGAGCGGCGCCGCCCAGCGGGAATCGCGGTAGGCGCGCCGTGCGTACGGGTCCGAGTCGCTGAGCCGGTAGACGATGCCGGTGCCCTGCAGGGTTTCGGGCGCGCTCACCGCCTGCAGGTCGACGCGCCGGGCGAGCGTCACCTGCGACGGCCAGGCCGCGGCGGGTCCGAGATCCATCTGCGTGGGCGCCGGGCCGCGGCTGCCGCAGCCGCTGGCCAGCGCAGCGGTGACCGCCAGCGCGGCTATCGTCAGAACGCGCCGCACGCTGCCGGTACGGGGGAGGTGGAGGTCGTCGTTCATTGTTTCGCTCTCGCGTCGAAGCCCGATTCGCCGGGCCCCGGCTCGCCGGGTTTCGGGCCGAGGATCAGACTCTGCGGCTGATCGCCGATGCGTTGCGCGGCGCGCTCCAGCGCGCGAGCGGCCTGCGACAAGTCGTCGAGCACCGCGCGCTGGCGCGGCTTGTCGGTCGAGCCCACCAGCGACAGCTCCACCCGGCGCAGCGTGCGCTGCAGCTGCACAGCCGCGTCGCCGAGTTGATCGATCGCCACGGCCTTGCCCTTGTATTCCTCCACCAGCTCGCCGCCCTGCTTCGCCAGCGTATCGACGTTGCCCAGCGTCTGCCGTCCGGCGATGACCAGTCCATCGGCGTTCTTCAGCAGCGAGGGCAGCGCCTGCGCGGTCGGCCGCAGCTCGTGCACCAGCTCGTTGAGCCCGGCCGAGGCCTGGTTCAGTTGCACCAGCGTCTGACTCAGTTGCTGCTGGTTGCTGTCGCTGAGCACGCGCTGGATGCGCTCCATCGTCTGCAGCGCGCTCGCGGCCAGCTTGGGGCCCACATCCTGCAACTGGTCGAAGAAGGACGGCGCCAGCGCGATGCGCCGCGTCGTCAGCACGCTCTGCTTCGGATCGCCGGGCTCGGGGCCGTCGTACAGGTCGATGAACGACAGCCCCGTGATGCCCTGGTAGCCGAGCTTGGCGGTGGTGCCGGCGGCGATCGGCGCGTCGGCGTCGACCTCGATGTCGACCAGGATCTGCTTGGGCTCCGCCGGATCGAAGCGGATCGCGTCCACCTTGCCCACCTGCACGCCGCGCAGCTTCACCGGCGCCTTGACGTTCAGTCCGGGCACGCCGGCGCGCGTCACGACGGTGAAGCTCTGCGTGTCGCCGCGGTCGTCGCGGAACCACAGGATCACCGCCACCAGCGCCGCGCCGAGCAGCAGCACGAACAGGCCGGTGGCCAATGCATGTGCCTTGTTTTCCATGGGCTCGCTCGAAGTCCTTTCTTGTCGCTCTGGTCGTGTGCCGCTGATGCGCCCCGGCGCTCAGGCCGGCAGTTCGTCGCGGTGATGCAGCGCGTCGCGGTAGTGGCGCAGGTTGTCGCCGGCGCAGCGGTCCGCGTGGCCGAGGAAGAAGTTGCGGATGAACGGATGCTGCTGCTTCACCACCACCTCCAGCGGGCCATGCGCGATCAGGTGCTGATCCGCCAGCACCGCCACGCGGTCGGCGATCGCGAACAGCGTGTCCACGTCGTGCGTGACCATCACCACGGTCAGCGCCATCTCGCGCTTGAGGCTCTCGATCAGCTGCACGAAGCCTTTCGAGCTCGCGGGATCGAGGCCTGCCGTCGGCTCGTCCAGGAACAGCAATTGCGGATCCATGATCAGCGACCGCGCCAGCGACACCCGCTTGATCATGCCGCCGGAGAGCTCGGCCGGCATCTTGATGCCGTCCTCCGGCTTCAGCCCGACCTGCTGCAGCTTGGTCATCACCAGCTCCGCGATCAGATCCTTGGGCAGGCTCTTGAGCTCGCGCAGCGGCAGCGCGATGTTGTCGAACACCGTCAGCGCCGAGAACAGCGCCCCCTGCTGGAACAGCACGCCCCAGCGGTGGCGCACCTGCGCCAGATCGGTGGCCTCGCACTTGCCCAGCTTGTGGCCGAAGATCAGGACCTCGCCCTCGCTGGGGCGCTCCAGGCCCAGCATCAGGCGCAGCAGCGTCGTCTTGCCGCTGCCCGAGCCGCCGATGATGCCCAGCACCTCACCGGCGGTGACCTCCAGGTTGAGGTCCTTGTGGATGCGCACGCCACCCAGCACGGTGCCGACATGACGCACCTCGATCACCGGCTCGCCGGGATGGACCTCCAGGGCCTCGACGGCCGCGGCCGGGTCCGGTTCGATGCAGTCGCTCATGACTTCAACCCCACGTCGGAGAACATCACCGCGAAGATCGCGTCGACGATGATGACCACGGTGATCGACGCCACCACCGACGCGGTGGTGCCGGTCCCCAGGCTTTCGCTGTTGGGCTTGATGCGCAGCCCGAAATGGCAGGCGACGAACGCGATCAGCAGCCCGAACACCGCCGACTTCGACAGTCCCAGCCACAGATTGGCCACCGGCACCGCGGCGGGCAGCCCCTGCAGGAACTGGACGTACTCGAGGCCGAGCGTGGCTCTGGCGGCAATCATGCCGCCGAGCAGCACCATGCTGCTGGTCCAGGTCATCACCAGCGGCAGCGACAGGGACAAGGCCACCATCTTGGGCAGCACCAGCCGGATGGTGTGCGAGATGCCCATCACCGAGAGCGCGTCGAGCTCCTGCGTCACCCGCATCACACCGAGCTGCGCGGTCATCGCCGAGCCGCTGCGGCCGGCGACCAGGATCGCGGCGAGCAGCGGGCCGAGCTCGCGCCAGACGCTGATGCCCAGGATGTTGATGACGTAGATGTCGGCGCCATAGCTCTGCAGCTGCTTGGCGGTCAGGTAGGACAGCGTGATGCCCACCAGCACGCCCACCAGCGCCGTGATGCCCAGCGCCTGCGCGCCGCTGCGATAGATGTGGGCCGAGATGTCCTTCCACGCGATCAGCGCCGGGTGGCGCGCCAGCGTGCCGAGGTCGCGCACCACCTGACCGAGCAGCGCGGTGGCGTCGAGCAGGTGGCCGGCCAGGTTCAGCAGGCCCTGGCCGAACTGGCGCACGTTCTGCGCGCGCGGCGGCTTCGCCGGCTTGCCCTGTTTGCTGCCCAGGCGGGAGAACAGCGCCTGGAACATGTCGGCCAGCGGCGCGGGCGGCCAGCGCAGGTCGTCCGGCTGGCGGCGGCCCCAGGCCTGCCACAGCAGCAGCGCGCCGGTCGGATCGAGCCGGCGCACCGCGCTCAGGTCCCAGGACACGTTGGCGGTCGGCACCTCGCCGAGCTCGCCGCGCAGGGCCTCGACGCGCTCGCGCAGCGCCAGCAGCGTCCAGTCGCCCTCCAGCCGCGCCCGCAGGCGGCCGCCCTCGCCGGATTCGCGCAGCAGGCGCGGCGACGGATCGGCCGAGGGTCGGGTGTCCAGGGGGGCGTCCATTGGGGTCAGAGCATAGCCGCGCGCGGCGGCTTCAGTGAATCCGGCGTGCAGGAGTTCGCCCAGTCAGACAAGACGCTGTCGCAGGCGCTCCAGGTAGGTGCGGCTGCACGGCAAGCGGCTGCCGTCGCGCAGGCGCAGGTGGGCATCGCCGGCCTCGGTGGGCTCGATCGTGGCGATCAGGCTCAGCCGCACCAGGTAACCGCGGTGAACGCGCACGAACGCCGCCGGATCCAGCCGCTGCTCGAAAGCGCTCAGGCTGCTGCGCAGCGGATAGTCATGCTGCTGGCGGTGCAGGTTGACGTAATTGCCGCAGGCCTGCACCCATTCGATCTCCTCCACCGGCAGCAGGAATTCCTTGCCAAGTTTCTTTACCAGCAGGCGCTCGGGGCGGTTCGGGGAATCGGGGAGGTCGGGCTCGACCCGTTCCGGCGCCGGAACGCCGGACGGCGCCAGCGCGGGTGGCGTGGATGGCGCGGGCGGCTCCAGCGGGGCCGGCGGCTCGGCCAGCACGCTCGCCTCGCCCTGCCAGCGCCAGACGAATAGCCGGTACGCGCCGACGATCAGCAGGATGAACGCGTAGCTGCGGACATCCTTCAGCGCTTCATAGAACAGCTCCAGCGGCCAGTTGCCGAAGTCGTAGCGGGCGCCTTGCGCCGCGTAGGCGAGCTTGCGCAGCGCGACCATGCCCAGCACATGCGCCAGGCTGGTCGCCAGCGCGAACAGCAGGTGCCAGGGCAGATGGCGGCGCAGCAGGCCCCAGCGCAAGGGCTTGGTGTCGGCGGCCCGCACCAGCAGCGGGATCAGGGCCATCCAGGCCAGCGCGCTGGAGAACTCCCAGACAGCGGGCTCCCAGATGTCGAACGGCAGCCGCGCGCGGCGCAGGTCGAGGTTGACCGTGATCGTGTTGGCAACGGCCGAGCCGATCAGCAACGCGGCCCAGGCCGCGCGCTCGATCCAGCGCCGATGCTTCAGGTAGATCCCCAGCCATTTGTCCTCGGTCATGGCGGCGCAGTGTAGGGGCGCGGGACGACCCGAGGACGGGGCGGGTCGTCACCGCGCGGGGGCGGCTCGTCACATTCCTCCCTCTGGCGGAGGGCGTGCGCCGATGCTCCAGCCCCATGAATGCCACCACCGCCTCTTCCCACGCCCGCGCCGCGCCCGGCGCGTCCCGTCTCACCGAACTGGACTGGCTGCGGGTGCTCGCCTTCGGGCTGCTGATCCTGTACCACTCCGGCATGTTCTACGTGAGCTGGGACTGGCACGTGAAATCGCCGCGGCTCCTCCCGGCGCTCGAAGCCTGGATGCAATGGCTGAACCCCTGGCGGATGTCGCTGCTGTTCCTGATCTCCGGCGCCGCCACCGCGTTGATGGCCGGGCGCCTGGAACGCCCCGGCGCGCTGCTGGCCACGCGCAGCAAGCGGCTGCTGCTGCCGCTGCTGTTCGGGATGGCGGTGATCGTGCCACCGCAGTCCTATCTGGAAGTGGTCGAGAAGCTCCATTACGGCGGCAGCTACCTTGACTTCCTGAAGCTCTACTTCCAGGGCTATCACGGCTTCTGCCGCGGCAAGGACTGTCTGGTCCTGCCGACCTGGAACCACCTTTGGTTTCTTCCCTATCTGTGGGCCTATACCGCCATCGTGCTGGCGGCGTTGACGCTGCCCGCCGTGCGCGCGGGCTTCGGGCACGCGGGCTGGCGGCGCCTCGTGGCCGGCGGGCGGCTGCTGTGGGTGCCTTGGCTGCTGTTCGCGTTGCTGCGCCAGCATCTGCTCGACCGCTTCCCCAGCACGCATGACCTCGTCCACGACTGGTACCAGCACGCGCTCTACGGCGCGATGTTCGCGCTCGGATTCGCGTTGTTCGGGACTCGCGACGACCGCCACGGGGCGTGGGAGGCCGCGCGCCGGATGCGCTGGGTCGCGCTGGCCGGCTACGTTGCCGTCCAGTTGGCGTCGCAAGGGATCGCCGACGGCTGGCGCGCCGGACACGGCGATGATTTTCCGGACTGGCTGCTGATGGCGATGCGCGCGCTCAATGCGGGCAAACAGTGGCCGCCGATCGTCGCGGCGCTCGGATTCGGACGGCAGTGGCTCGCTGGCCGGGACTCGCGGGCGTTGCGGTGGCTGACGCTCGCGGTGTTTCCGTTCTACATCGTCCACCAGACGGTGACGGTCCTCGCCGGCCATCTGCTCGCGCCGCTGCAGTGGCCGCTGGCCCTCGAGGCCGCCACACTGGTCGCGGTCACCGCGGTGGCCTGCCTGGTCGCCGCCTGGGTGGCAATGCGTGTCGACGTGCTGCGCCCGTGGATGGGTCTTGGGCCCAAAGCAAAAAGCCCGGCACCTTGCGGTACCGGGCTTCTTGGTTCTTCTTATTAAATGGTCGGGGTGGCGGGATTCGAACTCGCGACCCCTTGCACCCCATGCAAGTGCGCTACCAGGCTGCGCTACACCCCGACGAAGCCTCAGATTCTATACGCAATTTCTGCGCTCAGGCAAGCAAACTCTCTCGAATCGACAACAACTCGTCCCGGACCTGCTCCAGCGTCAGCTTCTCCAGCGTCACGCTGGTGTGCGCCGCGCCATCGGCCACATCCGCCGCCAAGGCGCGTGCGGCTTCGCGGCGATCACGGAACGAATCAAGATGGGCCGCGGCAATCGCCTCGGCACGGAATTCCTGCGCGCTCGACGCCGCGCCCGCATGGACCGCATCGATCAGCTGATTGCGCGCGCCGCTGATCGTGAACCCCTGGTCGTAGAGCAGGTCGCGGATGCGGCGGATCAGCAGCACTTCATGGTGCTGGTAGTAGCGGCGATTGCCGCGCCGCTTCATCGGCTTGAGCTGGGTGAACTCCTGCTCCCAATACCGCAGCACATACGGCTTCACGCCGCACAGCTCGCTCACTTCACCGATCGTGAAGTAGCGCTTGGCAGGGATGGCGGGAAGCTGGGCGTCCATGGGGATCAACGGCTCCGGCGGCGGCGGGAAGGGTCAGACTCTACTCGAAGTCCCCCGTCGAAGGCGTGTTGCCTTGGACGGCTTCTTTCAATTTGTGACTCGCATGAAACGTCACGACGTTGCGCGCCTTGATGGGGATCGCTTCGCCGGTGCGCGGGTTGCGGCCTGGTCTGGGCGCCTTGCGCCGGATGTTGAAGTTGCCGAAGCCCGACAGCTTCACCTCGCGGCCGCTGGACAGGCTCTGATGAATGATGTCGAAGAAGGCCTCGACCATGTCCTTGGACTCGCGCTTGTTCAGGCCGAGCTTGTCAAACAGCAGCTCCGCCAGCTCGGCCTTGGTCAGCGTGGGCGTCTCCAGGCTGCCGAGCAGCACGCGCGCCTGCTCCTTCAGATCGTCATCGTTCATGGATGTCCTCCCCTCCCCCTTCAGCCCCGCAGGCGCGCGCCAAGGCGTTCGCCCAGCGCCGTCACCACCTTCGCCACCGCCTGCTCGATGCGTTCGTCGGTCAGCGTGTTCTCGTCATCGAGCAGCTCCAGGCGCACGGCCAGGCTGCGTTCGCCCGCCTGCAGCTCCGCCGTCGGCTGGGCGGGCTTGAAGACGTCGAACAAACGCGCAGAGCGTACCAGGGCTTCGCCGCTGGATTCGATCGCCCGCATGAGGGAGGCATAGGTCACCTGCTCATTGACGATCAGCGCCAGATCGCGTTGCACCGCCTGCAGCCGGGGCACGCCCTGACCCTGCGGCAGGGTGCGCGCCAGCACCGCGTCCAGCGACAGCTCGAACAGCACCGGCGCCGACGGCAGTTCGTAGCCTTGGCGCCACTTCGGATGCAGTTCGCCGATCACGCCGATCTCGACGCCGTCCAGCAGCACGCGAGCACTGCGGCCCGGATGCAGCGCCGGATGAGCGGCGGCCTCGAAGCTCAGCGCGCGCGGCGCGAACAGCGCTTCCAGGTCGCCCTTGACGTCGAAGAAGTCGACGGCGCGATCCTTCTGCGCCCATTGCTGCTGGTCCGCCGGGCCCCAGGCCAGGCCGGCCAGGCGCATCGGCTGAGCGATGCCCGCAATGGTCGTGTCGCTTTCCTGCACCGAGGCGTCGCGCAGGAACACGCGGCCGATCTCGAACACGCGCGCGCGCGGCGCCTTGCGCGCCAGGTTGTGGCGCAAGACCTGGATCAGCGAGCCCAGCAGCGAGGTGCGCATGACCGCCAGCGGCGCGGCGATCGGGTTCAGCAGCTGGATCGGGTTGGCGTTGCCGGCGAGCTCCTGCTCCCAGCGCGCCTCGACGAAGCTGAAGTTGATGGTCTCGAAGTAGCCCAGGCCGGCCATTGCATGACGCAGCGCGTGCGTGGCGCGGCGCGACTCGCTGCGCACCTTGCCGACCACCGGCGCCAGCGGCGGCGTCGACGGCAGCTTCGGATAGCCCAGGACGCGGATGACTTCCTCGATCAGGTCTTCCTCGATCTGCAGGTCGAAGCGGAAGGACGGCGGCGTCACCGTGATCACGCCCGGCGCCGACGTGAACGCCAGGCCCAGGCGCTTGAACACGCCTTCGCAGTCGGCCTGCGTGACCGGCATGCCGATCACCTTGGCGGCGCGCTCGACGCGCAGCGCGACCGGCTTGCGCTCGGGCAACTGCGTGGTCTGGTCGTCCATCGGACCGCAAGTCGTTTCCGGGCCGCCGCAGATCGCCAGGATCAACTGCGTGATGCGCTCGATGTGATCGACAGTGCCGGCCGGATCGACACCGCGCTCGAAGCGGTGGCCGGCGTCGGTCGAGAAGTTGTAGCGGCGCGAGCGCCCCATCACCGCCTTCGGCCACCAGAACGCGGCCTCGACATAGATGTGCTTCGTGTCGTCGGAGACGGCCGTGGTGTCGCCGCCCATGATGCCGGCCAGCGACTCGACCTGCTCGCGATCGGCGATCACGCCCACCTGCTCGTCGACCTCGATGGTGTTGCCGTTGAGCAGCTTGAGTTGTTCCCCCTTCTTGCCCCAGCGCACGATCAGCTCGCCGTGGATCTTGTCGAGGTCGAAGATGTGGGACGGGCGGCCCAGTTCGAACATCACGTAGTTCGAGATATCGACCAGCGGCGACACCGGGCGCTGACCGCAGCGGGCCAGGCGATCGACCATCCACTGCGGGGTCTTGGCCTTCGTGTCGACGTTGCGGATCACGCGGCCCGAGAAGCGGCCGCACAGGTCTGGCGCCTCGATGCGCACCGGCAGCTTCGCGTCGTTGCCAACGGCGGCGGGCGCGATCTCCGGCGCGATCAGCGGCGCGCCGGTCAGCGCGGCCACTTCACGGGCGATGCCGTAGACGCTCAGCGCGTGCGCCAGGTTCGGCGTCAGCTTCAGCGTGAACAGCGTGTCGTCCAGGTTCAGATGCTTGCGGATGTCCTCGCCCAGGGGCGCATCCGCGGCCAGTTCGAGCAGGCCGCCATGGTCCTCGGACAGTTTCAGTTCGCGCGCCGAGCACAGCATGCCGAAGCTCTCGACGCCGCGCAGCTTGCCCTTGCCGATCTTGAAGGGCTTGCCGTCCTCGCCCGGGGGTAGCTCGGCGCCGATCGTGGCCAGTGGCACGCGGATACCGGCGCGCGCATTCGGCGCGCCGCAGACGATCTGCAGAAGCTCGGGGCCGCCCGCGTTGACCTTGCACACGCGCAGGCGGTCGGCGTCGGGATGCTGCGCCGCCTCGACGATCTCCGCCACGACGATGCCGTGAAACGGCGGCGCCACCGGGCGCAGCTCTTCGACCTCCAGGCCGGACATCGTCAGCAGCTCAGCCAGTTCTTGCGTGTTCAGCGCGGGATTGCAGAAGGCCCGCAGCCAGCTCTCAGGGAATTGCATGTGTTTCTCTCTTGCTCTTTAGGCGACGACCGGATGGGCTTACTTGAACTGCGACAGGAAGCGCAGGTCGCCGTCGAAGAACAGGCGCAGGTCGCCCACGCCGTAGCGCAGCATGGCCAGGCGGTCGATGCCCGAGCCGAAGGCGAAGCCGATGTAGCGCTCGGGATCGAGGCCCATGTTGCGGATCACCTGCGGGTGCACCTGGCCCGAGCCCGACACCTCCAGCCAACGGCCCTTCAGGGGGCCGGAGCCGAACATCATGTCGATCTCGGCGCTGGGCTCGGTGAACGGGAAATAGCTGGGGCGGAAACGGATCTCCATGTCCGTCGTCTCGAAGAACTGCTGCATGAAGTTCACGTAGACGGACTTGAGGTCCTTGAAGCTGATGTTCTCGCCGACCCACAGGCCCTCGACCTGGTGGAACATCGGCGAATGCGTCGCGTCGCTGTCCACACGGTAGGTGCGGCCCGGCGCGATCACGCGGATCTCGGGCATCGGCTGGCCAGCGTCGATCAGCGCGCGATGCTTCTTGACGTGCTGCACCGCGTAGCGGATCTGCATCGGGCTGGTGTGCGTGCGCAAGACGTGACCCCCTTCGATGTAGAAGGTGTCATGCATCGAGCGCGCCGGATGATCTTCCGGCGTGTTCAGCGCGGTGAAGTTGAACCAGTCGTTCTCGATCTCCGGACCATCGGCCACGTCGAAGCCCATCGAGCCGAAGATGGCCTCGATACGCTCCATCGCGCGCGTGATCGGATGCAGGCCGCCGGTGCCGCGCTGGCGGCCAGGCAGCGTCACGTCCAGGGCCTCGGCCTTGAGTTGCTTCTCGAGTTCCGCATCGGCCAGCGCCTGCCGGCGCGCGGTCAGCGCCGCTTCGATGCCCTGCTTGAGCTGGTTGATCTGCGCGCCGCGGGTCTTCTTCTCCTCGACGGACAGCGCGGCCATGCCCTTCATCAGCTCGGTGACCCGGCCGGTCTTGCCCAGGAAGCGGGCCTTGGCGTTCTCCAGGTCAGCGGGAGTCGTGGCGGCGGCGAAATCGCCGGTGGCCTGTTGCAGCAGTTGATCGAGGTCGTTCATCGCGGGGCGACTGGGAGTCGTTGGCGGGCAGAAATGGTGGCGAATGGCGAACATCGCACCACCGCTCCGGAATGAAAAAAGGCCGGACACCCAGGTGCCGGCCTTCAAAGAGGGCCGCCTCGGCAAGCCGAAGCGGCCGGTCCACCGCGGGCGAGCACCCGCGAGCGGACGATGGCATTAAGCCAGAGCGGCCTTCACCTTGGCGAAGATGCTGGCAAAACCAGCAGGATCGTTGACGGCGAGATCGGCCAGGACCTTGCGGTCGATGTCGATCTGGGCCTTCTTCAGGCCGGCCACGAACTTGCTGTAGCTCAGACCCAGGCCACGGCTCGCCGCGTTGATACGGGCAATCCACAGCTGGCGGAACACGCGCTTCTTGGCACGGCGGTCACGGTAGGCGTACTGGCCCGCCTTCATCACCGCCTGCTTGGCGATGCGGAAGACGTTCTTGCGACGACCACGGAAGCCCTTGGCCAGAGCCAGGACCTTCTTGTGACGAGCACGTGCGGTAACACCACGTTTGACGCGAGGCATGTTGTATCTCCTTGTCTACAGCTGGATTACAGACCAGCGGAGGGCAGCATCGCGGCGATGTGGCCCATGTTGGTCTCATGCACGGTCGTGGCGCCACGCAGATGGCGCTTGTTCTTCGTGGTCTTCTTGGTCAGGATGTGGCGCTTGAACGCCTGACCGCGCTTGACGGTACCACCCGGACGAACGCGAAAACGCTTTTTCGCGCTGCTCTTGGTCTTCATCTTGGGCATGACTGCTCCTTCTATGTGCGTCCCTCCAGGCGACCCCGGGCTCCGGAGTACTTGATTGGCCTGCAGGAGACTAATAAGCCCGCCGACGACCAGATCGGCGGGCTGAAACTGAGACGGGGCCTTCCGGCCCCGCCGCGATTCTCGCAGATGCTCAGCGCTTCTTCGGCGCCAGCACCATGATCATCTGACGACCCTCGAGCTTGGGCATGTGCTCCACCACCGCCACGTCCGCCAGTTCATCGCGGATG
Organism: Roseateles sp.; assembly: GCF_039595595.1. Taxonomy (GTDB): domain Bacteria; phylum Pseudomonadota; class Gammaproteobacteria; order Burkholderiales; family Burkholderiaceae_C; genus Roseateles. Next base: position 168,351 of record NZ_JBCNLG010000009.1, on the reverse strand, counting down.
CGTTCGAGCATGCGCATGCCGATGTCCTGGTGGGTGATCTCGCGGCCGCGGTAGCGCAGCGTGACTTTGCCCTTGTCGCCGTCCTCCGCGATGAAGCGGCGCAGGTTGCGCATCTTGATCTGGTAGTCGCCTTCGTCCGTGCCCGGACGGAACTTGACTTCCTTGACCTCGATGACCTTCTGCTTGGACTTGGCTTCCGCCGCGCGCTTCTGCTCCTGGTATTTGAACTTGCCGTAGTCCATCAGGCGGCACACCGGCGGGACGGCCGTGGCGGCAATTTCAACCAGATCGACGTCCAGGTCACCGGCCATCCGGAGCGCTTCCTGGATCGAGACGATGCCGATCGGCTCGTTCTCCGGGCCATTCAGACGGACTTCGGAAGCGGTGATTTCGCGGTTCAGGCGGTGCTTGCGCTCCGGAATCGCACGACGGTCAGCAAAAGTAGCGATGGTGGTTACCTTTCGACAGGCCCTGGCAAGGAGCCGAAGTGATCAATGCAACGCAAAAAGCGCCCGACTCAGGTCTTGTCCGCGATGGCTTGCGAGAGCTTCGACACGAAGTCCTCCAGCGACATCACACCCAGATCCTGGTTGCCTCGGGCGCGTACTGCAACCGCGCCGTTCGCCTTTTCCTTGTCGCCGACGACGAGGATGAACGGCACTTTTTGCAGCGAATGCTCGCGGATTTTATACGTGATTTTTTCATTGCGCAAATCCGCCTGGACCCTAAGCCCTTGTTTTTGCAGCGATTTCACAATGTCGGAAACGTAATCCGCCTGGGCGTCGGTGATATTCGCGACAACGACCTGCGTCGGCGCCAGCCAAACGGGCAACGCGCCAGCGTGTTGCTCGATCAGGATGCCGATGAAACGCTCCAGGCTGCCGACGATCGCGCGATGCAGCATCACGGGCGTCCTGCGTTCGCCGTCCTCGCCGACGTACTCGGCGCCCAGCCGTCCCGGCATCGAGAAGTCGACCTGCATCGTGCCGCACTGCCATTGGCGGCCGATCGCGTCCTTGAGGGTGTATTCGATCTTCGGACCGTAGAAGGCGCCATCGCCCGGGGCGATGATGAATTCCACGCCGGAGGCCCGCAGCGACTCCATCAGCGCGAACTCGGCCTTGTCCCAGACTTCATCGGAGCCGATGCGCGCATCGGGGCGCGTCGCGACCTTGTAGATGATGTTCTCGAAGCCGAAGTCCTTGTAGACCTTCTGCAGAAGGGCCGTGTACGCCACGCACTCGGCCAGGATCTGGTCTTCCGTGCAGAAGATGTGGCCGTCGTCCTGCGTGAAGCCGCGCACACGCATGATCCCGTGCAGCCCGCCCGTGGGCTCGTTGCGGTGGCACTGGCCGAACTCGCCGAAGCGCAGCGGCAGGTCGCGGTAGCTCTTGATGCCGTGCTTGAAGATCAGGATGTGGCCGGGACAGTTCATCGGCTTGAGCGCGTAATCGCGCTTTTCCGATTCCGTCGTGAACATGTTGTCGCGGTACTTGTCCCAGTGGCCCGTGGCCTCCCACAGCGTCTTGTCCAGCAACTGCGGGCCCTTGACTTCCTGATAGCCGTTGTCGCGGTACACGCGGCGCATGTACTGCTCGACTTCCTGCCACACCGTCCAGCCCTTGGGATGCCAGAAGACCACGCCCGGCGCGTGCTCGTCGATGTGGAACAGCTCCAGGTCCTTGCCGAGCTTGCGATGGTCGCGCTTCTCGGCTTCCTCGAGCATGCGCAGGTAATTGGCCAGGTCGTCCTTCGTCGCCCAGGCCGTGCCGTAGATGCGCTGCAGCTGTTCATTGCGGTGGTCGCCGCGCCAGTAGGCGCCCGCCACCTTCATCAGCTTGAAGAACTTGAGCTTGCCCGTGGAGGGCACGTGCGGGCCGCGGCACAGGTCGGTGAAGCCGCCCTCGGCGTAGAGCGACACGTCCTGGTCGGCCGGGATGCTCTCGATGATCTCGGCCTTGTAGGCCTCGCCGATGCCCTTGAAGTACTGCACTGCCTCGTCGCGCGGCAGCACCGAGCGCACCACCTTCTCGTCCTTCTTCGCGAGCTCGGCCATCTTGGCCTCGATCGCCGCGAGGTCCTCGGGCGTGAAGGGACGCTTGTAGGAGAAGTCGTAATAGAAGCCGTGCTCGATGACCGGACCGATCGTGACCTGGGCCTCGGGGAACAGCTCCTTGACCGCGTAGGCCAGCAGGTGAGCCGTCGAGTGACGGATCACCTCCAGGCCGTCCGGATCCTTGTCCGTGACGATGGCCAGCTGCGTGTCCTGGTCGATGAGGAAGCTCGTGTCGACGAGCCGGGCGTTCTCGCCCGCGCCGACGCGGCCGGCCAGCGCGGCCTTGGCCAGGCCCGTGCCGATCGAGGCGGCGACCTCGGCCACCGTCACCGGCTGCGGGAACTCGCGCTTCGAGCCGTCGGGCAATTGGATGGAAATGTTCGACATGTTCGTGTGCTCCAGAAACAAAAAAGCGCGGCCACTTGCCGCGCTTCTTCTGGGGTGCTGACTTTTTCCGGACAGCTGATGAAAAGACGTGACGAGCCGCGGCCGCTCAAACCTTCGCAGAGGAGGTGGTAGTCCGCGGTGTCATAACCAATTCGCCTTTCCCGGTCCTTGTTGGAAAAAGAAAATGAAGCGCTCAGTGTAGCTCAGAGCGCCTGGATGTCGAGCGAGGGCCGCGCGCAGGCCTCCTGGAATTCGTCGCGCAGCCGCTCGCCCTCGCGCACGGCGCGCAGCCAGTCGCGGGCGCGGCCGGGCACGTCGTTCAGGTAGCGCTGGAAGTCGTTGCGGTCCGGCAGCTTGCCACCCGGCAGCGTCTTCACCCACGCGGGGTTCGGCGTCAGCAGCACGACGTTGTCGAGGAAGGCGCTGGTGCGGTGCCGGTGCTTGAGCGCCTTGTCCAGCCATCCGGGAATCACGCTCGACTGGAAATGCGGATACAGCGCGATGCCATCGCCGACCATTGCCGCGTAGTTCAGATGCAGGTGGTAGTCGGTGATGCCGCCATCCCAGTAGGCGCCGGCGGGCGCGCCTTCGATGTCGTGCACGGCCTGGAGCCAGAACGGGATGGAACAGCTCGCCAGCAGGCTGGGTTTGAGGTTGCCCGCGTCCAGCGCGACCTGATGGCTGCGATAGTCGGCCAGCGGCATCGGCAGCGGCGAGCGCCGGTCGGAGAACACCACCCGTTCGAGCCACGCGCCCATGGCGCGGCGCGACATCGCGTTGGCGGCGAAGGCGCCGAGATAGCCCAGCGGCGTGCGCAGCCGCCCTTCCCTGCGCAGCACATGCTTGCCGCGCGAGGTGAACACATGCAGCCGGAACTGCGGATGCGACAGCACCTCGGCCTCGCGGCCGCCGAAGATCTCGGCGAGCTTGCCGGAGAACGCGCGCGAGACCGTCGCCGCGGTGGGGCGCTTGCCGGGCTCGGACTGGTAGTCCTGGTGGGCGTAGTCGTGGGCGAGGCGCTCGAACTCCGCGCGCGCCTGCGCGGCGTCGCGGGTCAGGCAGGCGGTGGCCATGCGCCAGGCGCCAATCGAGGCGCCGAGCAGATGCACCTCCTGACCGCCGGAGGGGAGGAACTCCCCGAACAGGTGGGCGTCGAGCGCGCTGAGGATCAGCCCTTTCGGGCCGCCGGCGGCGCCGGGCACGGCGCGCACGTCGGCGGCGCGCAGGCCGTGGTCGCGCAGCCGCTGACGCGCGCGGGGTCCGGCGAGGATCTGCAAGGCCTGCATCGGGCGGGTCATCCTTTCATGAGGGAAAAGGCCTGCGGCGCGGCCGGCCGCTCCTCACCTGGCGTTCAGGGTCAGAGCTTCATCTCCAGGTTCAGCTGGAACCAGGGTTTGAGGCTGCGCCCGGTGGCGTAGAAATCGCCATTGGCCAGCGTGGTCTCGGCCCGCGCGTCGAGCGGGAACAGATTATTGGCCGAGAAGCGGACCGAGGTCCTGGGGCTCACCACCCACTGCGCGAAGACGTCCAGCCCGCGGTTGCGCGAGTACTCGACGCTCTGCCGGTCGGTCTGGCGCACGGTGTAGACCGGCGTGTAGTTCAGGTTGGCACCCGTGGTGACCGGCACGCTGCTGAAGCGGTAGTCGAAGCCCAGGTTGGCGGTCCACGGTTGCTGCTGGTCCAGGCGGTTGTCCGGTCCGGACACGGCCTTGACCCGCGAGCGGTAGACGCTGAACGAGCTGCGCAGGTTCAGCGGCGTCTTGGCGTCGAACAGCGACGGGAACAGCTCCCCCGCGCGACCCTTGAGCTCCAGCTCGATGCCACTGGTGATGGCGCTGGAGAAGTTGATCGGGCGGATCACGTAGCGCGGCACCGGCACCAGCGCACTCGCCGGATCCAGCGTCACGACGTTGCGGATGAGCTGGCTGATGTTGCGGTGGAACAGGCCGACGCTGAAGAGGCTGCCGCCGCTCAGGTATTTCTCGTAGGCGATGTCCAGGCCGGTGGCGAGTTCGGGCTTGAGGCCCGGATTGCCGACGCGGTCGGGATTGAGCTCATCGTTGGCTTGCGCGGGATCGGGGAACTTGCTGTTCAGCGTGTAGCGGCCCAGCATCTGCGTCAACTCCGGCGCCTTGTAGCTGCGCGTCAGGCTGGCGCGGATCATGTCGCGCCCCTTGGGGTCCAGCTTGTAGGTCAGGTGCCACAGCGGCGACAGCACGCCGGAGCTGTTGCGCGCATCGGTGGCGACGCCGCGGCTGATGGTGACGATGCGCTCATGGCGCAGGCCGAAATAGGTCGACCACTGCGGGTTGATTTCCCACTCGTCCTGGATGAAGAAGGCCTGGCGGCGGATGCGCGCGCCGAAGTTCTCGCCGTTGAGCGCCGGCAGTTGCTCGCCGCCGGCCACGGTGGTGTCGCGGATCTCGTCACGCTGGCGGAATTCCAGGTCCCAGCCCAGCGTCACCGTGTGCTCGTCGCCCAGGATCTGGCTGTACTTGCCGGCCTGGGTGAGGCTGCGGTCGCGGCTGTCGATCAGTGCATCCACTGGCGCGACCGGATTCAGCGTGCGGTTCTCGATGTGGTTCTTCGCATCCTGCGCGCCGGCCTTGAGCTCCCACTTCTGCGTCTCGCTGAAGCGGTTGTTCCATTGCAGGTTGGCGCGCAGCATCTGCCAGACGCCCTGGTTGTCGCTGTCGTCGTCCAGGCGCGGGGTCTTGTACGAGCCGTCCGGCACCAGGCGCACGGCGTTGTTCCACCAGCCCTTCTGCGCGAAGCCCTGCAGCGACACGTTCTCGTCGTCGCTGATCTTCCAGGTCGCGCGCGGCGCGGAGTTGAACGCGTGCCCCCAGTTGCGCATCTTGCCGTGCTGGGCGGCGACGACCGGCTGGTCGTTCAGGTCGGTGCCGTTGCGCTCGGTCGAGGAGCGCATCTCCTGCAGCCACTGGAAAGCGGAGACGGGCACCGACAGCGACACCGGCCCGAAGCGCTCGCCGAAGGTGAAGGTGGCCGACGGCACCGGGTGGTTGATGTTGTAGCCGGCACCCAGGCGCAGATCGCGCTGCGACACGCGCGGCGCTTCCTTGAGGATGATGTTGATCGCGCCGGCCACGGCCTGCGCGCTCTGGTCCGCGCTCGGGCCCTTGGTGACCTCGATGCGCTCGACCTGCGCGGGATCCAGCTGATCCAGCTTGAAGCCAGGAGGCGCCGGATCGCCGTTGATCAGGATCAGCGTGTAGCCCGAACCCAGGCCGCGCATGCGCGGCGCGCCGTCCGACACGTTCACGCCGGGCAGGCGCTTGAGCACGTCGGCGACGCTGGTGTCGCCATAGCGGTCCAGCTCCTCGCGCCCATAGATCTGCTTGGCGACCGGCGCGCGGCGGCGCAGCTCGGAGTCGGTGTTGCGGCCGCTGATCTCGACGCGATCAAGCCGGCGGCCGCTGCCCTGCTCGGCGCCGGTCGCCGGCGGGCCCTCCTGCGCGAAGGCCGCCGGCAGGGTCGCGGACGCGGACAGGCAGACAAGGGCGCAGCCCCGGGCGATGGCGTGGGTCTTCAAGGACAAGGCTCAGCGCTTGAGCTTGGCGAAGGCCGCGGCCATCGCGTTGCCGACCGGCGCCTGCGCGTCGCGGCCGCCGGCCGGGCGATGACCGCCCTGGCGCTCGTTGCGGCCGGCGGGGCGGAAGCTGTTGTCCGCCTTCGCGCCGCCGCGCGGGGCCTGTGCGTCCAGCTTCATCGTCAGCGAGATGCGCTTGCGGGCCAGGTCGACCTCCAGCACCTTCACCTTGACGATGTCGCCGGTCTTGACCACCTCGCGGGCGTCATTGACGAACTTGTTGGCGAGCTGGCTGACGTGGACCAGGCCGTCCTGGTGCACGCCCAGATCGACGAAGGCGCCGAACTGCGCCACGTTGGACACCGTGCCCTCCAGCACCATGCCCTCCTTCAGGTCCTTGATGTCCTCGACGCCGTCGTTGAAGCGCGCGACCTTGAAGTCGGGACGCGGATCGCGGCCCGGCTTCTCCAGCTCGCCGAGGATGTCCTTCACCGTGATCGCGCCGAAGCGCTCGTCGGCGAAGGCCTCCGGCTTCAGCGCGCGGATCACGTCGGACTTGCCCATCACGTCGGTGATCGGGCGCTCGACCTTGGCGAGGATGCGTTCCACCACCGGATAGGTCTCGGGGTGCACGCCGCTCACGTCCAGCGGGTTGTCGCCGTCGCGGATGCGCAGGAAGCCGGCCGCCTGCTCGAAGGTCTTGGGCCCCAGGCCGGTGACGTCGAGCAGTTGCTGCCGGTTGCGGAACGCGCCGTTGGCATCGCGCCAGCGCACGATGGAGGCGGCCACGCCGGCCGAGAGGCCGGACACGCGCGACAGCAGCGGCGCGGACGCGGTGTTCAGGTCGACGCCCACCGAGTTCACGCAGTCCTCGACCACCGCGTCCAGCGTGCGCGCGAGTTCGCTCTGGTTGACGTCGTGCTGGTACTGGCCGACGCCGATGGACTTCGGATCGATCTTCACCAGCTCCGCCAGCGGGTCCTGCAGGCGGCGCGCGATCGACACGGCGCCGCGCAGCGAGACGTCGAGGTCGGGCAGCTCCTTGGACGCGAATTCCGACGCCGAGTACACCGACGCGCCGGCCTCGCTGACGACGACCTTCTCGATCACCGTCTCCGGCGACATCGACTGGATGCGCTTGATCAGGTCGGCGGCGAGCTTGTCGGTCTCGCGCGAGGCGGTGCCATTGCCGATCGCGATCAGGTTGACGCCGTGCGTGGCGCACAGCCGGCCCAGCGTGTGGATCGAGCCTTCCCAGTCGCGCTTGGGCTCGTGCGGATAGACGGTCGAGGTGTCGAGCACGCGGCCGGTGTCGCTGACCACGGCGACCTTCACGCCGGTGCGGATGCCGGGGTCCAGGCCCATCACGACGCGCTTGCCGGCCGGTGCGGCCAGCAGCAGGTCGCGCAGGTTCTCGGCGAAGACCTTGGTCGCGACCTTCTCGGCTTCCTCGCGCAGGCGGGCGAACAGGTCGCGCTCCAGGCTCAGCGACAGCTTGACCTTCCAGGTCCAGGCGATGGTCTTGCGGATCAGCTCATCGCCGGCGCGCTTGGCGTGGCTCCAGCCGAGGTGGCGCGCGATGCGGCCTTCGGCCAGCGAGGGCTGACCGGGCACGAGCTCCTCGTCGAGCGCCAGCTTGGCGTCAAGGAACTCCTGCGTGCGGCCGCGGAAGACGGCCAGCGCGCGGTGCGAGGGCACGGTGCGGATCGGCTCGGCGTAGTCGAAGTAGTCGCGGAACTTGGAGATGTCGGGGTTGTTCTCGTCCTTGCCGTCCATCAGCTTCGACTTGAACAGGCCCTCCTCCCACAGCCATTCGCGCAGCTTGCCGATCAGCGCGGCGTCCTCGGCCCAGCGCTCCGACAAGAGGTCGCGCACGCCGTCGAGCACCGCGAAGGCATCGGCGAAGCCGGCGTCGGGATTGAGGAAGCCGGCCGCCTCGGTCATCGGATCGAGCGAGGGATCGGCGAACAGCTTGTCGGCGAGCGGCTCCAGGCCGGCCTCGCGTGCGATCAGGCCCTTGGTGCGGCGCTTCTGCTTGTACGGGAGGTAGAGGTCCTCGAGCTCCTGCTTGGTCGGCGCGGCCGCGATGGCGGCGGCGAGTTCCGGCGTGAGCTTGCCCTGCTCCTCGATGGACTTGAGCACCGCCTCGCGGCGGTCCTCGAGCTCGCGCAGATAGCTCAACCGGGCTTCCAGCTCGCGCAGCTGGATGTCATCGAGGCCGTCGGTGGCTTCCTTGCGGTAGCGCGCGATGAAGGGGACGGTGGCTCCTCCGTCGAGGAGTTCGACGGCGGCGTTGACCTGGGCCGGACGGACTTTCAGTTCGGCGGCAATCTGGAGGAGGATCTTGTCCAAAACAGCGGCGGGGCCGACCGGCCCGATGAGCAACGAAAGCGCGGGAGTTTAGGTCACGCCGGGAAGGCCCTGTGCAACAGCGCCTCGACGTCGACGGCGCGGGTGTCGAGCGTCCCGGCGACCGCGCCCCACTGGGGATCGAGGCGGCTGGCGATGAAGGCGTCGGCGACGAAGGCGGGCGCGTGCCGCCGCAGCAGCGCGGCCTGCGCCAGCACCACCAGGCGCGAGGCGAGCCGCCGGCCCAGCGCCTCGAGCTGCTCGGGCGGCGTGGCCAGCAGCGCGCGCAGCGCGTCGAGCTCCGCGCGCGCCGCGCGGTCCTCGGCCAGCGCCTGGCCGATCTCGTCGAGCAGCGCGAGGAAGGCCTGCGGATCGCGCGCGACGGCGCGCATCACGTCCAGGCACATCACGTTGCCGGAGCCTTCCCAGATCGAGTTGACCGGCGCCTCGCGATAGAGCCGCCCCATGATCGCGTCGTCGATGTAGCCGTTGCCGCCGAGGACCTCCATCGCCTCGCCGGTCAGTTCCACCGCGCGCTTGCAGACCCAGAACTTCGCCGCTGGCGTGACCAGCCGCATCCAGGTCCGCTCGCGCGGATCGTCCTGATGCTCGAAGGCCTGCGCCAGACGCAGGCTCAGCTGCATCGCGGCCTCGCTCTCCAGCGCCAGGTCGGCCAGCACCGCGCGCATCAGCGGCTGCTCGACCAATCGCTTGCCGAAAGCGCTGCGATGGCGCGCGTAGTGCAACGCCTGCGCGAGCGCCTGCCGCAGCATCGCCGCACTGCCCACCACGCAGTTCAAGCGCGTGTGGGTTGCCATCTCGATGATGGTCGGGATGCCGCGGCCTTCCTCGCCCATCAGCACGCCGTAGGCGTCCTGGAATTCGACCTCCGAGCTGCTGTTGCTGCGGTTGCCGACCTTGTCCTTCAGACGCTGGATATGCACCGCGTTCTTCGTGCCGTCCGGCCGCCAGCGCGGCACGAAGAAGCAGCCCGGCGCGCCATCCGGCGTCTTGGCCACGACCAGGTGCGCGTCACACATCGGCGCCGAGAAGAACCACTTGTGGCCGGTGAGGCGGTACTCGGCGCCGCGGCCGCCGGCGCCGGCCGGCTCGGCGCGCGTCGTGTTGGCGCGCACGTCGGAACCGCCCTGCTTCTCGGTCATCCCCATGCCCAGCCAGATCGAGCGCTTCTGTGCGAGCGGCAGGTCGCGCCCGTCGTACGCCGTGCTGAACAGCTGCTCGCGCAGCGCCTCCCACAGCGCGGGCTCGCGGCGCAGCACCGGGATGCTCGCTTGCGTCATCGTCGCGGGGCACAGCGTGCCGGCCTCGACCTGGCCGTGCAGGTAGAAGCCGGCGGCCCACGCCGCCCAGCGGCCGGGACGCTCGTCGCGGAACGGCATCGCGACAAGGTCGGCCTGGCGGTACATCGCGAGCAGCGCGTGCCAGCCGGCGTCGAACTCCACGCGGTCGATGCGGCGGCCGCGCTTGTCGAAGCTCTCCAGCACCGGAGTGACGCGGTTGATGCGCTCGGCGATCGCGGCGGTCTCGGGGCGGCCCAGTTCGACGGCGTACGCCGACAGCGCCGGTATGAAGGCCGCGGCGCCGGCGCGCTCGAGCGCCTCCCTCAGCGCCGGATCGGTCGCCAGCAGCGAGTGGCCGCTGAGCTCGTCGACCTGGTTCGTGACCTCGTGCGTGCGCCATCCAGGGTTGGCGGCGTGGGTATTCGCGGTGCTCTTGGAAGCGATCGTTGCCATCTGTTGCCTCTCCCGGGTTTCCCCGTCCATCGCACAAGGGTCGCGGCAGTCTAGTCCAGCGTCTACGCGCGTACGCGAGCGAATGGCATGCCCGCGCCGGCGCCTTCCAGGGTTAGCCCGGATGTCAGGCCTGACAGGCCGAAAGCGCTTGAACTTGCCCCTACATTCGCGCTGGTCGACGGCTACCACCACACACGACCCCGGGTTCTCCGGGGCATCCGGCGACATTCGGGACGCGGCGCCAGCCGCACCTCCAACAACATCCGGGGCGACCTCATCATGGGCCGCGAACGGAGGAGGCCGCTCCCGTTCACATCCGAGCGAGTCCGGCCATTTTTCTTCGGGAGATCTCACCGATCCAACACGGAAGAAAGAGGCATATGACACAGGCATTCATCCAGCGCGCGCTGCGCGCCTCCCTCGTCGCCGTCGCGGCTACCGCCGCCTGCCAGGCGATCGCCGCGGACCGCGTCCAGCTCGACGAGACGTCCCCGGTGAACACCCAGATGCGCGCCTCCAGCGCTCCCCAGAACGCGGCCACCGCGCTCGGCCTGGCGGCCGGCGACCTGCAGGCGCTGCGCAGCCAGACCTATGCGAACGGCAAGGTCGTCACCCGGCATCAGCAGTTCTACCAAGGCGTGCCCGTCTGGGGCGAAGGCGTGGTCGAGCACCGCGACACCCGCGCCGGCACGTCGCGCTACTCCGGCACGATGCTGAGCAACATCCACCAGGACCTGGCCACGGCGCAGCCGAGCCTGACCGCCGCCGGCGCGCTCGCGCAGGCCAAGGGCGCGGTCAACGCGGTGCTGACCGCCAATGAGCAGGTCAAGCTCTACGTGCGGCTGAACGCGCGCAACCAGGCCCAGCTGTTCTACCTGGTGTCCTTCCTGCGCGAGGACACCAAGACGCCGAGCCGTCCGCACTTCATGATCGACGCCACCACCGGCGCCGTGCTGGAGCGCTGGGAAGGCCTGGCGCACCGCGACGCCACCGGCCCCGGCGGCAACACCAAGACCGGCCGCTACGAGTACGGCACCAACTACCCTGCGCTGCAGGTCACGGACTCGTGCCAGATGAGCGATGGCAACGTCATCACCGTCAACCTCAACGGCAGCACCGGCGCGAGCAACACGCCGTTCCAGTTCACCTGCCCGCGCAACGAGTACAAGCAGATCAACGGCGCCTACTCGCCGCTGAACGACGCGCACTTCTTCGGCGGCGTGATCTTCAACATGTACCGGGACTGGTTCAACCTGCGTCCGCTGACCGGCACGCTCTACATGCGGGTGCACTACGGCAGCAACTATGAGAACGCGTTCTGGGACGGCGCCGGCATGAACTTCGGCGACGGCGGCTCGACGTTCTACCCGCTGGTCTCGCTGGACGTGTCCGCGCACGAGGTGAGCCACGGCTTCACCGAGCAGAACTCGGGCCTGACCTACTCCGGCCAATCGGGCGGCATGAACGAAGCCTTCTCCGACATGGCCGGCGAAGCCGCCGAGTACTACCGCAATGGCGGCAGCAACGACTGGCTGGTGGGCGCGCAGATCTTCAAGGCGAGCGGCGCGCTGCGCTACTTCGACGATCCGACGCGCGACGGCAGCTCCATCGGCAATGCCGCGGACTACCGCAGCGGCATGGACGTGCACTACTCGAGCGGCGTGTACAACCGCGCGTTCTACCTGCTGGCCAACAAGCCGGGCTGGAACACGCGCAAGGCCTTCGAGGTGATGGTGGACGCCAACCGCCTGTACTGGACGGCCAACAGCACCTTCAACCAGGGCGCCTGCGGCGTGGAGAAGGCCGCGACCGACCGCGGCTACACGATGGCCGACGTGACCGCCGCCTTCGCGACGGTGGGCGTGAGCTGCAGCGGCACCACGCCGCCCCCGACGGCAACTCCGCTGACCAGCGGTGTGCCGGTGACCGGCATCTCGCTGTCGACCAACTCGAAGAAGCTGTACAGCATCAACGTCCCGGCGGGCCGCAGCACGCTGACGGTGCGGCTGAGCGGCGGCTCGGGCGATGGCGACATCTACGTGCGCCGCGGCTCCGCGCCGACCACCACGAGCTACGACAAGAAGTCGGACGGCTCGACCAACAGCGAGACGATCACGTTCAACTCGCCGACCTCGGGCACGTACTACGTGCTGCTGAACGCGTACCGGACCGTCTCCGGCGCGTCGCTGGTCGCGACCTACTGATCCCGCGCTGAAACCGCTCCGGCGCGCCGCCCTTGCACGGGCCGCGCGCCGGCTTCGTCATGCCTGTCCCCAAGCCTGGAGAGACATCCCATGCGTCAGTTCCTTGCCATCACGGCCGTGTGCTTCGGCCTGGCCGTGCTCACCCCCGCCCATGCCGGCGAGAAAGTCTGGATCAGCCTCGGCGACGCCGCGCTGGCCCAGTTGCAGAAGCATCGTCCGGCGGCGCGCGCCGTCGCCAGCGTCGCCAGCCTCTCGTCCGATGCGGCCCTGGACGGATCCGCCATGTCGGCCCCGGCCTCGGGCCGGGCCAAGCCCGAGACCATCCACCTTGTCGAGATCGACGAGGAGGCGCTGGCCTCGCTCAGCCATTCGATCCACGACGAGTTGCGCCGCTGCGGCGGCTACATGTACCACCCGAGCCGCGACGCCGGCATGGCCGCGCTGCAGCGGCACAGCACGCCGCTGTCCGCGCAGCGCCTGGCGGCGGCCACGGCCACGCGGCCGAGCTACGTGATCGACCAGCAGGCGGTGGTGACGCCGATCCTTTCGCAGATGCAGGCCAGCAACATCGGCCAGACCATCGTCGACCTGTCGGGCTACACCAACCGCTACTACACCAGCAGCAGCGGCGTGAACGCGTCCAACTGGCTCAAGCAGCGCTGGACCACGCTGGCGGGCGGCCGCAGCGACATCACCGTCGAGCAGTTCACCCACTCGGGCTGGGCGCAGAAGTCGGTGATCGCGACGATCCAGGGCAGCGACAACGGCAGCGAGGTGATCGTCATGGGCGCGCACCTGGACTCGATCAACCAGTCGGGCGGCTCCGGCGAGACGATGCGCGCGCCGGGCGCGGATGACGACGCCTCGGGCGTCGCCAGCCTCACCGAGGTGCTGCGCGCGCTGGTGCAGGCCAATTACAAGCCGCGCCGCACCATCAAGCTGATGGCCTACGCGGCGGAGGAGGTCGGGCTGCGCGGCTCGCAGGACATCGCGAACAGCTTCGCCGCGGCGGGCACCAATGTGGTGGGCGTGCTGCAGCTGGACATGACCAACTACAAGGGCGCGGCGAGCGACATCTACCTCTTCAGCGACTACACCGACAGCGCGCAGAACACCTTCCTGTCCAACCTGATCGCGACCTACCTGCCGACGCTGACGGTGGGCACGGACCGCTGCGGCTATGCGTGCTCGGACCACGCGTCCTGGAACGCCAAGGGCTATGCGGCGAGCATGCCTTTCGAGTCCAGCTTCAACGGCGACAACCCGTACATCCACAGCGCCAACGACACCTACGCCAACATGGGCAGCCAGGCCGATCACGCGCTGAAGTTCTCGCGGCTGGCGGCGGCGTATGCGGTGGAGCTGGGCAGCGATGGTCCGGGCACGGGTCCGGTCGACAAGACCGAGAACTTCAGCGGCAGCCTGACGCGCGGCCAGAGCAGGAGCTTCGGTCCGTTCAAGGTCGCCAATGGCGGCAGCCTGTCGGCGAGCACGACGGGGACCGGCGACATCGACCTCTACGTCCGCAAGGGCGCGGTGCCGACGACGTCGACCTACACCTGCAAGTCGGACGGCTCGACCTCGACCGAGGGCTGCTCGGTCACGATGACGGCCAACGGCGACGTCTACGTGCTGCTGTACGGCTACGCGGCGGGCAACTACCAGCTGAAGGTGACCTACCGGCCGCAATGACGGCTGGAATCGGGACCGCGCGGCGCGATCAGTTCAGCGCGGTCCCCTGCACCAGTGCGCCGCGCAGCTGCTGATAGGCGCGGAAGTGGAACAGCGAGGCCACCGGCTCGTTGAGCTGCTCGTAGAGCACGCCCAGCCGGTAATGCGCGTCGGCCAGGTCCACGTCCAGGGTCAGGGCTTGCTCATAGGCTTCGAGCGCCTCGGTGACGCGGCCGGTCGCCTCGAGCAGCGACGCGCGGTAGTAATGCAGCATGCCGGCGTCGATGCCGGAGAACGCGGCGCCGTCGTCCACCTCGGCCGGTGCGGACGTGGCATGGGCGCGGGTCGGTGCGGAGGGGGTCGTGGACGTGTGGTTCATGGTCGGGCTCAAGAGAAGAAGTCGTTGAGCGAGACCTTATCCGGGGCGCCGCGGGCGCTCTGCCGGAAGGCTCCACGTCAGCCTGTAGGACGGGATGCCATCCCGCTCGGGCCAGGTCTTTGGACGAATCGGACAGTCGCCAAACGGTTCAGCGCCGGTCGACCTGGTCCTGAGCCGCGTCCCCGCCGTCCGTCCCCGCCTCGAGTCCGTGCCGCCATCCCGGCACGTTGACGTAATAGCGCGAGGCCTTGCCCGCGCCTTGCAGGCGCAACTGGCCGGCGGCCGTCATCTCCGCCAGGTCGCGCGTCGCGGTCGCCTTCGAGACGCCGGTCATCTTGATGTACTTCTCGGCATTGAGCCCGCCGAGGAAGCCGCCATCGCCGTCGTCGAGCAGGCGCTGCAGCACCTTGCGCTGACGCTCGCCCAAGGCGCTCACCGCATGCATCTGCCAGAAGCGCTGCTTCTCGATGGCCAGGTCGATGACGCGTCCCGCAGCGTCGCAGGCCCCGGTGTACTGGCGCACGAACCATTCCACCCAGGGCGTCACGTCCACCGGCCCCTTCTGCGCCTGGTTCAGCGCCTCGTAGTAGGCCGAACGGGACGTCAGCAGTTGCCTGGACAGACTGAGCAGCCGGCGCGGCGGACGCAGATGCTGCGCGATCGCCATCTCCACGATGGCGCGGCCGATCCGGCCGTTGCCGTCCTCGAACGGATGAATGCTCTCGAACCAGAGATGCGCGATCGCCGCGCGCGCGAGGCCATCGAGCCGAGGGCCTTCGAGCGGCGGCGCCACGCCCTTGCGCGGCGCCGTCGCCGCGAACCACTCGAGGAAGCGGGCCATCTGCGCCGGCACTTCGCGCGAGGGTGGCGCCTGGTAGTGCACGACCTCGCGTCCCGGCCGGCCGCTGACGATCAGCATCGGGTCCTCGTGATCGCGATAGCGTCCGACGGCGATGCGCTGAAGGACGGAAACGCCTCCCGGGAACAGCGCCGCCTGCCACCGGCACAGGCGATCCTCGTCCAGCGGCTGATCGCGGTTGGCCCATGCATCGTCCACCACGGCCACCAATCCATCGACATGACGATCGACGGGATCCGCATCGCTCAGCCCCAGGCGCCGCATGACGGAGGACCGCACGGTGTCGGCGGAGAGACGCTCGCCCTCGATCGCGGCGGTGGCAAGCACCTCATCCGAGAACGCGTTCAGCACCAGCGGGCTGGCGTCGCCCAGACCGATCGCCATCGACTTGCCTTCGATGGCGCCGTGCATCAGATACGCCTCCATCAGGAACGGCGCCAGCGTCCCGCTGTCGTAGCGGAAATCCGGCCATCCGGCGCGCTGCCAGATCCAGGATTTCGAGGTCGTCGCAGTCGTCATGAGCCGTATTCTGGCATTTACGGCTCAAATTGCGAGCCGCATTTTCAGAAATGCGGCTCAGCCGCTGAAATGAGCGCTCAGTTCAGGAACGCCGCGGCCCCATCGCCGGCGACCAAGCCGCTCGCCATCGACGCCGTCAGCAGGTAGCCGCCGGTCGGCGCTTCCCAGTCCAGCATCTCGCCTGCGACGAACACGCCGGGCCGCGACTTGAGCATCAGGCGCTCGTCGAGCGACTCCAGCGTCACCCCGCCCGCCGTGCTGATCGCCTCCGCCACCGGACGCGCGCCGCGCAGCCGCAGCGGCAGCGCCTTCAAGGTGCGCGCCAGCGTCGGCGCGTCGGCGTATTCGTCCTTGCTGAGCACCTCATGGAGCAGGCCGGCCTTCAGGCCTTCGATGTTCAGCCGGCTCTTCAGGTGCGAGGACATCGAGCGCGAACCGCGCGGATGCGCGACCTGCTCCAGCACCCATGCCGCATCGCGGCCGGGCAGCAGATCCAGGTGAACGAGCGCCTCGCCATCGCGCTCGATCCTCTCGCGCAGCAGCGCCGACGCGGCGTAAACCAGCGAGCCTTCGATGCCGCTCGCCGTCACGACGAACTCGCCCTGGCGCGAGAACCGGCGGCCGTCCACGCCTTCGGCGCTCAGCGCCACCGGCTTGATCGGCTGGCCGGCGAATTTTTCGGCGAAGAACGGCGACCAGCCGTCGGCTGCGCCCGCTCGCGCCGGGCCGAGATCGAAGCCGCAATTGGCCGCGCGCAGCGGCGACACCGTCGCGCCGGCACCGGCGAGCAGCGGCGCCCAGCGGCCGTCGGAGCCGAGTTGCGGCCACGAAGCGCCGCCCAGCGCGAGCACCACGGCTTCTGCGCGGATGGCGCTCTCGCCGTCCGGGCCATTGAAGCGCAGCGCGCCGTCCGCGTCCCAGCCAAGCCAGCGATGGCGCATGTGGAAGCGCACGCCCTGCGCGCGC
Organism: Roseateles sp.; assembly: GCF_039595595.1. Classification (GTDB taxonomy): domain Bacteria; phylum Pseudomonadota; class Gammaproteobacteria; order Burkholderiales; family Burkholderiaceae_C; genus Roseateles. The sequence goes on along the minus strand of NZ_JBCNLG010000009.1, from coordinate 151,657 downwards.
AGGCGGGACAGCCAGGCGCGCAGCATCGGCGCGGCCTTCAGGTCCTTGGGGAAGACGCGGCCCGAGGTGCCGACGAAGGTCTCGACACCCAGCCCCTGGGCCCAGGCGCGCAGCGCCTCACCGTCGAAGCGGTCGAGCCAGGCGGCGACGCCGGCCTGGCGCTCGAAGTAGCGCGTGTCGAAATCGGGCCGCGGCTCCGAGTGCGTCAGGTTCAGACCGCCCTTCCCCGCGAGGAGGAACTTGCGGCCGGCGGAGGCCATGGCGTCGTACAGATCGACGGACACGCCGGCGAGCACGAGCCGTTCCGCGGCCATCAGGCCGGCGGGACCGCCGCCGATGACGACAGCGTGGCGAGAGCGTGGGATGGGAGTGGTCGGCATGGAAGGGAGCGTACTGCGCAGGGCGCGCAGTGTGCCAGAGCGCGCCGTCTTCACCCTCGCCGGAGCGCGCAGCCGACCCGCTCGCGCCCAGGCGCCTGCGCCGTCAGCCGCGCAGCGACTCGCGCAGCCGCGCGCCGATCTCGGGCTTGTCCTGGAACGGGTCGGTCGGGTTGCGCAGCTGCATCACGTCCTCCAGCCGCGTCTGCACGCCCTTGAGCGCCTGCGGGTGGCTGAAGATGTAGAAGCGCTCCTCATCCATCGCATCGAAGACCATGCGCGCGACATCGGCCGCGGTCAGCTTGCCGGCGCTCACCGCTTTGTCGGTCATCGCCTGCGAGATCAGCTGGCTCTTCGTCGGCTTGCCCGCGGCCTGCTCGCCGGGGCGGTTGCGATGACTCTGCGTGATGCCGGTGGGCACGAAGTACGGGCACAGCACCGAGGCCCGCACCTGGTCGGTCACCAGCGCCAGGTCCTGGTACAGCGTCTCGCTGAGCGAGACCACCGCGTGCTTGGACACGTTGTAGACGCCCATGTTGGGCGGATTCAGCATGCCGGCCATCGACGCGGTGTTGACGATGTGTCCGCGCCAGGACGGATCCGCCTGCGCCGCGGCCAGCATCATCGGCGTGAACAGACGCACGCCGTGCACCACGCCCATCAGGTTCACACCCAGCACCCATTCCCAGTCGGAGAGCGCGTTCTCCCAGATCAGCCCGCCCGAGCCGACGCCGGCGTTGTTGAACACGAAGTTCGGCGCACCGAAGCGCTCGCGCACCGTCTCGGCCAGCGCCTCCATCTGGTCGGCCTTGGCCACGTCGACGCGGCGTGCCAGCACCGGATGCGCGGCGAACTCCGCCGCCGCCCGGTCCAGCGCGTCCTGCTGCACGTCGCAGAGCACCAGGTTCATGCCCCGCGCGGCGGCGATGCGCGCCACCTCCAGGCCGAAGCCCGAGCCCGCGCCAGTGATGACCGCGGTCCTGCCTTGATAGTCCTTCATGCGCCTGTCTCCTTGCGTGAGGTCCGGTCTCAGCCGGCCTTCTTCAGCGTGTAGCGGATGCGGGGGAAGTGCACATGCACGCGGCCCGCGCGTTCGTCGTCGCGCGCCAGCGTCACGGTGCGCGTCGTCAGTCCGGCCAGCGTGCCGGCGACCGCGTCGCGGGCGTAGTCGTAGGGCGTGACCGTCACCGGTTCGCCGGCTTCGAAGCCCAGCCCCGCGTCGACCGCCGCCGGCCGCGGCGTCGATGCGCGCGCCAGCGCGATGGCCCCGGCGCCATCGAGCTTGCCGGCCCGTTCGCCATGGCCGATCGCGCCGACACGGCCCATCCAGGCGCGCAGCGCCTGGTGCGGCGTCAGCACCTCGGCCAGCGGCCCGGTCTTCGTCAGGAACCACAGCGGGTGATAGACGCTGAGGTCGGCGATGCTCACCTCGCCGCCGAGCAGCCACGGCCGGCCGTCGGCCAGCATCGACGACAGCCAGTCCAGGTACTGCGCCAGCGCGGCGCCCGCGTCGATGCCGCGCACCTGCGGCATGCCCTCGCTCATCGCCTTGCGGTCGGCGACGAACACCTGCAGCATCTCCGGCGGCGCGCCGGCGAACAGCGCCGTCGCACCGGCCGGCTGCATCGCATAGGGGAGCGCCGTCCAGAACAGCTCGGTGTCGGCCCACTGCGCGAGCGCCCGCGCCTGGCCCGCGATCGCGGCCGGGAACAGGCTGGGCGAGGGCCGACGGCGCTCGAGCACCTCGACGATCAGCGCGGTGTCGCAATAGACATCGGCGCCGATCTGCAGGAACGGCGTGCGCCGGTAGCCGCCCGTCAGCGCGACCACGTCGGGCTTGGGCATCACCATCGGCACCGTCACCGAGTGCCAGGACAGCCCCTTCAGACCCAGCATCAACCGCGCCTTCTCGGCGAACGGCGAGCTGCCGTAGTGATGCAGCACCAGGTCGTCGCCGGCCGGGCCGCGCGTGGCATCGTCGATGGCCGCGTTCATGGGGTCGCCTCCTTGCGCATGTCGATGTGGGGAATGCCGTCCTCGTCGTAGACCTCCGAGACCGGCGTGAATCCGAAGCTGCCGTAGAACTCGCGCAGATGCGCCTGCGCGCCGAGCTCGATCGGCTGGCCGGGCCAGAGCCGGCCGCATTCACCCACCGCCTGGCTCATCAGCGCGCGGCCCAGGCCGCCGCCGCGCGCGGCCGGCGCGGTGATCACGCGGCCGATGCGCGCGGTGCCGCCGATCTCCGGCGGCAGCAGCCGCGCGTAGGCCAGCAGCGCCTCGCCGCCGTCCGCGCCCGGCCCCATGCCCTGGAGGTGCCAGGCGTGCTCGTCCAGGCCGTCCGGATCGAGGTAGAGGCAGCGCTGCTCGATGACGAAGACCTCCGCGCGCAGACGCAGCGCGCGGTACAGGCCGCGCACGCCCAGGTCGTCGAAGCGCTGGCAGCGCCAGACCGGGCCGGCCATCAGACCAGCTTCACCAGCTGCTTGCCGAAATTGCGGCCCTTGAGCAGGCCCAGGAAGGCCTCGGGCGCCGCGTCCAGGCCCTGCGCGATGGTTTCGCGGTACTTGAGCCTGCCGGTCGCGACCAGCGTGCCGAGCTCCTTGAGCGCCTCGGGCCAGACCGCCATGTGCTCGGAGACGATGAAGCCCTCGATCTTCATGCGGTTCACCAGAATCAGCTGTGGCGCGCTCATCGGGATCGGCTCGCCGTTGTAGCCGGCGATCATCCCGCACATGGCGACGCGGCTGAACGGATTGGCGCGCAGCATCACGGCGTCCAGGATCATGCCGCCGACGTTCTCGAAGTAGCCATCGATGCCGTCGGGGCAATCGGCCTTCAGCGCCGCCGACAGCGACTTCACGTCGCGGTGCTGCTTGTAGTCGATGCAGGCGTCGAAGCCGAGCTCCTCGACCACGTAGCGGCACTTCTCCGCGCCGCCGGCGATGCCCACCGCGCGCGCGCCGCGCGCCTTGGCCAGTTGGCCGACCGCGCCGCCCACCGCGCCGCTGGCGGCGCTGACGACCACCGTCTCGCCCGGCTTGGGATCGATGATCTTCACCAGCCCGTACCAGCCGGTCACGCCCGGCATGCCCACGGCGCCCAGGTAGGCGGACAGCGGCACGTGCCGGGTGTCGACCTTCTGCAGCACGCCGCGCTGACCGGCGTCCACGAGCTGGTACTCCTGCCAGCCGCCCATGCCCACGACCTGGTCGCCGACCGCGAAGTGCGCGTTCTTCGACGCCACCACCTCGCCGGCGGTGCCGCCGATCATGACCTCGTTCAACGGCTGCGGCGTGGCGTAGCTCTTGCTGTCGTTCATGCGGCCGCGCATGTAGGGATCCAGGCTGAGGAAGTGGTTGCGGACCAGCACCTGGCCGTCCGCGAGCTCGGGGATCGTCTGCTCGACCAGCTTGAAGTTGTCGGCGGTCGGTTCGCCGGTCGGGCGGGAGGCCAGCAGGATCTGGCGGTTCACTTGGCTCATCGGGGACTCCTCGGGCAGTGATGGACGGGCGCGCGCGGCGCCTCGTTCCGTGACGGAATGCCGGCGATTGAACCACGCCCGCCCCACCCCTCGCGTCCCTCGGGTGACAGAAAAGAACGGTCGTGCTTTTCCCTTCGAGGCCGATGACGAACCTGCACATCCTTGTCAAGAACTTCGAGGGAGGGTTGGCGACTGACCACCCCATTCCAGCCCCTTCGAGCCGTACGCCATGCAGATCTTCCGCCGTTCGAACCTCCCCTGGACCGACGCCAGCGCCCATCCGTCCAAAGCCCCTCGGGACCAGCAGGTGCGCGCGTGGGTGAAGAACGAGAAGCTTCACAAGAAGGAGACGGAACCGGTGGCCCGCGCGATCGAGAAGGCGCTGGACCGCAAGACCGACACGCTGGACCTGTCCCTGGCCACGGCACGCATGCTGGAGAGCCTGCCATCCAGCCTTCTGATACGCCTGCAGGAGCCGCGCAAGCGCCTCATCCTGCCGGTCAACTGTCCCCCCGGGCTCGCGGCCAGCTTGAAGATCGACATTCGGCCGACGCGCATTGAGCCGCAGGCGCTGGAGCGCGCGATCGAGAACTACCAATACGCCCGGCACCCGCGCGCCAAGCTTGCGCCGGTTGCCAAGCTCCTGACGCGACCACCTGCGGCGGCCCCTGCCCCCTCGCCCGTTGGCGAGCTGAGCGACAACGTGCCACGCCCGCGTGAATCCGTCGCCAAGACGATGCACGCGCGCGACCCGATCTATGACGTGCCGCCCAAGCGCAACGATCCCGTCTACGACGTGCCGCCAAAGCGCGGCGATCCCATCTACGACGTGCCGGCCAAACGCGGCGGCGGCATCTACGACGTACCTCCTAAACGCAGCGGCGGCATCTATGAAACGCCGGGCTCCAACCTGCGTGACCGCCCGGCACATGCCAATCAGCCAGCGATCGGCCGGGCGCGGCAAAGCGCAGACGATAGCGGCTACATGAGCCCGAGCCCCGCGATCACGGCGCACCCGATTTACGAGAACCAGCCGTCGTCCCTCCAGCAGGTCAGCCTTCGTCAACGTGAACCGATCAACCGCCCCGCTCCTCAACCGAGGCAACTCTCGACAGAAGCGGAGATCGACAAGGCGTGGAGGGCGGTGCGCCTGCTCGAAGCCTGGAGTAAGAACCACGCCAACAGAGAGGGCCCGGATCCCCGATGCTCGATGTCGTCCGTTGATGCAGACGCCGTGGCAAGCGTGCTGGTCCAAACGCCGCGGCAACTCTTGACGGAAAAGCAGCGGTTGTTGTTCATCTCGGCGCAGGGGATTCTGGCCAAGCGTTTGCCGAACACGCGGATGGAGATCACGCCGGAGAGGATCGCCCCTCTGGTCGATGCCATGAACGTCGTGCGGAATCTGGCCTCCGAGGCGGGTCACAAGGAACCGCCGTTGCCAAACCGTCCGCAGACGCCGCGTGGACGGGCGCCGGGCGGCTGACGCTCAAACGACGAAGCCGCCGTCAGTCCTCGCTGCGCTGCAGCGCCTTGAGGCTGCGGCCCTTTCCGGGCAGCGCCTTCAGGTATTTGAAAGTCCCGGTCGCATGCGCGCAGAGCTTGCCGTCCTCGCCATAGACCGAGCCGTCGCAGAAGGCCATCGTGGTCGAGCGGTGCAGCAGCCGGCCCACCGCACGCAGCGCGCCCTCGCCGGGGCGCATGAAGCTGGTCTTCATCTCCACCGTCACCACGCCCGGCCCGAAGCCGGGCTGGTCGCGGTGGATGCTGCGCGCCGCATGCGCCATCGCCACGTCCAGCAGCGTCATCAGCACGCCGCCATGCGCCACCTCCCACGAGTTCAGATGCAGCTCGCGGATGTCGACCCGCAGTTCGGCCTCGCCGTCGTCGATGCGCACGAGCTCAAAGCCCAGCTGCTGAACGAAGGGGATATGGACGGGAAACTTAAGCGACGGCTCTTCAGTCACAACAACCTCGAATCACAGACAGACGCGCCACCTCGGCACCTCGCCCCCCAACCCAGCAGAGCCCGGAGGACCGGCTCCGCCGGTCCTCTCGGGCTGCCCCCCGGTGGGGGGGCGCGCGAAGCGCGTAGGGGGCGGAGCCACTCAACTGCCGTGGACGGCGGACACGCCGCCATCGACCGCGAGGATCTGCCCGGTGATGTGCTTCCCGGCGCGGCTCGCGAACAGCAGGGCGGCGCCCTTGAGGTCCTCATCATCGCCGATGCGCTTGAGCGGCGCGTGCTCGGCCAGTTTGTCCTCGCCGATCGCCGCCATCAGGCCCTTGGTCATCTTGCTGGGGAAGAAGCCCGGAGCCAGCGCGTTGACGGTGATGCCATAGGCCCCCCACTCGCCGGCCAGCGCGCGGGTGAAGTTCACCGCCGCGCCCTTGCTGGTGTTGTAGGCGATGGTCTTCATCATCCCGCTGTTGCCGCCCAGCCCCGCGATCGACGCCACGTTGATGATGCGGCCCGAGCGGCGCGGGATCATGCTGCGGCGCGCCACTTCCTGGCTCATCACGAACAGGCTGCGGACGTTCAGGTCCATCACCTTGTCCCAGGCCTCGACCGGGTGATCCTCGGCCGGCGCGCCCCAGGTGGCGCCGGCGTTGTTCACGAGGATGTCGATCTTCCCGAGCCTGGCCATCGTCTGCTCGACGATGCCGCGGGCCTGAGCCTCATCGGACGCGTCGGCGGCGATCCACTGCGCGTCGATGCCACGCGCCTTCAGATGCGCGGCCGCCTCCTCCAGGTCGGCCGCCTTGCGCGAACTCAGCATCAGCGTCGCGCCGGCCTCGCCCAGCGCCTCGGCGATCTGCAGGCCCAGCCCGCGCGATCCGCCGGTCACCAGGGCCACCTGGCCGCTCAGGTCGAAAAGGTCTTGCACCTTGCTGCTCATCGTCGTCTCCTCGTCGGTTCGAATGGGGGCGGGGATCAGAACCAGGCGTCCTGCATCTCGCGGGTGAGCGCCTCGCGCCGCGCGACCACGCCCAGCCAGGCCGCGACCTTGGGCAGCTCGTAGGCGAAGAAGTAGCGCTGCGCGGCGCGCTTGCCGCGGGCGAAGTCGTCGTCGCGGCCCTCGAGCGCCAGCGCGACGTCGAGCCAGATCCATGCCAGCACCGTGTGCCCGAAGGCCTGCAGATAAGGCGTGGCATTGGCCAGCGCCTCCTCCGGCTCGCCGGTGGACCAGGCCTTCTTGGTCGCGCCGCCGACCGCCGCCAGCGCCGCGCCCAGCTCGTTGCCCGCCTCGGCAAGACCCGGCACCTGGCCGGCGCGCTGGGCGGTCTCGCTGATGCGCGCGGCCAGCGCCATCAGCGCCTGGCCGCCGTCCATCACGACCTTGCGGCCGAGCAGGTCCAGCGCCTGGATGCCGTGCGTGCCCTCGTGGATCATGTTCAGGCGGTTGTCGCGCCAGTACTGCTCCACCGGGAAGTCGCGGGTGTAGCCATAGCCGCCCAGCACCTGGATCGCCAGCGAGTTGGCCTCCAGGCACCACTCGCTGGGCCAGCTCTTGGCGATCGGGATGAGCACCTCCAGCAGCCGCTTCGCCGCCGCGGACTCGTCGGCGGTGCCGGTGTGCTGCTCGTCGACGAGGCGCGCGCAGAACAGCTCCAGCGCGAGCCCGCCCTCGACGTAGCTCTTCTGCGCCAGCAGCATGCGCTTGACGTCGGCGTGCTCGATGATCGGCCGCTGCGGCTGGGCCGCGTCCTTGCCGGCCGCGGTCATCGGCCGGCCCTGCGGGCGCTGGCGCGCGTAGTCGAGGCTGGCCTCGTAGCCGGCATGGCCCAGCATCACCGCGCCGAGGCCGACGCCGATGCGCGCCTCGTTCATCATGTGGAACATGCAGCGCAGGCCCTCGCCGGGCTGGCCGACGAGGTAGCCGATCGCGCCGCGCCGGCCGCGCGGGGTGTGGCGGCCCTCGCCGAAGTTGAGCAGGCAGTTCGTCGTGCCGCGATAGCCGAGCTTGTGGTTCAGGCCCGCGAGCGTCACGTCGTTGCGCTCGCCGGTCAGGCGGGCGTCCGTGTCGACGAGGTGCTTGGGCACGATGAACAGCGAGATGCCTTTCGTTCCGGGCAGCGGCCTGCCATCGGGGCCCGGGATCTTCGCGAGCACCAGATGGACGATGTTCTCGGTGAGCTCGTGCTCGCCGCCGGAGATCCACATCTTGTTGCCGGTCAGCCGGTAGCGCGGCCCCAGCGGATCAGCCTCGAAGCCGTCGCCATCGGGCTCGGCGCGCGTGGCGACGTCCGACAGCGACGAGCCCGCCTGCGGTTCGGACAGGCACATGGTGCCGAACCAGCGCCCGCCGAATTCATTCATGGCGAACACCGCGCGCTGCGCCGGCGTGCCGTGCGCCATCAGCAGGTTGGCGTTGCCGTTGGTGAGCATCGCGTAGCCGCCCATGGCCACGCTGGCCTTGCTGAAGAAGCAGTTGGCGGCCATCTCGACGACGCACGGGAGCTGCATGCCGCCGTGCTCGTAGTCCTGCGCGGCGGCCAGCATGCCGGAGCCGACATAAGCCGCGAGCGCCTCATGCGTGGCCCGGGGCAGATGGACGCGTTCGCCATCGAAGCGCGGCTCCTCGGTGTCCGCGAGGCGGTTGAACGGCGCGAACTTCTCGCGGGCGATCTTCTCGCAGGTGTCGAGCACCGCGTCGAAGGTCTCCCGCGAATGCTCCGAGAAGCGCTCGCGAGCCGAAAGTCGGTCGACCTTCAGCCAGTCATACAGCAGGAAGTCCAGGGTCTGGCGCATGAGCGCACCTCACGAAGGAGGCGGGGCTTGTCCCGCCGACATCTCAAGCGGAGCCCGGGGATCCGGCTCTGCCGGGCCCTCGGGCTCGCCCCCTGAGGGGGCCGGCGTCAGCCGGTAGGGGGGTGCTCGTCAGAGCACTTCAAAGACCCCGGCAGCGCCCATGCCGCCGCCGATGCACATGGTCACGCAGACGCGCTTGGCGCCGCGGCGCTTGCCCTCGATCAGCGCATGGCCGGTCAGGCGCTGGCCGGAGACGCCATACGGATGCCCGATCGCGATCGCGCCGCCGTTGACGTTGAGCCGGTCCATCGGGATGCCCAGCGTGTCCGCGCAGTACAGCACCTGCACCGCGAAGGCCTCGTTGAGCTCCCACAGGTCGATGTCCGACACCTTCAGGCCCAGGCGCTTGAGCACCTTGGGCACGGCGAAGACCGGGCCGATGCCCATCTCATCGGGCTCGCAGCCCGCCACCGCGAAGCCCAGGAAACGGCCCAGCGGCTTCAGGCCCTTCTTCTCGGCATAGGACTCGCTGACGATGGCGCAGGCGCCGGCGCCATCGGAGAACTGGCTCGCGTTGCCGGCGGTGATCACGCCGCCCGGCAGCGCGGTGCGGATGTCCTTGATGGTCTCGTAGGTGGTGCCCACGCGCAGGCCTTCGTCGACGGAGACGGTGACCTCCTTCGTCGACATGCCGCGCACCTTGTCGGCGACACCGGCCATCACGGTGATGGGGACGATCTCGGCGTTGAACAGGCCTTCGGCCTGCGCCGCGCAGGCGCGCTGCTGCGACGCCGCGCCATAGCGGTCCATGCGCTCCTTCGGGATCTTGTAGCGCTGGGCGACGTTCTCGGCCGTCTGCAGCATGGACCAGTAGATCTCGGGCTTGTGCGCGGACAGCCAGCTCTCATGGATCATGTGGCGGTTGGCTTCGTTCTGCACGCAGGAGATGCTCTCCACGCCGCCGGCGATGAAGACCTCGCCTTCGCCGGCGATGATGCGCTGCGAGGCCGTCGCGATGGTCTGCAGCCCGCTCGAGCAGAACCGGTTGATGGTCTGCCCCGCGACGCTCACCGGCAGCCCGGCGCGCAGCGCGATCTGGCGCGCGATGTTGCTGCCGGTCGCGCCCTCGGGCGTCGCGCAGCCCATCAGCACGTCCTCGACCTCGCCGCCCTCGATGCCGGCGCGCTCCAGCGCCGCGCGCACCACGTGGCCGCCCAGCGTGGCGCCATGGGTCATGTTGAACGACCCTTTCCAGCTCTTGGCGAGCGGGGTGCGGGCCGTGGAAACGATCAATGCCTTGCTCATGTCTTGCTCCTGATTCGAGGTCCGCGGGTCAGTCGTTGAAGCCCTTGCCCTGGTCGGCCAGGCGCTTGAGCAGCGGCGCGGGTTCCCAGAAGCGGGCGTCGTCCAGCGGGTTCCGCGCGAAACGCTTCATCGACTGCGCGACGTTGTACAGGCCCACCGTGTCGGCGTAGCACATCGGACCGCCGCGCCACAGCGGGAAGCCGTAGCCGGTCAGGTAGACCATGTCGATGTCGGAGGCGCGCAGCGCGATGCCTTCCTCGACGATGCGGGCGCCCTCGTTGACCAGCGCGTAGACCAGGCGCTGCACGATCTCCTCGTCGCTGATCTTGCGCGGCGTGATGCCCAGCGTGGCGCGGTGCATGTCGATCATCTGCAGCACGGTCTTGGACGGGATCGCATCGCGCTTGCCGGGCAGGTAGTCGTACCAGCCGGCGCCGGTCTTCTGGCCGAAGCGGCCCATCTCGCACAGCAGGTCGGCGGTCTTGGAGTAGCGCAGGTCCGGCTTCTCCTGATAGCGGCGCTTGCGGATGTACCAGCCCACGTCGTTGCCGGCCAGGTCGCCCATGCGGAACGGACCCATCGCGAAGCCGAAGCGCTCCATCGCCTTGTCGACCTGCTGCGGCGTGCAGCCCTCCTCGAGCAGGAAGCCGGCCTGGCGGCTGTACTGCTCGATCATGCGGTTGCCGATGAAACCGTCGCACACGCCCGACACGACGCAGGTCTTGCGGATCTTCTTGCCCAGCGCCATCACCGTGGCCAGCACGTCCTTGGCGGTGGCCGCGCCGCGCACCACCTCCAGCAGCTTCATCACGTTGGCCGGGCTGAAGAAGTGGGTGCCGATGACGTCCTGCGGCCGCTTCGTGAAGCCGGCGATCTTGTCCACGTCCAGCGTCGAGGTGTTGGAGGCCAGGATCGCGCCGGGCTTCATCACCTCGTCGAGCTGGCGGAAGACCTGCTCCTTGACGGCGATGTCCTCGAAGACGGCTTCGATGACCAGGTCGGCCGAGCCGATGTCGGCGTAGTTCAGCGTCGTGTCCAGCAGCGCCATGCGCTGCGCGTAGCGGTCTTCCTTGAGCTTGCCCTTCCTGACCTGCGCCTCGTAGTTCTTGCGGATGGTGGCGATGCCGAGATCCAGCGCCTCCTGCTTCATCTCCAGGATCACGACCGGGATGCCGGCGTTGAGGAAGTTCATCGCGATGCCGCCGCCCATCGTGCCGGCGCCGATGATGGCCACCTTGTCGACGCGGCGCAGCGGCGTGTCCTCGGGCACGTCGGGGATCTTGGAGGCGGCGCGCTCGGCGAAGAAGGCATGGCGCAGCGCCTTGGACTCGGGCGTCAGCATCAGCTGCTGGAAGGCCTCGCGCTCGGCGCGCATGCCGTCTTCGAACTTCATCGACACGGCGTTGGCCACGGTCTCCACGCACTGCAGCGGCGCGGGGAAGTTCTTGGCCATCGCGCCGACGGTGTTGCGGGCGAACTGGAAGAAGGCCTGCGCCTCGGGATGCTGCGCCTTGATGTCGCGCACACGCGGCAGCGGGCGCTTGTCGGCGATGTCCATCGCGAACTGGACGGCGCCGTCGATCAGGTCGCCGTCGATCACCTTCTGGAACAGCACCTGGCCGGGCACCTGGGCGAGCTGCTCGCTGGCCACGGGCTCGCCGCTGACGATCATGTTGAGCGCGGGCTCGACGCCGAGCGCGCGCGGCAGGCGCTGCGTGCCGCCGGCGCCTGGCAGCAGGCCCAGCTTCACCTCGGGCAGCGCGATCTTGGCGCCGGGCGCGGTGACGCGGTAATGGCAGCCGAGCGCGAGCTCCAGGCCCCCGCCCATGGCCACGCTGTGGATGGCCGCGACCACGGGTTTGGTGCAGGCCTCGACGCGATTGATCAGCGAGCCCAGATTGGGTTCGGCCAGCGCCTTGGGCGAGCCGAACTCACGGATGTCGGCGCCGCCGGAGAAGGCCTTGCCGGCGCCGGTGATGACGATGGCCTTGATGGCGGGATCGTTCTCGGCCTGCTCGACGCCCTCGGCGACGGCGAGCCGCGTGGCATGGCCCAGGCCGTTGACCGGCGGATTGTTGAGCGTGATCACCGCGATCTGGCCGCGGACTTCGTAGCTGGCACCCATGTGTGTTCCTTCCAGTGGGGGGAGACGCCTCGCGGCCGGCGCGGTGTCTCCTCGGACGCCGGCTGCGAAAAGAACGATCGTTCGATTCTAGGCAGCGCCGATGCGTGCCGCTTGTCTCTGCTGTGACAGGGCGATACGACGGGCGCCCCGAGGGCCGGGGCAGGTCCGGCGCAGGGCGCCGAAAGCGGAAGGAACGGAAACGAGGGTGAGGCGAAGGGGCCGCTCAGTACGGCTTGTCGAGCTGCGTCGGCATGAAGCCGCGCGGCGGGACGTCGTCGTCCTGGATCTCGGTCTGGGCGAAGCCGCCGTCGGCGCGCTCGCGGGCCCGTCCGGCGCGATCGGCGCGCGGGCTGGGCGGCTCCGCCGGCGTCAGCGGCGCGGGCGCGCTCACCGGCAGCACGGAGTCCAGCGGCAGGATCGATTCGGGGCCCTCATGCGCCTCGTGCGGCGAGGCGGCCATCACGGCCTTGCGCCGCATGCGCTCGGCGATCAGGCGCAGCTCGCCGAGCTCGAGCTGCATGCGCTCGATCTGACGGCGCGCCTGGGTGGTCTGTTCGTTGAGCAGTTGCCGCGACGATTCGATGCGATCGATCAGGCGCCGCGCGCGCTTGAGCTTGCGCCACCACCAGCCGCTCGCAACCGCGGCGCCCCCCGCGAATCCGGCCAGCGTCCCGACCACCACCATCCAAGGCTGCACCGTGCTCATGGGCGGCTCCCTGTTCTTGTTGCCTGCCGGCCAATGTAGTGGGAGCACCGCCCGCCAGCGCGTCAGGCGCCACCCCGATCAGGGGACGCCGCCACGCGAATGGGGGCCACGAACGTGGGGGGTGAGCGTGTCGGGAAGCGCCGCGAGACGAGGAGACGAGGAGACGGCGGCGTCGCGTCGCCGTCAGGGTGACGTCATGGCGGCGTCAGGGTGCCGTCAGAGCGCCGGATCGGCCTGGGTCGGCAGGAAGCCGAGCGGCACTCCGTGCTCCAGTGCTTCCGTGGGAGCGAATCCGCCGGCCGCCACCAGTTCGCGGGCGCGCTCCTGGCGGGTCGGGACTGGCGAGACGCGCGAGACTGGCCGCGGCACGGCAGGCGCAGCGGGAACGGCGGGCGCGGCGGGCACGGGGCTGAGCGGCATCTGCGCGCTCTGGGTCGAGAACATCGCATCGCCCCACTCCGTCCTGCTCAGGCGCTCGGCGGTGGTGGCCTTGCGGCGCAGGTGCTCGGTCGTCAGACGCAGCTCCAGCATTTCCACCTGCAGTTGCTCGATCTGGCGACGCGCGCTGCTGACCTGTTCCTCGAGCTGGCGCCGCGACGCCAGCAACTGGTCAATCAGCAGGCGCGCATGCCGAAGCTCCCGGCCCCACCACGCGCTGGCGACCGCCGCGCCCGCACCCGCGCCGGCGAGCACGCTGGCCGCCAGCACCCAAGGCTGCATCAAGTTCATGGGGGGACCTCTGTTCCTGTAATCCGCCCCGGCAATGTAGTGCGGCCACAGAAAAAGTCCTCACCGGAGCTGGCCTTTCGTCACCGGATTGCATGCCACCAGCCGGAGTGCGTGATGACTCCGTTGCAACTCGAGCTGTGCGAGCGCCCGGACTTCTGCCGTCCCGGCATGCACGCCGGGCAGGCGTCACACACTCAGCAGGCCTCTTCCCCCCGACAACCGCACGCGTGTACACCGCCATTGCTCCGACCCGCCCCCTGCCCACCGAGACGACGGGCGAGTTCCACGTCATCGAGGGTTCGGAGCGCCTGTGCCCCGACCCCTATGCGACCTTCCCGGGGCCGCTGCCGCCGGAAGAGATGGCGAAGCTCGAACGGCTTGAACGGCTTGGACGGCACCGCCCGTTCTCACTCTCATCGTGGTGGGAATCGGTCAAGCCGCGCAGGGCGCATCCTCACGGCGGATCCGAAGATCGCCTGGGTCCCGAACTGGGAGCGAACGCGGCCCAGATGTTGCGCAGCGTGCCGCTCTGCCTGCTCGACACCAAGGTTCGCCAAGGGGTCAGCGACCTGCGCGCGTACGGTTGGGGCAGCTTACCCAACCCTCACCCACACTTGGACGCCCGGGGCGCGTTCGCTTCGATTGAAGCGCAGCTGCGGACTGCGATGAACCTGACGGACGGCCAGGCCGCGGCCCTGGCTGGCCTCGCGCGATGGGAAACCGAGCCCGGCGAGGCCGCGCAACTGAGCGCGCGCGCCCGGGGGGCGGACGCTGTGCGCAGCGCCGTGATGGACCGCATGAACCAGAGAGCCACGGGGGCCGAGGGTGGGCCGCTCCACATTCACGTTGGCGCCCCTCACGACCCGGGCCTGCGCGACGTGGCGTTGCCTCCGCCGCATGTCTTGCACGCGCTGGGCCTCGCTGCTGGCGCTGGCGCTGGCACCTCGCTGAACCTGGGCGATGCCCGGCCCCTCGATGCCAGCGCTTTCCGCGCCTCGGCAGCCTGCCTGAAGCTGGCACATCTCGGCATGGAGGCGGTGCCGAACGACAAGTTTCCCTTTGCCTGGATGCCCGACAGCGTCAGCAGGGTCGAGTTGTACAGCATGGACTCCAAAAACGCCGCGAGCCTCGAGATGCGGCATGCGAAACAGCTAGCGCAGCACGCACCTCCAGCGCTGGAGCGCATCAAATGGCTGCACGGCCCATCTTCAGACGCGTCCGCCGGTGCCCGACCCGCCGGTTGGTCGCACGAGAACTCTGGCCTGCGCCGCATGGCGGCCGTTCGGCCGGACGCCGCCTTCGACTATTTCCTGCCCGCCGGGCGCCAATTGGCGGACCGCGCGTGGGATCGCTGCCGCGACAAACCGGCAGCACTGCCGCTGGCGGCGTTCCTGGCGTCGCTCCACCGGCGGGTTGAAGCGCTCAAGGGCGGGCTGAATGCCGCCGCCATGCGGGAGGAAGCCTGCGCCCGGGTTGGCCGCGTGATGCGGACACTCGCCGACGAACCAGCGCTGCTCGATGCCTGTCATGGGGAGCTCGTCGTCGATGCGCCCTGTGTCGATGCGCAGATGAAGTTGCTCCGCGACCTGGATCTCGCCATCGGAACCCGTGTCGACATCACGTCGGACGCCCCCTCCGGCGCGTTGTTGCGCATGGCCCTGATGAACGCCGCCGATCGTCACGTGGCCCTCCAGAACGCATCGGCGGAGAACATCGAGCAGGGACTGGCGCTGCAGGCGCTGATCGATTTCAAGCTCGCGAACCTCACCGGCAAGCCGATGACGCGGACGGCGCGCCCGCACTATCGCGCCGCGGCCGGCATGCGCGACGCGCGCAGGCACTTCGGGCTGCGCCGCACCGAGGCCGCGCCCGCGGCGAAGGACTGGCCGGCCGGGATGCACCACATGGCCGACCAGATCATCGGCGAGGAGGTGCGCGCCGGCTTCCCGGGCCTGCGTGACCTGCTGTCGTCGCCCGAGGGGCCGATCCGGCGCCTGGTCGATCGCCTGCTCGCGGATCAGGCCTACCAGAAGCTCAAGGCGGACCGCGAAGCGGAATTCGAGGCGGCGGAGGAGCGCATCCAGAACGACGACGCAGGCCCCGAGGATCACCAGCGCTACGAACGGGCACAGCTCGCGGTGCTGCCGGCCGCCCTCGCCGAGCACCAGCTCGCGCTGATGGACGACTGGCTCGCGCCCCTGCGCCGGGCGTATCCGGTCGCTCGACCCGCTTGATCGAGAGGGGCTCAGCCCCTGCCTCGGCATCGCGGTCCTGCTTCGATGGCCGGCGCCGTCGTCACCCATCCTCCGGCGGATCACACTTCCAGCCACTCCTTGCGCACGTAGGCGTTCGCGCGCAGCTCGGCGGGCGCGCCTTCGAAGACGATGCGGCCGTGGCCCATCACGTAGCAGCGCTCGCTGATCTCCAGCGCGATCGCCAGCTTCTGCTCGACCAGCAGCACCGACACGCCGCGACGCTTGAGCTCCTTGAGGTAGTCCGCGACCAGCTCGACGATCTTGGGCGCCAGGCCCTCGGTCGGCTCGTCGATCATGATCAGGTCCGGATCGCCCATCAGCGTGCGGCACAGCGTCAGCATCTGCTGCTCGCCGCCGGAGAGCACGCCCGCCTCGGTGTGCTGGCGCTCCTTGAGCCGCGGGAACATCGCGTACATGTCGTCGAAGCTCCAGCGCGGCGGCGCGCCCCTGCTGCCCTTGCTGCCCCGGCTCCCCTTCTCGCCCAGCATCAGGTTCTGATGCACCGTCAGCTTGGGAAAGATGTCGCGGTTCTCCGGCACGTAGCCGATGCCGCGATGCGCGATCTCGTAGGCCTTGCGGCCCAGCAGCTCCTGGCCGCCCCATGTGATCGAGCCGGTGCCGTCGACCTGGCCCATGATGGTCTTCACCGTCGTCGAGCGCCCCGAGCCATTGCGCCCGAGCAGGCTGACGATCTCGCCGGGCCGCACCTGCATCGTCACGCCGTGCAGCACATGGCTCTTGCCGTAGAAGGCATGGACGTTCTCGAGCCGCAGCGCTCGCGTCCCCGCCGCCGCGGTGCCCTGAGCGGCGGCGCGCATCGCGCCGGCGTTGCTGTCGTTGATCGCGACGCTCATGCGTGGGCTCCCGCGGCCTGCGACTCGGCCAGCACCGAGCCGAGGTAGGCCTCCTGCACCCGCGCGTTGGCGCGCACCGCCTCCGGCGTATCGAAGGCGATCACCTCCCCATACACCAGCACCGCGATCTTGTCGGCCAGCCCGAACACCACGCCCATGTCGTGCTCCACCGTCAGCAGCGTCCGTCCCTCCGTGACCTGCCGGATCAACTGGATGAAGCGCTTCGTCTCGCTCTTGCTCATGCCCGCCGTCGGCTCGTCGAGCAGGATCACCTGCGACCCGCCGGCGATCGTGATGCCGATCTCCAGCGCGCGCGCCTCGGCATAGGTCAGGTTGACCGCAGGCACGTCACGCTTCTTGTCGAGGTGGATCATCTCGAGCAGTTCCTCGACGCGCTCGTTGACCTCGTCCATGCCGGCGAGGAACTTCCAGAACGCGTACCGGTACCCCATCGACCACAGCAGCGCGCAGCGGATGTTCTCGAAGACCGACAGCCGCGTGAACAGGTTGGAGACCTGGAAGCTGCGCGACAGCCCGCGGCGGTTGATCTGGTAGGGCGGCAGCTGGTCGATGCGCTCGCCGAAGAGCCGGATCTCGCCGCTGCTGGGCGCGAAGCGGCCGCTGATCAGGTTGAACAGCGTCGACTTGCCGGCGCCGTTCGGGCCGATGATCGCGACGCGCTCGCCCGGCTTCACGGCGAGCTCCGCGCCGCGGATGATCTCGCTCTTGCCGAAGCGCTTGCGAACCGCCTTCAACTCCAGGGCATACGGGGCGCTCACAGGCTTTCCCTCCGCTTGATCTCTTTCTCGATCTCCTCCTGCGCCTGGTCCCACTCGAGGCGGAACTGGCGGCGCAGCAGCTCGAACAGGCCCAGCCCGGTGGCCAGCACCAGGCCGGCGCCGAACCAGGACTCGACGCTGCGGGCGTTCAGCGCCAGACCCAGGTAGCTCATCTTCGGACCGAGCGCCTCGTTGAGCTGCAGGTGGTAGAGCATCTCCACCATCGCGGAGCCGCCCAGCAGCATCGTCGCCGCGGCGCCCGCCAGGCCCAGATAGGACGGCCACAGCGCCCGCAGCTTGCCGAAGGCGGCCAGGCGCAGGTTCATCATGATCAGCGAGGCGATGCCGCCCGGCGCGTACATCACCATGAACAGGAACACCAGGCCCAGGTACAGCAGCCAGGCCTTGGTCAGCTCCGACAGCAGCACCAGCGCCACCACCATCAGCACCGCGCCGATGATCGGCCCGAAGAAGAAGGTCGCGCCGCCCAGGAAGGTGAACAGCAAATAGGCGCCCGAGCGCGCGGCGCCGACGACCTCGGCGGTGACGATCTCGAAGTTCAGCGCCGACAGCCCGCCCGACACACCGGCGAAGAAGCCCGCGATCAGGAAGGCCAGGAAGCGCACCCACTGCGTGTCGTAGCCGATGAACTCGACGCGCTCGGGGTTGTCGCGCACCGCGTTGAGCATGCGCCCCAGCGGCGTGCGCGTGAACGCGTACAGCAGCGCCGTGCAGACGAAGGCGTAGACGGCGATCAGGTAGTAGACCTGGATCTGCGGCCCGAAGCTGATGCCCCAGACGGCCTTGCCGGCCACGCGGTTGGAGGAGATGCCGCCCTCACCGCCGAAGAACTCCGGCAGCATCAGCGACATCGACCAGATCAGCTCGCCCAGTCCGAGCGTGATCATCGCGAACGGCGTGCCGGACTTCTTCGTCGAGACATAGCCGAACAGCGCGGCGAAGAACAGACCCGCGAAGCCGCCGGCGATGGGCACCAGGCTCACCGGCAGCGCCAACTGGCCGGCGCCCACCGCGTTGAGCGTGTGGATCGCCAGATAGGCGCCCAGGCCGCTGTAGACCGCGTGGCCGAAGCTCAGCATGCCGCCCTGCCCCAACAGCAGGTTGTAGGACAGGCAGGCGATGATCGCGATGCCCATCTGCGACAGCATGGTCTGCGCCAGGCTGCTGGTCCACAGCAGCGGCGCCAGCAGCAGCACCAGCGCGTACAGCCCCCAGATCAGCCAGCGGCCGACGTTGTAGGGCTTGAAGTGGTAGGAGTCCCCGCGCCGCGGACGCGCCTTGGCGGCGGTGGCGCCGGCGCTTGCGGGCGTGGTGGCGGACGTGGAGCTCGAGGGCATGACGGCGGACATCGGTCAGCCCTCCCGCGTGCCGAGCAGGCCCTTGGGCCGGAAGATCAGGATCAGGACCATCAGCAGATAGGGAAGGATGGGCGCGACCTGCGCCGGCGTGAGCTTGAGCAGCGGGTAGCCGAAGGTGCCGGGGCCGAGCCCGAGGGCCTGGGCGAGCGACACGTCGACCGTCAGCGGCAGCGTCTGCAGCAGCCCGATGACGAGGGAGGCGACGAAGGCGCCGGCCAGCGAGCCGATGCCGCCGACCACAACCACCACGAAGATGATGGAGCCGACGATCACCGCCATCGCCGGCTCGGTGACGAAGGTGATGCCGCCGATCACGCCGGCCAGCGCCGCCAGCGCGCAGCCGCTGCCGAACACCAGCATGAACACGCGCGGCACGTTGTGGCCCAGCGCCTCGGCCATCTCCGGGTGGGTCAGCGCCGCCTGGATCACCAGCCCGATGCGGGTGCGCGTGAGCAGCAGCCACAGCGCCAGCAGCATGCCCAGCGCGACCAGCATCATGAAGGCGCGCGTGAGCGGGAACTTGGAGCAGCTCGCGGCGGCGCACAGCGCCGCCGGGGCGTCGCCCCACGCGAACTGCAGCGCCTGGCCCGGCGCATGCACCAGCGTGAAGGCCGCGCCCTGCAGCGAAGGCGGCGGCGGGAACGGGACCGCGGTGCGGCCCCACACCAGCTGGACCAGTTCCAGCACGACATACGACAGGCCGAAGGTGATCAGCAGCTCCGGCACATGTCCGAACTTGTGGACGCGCCGCAGCGCGCCGCGCTCGAACAGCGCGCCCAACCCGCCCACCACCAGTGGCGCGAGCAGCAACGCGGGCCAGAACCCGATCCATCCGGCGATCGTGTAGGCGATGTAGGCGCCCAGCATGTAGAAGCTCGCATGCGCGAAGTTCAGCACACCCATCATGCTGAAGATCAGCGTCAGCCCGGAGCTGAGCATGAACAGCAGCAGCCCGGACGACAAGCCGTTGAGGAGGTTGATCAGGATCTGTTCCACGTCGATGCGCTCGCGTTGTCGTCGACGATCAGCCGGGACGCTTCATCTGGCAGCTGGTCGGCGTGCTGCTCACATACGCGTCATAGGTCTTCACCGGCGCGAAGTTGAAGCCGGTGTTCTCGACGTTGTACGGGTGCTTGGCGTCGACCTTCTCCCAGCGCGAGATGTAGATCGGCTGTTGCAGCTGATGATCGGTCTTGCGCATCTCGACGTCGCCGTTGAAGGACTTGAACTTCAGCCCCTCGAGCGCGGCCGCGACCTTCACCGGATCGGTGCTCTTGGCCTTGGCCATCGCGTTGCCCAGCGCGTTGTAGATGTGGATGACGCTGCCGGTGTAGAAGTCGTCGTTGAACTTGGCCTTGAATTCATTGGCCCACTGGTCCATCTGCCCGCCCATGTTGTTGTAGTTGTAGGCCGCCTGGTAGACGCGTCCCGCGCCCGCGGCGCCGATGGCCGTCGGCGTGCCGGTGACGCCGGCGTAGTAGGTGTAGAACTTGCCGTTGTAGCCGGCCTCCGCGGCCGCCTTCACCAGCAGCGCCAGGTCCGAGCCCCAGTTGCCGGTGATCACCGTGTCCGCGCCGCTGGCCTTGATCTTGGCGACATAGGGCGCGAAGTCGCGCACCTGCGCCAGCGGGTGCAGGTCCTCGCCGACGATCTGCACGTCGGGCCGCTTCTTGGCCAGCCCCTCCTTCGCGTACTTGGCGACCTGATGGCCATGCGCGTAGTTCTGGTTGAGCAGATAGACCTTCTTGACGTCGGGCTGGTCCTTCAGGAAGGTGGTGATCGCCTCCATCTTCATCGAGGTGTCGGCGTCGAAGCGGAAGTGCCAGTAGCTGCACTTGCTGTTGGTCAGGTCCGGGTCCACCGCCGAGTGGTTGAGGTACAGCACCTCCTTGCCCGGATTGCGCTCGTTGTGCTTGTTGACCGCGTCGATGATGGCCAGCGCCGCGCCCGAGCCGTTGCCCTGCGTCACGTAGCGCACGCCCTGATCGATCGCCGACTTCAGCGCGTTGAGCGATTCGGCGGGGCTGAGCTTGTTGTCGATCGGGATGATCTCGAACTTCACGCCGGCCGGATTGGTGGCGTTGAACTTCTCGGCGAAGAACTGGAAGGACTTCACCTGGTTCTGCCCCACCGGGGCCATCAGTCCGGACAGCGGATCGATCCAGGCGATCTTCACCACCTCGCCCTTCTGCGCGTGGGCGCCCGAGGCGGCCAGCGCCGCGAATGCGGCGACCGCCAGGGGTCGTGCCAGCGAGAGGATCGGACGCGTGCTGTGCTTGCTCATGCTTGTCTCCTGATGTGGTTGTGATTGCAAGGCGATCGGAAGCGGCGTAGTACGGCGTGAAGCGGCGGACTGCTGGGAACTGCGGTGAGAAAGATCGGTGGGTCGGCTCCTGCGGAAGGGCATCGGGGACGGCGCCTCGGCGCCGCGCGACAGCGCTGCTGCGGCGGGCTCAGCAGCCCGGCAGCTGGTGGGACTTGAACTGCTCGCGCAGCTTGAGCTTGAGCATCTTGCCGGTGGCCGTGTGCGGGATCTCGTCGACGAACACGACGTCGTCGGGCACCTGCCACTTCGCGATCCGGCCCTCGTAGAAGCCGAGCACGTCCTCGCGCGTCAGTGCCGCGCCGGCCTCGCCGGGCTTGCGCACCACGACCAGCAGCGGACGCTCGTCCCACTTCGGATGCGGCACCGCGATCACGGCGGCCTCTTGCACCGCCGGATGCGCCATCGCGATGTTCTCGAGATCGATCGAGCTGATCCATTCGCCGCCCGACTTGATCACGTCCTTGCTGCGGTCGGTGATCTGCATGAAGCCGTCGGCATCGATCGCGGCGACGTCGCCGGTCGGGAACCACAGGCCGGCGTCGCGACCATCCTCGCCGGTGACGCGGATCAGCGGCGAGTCCTCGTGGCCGAAATAGCTGTCGATGACCCAGGGACCGCGCACGACCAGGTTGCCCGAGCTCTTGCCGTCCCAGGGCAGCGCGCGCCCGCCGTCGTCGACGACGGCCATGTCCACGCCGTAGATCGCCTTGCCCTGCTTCTCCAGCAGGCGGCGCTGCTGCTCCACCGGCAGCTGGAGCTGGCGGCTGTCGAGCCGCGACAGCGTGCCCAGCGGCGACATCTCCGTCATGCCCCAGGCGTGGATCACGTCGACGCCGTACTCGTCCATCAGCGTGCGCAGCATCGCCGGCGGACAGGCCGAGCCGCCGATCACCGTGCGCTTGAAGGTCGAGAACTTCAGCCCGTTGGCGCCGACGTAGTTCAGCAGACCCAGCCACACCGTCGGCACGCCGGCGCTGAAGGTGACCTGCTCGGTCTCGAAGAGCTCGTAGAGCGACTTGCCGTCCAGATGCGGCCCGGGCATCACCAGCTTGCAGCCCACCAGCGCGGTGCTGTAGGGCAGGCCCCAGGCGTTGACGTGGAACATCGGCACCACCGGCAGGATCACGTCGCGCCGCGACACGGCCATCGCGTCCGGCAGCGCGGCGCCGTAGGCATGCAGCACCGAGCTGCGATGGCTGTAGACGGCGCCCTTCGGATGGCCGGTCGTGCCGCTCGTGTAGCAGATGCTGGACGCGGTGTGCTCGTCGAACTCGGGCCAGACGTAGTGGCCGTCCTCGGCCTCGATCAGGTCCTCGTAGCAGCGCAGGCCGGGGATCGCCGATGCGGCCGGCATGTGCGCGCGGTCCGTCATCAGGATGAAGTCGCGGACCTGACCCAGGTGCGGCGCGAGCTTCTCGACCAGCGGCAGGAAGCTCAGGTCGAAGCACAGCGCGCGGTCCTGCGCGTCATTGGCGATCCAGGCGATCTGCTCGGGGAACAGGCGCGGATTGATGGTGTGGCAGACCAGGCCCGAGCCCGAGGTGCCGTAGTAGATCTCGAGGTGGCGGTGGCCGTTCCAGGCCAGCGTGCCGACGCACTCGCCGGGCTGCAGACCGAGCCGCGCGAAGGCCTGCGCGAGCTGGCGGGCGCGCAGCTCGACCACCGCCCAGGTGCTGCGATGGAGATCGCCCTCGACCCGCTTGCTGACGATCTCCGTATCCCCGGCATGCCGCGCCGCGTGCGTGATCAAGGACGAGATCAGCAGCGGCCTGGACATCATCTGGCCCATCAGTGCCATGTCGTCTCCTGGACTTGTTGTCGGCTGTCCAGGTCAGTCTATCGACGGCTCCGGACGCCTCGCGTCACCCTAGTGACGCGAGGCGGATTCCGGCATAGGGGATTACACGGGCGCTGCCGCGGGAACCCCGATCAGGCCTTGCGGATTTCCGGCAGCTCGATCTTGACCTCGAGGACTTCGAGGTCGTCCTGCCGCTCCATGTGGACCTTGATGTCGTCCGGATTGATGGCGACGTACTTGGAGATCACCGCGAGCAACTCCCGCTGCAGTTGCGGCAGGTAGTCGGGGCTGGCGCTGCGGCCATTGCGTTCGTGGGCGAGGATCAGCTGCAGCCGCTCCTTGGCGACGCTGGCGGTGCTTTTCTTCTCGCCCAGGAAGAAGGACATGAATCCCATGGTTTCTCCCCGTGGATGTCAGCGGCTGAACAGGCGCTTGAAGAAGCCCGGCTTGACGGCCTCGACGAAGCGCATCGGCTTGTCCTCGCCCAGGAAGCGCGAGACCACGTCGGCATAGGCCTCGGCCACGTCCGTGCCCTTGAGGTGGATCGCCGGCAGGCCCTGGTTGGAGGCCTGCAGCACGCTCTCGCTCTCGGGGATCACGCCGATCAGCGGCGTGCGCAGGATCTCGTGGATGTCCTCCAGCGACAGCATCTGTCCGCCCTCGACCCGGTTGGGGTTGTAGCGCGTGATCAGCAGGTGCTCCTTGACGGGCTCCTTGCCTTCGATGGCGCGCTTGGTCTTGCTGTTGAGCATGCCCAGGATGCGGTCGCTGTCGCGCACCGACGAGACCTCGGGGTTGGTCACCACCAGCGCCTCGTCGGCGTAGTGCATGGCCATCAGCGCGCCGGTCTCGATGCCGGCCGGCGAGTCGCAGACGATGTAGTCGAACTCCATCGCCTTGAGCTCCTCGAGCACGCGCTCCACGCCCTCCTGCTTGAGCGCGTCCTTGTCGCGCGTCTGCGAGGCGGCCAGGATGTAGAGCTTGTCCAGCTGCTTGTCCTTGATCAGCGCCTGACCCAGCTTCACCTCGTCATTGATGACGTTGATCAGGTCGTACACGACGCGGCGCTCGCAGCCCATGATCAGGTCGAGGTTGCGCAGGCCGACGTCGAAGTCGATCACGGCCGTCTTGTAGCCGCGCATGGCCAGGCCGGTGGCAAAGCTGGCGCTGGTCGTGGTCTTGCCCACGCCGCCCTTGCCGGAGGTCACCACAACGATCTTGGTCATGGGTCGGAGTCCTTCTTTCAATGTGTCTGGTGAGGAGGCACCGCCAGCGTCACGCGCCCAGCGGTTCCATGATCAGCTTCTCGCCGTCCAGGCGAACCTGCGCGGCCTTGCCGCGGACGTTGTCCGGCAGCGGGTTCTCGCTCGTGCGGTAGATGCCGGCGATGGCGATCAGCTCGGCCTCGAGCTGCTGCGCGAAGATGCGCGCCTGCGCGTTGCCGCGGGCACCCGCGATCGCCTTGCCGCGCAAGGGGGCGTAGACGTGGATGCTGCCGTCGGCGATGACCTCGGCGCCATGGTTCACCGCGGCCAGCACGACCAGGTCGGCGCCCTTGGCGTAGACCTGCTGGCCCGAGCGCAGCGGGCGGTCCACGTAGACCGTCTTCGACTCGGCCGCGACCGGCACCTCGACGGGCACCTCGACCGGGCGCTCGACCACCACTTCCTTGATCACCTGCTGGACGACCTTCTGGATGCGCGGCTCGCGCTCGGCGCGCACCGGCTCGTCGGGCGCTTCGGCCAGGCCCAGGCTCGCGGCCTGCGCCAGTTCGGAGGCATTCGCGCCGATCACGCCCACCGGCTGCAGCCGGTGGCGGCGCAGCAGCGGCAGCAGCGCCGCGATGTCCACGCGCGGCGCGGCAGCGCGGGATTCGGCGGCCGCCGGGGCCGCCTCGACGTCCAGGTTCAACTGGCCCTGGCCCTGGCCCTCGGCCGCTCCGGCAGCTTCGGCCGTTTCAGCCGCCACGTCGGCCACCGCGGACGCCTGAGCCCCCTCGGTTGCCACGGCCGGCAACTGGCTCAGGTCCAGCAGCAGCGGATCGTGATGGAAGGCGTCGGGCGTCTCGCCCAGCTTCGCCGTCAGCTCCGCGTCGAGCGCGGCCGGGTCGGCCGACTTCAGGACGAGGGCGAGCAGGCTCAGCGAGGCGCTCTTCAGTTCAAAAAGTTCCGGAGTCCTGCCGGAGGCTGATCGCCCCGGCGCGTTGCCCGCCACTGCCTGCGTCATGAAAGAAATGAGGAATGCGTTTGCAAAGTCGCGGATTTTAGCGGTGCGCCGCGCGCCTTCTTTTAGGGGACTGCCCAGCCTCCATCGGCCCCGCGCGTTGTCATCTGGCGTCGCGGACGTGTCATTCGGCCCGAGGTCGCCTCTTCCAGGGTCAGGGCCGCGTTGTCAACCGGAAAATCAACGACGTGGGACTTGACTTATCCCCATTCCAACGCTCTCGCACATTTGCGAACACTTGTGCTGCATCGCAGCTCCTCGTTTTCCCGGGACGCAGCTAAGTCATTGATTCTTATGGCGCGATTTCCTCTGCCCGGAAATGTGGCACAGAACCTCCGAAGGCCGTCGATCAAGGGTTTAGAGCGGTCGCTGGCGAGTTTCCCACACAGTTATCCACAGCCGCGGTGGATAGCTTTCCGGGGTCTTTGAAATCAAGGATTTAGCGACGCTCCTTGAACCGCCAAGGGAAGTCGGACACCCCCGAACCGCCCTTGCGGGGGAGCCGCAAAGGCATGGCGAGCACCTCCGGGCCTTTACAGACTGGCCGCGCAACCCCGCACAGGGGCGGTTCGAGCCGTGCGATTACCGTCATGAAAGTGCCGATCCGGGTCACGAATCCGACATCCGGGGCGGCCAGCGTTCCAGCGGACGGAGAAATCGCCCTGCGGGCAAGGCTCGTGACAGGTGGGCAAGACGCGGGCCCGCTAGAGTCCCTGTTTTCCCCGAGGGGTGACGTGCCGGCCGCGCGCCGGCGGAAGGAAGGCGATGGGCATCCGGTCCTGGGTCCGCAAGGAATGGTTTCTGATGGCGCTGGTCGGCGCCGTGGCGCTGGCCAGCGCCTGGCCCGACCTGGGCCGCAGCGGCGGCCTGCTGCGGCTGGAGGTGGTCAGCAACTGGGGCGTGGCGCTGGTCTTCTTCCTGACCGGCCTGGGCCTGTCCGCCGCGGCCCTGCGCGACGGCGCGCTCAAGTGGCGCGTCCATCTGCTGGTGCAGCTCAGCACCTACGTCCTGTTCCCGCTGCTGTGGTGGGGCTTCACCGCCCTCTTCGGCCGCTGGCTGCCCACCGATCTGGCGCTGGGCTTCGCCTACCTGTGCGCGCTGCCGTCGACGATCTCCTCCTCGGTGGCGATGACGGTGCTGGCCAAAGGCAACGTGCCCGCCGCCATCTTCAACGCCAGCGCCTCCAGCCTGCTGGGCATCGTGCTGACGCCGCTGCTGGTGGCGCTGATGGCCGGCACCAGCGGCGCCACGCTGCCCTTCGGCGAGGCGGTCTGGAAGCTCACCCAGCTGCTGCTGCTGCCGCTGGTGGCGGGCCAGCTGCTGCGGCCGCTGCTGCTGCGCTTCTACACCGCCCACAAGGCGCGCATCGCGCTGATCGACCGCTGGGTGATCGTGCTGCTGGTGCTGTCGGCGTTCAGCGACTCGGTGGCCTCGGGGCTGTGGCGCGACCATGGCGCGGAGCTGCTGGTCAAGGCCGCGCTCGGCGCCGCGCTGCTGCTGGCCGCGGTGATCGTGCTGAGCCGCCTGGCCGCGCGCGCGATGGGGCTGCCGGTCGAGGACGAGATCGCCGCCGTCTTCTGCGGCTCGAAGAAGACGCTGGCCTCGGGCGTGCCGATGGCCAAGCTGCTGTTCGGCGCCCACCCGGCGGTGGGGGTGATCGTCCTGCCCATCATGTTCTATCACCAGCTGCAGCTGATCCTGTGCTCATGGCTCGCCCAGCGCTACGCGGCACGCGCCGCGCACGCCTAAAATCGCCGGCTCCCCCGCACGCGGCCGCGCCTATCCAGGCGCCGGGCGTGCCCGGGACCACCGCAGCCCACATCGCGCCATGACACGCAAGCTCTTCGTCACCACCGCCCTCCCGTACGCCAATGCGAACTTCCACATTGGCCACGTCATGGAGTACACCCAGGCCGACGTCTGGGTGCGCTTCCAGCGGATGATGGGCAGCGAAGTGCACTTCGTCTGCGCCGACGACGCGCACGGCGCGCCGATCATGATCGCGGCCGAGAAGGCCGGGAAGACGCCGCAGCAGTTCGTCACCGACATCGCGTCGGGCCGCAAGCAGTACCTGGACGGCTTCCACGTCAGCTTCGACAACTGGCACTCCACCGACGGCGCCGAGAACCACGAGCTGTCCAAGGAGATCTACAAGGCGCTGCGCGCCAACGAGCTGATCTCGGTGAAGACGATCGAGCAGTTCTTCGATCCGCAGAAGTCGATGTTCCTGCCCGACCGCTTCATCAAGGGCGAATGCCCCAAGTGCGGCGCCAAGGACCAGTACGGCGACTCCTGCGAGGTCTGCGGCGCGGTCTACACGCCGACCGAGCTGAAGAACCCGTTCTCGGTGCTGACCGGCGCGACGCCGGTGATGAAGAGCTCGGAGCACTATTTCTTCAAGCTGTCCGACCCGCGCTGCGTCGAGTTCCTCGAGCAGTGGACCCAGACCCCCGGCCGCCTGCAGCCGGAGGTGCTCAACAAGATCAAGGAGTGGTTCGCCAAGGACGAGGACGGCAAGGGCGGCCTGGGCGACTGGGACATCAGCCGCGACGCGCCCTACTTCGGCATCGAGATCCCGGATGCGCCGGGCAAGTACTTCTACGTCTGGCTGGACGCGCCGATCGGCTACCTGGCCTCGCTGAAGAACTACTTCGGCAAGATCGGACGCGACTTCGACGCCTTCATGGCCGACCCGTCCACCGAGCAGATCCACTTCATCGGCAAGGACATCACGTATTTCCACACGCTGTTCTGGCCGGCGATGCTGCACTTCAGCGGCCGCAAGACGCCCAACCACGTGTACGTGCATGGCTTCCTGACCGTCAATGGCGGCGAGAAGATGTCCAAGAGCCGTGGCACCGGCCTGGATCCGCTGAAGTATCTGGCGCTCGGCATGAATCCCGAGTGGCTGCGCTACTACCTGGCCGCCAAGCTCAACGGCAAGGTCGAGGACCTGGACTTCAATCCGGAGGACTTCGTCGCCCGCGTCAACTCGGACCTGGTGGGCAAGTACATCAACATCGCCAGCCGCGCGGCGGGCTTCCTGTCCAAGCGCTTCGACGGGCAGCTCTCGGCGGACGTCGGCGTCGAGGGCCTGACGCTGCTGGACGCGCTGCGCGCCCACAAGGCGACCATCGCCGAGCTGTACGAGACCCGCGAGTTCGGCAAGGCGCTGCGCGAGATCATGCTGCTGGCCGACCGCGTCAACGAGTACGTCGACCAGAACAAGCCCTGGGAGCTGGCCAAGCTCGAGGGCAAGGGCCAGGTGCTGCAGGACGTCTGCAGCGTCTGCATCGAGGCCTTCCGCCTGCTGACGATCTATCTGAAGCCGGTGCTGCCGGCGCTGGCCGCCAAGGTCGAGACCTTCCTGCAGGTCGCGCCGATGTGCTTCGCCGACGCTGATCGCGCGCTGGGCGCGCACAGGATCGGCGGCTACGAGCATCTGATGCAGCGCGTCGACCCGAAGATGCTGGAGGCGCTGTTCGAGCCGCCCGCCCCCCCCAAAGTGCTGCCCGGCGGCGAGGAACTCGCGCCCGAGATCAAGATCGACGACTTCGCCAAGGTCGACCTGCGCATCGCGAAGATCGTGAAGGCGGAGACGGTCGAGGGCTCGGACAAGCTGCTGCGCCTGACGCTGGACGTCGGCGAGGGCCGGCTGCGCAATGTCTTCAGCGGCATCCGCAGCGCCTACCAGCCGGAGCAACTCGAGGGCAAGCTCACCGTGATGGTGGCCAACCTGGCGCCGCGCAAGATGAAGTTCGGCCTGTCCGAGGGCATGGTGCTGGCCGCCAGCCACGCCGACGAAAAGGCCCATCCCGGCATCTTCGTGCTGGAGCCCTTCCCCGGCGCCCAGCCCGGCATGCGCGTGCGCTGAGCGCGGCCCCTAGAATCCGACCCCAGTTTTCGAACCCCGATCAAGAGACGACCATGCCGCTGTTCTGGAAGAAATATGAATCCGAGGCCACCCAGTTCATCAATGAACTGAAGGCCAAGAAGCCGACGCTGGAAGCCGAGCAACGCGCCGGCCGCGCGCTGCTGTGGGACCGCGAGCAGGACCGCCAGGCCCAGGCCGGCTACAACGACGCCCGCGTCGCGCAGCAGCCCTACGTCTACCAGACCAAGTCGGACTGACTCGGCCGCTGCCGACCACCTGCCGTCGCCCCGCTGCGTGAGCAACGCCGACGACACGCGCGATCCCGCCCTGACGCTGCCGGAGGACCCGGCGGATCAGGGCGGCAGCGCTTCTTCGCCCGAGGCGGTGGACAACGTCGCCGTCGCGCGGCTGTATGGCGAACCGCTGTTCGCCATGCCGCAGGACCTCTACATCCCGCCGGATGCGCTGGAGGTGTTCCTGGAAGCCTTCCAGGGGCCGCTGGACCTGCTGCTGTACCTGATCCGCAAGCAGAACTTCAACATCCTGGACATCCCGCTGGCCGAGGTCACCAAGCAGTACCTCAGCTACGTCGAGCAGTTGCGCAAGCACAACCTCGAGCTGGCGAGCGAGTACCTGCTGATGGCCGCGATGCTCATCGAGATCAAGTCGCGGATGCTGCTGCCGCCCAAGAAGAGCGATGACGGCGCCGAGCCCGAGGACCCGCGCGCGGAACTGGTGAGACGGCTGCTCGAGTACGAGCAGATGAAGCAGGCCGCGCTGCGGCTGGACCAGATGCCGGTGCTGGGCCGCGACTTCCTGCGCGCGCAGATCCACATCGAGCAGTCGCTGGCGCCGCGGCTGCCGGACGTCAACGTCGACGACCTGCGCGCCGCCTGGGCCGAACTGATGCGGCGCGCCAAGCTCAATCAGCACCACAAGATCTCGCGCGAGCAGCTGTCGGTGCGCGAGTACATGTCGCACCTGCTGCGAAGGCTGCAAGGTCAGCGCTTCGTGGAGTTCGAGGATCTGTTCGAACTGGACCGCGGGCCGCAGGTGCTCGTCGTGTCCTTCATCGCGATGCTGGAGCTGTCGCGGGAGCGCCTGGTCGAGATCACGCAGGCGGAAGCCTTCGCGCCAATCTACGTGCGGCTGGCCTACTCGCCGTCCTGAGCGGCGGCGAACAGCGCCAGCAACAGCGCCAGCATCAGGCGCTGGATCAGCGGAAGGTCGTGAACGCCGCGTTCGGCTGACGCTGGACCATCTGGCCGACCGCCAGCACCGCCTGCGTGCGCGAGCTGACGCCCAGCGCCTTCAGCACAGCGGCGACGTGGTCCTTGATGGTCTCGACCGACACGCCCAGTTCACGGGCGATGATCTTGTTGGGCTTGCCTTGCAGCAGCAGCGCCAGCACGTCGGTCTGACGCGGTGTCAGTTGCAGGCTCTCCAGCCCCGCCGTGGTCTGGTAGCCGGCCTGACTGGCCAGCGCCTGGACCTGGTGCAGCTTGGCATTGACCGGCGCCGCGCTCTCGGCGACGACGATCGGCTCCGGCTCGGGGGCGTCGGAGCCCAGCGACATCGGCGGCACGTAGATACCGCCCGACATCACCAGCTTCAGCGCCTGCGCCAGCACGTCATTGCCGGTGCGCTTGGGAATGAAGCCCATCGCGCCCTGGTCGATCGCCCGGATCACGTCGCTGGCGCGGTCGGACGCGGAAATCACCACGACGGGCAGCGACGGGTATTGCGCGCGGAATTCCTCCAGCACGTCGAAGCCGCTGGCATCGCCCAGATTCAGATCCAGCAGCACCAGATCGAAATCCTGGCGCGACTTGAGCGTATCCCGCGCCTGAGCCGCGCTGTCGGCACCCAGGACCTGCACGTCCTCTCCCAGACCTTGAATCACAGTCTGGAGCGCGGCCAGGATCAGCGGGTGGTCGTCGATCAGCAAAACCCTCACGGGCGTGTCTCCTTGGATGGGTTGGACGAAGCAGGCCCTGCCACCGTCCCAAATGACTTCTTGAACCAGGGCGCGATCATAGGCGCGCGCCTTGGACCGGGCACTCCCCCTTACGGTGGCGTCGCTACCAGCGGAAAGTTCTATTGGCAAACCCAGAATTTTGTATTCGCACATCGAAGTAACAGCCCGAAAAGGCTATTTCTCCGGCGTGTCGCTGGATAAATGAAGCAGGGGAACTGATCAAAACGATCGCGCAGGGCGATGAGCGGACGCCCCGCCGGGCGCGCGCTCAGCGGTATTGACGGGTCAGCGATTCGGCGATGCAGACCGGCTTGCCGCCGGCCTCCGACTCGACGGTGACCTCCACCATCATCTGGACGCCCCCCTCGATCGCCTCCAGGCGCTTGAGCACGAAGCGCCCGCGCAGGCGGCTGCCCACCGGCACCGGCGCCGGGAAGCGCACCCGGTCGAGTCCGTAATTGATCCCCATCCGGACTTCATTCACCCGAAAGGCGGTCTCGTAGAAGCGCGGCAGCAGGCTCAGCGTCAGGAAGCCGTGCGCGATGGTGGTGCCAAAGGGGCCCTGCGCGGCGCGCCGGGGGTCCGTGTGGATCCACTGCTGGTCCTCGGTCGCGTCCGCGAAGGCCTGGATCCGCGGCTGATCCACCGCGATCCAGCCGGACACGCCGATCTCCTGCCCCACCAGGGGGGTGAGGTCTTCCAGCTTCTCGAACATCCGCATCCCGATCTCCTGTCCTGTTGAAGTCGTCAGGCGCCGGGGCGGAAGCGGACGGATCACTCCTTGCCGACCGGGGTCGACCGTTCCAGCCAGGCGCACAGCCCTTGCCATTGCTCCAGATCGCGCGCCACCCGGCCCGGGGCGATGTCCCAGAGCGTCAGGCCGCGGGCGGCCAGCTGCACGTAGTTCTGGGTGTCGCGCAGCTCGGCCAGCAACGGCAGCCCGAGCTGCTCGATGAACTGGTGCAATTGCTGCTGCGACAGCGTCCCCTCGCGCACCCGCATGGCCACCAGGCCGATCTCGGGCGCCGCGCCGGGCTTGTCGCGAGCGTGGACGGCATCTTGCAGCTCGCGGATGAAGTCGTATGTCGCCTGGATGTCAAACAGGCTGGGCTGCAGGGGCACGACCACCCGGTCCGCCACCTTCAACGCCTGCGTCAGGCGCTTGCCGCGCAGGCCGGCCGGCGTGTCCAGCACCGCGTGCGACACGCCCTTGGGCGTGCGCAACTGCTCGGCCGAGGCCAGCTCCCAGCCCCGGATCAGCGGCAACGCCGCAGGCCGCTGCGCCAGCCAGCGCGCCGACGACTGCTGGCGGTCGATGTCGCCCAGCATGGCCGCCAGGCCCCGATGGGCCAGGAAGCCCGCGATGTTGCTCGCGAGCGTGCTCTTGCCAACCCCGCCCTTCGGATTGGCGACCAGGATCACCGGCATGGCGTCTCCTCTCCTCGATGAGGTGCGCGGGATGTTATGCGATACCGCAAAATCCGCCGCCATGAGCGCTCCCCCGTCCATCCTGATCCTGTCCGCGCATCCGGACCTTGCGCATTCCCGCGTCACGCGGGCGATGCTGTCCGCCGCCCACGGGACGCCCAACGTCCGCGTGCGCGACCTCTACGCGCTCTATCCCGATTACGCGATCGACACCCACGCGGAGCAGGAGGCGCTGCGCGACGCCGAACTGCTGGTGTGGCTGCATCCGATGCACTGGTACGGCATGCCGGCGCTGATGAAGCTGTGGGTCGACGAGGTGCTGAGCGTGGGCTTCGCCTACGGCCAGACCGGGCACGCGCTGCACGGCAAGGACCTGTGGCTGGTCACCTCGACCGGCGGCAGCGCGCACTCCTACAGCCCCGGCGGCTACAACCGCCATCCGGTCGGCGATTTCCTGCTGCCCTACGCGCAGACCGCCGCGCTGTGCGGCATGCGCTTCCTGCCGCCGCTGGTGCTGCATGGCGCGCAGAAGGCCTCGGCCGAGCAGGTCCAGGCCCATGCCCAGGCCTTCCTCGAAGGCCTGCGCGCGCTGCCCGAGTGGTGCGAGCGCCAGCCCGAGCCCGCCCAGGAGGCGGTCCCCGACGACGAGCGCCCGGTGCGCGAGGAAGGAGCGCCGGTCTGATGGAAGCCTCTCATGGCAACTGGCTGCTGACGCCCCTCGTGCTGCTGGCCGCGGCGGTGCTGGCGGTGCCGCTCGCCCGCGGACTGAAGCTGGGCTCGATCCTGGGCTACCTGGTGGCCGGCGTGCTGCTCGGGCCGCAGGTGCTGGGCCTGATCAGCCAGCCCGCGACGGTGCTGGAGGTCGGTGAATTCGGCGTCGTGCTGATGATGTTCCTGGTCGGCCTGGAGCTCGAGCCCAAGCGGCTGTGGGCGATGCGCCGGCCGATCTTCGGCTGGGGCTCGGCGCAGATGCTGGGCTGCGCGGCGCTGCTGCTGATCCCCTCGTTCTTCCTCGACGCCGACTGGCACGCCGCGGTGATCGCGGCGCTGGGCCTGGCGATGTCGTCCACGGCGGTGGCGCTGGCCACGCTCAGCGAGAAGAACCTGGGCAACACCCGCGCCGGCCAGAGCGTCATCAGCGTGGCGCTGCTGCAGGACATCGCCGCCATCCCGGTGCTGGCGCTGGTGCCCATCCTGGCCAGCCAGGGGCGGCCCGCCGGCGGCCACTCGGGCGGACGGATCTGGCTGGCGCTGGGCGCGCTGGTGCTGATCGTGCTCGGCGGGCGCCTGCTGCTGCGTCCGCTGCTGCGCTGGATCGCGCGCAGCGGCACGCCGGAGATCTTCACTGCCGCCTCGCTGCTGCTGGTGCTGGCCGCGGCGATGCTGATGCAGAAGGTGGGACTGTCGATGGCGCTGGGCGCGTTCGCGGCCGGCGTGCTGCTGGCCGAGAGCGAATACCGCCGCGCCCTCGAGGCCGACCTGGAGCCCTTCAAAGGACTGCTGCTGGGCATGTTCTTCATCGCGGTGGGCATGGGCCTGGACCTGAGCGTGCTGTGGCACAAGCCCTTCGCCGTGCTCGGCCTGCTGGCGGCGCTGTGGCTGTGCAAGGGCGTGGTGCTGGCGGTGCTGGGCCGGCTGATGGGTCTGCCCAGGCCGGAGCGCGCGGTCTTCGTGATCCTGCTGGCCCAGGGCGGTGAATTCGGCTTCGTCGTGTTCCAGTTGGCGGAGCAGGCCACGCTGCTCGACGCCGCGCAGCGCTCGGTGCTGGTGGCGGCGGTGGCGCTGTCGCTGGCGCTGACCCCGGCGCTGCTGGCCTGGGCGCAGCGGCGCGCCGGGCAGGTGGAGCGCCGCTCGCCGCACGAGCTCAAGGAGCAGCAGGAATCCGCGGTGATCATCGCGGGCTTCGGCCGCTACGGGCAGATCATCGGGCGGATGCTGTTCGCCAACGGCATCCCGGCCACGGTGCTGGACCACGACGCCGACACGGTCGAGTCGCTGCGGCGCTTCGGCTGGCGGGTGTTCTGGGGCGACGCGACGCGGCTGGAGCTGCTGCGCATCGCCGGCGCCGAGCGCGCCCATGTGCTGGTGCTCGCGGTGGACGACTTCAACCACAGCGTCAAGATCGCCGAGATCGCGCGCCAGCACTTCCCGCACCTGACCATCGTCGCGCGGGCGCGCAACGTGCAGCACTACTACGCGCTGCGCGAACTCGGCGTGGAACTGATCGAGCGCGAGACGCTGGACTCGGCGCTGATGAGCGCGCGCTCCGTGCTGGAGCAGCTCGGCTGGGAGCGCCACGCGGCGCGGCAGATGGCGTGGCGCTTCCGGCGTCATACCGTCGAGCAGACCGAGGAAATGCGACCACACCGCGGCGACCTGGACACGCTGATCGCGATGTCCAAGCGCGGCCGCGAACAGCTGGAGGAGCGGCTGGCAGCGGAGCGCCGGGAACTGGCGGACGGCCGCAGGACCCAGCCCTGGCAGGAGCCTCACCAGGCGCCCGGGTCGGCGCCCGTTCCGTCCGATCAGCCCCAGCCGGGCAAGGCCTGAGCGCCCCGGCGACAATCGCGCCCCTATGTTTGCCCCTTCCCAACTCGAGGTCCGGCGCTTCTTCTGCCAGACCTACCGCAAGCAGCGCGACGGGCTGCCGCTCACGCCGATGGAGGCGATCGCCTCGGACTGGATCACGCAGCATCCGGAGTATCACGACGAGCTCGCCGACGAGGACGCGGCGCTGGCGGCCGTCTACACGGTGGAGGACGGCCGCACCAATCCGTTCCTGCATCTGTCGATGCACCTGAGCCTGATCGAGCAGCATCAGATCGACCAGCCCACCGGCGTGCGCCAGGCGCTGGACCTGCTGGCGGCGCGCCGGCAGTCGCTGCACGAGGCGCATCACGAGGCGATGGAATGCCTGGGCGAGATGATCTGGAGCTCGCAGCGCAGCGGCCTGCCGCCGGACGGTCACGCCTACCTGGATTGCCTGCGGCGCAAGGCGACGCGCACGCCGGTCTGAGGCCGCTCGCGCCGCCGGGACGGTCCAGGCCATGAAAAAGGCCACGCATCGCGTGGCCTTCTTCTTTCGGGAGGGGATCCGGCTCAGGCCTGGATCGATCCGCCCAGCGCCGACTTGCGCTCGTTCTTGCCGGAGGCGCCGTACAGGCCCGACGGCTCGCCGGGCATCAGCACGTCGATGGCCCGGTCCAGCGCCGCGGTGGCGCGGGCCAGCGACTCGCGCTGCGCGGCGACGCGGCCGCCCGCCTGCATCAGCCGGGTCCGCAGCACCGCCGGCACCGAACCGGTGCGCGCGGCCGCGCTGAACTGCTCGATCGCCCGCGCCAGCGCGGCGTGCAGCGCCGCGGCGTGCAGTTCGATCGCCTGCGAATCGCGCCGATGCAGCGCCTCGCCCAGCAGGTTGAGGCAGCTTTCGACGTCCTGCAGCGGTTGCTCCAGGTCGGCGGCGGTCGTGGTCAGGGGCGTGGCAGTCATGGCATCACCGGAAAACCGTTGGGTGTGGGCGCGTCAGCTGAGATTCTTGCGATCGAGCGTCAGTGCGACGACTGCTGGGCCCGGCCGAGCATCTCGCTCGCGTTGGCGATCAGCTTGTCGGCGATCGCGTCGGCGTTGATCTTGAACTCGCCCTTCTCGATCGCGCTGGCGATGCGCGCCACCTTTTCCGCGTCGAAGCTGCCGTCATCGGACGTGGTGCCCGAAATCAGGCTGCTCGCCGTGCTCGACAGCTCGACGGTGGCGCCGGCGGCCTCCGAGGCCTTGGCGCCGCCCGGCTTGGCGGCCTTCGAGCCGCCGTCGACGGCGCCCGAAGCAGTGCCGCCCACTTTCGAGTAGGCGTTCAGGTCAGCGTTGTTACCGATCTTCATGGCAAATCTCCATGGGCCCGTGGACTGCCGGACCCCTTCCAATAACGGGCTTATCGACCCGCCTGGGCGGAACTTGAGGGGCGCGCTTCACAAATTCGACAGATCGCGCGAAAACAGTGCTCACAGTACCACCTCCACGCGACGTTCACCGATCGTACGCCCGGTGACCATGCGGCCATTGTCGAAGCGCACCCGGACATCCTGGCCTTCCAGCCCGACGCCCATCGCCTGGCCTTCGCCGGCGATGGCATAGCCGTCCCCGGTCGCCATGACCTGCACCCGGTCGCCCGGCTGCACCCATTGGCGCAGCTTCAGGTCGGCGGAGCGCAGGGCCTCGCCGGCCGCGACCGGCTTGGCCAGATGGCGTCCGACCCAGCCGTCCGCTTGTGTATAGATGGCGCCGGCCTCGCCGGCAATATCGACTTCGGCCAGACGCAGGTGATCTTGAGTCAGGACCGTGCCCGCAGGAAGGTCAGATGCCGCGACATAGGCCGGTCCGTAGACCTTGATCGTCAGCGGCAGCGTGACATTCCACTTCGTCACGCCGGCCAGGCAGCGCAGGCCCAGCCGCGTGCGGCCCCACATCTTCGATCCAGGCGGCAGATAAGGCTGGATCTGCGCGCAGGGCGCCAGGCGCAGGCGCGGGTCCAGCCGGCCCAGTTCCACCTCGACGCGGGCCTGATTCGGCGCCACCTGGCGCGCGCCAGCCATGGCCAGCGTCTGCAGCCGGTCCTCCAGCGTCGCGTCGAGCGCGCCCAGCCCGGAGCCATTGGGTTCGCCCGTCGACGTCTGCGAGGCGGCTGCGACCTGAACGGTCTGCGCCTGCGCCACGTCCAGCCACCCGAACATCATCCACACGGCCAGCAGCGCGCCCGCCAGCAGGGCGGGCAGCGCCAGCGGGGCACCGGCATGAGAGTGGGGGCAGCTTGTCGGCATGAGGCGCAACTGTACGGATCCAGGCCGCGCCATTGGCTTGGAAATGCGCCCGGATCACCCGTCTTATCGCGCTCATGTTTTCCGGGCCGCTGCCCACAATGCCCGAACGTGAACAAACGGCCGTGGCTCCCGCCCGCCGGACCGGTCCCCGAAGGAGATCGCCATGATGAACAGACTGACCGACGCGATGAATTTCCAGGCCCAGGCGCTGACCCTGCGGGCCGAGCGTCAGCGCCTGCTCGCCAGCAACATCGCCAACGCCGACACCCCGGGCTACCAGTCCAAGGACATGGATTTCGCCAAGGCGCTGCGCGCGGCGACCTCCCCCGCCGCCGGGACCGATTCCAACCAGACCCTCACGCAGCGCACCCAAAGCGCGCTGCAGAGCAGCCTCAGCGCCATGACCAGCATGGACAGCAACACCGTCGACATGGACCGCGAGCGCGCCAGCTTCGCCGACAACACGGTGAAGTACGAGGCCTCGCTGCGTTTCCTGAACGGCTCCATCCGCACCATGCTGGATGCGATGAAGTCGCCCAACGCCGCCTGACGCCGCGCGCTGAATCAAGGAGCCCGTCATGTCGATGTTCAGCATCTTCCATATCAGCGGCAGCGCGGTGAGCGCGCAGAGCCAGCGCCTGAACGCGGTCGCCAGCAACATGGCCAACGCCGACACCGTGGCCGGCCCCGACGGCCAGGCCTACAAGGCGCGCCAGGTGGTGTTCCAGAGCGTGCTGGCGCAGAACGGCACCGACCAGACCGACGTCGGCGTGCAGGTGGTGGGCGTGCAGGAGAACCAGACCCCGGGCCGCCGCGTCCACGACCCCAGCCATCAACTGGCCGACGCCGACGGCTACGTCACCTACAGCAACGTCAACAGCGTGGAGGAGATGGTCAACATGATCTCGGCCTCGCGCTCGTACCAGAACAACCTCGAGGTCATGGGCACCGCCAAGTCGCTGCTGCTCAAGACTTTGCAGATGGGCCAGGGCTGAGGCCCGGCGCTTCATAGAACGAACCGACCGGAAGGCCCGTCATGGACTACACCTCGCTGAACGTCAACTCGAGCACCAACAAGACCTCGACGAGCTCGGCCGCCCAGAGCAGCGGCGCCGCCGACACCCAGGACCGCTTCCTGAAGCTGCTGGTGGCGCAGATGCAGAACCAGGACCCGATGAACCCGATGGACAACGCGCAGGTCACGACCCAGCTCGCGCAGATCCAGACGGTGACCGGCGTCGGAACGCTGAACAACAGCATCCAGAGCCTGTCCAGCCAGTTCCAGCAGATGCAGGCGCTGCAGAGCGTCAGCCTGGTCGGCCGCGACGTCACCGTCCCCGGCAACAAGGTCACGGTGGCCGACGGCAAGGCGACGATGAACTTCGACCTGGCCGACGCCGCCGACACCGTCAAGCTGGAGGTGCTCAACGGCGCCGGCGCGGTGATCTCGACGCAGGACCTGGGCAAGATGAAGGGCGGCAGCCAGAGCTACACCTGGGATGCCTCCAAGGCGAGCGAAACCGCCAACCTGACCTTCCGCGTCACCGCGACCAAGTCCGGCAACGCCGTCACCGCCACGACGCTGATGCGCGACACGGTGCGCGCCGTGAACACCACCGGCGCGACGCTGCAACTCGATCTGAAGAATTCCGGCCTGGTCGACTACGACAAGGTCCGCGCGCTGGGCTGATCCCGGCATCTCCCAACCGCCCCCGACCGAACCGCCCAAGGACATCCCCATGAGCTTCCAACAAGGCCTCTCCGGACTGAACGCCTCCAGCAAGAACCTGGAGGTCATCGGCAACAACATCGCCAACGCGCAGACCTACGGCGCGAAGTCGTCGCGGGCCGAGTTCGCGGACCTGTACGCCTCGGCGCTGAACGGCGCGGGCACCAACCAGATCGGCATCGGGGTGCAGATCCAGACCGTGGCCCAGCAGTTCACGCAGGGCAACATCTCGATCACCGAGAACCCGATGGATCTGGCCGTCAACGGCGCGGGCTTCTTCCAGGTCAGCGACGGCAAGAACCCCACGACCTACACCCGCAACGGCCAGTTCAAGGTCGACAAGGACGGCTTCATCGTCAACAACAGCCAGCTCAAGCTGCAGGGTTACCCCGCCGATGCCAACGGCGTGATCCAGCCCGGCCTGGCCCAGGCGCTGAAGCTGCCCACCGGCGGCATCGACCCCAAGACCACCGGCAACATCAACATGGAGTTCAACCTGGACTCCCGCGCCGGCCCGACCGCCGCCTACGACCTGACCGATCCGGCGGACCCGAACTCGGCCAAGATCGACAAGACCGGCCTGACGCTGAACGACCCGACGACGTACAACAACGCCACGTCGATGACCGTCTACGACGCCAAGGGCCAGCCGATCGCGCTGACCATGTACTACCAGCGCGCCAACAACGACGACGCCAACGGCAACACCGTCTGGAACGTCTACCTGACGGCCAACGGCTCGGCGGTGCAGTTCGACTCCAAGGGCAACCCGATCGAGACCGACGACGGCAAGCCCTCGGGCAATCCGCTGACGCCGTTCACGCAGATGACCTTCCTGCCCACCGGCGGCAAGCCCGTCTCGCCCGGCCCGAGCGAATTCCTGAACCTGAAGATCCCCGCCGGCGTGAACTCGCAGGGCGCCCCGACGCTGCCCATCCCCTCGCCGCCCGCCGACCCGTCCGATCCGTCGGTGCAGGGCATCAAGCTGGACCTGCGCTCGGCCACCGAGAACGGCTCCAACTTCGCCGTCACCGACCTGAAGCAGGACGGCTACGCGCCGGGCCAGCTGGTGGGCATCAAGATCGAGGACAACGGCATCGTCACCGCCCGCTACTCGAACGGCGAATCCAAGCCGGCCGGCCAGGTCGAGCTGGCGAACTTTCGCAATCCGCAGGGCCTGCAGCCGCTGGGCGGCAACCTGTGGGCGCGCACCAACGCCTCGGGCGATCCGGTCGTGGGCGTGCCGGGCGACGGCAACCTGGGTTCGCTGACCCCGGGCGCGCTGGAGGAATCCAACGTCGACCTGACCTCCGAGCTCGTGAACATGGTGACCGCGCAGCGCGTCTACCAGGCCAACGCGCAGACCATCAAGACGCAGGACCAGGTCCTGCAGACGCTGGTCAACCTGCGCTGACGCCGGCATGAGCACCGCCCCCGCTGTTTCCGCCCCGCGCTGAGGACCTCCCATGGACCGCATGATCTACCTGTCGATGAGCGGCGCCCAGGCGGCGATGTCGCGCCAGGACGTGCTCTCCAACAACCTGGCCAACGCCAACAGCAACGGCTTCCGGGCCGAGCTGCAGGCCTTCCGCGCGGTGCCCATCCGCGGCGACGGCGCCACCACCCGCGCCTTCGCGCTGGAGACGACCACCGGCCACGACCTGTCGGCGGGCCCGGTGTCGACCACCGACCGCAACCTGGACGTGGCCATGAAGGGCAAGGCGTGGATGGCGGTGCAGGCGCTGGATGGCACCGAGGCCTACACCCGCGCTGGCTCGATGGACGTCGACCAGGACGGAGTGCTGAGGCTGCGCAACGGCCTGCAGGTGCTGGGCGACGGCGGCACGATCACGGTGCCGCCCAACTCGACGATCTCGATCGGCGACGACGGCACCGTGGTGGCCAAGGCCGACGGCCAGCGCCCGGTCAACATCGGCAAGATCAAGCTGGTGACCGAGGACGGCCGCTTCACCCGGCGCGATGACGGCCTGTTCATCGCCGACGGCGGCGACCCGCTGCCCGCCGATCCCAATGCCCGGCTGCAGTCGGGCGCGCTCGAGGGCTCCAACGTGAGCCCGGTCGAGACCATGGTCGGCATGATCGCCGCCGCCCGCCAGTTCGAGCAGCAGATGAAGCTGCTCTCGATCGCCCAGACCCACGGCCAGGCAGCCTCCAAGCTGCTGTCCGACAGCTGATCCGTTCGCTGAACGGATCCGCCCGCACCGCACAGGAATCAGGAGTCCCCGATGCTTCGTTCGCTCTGGACCGCCAAGACCGGCATGGAAGCCCAGCAGACCCAGCTGGACGTCATTTCCCACAACCTCGCCAACGTCTCGACCAACGGCTACAAGAAGTCGCACGCCGTCTTCGAGGACCTGATGTACCAGACGCTGCGCCAGCCCGGCGCCAACAACACCGAGCAGACCACGCTGCCCACCGGCATGCAGGTCGGGCTGGGCGCGCGCGCGGTGGCGACCTCGCGCAGCCACTCGCAGGGCAGCCTGACGCAGACGTCCAACAACCTGGACGTGGCCGTCAAGGGCAACGGCTTCTTCCAGGTCCAGATGCCGGACGGCACCACCGCGTACACCCGTGACGGCAGCTTCCAGCTCGACCCCAACGGCCAGATCGTCACCAACAACGGCAACACGGTGCTGCCCGGCATCATCGTGCCGGCCGACGCCAAGTCGCTGACCATCGGCGCGGACGGCACGGTCAGCGTCACCACCGCCGCCAGCGCCACGCCCACCACGCTGGGCCAGCTGCAGCTGGCCAACTTCATCAACCCGCCGGGCCTGGAGTCGCTGGGCGGCAACCTGTACGCCGAGACCGTGGCCTCCGGCACGCCGCAGACCGGCGCCCCCGGCACCAACAGCCTGGGCACGGTGCAGCAGGGCTTCGTCGAAACCTCGAACGTCAACGTGGTCGAGGAACTCGTGCAGATGATCCAGACCCAGCGCGCCTACGAAATGAATTCCAAGGCGATTCAGACCACCGACCAGATGCTCCAGAAGCTGTCGCAGATCTGACCCGCCTGAGCCCTGCTGATCGAGCGACCGGGCGACGGCCGCCCCGGCGACCATGCGAGGGCCCGCGCCGTTGTCCGCGATCCAAGGAGTTGTCATGCAATCGATCCCGTCTTCTTCCCGAGCGCTTGCCCGTCTGGCGAGCCGGCTCAGTGTTCCCGCCGCCGCGCTGGTTCTCAGCGCCTGCGGCACGATGTACCCGCAGCCGCGCGTGGACATGCAGCCCGCGCCGGTCGTGAAGATGCCCGAGCCGATCCCGGCCTCCGCCAACAACGGCGCGATCTACCAGAACGCCAACTACCGCCCGCTGTTCGAGGATCACCGCGCCCGCCTGGTCGGCGACATCGTCACCGTGCAGATCACCGAGAAGGTCAGCGCCTCGCAGAAGTCGAGCAGCGAACTGGACAAGACCGGCGCCATCGGCGCCGGCGTGACCGCGATCCCGGGCTTCAGCCCGAATTCGTTCGCCAACGGGCGGGCGGAGGTGGCGGGCACCTCGTCCAACAAGAACACCGGCAAGGGCACGAACGAGAACACCAACGACTTCTCCGGGACGATCACCGCGGTGGTCACCGGCGTGCTGCCCAACGGCCACCTGCTGATCTCGGGCGAGAAGCAGGTCGGGGTGAACAACAACGTCGACGTGCTGCGCTTCTACGGCCAGGTCGACCCGCAGTCCATCCGCCAGGGCAACACCGTCCCGTCGACGGCGATCGCCAACGTGCGGGTCGAGCAGCGCGGCCGCGGCGCCGTGGCCGACGCCCATGGAATTGGCTGGCTATCCCGCTTCTTCTTGAACCTTTCGCCCATTTAAGTTTCCCCACAATCGGTCACACGAGTCTGGCAACCGTGTGACCGAGATGTACCCCTCCACCTTCCCCCGCTTCCTCTCCCGCAGCTCTGAAGGCGCCCTGCGCCTGCTGGCCCCTGGCCTGCTCGCGCTGATGGCCCTGCTGTCGGTGGCGACGCCGGCGCAGGCCACGCGCATCAAGGAGGTCGCGGCCGTGCAGGGCGTGCGTTCCAACCCGCTGACCGGCTACGGCCTGGTGGTGGGCCTGGACGGCACCGGCGACCAGACCACCCAGGCGCC
Organism: Roseateles sp.; assembly: GCF_039595595.1. Taxonomy (GTDB): domain Bacteria; phylum Pseudomonadota; class Gammaproteobacteria; order Burkholderiales; family Burkholderiaceae_C; genus Roseateles. The sequence continues at coordinate 108,631 of NZ_JBCNLG010000009.1, read as the reverse complement.
CTTCACGGGCCAGAGCATGACGGCCATGCTGCAGCAATTCGGCGTGCTGCTGCCGCCCGGCGTGACCATGCAACCGCGCAATGTCGCGGCGGTCATGATCACCGCCCAGCTTCCCCCCTTCGCGCAACCCGGCCAGCCGCTGGACGTCGTCGTCTCCTCGATGGGCAACGCCAAAAGCCTGCGCGGCGGCACGCTGATCGCCACGCCGCTGCGCGGCGCCGACGGCCAGGTCTACGCGATCGCCCAGGGCAACCTGATCGTGGGCGGCGCGGGCGCCTCGGCGGGCGGCTCCAAGGTCCAGATCAACCACCTGAGCGCAGGGCGCATCCCCGGCGGCGCGCTCGTCGAGCGCAGCGTGCCCACGCCGCTGCAGCAGAACGAGTGGCTGCAACTGGACCTCAACAGCTCCGATTTCGGCACCGCGCGCGCCGTCGCCAAGGCCATCAACAAGTCCAAGGGCGAAGGCACCGCGATGGCGGTGGACGGCCGCGTCATCCGCGTGCGCGCGCCGCTGGCGCCGGACGCCCGCGTCGCCTTCCTGGCCGACATGGAGAACCTGGCCTTCGACCAGGAGATCCCGGCCGCCCGCGTCGTGATCAACGCCCGCACCGGCTCGGTCGTCATGAACCAGGCGGTCACGCTGCAGCCCTGCGCGGTCGCGCACGGCAACCTGGCGGTGACCATCTCCAGCACCCCGCAGGTCAGCCAGCCCAATGCGCTGTCAGGCGGCCAGACCACGGTCACGCAGAAGACCGACATCTCGATCAAGCAGGACCCTGGCTCGCTGATCCAGCTGCCGGCCGGCGCGCGGCTCAATGACGTGGTCAAGGCGCTGAACACGCTGGGCGCCACGCCTCAGGACCTGCTGGCGATCCTCCAGGCGATGAAGAGCGCCGGCGCCCTGAACGCCGAGCTCGAGGTGATCTGACATGGCCCTCTCCACCCCACTCGGCACCGCCCTCGGCATGGGGGCGAACTTCGGCAGCAATGGACTGTCCTCGGACACGCGCTCCGTCGAGCAGCTGAAGTCGACCGCCTCGCGCGACCCCAAGGCCGCGGTCAAGGAGACCGCGCGCCAGTTCGAGGCGCTCTTCATGCAGGAAGTGATGAAGAGCATGCGCCAGGCCACGATGAGCAGCGGCATGATGGACAACTCGGCGACGCAGATGGGCGGCGAGATGCTGGACCAGCAGTACGCGGCGAAGATGACCGGCCTGCCCGGCGGCCTGTCGCAGGCGATCGAGCGCCACCTGCAGCGCCAGCTCGGCGTCAAGGACGGCGAGCTCCCCAGTGCCAAGGACGCCACCAAGGTCCAGCAGTTGCCGGCGCTGGCGGTCAAGAACGTGCAGCCGCACGTGCAGGATTTCATCCTCAAGCACGACGGCGCCGCCAAGGCCGCGCAGGCCTCCACCGGCATCCCGGCCAGCTTCATGATCGCGCAGGCCGCGCACGAGTCCGGCTGGGGCAAGCGCGAGATCATGAACAAGGACGGCTCGACCAGCTTCAACGTCTTCGGCATCAAGGCCGGCGGCAGCTGGACGGGCAAGGTCGCCGAGGTGCCCACCACCGAATACGTCGACGGCAAGCCGATGCGCGTGATGGCCAAGTTCCGCGCCTACGGCAGCTATGAAGAGGCGTTCAAGGACTACGCCAAGCTGATCAGCGGCAACGACCGCTACCGCGATGTCGTGGCCAAGGCCAACACCGGCAGCGCCGAAGGCTTCGCCAAGGGCCTGCAGAAGGCCGGCTACGCCACCGACCCCGAGTACGCGACCAAGCTCGCGCGCACGATCAACACCACGATGCGCGTGCAGCGCGCGCTGGCCTGATCGCGCGGCGACGGGCTGACGCCGAAGGACCGAGGAGACCCCCATGAGCACCTCACCGCTGCTGTCGCTGGGCATGCGCGCCATGTTCGCCAACCAGGCGGCGCTGCAGACCATCGGCCAGAACATCGCCAACGCCAACACGCCGGGCTATTCGCGCCAGGAGGTGGTGCTGACGACGCCGGAAGGCCAGTTCACCGGCGCGGGCTACTTCGGCAAGGGCGTCAACGTGGAGACGGTGACCCGCTCCCACAACGAGTTCCTGACCCGCGAGGCCGCGGCCGCCAAGTCGCAGGCCTTCATGGACACGACCATGCAGGCCCAGCTCGGGCAGCTGGAGAAGCTGTTCCCGACCGGCTCGGACGGCCTGGGCCAGTCGGCCAACGACTTCCTGAACGCGCTGGTCGACGTGGCCAGCCGCCCGGCCGACCCGTCCGCGCGGCAGGTGGTGCTGGGCAAGGCGCAGGCGCTGGCCTCGCGCTTCCAGAGCGCCGGCCAGCAGCTGGCCGACCTGCAGTCGGGTGTCGTCAGCGACATGAACGCCGACGTCAAGCAGGTCAACGAGCTGGCCAAGCAGATCGCCGCGGCCAACGACCAGATCGCGCGCTCGGCCGGCAGCAGCCACACGCCCAACGACCTGCTCGACAAGCGCGACCAGCTGATCTCGCAGCTCAGCCAGTACGTGCAGGTCACCACCGTGCCCAACAGCCGTGACGGCACCACCGGTGTCTTCATCGGCGGCGGCCAGGTGCTGGTGCTGGGCGGCCAGGCGCAGCAGCTCTCGGTCACGCCCGATCCCTATGACGGCGCGCGCGGGCAGCTCTCGATCAGCGACACGGCCGGCACGCGCGCGCTCGACGAGAGCACGCTGACCGGCGGCTCGCTGACGGCGCTGCTGCGCTACCAGAACACGCACCTGCAGGACGCCCGCAACCTGCTGGGCCAGATGGCGACCGCCGTGGCCACCCGCATCAACGAGCAGCAGAAGCTGGGCATCGACCTGAAGGCGCAGGCCGGCGGCCCGCTGTTCACGATCGCCGATCCGAACGTGCTGCCCGCCTCGACCAACCGCGGCGACGCCAAGCTCACGGCCACCGTCACCGACGGCTCGCTGGTGCCGGCGCTGTCCTTCACCGTCACGCCGGATCCGACCGGCACGCCCGACAGCTACCAGATCGCGGTGCGCCCCGGCGGCCAGCCCACGATCATGAGCAACGACCAGATCAAGCAGGCCTACGGCGTCAGCCTGTCGATGACCGGCACCATGCAGCAGGGCGACAGCTTCCTGCTGGAGCCGGTGGCCGGCGCGGCAGGCAGCTTCAAGCGCGCGATGGACGACCCCAGCGGCCTGGCCGCCGCGGCGCCGATCGTGGCCACCGCCGACGTCAACAACAAGGGCACGGCGACCGTCGATTCGCTGTACGCCGTCAACGAGAAGTTCGACAAGAGCAAGCAGCCGGCGACGGTGCAGTTCGGCACCGTCAACGCCGACAACAGCATCAACTACACGATCACGCTGTCGGACAACACCAGCGTCAGCGGCGTCTGGAAGGCCGGCACCGCGATCGGCAACGATCCGGCGGGCGGCGTGGACCTGGGCTTCGAGCTGCGGCTCAACGGCGTGCCGCGCGAGGGCGACAAGATCGCGATGCAGGTCTCGGACGCGGTGGTCTCGACCAACAACGGCAACGCCAAGGCCTTCGTGGCGCTGCAGAGCGAGCCCTTCGTCGGCAAGCAGCTGCAGGCCAACGGCACGCTCACGCGCGGCCAGACCGTCAACGAGGCCTACGCCGCGTCGATGGCCGACATCGGCTCGCGCGTGCAGGGCGCGGACTACCTGGCGCAGGTCTCGACCTCGGTCGCCTCCGACGCCGAGACGACGCGCTCCAGCCAGGCCGGCGTCAACCTGGACGAGGAAGCCGCGCGGCTGATGCAGTTCCAGCAGGCCTACCAGGCCTCCGCCAAGATGCTGCAGACCGCGCAGAGCCTGTTCGATCAATTGCTGAGCATCGTGTCGCGCTGAGCGCGCCCGTGCGCTGCCGACCATCTGAACCCCGAGGGACCGAGCCATGCGACTCTCCACCGCCAACATGTTCGACGCCAGCATCTCGACGCTGCAGCGCCGCCAGCAGGAGATGCAGGACGCGCAGCAGCGCCTGACCACCGGCAAGCGCGTCAACAAGGCCAGCGACGACCCGACCGGCGCGGCGCGGGCCGAACGCGCGCGCACCTCGATCGGCCAGGTCGATGCCAGCCAGCGCGCGCTGGACGCCAGCCGCAACAGCATGACGCTGGCCGAGAGCGCGCTGGGCGACGCCAACGAGCTCATGCAGCAGATCCGCGAGACCCTGGTGGCCGCCGGCAACGCCAGCTACAGCGATCCGGAGCGCCAGGGCCTGGCGACCAAGATCCAGGGACTGCGCGACCAGTTGCTGGCGATCGCCAACCGCGGCGACGGCGCGGGCGGCTACCTGTTCTCGGGCCAGGGCACCTCGGGCGTGCCCTTCCTGGACAACCCGGTGCAGCGCGACGCGTCGGGCAACCGCGTGGGCGGCGGGGTCGGTTTCGAGGGCGTCTCGGGCAACGTCACCACCGGCAACCTGGAGAACTACCCGCTCAGCGTCGACGGCCGCATGGCCTGGGAGCAGGCGCGCTCGGGCAACGGCACCTTCGTGACCGGACCGGCGCCCAACGCGCTGACGGGCAAGGCCTCGACCGGCTACATCGACTCGGGCCGCGTCACCGACCCGGCGCAGGTCACCGGCGACAGCTACAGCATCGTCATCAGCGGCGCGGCGCCGTCGCAGACGTATACGGTCTTCAATGAATCGCAAGGCCATGTCCCGGTCGCGAGCGACAACTACGCCGCCGGCAACACCATCAAGTTCGCCGGCATGGCCATGACGGTGGCCGGCGCGCCGTCCGATGGCGACACCTTCACGGTCAAGCCGTCGACGGCCGACCTGAAGGTCTTCGACGTGCTGGACCGCACCATCGAATCGCTGAAGAAGACCGGCCGCACCGGCCCCGAGATCACGCAGGACAACCTGATGAACCTGCGCGACCTGGACGCGGTGGTGGGCAACCTGACCAATGTGCGCAGCCAGGTCGGCGAGCAGATGAACAATCTGGACGGATCGGAATCGCGGCTGCAGACGCTGAAGGTTTACAACCAGGCTGAGCAATCTGCCGCAGAGGATCTGGACATGACGCAGGGCATTTCCGATTTCCAGAACCAGCAGACGGGCTACGATGCGGCGCTGAAGACCTACTCGATGGTGCAGCGCATGTCGCTGTTCCAGTACATCAACTCCTGATGCGCCGATCTGCATGAACTCGACACACGCCGTGCTGGGCCAAGTGGCCCTGGGGTACGCGCCCCTGGTTTCCAAGTCCCTCGAGATCGAGGCCACCCGCGTCACGGTATTCGCCCTTCGCCCGGAGGGGACCCCGGCCGCGGGCGAGTTGCTGGCGGCGCTGGCCGATGCCTTCCCCGCCAAGCCGGTGCTGCTGAACGTGGCGCACGAGGGTCTGCTCAAGGGGCTGCTGGCGACGGCGCTGCCGGGCAACATGAAGATCGAGGTGCCGGCCTTCCTGCTGTCGGACGCGGAAGTCGCGGCCCAGGCGCAGGCGCGCGGCGCGCTGCTGAAGGGCCGCTCCGACGCGGCCGGCTTCAAGCAGGTGGTGCTGGACCTGCAGGACCTGAGCGGCGGGCCGCTGCCGGCCGGCAAGTCGGTGCTGGTGTCGGGCGCGCGCAGCGCGGCGGATTTCAAGCAGGCGCTGGACGCCGGCGCGGCCGGCGTGCTGGGCTGGACGGTGCATGGCGAGTTCGAGGCCCCGGCCGCGCCGGTGGCGCGCAATGACGCGCAGGCGGATCTGCAGGTGATCGTGGAGCTGATGTCGCGCGTCGACCAGGGCGAGGATGTCGAGCGGCTGGAGCAGACGCTCAAGCGGGACCCGAGCCTGGCGTTCAAGCTGCTGCGTTACATGAATTCGGCGGCCTTCGGCCTGTCGGTGGAAGTGTCGTCCTTCCGGCACGCCATCATGCTGCTGGGCTACGCGCGGCTGCGCCGCTGGCTGGCGCTGCTGCTGGCCACGGCGAGCAAGGACCACGCGATGCGCCCGGTGATGTTCGGCGCGCTGCGCCGCGGCCTGGTGATGGAAGAGCTGGCCAAGGGCATGTCGGACTCGGAGGTCCGGGACGAGATGTTCATCTGCGGCCTGTTCTCGCTGCTGGACCACATGCTGAAACAGCCCTTCGACAAGCTGCTGCAGTCGATCCCGGTGCCGGAGCGGGTGCGTCAGGCGCTGGTCGACAAGACCGGGCCGTATCACGGCTACCTGCAGCTGGTGCAGGCGATCGAGAACGAATCGGGCCTGGATGTGCGCGATGCACTGGACTCGCTGATGCTCGGCCCCGACGAAGTCAACCACGCGGTGCTGCGCGCGCTGGAAAAGGCCGCTCAGCTCGAGTGAACGCCAGGTGCGGCGACCGGGACACGCCCAGCCTCATACACTCGCGGCGTGTCGCCCCAACTCCCCCTTGCCTCTCCTGATCTCGACGCGCTGCGCGCCTTGCTGACGGCACGCGGGCTCGAGTTGCCCGGCCTGCTCGCCGGCCTGTGGGATGGATCCTGGCCGGCCTTCGTGCTCGACGCCAAGGGCCAGGTCTTGCTCGCCAACGCGCGTCTGCAGTCCCTGATGGGCGAGGTCTCGCTCCAGGGCGAGCGCCTGCTCCCCAGCGGCAAGGCGCAGGAACTCCGCCTCGTCGACGATCAGGGCCGCGAGCACCTGCTGCATTCCTGGGTGCACCCGCTGGAAGGCGGCCTCGGCCTGGCGCTGCTGCAGGACCACAGCCCCGAGCTCGCCGCCCGCGAGCGCGCCGACCGGATGCAATCCGAGATCGACCAGTGGCTGGACCTGTGCCCCCTGCCCGCGCTGATGCACGACGACCAGGGCCTGCTGCTGCGCTTCAACGCCGCGTTCTCGGCGCTGTGCCGCCGCCTGAACCCGCAGATGCCGATCAGCCTGCACGAGCTGCCGCCCGAGTGGCGCGAGCTGCTGCACGCAAAGGCCCCTGAATCCGGCCAGGAATCGCAGCGCAACGCGCTGCTCGCGCCGCCGGGCGACCGCCGCCGCTGGATCCGCGTTCGCGCGCGGCGGCTCAGCGGCCCATGGACGCGGCCGCGCACACTGGTGATGCTCGAGGACCGCAGCGCCGAGCAGGACCTGGAGCTCGCGCAGCAGCAGCTGCAGACCTTGATGGACACGGCGGGCGTGGGCCTGGCGACCTTCCAGCCCGAGGCCGGATGGTCGCGGCCCGGCGTCGACGGCACGCCCGCGAGCGCCGCCTCCGCCGCCGACGGCCTCAAGCCCGCACCCGCGCTGCAGGGCGTCAACCGCGACATGGTCGAGCCCGACTCGCGCGCCGAGTACGAGAAGCTTCAACTCGCGCTCAAGCAGGCCGTGCCGGCGGTGGCGCGCTACGCGGTGCGGCATCCCGAGCATGGCCTGCGCTGGCTGATGACCCGGGTCGAGATCGGCCAGCTCGCCTCGGGCCAGAAGACGACCTCGGTGCTGACCGTCGACATCACCGACCACCAGCAGGCGCAGGAACGCAACGAGCTGCTGCAGCACTCGCTGCAACTGCAGACGGAGCGCGAGCGCGCGGTGCTGGACTCGGTGCTGGTGGGCATCGTGACGGTGGGCCGCGAGGGCATCGAATGGATGAACCGGTCCGCGCGCCGCATGTTCGGCGGCGACCTGCCCGAATTCGCCGGCCAGCCCATCAGCAGCGTCGCGACCGACGCGCCGGACCATCCGTTCCGGCAGACGCATTACCTCGACGACCTGCCCGAAGGGCAGGCGGAGACCTTCGAATGCCGGGTCGTGGCGCGCGACGGCCGCGAGTTCTGGGTGGTGGGCAACGCGGTGGCGACGGTGGGGCCGGACGGCGCGCGCCAGCTCACCTACGCGCTGCTGGACATCGAGCGCCGCCGCCAGGCCGAGGCGCAGAGCCTGCAGGCGCAGGCCTCGCTGCACCGCATCATCGAAGCCGCGCCGATCGCCATCAGCCTGCACGACGCGCGCACGCTGCAGGTGCGGCAGATCAACCAGGCGGCGGCCGCGCTGGCCGGCCGGCCCGAGGAAGAGCTTCTGGGCGCGAGCCTGGAAGCGCTGTTCGGCGCCGGCCAGGAGGTGGAGACGATCCGCGCGGACATGGAGTTCGCGCTCCAGAGCACCGAGGTGCTGCAACGCGAGTACCGGTTGACGGTGCGCGGCCAGGCGCGGATCTGGGACGTGCGGCTGCTGCACCTGGCGGGCGTCAACGATGCCAGCGGCGAGCTCGAGCCGGAGCAGTTGCTGATGGTCGCCAGCGACGTGACGCAGCAGCGCGCGCAGGAGGCGGCGCGCCTGGAGGCCGCGATCGCGCAGCGCGAGCTGCTGGTGCGCGAGGTCCATCACCGGATCAAGAACAACCTGCAGGGCGTGGCGGGTCTGCTGCAGCAGATCGCGGCGCGGCGGCCCGAGGTGCGCGGCGTGATCAACGAGGCGGTGGGCCAGGTGCAGGCGATCGCGCAGGTCTACGGGCTGCAGGTGGGCATGTCGGGGCCGCTGCGGCTGCGCAAGGTGGTCGAGGCGGTGATGGGCTCGGTGCAGCGGATGTTCGGGCGCGAGATCCTGGTCGAGGTCGACGGCGCGATGGCCGAGCAGTCGCACCGCTGGGGCCTGCCGGAGGCCGAGGCGATCCCGATCGCGCTGACGCTCAACGAGCTCTTCACCAACGCGCTCAAGCATGGCGGCCAGGCGCCGGTGCGCTGCGAGCTGCGTTTCGATCCGGAGCAGGTGCTGCTGCGCATCCTCAACCAGGGGCAGTTGCCGGCGGGTTTCGACCTGGCGCAGGTGCGCGGCGGGGTATCGGGCCTGGGACTGGTGCGGGCGCTGCTGCCGCGCCGCAGCGCGCTGCTCGGGCTGACGCAGGAGGGCGAGCAGGTCGTGTGCGAGCTCAGCCTGTGGCCGCCGGGGGTGCAGTTGCTCGAGGCCTTGTGACCACCCGAAACCCTGCCGCCCTGCGCCTGCGCACGCGGCATTTCGGTGACAATCCGCGGTCACCCTCCGGGGAGCCTTGGATTCGGGAGCAGCGTGGATAGCGTGAGCAAGGACGGCGGCGCGAGCGGCAAGGGCCGCATCCTGGTCGTGGACGACGACCGGCTGGTGCTCGCCACCCTGACCCACGGCCTGGCCCAGGCCGGCTATGACGTGCTCGACGCCGACAACGGCGACGACGCCATCCTCATCGCCCGCCAGCACCGCCCCGACCTCGCGCTGCTCGACATCCGCATGGAAGGCATGACCGGCTTCGACGTCGCCGGCTACCTGCGCGACTACCTGCAGATCCCCTTCATGTTCCTGTCCGCCTTCGCCGACGAGGCCACCGTCGCCAAGGTCAAGGAACTCGGCGCCCTGGCCTATCTGGTCAAGCCGCTGGACATCCACCAGATCGTCCCCGCCGTCGAGGCCGCCTTCGCCAACCGGCCCGCCGCCGCGCCCGCGCCGCCCGCCGCGCCCGTCGCCGAGGCGGCCGCCTCGCTCGGCATGCTCGAAGCCATGGCCCTGGGCGTGCTCATGCACCGCTACTCGCTCACGCGCGCGCAGGCGCTGTCGCGCCTGGAACGCATGGCCGCGGAGCAGAAGATCGATCTCGGGGAACAGGCCCGCCGCGTCGTCGAGGCGGTCGAGCAGCTCGCGCTCGGCGGCTGAAGCGCTCGCCCGCGCAGGCGAGCCGGCGCACCGCGGCGATCAGCCCGGCAGCGTGAAGTAGAAGCGGGCGCCCTGCCCGACTTCGGACTCGGCCCAGATGTCGCCGCCATGCCGGCGCACGATGCGCCGCGCCGACGCGAGCCCGACACCCGTGCCCTGGAAATCGCTCGCGCTGTGCAGCCGCTGGAACACGCCGAACAGGCGGTCCGCGAACCGCATGTCGAAGCCCGCGCCGTTGTCCGTCACGACGTAGACGCGCTCGCCCTGGCGCTGCTCGGCCTCGAAGCGGATCACCGCCTGCTCGCGCTTGCCGCTGTACTTCCAGGCATTGCCGATCAGGTTCTCCAGCACCATGCGCAGCAGCGTCGGATCGCCCTGCACCCGCAGCCCTGGCTGGACCAGCGCATCGACCTCGCGCGCCGGCGCGCCGCGGCGCAGCTCGTCCACCACCTGCGAGGCCATCAGCGACAGGTCCACGGTCTCGTGCCGCAGCGCCTGCGACGACAGGTGCGACAACGCCAGCAGCGAGTCGATCATGCTGTGCATCCGCGCCGACGCGCCCAGCACGCGGTCGAGGTGGTCGTTGCCGGCGCGGTCCAGCAATCTGCCGTAGTCCTCCTTGAGGATGCGGGTGAAACCCTCCACCACGCGCAGCGGCGCGCGCAGGTCATGCGACACCGTGTAGCTGAACGAGGCCTGGTCCGCCCGCGCCTGCTCCGCCGCCTGCATCGCCAGCGCCGCGGGCACCGTCTCGACCGCGCCCTGCGGCCACAGGCTCAGCAGCATGCCGCCGTCATGCGGCAGCGCCGTCAGGCACAGCCACCACGCGCCGCAGGCGCTGCCCGACTGCAGGTCCGGCTGCGCGAGCGCCTGGCGCAGCTCCTCGGGGAGGCGCTCCTCGCAGGCGCGCCACGACTGCCCGCGCGCCTCGGAGCCGCCCATCATCTGGCTGGCCGCCTCGTTGAAATCGATCAGCCGCGTCGAGGCGCCCGCGTCACCGCTCAGCAGCCAGGCGGGACCGGGCAAGGCCTGGAGCCAGTCGGTCGGCAGCGCGCCCGGCGCGGCGGCGTCCGGCGCGGCCAGCAGCGCCGGCGCCTCGTCCAGCGCCCGCGCCGCGCCGACGTAGCCCGCGAAGCGGCCCGCCGCGTCCGTCGTGGCCTGCGCGCGCAATTCCCAGCGGCGGCCCTGCGCGTCGACGACGCGCAGCCGGTCGAAGGATTGGCCCGGCTCGACGCGCCGGCGCACATCGACGGCTTCGCCGGTGACGGCGTCTTGCGCGGCGTCGAAACGTTCCCACAACCGCTGCGTCACCGCGCCGTTGACCGGCGTGCCGGCCCAGCTCGAGGCCGGCGCGCCCTGCGGCGCCTGCCAGCGGATCAGGTGGTGCTGCGCATCGGTCTGCCACAGCCAGTCGGCCTGCAGCTGCGTCAGCGACTGGGCGTGCTGGCGGCTCTCGCGCAGCAGCTCGCCGAACTGCGCCCGCGCCAGCCGCACGGCCAGATGCCAGGTCAGCGCCGCCACGACGATCGTCAGCGCCGCGCCCGCCGTCACGGCGGTCAGGACCAGGCCGGGGCCGGCCGGTTCGATGTTCAGCGCCAGCAGCAGGAGCAGGATCACCACGGCCAGCCCCAAGGCCAGCGCGGCGCCCTTCCATGGCCGACGGCGAGCGGCGGCTTCCCCCAACCTGTTCATGCGGACCATTGTATGTAGGCCTCACCGCCCCCTCACCGGGGATTCACCACCGCCTCACGGCCCCAGGGACGCGCCGGCGCGACATCCAACCCGGGACTTACCCCGAGCGGAGGCCCCAAGAACACCAGAATTGACTCCTTTTTCGCGCGCTTCCATCCTCCCGGTGAACGACAATGGCCCCGCAACTCCGCGTGGAACCACCGCGCGGCGCCATGATCAGAAGATGTCCTCAGACCACCCCACGACCATGCCCTCCCGGACGCAGCCCGAACCCGCCGTGCTGGACGATCAGGCGCTCGCCCGTCTGCGCGAGCTGGACCCCGAGGGCGTGAACCATCTGCTGGAGCGTGTCGTGGCGGCCTTCCTCAAATCGCTGGATCAACAGGAGCAGGTGCTCGCGCAAGGCCGCGACGCGCCGCGCGACCTCAACGGCCTGCGCCACGTGGCGCACACGCTGAAGTCGGCCGCGGCCAGCCTGGGCGCGGCGGTGCTGTCGCAGCGCTGCGCCGAGATCGAATCCCTGGCCCGCGCCGGCCGTGAGGAGGGCCTGCCCGACCTGATCCGCACGGTCCTGGACGACATCGCCGCCGCCCGGCTGGCGATGCAGCAACTGGTGCAATCCTCACGATGAGCCGCGACGTGAAGGAAGTCGATCTGATCGAGCGGCCACGCGTCCTGCTGGTCGACGACGACCCGGTCAACCTGATGCTGATCGAGGCCGCGCTGCAGGAGCACGGCTTCGAGGTCACCGCGCTCACCGGCGGGCAGCAGGCGCTGCAGCTGGTGACGCAGTGGACGCCCGAGCTCATCGTGCTGGACGCGCTGATGCCGGACCTGGACGGCTTCGAGACCTGCGAGCGGCTGCGCGCGCTGCCCGGCTTCGAGAACGCCCCCATCCTGATGCTGACCGGCCTCGATGACGAGGCCTCCATCAACCGCGCCTACCAGGCCGGCGCGACCGACTTCTTCGTCAAGTCCACGCAGTGGCGGCTGCTGGCCGGCCGGCTGCGCTACATGCTGCGCAGCGCGCGCACGCGCCAGGAGCTCGAGCGCAGCAAGTCCAAGCTGGCGCGCGCGCAAGACCTGGCCCGCATGGGCAGCTTCGAGTGGCAGACCGGTCATGGCTTCAAGCTCGCCAACGAGGCGCTGCGCGTGTTCGGCCGCGGCCCGTCGGATCCGCTGGACTTCATCGGCGTGATGCGCATGGTCCCGCGCGAGGAGCGGCTGCTCTTCATGCGGCTGCTGCGCGACGTCGTCGCCCACAACTCGGTGCTGGTGACCGACCTCCCCTTCACGCTGCTGGACGGCCGCAAGCGCGTCATCCACATCGAGGCCGAGCCCGAGTTCAACGAGCACGGCAACGCCTGCGGCTACACCGGCGTGATCCAGGACGTGACCGACCGGCGCATGGCGGAGGACCGGATCCGCGAGCTGGCCAACTTCGACGCGCTGACCGGCCTGCCCAACCGCCGCCAGCTGATGTGGCGCGCCGAGCGCGCGATCGAGGCCGGCCGCCGCATGGGCCATGAGGTCGGCCTGCTGCTGATCGACCTGGACCGCTTCAAGGTCATCAACGACACGCTGGGCCACGCCGCCGGCGACGACCTGCTGATGGAGGTCGGACGCCGGCTGCGCAGCTGCGTGCGGCACAGTGACCAGGTGATGGAGGGCATGCTGGAGTCGGTCGGCACGCGCTCGCACCGGACGCTGGAGGCCGTGGGGCGGCTGGGTGGCGACGAGTTCGTCGCGCTGCTGCCCGAGGTCGGCGACGAGAGCGATGCCGAGCGCGTCGCCGGCCGCGTGCTGGAGGCGCTGCGCGAGCCCATCTTCATCGCCGGCCAGGAATGCTTCGTGACCGCGTCGGTCGGCATCGCGCTCTATCCGCGCGACGGCCTGACGATGGCCGACCTGCTGCGCAACGCCGACGTGGCGATGTACGCGGTCAAGAACCAGGGCCGCAACGCATCGGCGCTCTATTCGCCGATGCTCGCGGGCCGCGGACGCGAGAAACTGGAACTCGAATCCGCGCTGCACAAGGCGATCGAGCGCGACGAGCTGGTACTGCACTACCAGCCCAAGATCGACGTGCGCACCGCCCGCATGGTCGGCGCCGAGGCCCTGATGCGCTGGCGCCGCGGCAACACGCTGGTGCCGCCGGGCGAGTTCATCCCGCTGGCCGAGGAGACCGGCCTGATCGTGCCGCTGTCCGAGTGGGCGCTGCGCGAGGCCGCGCGCCAGGCCAAGGTCTGGCAGCTGAACTTCGGCTTCAGCGAATCGATCGCGGTGAACCTGCCCAACCGCCTGTTCGAGCGCTCGGACCTGGTCGAGCACATCCATCAATTCGTCAGCCAGTGGGGCGTGCCGCACCGCGCGATCCAGCTCGAGATCACCGAGACCGGGCTGATGAAGGACCTGCAGAGCGTGATCCCGTCGCTGCACCGGCTCAACGAGGTTGGCGTCGAGATCTCGATCGACGACTTCGGCACCGGCTACTCGTCGCTGGCGTATCTGACGACGCTGCCGATCTCCGAAGTGAAGATCGACCGCAGCTTCGTGCGCGACCTGGGCATCACGCCGCAGAGCTCGGCGGTGGTCACGGCCATCATCGCGCTGGCGCGCTCGCTGGGCCTGCAGGTGATCGCCGAGGGCGTCGAGACGCTGCGCCAGATGGAGGTGCTGCGCCGGCTGGACTGCAGCCTGATGCAAGGCTTCCTGTTCAGCAAGCCGCTGCCGCCCGACGAGCTCGAGCGCTGGCTGGCGCAGACGGTGCTGCCGCGCAAGGCGCCCTGGATCCTGCCGACGTCCGACGCCGGCGACGAACTTCCGACGCGCTGACGCGGCCTGGCCGCGACCCGCAGCGCCCCGACACGTTTCACCACGCCCCGACCGATGCCGCAGCAGCCTCCCGCTCTCCTGGCAAAAGCGGCCCTGCGCCGGCTGGCGCTGGACAAGCTGGAGCCCACGCCCGAGAACTACGCCCGCGCCTATGCGCAGGAGGCCGGCGAGCCGGCGCGCGCGGCCGCGAGTGGCGCGCTGCCGGAGCGCGCGCAGGCCTCGATCACGCGGCTGCTGGGCCTGGCGGTGCCGGATCCGCAGCAGCGCCAGGGCTATGCCGCGCAGATGCGCGAGGGCCGCTGGGACGAGCTGCAGCGCGCGCTCGAGGCGCTGCAGCAGACCCATGGGCCGGGCGCGCAGGCGGAGCAGCTGGCGCAGCTGGTCGAGAAGCTGATGCGCGGCCTGGAGCGCGGCGGCCGGCAATGGACGCTGGCGCGCAAGAAGGACGGCGTGCTGCGCGTGCTGCAGAGCAACCGCAGCGATCCGCAGCGGCTGACGCTGCGGCTGCGGCAATTGGTCGCGAGCTGGGATGGTGACACCGGCGACTCGCGCGTGGAGACGCAGCCGGGGCCGCTGGACGCGCTCGCCGCGGCGCCGAACGCGGCGCCCGCGGGACCGGGCGGCGATCAGGACCATGACGGCCATGAGGACGAGGAGCGCTCGGGCACCCCGACGCAGTTCTTCACCGACGAGGAGAACGCGCAGGCCCCGGCCGAGCCGGGCGCCGGGACCGTGGCCCCGGGCGAAGGCGGCCATTACGGTTCGCTCGACACCCTGATGGGCGGGGCGGCGCCGGCGGGTCCGGGGCTGCAGTCCTGGCCCGAGGTCGGCACGCATCTGAACGGCACCGTGCGCCACGCGCTGGCCTCGGACGACGCGCGCGCCAAGGAATTGATCGACGAGCTCGGCGTCGCCCATGCCGAGCTGGTGCGCCACGGCGCGACGCCGGAGCGCGCCGCGCAGATGGACGCGCTGTGCATCCGGGCGCGGCGCTGGCTGGACCACCGCAATCACGCGTTCAACGAGCTGGGCAAGCTCTGCGGCGAGCTGACGGACAGCCTGGCCGACCTGGCCGAGGACGACTCCTGGGCGCAGGGCCAGTGCGAGGCCATGGGCCAGACGCTGGCGCAGGGGCTGACGGCGCGCAGCGTGCGCTCGGTCAGCGAGCTGCTGCACAACACGCGCGAGCGCCAGCACAGCCTGCGCGAGGAGCGCAGCCGCGCCCGCGACGCGCTCAAGGGCCTGATCAACCGGATGCTGCAGGAACTGGGCGAGCTCGGTCAGCACACCGACCGCTTCAGCGACAGCGTCGGCAAGTACGCCACCGTGATCGAGCAGGCGGACTCATTGGAAAGCCTGGCCGGCGTGGTGCGCGAGATGGTCGAGGAGAGCCGCAGCGTGCAGTCGCTGGTACAGACCACGCAGGGCCGCCTGCGCGACGAGCACGATCGCGCGACGCAGCTGGCCGAGCGGGTCGAGCAGCTCGAGGGCGAGCTGCGCAAGCTCTCCAGCGAAGTCCAGACCGACCAGCTGACGCAGGTCGCCAACCGGCGCGGCCTGATCGCGACCTTCGAGACCGAGCGCGCCAAGCTCGAGCGCGATCCCAAGCCGCTGGCGCTGGCGCTGCTGGACATCGACAACTTCAAGAAGCTCAACGACAACCTGGGCCACGCGGCCGGCGACGAGGCGCTGAAGGCGCTCGCGGCGCGGGTGTCGGGGCTGCTGCGGCCCGGCGACAAGGTCGGGCGCTGGGGCGGCGAGGAGTTCGTGCTGATCCTGCCGGAGGCGCCGCTCGAGGAGGCGCAGGCGGTGCTGCTGCGGCTGCAGCGCTCGCTGTCGGCCAGCCTGTTCATGCACGAGGGGCGCGACGTGTTCGTGACGTTCTCGGCCGGCGTGACGCTGCTGCGGATGGGCGAGACCCTGGAGCAGGCGCTGGACCGCGCCGACGAGGCGCTCTACGAGGCCAAACGCACCGGGAAGAACCGGGCCTGCGTGGCCTGAGCCGCGGCCCGGGCCGCGTCATCGCCGGGCCGTCAGGCCTTGATGCACTTGCGCACCGTGTCGACGGTGCGCGTCGTGATCTGCTTGCCGAAGGTCTTCTCCAGCATGGTCATGAACAGCGGGCCCTGCTCGTTGGGCAGGTAGTGGCTGAACACCTCCACGCCGTCGAGTCGGAGGATGGCCGCGTCGTTGCCACGCAGCGGCAGCTCGACCTGGCCCTCGTGCGGGCGCTTGAGGAAGGTGATCAGGCGCTTGGCGCCGGCCGGCGGATCGAAGGCCGCGTGCACGTCGGCGTCGACGACGCGGACCAGGTGCTCGACCGGCCGCACCGTGGTGCCGAAGCTCTTGCCCAGCGTGTCCGTCATCGCCTGCTCGGCGCGGTGCTCGAGTTCGTCGACCGGCGCGCCATCATGGTCGAACACCACGTTGCCGCTGGAGATCACGGTCTTCACGCGGGTGAAGCCGGCGGCCTCGAAGGCGCGGACGAGGTCCGGCATCTTGGCGTTCATCGGGCTGACTCCGCGGAGGAAGGCGACGTATCGGGGCATGAGGGGCTCCACAAGCATGAACGGACAGGAACGAGCGCCGGAGTCTAGAGGACGCCGGCGCTCGCCACGGGGGTCATGCCCGTCCCGGGCTCAGAGGACGTGCAGGCCGTCGGCGGTGCGGATGAAGATGGAGTCGGTGGCGGGCAGGTTCCACAGGTCGACCATGTATCGGTCTCCGCCGTTGGCCGTGATGGCGAGCTCGACGCCCAGCCACCCGTTGCCCCGGTTCCACTTGCTCACGGCGTCCCCGATCTTCTGGCCGGCGCCGAGCGTCAGGATCTGGCTCAGGTCGAGGACATCGTGTTGCTCGCTGGAGAAGTTCGTGACGGTGACCAGCCGGATATTGGCGCCGATCTCGACCAGGAAATCGTCCTGGCGATCGGTGCCGCTCAGCAGCGCCCCCTCACCCGATCGCAGCGCCGGCTGACGCGCGTCGGCGTCCTCCTTCGTGGTGACGAAGGCGCGCAGGGGCGTCGACAGCGCGCTCTCGTTGCCAGCAAGGTCCGTCTGACGGGCACCGAAGATGAACTGATCGCTGGACGACGGCGTCACGGTGGGATGGACGCCGGCGGCGGCCGTGCCGGTGTATTGCTGGCCATTGAATCCCGCCAACCAGGTCGCGCCGTTCTCCAGGCCGCCGATGACCACCGTGCCGTCGGCGGTGATGAAGTCGGAGGCGCTGGCGCCGCTATCGTTCTTCAACCACAGCTTCGGCGCCTGAACGACGCGGTCGAGCTCGAAGCGCACGCGGGTGGGCTCGCTGCGGTTGCCGGCGGCGTCGATCTGCGCGATGTCGACCCAGTTGACGCCGTCACCGCCATAGGCCGAGTTCTCGATCCGCATCGAATCGTCCCCATCGAACCAGGTGTCGCCCCGGCTCGCGATGCGGTACTGCCAGCGGTTGCCCGCGGTGAGGCCGCTCACCTGGATCGTCGCGTCCTGCGTGACGCCGTCTGTGGCGCTGGCGCCGGTGTCGTTGAGCAGCTTCGCGCCGAGCATGGACGGCGCCGTGCGGTCCAGCGTGAAGTTGAAGCGCTGCAGCGTGCCGTTGCCTGCGCCGTCGTACACGCGCAGGTCGACCCAGCGGGCGCCGTCGGGCAGGTAGGTGGGCATCGGCACCACGTTGTCGCTCGGGCCGCTGCCGGAGCCGAAGTGCCCGGTGTCGAAGGTGTAGCTGAAGGTCTTGCCGGGCGACAGCGTCAACTCGAGCCGCGCGTCGTTGGTGAGCCGGTCGGTGCTGCTCACGCCGCTGTCGTTGACGAGGCGGACCGCCACCGGGCCATCGGCGTGCGTGTCGAGGATGAACTGCAGGGTCTCGGTTTGGCTGAGGTTGCCGGCGCTGTCGAACTGACGCACGTGGACGACCTTGGCGCCGTCGTCGTCGCCGAAGAAGCCGGGCTCGACGCGGCCGTTTCTGCCCTCGAACCAGGACAGGCCGTCCATGCTGTATTGCCACTTCGCATCGGCGAGCAGGTTGCCGACCCGCACGGTGGCGTCGCTCGTGATGCCGTCGTGCAGCGAGACGCCGGCCGGATCGGCGAAGACGGAAGCGCCGGTGTCCTCCTCGAGCCGGAGCGTCGGTTTGGCGGCGGAGGTCAGCAGCTTGAACTCGAGCGCGCCGGTGGCGCCGACGTTGCCGGCGGTGTCGGTCTGGCGCACGAGGACGTTCCAGTCGCCGTCCCGGGTGAAGGCCGACGCCGGGATGGCCGAGTCCCTGCCGCGATGCCAGCTCTGGCCGCCGTCGAGCGAGTAGTGCCAGGCCGCGCCCGCCTCCAGGCCCGAGACGAGCACGGTCGCATCGCGGGTCACGCGGTCGAAGCCGCTGACGCCGGTGTCGTTCATCAGCGCCAGCACGGGCGCGGCGGGCGGGTCGGTGTCGGGGTCCGGCTTGGGATCGGGTTTCGGATCCGGTCCGGGATCAGGCTTCGGATCAGGCTTCGGATCAGGCTTCGGATCAGGCTTCGGGTCGGGCTTGGGGTCGGGTTTCGGGTCTGGTGTCGGGTCTGGTTTCGGATCGGGGACTGGATCCGGCTTGGCGTCTGGTTTCGGATCCGGCGCGGGATCGGGCTTTGGATCGGGCTTTGGATCGGGTTTGGGCTCCGGGGTTGGTTTCGGCTTCTCTTCCGGCTCGGGCGTTGGCGTGGGCTTGTCTTCGGGCTTGGGTCTGTCGGGTGCTGGCGGGTCCACCGTCACCGGCATGGCCGACGCGGAGCCGCCGCTAGTCCCGCCGGCCACGACGCCGATACCCAGCAGGCCCAATCCGGCCCAGAGCCACGAGCTGGAGCGTTCCTCGATCGGGAGGCCGGCATCGCCAGCCGCTGCGCCGGGAGAGGCGGACGACGCAAGGTCGGGGCCGGCCGGCTCGACGGGATCGGAGGATTCGCCGGCACCGCTGTCGGCGTCATCGCGACGCCGGCGCGGCACGGCTTGGGCGATCTGGCTGGAGATGGAATCGGCGCGTTCCGGCGAACGGGCGACGGGGGCGGAAATGGGTCGATGAGACATGACGTGAGGCCGCTGGCCACTCGAATGAGGAAGCGGCCAGTCTCGTCATGCAGGGCGCCGGCTTCGATAGCCGAGGGGAGCCAAGTCTTGCTGCGCCTTTCACTCGATTAAGTAGGAAGGGGGCGAGAAATGCTGGAAGACGTCAGCCATGAACGTGAGCCCGATGCTGAATCCAACATCCGTTGCCGATTCAACAACACCCTAGCGCTGCGCCAGCAAGGTCAGCGCATAGAGCAGCACGCCGATGACGCCGCCCACCAGCGTGCCGTTGAGGCGGATGAACTGCAGGTCGCGCCCGACGCTGAGCTCGATCTGCCGCACCAGGCTGCGGTCGTCCCAGGACTTCACGGTGGTGGCGATGTGGCGCGTGACGCCCTCGCGCATGCCGCCGACCAGCCGCTCGGCGGACGACAGCACATGCTCGTTGATCGCCTGCACCAGCGCAGGGTCGCTGCTCAGCCGCTCGCCCAGCGCCGCGAGCGAGCGGTCCACGTGCCGCACCAGCACCGAGTCGTCGCGGCGCAGGTCTGCGTCGACGCTCGCGCGCACCTCGGTCCACACGCCGTCGAGATAGGCGCGGACGTCGTCGCTCTGCACGATGCGGTCCTTCAGCGCGTTGACCTCGCGCGCGAACCCGGGGTCCTCGCGCAGGCGCTGGATGAACTCCTGGATCCAGACGTCGAACTGGCGTCTGACCGAATGGTCGGGCTGCGAGAGCGCGGTCTGGACCTCCTCCACCAACTGCAGCGCGAGCTTGTCGGACAGGCTGTCGGCCATCTTGTCGACGTTGGCGATGGTGTCGACCAGCGAGGTCGCCTTGGGCCATTGGGCGCGCGAGAACTTCACCAGGCGCGCGGCGACCAGCGCGCGCACCTCGGGCGTGGAGAGGTAGTCGCGCAGCTTGGCGAGCGCGCCATCGAGCACGTCCTGATGGCGGCCGGACTGGGTCATGACGTCCAGGACCGAGGCGGCGGTGCCGGTGGCGTTCCAGGACAGCGCGCGCGCGACGAGGAACTCGCCGAGCGCGCGGCGCACGGCCTGCTCGTTGAGGAGTGAGAGCGCCTCCAGGGCCATCGCGCGCAGCGAGCCGGTGAGCTGCGCGAGGTTGGCGGGCTCGCGCAGCCATTGGCCGAGGCGCTCGGCAGGGTTGAGGATCTCGAGCTTCTGAAGCAGGACCTCGGGATGGAGGAAGTTGTCGCGGACGAAGCTCGCGAGGCTGTCGGCGATGCGGTGCTTGCCCTGGGGGATGAGCGCGGTGTGCGGGATGGGCAGGCCGAGCGGGTGGCGGAACAGCGCGACGACGGCGAACCAGTCGGCCAGGCCGCCGATGGCGGCGGCTTCGCAGAAGGCCTTGAGCCAGGCCCAGGGGCCGGCGGCGCCCATGGCCAGGCTCAGCAGCAGGCCCGCGAGCGAGGCGAGCAGGCAGCCCAGCGCGACGAGCTTCATCCGGCGCAGGTCGACGGCGCGAGGGTCGGAGGGGTCCGGGGCAGAGATCAAGGGCATCGGCGACGGGGCGGCAGGCGCGGTGCCTGGGCAGGCGGACAGGCGGTGAATGCGCTTGTATCACCGCCAGGGCCGAACGGAGCGGGCGCCGACGCCCGGCTCATTCAACTTGCGGGAAGCGGCTGTTCAACATGTCCTTTGATCGGAATTCAACTTCCTCACCAACCAACACGTCGACAAGTCATTGTCAGCAAACGAATTTTCCAAATACATTAAACATATCACCAGACATGATTTCACTTCCACCACACATCATGGCGACGTTCGTTGATCATCCGCTGCGCTTGCTGAATCCAAGCTTTTCATCGCCGCTGCTGGACGTGCTGACGGATCTGGAGCACTTGCGACGACTGGAGATCAGGGCGACGACGCATCCAACAGTGTTCGTTCAGCTCAAGCAGGTGTTCCACCTCCTCGAGAGCTTGGCGTCAGCCCGGATAGAGGGCAACCACACGACGCTGGCTGACTACGTGGAGACCAAGTTCGCAGCACCTTCCGGCGCGGGTCGGCCGGGGCCAGAAGCAGATTCGTTGCGAGAAATCGCCAACATCGAACTGGCCATGGACGAGATCGAAAGCGCGGTCGCGCCAGGGGTCCCCATCACCGAACACCTTTTGCGCGGACTGCATGCGATGACCGTCGACGGTCTGCAGCGGGAAGGCGACAAGACGCCCGGCGCCTACCGGACCGGAACCGTGGGCATCGCGAAATCGGAACATGCGCCTCCCGAGGCCGTCCAGATCGGCGCCTTCATGCGGGAGTTGGTCGGCTTCGTCAACCGCGAGGACCAGCGCAAGTACGACCTGATGAAGGTCGCGCTGGCGCACCACCGCTTTGCGTGGATCCACCCGTTTGGCAACGGCAACGGACGCGTCGTGCGCCTGTTCACGTATGCCTTGCTGGTCAAGTACGGTTTTCGGGTGAGCGCCGAAAGCGGACGTCTATTGAACCCAGCCGCGGTGTTCTGCGCCGATCGGGAGAAGTATTACGACATGCTGTCTCGGGCGGATACTGGAACGGACCAAGCGCTCGAAGCGTGGTGTACCTATGTACTGGCGGGCGTCCGGGATGAAATGCACAAGGTGGACCGTTTGGCTGACCACCAGATTCTGACCACGGAGATTTTGTTGCCGGCCTTGTCTCACGCGCGGGCACGCCAACTGATCACGGCGCAGGAGGAAAGCATTCTGAAGGTGGCGATCAGCGCGAAGGTCGTGAAATCCGCAGACTTGGCCGAGGCCATGCCCGGGTTGACCGGCCAACAGCGGACGTATCAGATCCGCAAACTGTTGGCCAATGGGATGTTACAGCCGACACGCCCCGAGGCGCGTCAATACACGATCGGATTCAGCAATAGCACGCTGCTGCGAGGTGTGATCAAAGCGCTGACAGACCGTGGATTCATTCCGAGTGCTGTAGCGGCATGATACGTTGACAACGTCGCCGGCGGCGAACGGGTCAGTTCATCCAATATGCGTCGGCGCCCATCTTGCTGGGGCGAAGATCCAATCGGCGGCGCCCTGCAACTCATCGGAACTCGAGAAACCAAGGGTAATAGTCATACCCCAAATCGGTCCTGCCTTTGCAGAACCGTCCCACCCAAATGCCGATGACCAAGCCACAGCCACACAAGGCCACCATCTTGCAGTCAGCCCCGTAGGCTCCGAAGATCCAATTGGAGTTCGAAAACAGTCGGCATATTTCCGCAGCGATATCACCAAAGGCTTGCATGAGCAAAACAAAATATGCCAGCGTGGCGATGTAATCACCGGAACTACGCGCAACGGGCCAACCAATCCAATAGGAAATGGCAAACATCATCCCCGGCAGCAAGAAGTGCATCAGCGCCTTGACTGAATCAACAAATTCCATTACTCATCTCTCCAGCACTCGAATAATCATCAAAAACTCCAAAGCAGCGAGCCATTCAGCTTTGGAACCTGCTTGCATGTCCTCACGACATCTCAACGGACCGGAATTGGACTAAACGGATAATAACTTGGCCCGCAGCGATCACAATGGCGGCCCAGCAATACCCCGAGAGTAATTCCCATAAGGCTCAGAGTGCCGATGGATGCAACCTCACCCCACTGGCCAAACATCATCGTTCCACCCAGGAAAGACTCACAGAAGGACGAAGCAATACGCGCGAGTCCTTGCACGCACATGGCCGAGCCAGCGACAGCAGCGATCACATCAATCAGGCTGCGACGAATGGGCCAGATGGCCCAATATGGGCCGGCGGCCATGAGCCCGGGTAAAAAGTAGAAGAAAACACTCTTGATCAGCGGTTCCATGATGGCTCGTCTCACCTAATAGCTCATCCATTACTACAAATCCTCCCGGCAGATCCACTGGGAAGGGACGAGCAACACCCTTAAAGTCACCTCAAGAATCTGCGCCAGCTTATCGAAGACTGACTTCGACTTCAATTGCATACCCAAGGCAGGGGATCCCAAAGAAGTAGGCAAAAACATGCCGACAGAGATTTTCGCTTGCCGTTCGTCAAGGCGATACAGCGGTCCAAGCAGATCATTCGAATCAGAAGTTGACTTCAAATTACCAACAGACATCAGGAAGTTGCTATTAAAAATGACTTGAATGTCGCAACTCTTCACGCACGGGCTCGATGGGCAAATCACTCAAGGCGTCCAAACCACATTCGGGAACCACAAAAAGGCGACGAAAGTCATGTGCGTATCGCAGATCGCTTTCGTAAGGTTCGTTATTTCAACAAACCGGGTGCGAATTGCCGAACCGACCGCATCAACCTTTGGAGGCTCCCGTGATCGCCATTCGCTCGCTACTCAGCGCAGTTTTACTGTCGTCGATCTCTGCACTGGCCCAGCCGCAAACTCCGCGGACGAGCGCTCCTCAAGCGCCCTTGCGGACTCATCTTCAAAACTATAAGGATATGGTTCTCGCCACTTGCGTGGCGACGGCATATCGGCAAAATTCAGCAGCCGCGTCTGACGCTGCAAGTACCGTCAGCGCGCTGCGCGATTGGACCGAATACGACCTGGACCATGCGCCTGACGCAATGAAGCAGCTCGTCGATCGCTTCCTAGCGAGAGACTATCGAAACCCGCTCGCCGAAGCCGAATCTCCAGGCCAGCAATTCAACCTTCTGAAGTGCCTGGACCTCTATCACAGCTCGGAACTCGATGCTCAGGCGAAACGCCTGGTCATGCGCCCGAAGCACTCATCAAGCAAGGATTCTCAAACGCGCTGATTTTTCTTCCGCCCCAAAATGAAACGAGTGCCTCACGCTCCCGCGTGGGCACTCGTTTTCTCTTCGCAGCCGGATTCGTCGTCTCTTCGGACGCGGATGGCTCTTTGGTATGAAGAAAGGTCTGGGAGCCCCCATTACTTCGACTGCGCGCAGCTTTGAAGCTGGTAGCTGTTCTCCTGAATAGCCGCCATCTCGACCACCGAATAGAAGCTGGTCGCCTCGTGAATCAGATCGACGACCACATCGCGCAGATGACTGTGGGGGCCGAGGCGGACTTCCATGGGGACGTCAAACTCCTGCACCAGCGCGGTGATATAGGTCAGGCGATTGCGCACATTGGCCATCGCTTCGCCGACCGAAGTTGAGCGGCGGAGCACGAGCGGTCGTGCATGGCCGCGGCCAGGCTGGGGCGATTCGTAGCGATAGGGGTTTCCGGCCGCGACGCGAAGCACCTCGAGGGTTTCATCGCTGGAGGTTTCGAGCGGCTTGCGCTCGAGGAGCGGAACGCGCGGGGTGTCATCACCTGACTCGCGCTTCTCCAATTCCATTTCGTGCTTCTGCTTGGCAAGCTGCTCGGAGATGGCGGTGCCGCCCCTTGCGACAGCGTCCATAAACTCTTCGGTCAACATGATCAGGTTGCTTCAATTAACAGCAGTTGAGGGATACCCATCCAAAGCATCAAATACAGAGGGTGGGCGAGATGTCAAAACACGCGACGTGAACGTGCGACTTTCCTCGCGGAGAAGTCCATCTCGCCCAAAAATCGGGAAAACGAGACACCGCCCTCTGGCGGCGCGTCACATCGAGTGTTTTGAGCACCTGAGAGCAATTATTGACCCCCTGCCGCAAACCGAAAATGACTCAAACCTCTAGCGACCCCAGCCCTCCCTACTGAAGTCTCTAGTCGCACCTACTGGTTTCCGTTGATTGAACCTCGCAGATATTATTAAAACCGTAGCGCTTCAAGAGCATTTGAACCGCGTCGCCATCAATAGCATGCGCAAATGCCAAACGCCCGCGTAAGGTGGCATACTGGTCCGCAGGGAGATTTCCGGTCGACGCCTTGTGCAATAGCAGTCGAAATTCACGCTTCATTCGCCGCCCCACGGAGGCCTCCCCTTCGTTCGTCAATGTCAGCCCGACCAGTGATCGCCGGTGCTTCCTTGAGACATGCACCGTCTTCTCCTCATTGACCGTCAGCCCAAGATACGACAGTCGGCTCAGTTCATCTTTCACTTGCACCTCGACTGTTCGCAATACATCGCGCTCCATGGTCGAAAAGGCCAAGTCGTCTGCATATCGGGTGTATCGCACCCCTCGGCTGGAACAAAACTTGTCGATCACGGAATCAAATTCATGAAGCACAAAGTTTGAGACCAGCGGAGAACTCGGGGCCCCGATCGCAAGATGGAACCGGCCGCTTTGTGAGTCGAATTTCGTAAGAATCCTGCCGAGGATCCAGCGCTCCACTTCCGAGTATTCCGTTTCCATGGCAAGCCGGTGTGTGACTGCCCCGATACCAATACTGGGAAAGAAGTCCTTGAAGTCCATCTTCAATAGATAACGCCCTTCCGCATGGGGCCGGGCATGATCCAGGATCGAATATCCCTGCCGATACGCCTTGGCGGCATCGTGAATCTGCAGCCGGTTCATCTCCAGTTCCATCGCGATCCGCTGGATGTATTTCACCTCACTGCGCGGTTGCGCAATCTCCCGGGTTCCACGCCCATGCCGCTTGGCGATGTGATGGGTCTTGTAGCGGGCGCACGCCGTGACTATCAGAAGTTCGAGTTCATAACGGGAAAATGGTGTCCGCTTCCGCAGGCGTTGAAAAAGGGGAGTAGCGGAGATTTTCACGCTGCCCTCCCAAAGACGGCATGAAGCCGCTTGTCGCAAGTAAGGATCTTTTGACGCCCCAGTTTGAGCCCGCCAAACAGCCAAACCCGGTCTGGCAGCTTGGTGATGCGGCAAGCCCCCGGATCCAACTGAAATTCAATCTGATCCAGGGGCTGTCCAGACAACTCAATTACCTTCAATATAGGCACGGAGACGCGTGCCGGCTCGTCCGGCACGGGGATCCGTGCCGTAAATGCCGTGCAACTCAATCAGTCCTGCGTTTCGCCGGACATTGATAGCAGCGCTATCGGTTCGCTAATTGAGGCTTCCAGTCTAGGCAGACCGAAAATCGATGTCATGACTTGAATTCGGGCATTTAGCTCCCTTAAACAAGTCAATTTCATGGCGAGACCAGAATTGATCAATTGAATGAAGTGCGCCGCGCATCAACGCAAATCGGCCTCCGCTCCCACCATTGCAGTGGGAAGCCGGAGGCCGGAACACTTCAATTCATCAGTCGAGTCCCTCGTGCGGGTCGGCTCAATGCTCAGAACCCAAACGCCAACCTCACCCCACCCCAATGCCTCCCGGCAACGGTGACTGGGGCGGACGCCTCCTTGAGCAGCACGAAATTCCCGCCGCCCATGTCCCGGCGGTAGGTTTGCAAAAGGAAGGGGCGTTGATTCCGCGCTGAAGCCAGCCCCGTGCGGTCATTGAAGATCCGCCGATACCGGCTGTTCGCCGTGTTCCACGCCGTATCCCCCTGCCGCTGCGGCTGGCAGTAGCGCTTGTTGTGCGTCGCGACATACCCGTTGCGGTCCACCGCGATGCAGAACACCACCTTGTTCGAGAACGACAGCACCCGCTCCTGGACCTCCGGAAACAGCTGGTCCGCGATCTGCGTGAATCTCGTCGTGAATTGCTGCGGATCCGTCCCGGCGATCGGCTGGTATTGCTCGTCGAACAGCGACGGCAGATCGATCCGCTTCTCCCGCACCGCGCGCTCCAGCAGCCGCGAAATCTCCCCAGCCGCCTCCTGCACCGCCTGGATGTAGGGCGAGTCCTCGACCTCGACGCCGCTCGAGGCGATCTGCTCGATCATCTGCTCGCTCAGCCGCAGGAAACGGTCGCTGCACGCGAATGCCGCCTCCAGCTTGCGCATCGCCTGCTGGATCTCCGTCCCCAGTTCGCCCGAGCGCTCCGCCAGTTGCTGCGTCGTCGTCTGGCTCTCCCGCGCGGACTTGGCGATCAGGTCGACATCGACCTCCACGTCCGAGAACGCCTGATGGATCTTGCTCTGCCCCGCCCCGCCCGAGCCGTCGGCCCGCAGCTCGCGGCTGAAGCTCTCGATCCGCGTGTCCAGCGTCCCCACCGTGCCCATGATCGCTTTGGACGAGGCCTCCACCTGCGCCGCCAGGTCCTTCACCGCATCGGCCACGACCCCGAAGCCGCGCCCGGCCTCGCCCGCGCGCTTGGCCTCCACCGACGCGTTGAACGCCACCAGCCGCGTCTGCAACGCGATCTTCGTGATCTCGGACGCCGCGTCGCTCACCTGCCGCAGCGTCGCCACGATCCCGCCGACCTCGTCGCCCACCCCGGCCAGCGCCGCGCGCGCGCGATCCACCGCCTCGCGGGTCTGGTTCGTCGATTGATTGATCGCGTCCTGCGCGTGCCGCACGTGCTCGAGCTCGCCGCCCAGCGCCTGCATCGCCTGCGCCTGCGAGGTCACGACCTTCTGCGTGTCCTCCAGCAGCCCGCGCACCTCGGCCGCGTCGCGGCCCAGTTTGGAGACACCGCCCGAGAGCTCCCGGACCACCGTCTCCGTCCTGCCTGGCATCGCCGGTTCGCGCGGACCGCCCTCGGCCCGCCCCTCCGGCCCCTCAGGCGCCACCTTCCCGGCGCGCCCGCGCCACGAGTCCCACATCAGCCACTCCCCTCATGGTTCTTCGACCACCAGGGACAGCGGCCGTCTCGGGCCCTTTTACCAGTCGCGCAGCTTCACGCGCAACCGTGCAATCGCTTGACTGTGCAGCTGGCACACCCTCGATTCGGTCACCTTCAGCACCGCGGCAATCTCTTTCAGGTTCATGTCATGTTCGTAGTACATGGACATGACGTAGCCCTCGCGCTCCGGCAGGTTCTTGATCGCCTCCACCAGCGCCTCGCGCATGCGGTGATCCCGCAGCATCGACATCGGATCCGCCGACTCGTCGCCGACATGCCGGTCCAGGTAGTCGTCGCTGTCGTCGCCCCCGGAGATGTCCTCCAGGTACACCAGCTGCGTCCCGCGCACCCGGCCCAGCATCTCCTGGTACTCGGCCAGCGTGATGCCCATCTCCGCCGCGATCTCCGACTCCTGCGGCGGACGGCCCAGCTTCTGCTCGAGCTTGTGCACCGCGCTCTCGATCGAGCGCTGCTGCCGCCGGTTGCCCCGGCTCATCCAGTCGCTGCCGCGCAGCTCGTCCAGCATCGCGCCGCGGATGCGCTGCGTCGCGAAGGTCTCGAACTGCACGCCCTGCGCCGTGTCGAAACGCGACAGCGCATCCGTCAGACCGATCAGGCCGACCTGGATCAGGTCGTCCAGCTCCACGTTGGCCGGCAGCTTCGCGATCATCTGATGCGCCAGACGGCGCACCAGCGGGCTGTACTGGCGGATCAGCGAGTTGTTGTCGAGTTGTCCCTTGGCGGTGTACATCGTCTCGTCTCCCATCCGCGTCAATGCGCCGCCAGGGTCACGCCTTGCGGGGCGCGGCCGGCCTTGGGCTGCCACATCGGCCGCGGACGCAGCGGCATCGCCTCGGCGGCGCTGTCCAGCGCGGCGCCAGGCACCGACGCCAGCAGCAATTCACGCGCCATGTGCCGCATCTCGTGCGTCAGGGGCGCGCTCACCGGCTGGCGAGGATCCAGGCAGGCCCACTCCCGCAGCACCGCGCCGAGGAAGCCATCGCCGCAGCTCGAGAGCTGCTGCGCGATCCGCTCCGCCAGCCGCAGCTGCGGGTTGCAGGCCAGCAGCAGGCTGTAGACCATCAGGCCCGCCCGCTGCGTCAACCATTTCATGCCGGCGTAGGCGCAGGTCACGCTCTGCACGTCGGTGTCGGCCAGCAGCACCGGACGCACCTCGCGCGAGACCAGCACCCGGCTGAGCTCGGCAGCGCTGGCGTGCAGCAGCACCACGTCGGCGAACGGGGCGGCGTCGGTGACGGCTTCGAGGAATTGCGCCGCCGAGCCATTGGCGTTGATGTAGCGCAGCGGCAGGCCGCGCGCGGCCAGGAAGGAGACCTTCGCGGACAGCGGCTCGACGCAGGCGGCAAGGTCGACCGCAGCGAGGTCGGACGGCGCCGAGGCCTGCTCGCCGGCATCCACCACCAGCGTGTGCAGGCCCAGCTCGCTGAACGCCGCGCACATGCCTTCCAGCAGCGCGCCGCTGCCCATCACATGCGGGTTGCTCACCACCGGCACCACGCGCACGCGGGCCGTCGCGAACAAGCGCCGCAGGCCATCGGCCTGATCCTTGGGAGCATTGCTGAAGTCGCGCATTGGGCTGCTCTGTGTCCGTCTTTCGTTATCCGCCCCGGACGCGTTTTCCTCCATCGGAAGAACCCGCAATGCCGGAGCCGTTACCGGAAGTTTCGCCCCGGGGGCCCCCCTTCGACGCGGAATTGAAAGGGGGAAACACCCCGCATTTCTCGTCCGGTCCCCTGCCCTCGTCGCCAGGCCCCGCGACCTCGGAGTCTTCATTCATGACGGCGTCAGCTAGATGAATATCGCGCGAACGCGCACGCCAACGACGAAAGGGAAGAGCCCGAGCCCTTCCCCTTTTCTAGAACTTCAGCAGTGATTTGGCAAATGAGCGGCGCGAATGGCACCGTAGCCGGCGGGAGATCCCCCTCTCCCCTCCCTCTCCCCGCTGGGGCGAGGGGTTTACTACGACGTCCGGCTCTTACTCCTCGCCCACTTGCGGGTGGGTGAGGGCCGGCTGTTCAGTTCAGTCCCATGGGCGACGCCGCGCCGCCTGAAGGGCCGACCGAGCCCGCCGTGAAGATCAGATTCACGTCCGACGAGTCCATCCGCCAGGCCGACTGGCCGTGGCTGCGCAGCGCGCGCTGCACCAGCGCCTGCGACGACAGGCGATGCCAGTCTTCCGGCACGCGTTGACCATTGGTCACGCCCAGCACCCGCAGCTTGTGACGGATCACCGTGTCCAGCGCCGGGGCCAGTTTCACCGCCTCGTCCAGCTTGGACAGGATCACGCCCTGCGCTTGCGCGCCGCGCCAGGCACCGACCACGTCCTCGATCGTCTCGCCCTGCTGCGCCGCGTTCACCACCAGGATGCGCTTGATGCTCTTGTGAGCCAGCATCTCCAGCAGCTCCGCGGTGCGGCTGTCGCGCTGCGCCGTGCCAGCCGTGTCGATCAGCACCATCTTCTTGCCCGCCAGCAGCTCCAGCAGGTCTTCCAGCGACGCGCGGTCATGCGCCGTGTGCACCGGCACGCCCAGGATGCGGCCGTACGCGCGCAGCTGCTCGTGGGCGCCGATCCGGTAGGCATCCAGCGTGATCAGACCCAGCTGGCTCGCGCCGTATTTGGTCGCGAAGGCCGCCGCGATCTTGGCCGTCGTCGTGGTCTTGCCCACGCCCGTCGACCCGATCATCGCGAACACGCCCCCCTGGTCCTCCAGCGGCGCCATCTGCTCGGCCGTCTGCACGTTGCGCGACAGCACGTTGGCCGCCCACGCGTGGGATTCCGATTCCTCGGTCATCTGGGCCGGCAGGCCCTCAACCAGCTTGCGCACCAGCGCCGGCGAGAACCCGGCGTCCAGCAGCTTCTGCGTCAGCCGCGCCTGCGCCGGCTGGCGCTGCAGCTTCTCCATGAAGGCCAGCGCACCGAAGCGCTCTTCGATCATGCCCTTCATCGCGCGCAGCTCGGTCATCATCTCCTGCTCGCGGCGCGACGACGGCATGTCGTTCAGCGGATGGCCGCCCATGCCGCCAAAACCTCCGCCAATACCGCCCAGGTCCTGCACCGGCTGCTGCATGCGGATCTCGTCGCGCAGCACCGGCGGCACGACGCGCGGCGCGGGTGCCGGCGCGGGTTCATGGGCGCGCTCGTCCACGCGGCGCGCGCCCAGGGTCTGCATCGCGG
Organism: Roseateles sp.; assembly: GCF_039595595.1. GTDB lineage: Bacteria > Pseudomonadota > Gammaproteobacteria > Burkholderiales > Burkholderiaceae_C > Roseateles. The sequence goes on along the minus strand of NZ_JBCNLG010000009.1, from coordinate 77,752 downwards.
CACGCGCGCGCTGGTCGCGCTGCGCCGCCATCGAGGCCACCGACTCCATCTGCGCCGCCGAGAACGCCGGCTGCGCCGGCTCGTCCATCAGCGGGTCGGGCTGGCCGTTCATCTCGGCCGCGCGGCGCTTGAGCATGCGCTCGCGCACGTAGTCCTGGAAGGACAGCGTGCTCATCGCCATCGCGTTCACGTCGTCACCAATCGAGCCCGAATTCAAGCCTGCATTGGATCCGGCATGCGAGCCGCCGAAGCCCGGCTCCGCGCGCTGCTGCTGCGGCTGCGGCGAACCGGCCAGACGCTGCTTGAGCGCCTGGCGCGGCTGCGCCTCCTGGCGCTGCGGCTGGGCGGCCGGCTGCTGGCGCTGGGCCTGCGCGGCCCGCGGCGCCTGGGCGGCCACGCGCTCGATCTGCGACATGCCTTCCGGCGCCATCGCGAGCACTTCCACCCCTTCCGGGCACGGCTTGTTCGAGAGCACGACCGCGTCGTCTCCAAAGGCCTGGCGGACCAGGGCCATGGCTTCGCGGGAACTGCGGGCGGTAAAGCGTTTGACGTTCATGCCGTGCCTCCGATGATGGAGCCGATGCGGATCGTGTGCGTTTCAGGAATCTCGCTGTGTCCCAGGACCTTCAGCCGCGGCGCAGCGCGCTTGAGCAGTCGGGCCAGGGGCGCGCGGATCAGGTCAGGCACCAGCAGACAGGCGGGCAAACCGCGATCCTCTTGGGACTGCGCGGTCTGGGCGGCACTCCGCGCAAGCGTGTCCGCCACGCCCGGATCCAGCGCCGCGCCGTGAGGCGAGTGCAGGGCCTGCGTGACCAGACGCTCCAGCTCCGGATCGAGGGCGATGACATCCAGTTCGCGAGACGGACCGTAGATCTGCTGCACGATCGCCGGAGCGATGTGGATGCGGATGCGACGGGCCAGCTCGGCCGGGTCCGAGGTCTGCGTGGCGTTCTCCGCCAGGCTTTCCACGATGGAACGCATGTCGCGGATGTGCACGCCCTCCTCCAGCAGGAACTGGAGGACTCGTCGCAGGGCGGCGACATTGACCATCTTCGGAATCACGTCTTCGATGAGTTGAGGCGCTTGCTTGGTGAGGTGATCCACCAGCTGCTGGGTTTCCACCCGGCCCAACAATCGGGCCGCGTGAACTTGCAGCAAGTGTGAGAGATGCGTGGCCACCACGGTCGCGCAATCAACGACGGTAAAGCCCGCCATTTGCGCCATATCCCGCTGCCGCTCCTCGATCCAGACCGCCGGGAGTCCGAAGGCGGGATCCGTCGTCTGGGTCCCGATCAGCTTCTGCGTCGCGTGACCGGGGTTGATCGCCAGCCACATGCCTGGGTAGGCCTCCGCCTCGCCGATCACCGCGCCGCGCAGCGTCACGCGGTACTGGCTGGGGCGCAGCTCCAGGTTGTCGCGGATGTGCACCGACGGGGGCAGGAAGCCGATGTCCTGCGCGAACTTGCGGCGCACGCCCTTGATGCGGCTGAGCAGGTCGCCTTCGCGCGACTTGTCCACCAGCGTGATCAGGCGGTAGCCCACTTCCAGGCCCAGCGTGTCCACGGCCTGCACGTCGTCCCAGGAGGCCTCGGCGTCCGGGTTGGGCGCGCCGGGCACGGGGGCGGCGGGCTTCTTGGACTCGGCGGCCTTCCTGGCCTGCTCCCTGGTGCGCAGCCAATAGGCCAGGTAGCCCATGGCGCCGGCGATCATCAGGAACACCAGGTGCGGCATGCCCGGGATCAGACCCAGGATGAAGACCACGCCGGCGGTGATGGCCACCGCCTTGGTCGAGCCGAACACCTGCGAACCGATCATCTGGCCCACATCCTTGTCCTTGCCCACGCGCGACACCACCAGTGCCGAGGACACCGAGATCAGCAGTGCCGGGATCTGGGCCACGAGCGCGTCGCCGACGGCCAGCAGGATGTAGCTGTCGGCGGCCTGGCCGGCGGACAGCCCGTGCTGGGCCACGCCGATGACGAAGCCGCCGATGATGTTGATGAACAGGATCAGGATGCCGGCGACGGCGTCGCCGCGCACGAACTTGGAGGCGCCGTCCATGGAGCCGAAGAAGTCGGCTTCGTCGCCGAGTTCGGCGCGGCGGCGCTTGGCTTCCTTCTCGTCGATCAGGCCGGCGGACAGGTCGGCGTCGATGGCCATCTGCTTGCCGGGCATCGCGTCGAGGGTGAAGCGTGCGCCGACCTCGGCGATGCGTTCGGCGCCCTTGGTCACGACGATGAAGTTGATGACCACCAGGATCGCGAAGACGATCAGGCCGACGGCGAAGTTGCCGCCGATGAGGAAGTGGCCGAAGGATTCGATGACCTTGCCGGCGGCTGCGGCGCCGGTGTGGCCTTCGAGCAGGACGACGCGGGTGGAGGCCACGTTGAGCGACAGGCGCAGCAGGGTGGTGATGAGCAGGACGGTCGGGAAGGCCGCGAAGTCGAGCGGCTTGACCATCTGGGAGGCCACCAGCATCACCATGATGGACATGGCGATGTTGAAGGTGAAGAACAGGTCGAGGGCGAAGGCGGGCAGCGGCAGCACCATCATCGACAGGATGATGATGATGGCGATCGGTGCCCCGAGTGCCTGCACGATGGCGGCGCGGGGTCCGAGGAGGTTCTGCAAACGGGCCATGAGCTCGTTCATCGGGGTTGCCTTCTGCCTGGGTTCAATGGATGGCTCGACGAGACTGTCGAGCTGCGCCATTGTTCGGCGGGTACTGGTCTGCCTTTAGCCGGATAAGCGGGTGATTTCCCCCCCGAACGGCGCCATTGGTGGGGGGGCGGCGGGCAGGACGGTGCCCCCTTGAAGCGAATGCCGAGCGGGCGCAGGCGCCTGAGCGGAAAGGGGGCACCGTCCTGCCCGCCGCTGGCTCGGTCGCCGCCGGATCGGTCGCCGCTGGCTCGGTCGCGGCCGGATCAGTCGCCACCGGCCCGGCCGCCCGCTGGGCCATCAGCCCGGACTGCCCTCCGGGAAGGCGTCGTCCGCTTCGTCCTCGGGCGGCGTCCAGCCCGGCTTCTTGTGCGGGTCGAGCTCGTCCGGCACGGCCGGATCCGGTGCCGCATTCGGCGCCATGCCCTGCCCCTTGAGCGCCGCCTTGAGCTGGTACACGTAGGCCAGCACCTGCGCCACCGCGCCGAACAGCGCGCCGGGGATCTCGCGGTCGAGTTCGGCGTGGGCGTACAGGGCACGGGCCAGGGCCGGCGCCTGCAGCACCGGCACCTTGTTGTCCTTGGCGATGTCGCGGATCTTGAACGCCAGCAGGTCCAGGCCCTTGGCGACCACGCGCGGGGCGCCCATCTTGCTCTCGTCGTAGGCGATCGCGACCGCGTAGTGGGTCGGGTTCATGACGACGAGGTCGGCCTTGGGCACCGCGGCCAGCATGCGGCGCTTGACCAGCTCGCGGGCCTTGGCGCGCATCTTGTGCTTCATCTCGAGGTTGCCTTCGGCTTCCTTGAGCTCGTTCTTGGCCTCCTCGCGGGACATTTTGAGGCGCTTCAGATAGAGATGGCGCTGCAGCGGCACGTCGATCACGGCGAACAGCGCCAGGCACAGGCCCAGCAGCGCCAGACCGCCCATCAGCTGTTTGCCGGCGAAGGCCAGCGCCGACGGCAGCGGCACCGACATGATCCCGACGAAGCCGGCGATGCGGTCCTTCAGCGCCATCGCGCCCACCACGCCCAGCACCAGCGACAGCAGCACCGCCTTCAGCGCCGTGGTCAGGTTCTGCCACTGGAACAGCCGGCCGAAGCCGTTGATCGGGTTCAGGTGCGTGAATTTCGGGGTCAGCGGCTTCATCGTGAAGTTCCAGCCGCCCGAGGCGATATGCGCCGCGATCGCCGCGATCGCCAGGATCAGCAGCGCCGGCAGGCCCAACATGAAGCCCTGCCAGGTCAGCGTGGACAGGCGCTCGGTCATCATGCCGGCGCCGCGCAGCTGCTCGGCGTCGAAGCGCAGCGCGCCTTCCACCATGCGCTGCAGGGTGTCGACCGCGTAGGGGGTCGCGGTCGCGAACAAGGCGCCGCCTGTGGCCATCACCGCGAAATGCGGCAGGTCCCGGGAGCGCGGCAGTTGACCCTCCTTGCGCGACCTTTCGATCTTTTTCTGCGAGGCGGGTAAGTTGCGGTCTTGTGCGTCTTGATCGGCCATGTGGGGGCCACGGCCTGATACCGCAGCGCCGCCATTGTTCGGCCGGAAAGGCTCGGGCCTTCGCCCGATAAAGGCCGGAAATCAGCCGGTCTTCTTGCCCCGGGGAACGCCCGAGAAAACCCCATTTCAATCCTGGCCTTCGAAGGGCCTCCAATTCCCCCAGAAAGCAGAAACCCGCGCCAGGCGCGGGTTTCATTCGCTGCCGCGGGTTTCCGGATCAGAAGCCCAGCGAGGCCAGCAGGTCGTCCACTTCGGACTGATTGGTCACCACGTCGGCGCGGCCTTCGGGATTCACCACCGGGCCCTGCAGGATGCTCGGGTCGACCTTTTCGCGCTGCTCCGGCGGCACCACCGAGACCAGCAGCTTCACCAGCGAATCCTCCAGATCATTGGCCAGCGTCACCACCTTGGCGACGACCTGGCCGGTCAGGTCATGGAAGTCCTGCGACAGCATGATGTCGGTCAGGTGGGTGTCGATCTTGGACGTCGAGGACTCGACCTCCTTGACGAAGTTCAGCACCGCGCCCGAGGCCACGGCCCGCACCGGGTCCGCGGTGATCGCCTGGGCCATCGCGTTGGCGGCCTCGGTGATCTTGGCGTGCTCGGCCTTGGCCTGGTCGACCGAGTTCAGCACCTTGTTGGCGGCATCGGCGGTTTTGTTGGCGATGTAGGTCAGGCGGCTGCGCGCGTCGGGCAGGCCATCGGTGGCGACCTGCAGCTTGGGCATCACGCCCAGCTGCTGCATCGTGTCGTGCAGCACGCGGGTGATCGTGCCGATCTGTTGGAACACCTCGGGCGAGACCATCAGCGGCTCGTTGCCCTGCGACAGTTTGGCCAGTTCTTCCATCTGCATGGTGGACTCCCCAGCGTCAGGCCGCAGCGGCCAGCTTCTGCATGATCTTCTGGACTTTTTCTTCCAGCGTGGCCTTGGTGAACGGCTTGACGATGTAGCCCGCCGCACCGCTCTGCGCCGCCAGGACGATGTCCTCCTTGCGGGCCTCGGCCGTCACCATCAGCACCGGCAGATGCTTGAGCGACGCGTCCTCCTTGATGGCCTTCAGCAGCTCGAACCCGTTCATGTTGGGCATGTTGATGTCGCTGACGACGAAATCGTATTTCGCCTGTTTCAGCATGCTGAGGGCCTCGACGCCATCTTCCGCCTCTTCGGCGTTGTTGTAGCCGATCTCCTTCAGCAGACCGCGCACGATCCGGCGCATGGTCGAGAAGTCGTCGACGATCAAGAATTTCATGTCAGTGCTCATGGCGTTCCTCTGAGGGGACTGGAGGGCTTTATTCGATTCTGGACGTTATCGGCCCGCGGACAGGGCACTTGAGGCCTGCGGCGCGCTGGCCGCGGGGTCTGAAGCATCCTCGTCCTCGTCGGGCAGGTTCTTCAGCACCGCATCCTCGGCATCGCGATTCATCACGATGATGCTGATGCGGCGATTGACCTGGGCTTTGGGGTCTTTCGTGTCGAGCAGTTTGCTCGACGCCAGACCCTGCACGCGAAGGACCCGGGCATCCGGCAAACCGCCCGCCACCAGCTCGCGCCGCGAGGCATTGGCCCGGTCCGCCGACAGTTCCCAGTTGCTGTATCCGCGCTCGCCCGCAGAAAACGGCTGTGCGTCCGTATGGCCTTCCAGCGTCAGCCGGTTGGGCACCTCGGACAGCACGTTGCCGAGTTCCTGCAGCAACTCGCGCATATACGGCTTCACCACCGCACTGCCGCTGTCAAACATCGGACGATTATTCTCGTCCACGATTTGGATACGCAAGCCCTCGCGGGTCATGTCGAGTCGGATTTGCCCACCTAATGCCGCAATCCGAGGGTTGTCGGCAATGATTTTCTCGACCTTGTCCTTCAATTGCTGCAGACGCACCCGCTCGGCGCGGCGCTGCTCTTCCTTGAGGGCTTTCAGATTGATGGTTTTCCGAGGGGATTCGACGTCGCCGGCCTTGACCTGCCCGGTCTGGCGCGTCAGGTCCTGGCCGCCGCCCTTGATGATGTGCGAGGCGTCGCCCGAGCCCGAGCCGCCGAACATCGCCACCTTCAGCGGCGAGGCGAAATAGTCCGCGATGCCCTTCTTGTCGCCCTCGGTCGTGGAACCCAGCAGCCACATCAGCAGGAAGAAGGCCATCATCGCCGTCACGAAGTCGGCGTACGCGATCTTCCACGCGCCGCCGTGGGCGGCATGGCCGCCCTTCTTGACGCGCTTGATGATGATGGGCTGGAGTTTCTTGGCGTCACCGGCCATGTCGGATCACCCCGTTCACTTCTTCTTCACGTGGCCTTCGAGCTCGGCGAAGGTCGGGCGCTCGGTCGAGTAGAGCACCTTGCGGCCGAATTCGATCGCCACCTGCGGGGCGTAGCCCTGCATCGAGGCCAGCAGGGTGGTCTTGATGCATTGCAGTTCCTTGCCGGCCTCGTCGACCTTGGCCTCGAGCGCGCCGGCCAGCGGCTCGGCGAAGGCGTAGGCCAGCAGGATGCCCAGGAAGGTGCCCACCAGCGCCGAGCCGATCATCCCGCCCAGCACCGCCGGCGGCTGGCCGACCGAGCCCATGGTGTTCACCACGCCCAGCACCGCCGCCACGATGCCGAAGGCCGGCAGGCCGCCCGCCAGGCGCTGCAGCGCGATCACGGCGAGGAAGGCCTCGTGGTGGTGGGTGTCGATCTCGGCATCCATCAGGGACTCGATCTCGTGCGCGTTGAGGTTGCCCGAGACCATCATCCGAAGATAGTCGGTGATGAACTCGGCCACATGGTGGTCATTGCCCACCGTGGGGTATTTCTGGAACAGCGGCGAGCTGTGCGGGTCCTCGACGTCCTTTTCGATCGACATCAGGCCTTCCTTGCGGGCCTTCTGCAGGATGTCGTAGAGCAGCGCCAGCAGCTCCATGTAGCGGGCCTTGGTGTATTTGCTGCCCTTGAAGCAGTCGCCCAGGCCCTTCATGGTGGCCTTCATGACCTTGGGCGGGTTGGTGGCCAGCATGCCGCCGATCGCCGCGCCGAAGATGGTGGTCATCTCGAAGGGCAGCGCGTGCAGCACGACGCCGATGTTGCCGCCGTGCGCGATGAAGACGCCAAAGATGCAGGCCAGCGCGAGCACCCAACCGATGATGACAAACATGAAGGTCGTTCCGTCTTGAAGTTGCCGCCGCGTCCGCTCGCGGTCCCGGCCATCCCATCCCTTATCGACCGGCTCCCGGCGCCCTTGAGGCCCGCTTCAGGCCTGCAGTTCGCGCACCCGGTAGACATACAGCTGGTGGCGCGTGCCGGTGTCCAGCTGCGCGAAGGGCGCTTGCCCCGGCAGCGGGAAATCCAGGCTCGCCAGCCAGCTGTCCGGCCGCATCTCGGCACGCGCCTTGTCGAGCGCGCGCGGCATCGATTCGGGCCGCTGGAAGAGGTAGACCAGGTCCGTCTCGCGCCACGACTGGGCCCACAGGTCGCCCCGGGCGATCTCGGCCCAGGGGCAGCGCAGGCGGGCCAGCAGCCACAGGACGCCACTGTATTCAATGCCGGCCAGGCGGACCGCCGGATAAGCGCGGCGAAGGGCCACCAATCCGTCGCCCAGCCCGCAGCCGGCGTCCAGCGCGCGGGCGCCGGCGTGCAGCTTCACACGCTCGGGGAGCGCGCGCAGCGCGCCGTGGGGTGTGGGGAACAGCGGCGCGTCGCTCCAGCCGCGGCGCGGATAGGCCAGCACCAGCACCGCCAGCGGGATCAGCCAGATCCAGGCCGGCAGCTCAGTGCCGGTGAACAGCAGCGCGAGCGGAAAGCCGGAGGCGACGATCAGCCGCCGCCAGGCCTGCCGGTGCAGGCCGGCCAGGATCAATCCCAGGCCCGAGGCGACGAGGGCGGCCGGCCAGTCGGGCCCGAACAGGCGCCAGACCGCGAAGCAGGCGGCCCAGCTCAGCAGCGCCAGCGCCGGCCAGCGCAGCGCGGACTGGGTCCGTCCGGGAGTGGCATGGGGAAGCGGGGCGGCCATGGATGGCGGCCTCAATGCATCTGGATGCCGCCCGCCGCCTTGCCCTTGCCGGCGCGCGCCGGCGGGTTGCACAGGCCGCAGACGTAATGCTTGGCCACCTCATGCGGATGGGTGACGAAATGACCGCCGCACTTGCTGCATTTGGTCATCGTCAGCATGCCGTTGTCGACGAACTTCACCAGGCGCCAGGCCCGGGTCACCGACAGCAGCTGCTCCAGGTTCTGCGCCGCGGTCTGCTCCTGATACAGCTGATAGGCCTTGATGACGACATCGATCTCGTCCATCTCGGCGACCTTGTTCAGGTACTCGTGGATGTTCAGAAAGAGGCTGGCGTGGATGTTGGGCTGCCAGGTCATGAACCAGTCGGTGGAGAACGGCAGCTGGCCCTTGCTGGGCGACTTGCCCGAGACTTCCTTGTACAGGCGCAGCAGACGCTCGTAGCTCAGGTCGGTCTCCGATTCCAGCACCTGCAGGCGCGCGCCCAGGTGGATGAGCGTCACGGCGCGCTCGATCTGCTTGGCTTCGGTCAGGATGGACTTGGTGCGCATGTCAGGTCTCCGGGCGGGGGCGTCGTCGGTTTGGCGTCCAGGTGCCGTTCTACCTCAGGCGGCTTCCTGATGGCGGCCGGCCATCAGGATGGACGCATGCAGGCGGGACACGCTGTCGTTGGCGGCCGGCTTGCCGTGCGAGGTCAGCAGGCCCCACACCAGGTCGTCGTCCATGCGGAAGCGGCACAGCAGCGTGTTGCCCGAGGCGATCTTCAGCATCTGCGCGGCGCTCAGCGTGTTCAGCAGCGTCGCGGTTTCCTCGGAGATGCCCAGGCGGTACAGCGCCTGTTCGCGGTCGGCGCGGATCAGGCTCTGCGCCAGCATCAGGTACGACAGGTTGGCTTCGCGGATCTCGGCGAGGATTTGGTCGGCGTTCATCGTTCGGCTCCTGTGGGTGTCTGGTGCTGATTCCGTTGTGTTTCAGCGTGAGACGAACTGTAGGGATCGCGACAAGAAGCCGACATCAGGTCGCTTCCATGTAAAGGTTAGGGAGCGCGCCGACGCGTTTGTCAGATGAATTCCTACAAGCTGCCGGATCAGCGCTATCGCGGCTGTCCTTTTTGAAGGATCGAGGCGAGCAGCACCAGGTTGTGCCGCGCCAGGTGGCTGCCGCGGCCGGCGACCGCGCCGGGCTGGTCGGGGCGCTCGCCGATCTCCAGGCAGCGCGTCCAGGCGTCCTCGATCATCGGGAGCAGGATCGGCGCCTGGTCGGGCTGATCCGCCGCCCAGTCGAGCAGCAGGTCGCCCAGCGCGAAGAAGAAGTCCGGCGACTCCGCACATTGCTGCAATTGCGATTCGGCGAAGACCATGCCCTGGGCATGGCGCTTGAGCGATTTCAGGCCGAAGAGCCGGCGAGCCACCAGGTCGTACCACCATGGCGGCAGCAGGGGCATCGAGGTCAAGCGGTCGGCCGCATTCGCGAAGGCGTCTTCCGCATCCGCGAAGCGGTCATAGACCGAGCAATCCTTCCCCAACTGGTACCAGAGATAGGGATTGGCCGGATCCTGCTCGAGCGCGGCGCGCAGCAGTTGTTCGTTGCGGCCCTGCTTCACTTGGAGCCGTTCGGGCAGATAGCCGTCGTGCCCGACCTGAATATCAAGGGGCCGGACGGGGAGTTCATGCACCGGCTGTTCATGAATCCGCCCCGCGTAGCGGATACGGCCCGGGAGCACGCGGCTCAGGCGCGAGCGCGCCGTGCCGCCATCGAAGTGGTCTTCGAGCGCGATGGTCCCGACGAAATGGGGCGCCGTCGTTCGCAGCGCGGCCAGCGCCGCCCCGCTGCCCTCCCCGATCAGCCATTCATCGGCATCGAGCACCAGGTGCCAGTCGGCCCCGGCCGCGTCGAGCGCCGCATTGCGGGCTGCGGAGAAATCATCGATCCACTCGAAACGCGCGACGCGCGCGCCCGCGGCCTCGGCCAGGCGGACGGTGTCATCGCTGGAGCCGGTGTCCATCACCAGCAGTTCGTCCACGAAGGGGCGGACGCTGTCCAGCAGCCGCGTGATCGTTGCCGCCTCGTCGCGGGCGATGACGACGAGGCAGGTGCGCCAGCGCGAAGGCATGCGCTCAGTGCATCTGGATGCCGCCGGCCGCCTTGCCCTTGCCGGCGCGCGCCGGCGGGTTGCACAGGCCGCAGACGTAATGCTTGGCGACTTCGTGCGGATGGGTGACGAAATGACCGTTGCACTTGCTGCACTTGGTCATCGTCAGCATGCCGTTGTCGACGAACTTCACCAGGCGCCAGGCCCGCGTCATCGACAGCAGCTGCTCCAGGTTCTGCGCCGCGGTCTGCTCCTGATACAGCTGGTAGGCCTTGATGACGACATCGATCTCGTCCATCTCGGCCACCTTGTTCAGGTACTCGTGGATGTTCAGGAACAAGCTGGCGTGGATGTTGGGCTGCCAGGTCATGAACCAGTCCGTCGAGAACGGCAGCTGGCCCTTGCTGGGCGACTTGCCCGAGACCTCCTTGTACAGGCGCAGCAGACGCTCGTAGCTCAGGTCGGTCTCCGATTCCAGCACCTGCAGGCGCGCGCCCAGCTTGATCAGCGTCACGGCGCGTTCGATCTGCTTGGCTTCGGTCAGGATGGACTTGGTGCGCATGGGTGGCTCCGGGGAAATCGGGTTGTCTCGGGCGGCAATCGCTTTGCCCGGGCTTTGCCTGGGCCGTCCGGATCAGGCGGCTTCCTGGTGGCGGCCGGCCATCAGCATGGACGCATGCAGGCGGGACACGCTGTCGTTGGCGGCCGGCTTGCCGTGCGAGGTCAGCAGGCCCCACACCAGGTCGTCGTCCATGCGGAAGCGGCACAGCAGCGTGTTGCCGGAGGCCATCTTCATCATCTGCGCCGGGCTCAGCGTGTTGAGCAGCGTCGCGGTCTCTTCCGAGATGCCCAGGCGGTACAGCGCCTGTTCGCGGTCGGCGCGGATCAGGCTCTGCGCCAGCATCAGGTACGACAGGTTGGCTTCACGGATCTCGGCAAGGATCTGGTCGCTGTTCATCTCTGGGCTCCTGGGCGGTTGCGTTGCTGCGATGGAATGAATTCTGAAGAAACACCCATTTCCGCGACATCAGGTTGCTGCCAGATGAAGGCTAGGGAGCGGGACGACGGCCTTGTCGGACGGATTCCTACACGCTGACAGGCCTCCAAAGCGAAACCGCCGCGCGAGGCCCGGAAGTACCGGGCTCGACGGCGGTTTTTCAGGGAGACAGCCTGTCAGGCCGTCTCGCGGGGGGCGCGATGCCGCGCGCTCAGGCGGCGCGCAGGCGTAGCAATTCCGTGTCGACGATCGGCAGCAGTTCCGGCGAATCGCGGCGCAGCATCTCCAGGGCCTCGCCCTCGCCGAGGATGGTGAGCACCTCGATGGCGGCCTTGATCTCGCCCAGGCCCGACAGCGCGAAGCCCAGCGTGTACAGCGACGGCGCATGCTGCGGCGACAGCTCGACGGCGCGGTGCGCGTACAGCGCGGCCTCGCCCAGCTGGCCCGAGGCCAGCAGCAGCGCGCCGACGTCGGACAGCAGATCCACGCTCATCGGCGCCATCTCCAGCGCATTGCACAGCAGCGCCACGCCGTCGCCGATGCGGCCCTGCGAGGCCTGCGCGTAGGCCGCATTGCGGGCCTGCGCCAGCAGCAGCCGGGCCTCGCTCGAGCCGGGGCGGACGCGGCCGGCGTGAACCTGTTGCTCGATCGAGGCATCGATCATCGACACGGCGGACCGTGCCTCGGTTTGCGTTTGCAGTGGCATAGACCTCTCCATGGTCGTTGATCGAGTCCGGCGCCACATCGGCGCCGGCACCCGTTGGGGGTGGCGGTGGCGTCGGCCGCACCTTGTCGGCCGCGCCGAGAGGCACTTTAGGGGGGCACCCCCGTGATCGAGCGCACGAAAAGCGCCCGCTTTCCCCCTCAATCCCGGCGCCTGCACGCCGTTATCACTCTCATGTCCGTCGCCAGACCGACACCCGGCCACAAACCGGGCGGACGTCAAACGACAAACAACGCGTTGCAGGACCTGCTTATCTTCGGATCACTTGTCTTGACAAATTGCCCTCAAGTTCTATGGAACGCGTGCCGACAACCAACTCAACGGGGCTGCTGAACGCAGCGACAGACCAGCAAGGACAGGCAGTCCAAGCGGCCGTCGACGCAGCAGTGGCACGTGGTCCGGTTAGAAGGCCAGGCGGTCTTGCTCTGAACAAGAGGGTGAGAGCAACGGTTGACTAGCGTCGGACTGGGACCGATCCGGGAAATGGCCCGGCAGGTCCAGCAGGAGCATCCGAGATCCTCGGCCGGTTCGCCTCACGGCGCGTCGGAGGATCGGAGGACTCAGGCGCTCATGTGTGGTTCGGCGCTTTTGCCGGTATTTACGTCTAGCTGTTAGGAGCAAATCATGGCCCAAGTCATCAACACCAACCTGCTGTCGCTCAACGCCCAGCGCAACACCTCCACCAGCCAGTCGTCGCTGGCCATCTCGATGCAGCGCCTGTCCTCGGGCCTGCGTGTCAACTCCGCCAAGGACGACGCCGCCGGCCTGGCGATCGCCGACCGCATGAACGCTCAAGTGCGCGGCATGAACGTCGCCCAGCGCAACGCCAACGACGGCATCTCGCTGGCGCAGACCGCTGAAGGCGCGCTGTCCAAGGTGGGCGACTCGCTGCAGCGCATGCGTGAACTGGCGGTCCAGGCCCGCAACGCCACCAACACGACCTCCGACCTGGACTCAATCGGCCAGGAATACAGCCAGCTGGGCTCTGAAATCCAGCGCGTGCTGGGCGGCACGACCTTCAACGGCCGCGCCATCCTGGCCGGCGACTCGGGCACGCAGACCTTCCAGATCGGCGCCAACACGACGAGCAACGACTCTGTCGACGTGGTCACCACCAACATGACCACGGACAGCACGATCACCGGCGTGACGGGCGGCGCGATCACCAACGCGTCGACGACCACCGACCTGGCCACCGTGATCGACAACATCGACGCGGCGATCAAGACGGTGTCGGGTGAGCGTTCGAAGCTGGGCGCCTCGCAGAACCGCTTCGACGCGATCGTGTCGAACCTGCAGATCTCGGTGGAGAACCAGACCGCCGCCCGCAGCCGGATCATGGACGCGGACTTCGCCTCGGAAACCGCCAACCTGAGCCGCGCGCAGATCCTGCAGCAGGCCGGCAACGCGATGATCGCGCAGGCCAACCAGCAGCCGCAGCAAGTGCTGGCCCTGCTGCGCTGATCACAAGAGCAGCACCCGCAGTGAAGGGGGCCTCGGCCCCCTTCTCTTTCCTCGCCACCTCCCGCTTCGCCGGGGGATGGCGAGGAAAGAGTTCACGGCCGGCAAGGCCCGTTACAGGCTTTCTTTCGAAGAAGGCCTCAAGTCCATTCCTGGCGGCCCGATAACTGCATCAACGGGTCCGCAATTCAACGCAAGGGCCACGTGGTCCGGCTCAGTCGGACGTCAATCAACCGTCCGGCTAGACCGACAAGGTCTTTGAATCTCTAAAGGAATGGATCATGGCTCAGATCATCAACACCAACCTGCAATCGCTCAACGCCCAGCGCAACCTGTCGTCCTCGCAGTCCTCGCTGTCGGTCTCGATGCAGCGCCTGTCCTCGGGCCTGCGCGTGAACTCCGCCAAGGATGACGCCGCCGGCCTGGCCATCGCCGACCGCATGAACGCGCAGGTCCGCGGCATGAACGTCGCGGTGCGCAACGCCAACGACGGCATCTCGCTGGCGCAGACCGCGGAAGGCGCGCTGTCCAAGGTGGGCGACTCGCTGCAGCGCATGCGTGAACTGGCGGTGCAGGCCCGCAACGCGACCAACACCACCTCCGACCTGGATTCGATCGGCAAGGAATACGCCCAGCTGGGCCAGGAAATCGGCCGGGTGATCGGCGGCACGACCTTCAACGGCAAGGCCATCCTGGGCAACGACGCCGGCACGCAGACCTTCCAGATCGGCGCCAACACGACGGCCAACGACTCGGTGGACGTGGTCACCAACAACATGACCAACGACGCCACGATCACCGCCGTCACCAGCGGCGTGATCGACAACTCGTCGACGCCCGACACGCTCAAGACGGTCATCGACAACATCGATGCCGCCATCACGACGGTCTCCGGCCAGCGCGCGATCCTGGGCGCCTCGCAGAACCGCTTCGACGCGATCATCTCCAACCTGCAGGTCTCGGTGGAGAACCAGACCGCCGCCCGCAGCCGCATCATGGATGCCGACTTCGCCGCGGAAACCGCCAACCTGAGCCGCTCGCAGATCCTGCAGCAGGCCGGCAACACGATGGTGGCCCAGGCCAACCAGCTGCCGCAGCAGGTCCTGTCGCTGCTGCGCAGCTGAGCAGCCAGCAGATCGCTCCGGCGCCGCCCTCCTTCCAGAGGACGCGCCCTTCGGTTGACTCCTCAAGCACGGCCCTCGCGGCCGGCCTCCAAAGGCTCCGCATCGACCTCCGGGTTCGATGCGGGGCCTTTTTTTCTGGTTCGGGATTGGCCGGTTTTCCGCCCCTTAATCGGCCCTTCGGCGTTGGCACTCGTTTCGCACAATGGCAACCATCGAGCTTGAAATCCCGCTCGACCACCGGTCCAACCGGCAGATCCGAACAATGACTGCGATGGCGCAGCGAGGATCGGCAGGCGAGGTCGGGAACGACCAACCCAACCGGGATCGCAGCCAGGACAGGATCTCCGCAGGAGTGCATCAATGCCACAGACCATCAACACCAACATTGCCTCGCTCAACGCGCAACGCAATCTGAATTCGTCGCAGTCGTCGCTGGCCACCTCGATGCAGCGTCTGTCCTCGGGCCTGCGGGTGAACTCCGCCAAGGACGACGCCGCGGGTCTGGCCATCGCCGAACGCATGAACGCCCAGGCGCGTGGCATGTCGGTGGCGATGCGCAACGCCAACGACGGCATCTCGCTGGCGCAGACCGCGGAAGGCGCGCTGGGCAAGGTCGCCGACTCGCTGCAGCGGATGCGCGAGCTGGCCATCCAGGCCCGCAACGCCACCAACGCGGACAGCGACAAGGATTCGCTGGACAAGGAATTCGGCGAGCTGGCCAAGGAAATCCAGCGCGTCACCGGCGGCACGACCTTCAACGGCAAGTACATCCTGGGCCAGGACGCGGGCACGCCGCAGACCTTCCAGGTCGGGCCGAACACCACGTCCAATGACGAGATCACCGTCACGACGCCCAACATGTCGTCCGACGACGCGATCACCAAGGTGTCGGGTTCCGACACCGGCGGCACCGGCCGCTCGGTGATCGACCACACCGCCGACGCCGGCGCGATCGCCACGGTGGTGGCCAACATCGACGCGGCGCTGGACCAGGTCAACAGCCAGCGCGCGACGCTGGGCGCGACGCAGAACCGCTTCGACGCCGTGATCTCCAACCTGCAGGTGGCCTACGAGAACCAGACCGCCGCCCGCAGCCGGATCATGGATGCGGACTTCGCGGTGGAAACCTCCAACCTGAGCCGCGCGCAGATCCTGCAGCAGGCCGGCAACGCGATGGTGGCCCAGGCCAACCAGTTGCCGCAGCAGGTGCTGTCGCTGCTCAAGGGCTGATAGGAAATCGCAATCAAGCCGCCGGGTCGCCGTCCTAAAGTCGGACCGACCGGCGCCGATATGCAGGACAGGGCCTCTCGCGGGGCCCTGTTGCGCATGGGGCCTGCGGCAGGGCATCCCGCCGACGGCGTCTAGGGTCACTGGGAGTTCGCAGAATGGCCACCATCACCTCCACCGGTCTGGGCAGCGGCCTGGACGTCGAGAGCATCGTCACGAAGCTGGTCGCGCTGGAAAAGCAGCCGATCAGCGACCTGCAATCCCGCACCGACACGATCAAGACGCAGATCTCCGAGTACGGCAAGATCCAGAGCGCCTTCAGCGCGATGCGCGACGCGGCCGCCAAGCTGAGCAATCCCACCACCTGGGCCGCGCTGACCGCCACCTCCTCCGACACGTCCATGGCCACCGTGGTGGCCGGCGCGGGGTCGGGCGCGGGCAGCTACTCGCTCAACGTGACGCAGCTGGCCGCGGCCCAGAGCGTCTCCAGCCAGGCCTTCACGAACAACGCGACCGTCGGCTCCGGGTCCATGACCATCGAGCTGGGCCAATGGGGCGGCACCGACGCCAGCCCGACCTTCACGAGCAAGAGCGGCGCCAGCCCGGTCAGCATCTCCATCTCCTCGACCGACACGCTGAGCAGCATCCGCGACAAGATCAACGGCTCGGGCGCCGGCGTGCTGGCCTCGATCGTGACCGACGCCAGCGGCTCGCGCCTGGTGATCCGCTCGCGCGACACCGGCGAGGCCAACGGTTTCCGCATCACCACCGCGGACGACGACGGCAACGGCGCGGACGCCAGCGGCCTGTCGGCCCTGGCCTACGACCCGACCGCGTCGATCAAGTCGATGACGCGCAACGCCGCCGCGGCCAACGCCAAGCTGCAGATCAACGGGCTGGACATCAGCTCGGCCAGCAACAACATCGAGGGCGCGGTCGACGGCCTGACCGTCAACCTGCTCAAGACCGGCCAGTCGACCGTTTCGGTCGGCCAGGACAAGGACAGCGTCAAGAAGGCGATCAACGACTTCGTCACCTCGTACAACAGCCTCATGAACCTCATGAGGAACGACACCAAGTACGACGACGCCAACAAGACCGCCGGCGCGCTGCAGGGCGACAGCACGGCGGTCGGGCTGCAGAGCCAGCTGCGCAACATCACCGCCTCGGGCAGCACGCTGGGCGGCGCCTTCCAGCGGCTGTCGGACCTGGGGCTGAGCATCGGCACCGCCGGCACCATCACCGTCGACGACAGCAAGCTCACCAGCGCGCTGGGCAGCATGAGCGACCTGAAGAACCTCTTCATGGGCGTGGACACGAGCGATCCGAACAACAACGGCCTGGCCTCGCGCTGGCGCGCCTTCGCCGACCAGGTGACGGGCTTCGACGGCTCGATCACGACGCGCACCACCGGGCTGCAGTCGCGCGTGACGGCCAACAACAAGCGCATCGACGAGCTCAACGACCGCGCCGACTCCTACGAGAAGCGCGTGCGCGCCCAGTACACCGCGCTGGACACGCAGATGGCCAAGCTCAACGACATGCAGAGCTACGTCAACAAGATCACCAGCATGCTCGGCAGCAGCTGACGCCCGGGCACGCCGAACTGGACCACCGGGACCGCCCTTCTCCGGCGCTTCGAAAAGCCCGCCGACAAGCCTCCTCACGGAGGCTTTCTCTTTTCTGCACGCGGGCAGAATTTCGAGACAAATTCGGCACGGGAGAGGCTCAAGTCAGGTCGGCGGGGGCCGAAAACTGAATCAAGCACTTCAGCACTCCCGCAGCAGCACATCATGTACGGCAACTCCTCCCCCTTCGCTTCCCACGCTCAGCGCGCCAGCAACATGTACAACCGCGTCGGCGTGGAGACCGACGTGATGACGGCCTCGCCGCATCGCCTGGTGACGCTGCTGCTGGATGGCGCGTTCGATTCGATGACGCAAGCCATCGGCGCGATCCGCACCGGCAACGTCGAACTGAAGAACCGCAGCCTGTCGCGCGCGGTCCGGATCCTGGACGAGGGCCTGAAGGCGGCCCTGGACCTGGAGTCCGGCGAGCTCGCCCTGGACCTGCGGGACCTGTACGCCTACATCTGCATGCGGCTGACCCGCGCCAACCTGAACAGCGACGACGTCGCGATCGAGGAATGCGTGACGCTGCTGCAGCCCATCCGTGAAGCCTGGGCGGGCATCGCCCCGGCTGCCGCCGAACAACGTGCCGCGGCCTGATCCGATCTGGATCGACGCCGAACGCCTGACGACTTGAGAAGTTCCATGTCCAAGTACACCGCCAAGCCCCAGACCGCCCACGCCCCGACCCCGGACCGCATCATGAGCACCCAACTGTTGAGCTACTACGAAGCCATCGAACAGGCCAGCGCCGACATGCTGAGCGCCGCCCGCTCCGGCAATTGGGACGAGGTCGTGAAACTCGAGGGCGCCTGCGTCCTGCTGATCTCGCAGCTCAAGCACGCGGCGTCCAGCCAGCAGCTGGGCCCGGACGAATCGCAGCTCAAGACGCGCATCATGCAGCGCATCCTGCTCAACGACGCCGAGATCCGCCACCTGGCCGAGCCCTGGCTCGAGGACCTGGACCAGCTGATGAAGGGCAAGGCCAAGACGGTGCATTGAGCCCGCCCTGGACGCCCGGACGCCCGGACGGCCTGGCGCCCTCGGACACGATCCGAGACATCGGTCACGCTCCGGGCCTGCCGCTCGCGACGACGCCGCGACCGGCCCCTCGAACGGATGGGGTTGGCGCGGCGTTTGCCTTGGGGTTGCGAGTAGATTTTCCGAACGATTCCCTGCCGGAAGCTGGCCTTGACCGACCTGAAGATGCCTGTCCTCACCTCCGATCCCGCGGATGCCGATTTCCGGCTGGACGCGCCGGGGGAAATCATGAACTGGTTGCGCGAGCTGCTGCAGTCGCAGGCGCGCATCCAGCTGTCGACGCCCGAGGGCGAGGCGATCCACACGGTGCTGCGTTCGCTGGACACGCCGCAGGGGATGCTGACGATGGAATCGCCCGTGGCGGGCGGCACGCTGGCGCCGGTGCTGGCCAGCGACGAGCTGGTGGCGACGGCCTACCTGGACCGGATCAAGCTGCAGTTCGACGTTTCGGGGCTGGTGGCGATCCGCGGCGACGGCGCCGAGGTGCTGCGCGCGCCCACGCCGCTGCGGCTGTACCGCTTCCAGCGGCGCCAAGCCTATCGGGTGGCCTCGGCGGGGCAGTTGTATCCGGCGCTCAAGCTGGCGCAGGCGGACCTGCCGCGCATCCGGGTGATCAACGTGAGCGCTGGCGGCGTTGCGCTGCAATGGCCCGCGAACGTGGTGCCGGTGCCCCGGGTCGGGGAGGAGATCAGCGCCACGCTCGAGCTCGAGCGCGAGGTCAGCTTCACCGCGCTGCTGCGCGTGCAGCACATGACGGACGGGGAAGCGGGCGCGCCGCACCAGGCGGGCTGCGCCTTCGTGTCGCTGCCGCCTTCGGCGGCGCGTGCGCTGCAGGTCTTCATCGACCAGGCGCAAAAGCGCGAGCGGCTGATGCGCCGCGGCATCTGAACGCGGAGCTCGCGGGACGCGGGCTCACACCTGCATGTTCATGATTTCCGAATAGGCGGAGACCAGCCGGTTGCGGACCTGCAGCGTGGCCTGGAAACCGATCTGCGCCTTCTGCATGGCGACCATGGTTTCTTCCAGGCTGACCGTCGGGTTGTCCAGTTGAACTTCCCGCTGCAGCCGCGACGCCTCGTTCTGCTGCGTGCTGACGGACTTCAACGCCGAGCTCATCGCCTCCGCGAAGCTCGTGCCGCCTGGGGCGGCCTTGGCCACCGGCTGACCCTGGGGGGTCAGTCCGGCACGGGCCACCGCGCTGGCGAAGTCGAAGGGTTTGAGTTTGAGGTCCACGGCACGCATCGTAGGGATGCAACCGTCCTCCCATAGCCCGGAACAGGGGGGCCTTCTTCGGCCTGTTTCCCCCATTCTTGAGGCCCCCGATCGAAATAATTCCGACCTGTGCCGAGGCGTCCGCCCGGCCCTCGCCGCCCGATCGACCCGCCGTAACCGCCACCCACCCCATGGACAACGCCCTGAGCAGCCCCGCCGCCGGACTTCCCGAGGTGAAGCAGACCGCCGCCACGAGCCTGCCCGCCCGTCTGGCCGCGATGCCCACCAAGAGCAAGCTGATGCTGGGCGGCGGCGTCGCCGCGCTGCTCGCGGTGATCGTGGCGATGTCGATGATGACCGCCCGGCCGGACTACCGCCCGCTGTTCTCCGGCCTGTCCGACAAGGACGGCGGCGCCGTCATCGCGCAGCTCGCGCAGATGAACGTGCCCTACCGCAACGACCCGGGCGGCGTGATCATGGTCCCGGCCAACCAGGTCTACGACCTGCGCATGAAGCTGGCCTCCGCCGGCCTGCCCAAGGGCGGCGTGGTCGGCTTCGAGCTGATGGACAAGCAGTCCATCGGCCAGACCGCCTTCAACGAGCGCCTGAACTTCCAGCGCGCGCTCGAAGGCGAACTCACCCGCACCATCACCGCGATGGCCGACGTCGCCGACGCGCGCGTGCACCTGGCCATGCCGCAGCAGAATGGCTTCTTCCGCGAACAGCAGAAGCCCAGCGCCTCCGTCATGCTGACCCTGCGCGGCGGCCGCACCCTGGACCGCGCCCAGATCGCCGGCATCGTCCACCTGGTGTCCTCGTCGGTGCCCGAACTCAATCCCAAGGCCGTCAGCGTGCTGGACAGCACCGGCGCCCTGCTCTCCCAGAACCCGGACGGCAACGGCTCCGGCCTGGACAGCCAGCAGCTGCAGTACAAGCAGCAGGTCGAAGCCAACCTGAACAAGCGCATCGCCGAGCTGCTCGAGCCGGTGGTCGGCCGCGACAACCTGCGCTCGACGGTCACCGCCGACGTCGACTTCAACCAGGTCGAATCCACCGCCGAGGAATACAAGCCCAACCAAGGGCCCAACACCCAGAGCGCGGTGCGCCGCCTGACCTCCGAGGAGCAATCCGGCGGCAGCGCCGCCGTGCCCACTGGCGTGCCCGGCGCGACCTCCAACCAGGTTCCGCCCCAGGCCGCCGCCCCGATCAACGGCCAGGCCCAGCAGATGCAGCCGGCCGGCCAGTCCGGCGGCACGCAGAACCAGCGCCGCAACGCCGACACGCAATACGAACTGGACCGCACCGTGCGCGTCACGCGCAACGCCATCGGCCAGATCCGCCGCTTGAACGCCGCGGTCGTCGTCAACCAGAAGACCGTCACCGACAAGAACGGCAAGACCTCCAGCCAGCCGCTGTCCGAGACCGAGATCCAGAAGCTGGATTCGCTGGTCAAGGAGGCGCTGGGCTTCTCGCAGGAGCGCGGCGACTCGGTCAAGGTGCTGAGCGCCCCGTTCGTGTCGGACAAGGTCGATGGCGCCGACGTGCCGCTGTGGCAGCAGCCCTGGCTGCGCGACGTGGCCCGCGACCTGGCCGTGCCCGCCGCCCTGGTGCTGGTCGCGCTGATCGCCGTGTTCGGGCTGGTTCGCCCTGCTCTCAAGGCGGCTTTCCCGCCGCCGGCCGAACAGAAGGACGACACTGCCACGAATCAGCTCAGCGTCGTGGAGGACGAGCAACTGGCCCTGGGCGGCCCGGGTGGCCTGCCGGCCCTGGAGGCGCCGATCTCCAACGACAAGCTGGTGCGCGCCCGCCAACTGGCCAAGGAGAACCCCGTCGCGGTGGCCAACATCATGCGCGCCTGGGTCAACGGCGAGGAACTGGACACGGCGGCCCCGGCGGGCGCCCGCCGCTGAGGCCGCCGACCGCGGCCCGCCCATCAGGATCGACAGCGAGACATCACCATGGACGACAAAGGCGTCGAAGACGCGGCCATCCTGCTCATGTCCCTCGGCGAGGAGGAGGCCTCGGAGGTCTTCAAGCACCTCTCGCCGAAGGAAGTGCAGAAGCTGGGCGAGACCATCGCCAAGATGAAGGTCGTGCCGCGCGAACGCGTCGAGAAGGTGCTGGACAAGTTCGACCTGGTCGCCGAGACCCAGAGCACCCTGGTCAGCGACACCGACGAGTACGTCCGCTCGGTGCTGCGCAAGGCGCTGGGCGAGGACAAGGCCAACCTGCTGCTGGACCGCATCCTGCAGGGCTCGGACGTGTCCTCGATCGAATCGCTGAAGTGGATGGACCCGGGCTCCGTCGCCGAGCTGCTGCGCAATGAACACCCGCAGATCGTCGCCGCCATCCTGTCGCACCTGGACTTCGACCAGAGCAGCTCGGTGCTGCGCGTCTTCACCGAGCGCCAGCGCAACGAGGTGCTGATCCGCATCGCCACGCTGGACGGCATCCAGCCGATGGCGCTGAAGGACCTCAACGAGGTCATGGGCCAGATCCTGGCCGGCGGCGAGCGCATGAAGAAGTCCAACCTGGGCGGCGTCAAGACCGCGGCCGAGATCATCAACATGATGGGCACCAGCGTCGAGGCGTCGGTGCTGGACTACATCCGCGAAGCCGACTCCGACCTGGCGCAGAAGATCATGGACAACATGTTCACGTTCGACGACGTGGAGAAGATCGACGACCGCGGCATCCAGGCGGTGCTCAAGGAAGTGCAGTCCGAATCGCTCATCGTCGCGCTCAAGGGCGCCGGCCCCGAGCTGCGCGAGAAGATCTTCCGCAACATGTCCAGCCGCGCCGCCGAGACGCTGCGCGAGGACCTGGAATCGCGCGGCCCGGTGCGCCTGTCCGAGGTCGAGGCCGAGCAGAAGGAAATCCTCAAGGTGGTGCGCCGCCTCGTCGACGAGGGCCAGATCGTGCTGGCCGGCGGCGGCGACGACCAGTTCCTGTAAATCCGCCCATCGATGGTCACCCGTCCGCCCCGCCAGGTCCCGCCGCCGCTCCGCCCCGAAGGCGAAGCGCAGCGCGGCAACACCTACAGCCGCATCATTCCGCGCGAGGAGCTGTCCGGCTTCGCCGCCTGGAATCCCGGCGCGCTGGAAGGCGGCGCCGCGCCGCGCAAGCCCCCGGTCACCGCGCCCGCGCCGGTCGAGCCGCCTCCCCCGCCCCCGCCACCCGGCCCCAGCGTCGAGGAGCTGATGCAGCAGGCCCGCCAGGCCGGCTATCAGGACGGCTACCGCGACGGCATGGCCGCGCTGGACGCGTTCAAGCAGAGCTTCGCCAAGCAGATCACCGCGCAGGTCGGCCAGCTGGTCGCCAGTTTCGACCAGGACCTGTCGGCGATCGAGCAGGGCATGGCGGAGGCGCTCGCGCGCACCGCCGTCGAGCTGGCCCGCCAGGTCGTGCGCAATGAATTGACGACGGCACCGGAGCTGGTGTCCCGTGTCGCCCACGACGCCGTCGAGGCGCTGCTGATCAACGCCCGCCACGTGCGCGTGCGCGTCCACCCCGACGACCTGCCGCTGGTGCTCGACGGCGCCGGCCAGGAATTGCGCGCCCGCGAGGCGCAGGTCATCCCCGATCCCTCGATCGCCCGCGGCGGCGTCAAGGTGGACGCCGACATCTGCAGCGTCGACGCCTCGCTGCCGGCGCGCTGGCAGTCGGCCGTCGGCGCGCTGGGTCAGACCTCCGTCTGGGAGGACCGCCGCTCCGCCGCCGACGAGCAGCGCGAATCGCGCCTCGATTTCCGCACCGACCCGACGCCCAGCCAGTACGGCGGCCTGCCGCACGGCCTGCCCGAGGACCAGCGATGAGCGCGCGCACCGACCGCTGGCAGCAGTACTTCGAGGACCTGCAGGCCTTCGCCGGCAACGCGCCGGCGCTGGAGCCGCAGGGCAAGCTGGTGCGTGTGGCCGGCCTGGTGCTGGAGGCCACCGGCGTGAAGGTGCCGGTGGGCTCGGTGTGCGAGATCCACATGCCCTCTTCCGCCAGTTCGCCGCGCCGCGGCCAGCGGCCGGTGACGGCGGAGGTGGTCGGTTTCTCCGGCGATCGCGCCTACCTGATGCCGACCGACGAGATCCAGGGCCTGGCCAGCGGCGCGATGGTGCTGCCGCGCCCGGCCGCGCCGCATGGACCGCTGCTCGGCGAGGAGCGCCATCCGTGGCGCCGCGACGAAGACCGCGGCCTGCACCTGCCGATGGGCGACGGCCTGCTGGGCCGCGTCGTCGATCCGCAGGGCCATCCGATCGACCGGGCCGGCCCGCTCGAGGAGGTCCGCGATGAACCGATGGTCCGCCGCCCGATCAACGCGATGGACCGCGACCCGGTGCGCCGTCCGCTGGACACCGGCGTGCGGGCGATCAACTCGCTGCTGACGGTCGGCCGCGGGCAGCGGCTGGGCCTGTTCGCCGGCACCGGCGTCGGCAAGTCGGTGCTGCTGGGCATGATGGCCCGCTACACGCAGGCGGACGTCATCGTCGTCGGCCTGATCGGCGAGCGCGGCCGCGAAGTGAAGGAGTTCATCGAGGACATCCTCGGCGAGGAAGGCCTGCGCCGCAGCGTGGTCGTCGCCGCGCCAGCCGATGCGCCGCCGCTGCTGCGCATGCAGGGCGCGACCTACGCCACCGCGATCGCCGAGCACTTCCGCGACCGCGGCCAGCATGTGCTGCTGCTGATGGATTCGCTGACCCGCTATGCGATGGCGCAGCGGGAAATCGCGCTCGCGATCGGCGAACCGCCGGCCACGAAAGGCTATCCGCCTTCCTGCTTCGCGAAGCTGCCGCAGCTCGTCGAGCGCAGCGGCAACGGCCTCGCGGGAGAAGGCTCGATCACCGCCTTCTACACGGTGCTGTCCGAAGGCGACGACCAGCAGGACCCGATCGCCGACGCCGCCCGAGGCATCCTGGACGGCCACATCGTGCTGAGCCGCGAACTGGCTGAAAGCGGCCACTATCCGGCGATCGACGTCGAACGGTCCATTTCGCGCGTGATGACGAGCGTTGCCGACAAGCGGCACGTGGAACTGGCGCGCCGCTTCCGGCAATTGCTCGCCAAGTACAACAAGGCGCGCGACCTGATCCAGCTCGGCGCCTACCAGCCCGGCCATGACCCGGAGTTGGACCTCGCCGTCCGTCTGCATGGCGACATGGAGCGGTTGCTCCAACAAGACATGCATTCCCCGGCTTCTTTGAACGATTGCCTCAACCAGTTGACCGCCACACTCAACTTTGCGTAGTAGCTGCCGACATCCGTGAAGCGAGGTCATCGACATGAGTAGTTCCAATCTGCAGGCCCTGACCGTTCTCCTCGAACGCGCGGAGGCCGAGCGCGATGAAGCGTTGCGTCATCTGCAGGAAGCGCAGGCGCGTGCCAGCTCGGCGCGCAACCAGCACGACCAGCTCTCGCAATACCGGTCGGACTACCAGAGCCGCTGGGCGCACGAGTTTTCGCAGCGGACCACGGTGCAGCTGCTGGGCTGTTATCAGAACTTCGGCCAGCGCCTGGATCAGGCGATCGGGCAGCAGGCCGGCATCGCCGATTTCGCCGACCAGCGCCTGACGGCCGCCCGGGACGTGCTGCGCGAACGCGAACTGCGCGTGGCCTCGGTGCGCAAGCTGATCGAGCGCCGCCGCGCCGAGACCCTGCGCACCCAGATGCGCCAGGAACAGCGCGCCACCGATGAGCAGGCTGCCCGCGCCGCCAGCCGTGGCGGCAACCCGATGTCCCGGCTGGTCGCCTGATCGCGGCCCAGCCCCCCGGTCCCTTCCTCGCCATGACGCAGATTCAGAACAACACCGCGCTGCCGGGTGCCCTTGGCGGCCTCGGCGCGAACAATCCCGCCTATGCCGGCCGCAAGGAGGGCTCGCCCGACTTCGCCCGCTGGCTGAACCAGAGCAGCCAGCAGCTGCAGAACCAGGCTTCGCTGGCGCAACAGTCGCAGCAGCTCAGCGCTCAGCAATTGCAGACGCAGCAGCAGGCTCAGCAGTTGCAGGCGCAGCAGCTCCAGAACCAGCAGCAGGCGCAGCGCCAGCAACAGCCGCAGCCCAAGCCGGAGCGTCCGCCTGAGAACAGCGCCTCCGACGACGAGAACCGGCTGACCGCCCGCAACGCCGCCGCGCGTCAGAGCGCGGGCAAGACGCAGGACGCGAAGGCGCCCGCGGCACCGGCCAGGAAGGACGGCAGCCAGCAGGCGGATGCCCGCGATGAGGCCGATGCCGCGAGCGCCGCCGGCGGCAAGGACACCCGCGCCGCGGGCGACGCCGGCGACGCGCAGGATGAGAGCCGTGTCGACGCCAAGGACGGCGAAGGCAAGGACAAGGTCGCCAAGGACGCCAAGGACACCGCCGCGACGCCCGCCGAGCAGATCCTGGCGATGCTGCGCGGCGAGACGCCGGCCGAAGCCAAGCCGCGCGCCGGCGCCGCTGATCGCGATGCCGCCGGCACCGACGCCCTGCCGGGCGGCGCGCAGGCGCATGGCAAGCACCCCACCACCGGCGACGCGATGCGCGAGCGCCAGGAACTCCAGCGCGAGCTGAGCCAGGCCGCCGCCGGCAAGGCCGGCGCCGCCGAAGGGGCCGACACGGCCGCCGCGAAGGACTCGCTGCAGGCCGTCTCCGGCGGCGCGCACGAGATCGCGATGGGCGACGGGGCCGCCAAGGGGCCGCAGCACAGCTTCGAGGCCCTGCTCGCCGCCGCGCAGCAGACCGGCAGCGCCTCGGCCGCCGGCGGCGCCGACGCCGCCGCGCCGGCCCAGGCGCCCAGCGTCCCGCTGAGCCAGCCGCTGAACAGCCCGGACTTCGCGCCGGAGCTCTCGGCCAGCGTCAGCCTGCTGATCAAGGACGGCATTCACGAGGCCCAGCTGCAGCTCAATCCGGCCGAGATGGGTCCGGTGTCGATCAACATCCAGCTCGAGGGTCAGCAGGCGCAGGTCAATTTCCACGCCCAGCACGCCGCCACCCGCGAGGTCCTGGAACGCAGCCTGCCGGACCTGGCGGCGGCGCTGCAGGCCCAGGGCCTGACCCTGAGCGGCGGCGGGGTGTTCGCCCAATCGCAGTCCAGTGGCAGACAGAATCGCGGAGACGGATCCGCGGACGGCGCCGCCCAGGGCGGCCGCCGCGGCGGACGCGGCTCGGACGACGAGGGCGCCATCGCCGCCACCGGCCGGGGCGAGCGCCGCACCGCGCCGCGCGGTCTGGTCGACCTGTACGCCTGACGGTCGCCGAGTCTGACCGGAATCCGCCGCCTTTTCGCGCGTTGAGCGCGCGGGCGGCGTTTCACAATGGGAGCCATTGCCGGATCGTCAGGTCCGGCTCCCCGACGAACCCCTCTCATCCATCACCGGAGCGCCCATGGCCACAGCCGCCGCAGGCAACGACGCCGCCGTCAAGGGCGGCGGCAAGAAGAAGCTGATCATCATCATCGCCATCGTCCTGGTGGTGGTGCTGGTGGGCGTCGGCGCGTTGCTGATGATGAAGAAGAAGTCCCATGCCGACGACGAGGAAGGCGGGGCCGCCGACGAGAAGCCGGCCGCCGCCGCCCACGCCAAGCCGGGCACGCCGCCGACCTTCGTCCCGCTGGACCCGTTCACGGTGAACCTGGCGGACAAGGAGGTCGACCGCTTCGCGCAGGTCGGCGTCACGCTGGAGGTCGCCGACGCGCATTTCGCCGACCAGCTCAAGGCCTACATGCCGGCGATCCGCAACAACGTGCTGCTGGTGCTGTCGCACAAGACCTCGGCCGAGCTGCTGACCGTCGAGGGCAAGGAGAAGCTCGCCCGCGAGATCCGCCGCGAGGCCGTGCGCCCGATGGGCATCGAGCTGGACGACGAGGACGAAGACGAGGACGCCGCGCCGAAAAAGAAGAAGAAAAAGAAGCGCGCCGTCGAGAGCCCGGTGACGCAGGTGCTCTTCTCCACCTTCATCGTGCAGTGACCGGCATCCAGCGAGGATAGGGCCATGAATCAGCAGATCCTGTCGCAAGACGAAGTCGATGCGCTGCTCCAGGGCATCACCGGCGAGAGCCAGAAGCTCGAGGCCGAGGAAGTCCAGACCGGCGGCATCCGCGAGTACAACCTCGCCAGCCAGGAGCGGATCGTCCGTGGGCGCATGCCCACGATGGAGATCATCAACGAGCGCTTCGCGCGCAACATCCGCATCGGGCTGTTCAACTTCATCCGCAAGAGCCCGGAAGTCGCCATCGGCGGCATCAAGGTGCAGAAGTACAGCGCCTTCCTGCGCGAGATCGTGGTGCCGACCAACTTCAACATCGTGTCGGTCAAGCCGCTGCGCGGCAACGGTCTGATCGTGTGCGATCCGACGCTGGTGTTCGCGGTGATCGACTCGCTGTTCGGCGGCATCGGCAAGTTCCACACCCGCATCGAGGGCCGCGACTTCTCCGCCACCGAGCAGCGCGTGATCCTGCGCCTGGTCGAGGTCATCATCCAGGAGTACATCAAGGCCTGGAAGGGCATCTATCCGCTGGAGCTGGAATACCAGCGCTCGGAGATGCAACCGCAGTTCGCCAACATCGCCACGCCCAGCGAGATCATCGTCTCGACCTCGTTCACGCTGGAGATCGGCGAGACCAGCGGCACGGTGTACTTCTGCATCCCGTATTCGACGCTGGAGCCGATCCGCGACGTGCTGTACAGCACCACGCAGGGCGACTCGAGCGAACCCGATCGCCGCTGGGTCAACCTGCTCAAGCACCAGATCCAGTCGGCCGAGGTCGAGCTGGTGGCGGAGCTGGCCAAGGCCCCCGCGACGGTGGAACAGCTGCTGGCCTTCAAGCCGGGCGACTTCATCGAGCTGGACCTGGAGCAGATCATCCAGGCCAAGGTGGACGGCGTGCCGGTGTTCGATTGCCATTACGGCACCTCGAACGGCAAGTATTCGATCAAGATTGAAAAGATGCTGACCGGCCCGGATGCCGGCTGGCTGGGAGCCCGCAATGGCTGACAACACCCCGATGGACGAACAGGACGCAATGGCCGCCGAATGGGCGGCGGCGCTGGCCGAGGCCGGCGGCGGTGGCGGCAGCGAGGTCGCGGCCGAAGTGCAGCCGGTGGCCGAGCAGGTCGCGCCGGCGGCCTTCACCAACTTCGCGCCGACGCCGGGCAACCTGCCTGGCAGCGACATCAACATGATCCTGGACATCCCGGTCCAGCTCACTGTTGAACTGGGCCGCACCCGGATCCCGATCAAGAACATCCTGCAGCTGGCGCAGGGCTCGGTGGTCGAGCTCGACGCGCTGGCCGGCGAGCCGATGGACGTGCTGGTCAACGGCTACTTGATCGCGCAGGGCGAGGTGGTGGTGGTGAACGACAAGTTCGGCATCCGCCTCACCGACATCGTGACCCCTTCCGAACGGATGCGCCGTTTAAGCAAGGCCTGACCCCGAAGGGCCCCAGGCCGACTTCGCACACGGCGCCCTGGCGTCGTTGCGGCACTCGCCGGACAGGAGTCCGGCTTGCGCGCCGCGCCTAGCCAGCACACCGTCTGCTCGCGTCCTGAGACCCTTCGGCAGCTATAGTCGTCGGCCATGAACAACAGCCTTGTCCCTCTGCTCTGGTTCCTGGCCATCCTGGCCTTGATTCCGGTCGTGCTGTGGCTGCTCAAGCGCACGCCGCTGGGCGGCGCGGCCCTCGGCGGGCAGTTGCGCACCGTCGCGCAGCTGGTGATCGCGCCGAGCCAGCGCATCGTGATCGTCGAGGTGGGCCAGGACGAGGACCGGCAGTGGCTGGTGCTGGGCATCACCGGCCAGCAGATCCGCACGCTGCACGTGATGCCGCCGCAGGCCGATGCCGGCGTCGCGCTGCAGGCGGCGCAGCCGTCGTTCTCCTCGATGCTCAAGCGCAGCCTGGGCGGCAGGCACGCCGATGGCCCCGGCCCCGGTGCCTCGGCCTGATCGGAATCCGCGCATGACGGCTTCGAGTCCCCTTCCCTGCTCCGCGCCCCCGGTCACGCGTCCGGGCCGCCGGCCATGGCGCGCGCTGAGCGCCGCCGCCGTGCTGGCCCTCGGCGGTCTGGCCGGCGCCGCGGCCTGGGCCCAGCAGGGCGGCGCGCCGGCGAGCGTGCCGCTGGTCATCGGCCAGGGCGCGGGCGGCAACAGCTACTCGGTGCCGATCCAGACGCTGCTGTTCTTCACCGCGCTGGGCTTCCTGCCGGCGGTGCTGCTGATGATGACCGGCTTCACCCGGATCGTGATCGTGCTGTCGCTGCTGCGCCAGGCGCTGGGCACGCAGGCCGCGCCGCCGAACCAGGTGATCGTGGGCCTGTCGCTGTTCCTCACTTTCTTCGTGATGAGCCCGACGCTGGACCGCGTCTACGCCGAGGCCTGGCAGCCCTACCAGAGCGGCCAGATCGGCTTCGAGGTGGCGCTGGACCGGGCCCAGGTGCCGATGCGCGCCTTCATGCTGAAGCAGACGCGGCAGTCGGACGTCGCGCTGTTCGCGCGGCTGGCCAAACTGGAGGCCAACGTGGCCCCGGAGAACGTGCCCTTCCGCGTGCTGGTGCCGGCCTTCGTGACCAGCGAGCTGAAATCGGCGTTCCAGATCGCGTTCCTGATCTTCATCCCCTTCCTGGTGATCGACATGATCGTCTCCAGCGTGCTGATGAGCCTGGGGATGATGATGCTGTCGCCGGTGCTGGTGTCGCTGCCCTTCAAGCTGATGCTGTTCGTGCTCGCGGACGGCTGGAACCTGCTGCTGGGGTCGCTGGCGGCCTCGTTCGCGCAGTAGCGGCGCGGTCCGCAAGGAGACGTCCATGGATGCTCAACAGGTCTTCACGATCGGCCAGCAGGGGCTGTACGTGCTGCTGATGGTGGCGGCGCCCATCCTGCTGACGGTGCTGGCGGTCGGGGTGCTGGTGTCGGTGTTCCAGGCGGCGACGCAGATCAACGAGTCGACGCTGTCCTTCGTCCCGAAGATCGTCGCCGCGGTGCTGGTGCTGGCGGTGGCCGGCCCCTGGATGATCACGACCCTGGTCGAATACATCCAGCGCACGCTCCAGAGCATCCCGCAGGCGCTGGGCTGACGCGCCAGCCGCGCGGTCCCGTCCCGACGCCCTCTCCCACCCGATGATCTCCTTCAGCGAAGCGCAGCTGCTGGCGTGGATCAATCCGATCCTGTGGCCGTTCATCCGCGCGCTGGCGCTGTTCGCGGGCATGCCGGTGTTCAGCCAGCGCCAGGTGCCGGCGCGGGTGCGGATCGGGCTGGCGCTGTTCATCGCGGTGGCGGCGCAGCCTTCGCTGCCGGCGATGCCGGTGATCCCGCTCGATTCGCTGCCGCAGCTGCTGATGGTCACCGGCCAGCAGCTTCTGATCGGCCTGTCGATGGGCTTCGCGGTGCGGGTGGTCTTCGCGTCGCTGGAGTTCGCCGGCGAGCTGATCGGCCTGCAGATGGGTCTGAACTTCGCCGGCTTCTTCGATCCGTCGACGGGCTCGCAGGGGACCTCGTCGTCGCGCTTCCTCGGCTCGATGGTCGCGTTCCTGTTCGTGGCGATCAACGGACACCTGATGCTGATCAACTCGCTGGTGGAGAGCTTCCAGGCCTTCCCCGTCGGCGAGGAGCCCTTCCGCTTCCTGCGCGTGGCGCAGCCGCAGGTCTGGGGCGCGGAGATCTTCCGCATGGGGCTGTGGATCGCGCTGCCGCTGATCACGATGCTGATGTTCGTGAACCTGGTGCTGGGCATCATCTCGCGCGTGGCGCCGCAGCTGAACGTGTTCTCGGTGGGCTTCCCGCTGACCGTCAGCATCGGCCTGGTGGGCATGGTCGCCACGCTGCCGCTGATGCATCAGCCCTTCATGGTCGCGCTGGAGCGCATGCTGGCGGCGTTCAACTGACGAGCGCGAGTCGTGACCTGACTCGGCGCTGACGTCGCATCGGCCCGAAGCCCTCTTTCGGGGGACTCTGTTCTTTGCATTTTTATCCCCCGTCGCCAACCAGTTTGGGTCATGGCCGAACGAGGGTCAGGTTTGAACAATCACGGAACTCGATCGCCGCGACATGCATGGCAGCGCTGCGGCGAGTTCCGATTCACCTGACGATGGAGAACACTCATGCGCCCCATGACCCAGGCTGAGACCGAGCAGGTCAATGCCACTCTGGCATCCAGCCCTCCCGCTGCGAGTGAGCCGCAGGCACGCGTTGCCTACGGCAGTGAAGCGCCGATCGGCTCCGCACAGCATGAACAGATGCTGGAGGACTTCCTGCGACGTCACGACGAGATCAGCGTGGAGGACCTCGACGCCTTCCGGGCGCATCTGCTGCGCAGCTTCCCTGATCGCGAGATTACCGCGCAGCTTTGCCCCGACGACGAATCGGTGGGAATCCTCATCTTCAGCGTCTACGGCTTCTCCGAGCGTGAGCATCTGAGCCACCCGGAGGAGGACGCCTTCTACGACGGCTTTCCGCCGCACCTCGCGCATGTCGCAGGGCCCGTCACCTTCTTTCCCAGGACGGGCCCCTTCAGCGACAGGGCCCTTCTCGATGGCGTCGACAACATGGAAGGACCGGTTGATGACCGCATTCAACCCCAGTGAGTTCCTCTTCCTTGCCGAAGAGCTGGCCGAGGACGAACGAGAGGCTTGGCTGCGCTCGGCCATTTCGCGCGCCTACTATGGCGTGTTCCTGATCGCACGCGATGTGTTGAACGTGACGGTCCGCGATGGGCGAGCTCATCGCCAGACCCGGGAGCGGCTCATGACGCACGGAAAGCGGATGGCTTTCAGCCTGTCGCTGCTCCATGGCCTGCGCAAGAAGGCCGATTACGTGCTCGACCAGAACGTCGACATGAAGTGCGCCGCCGACGCCCTGAACATCGCCTGGGATCTGCATCGCAAGCTGCTGCGCTTGAAGGGCAAGATGAGGCGACAGCGCGCCGCCCCTCAGTCTCTTGCAGCGGCACTCCCTTGAGACAAGCGAGCCGCGACCATTTCCCGATGGTGCGGCTCTTCACTCGCTCAAAGCTCCCGCAGCGCCGTCGTGACCGGCACGCTGGCCGCTCGCACCGCGGGGAACAGTCCACCGATGAAGCCGATGGCCAGCGCCCACTTGAGGCCTTCCCACAGCAACTGCCCCGACACGCGCAGCTCGAAGCTCAGCTTGCCCACCGAGCCCGCCGCCATTGTCGAGGCCGCGTGCCCGTTGAACAGCAGATAAGCGATCGCGCCACCGATGACACCGCCAATCGCCGCGAGCAGCATCGTCTCCAGCATCACCGCCACCACCACCGGCAGTCCGGGGAAGCCGATCGCGCGCAGCGTGGCAATCTCGCGCGCCCGCGTCGCGACGGCCGCGAACATGGTGTTCAGCGCCCCGAACACCGCGCCCACCGCCATGATGGCCCCCACCACGATCCCGATGACCCGCAGGATCTTGGTCATCTGCTCCGACTGCTTGGCGAAGAACGCCAGCGTCGTCGTTGCATCGACCTTCAGCTGCGGATTGGCATCGAGCGCCGCCTTGAACTCCTTGAACGCCGCGGCGTCGGTCAGCTTCACCGTCACCGAATTGCGGCTCGCGCCGCGACGGTAGGTCTCGGCCACGACCGGCGCGTCGGCCCACAGCTCCGATTCCATCGAGTCCCCCGAGGCGAACACCCCGGTCACCGTCCAGATCTGGCTGCCCAGACGGATCTGCTTGCCCGGCTCCAGGCCCTCGAACTGGCGCGCCGACCCCTGACCGACGATCAGCTCCTTCAGCCCCGGCTGGAACTTGCGGCCCGCGACGATCTTCACCTGCGGGCGCACCGCGAAGGCCTCGTCGCCGACGCCGCGCACCTGGACGCTGGCCTCCTCGTCGGTCCGGGTGCCCTTGACCGGCAGGTTGGCCGCGACCACCGTCTCGGCCGACACCAGCGGCTCGCCCTTGGCGGACTTCGCCACGCCCGGCGCCTGCGCGATCTGCGTGATGTCCTCGCGCGACAGCACCGACGCCACCTCCGCCGCCGACGCGCCGCGCAGCACGATCGCCGTGTCCTCGCTGCCGGACTTGCGCAGCGTCTCGGCATAGCCTTCGGCCATCGCCAGCAGCGCCACCAGCACGCCGACCACGCCCGCGATGCCCACGACGATCACCGCCGACGAGCCCATCCGCTGCGGCAGCGTGCTCACCCCCACGCTGGTCACCGAGCGCGCCTGCGCTCCGCGCCGCGACAGCAGCATCCACAGCCCCAGCAGCACGGCCAGTCCCAGCGCGCCGAACCACGGCAGCATCACCCACGCCACCAGCACCACGGCCAGCAGCACCAGCAATCCCAATCGCTTCAGGAATTTCATGATCAGGCCCTCCCGGCCAGCGCGTCGGTGATGTTCAGGCGCATCGCGTTCAGGGCCGGCAAGGCGCCGACGATCATGCCGAACAGCACCATCAGCCCGACACCGGTCGCCCAGCTGTTCAAGCCGGCGGCGGGCAGCCTCAGCGTGCCGCCGCTCGCCTGACCGACCACCGGCCCGATGACGCTGGCCAGGCCCAGCCCGACCACGCCGCCAATCAGCAGCAGCAGCACCGACTCCGCCAGCACCATCGCCAGCACGCTGTGCCCGGAAAAGCCGATCGTCTTGAGCACCGCGATCTCGCCGGTGCGCTCGCGCACCGCTTGCATCATCGTGTTGCCCGACAGCAGCAGCAGCGTGAAGAACACCGCGCCCATGATCGAGCTGACGATCAGTCCGATGTCCGCCACCTGCTTCATCCACGAGGCCATCGCCGCCTGCTCGGTCTGGGTGCGGGTCTCATGGTCCGAGTTGGCCGAGATCGCATCGATCGCCTTGGCCACGCGGTCCGCCTGGTTCGCGTCGTTCACGCGCGTCACGTACCAGCCGAC
The DNA here is from genome assembly GCF_039595595.1 of Roseateles sp. Classification (GTDB taxonomy): domain Bacteria; phylum Pseudomonadota; class Gammaproteobacteria; order Burkholderiales; family Burkholderiaceae_C; genus Roseateles. The sequence goes on along the minus strand of NZ_JBCNLG010000009.1, from coordinate 43,286 downwards.
GGCACCCTGGTTGTAGGGGGTCGTGTCGTCGAAGTACTTCCAGTTCAGCAGGAACATCTGGTCGTACCAGCCGCCCGACTTCTTGTCCGCCGCGTGGATCAGGCCGACGATCTCGAACTGCCAGTTCTTGCTGCCGCTGCGGTCCGGGAAGATCGTCGATTGCAGCGGGATCTTGTCCCCGACCTTCCAGTTGAAGCGCTTGGCCAGGCCCTCACCGACCAGCGCGCCGATGCGCGTCGACGCGAAGGCCTGCCTGGCCTGGTCGGTGACCACCATCTCGGGATACATGTCGAGGTAGTTCGGCGCGACCGCGAAGCTGAAGACCTGGTTGTGCGGGTCCTGGTACGCGCCGCCGAACCAGTTCGCATAGGTCACCAGCTTGACGCCGTCCACCGCCTGGATGCGCTGCGTCAGCGCCATCGGCAGCGTCTGGATGAACGACAGCCGCGAGCCCGTCTGCAGCCGCGACGCGCCGTTGGCCGACTGGCCGGCCTGGTCGAACGAGGTCCGGACCGCGTCCAGCAGCCCGAACAGCAGGAACGCGGTGATGATGGACACCAGCGTCAGGAAGGTCCTGAGCTTGCGCCGGAACAGCGCCGCCCAGATGAGGTGCAGGTATTTCATGGCGTGCCTCTTCGTGCCCGCGCGGCCTCAGGCGGCCGCCGCGTTGACCGTCTGCTCGACCAGCGTGCCCTTGTCCAGGTGCAGCGTCTGGCGTGCACGCTCGGCCGCCTTCGGGTCGTGGGTGACCATCACGATGGTCTTGCCGTGGTCGCGGTTGAGCGCCTGCAGCAGCGCCAGCACGTCCTCGGCGGACTGCCGGTCCAGGTCGCCGGTGGGCTCGTCGCAGACCAGCAGGGTCGGGTCCGAGACGATCGCCCGCGCGATCGACACGCGCTGCTGCTGGCCGCCGGACAGCTCGGTCGGCTTGTGGCTGGCGCGGTCCGACAAGCCCACCAGCTGCAGCGCGATCGCGGCGCGCTTCTTGCGCTCGGCCGCGGAGAGCTTGGTCAGCAGCAGCGGCAGCTCGACGTTGCGCTGCGCCGACAGCGTCGGCATCAGGTTGTAGAACTGGAACACGAAGCCGACCTTGGCCGCGCGCCACTTGGACAGCGCGGCGCCGCCGAGCTGGTCGATGCGCTCGCCGCCGATGGCGATGCTGCCGCCGCTGGGCTGGTCCAGGCCGCCGATCAGGTTCAGCAGCGTCGTCTTGCCGGAGCCCGAGGGCCCCATCAGCGCCAGGAAATCGCCCTGCGCCACATCCAGGTCGATGTGGTGCAGCACCTCCACCTTCTGCTTGCCTCGGGTGTAGACCTTGGACAGGTCGCGGATCTCGATCAATTTGCTCACGGTGACTCCTCGCGTAACGGTTCAGGGTTCACTTGCCGGGGGCGACGCGGATCTCGCCGCCGTCCCGCAGCCCTTCGGGCGGATTCACGACGAGCGGCTCTCCGGCCTTGACCCCGTCCAGCACCACCGCCTGGTCGCCCACCGGCGTGCCCAGCTTCACCTTGCGCGCCGCGGCCTTCTGGCCCGCGACGACGAAGACGACCTGCGCGCCGTCGCGCGACGCGACGGCCGACTTCGGCACCAGCACGCCCGGCGGCGGCGCGGTCTGGCCGCTCTGTCTGGCGGCCAGGAAGGAGACGCGCACGCCCATGTCGGGCACGACGCGCTGGTCCTTCTGCTCCAGGGCCACCCGCACCTTGACGGTGGCCTTGCCGCGGTCGGCCGACGGCACCACCGCGATCACGTGCGCCGGGATGCGCCAGTCCGGATAGGCGTCCAGCGTGGCCTCGGCCGGCATGTCGGCCTTGACCTGGCCGATGTAGGCCTCGTTGACGTCCACGTCCACTTCCAGCGAGTCCATGTCGACGATGGTGCCCACGCCGGTCCGCGTGAAGCCGCCGCCGGCGGAGAGCGGCGAGACGATCTCGCCGACCTGCGCCGCCTTGGCCGTGATCACGCCCGAGAACGGCGCCTTGACGACCGTGTAATCGAAGTTGACCTGGGTCTGCGCTGCCTGCGCCGCGGCCGCGTCGGCCTCGCGGCGGCGCGCCTCGAGCTGCGCCGCATAGGCGGTGACCGCGGTGCGGGCCTGCTCGGCCGCCTGTTTCGTGGACATGCCGCTGGCGGCCAGCTCGTCCTGGCGCTTGAGGTCGGACTGCGCCTGCAGCAATTGCGCGCGCGTGGCCTCGACATTGGCGCGGGCGCTCTCCACGTTGGCGCGCGAGGCCTGCAGCGCCGCCCGCAGCGCGTTGTCCTCGAGCCGGGCCAGGACCTGGCCCTTCTCGACGCGGTCGCCCTCCTCGAACAGCACCGCCGTCAGCGTGCCGGTGATCTGCGTCGACACGGTCGCCGCGCGCCGCGCCGTCACGTAGCCGGTGGCCTGCAGCACGGCGTTGCCGCCGGTGCCGCCGCGCGGCAGCGCGTTCGCGGTCTCGACCTCGGGCACCTGGGACTGGCGCCACCACCACCAGCCGCCGCCCGCCAGCAGGGCCAGCACGGCCAGCGCCGCCACCAGGATCCAGACCCAGCGCGGCGGTCCGCCGCCATGGTCCTCACGCTCCGTGCCCTGGATGCGCAGCTCTTTCAACAATGCGGTATCGATGACGGCCCCCTTGCAGTGCGGCACCGCCTCGCGGGCGGCGCCTTGGTCGAATCGGGGCGCATTCTGCGCGGCGCCCTGCCCGCGTCAACCCCTGGTTGCGACGAATGGCGGATGGCGGTCGTGAACGCCCCCTCGTGACGACGAATGGAGAGGGCGGATTTCGACGCGGGCAGGATGCGGCCGGGACGCGGCCGGGGTGCGCCCCGGCCGCGGGCTGGACGCGACGCGGCGGGGTCAGCTCTCGACCAACCCGTTGCGGATCGCGTAGACGGTCAATTCGGAGTTGTTGGACAGGCCCAGCTTCTCCAGGACCCGCGCGCGGTACACGCTGACCGTCTTGGGGCTGAGCATCAGTTCCTCGGCGATGTCCGACAGCCGCTTGCCGGAGGCGATCATCACCAGCGTCTGCAATTCGCGGTCCGACAGCTTCTGGTGCGCCTGCTCCGGCGCCGGGGCGGTCAGGCTCTCGACCAGCATCTGGGCGATCTCGGGGGTCACGTACTTGCGCCCCTGCGCCACCGTGCGCACCGCCTGCACCAGCAGCTGCGGATCGCCCCCCTTGTTGACGTAGCCGAAGGCCCCGGCCCGCAGCGCGCGGATCGCGTACTGGTCCTCCGGGTACATCGAAACGATCAGCACCCGCGTCGCCGTGCCCTCGTCCTTGAGCACATGCAGCACGTCCAGGCCGCTGCGGCCCGGCATGTTGATGTCCAGCACCAGCACGTCGCACTGCTTGTCCACGGGCAGCGTGCGCATCAGGCTGCGCAGCTCGCCGTAGTCGCCGGCCTCGCCCACCACCTCGATGTCGGGCGCGTCGGACAGCGTGTCGCGGATGCCGCGGCGGATCAGCGCATGGTCGTCGCAGAGGATGACTTTGATCATAGGGCGCCCCACGAGGACGGATCATGGCCCGCGCCGGCCGGGATCGGCTCGCCGTCGTCGTCGACGTCGAAATCCGCGATCACGCCGCGCAGCGGCACCGACAGGATCAGCGCCGTGCCGTGCAGCCCGCTGCTCAGGTCGACCCAGCCACCCACCGTCGCCGCGCGCTCGCGCAGGCCCCGGATGCCGAAGCTGCGCGCCTTGCTCAGGTCGCCCGGCGCGATGCCGTGGCCGTTGTCCTTGATCTCCAGCGTCAGCACGCCGCCCTCCATGCTCAGCTCCACGTCGACGCGGGTCGCCCCGGCATGCTTGGAGACATTGGTCAGCGCCTCCTGCGCGCAGCGGTAGGCCACCAGCGGCACGCCCGCCGGCAGCTGGAAATGCTCGCCGACGTGCCGCACCGCGGTCGCGATGCCGGTGCGGCGCTCGAAGCGCGCCGCCAGCCATTGCACCGCTGCCAGCAATCCCTGTTCCAGGATCGCCGGCCGCAGGTTGTGCATGATCCGCTGGCTCGACTCGATCGCGCTGGTGACCGTCTCCAGCGCCGACTGCACGCGCTGCTGGACCGCCTCGTCGCTGCTGTGGCGCGCGATCCAGGCCAGGTCGAACTTCAGCGCCGTCAGCGAGCCCCCCACGTCGTCATGGATTTCGCGCGCGATCGCCGCCCGCTCCATCTCGACGCTGGTCTGCAGGTGCCCGGCCAACTCGTGCAATTGCTGCTTGGACTTGAGCAGCTCGCGGTCGGCTTCCTGGCGCGCGAGCTGCGCCTCGCAGGACTCGATCGCGTGCAGCAGCGCCGGCGCCAGCCGCGTCAGGTTGTTCTTGAGCAGGTAGTCCGACGCGCCGGTGCGCATCGCCGCGACGGCGGTGTCCTCGCCGATCTCGCCCGACACCAGCACGAACGGGAGCACCAGTTGCCGCTGCTTGATCAGGTCCAGCACGACCAGCCCCGAAAACCCCGGCAGGTTGTAATCGGAAATCACCGCGTCCCAGCTCCGGTCGAGCGCCGCCTCGATTTGCGGCAGGGTGTCCAGCCGCGTGATTTCGAAACGCAATCCGGACCGTTGCAACTGGGCCAGGATCAATTGGTGATCCAGGTCGGAATCCTCGATATGAAGCAGGCGCAGCGAGCGCTCGGCCAGGGGGAGAGTCGGCATGGGCGCGAGTATGCCAAGTTTGTCGCGCATCCCTCGTCTATGCAGGAGCCCCCCCGCCGTTCCCCCTCTGGAAACCGTAGAGTCTTGGGTTTACCCTTATCGAGAATTTGTCAGTGTCGCGTCGACGCCAGTTGATCCAAGCTAAAGGGACAGCTTTTCGCTATTAGTCCCGTCGACAGATGCGAGGCAAAGGCCGAAGATTCTTGCCAGCCGACAAGTCCGGGCGCATGTCTGAGTTGGGCAGACATGAACAAGCACCAGGACATCCAATGTGGAGCCAAGATGCAAATCGATGAGACGTCGGTCGAGCCGGAAGGCAGCGGACTGATGCCACTGCTCGCCGCCGCCGAGTTGCAGGACCATCTGATGACGGTCAACAACGACCTGGAGCGGCTGCAGCGCCTGCTGGACGATGCCTGCGAGGCGCTGTCGACGCATTTCTTCGGTGCCTCCGGCCTGGTGGAGCAGATGCGCGAGCGCCTGCCCGAGGCGCGCGACCAGGACGCGCTGCAGCAGCTGATGCTGCATCTGGCCGGGGCGATCACCGCGCTGCAGTTCCAGGACATGTCCACGCAACTCATCGCGCACACCAGCCAGCGGCTGCGCAACTGCTCGGACCAGCTCGCGCGCGATGCGTTCGGGGACGACGAGGACGGGATGGCCGTCGTCGAGACCGCCCCGCTGCGTCCCAATCCCGTCACGCAAGACGAGATGGACGCCGGCTCGATCGAATTGTTCTGACGATGCTGCGACCTTGCGCCCCTTACATCACGAAAACATCGACCGCGAAGCACGGTCGGTCTTGAAGGTCCTCAAGAATCTTCGAGTCCACCCGAAAACAGCCTGTCATCCGGAGAACCAAAAATGCCCTCGATCCTCGCCGTAGACGATTCGGCCTCCATGCGCCAGATGGTCTCGTTCACCCTCAAGAATGCGGGTTTCAACGTCGTGGAGGCGGTGGACGGGCAGGACGCCTGGGAGAAGTCGACGCAGCGCGATTTCGACCTGGTGCTGACCGACCAGAACATGCCCCGCATGGATGGCATCAGCCTGACGAAGAAGCTGCGGGACAACCCAAAATTCAAGACCACGCCGATCCTGATCCTGACCACCGAGTCCAGCGACCAGATGAAGCAGGCCGGCCGCGCCGCGGGCGCCACCGGCTGGCTGGTCAAGCCATTCGACCCGGCCAAGCTGATCGAAGTGATCGGCAAGGTGATCCGCTGAAGTCCCGCGGGAGAGATTGATGGGAGACATGACCTCCGAAGGCGCCAACCTGGGCGCGGGCATCGACCTGAGCCAGTTCTATCAGGTCTTCTTCGAGGAAGCCGGCGAGAACCTCGACAACATGGAACAGCTGCTGCTGAACCTGGACATCGAGAACCCGGACGATGAGCAGATGAATGCCATCTTCCGCTGCGCCCACTCGATCAAGGGCGGCGCGGCGACGTTCGGCTTCAACGACGTGGCCGAGCTGACGCACCAGATGGAGACGCTGCTGGACAAGCTGCGCCGCCATGAACTGGCGCCGACCTCGCAGATGGTGGACGTGCTGCTGCAGTCCGGCGACGCGCTCAAGGCGCAGCTGGCGCGGCATCAGGGCTCGGGCGCCGACGCGGTCGACACCTCCGCCCTGCTGAGCAGCATCCGCACGCTGGTCGACGGCGGCACGCTGGACGGCACGCGCGCCGCCGCGCCGGCCCCGGTGGCCGCCGCGGCGCCCGCTCCAGCCCCCGCGGCGCCGGCCGCCGCGCCGCTGAAGTCCACGGTGCGCCAGCTCGAGCTGCTGGTGGGCCCGCTGGACAACCCGGCGCAGGCCGACAACCTGGTCGAGCTGTTCAAGGAGATCACCGACCTGGGCACGATCGAGCCGCTGGACGGCGGCATCGCCGCCGACGGCATGCGCCGCTTCAAGGTCCTGACCAGCAGCACCGACAACGACCTGCTGGATCTGTTCACCTTCCACGTCTCGCGCGAGCAGGTCAAGATCCTGCCGCTGGGCGAGGGCTACGGCTTCCACGAAGGCGCGCCCGGCGCGCCCCCGGCCGAGGCGAAGAAGGACGAGGACCCCGGCTACGGCTTCTTCGACGACGCCCCCGGCGTGCCTCCCGAGACCGCCGCCGAAGCCAAGGCCGCTGCCGAGGCGCCCAAGGCGAACGTGCCGGTGGCCGCCAAGCCGGCCACGCCGGCCCGCACCGAGGTCGCCCCGCGCGCCGGCGGCGCCAGCCCCGACCAGTCCACGCTGCGCGTGTCGGTGGAGAAGGTCGACCAGTTGATCAACCTGGTGGGCGAGCTCGTCATCACCCAGGCCATGCTGGCGCAGAACAGCCGCAACCTCGATCCGGGCCTGTACCAGCAGTTGGCTTCCGGCCTGGCCGACCTGGAGCGCAACACGCGCGACCTCCAGGAATCGGTCATGTCGATCCGCATGATCCCGATGTCGGTGGTGTTCAACCGCTTCCCGCGCATGCTGCGCGACCTGGCCGCCAAGCTGGGCAAGAAGGTCGAGCTGGTCACCCAGGGCGAGGCCACCGAGCTCGACAAGGGCCTGGTCGAGAAGATCACCGATCCGCTGACCCACCTGGTGCGCAACAGCTGCGACCACGGCATCGAATCCCCCGCCGACCGCGTCGCCAAGGGCAAGCCCGAGCAGGGCACGATCACGCTGGTGGCCTCCCACCAGGGCGGCTCCATCGTCATCGAAGTGCGCGACGACGGCCGCGGCCTGAACCGCGAGAAGCTGATCAAGAAGGCCCGCGAGAAGGGCATCGACGCGCCCGACACGATGACCGACCAGGAAGTCTGGGGCCTGATCTTCGCGCCCGGCTTCTCGACGGCGGACCAGGTCACCGACGTGTCCGGCCGCGGGGTCGGCATGGACGTGGTCAAGAAGAACATCACTTCGCTGGGCGGCACGGTGGAGATCGACTCCGCCGAGGGCTACGGCATGAAGGTCTCGGTGCGGCTGCCGCTGACGCTGGCCATCATGGACGGCATGAGCGTGGGCGTGGGCGAAGAGGTCTACATCCTGCCGCTGTCGTCGGTGGTGGAGTCCTTCCAGGTCCAGGCCGACACGATCAAGACCGTCGGCGGCTCCGGCCGCGTGGTCGAGGTCCGCGACGAATACATGCCGGTGGTGGAACTCGAACAGGTCTTCAACGTGCCGCGCTTCGACTTCGAGCATGTCAGCTCGATCATGGTCGTGGTCGAGGCCGAGGGCGGCCGCGTCGCGCTGCTGGTGGACGAGTTGCTCGGCCAGCAGCAGGTCGTGGTCAAGAACCTGGAGGCGAACTACCGCAAGGTCACCGACGTCTCCGGCGCCACCATCATGGGCGACGGCCGGGTCGCGCTGATCCTGGACGTGGGCAGCCTGGTGCGCCGCTCGCGCCATTGAACGCCGTCGATCGTCTTTGATTCCGGGAGGGCGCCGGCCGCGCGGCCGGCGCCGAACTCACAAGAGGTCAACATGAATTTCAGTGCATTGCTGCGTCAATTCAGCATCCGCACCCGCATGATCGGCGCGATTGCGATCGTGCTGCTGCTCTTGATGGTGGTGGGCAGCGTCGGTCTGTTCGGCATGCAGTCGATGCGCGGCCAGACGCAGGAATTCCTCGAGAAGTCCGCCGAGCGCGGCCAGCGCGTGGGCGCCCTTCACGGCGCGATGGGAGAGATCCGTCGCTACGAGAAGGACATGATCATCAATTACGAGAAGGCCGAGGCCGTGAAGACGGCGCATGGCCTGTGGGACGCGGCGCGCAAGTCGGCGGCGACGCATCTGGACGAGGTCGCGGCGCTGAGCCCCGAGGACGACAAGGCCGTCCTGATGCAGATCAAGGCCTCGCTCGAGACCTACGCGCAGAAGTCGGCCAACGTCGTCACGCAGCTGGAAGCCGGCGCCTATGACCACGCCGCGGTCGCCGACCGGCTGCTCACCGCCGCCAAGGACCAGATCACCGAGGCCGAGAAGCAACTGGCCGAAATCGAGAAGCGCATGGAGGCCCAGGCGGCCGAGATGCGCGCCGGCATCGAGAAGACGCAGGGCGGCGTGCTGTGGACCTTCGGCCTGGTGCTGGTGTTCGCGGCGATCGTCGTGGTGCCGCTGACGCTGCTGAACATGCAGACCATCTGCGCGCCGCTGGCCGAGGCCGAGGCGCTGGCCGAGGCGATCGCCGAGGGCGACCTGTCCCGCGAGATGAAGCCGGTGGAAGGCGTCGACGAAGCGTCGAAGCTGATGCGCTCGCTGCACCACATGCAGGAGGCGCTGCAATCGATGGTGGGCCAGCTGCGCACGGCGGCCGACTCGATCCGCACCGCGTCGGTGGAGATCGCCACCGGCAACCAGGACCTGTCCAGCCGCACCGAGCAGACCGCGTCCAACCTGCAGCAGGCGGCGTCGTCGCTGGTGCAGCTGACCGGCACGGTGAAGCAGACCGCCGATTCCGCGCGCACCGCCAATCAGCTGGCCTCCTCCGCCTCGGGCGCGGCGGCCAAGGGGGGCGACGTGGTGAGCCAGGTGGTCTCGACGATGGACGAGATCAACAGCAGCTCCAAGCGCATCAGCGACATCATCGGCACGATCGACGGCATCGCCTTCCAGACCAACATCCTGGCGCTGAACGCGGCGGTGGAAGCCGCGCGGGCCGGCGAGCAGGGCCGCGGCTTCGCGGTCGTGGCCGGCGAGGTGCGCTCGCTGGCGCAGCGCAGCGCCGAGGCCGCGCGCGAGATCAAGACCCTGATCGGCGCCAGCGTCGAGCGGGTCGAGACCGGCTCGCGCCTGGTGCAGGAAGCCGGCACGACGATGAGCGACATCGTCGCCAGCGTGCAGCGGGTGACGGACATCATCGGCGAGATCACCGCCGCCTCCAGCGAGCAGAGCGACGGCATCAGCCAGGTCAACCAGGGCGTCAGCAACCTGGACCAGATGACGCAGCAGAACGCCGCGCTGGTCGAGCAATCCGCCGCCGCCGCCGAGAGCCTGAAGGACCAGGCCGAGCGCCTGGGCGCCGTGGTGGACCGCTTCCGCGTGTCGGGTCATGCGCCGGCTCTGCCGGCCACCGCGTTCACCGCCAAGTCCGCGCCGGTTGCGGCCGCTGACGCGGCGAAGCCGGCCACGGTCACCGCCCTGGCTGCGGCCAGGCCCGCATCCACCAGCAAGCCGGCCGCTTCGAAGCCGGTCAGCGCGAAGCCGTTGGTCCACACGGCCAAGCCCCTGTCCAAGCCCGCCGCCAAGGCCGCCGCGCCGAAGGCGGCGCCCGCTCCGCTCACCCCCGCGCCGGCAGCGCCGGCCACCACCGCCGACGACGGCGACTGGGAAACCTTCTAATCAGCCCCCGCGAGGTCATCACATGGAAATCGTCCAACAAACCGGCACGCAAGTCGTGCAAGCGAAGTCCGGCGCGCTGGTCCCGCAGGGCGCCAGCGCCGCGCCCGCCGGCGGCGAGTACCTCACCTTCCGCCTCGGTCAGGAGGAGTACGGCATCGACATCCTGAAGGTGCAGGAGATCCGCTCCTACGAGCAGCCCACGCGCATCGCCAACGCGCCCGAGTTCATCAAGGGCGTCGTCAACCTGCGCGGCGTGATCGTCCCGATCGTGGACCTGCGCCTGAAGCTGGGCTGCGCCACGGCCGAATACAACAGCTTCACCGTCGTGATCGTGCTGAACGTCAAGAACCGCGTCGTGGGCGCGGTGGTGGATTCGGTGTCCGACGTGCTGGAGCTGAACCGCGACGTGATCCGTCCGGCGCCCGAGCTGAGCTCCAGCGCCGTCAACACCAGCTTCATCATGGGCATCGGCGCGGTTGCCGAGCGCATGCTGATCCTGATTGACATCGAGGGCCTGATGTCCAGCGCGGACATGGGCCTGATGGATGCGATGACCACCGCCTGATCACGCGTGGCGCCCGGCGCTCGCCGGGCGTTTCTCCTGCCGGGCGCGCGCCCTGCCCTGAGGGGTCATGGGCAGGAGAAGACCGAGAGAGCGAATCGTGGAGGCACGCGCCAGAGAGCGGAACACGCCCGGCGCCGATGAGACACGGAGTCCATTCATGTTCGACTCGATCAAGACCCGGCTGATTTCACTGGGGGTGGGCATCGTCGCCCTGACCCTGCTGGCGATCACCGTCGCCAACTACGTGACCGTGCGCGGACACACGCGGCAGCAGGTCTCGCAAGCGCTGGACGAGCTGGCCGCGGCGCGCGCCGACGCGATCCGGCAATGGGTGCGCACGCAGCGCGACATCGTCGCCTCGCTGCAGCCGGCGGTGAGCGCCGCGGACCCCGTGCCGCTGCTGCAGCAGGCGGCCAAGTCCGGGCGGCTGGAGGCGGCCTATGTCGGTTTCGCCGACAAGAAGATTGTCTTCAACACGCCGCAGAACCTGCCGCCCGACTACGACCCCACCGGCCGTCCCTGGTACACCGGCGCGGCCTCCGCGTCCGGCACGGTGCTGACGGCGCCCTACATGGACGCGTCCAAGGGACGCCTGGTGGTGACCTTCGCCGCGGCGGACAAGAGCGGCGGCGGCACCAAGGCGGTCATCGCCACCGACGTGTTCCTGGATGACGTGGTGGCCACGGTGCAGGCGATCAAGCCGACGCCGGGCGGCTTCGCCTTCCTGATGTCCAAGGACGGCAAGATCGTCGCGCACCCGGACGCCAAGCTCGCGCTCAAGGGCGCGACGGAGATCTCCGAGCAGCTCACGCCGCAGGCGCTGGCCACGGCGATCGATCCGCAGGCGGGCTGGGTGGAGGCCAAGGTCGGGGGCGATGACTTCCTGGTCAGCGGCACGCCGATCCCGGACACCGACTGGCAGCTCTACGTGGCGGCGAAGAAGGACGAGGCGCTGGCCTCGCTGAGCGCGCTGCTGCGCACGGCGGTGATCACGGCGCTGATCATGATGGCGATCGCGGCGCTGGCGATGACCGGCACCATCACCGCGATGCTGCGCGGCGTGGACCGCGTGCGCGCCGCGCTCGACGACATCAGCGCCGGCGACGGCGACCTGACGCAGCGGCTGCCGGCCGGCGGCCGCGACGAGGTCGGGCGCATCGCGTCCTCGTTCAACCTGTTCGCGGAGAAGATCCAGCGCATCCTGCTGGACGTGCGCTCGGCCAGCAACTCGATCACGACCGCGTCGAGCGAAATCGCGATCGGCTCGCAGGACCTGTCGCAGCGGACTGAGGAGACGGCCTCCAACCTGCAGCAGGCGGCGTCCTCGATGGAGGAATTGACCGCCACGGTGCGCCAGACGGCGGACGCGGCGCAGACGGCCAACCAGCTGGCCTCGAGCGCGTCGAGCGCGGCGGCACGCGGCGGCGAGGTCGTGGGCCAGGTGGTCTCGACGATGGACGAGATCAATGCCAGCTCCAAGAAGATCAACGACATCATCGGCGTGATCGACGGCATCGCCTTCCAGACCAACATCCTGGCGCTGAACGCGGCGGTGGAAGCCGCGCGGGCCGGCGAGCAGGGCCGCGGCTTCGCGGTCGTGGCGTCGGAGGTGCGCAGCCTGGCGCAGCGCAGCGCGGAGGCGGCCAAGGAGATCAAGGCGCTGATCGGGGCCAGCGTCGACAGCGTCGAGGCCGGCACGCGGCTGGTGCAGGCGGCGGGCGAGTCGATGAACGACATCGTGCACAGCGTGCAGCGGGTGACGGACATCATCGGCGAGATCACAGCGGCCTCGACCGAGCAGAGCGGCGGCATCGCGCAGGTGAATGACGCGGTCACGCAACTGGACCGGATGACGCAGCAGAACGCCGCGCTGGTGGAGGAATCGGCGGCGGCGGCGGAAAGCCTCAAGGATCAGGCGCACCGGCTGACCGAGATCGTGTCGGTGTTCCGGCTCGGGCAGGAGTCGGAAGCGGTGAAGCGGGCGGCGCCGGTTCATGCGCCGGTTCATGCGCCGGTTCATGCACCGGCGGTGAAGGCGTCGTCGTCGGCGCCGATCGCGATGGCGAAGACGGCGTCGCCGCGGCCCGCGCCGATGAAGGCGGTCCGGCCCGGTGTGAATGGGACGGCGCATGGCGCCGTCAAGCCGCCGGCGCCGAAGCCGAGCGCTCCGACCGTCGCAGCGCCCCCGCCCGCGCCGCGTCCGGCACCAGCCGCCGACGACGGCGACTGGGAAACCTTCTGACTGCAAGCGCGGCTGGCCAGCAGCCACCGCAGGACAATCCGCGCCTCGTGAACGAGAGAACCGCGGGCTTGATAGCCTGCGGCTCATCCCCACGATAGAAAGCTCCCGCGCATCCGCGCGCGAAAGGCTGAGACACTGTTCCGGCATTTCGTCAGACTCACGAGGCCTGCATGACCGATTCCTCCGCCGCCGGCGCCCCCGCCGCCGCGAACCCCTTGCTCTCGACCGCGCCGCTGCCCGACTTCGCCGCGATCGAGCCTTCGCACATCCAGCCGGCCATCGCCGAACTGCTCGCCCAGGCGCAGCAGGCGCTGGACCAGGTCACCGCGCCCGGCGCGCCGGCCGACTACGAGCTCCTGTCCCGCACCCTGAACGTCGCTTCCGAGCGCCTGGGCACCGCCTGGGGCGCCGTGGGCCACCTGAACGCGGTGGCCAACACGCCAGCGCTGCGCGAGGCCTACAACGCGATGCTGCCCGCGGTGACCGAGTTCCACACCGCCCTGGGCGCCAACGAGGCGCTGTACGCCAAGTACAAGGCGATCGCCGCGCAGCCCGGCCTGACGCCCGAGCGCGCCCAGCTGCTCAAGCATGCGATCCGCGACTTCGTCCTGTCCGGCGCCGAGCTCGAGGGCGAGGCCAAGGCGCGCTTCGCCAAGATCCAGGAGCGCGGCGCCGAACTCGGCCAGGCCTTCTCCGAGCACGTGATGGACGCCACCGACGGCTGGTCGGCGATCGTGTCGGCGGCCGAGCTCAAGGGCGTTCCCGCCGACGTCGTCGCCAACGCGCGCGCCGCCGCGGAGAAGGACGGCAACACCGACCCGGACGCCCACAAGCTGACGCTGCACTTCCCCGTCTACATGCCGGTGATGCAGTACGCCGAGGACCGCGCGCTGCGCGAGCGTCTGTACCGCGCCTACGTGACGCGGGCCAGCGAGCTCGGCGACAAGCCGGAGTGGGACAACGGCCCGCTGATGCAGGAACTGCTGATGCTGCGCCAGGAAGAGGCCCGGCTGCTGGGCTTCGCGAACTTCGCCGAGGCCTCGCTGGTGCCCAAGATGGCCAGCTCGCCGGCCCAGGTGCTGGCCTTCCTGCGCGACCTGGCCGCCCGCGCCCGCCCCTACGCCCAGCGCGACCTGGACGAGCTGCGCGACTTCGCCAAGGCCGCGCTGCGCATGGACGACCTGCAGGCCTGGGACACCGCCTTCATCTCCGAGAAGCTGAAGGAGGCGCGCTACGCCTTCTCCGACCAGGAAGTGCGGCAATACCTGACCCTGCCGCGCGTGCTGGACGGCCTGTTCCGCATCGTCGACCGCCTGTTCGGCGTGCAGCTGGTGCCGGCCCAGGCCTCGGTCTGGCACGAGTCGGTGCAGTTCTGCGAGCTGCGCCGTGACGGCCGGCTGATCGGCCAGGTCTACCTGGACCTGTACGCCCGCAACGGCAAGCGCCCCGGCGCCTGGATGGACGAGGTGCGCAGCCGCTGGGCCCGGCCGGATCTGGCGGGCACCGGCGCCGAGCAGATCCCCGTGGCGCACCTGGTGTGCAACTTCCCCCAGGGCGCGGAAGGCAAGCCGGCGCTGCTCACCCACGACGACGTCACGACGCTGTTCCACGAATGCGGCCACGGCCTGCACCACCTGCTGACCCGCGTGGCGGAACTGGGCGTGTCCGGCATCTCGGGCGTCGAATGGGACGCCGTCGAGCTGCCCAGCCAGTTCATGGAGAACTTCTGCTGGGAGTGGGAAGTCATCCAACAGCTGTCGGGCCATGTCGACACCGGCGAGCCGCTGCCGCGCGCGCTGTTCGACAAGATGCTGGCGGCCAAGAACTTCCAGGCCGGCTTGCAGACGCTGCGCCAGATCGAGTTCGCGCTCTTCGACATGCGGCTGCACGCTGAGCCGGGCTCGGAGACGCGCGTGCAGGAGTTGCTCGACGAGGTGCGCGCGGAGGTCTCGGTACTGGTGCCGCCGGCCTTCAACCGCTTCCAGCACAGCTTCTCGCACATCTTCGCGGGCGGCTACGCGGCCGGCTACTACAGCTACAAGTGGGCCGAGGTGCTGTCGGCCGACTGCTGGAGCGCGTTCGAGGAGGAAGGCGTGTTCAATCCCGCGACCGGGCGGCGCTACCTCGACGAGATCCTGTCGATGGGCAGCGTGCGCGACGCGATGGACAACTTCAAGGCCTTCCGCGGCCGCGAGCCGACCATCGACGCGCTGCTGCGGCATCAAGGCATGGCCTGACCAGGCTGCGCGGCCCCGGCCGTCCCGGGACCGCGCGCTGAAGGAAGGCGCGGTGTCGGGGCGTCAGGCCGCGGGCTTCTTCCAGGGCACCGTCTGGACGAGCCGGCGCGCCTCCTCGGCCGGCAGGGCCTTGGCGAACAGCCAGCCCTGCACCAGCGGCACGCCGAGCTCCTCCAGCATCGCGGCCCTGGCCTCGTCCTCGACGCCCTCCGCGAGCGCGCGCCAGCCCATCGCGCGCGCCAGCGCGGCGATGGTGCGCACGGTCTCCCGCGCGTCGGCGTCGTCGCCGAGCCGCGCCACGATGCCGCGATCGATCTTCAGCGTGTCGACCGGGAAGCGGTGCAGCTCCGCCAGCGGCACGCGCCCCGTGCCCACATCGTCGATGGACAGCGCGAAGCCCAGGCGGGCCAGCGCCTGAAGCACCGCGGCGTGCTGCCGCGGATGTGCCATCGCCACGCGTTCGGCGACCTCCAGCCTCAGCTGCGACGGCGGCACCTCGCCGAGCGCCCTGAGCGCCTCTCCCGCATCGCCCAGCAGCTCTTCCCCGCGCGCGAGCTGCGCGCCCGACAGATTCACCGCGATCTCGCCCTTGAAGCCGATCTCGCGCCAGCGGCGCAGCAGCAAGGCCGCCTCGATCAGCGTCCAGCGGCCGATCGCCGCGATCTGCCCGCCGGCCTCGGCGGCGCAGAGGAAGGCCTCGGGCATCAGCAGCCCGCGCTCCGGATGCCGCCAGCGCAGCAGCGCCTCGAAGCCCTGCAGCGCCCGATCGTTCAGCCGCACGACCGGCAGGTAGTGCAGTTCGAACTCGCCGGCCGCCAGCGCGCGCGGCAGATGCTCGCGCGCCCAGGCCCCGTCCGGTTCGGCGCGCGGCATCGAGCGATCGAACATCCGCACCTGGCCGGCGCCCGCGGCCTTCGCGCGCGCGAGCGCGCTTGCCGCCGTGGCCAGCAGGTCTTCCGCGCTGAAGCCGCCCTGCCCCGTGTGGGACCAGCCGGCGCAAGCCGTCAGTCGATGCGCGCCGGTGCGCGAGGGCCGGCGCTCCTGCACCGCCGCGGACGGCGCGGCCTCGCCGCCCGGGGGCTCGATGGCATCGAACAGGAAGGGCTCCTCGATCCGCGCGAGCGCCCATTCGGGCACGCGGTCGACCAGCACGCCGCCGGCTTCGAGGCGGATCTCGAACAGCAGCGCGAACTGGTCCGGCGCCACCCGCGCCGCCACCCGTCCGACGCGGGCCGCCCGGCCCTCGCCGCCCGAGAGCCGCCGCGCGCATTCGGCGGCGATCGCCTCGCCGGTCGCGGCGCCGTGCCGCTCAGTGAACGCATGGAAGTCGTCCAGACCGATCAGCGCCACGCCGATCGGCACGCCGGGCACGGGCGCCGCGAGCCGCTGCGCCAGCAACTCCAGGAACAGCGCCCGGTTCGGCAGACCGGTCGGGCCGTCGTGCATCGCATCGTGGACGAGCTGCGCCTGCAGGCGCTCCTGCTCGCTGAGGTCGGTGAGCGTGCCGCCCATCCGCACGGCGCGGCCATCGACCCGCTGGGCCATGCCGCGTGCCAGCAGCGCGCGCGGCTGCCCGCCCTGGCGGAAGCGCAGCACGTGGTGGAAACGGGCCCCTTGCCCCTTCAGATGAGCGTCGAGCTCGGCACGGAACAGTCCTGCGGCGGCTTCGTCGAGCGGGGCGGTGAACCGGGCCATGCCGCGCTCGGCTGAAGGCTCCCGTTCGTCCTCGCCCATCAGTGCGCGCCAGCGTGAGGACACATCCAGCCGGTCGCTGCCGATGTCCCAGTCCCACAGCCCATCGTTGGCGCCTTGCGCAGCCAGCGCATGGCGGGCTTCGTTCGCTTGCAGGCGTTTGAACTCGCGCCGATGCCGGGCTGCGCGCTCCAGCAGGCGCAGCAGCAAGGCGCTGGCGCTCGCGACCGCGGCGGCCAGCAGCGGCCCGCCCAGCGACAGGACGAGTTGCTCTTCCTGGAGCAGCCATTGCGCCGCCGCCAGTCCGATGCCGGCGAGCACCGCCACACCAAGCAGCCCGCGCCACCAGCGCCCGCGCGCGAGCAGCAGCATGCACAGCAGCGGCAGGGCCAGCAGCGCGCCCAGCTCGGCGAGCGGCGCCCACGCGGGGCGCGACAGCGTCCGGCCGGTGAGGAGGTTGTCGGCGACGGTGGCCAGCCATTCCGCTCTGGACAGCGCGGGATCGAAGGGCGTCGCGACGGTGTCATCGGGGGCAGCGCCAGCCGCGCGCGTGACGCCTGGCGCCAGGCCCACGATCACGATCCTGTTGTGCAGGACGTCGTCGGGCACGCGCCCGTCGACCAGGTCGGACAGGGTCACCGACGGAAAGGTCCCCGCCGGGCCATAGTCGTTGACGCCTTGCCGCGACAGCCCATCCAGCGGCACCCGCAGCGATCCCCAACGGATCTCGCGGCGCCAGCGCAGCGTCGCCTCGGACCACGGCTGGCGCATCGCGTCGCCCGCGATGCGCAGCGCGAGCGATGGATAGGCGGCGTCCTGAAGCGCCAACGCGGGCAGGTCGTGGCGCAAGCTGCCATCGCGCGACCGCCCGGTCTGCCGGTGCCCCAGCGATGCGGCCGCCGAGCGCAGCGGCTCGGGCGGCGCCTGGGCGAAGCGGCGGCGCAGGGCAGTGGCGAGCGGACCTTCAGTCCTCGGGAAAGCCTGTGGGCGCAGCGCCTCGGCGGCGGCGCCGGCCTCTGAAGCGGGCGGCTCGGGCGGCTCGGGCGGCAGCGCGAAGGGCAGCAAGACCGGCGCGCCCGCTCGCATCGCGGCGGCGAGCGCCATGTCCTGCCCGGGCTTGGGGTCGAACAGCGGCAGGTCGATCGCGATGAGCCGCGGCTTGGCGGCCTGCAGGCGAGTGATGGCCTCGGCGAGCAGCGGGCGCGCCGAGGCGTCGCCGTTGAAGGGCGCCGCGCTCGCGGCATCGATGCGCAGCAGCACGATGGGATAAGTCTTGCCGGGCTCCAGCCGGCCGCGCCATCGGGTCTGGGCATCCTGGACCATGGCATCCAATCGCTCGACCGGCCCCGACAGCGGCCGCATGAGCCACAGCCAGGCGACGGCGGCCGTCACCAGCAACGCGGCGACGAATTGCGCCCAGGCCCAGACGGACGGCCACCGCAGCGCGCCACGCTGGCATCGGGGCCGAAGGGAACTCCCCGCCGATGTTCGAACCCGCTGCGCTATCCGACCCATGCGTGTGCCGCTCCCTGTCCGGCTTCGCCGGGATGGCGGCGATCGTAGGCGATGGGCAGGGGCGTGTCAGGCGAACACGGGACGCGGCCTTGTCTGACAGGCGGCCGGCCAGCGGGCCGACCGCTCTTCGAGGCCATCGCGGCTAAGCTGAATCGAACGGCCCGCTGGCCGCGCGACGGAGACCGCCATGCGTTCCTTCCCGCACCTTCCGCATTTCGACAAGGCCCACCGCCATCAGAAGCACCCCGCCGCGCCGCATGGCGCGGTGTTCTGGCTCGCGCATGCGGCGGTGTTGCTGGCCTTGCTGCTGATCGCCACCGAGGTCAACGCCCAGCAGGGCGCCAGTCTGCGCGCACAGTACGAGCAACTGGAGCCGCAGTTGAACCGCAGCCCCTTTCAGCGGCCCATCGTGCTGAGTTCGGCGGACGACACCGAGCATCCGACCGGCGAGATGCATGCGGTGGTGCAACACGGCTTCGCGACGCTGTCGAGCGCGCTGCGCAGCGCCGACGCCTGGTGCGAACTGCTGACCCTGCCGGCCAACGTGAAGCGCTGCGTGGTCGATGACGACGCAGCGCCGGGCGCGCTGTTGCACATGGCCGTCGGACGCAAGTTCGACCAGCCCATCGAAGATGCATACGCGCTCGATTTCCAGTTCCAGGTGATCGCGGCGCAGCCGCAATACCTGCTGGTCGAGATGAGCGCGGCCAAGGGGCCGATGGGCACCAGCCAGTACCGGCTGACCTTCGAAGCAGTGCCGCTGGACGCCCGCCGATCGTTCGTGCGGCTGCGCTATGCGTATGTCAACAACCTCGCCGCGCGGGTCGCGACCAGCGCCTATCTGGCGACCAGCGGGCGGGACAAGGTCGGGTTCACGATCGTCGGACGCGAGGGCAATGGCGAGCCGCGCTACGTCGGCGGCATCCAGGGCATCGCGGAACGCAACACGATGCGCTATTTCCTCGCCATCGAGTCCTACCTCGACACGCTGCCGGCGCCGGCTGAACAGCGGCTCGACAAGCGGCTGCGCGACTGGTTCGCCGCGACGGAGCGCTATCCGCGTCAGCTCCACGAGCAGTCGCTGGAGGAGTACGTCGCGATGAAGCACAAGGAAGCGCGCCGGCAGGTGGCTGCCGCACCGGGCGGGTGAGCGATGTCACCGCGCCGAGGCAGCGCCAAGCTGGCGCGCGGCGAACTGCGCCCCGATGAGGATCGACGCCATCAGCCATAGCGGCGCCGCCGCGACGCTCGCCGCCGCCAGCACGCCGAATCCCAGCGGCATCGCCACCGTCGCGCCGTTGGACGCGAGCATGCGCAGGCCCAGCGCCTGGCCATGCCGGTCCGGCGGCGTGACCTGATGCATCGTGGACAGCACCATGGGCTGCACCGCGCCCAGCGCCAGTCCCAGCACCGCCGATCCCAGCATCAGCCCCAGCGTCCCGGGCAGCCACGCGTAGACGATCAAGGTGACCGTCGCGATCGTCATCGCGGCGCGCAGCGCCTTGACCTCATCCAGGCGATGGGCCCAGCGCACGATGGCCAGCCGCACCACCGTCGCCGCGGCCGCGAAGCTGCCCAGCACCAGCCCGATGCTGGACGCCGACAGCCCCTTCGCGTGCCCCACCACCGGCACGACGAAGCTGTGCGCGTCCCAGCAGGACGACATCGCGACGTTGACGATCAACAGATTGCGCAGCCCGCGATCGCGCAGCAGGTCCCAGGCCGGACGCGGCTTGGCGGACGAGGCCGCCTGCCGCGGCGGTCTTCTCGGCACCCGCCGGGCGATGCGCCACGCGCCCAGCGGCAGCAGCGCCGACAGCACCAGCGCCGCAGTGAACCCCGCCGTATCGATCACGATGCCGGTGATGACCGGCGCCAGCGCGTTCGACAACGCCGGCCCCAGCGCCACCCAGCTGAACACCCGCTTGAGCTGCGAGGCGTCGGCCGCCATCAACCCGGCCTCGCGCTGGATCGCGACGGCGGACACCGCGACCGCGCCGCCGCACAGCAGACAGCCCGCCGCGAGCAGCCAGAGCCAGCCCAGCACCTGCGCGGCCAGCGCGAGCAGCGCGCCGCTGAAGGCCATCGCCACGCCAATGCCCACCGGCCGGTGGAAGCCGTGACGGTCCGCCAGCCGGCCCGCCCACAGCGACAGCCCGAGCGGTGCGACCGCGAACAGACTCAGCAGCACGCCGACGTACCCGCCGCCGTAGCCCTCGTGCAGCACCCACAGCGTCGCCGACACCCGCGTCGTCGCCATGCAGGCGTGCACCGCGACCAGCGAGGCGATGACCGCCGCGAAGCCCGCGTCCAGGCCCGCGTAACCGGCCGTCGTCGAGGCCGGCTCCGCGGCCGGATCTGCAGCCGGATCCACGGCCGGGTCAGCGGGCGCGGGCGCTGGTCCTGACGCGTCTTCGCTCATCCCGCCACGCCCTCCTCGTCAGCCGCCTGTCCCAGCCGCAGCACGCGCGTCATCTGGTCCTCGGGCAGCGCCTCGACGGTCTTGAGCCGGCGCGTCATCGCGCGCGTGCGCACCTCGGCGGCATCGATGGTGTTGCTCGCTTCCTCGAGCTTCTTCTTCGTCTTCGCGAGCACCTCGCCGAACTTGCCGAACTCCGTCTTCACCGCCGACAGCACCTCCCACACCTCGGCCGAGCGCTTCTCCAGCGCCAGCGTGCGGAAGCCCATCTGCAGGCTGGACAGCGTCGCGAGCAGCGTGGTCGGGCCGACCAGCATCACCTTGTGCTCGCGCTGCAGCGCCTCGGTCAGGCCGGGCCGGCGCAGCGCCTCGGCGTACAGGCCTTCGGTGGGCAGGAACAGCAGCGCGAAGTCGGTCGTGTGCGGCGGGCCCAGGTACTTCTCGCGAATGGTCCTGGCCTCCAGCCGCAGCCGGGTCTCGATCGCGCGCGCCGCCACCTCGGCCGCGGGCGCGTCGGCGCGCTCCTGCGCGTCGACCAGGCGCTCATAGTCCTCGCGCGGGAACTTCGCATCGATCGGCAGCCAGATCGGCTGGCCATCGTCGCGCTGGCCGGGCAGCTTCAGCGCGAACTCGACGCGCGCGCCGGTGCCGGGCAGCGTCTCGACATTGGCCGCGTACTGCTCCGGCGTGAACACCTGCTCCAGCAGCGCCGCCAGTTGCACCTCGCCGAAGATGCCGCGCGTCTTCACGTTGGTCAGCACCCGGTTCAGCGAGCCGACGTCGCGCGCCAGCGTCTGCATCTCGCCCAGGCCGCGGTAGACCTGCTCCAGCCGCTCCGCCACCTGCTTGAAGCTCTCGCCCAGGCGCTGCTCCAGCGTCGCGTGCAGCTTCTCGTCGACGGTCGCCCGCATCTGCTCGAGTTTCTTCTCGTTGTCCTGCTGGATCGCCTGCAGCCGCGCCTCGACGCTGCGGCGCGTCTCGGCCAGGCCTGCTTCGTTGCGCTGCGCCAGCGCCTGCAACTGCTCCGTCAGCAGCGTGGCCGTGCGCGCGGCGGCGGCGTCCTGCGCCTCGCGTCCGCGCGCGGCCTGCTGGGCCAGCGCCTGCTGGAACTGCGTCAGCGTGCCCAGCAGTTCCTGCCGCAGGCCGCTGTTGCCGCGGCCCATCTCGTCGCGCAGCGCGCGCTCCAGGCGCTCCATGCGTTCCCCCGACTGCTGCATCAGGGGCGCCAGCGCCGCCGCCGCATCGCCTCCCGCCTGCCGCCGCAACGCGATGAACACGGCGATCAGCAGGATCAGGATCAGGCCCGAGAGGACCAGCTGCAGCACATCGGAAAGAGCCATGCGTGCGATTCTCTCAGCGCGTGAGCACCTCGGGATTCAAGGCCGTGGGCGGCACGCCGCCGGTGAGCGCCGCGATCAGGTTGTCGACGGCGAGCGCGCTCATCGCGCGCCGCGTCGCGAGGGTGGCGCTGGCGATGTGCGGCGTCAGCACGACGTTGCGGCAGGCCAGCAACTCCGGATGCACCGCGGGCTCGCCCTCGAACACGTCCAGGCCCGCGGCGGCGATGGTGCCGGCCTGAAGCTCGGCCGCCAGCGCCGCGTCGTCGACGACGCCGCCCCGCGCGATGTTGATCAGCGTCGCGGTCTTCTTCATCAGGCGCAGCTCGCGCTGGCCGATCAGATGATGCGAGGACGCGCTGTACGGGACCACGATGACCAGATGGTCCGCTCGCCGCAGCAGCTCGTCCTTCTCGACCCATTGCGCGCCCAGCGGCGCCTCCTCGCTGGCCGGCAGGCGCGAGCGGTTGTGATACAGCACCGGCATGCCGAAGCCCAGGTGGCCGCGGCGCGCGATCGCCGCGCCGATCCGCCCCATGCCCAGCACGCCCAGCGTCGCGCCGTGCACGTCGGCGCCGGCGAACATCGTCACCGACCATTCGCGCCACTCGCCGCGGCGCAGGAAGTGTTCGCTCTCGGTGATGCGGCGCGCGGTCGCCATCATCAGCGCGAAGCCGAAGTCGGCGGTGGTCTCGGTCAGGACGTCGGGGGCGTTGCTCACCACCACGCCGCGCGCCGTGCAGGCCGCGACGTCGATGTTGTTGTAGCCCACCGCCATCGTGCACACGGCCTTCAGGCCGGGGCAGGCGTCGAGCAGCTTCTGGTCGATGCGGTCGCCGCCGGCGATGTACACGCCGGCCTTGCCCTGCAGGCGGCGGATCAATTCGTCCTGGGTCCAGCCGAGGTCGCTGTCGTTGACTTCGACCTCGAAGTGCGGACGCAGCCGGTCGACGATGTCGCCGAAGGTCTTGCGGGCCACCAGGACGCTGGGCTTGCTCATGGACGATCTCCTAGCCGGGGAATCGCCAACTGTATGCAGCGCGGCGCCCCTCGCGGCGCGGCCGGCCCGCGCCACAGCCGAGGATCGCCCAGGACGTGGCGCGCGCGCCGCGCCGGCTCAGTTCATTCGAGGAAGCGCGTGAACGAGGCGACGGCCTCGCGCTCGGTCACCAGCGTGTTCTCGACCGCCGACGGATCGGCATAGCCCAGCGACATGCCGCACACGACCTGCTGCTGCGGCGCGAGGCCGAGCTCCTCGGCGATGACGCGGTGGAACTGCGTGAAGGCGGCCTGCGGGCAGGTGTGCAGGCCGCGGCCGCGCGCCGCGATCATCAGGTTCTGCAGGAACATGCCGTAGTCCAGCCAGCTGCCCTGCTGCATCACGCGGTCGATGGTGAACATCAGGCCCACCGGCGCGTCGAAGAAGCGGTAGTTGCGGCCATGCTGCTCATGCATGCGCAGCTTGTCGCCCTTGGTGATGCCCAGCAGGCCGTAGAGGTCCCAGCCGACTTTGCGGCGCCTGT
This sequence comes from Roseateles sp., assembly GCF_039595595.1. Lineage (GTDB taxonomy): Bacteria > Pseudomonadota > Gammaproteobacteria > Burkholderiales > Burkholderiaceae_C > Roseateles. The sequence goes on along the minus strand of NZ_JBCNLG010000009.1, from coordinate 19,783 downwards.
CGATGTAGGGCGAAACCCATTCACGGGGGTAGTAGGCGTACTCCTCGCCATGGGTGGCGAGCTCCTCCGGGTCGTCGTAGACGGACTGGATGCGCGCCACGAGGCGGTCCTTGGCCGCGCCGGTCAGCACGTGCACCTGCCACGGCTGCGTGTTGGTGCCCGAAGGCGCGCGCGCCGCGACGGCCAGCAGCTCCTCGATCAGCGCGCGCGGCACGGGCGTGGGCAGGAAAGCGCGCATCGAGTGGCGCGTCACGATGGCCGCGTCGACGGCGGCGGTCTGCTCGGGCGTCGGCGGGACGAACGGGTCGGGAAAGGTCATGGCATCTCCAGGGCGGCGAGCGCCTTCAGGTGGGACGCGGGCAGCGCGGCCACCGGGCGGCGCGTCTGGCGGTCCACATAGACATGGACGAAGTGTCCGCGAGCGGCGCACAGCGGCTCGCCCTCGGCGAACAGGCCGATCTCGTAGCGCACGCTCGAGCGGCCGCGGCTCGCGACGCGCAGCCCAGCCTCGACCGCCTGCGGGAACGCGAGCGACGAGAAGAAATTGCAGTGCGTCTCGACCACCAGCCCGATGACCTCGCCTCGCTCCAGGTCGAGCGCGCCCTGCTCGATCAGGTGGCGGTTCACGGCCGTGTCGAACAGCGAGTAATAGACGACGTTGTTCAGATGGCCGTAGGCGTCGTTGTCCATCCAGCGCGTGGGCACCGGGATGAAGCGGGCGAAGGCGGCGCGCGGCTCGGGGCCGGGGCGGTCGGTGCTCATGGGCGGCGATTCTTCCACCGCCGCCGGGGAGCCGGTGTCGCGCGGGCTACTCGGGGTGCTGCTGCCCGGCGTCCCGCAGCACGGTGTTGGACGCCGTGCCGCGCGGGACGACGTCCAGCAGCGTGAAGATCACCGGCTCCTTGCTGACGGTCCTGCCGAAATGCCACTCGCCGATCGATTCCGCGATCACCTCGCCCGCCCTCAGGATCCGCGTCCTGCCGGTGTCCGGCTGCACGACCTCGATCTCGCCCTGGACGAGCCAGCCGAAGCGCGGATAAGGATGCTGGTGGACCGGCAGACGGGTGCCAGGAGGAATCGTCAGCCGGGTGAACCGGGCCTCGCAGTCCGCCGGCCAACGGATGGGCTGGCCGGTCCAGGTCCTGGCGAACAGGCGCGCTTCGGCCTCCAGGCGGGCTTTCACGGCCTCCGGAAAGTCCTCCGAAGCGGCGACGGCCTCGCAGACCGCCGGCGTGGCGTAGGCGGCCGGCGGCGCCGGCAGGGTGTCAACGGTCAAGGGCATGGGGTTGTCGATGCAGTTGAAAACGCCTCAGTGTGGCGAGGTCTCGCGCCATCGCATCCAGCTGTGTGCCGCGGCATCGAGCGTCCGGACCTGCAGCTCCACCGTGGTGTTGAGATCCTCCCCGTAGCCGCCGGCCATGGTCAGCGCGACCGGGATGCGGCGCTCGAGCAGTGCGTCCAGCACCATCCGGTCGCGGCGCAGCAGCGCGTCGGCGCTGAGCTTGAGCCGGCCCAGGCGATCCCCTTCGTGCGGATCGGCACCGGCCAGATAGAACGCCAGCCCCGGCGGCCGCCCCGACAGGCGCCGCCAGACTTGCGCCAGCGCCGATTCCAGCGCGGCGAGGTAGGCGGCGTCGCCGCAGGCGTCGGGCAGGCCGACGTCCAGATCGCTCGCCTCCTTGCGGAAGGGGAAGTTCTTCTCCCCATGCAGCGACAGCGTGAAGACGCTGTCGTCGTCCCGGAAGATGGCGGCGGTGCCGTTGCCCTGATGCACGTCCAGGTCGACAACCAGCACCTGCAGCCCCGGCCGGCCAGGATGGCGGCGATGCCACCGCGCCTGCATCAGCCGCGCCGCCACCGCGACGTCGTTGAACACGCAGAAGCCGCTGCCCTTGTCCGCGTAGGCATGGTGCGTTCCGCCCGCCAGGCTCGCAGCGACGCCCTCTTCCAGTGCGGCGCCCGCCGCCGCGATCGTCGCGCCGACCGAACTCAGCGAGCGCAGTGGCAGCCCCGGCGCCCAGGGGAAACCGATCTCGCGCTGGGCGGCGGGGCTCAGCGTGCCCTGCATCACCGCGTCGATGTAGTCGGGCGTGTGGACCAGCGCCAGCGCCTGCGGATCGGCCGGCTCCGCGACCTGCAGGCGCATCAGGCCCGGCGCGCGCTCCACCCGCTCGCGCAGCATCTGGTACTTCGACTGCGGGAACCGGTGCCCCGGAGGCAGGGCCAGGGTCAGATGGTCGTAATGGAAGGCGAGCATGGTGCGGACGCTAGCAGAGCCGCTCCACGGCGCCCCGCACCCGGTTTTGCTGCAATGCACAAAAAGTACTTGCAATCGCTCGCGGCGCTCCTATACTGGCTTCATGCTGCACCGCAACAAACGTGTAGCGACGGCTCGCAGCCTGCCGCGTGTTCCTGGCTGACGTCATTCCTCAAGGAGATCTCGCATGCTGACTGCTGACCAAGTGCTCGACCAACAAAAGAACCTGCAGGCCTCGTTCTTCGGCCTGACCGCCAAGGCCTTCGAAGGCTATGAAAAGCTGGTCGAGCTGAACCTGCAGGTCGCCAAGACGGCGCTCGGCGAAGCCGCCGAAACCGCGCAGCAGGCGATCGCGGTCAAGGATCCGCAGGAACTGTGGGCCCTGCAGGCCTCGCTGCTGCAACCGACCGCCGAGAAGGCCGTCGCCTACAGCCGCCACCTGTACGACATCGCTTCGTCGACCTCGTCCGAATTCGTCCGCCTGGCCGAGGCGCAAGTCGCCGACGCGCAGCAGAAGTTCGGCGCCGTCGTCGACAACGCGACCAAGAACGCTCCGGCTGGCACGGAAAATGCTGTTGCTCTGGTGAAGTCGGCGGTGGCCGCGGCCAACAACGCTTACGAAAGCCTGCACAAGGCCGCCAAGCAAGCCTCCGAAATCGCTGAATCGAATTTCAACGCCGTGACCAGCACGGCGGTGAAGGCGACCCAGAACGCCACCCGCGGCGCCAAGCGCGCCGCGGCCTGAGCGAACGACAGTTGCCGTAACGGTTGTCTCCTCGGTACCCACGGAAGCTCCGCTTCCCAAGTGCCCTTCAAGCCCAGCGCTTCGCTGGGCTTTTTTTTGCTCAGTCGGAGCCGGTGCGCAGCGCCGGCTGTTCGGCCGCCTGGCCCGAAGCGGCGGCGGGCGAGGCTGACGTGCCGCCGCCCGTCAAGCGGCCGACCTGCTCCGCCACGTCGCGCAGCACGCCCTGCACCGTGGACTCGCGCAGTGCATCGCGATCGAACAGCGGATAGCGCGGCAATCCGATCACCATCATCAGATAGCCCATGGTCCGCACCGACATCTGATCGCACATCGTCCGGATGGCCGCCTCGTCGGGTTCGACGCCGTCCGGCGCGCAGGCGGCCACGCGCTCGCGCATCAGGCCGAGCAGCCGGTTGTAGACCGGCTGCTGCGACTGGCCGATCTCCTCAAGCGTGCCGGTCTGCGTGAGCGACATGTAGATCATGCGGAACTGCTCGGGGTGGCGCTCCCAGAAGTCCAGCAGGCACCGGGTGTGTGCTTCCAGCACCTTGCGAGGGCCTCGCTGCCCCTTGGAGGCGTCGAGCAGCTCGTCGGTCAGCGACTCGAACACCTCGATCCACAGCCCGTCCAGCAGCGCCTTCTTGCTCTCGAAGTAGCTGTAGATGGCCATGGTCGAGATCCCGAGCTCCTGCGCGAGGCGCCGCATGCTGAGCGCCTCGACGCCCTCGTCGCGGTAGATCTTGCGGGCGCGCTCGAGCATTTCGCGCTTGAGCGCCGCCATCTCGGCCGGTCCGCGGCGAAGACGGGGCCGCTCGCGGCCCGGATCCTGGTCAGTGTTTGACACGGCGTTCCTGTCCCCAAAGTTATTGTCCGCGTACGTTATCCCAGGCCAGGCGAGCTTGGATCCTCACGAACCCGGGTGCAACCGCCGCGCGCCGGGCTCCGTACGGGTACGACCAGAGGCCTGCCTGGCGTCCGGCTTCCCCTCGCGGCGCGCGGCGCGACGCGACGTGAATCCGGTTGCAATGCTTCAAGGGCAATGGGCGCGCCAGCGCTGACGGCTGGAGCACGGCTACCGGCGGAACAGCGTCTGGCACATCCTTAAGACCCCGAACGACCGCGCGCGGTCGCAGGTTTTCACGATGGGTTGACCTGCAGCAACCTTCACTGACCGGCTCTTGCAAACTCCAGGAGACTGGATTGATCTTTCGTGCCCCAGCCAGCACGCGACCTTCGAGATCTCGCGTCTTCGCCGTCGGCTTCATCGTCGTCATGACACTCGGACTGTCGGCTTGGGCCGACACCTCCGATCCCGCGGTGGAGGCCGAGGTCGACCTCTCCGGATGGAAACCCTACCAGGGAGGTCACTACCGCCTCGACGACGGCCAGTTGGCCTGCTACAGCGAAGACGGTCGCACGTGCAGCATCAATGTGCCCGACAAAGCGAAGTCCCGGCCTCTGCGCTGCGATCGCCTGCCACGCGGAGGTCCGGGTCTCACCGATGCCGGCTATCAAGGCAACGGGCACCGCCGTCCGGACCATTGGTGCAACTGGGTCTATGCCGGCGCCTTCGCCAAATGGATGGATCACACCGTGGTCGGCTATCCGCAGTACCTGTCCACGACGCCGCGCGGGGACGTGATGTGTCTGTCAATGGATGGTGTGACCTGCATGCCGGCAGACCAGGTCCGATTGCCGCTGAACGAGCAGACGCCCGTGAACCCACTCGTCTGCGGCCGCCCCATGCTCAAACGCTTTGGTTTCAGCGGCTATGAACCCGAGCATGCCAAGCACTGGTGCCAGTCGCCCGAGTTGATGCTCCACCGTGGGCGTTCATCGATTACGCACCATATGGCCGGAGTGGAGCCCAATGGCTGGACTGACGCGATCTCCCTGCCGAACTGGGCCGCTGGCGACGAGGTGACCTGGCTGGTCCGCGTCCAGCCCCAATTGCTCGACGACGACTCCGAGGTCCTCGCCACTAATGCTCCTTTCAAGCTGACGATTGATAACGGGCTCTCCATTCCCTTCCGTTCGCCTTCCGCCGCCGACGATGAAGACGCTTGGCGGGACGTGTGGCAGTACAGGCCTCCGACCGTGCCGGACGGCAATGGGGAGGCATGGCTGTTCCCGACCATCGGGCCCCATTCGGCAAGCGACGGCAGCGGGCCTTCCGAGCAATCCAGCAAAGAAGAGCCTCAAAAGATCGCGGTTGATATCAGGCGGCCTCTGGGCCGATTCACGATGATCACGGTCCTGGGGCCCGACGGCATTCGCCGATACCTGAGCGGGGGTTGGGACAGCGTCGCTGCGGATCCCAAACATCTCGTGAACTTCGACGCACGGCCACTCCATCGTCCAGTCCCAGGGGCCCGATACCCAACCCTCTTTATCTCGGCAGGGTGGGGGTTCAAGGGCGGGAATACATTTATCGCCCCGCTCGCGCAAGCCGTCATGTTTCGTCGCCGTCCCCCTCCGCCTGCGCCTTGAGCGCGTCGCGGTGAACGGCTCTGAGGCGCGCGCCGCGGTTCACCGTTTGCGCCTGACACGCGAGACGAAAAGACGCCGACCGCGCACTCACCGCGTCTTCGCCGCGATCTTCCTTCTGATCTCCAATGGGCGCGCCAGCGCTGACGGCTGGAGCCAGCCGGGCATACTTCACCCCCATGGCCGCCCGTACTCCGATCTTCTTCGCCAGCGCCGCCGAGTTCCGCGCCTGGCTCGACGAGCACGCCGCCACGGCCACCGAGGTCGTGGTCGGTTTCCACAAGCGCGCCACGGGCACGCCCAGCATCGACTGGCCGGAGTCGGTGGACGAGGCGCTGTGCCACGGCTGGATTGATGGGGTGCGCACCCGCATCGACGACAAGCGCTACAAGATCCGCTTCACGCCGCGCAAGGCGGTGTCGATCTGGAGCGCGGTGAACATCGCCCGCGCCGAGGCGCTGATCCAGGAGGGCCGGATGAAGCCGGCGGGGCTGGCCGCGTTTGGGCGCCGGCAGGAGGAGCGCTCGCGGGTGTATTCGTTCGAGCAGCCGAAGGAACTCGTGGAGCTGTCGCCCGCGCATGAGGTCATCTTCATGCGCGATGCGCAGGCCTGGGCGTTCTTCCAGGCACAGCCGGACGGCTACCGCCGCACCAGCGTCTGGCACATCCTCAGCGCGAAGAAGCCCGAGACGCAGCTCGCGCGGCTGAACAAGCTGATCGAGGCGAGCGCGCGCGGCGAACGGCTCTGACGCCCGCCTCGCGGTTCCCCGATTGCACCTGAGGCGCGCGACGAAAAGTCGCCGTGCCCGAGGGAGTCACTTGACGACTGATCGGGCCTCTTCGTTGCCTTGGAGGTCCGCGCATGCGCAGACGCCCTTCCCGTTCCAACACGCGGCGCAATGTCCGCGCGGCGATGCTCACCTTTGCGTTCGCCACTGGCGCCTCGTCGGCACTGGCCGACGCCGCCACCGAGCCTCCATCGCTTCCCACCGAATGGATGCAATGGAACGGCCACCACTACCGGCTGGAGGCAGATGGTCATCTCAGTTGCTACGCCGAGGACAGCAGCCGTCCCAACACCTGCAGCCTCAATGCACCGACCGCCAAGGGCTGGCCGCTCAAGTGCGACGACCCGCGCTGGGGCGGCGACAACCGCAAGCGCACCGGCTATCAGGTCATCGACCATTGGTGCAATGCGGCCTACGCCAATCTGTTCGCGACCTGGGTCAGCTACAAGCCGCTTGGTCACAACGTCGAGTTGGCCACGGGACCGCGCGGCGACGTCATGTGCAAGTCGGTGGACGGAACGACCTGCCTGCCAGCGGGCGCTCCCACGCCACCATCCGGACTGAACCCGCTGGTATGCGGTCGAATGCTGCGCGACCGCACGGGAAGCAAGGGATACAACGATACCAAGCATTGGTGCAGCAGCCGGGAGATCGTCCCGGTCTTCGCCGGCGCGGAAAGAAACTTGCTTTGGAACGGCGAAGATCGGTATGGCCCCGCAGGGGGCATCGTGGATCGGGAATGGTGGTTCCAAGAGACCGTCGACATTCCCCTGCCAAGGTGGACGGGCGATGACCAAGCTGAATGGGTGGTGCGCATGGAACGTGTGTTCGCCACGCCGCTCGATTGGAACCCCCTCTATCCGAGGAAAACTGCGGTCACCGTGGGACTGTCTCGCGGGGACAGCGCCGGCGATCTTCTCGATCGTCCCTTCGCAATCTGGTCAGCAAGCCGCGACGAACCGCCTCTGAGGCAGGGAAGCGACCAACTTGTCGTCGTGGTCTCCGAGAAAGCTGACGGCAGCATCGAATTCAAGCATCAAGGTACGCCGCTGGGCTTTCGCGGCGACGACGGGCGTGCATGGGACCTGGCGTGGCGACCAGAAGTCCGTGCCAGCGAACCATTCAAGTGGCTGCTCGACCAGCGTGCGGCGAACGGAGCCCCGTGGTCAGTGCATTACAAGGCGACGCCTCGCCATCTCCAAATGCTCCATGTCGGATCGGGCGTCGTCGCCAGCAATGCCTACCGTTCAACCATGCTGCGAGTTACCGACGTCACCTTCACTCGCAAGCGCAAGATCCCGGCGTTCTGACGGCGCTTTCTTGCTTTTCTCTCTCCCTTTTCTTCGGAGATCCGCGCATGCGCAGACACCCTTCCAGTTCCGGCTTCCGGCTTCTTGCCAGCGCCGTGATGTTCTTCCTCTCGTCCGCTGCCGGTGCCTCAGCGGCGCACACTGGCCCACAAACGCTTGCCACCGAATGGAAGCAATGGAATGGCCACCACTACCGGCTCGAGTCGGACGGGCATCTCAGCTGCTACGCCGAGGACAGCGACCGGCCCAACACCTGCAGCCTCAACACGCCGACCGCCAAGGGATGGCCGCTCAAGTGCAACGACCCGCGCTGGGGCGGCGACAACCGCAAGCGCACCGGCTATCAGGTCATCGACCATTGGTGCAACAAGGCCTACGCCAATCTATTCGCGACCTGGCTCAGCTACAGGCCGCTCCGTCACAACGTCGAGCTGGCCACTGGGCCGCGCGGCGACGTCATGTGCAGATCGGCGGACGGAACGACCTGCATGCCAGCGGGTGCGCCCACGCCGGCGTCCGGACTGAACCCATTGGTATGCGGCCGCATGCTGCGCGATCGGACGGGCAGCAAGGGATACGACGACCCCAAGCATTGGTGCAGCAGCCGGGAGATCGTCCCGGTCTTCGCCGGCATGAAGGAGAAGTCGGACCTCGGCAGGGGCATCCATGGCTTCCCCGCGGAACAGAAGGCTTACATCATCCCGCTGCCTGCGTGGTCGGCGGGCGATGAGCCGCGGTGGGTCGTTCGCATGGAGCGCCGGTTCAACCGCGACGAGCAGCTCCTCACTTCGGCTGTCACTGTCGGCGTCTCTCACAGGACCGACATCGCGGACTACTACTTTCGCCCGTATTCGTTCTGGTCAGCTGTGCGCCAAGAGCCTCGGCGACGAACGCACGACAGGGACATTCTTGTGGTCAAGGCTTCAACGAGGCCCGACGGAAGCATCGCATTCGAGCAGCACAGCGCGCCGCTCGGCCAAGATCTGACCTGGACGTCCAAGGTCCACGACGCCACCCATCCGTTCCAACGGATGGCCGACGAACATCTTCCTGTCCTGCAAGGCGCCACCTCGATGCCACTGCCCTGGGAGCTGTCGCGGGAACTGACGCCGCACCACCTGCTGATCGCCTCCAGTGGCCTTGCAGCGCAACATGACCGCTTTGACATGCTGAGCCTGTACGTCGTCGACGTGACCTTCACTCGCAAGCGCAAGGTTCCCGCCTTTTAGCGGGCCGGCCAGCCCCGACCGCGCACTCACCGCGTCTTCGCCGCGATCTTCCTTCTGATCTCCGGCAGCGTCGCCGTCGCGACCTCGCGTCCCAGCGCGATGGCGCGGCGGCGCGTCGTGAAGTCGGCGCCGCTGAAGCCGTCCAGCTTGGGCCGCAGCACCACGTCGGCGCCCTGCAGTTCGTACTGGTTGATCGACTTGCCCATGATCGAGAAGGTCTGCATCAGCATGCGCATCGCGTCGCCCGGAATCTTCGGATCGGGCGGCTCGCCGATGTCCACCGCGATGACCAGCTCCGCGCCCATCTGCCGCGCGAAGCGCACCGGCACCGGCGCCACCAGGCCGCCGTCGACGTACTCGCGGTTGCCGATCTTGACCGGCTGGAACACCGCCGGCACCGCGCTCGACGCGCGCACCGCGGTGCCCACGTCCCCCTGGCGGAACAGGATCGGCGAGCCATCGCCCAGGTCCGTCGCGACGATGCCCAGCGGCACCGGCAGTTGCTCCAGCCCGCGCCCGCCCGTCATCTGCCGCACGTAGCGCGCCAGCGCCTCGCCGCGGATCAGGCCGCGCATCGGGAAGGTCCAGTCGGTGATCGCGCCTTCGTCCATCTGCTCGGCCACCGCCTGCAGTTCCTTGCCCGTGCGCCCCGCCGCGTACAGCGCGCCCACCAGGCTGCCCGCCGAGGTGCCGCACACCAGATCGACCTTGATGCCGTTCTCCTCCAGCACCTGGATCACGCCGATGTGCGCGAAACCGCGCGCCGCGCCGCCGCCCAGCGCCAGGCCCAGCCGCGGCGGCTTGGGCACCGGCTTGGGCGTGACCGGCGCCGGCAGTTCGGGGTCGGGTGTTGTCACGACGGGCGGCTGCGCCGTTGGCCCGAAGGTGGTGCAGGCGCTCAGCGCGGTCAGGCCGAGCGCGCCAGCGGCGCTCAGCCAGCGGCGGCGGGAGACCATCGCCGGCAGCGCCTGCGTGGTCTTGATAAGGTCGCGGTCGTCTGAAGACATGGCGCAGGATTTTAGGGAAACGCTGTAGCAGTCCTGTTGCACTGCGCACGCACAATCCCGCCCCAATCAGGAGAACTCATGAGTCGAGAGAGCGCGCTGCGGCGCTGGATGGTCCGAGGCCTCATCGGCCTGCCGCTGCTGCTGATCGCCGCGGCGATCGGGATCTGGGCCTCGGTGCGCGCGAGCCTGCCGCAGCTCGACGGCGACGCCGCGATCCCCGGCCTGAGCGCGCCGCTCAGCCTGGGCCGCGACGAACGCGGCACGCTGGTCGTCGAAGGCCGCACGCGGCTGGACGTGGCGCGCGGACTGGGCTTCGCGCACGCGCAGGAGCGCTTCTTCGAGATGGACCTGACGCGCCGCTCGGCGGCCGGCGAGCTGGCGGCGCTGTTCGGCGAGAAGGCGCTCGAGCGCGACCGCGCGCGCCGCATGCACCGGCTCCGCGCGCGGCTGACCGACCGCTTCGAGCAGCTCCCCAGCGAGGACCAGCTGCTGCTGCTCGCCTACACCGAGGGCGTCAACGCCGGCCTGCACGCACTGCCGGCGCGCCCGTGGCAATACCTGCTGCTGCGCGCGAGGCCGCAGGACTGGACGCCGGTCGATTCGCTGCTGGTGATCGCGGAGATGTACTTCATGCTGCAGTCCGGCAGCTACGAGGTCGGTTTCGAGCGCGCCATGCTGCGCGAGCGCGCCGGCGATGCCGTCTTCGACTGGCTGCATCCGCGCGGCGGCCGCTGGGACGCGGCGCTGGACGGCAGCCAGATGCCGCCGCCGCCAATCCCGGCGCCGGAGCAGCTCGACGTCAGGCGCAAGGCCGAGGCGCCTTCCACGACGCCTTCGCTGTCCGAGCCTGCCAGCGGACCGCCCGCCCGCTCGGGCGCGGCCTCGGCGGCGCTGCTGCGGCCAACCGACGATGACGATGCCGACGGCGAGGACAGCGCGGCCCCGGGCCCTGGCGGTGGCGGTGAGCCGCCGGTGCTGGGCAGCAACAACTGGGCGGTGGCGGGCTCGCGCACCACGCACGGCGGGGCGATCCTGGCGAATGACATGCACCTGGGCCTGGGCGTGCCCAGCATCTGGTATCGCGCGCAGTTCCAGATCGGCGCCGGACCTGCCGGCCTGCGCGCGGCCGGCGTGACGCTGCCCGGCCTGCCGGCGCTGGTCGTCGGCACCAACGGCCACGTGGCCTGGGGCTTCACCAACGCCTACGGCCAGTGGTACGACTGGGTCGAGGTGCCGCGCGACGCCAAGCTGGTGACCCGCACCGAGACCATCGAAGTGCAGGGCCGCCCCGCGGTGACGATGGAAGTGCGCGAGCTCGACGGCGCGCCCATCGTGGCCGAGGACGGCCCGCGCCGCTTCGCGCTGCACTGGATCGCGCACGAGGGCGCGGCCTTCAACCTGGACGCCGACCGGATGCTGGGCGTCAAGCATGTCAGCGAGGCGCTCGCCGTCGCGCAGCGCGCCGGCATGCCGCACCAGAATTTCCTGGCCGCCGACAGCGATGGCCAGATCGGCTGGACCATCGCCGGCCGGCTGTGGGCCCAGCCTGGCCTGCCGCAGGTCTACGGCCGCTTCGTGCCACCCGCGGCGATGCGCAAGGACTGGCTCGATCCGGACCGCGCGCCGCAGGTGCTGTCGCCGGCGCGCGGCCAGCTCTGGACTGCCAACAACCGCCAGCTCGAAGGCGCGGCGGGCGAGCTGCTCGGCGATGGCGGCTTCGACCTCGGCGCGCGCGCGCAGCAGATCCGCGATCGCCTCTCGGAGCGCGAGAAGCATGACGAGGCTTCCATCGGCGCCATCCACGCGGACGATGAGGCGCGCTTCATGAAGACCTGGGCCGCGCGATTCCTTGCGGCGGCGCGCGGCGATGCCGGCGCCAGTCCGACGCACAAGGCCTTCGTGCAATTGCTGGAAAACTGGAACGGCCGCGCCGACGCGGATTCCGCCGCCTACCGACTGGTGCGGCAGGCGCGGCTGCGCATGCTCGACACCCTGTGGACCGCGTGGACGCTGCCCGCGCTCGGCGACAGGCAGCTCGATCCCAAGCGCCGCATCCGCTGGCGCGGCCAGTTCGAATACAGCGTCGCGCGCGCCGTCGACGAGCGTCCGATGCATCTGCTGCCCGCGGCCTACGCGAGCTGGGACGCGCTGCTGCTGGCGCAGCTGGACGACGCGGCGCGCGAGATCGCGCCGGATGGCAACCTCGGCGCGGCGACCTGGGGCGTTCAGAACGCAAGCCACATCCAGCATCCGCTGGCCAAGGCGATTCCGCTGCTGTCGCGCTGGCTCGACATGCCCTCCGTGCCGCAGGGCGGTGACAGCAACCTGCCGCACGTGACGGGACCGGCCTTCGGGCAGTCGGAGCGTCTGGTCGTCTCGCCCGGCCGCGAGGAGCTGGGCTGGCTGTCGATGCCCGGCGGGCAGAGCGGGCATCCGATGTCGCCGTTCTACGGCGCGGGGCACCAGGACTGGGTCGAGGGCAAGCCCACGCCGCTGCTGGCCGGGCCGGTGATCCACCGCATCACCGCGCATCGGGACTGATCCGATCGTCCCGGGAGAGCGACTGAGCGGCTTCTTCAACTGGCTGAAGGAGCCTCTCGATGCGCCCTCCATTTCGTCTCCGCGTTTGCGCCTCGGCGCTGATCCTGTTCGCGTCGCATGCCTGGGCGCTGACACCGTCCACACCCGCGGCGCCCTCCGAGTGGAAGGAACTCGACGGGCAGTACTACCGCCTCGACGCGAACGGCGACTTCAGCTGCTACAGCGAGGACGCGTGGAACTGCAAAGCCGGCGCGCCGTCCCGGTATCCCGAACTCGTCCGGCCGCTCTCCTGCGGACGCGATGCCCAGGCGAAATGGGGAGTGACGGGATATGACACGCGCGGGCACTGGTGCAACACGGCGCATGCCAAGCTGTTCGCGAGATGGCAGGACTACGACATCCTCGGCCTGCCGGTGCTGCTCGCCACGAACGCGAACGGCGACCCGATGTGCGCATCCGCGAACGGCAGGAAGTGCGCATGGGGTGAAGAGCGCGGCCGCGTCAAGCGGGCGGAAGTGGTTCCGCTTGCCTGCGGGCAGGCCCTTCTCAAGGAGACCGGCTTCTCCGGCTATGAGGACGACCAGCCCGACCATTGGTGCCAGTCCCCCGAGATCATGGAGCAGCAGCTGGATCCGCCCGTGAGCATGGAATTCGCGCCCGGCAGCTTCGATCTGGAGACGAGGCTCTTCAGCGATTCGACCTCCCCCTGGCGGCCCTCCTCCTCGATTTCCCCGTCGACCATCTCCTACGAGTTCCCCACAGTTCCAGGACTCCCGTCCAGTGACATCGTTTGGGCCGCGCGGCTGAAGTCACAGGATTCGATGAGGTTCCATGTGACCCGCCGCGATGGACGGGTCACATGGATCGATTCCCCGGGGCACGGACTGATGACGGTTCGGATTCAACCGACGGACGATCTGCAGTACTGGGTCGGCTACGGTCGCACGCCCCCCTTGTTCCATCCGCATCAACGCTGGGACGATCCGTCCGCCTACTTCCGCCAAGAGGCGGGCGCTTCGACACAGGAAGTGCGGGAGAACCAGCTCACGCTCACCTTCAAGAGGAACCGGCCAGAGTCCTGGGAGCATGCCACGGACATGCCGGCGATCTACGAAACGGTGGTCGCTCGCAAGCGCCCCGCCCCGCGCATCTCGCATTGAGCCTGCGCGCCGCCCGCCGGCTCAGGCCGGCGGCGCCACCTTGAACACCTGCCGCAGGTAGGCCAGGAAGGTCTGGTCCTCGCACATGGTCTTGCCGGGGCTGTCGGAGAGCTTGGCCACCGGCTGGCCATTCACATGGGTGAGCTTGATGACGATGTTCAGCGTCGGCAGACCCATGTCGTTGCTGAGCTTGGTGCCGATGCCGAAGCCCAGCTGGACGCGGTCGGCGAAGTGGCGGTACAGCGCCAGCGCCTTGGACATGTCCAGCGCGTCGGAGAACACCAGGCGCTTGGTGTTGGCGTCGATGCGCAGCCGGTCGTAGTGCGCCAGCGCCTTTTCGCCCCACTCGACCGGATCGCCCGAGTCATGGCGCAGGCCGTCAAAGAGCTTGGCGAAGTACAGGTCGAAGTCGGCCAGGAAGGCGTCCATGCCGATCACGTCGGTCAGCGCGATGCCCAGGTCGCCGCGGTACTCCTGCACCCAGTCCTCCAGGGCCGCCTTCTGGTGGTCGCGCAGCCGCACGCCGGTGGCCTGGTAGGCCTGCAGGTACTCATGCGCCATCGTCCCGATCGGCACCAGGCCGAGCTCCTTGGCCAGCAGCACGTTGGACGTGCCGCGGAAGGTCTCGGGCAGCTCGTCGCGCAGCGTGCGCAGCACCTCGGCATGCCAGGCGCCGGAGAAGCGCCGCCGCAGGCCGAAGTCGAAGAACTGGAACGGGTGGCGGCGCGGCGCCTCGTCGCGCGTGAAGGCGCGGATGGCGTCGACCTTCTGCGCCAGGCGGCGCCGGCCCTCCTCGATCGCGGGGCCGTGGTCGAAGCGGCGGAAGTAAAGCTCGTTGACCATCGCCAGCACGAAGATCTCGAAGCCCATCACATGCACCTGCGGCCCGCGCACGACGATGTCGAGCTTCTCGCCCTCCGCGCGCACCGAGATGAAGTCGCGCTGGAAGCGGAAGATGCGCAGCAGGTCGATGAAGTCGGGCTTCATGAAGCGCAGCCCGCGCAGGTACTCGAGTTCGTCGGGCTGGAAGGTCAGCGAGCACAGGTGGTCGATCTCGCGCTCCAGGTCCGACACCAGCTCGGCCAGCGGGTATTGCGGCGTGTTACGGCACGCGAAGCGGTACTCGGCCTGCGCCTGGGGATGGCGATGCAGCATGGCCTGCCACATCGTGAACTTGTAGAGATCGGTCTCCAGCAGGCTGCGGATCACCGGGGCGTGGGTCGAGGGGCGGCTCATGGGCGGGGACTGTACCCGCGAGGGCGGCGGCCTGCCCGGCTGGGGGTGTCATGCGCACTCGCTTGGCATGCCGCACCCAGCGGGCTCCTTCATTGCTCGCAGGAGCCTTTCGATGCAGTTCTTCCCCTTACGCCCCGTGATGGCGGCCGCGCTGATGCTGGCCGGCCTCCAGGCCCACGCCAAGTCCGAGCCGGTCGACGAGCCTCCCGCGACGACCGAAACCCCTGCTCAAGCCTCGGCCTGGAAAGTCTTCAAGGGCCAGTCCTATCGCGTCGAGGCCGATGGCAACTTCAGCTGCTACAGCGAGGACGGCCAGCACTGCAAGCCCGGAACGCCCTCCGACGACGAGACGCTCGTGAAGCCACTGACCTGCGGCGCCCCGTACGCGGACAAGTACAGCGGTGCCACAGGCTATGACCAGACCAACCACTGGTGCAACGTCGCCTACGCCAATCTCTTCGCGAAGTGGCAGGACTACGAGATGCTGGGATTCCGCCTCCTGCTGTCGAAGACGCCGAACAACGACACGATGTGCATGTCCTCCGACGGCACGAACTGCGAATGGGGGCAGCAGAAGGGCGAGCCCGCTCCGGGCCGGCTGATCGCGCCCGTGGTCTGCGGCAAGGCCCTGCTCGGGACGCAATGGCAGATCACCGGATACGAGCCGGGGCGGGCGGACCACTGGTGTCAGAGCCGCGAGATCGTGGCCTCGGCGGACACTCACCTTTTGCGCCGTCATGAGCCGCAGGAGGTGGGCACTCTCATGTTCTCAGTTCAACTGCCGGATTGGACCGCCAATGAGAATCCGGAATTCATCGTTCGAGCCACCTCATTCGATATCGGCAGCCCCTTCGTCAGCGTCGTCGACCGCAACGGAAATCGTGTCAGCGCCGGCCCCGGAATCACGCTCGAGGGATCGAGGATCTCCTTTCGCATCCTTCGCGATTCCGCGAGCGGGCAAGATCGGTTCGCGGCATTCATGACTGAAAAGGTGGGCGGCCCCGAATGGCCAAAAGAGCACCTGCTGCGCGAGAAGCTGCATGCACACGGTTCGGGAAACGTCACGGACGACGTCTGGCGCGACGCCATTTTCCTGGGGCATTCCCAACTGGAACCATGGGAGTCTGAACGCACGCGGAACAGGCTGACAATCAACTATGGCCTTGCCGAAGTGCCTGTCGACTTCGAGAAGGTCCCGGAGTTCGTGATGACCCTGCCTCGCAAGAAGCCCCGCTACTGAGCGCCCGGCTTCACGCCGGCTCGGCGATGATGCGCCCTGCCTTCATCGCCTCCAACGCTCCGTGCCTCACGCCGCCGACCTGATCCGCTGCTCGATCGCCGCCCTGCTCCTGGGTGCGGCAGCCCTGGTCCGCGCCCAGATCCCGATCGCGATCGAATCGCCGCCCAAACCGGACGCGGCGATGAAGCTGGTCTACGGCGGCAACACCTGGCGCGACGCGCGCGTCGCGGCCTTCTTCGGCGGGCGCTCGCCGGCGCTGCGCGCCGACATCCGCGAGGTCTTCCGCGGCCGCTATGTCGAGCACAACGTCGAGAAGCTGATGCTCGTCTATCAGTTGACGCCCGGCCCGCGCGAGCAGTTCCGCTGCGGCGGCTGCGTGCCCGCGCTCGGCGCCGCCGTGCTGGCCGCCGACGAGCAGGGCCGCTGGAAGCTGCGCGCCAAGGGCCTGCTGCTGATGCCCGGCGCGCCGGGCTCGGGCGACGAGGACCTGCAGCTCCTGCAGATCGCCGACGAGCGCTGGCTGCTGCGCAGCCGCCGCTACGACATCGACCGCGGCCGCGAGAGCCGCGCCGAGCGCCTGATCCTCGAGCGCGACGGCGAACTGCAGCTCGCCGCGGAACTCGGCTTCGACGGCAAGCCCGGCCCGCTCGCCTGCGGCGCGGGCGCGGCGCCGCAGAGCTCCGGGGTCAGCGTGCTGAGCCCCGGACGCGGCCCGCGCGTGGAGATCGTGCTGCGCTTCAACGAAGGCTCCTGTCCCTCCCCGCGTCCCGTGGTGCAGCGCACCCGGCTTGAACTGCGCGACGGCCGCTTCGAGCTCGAACCGGACCGCGCGGAGCCGGACGACGACGCGCCCGTCGGCCCCCCTTCGCCCGAAACCGCCCGCCGCTGAGGCCGCCGGACCCGGCCCCGGTCCGAAACTCAGCCCAGCTTGTAGGTCTGCAGGTGGATGCTGGTCTCGGTCGCGCCGATGCCCTTGATCAGGCGCACGCGCTCCAGGATCTCGGCCAGCTCGCTCAGGTTGTCCGCGCGCAACTCGGCCAGCAGGTCCCAGCGCCCGTTGGTGTCGAACAGCCCCGCCACGCCCGGCTCGCCGAGCAGGATGCCCACCACCTCGCGGGTGCGGTTGCCCTCGACCGCGATGCTCATCCAGGCCGTGATGTGCGGCTGCGCCACATCGGCCCGCAGCTTCACCGTGTAACCGACGATCTGGCCGCTGTCCTCCAACCGCGTCAGCCGGTTGGTCACCGTCCCGCGCGAGACCTTCAGCTTGTGCGCGAGCGTGGCGATGCTCTCCCGCGCGTTCTGGCGCAGCAGCGCGATCAGTTGATGGTCGAGCGTGTCCATGTCGTCGAAGCCCCGCCTTCCAGGTCCGGCGCGCGGCGCACCATCGTGGCGCGGAGCGCGCATGAACGGCCGGATTCGCGCGCAGAGCGCCCTGGGTTAACCCTGATTTCACGGCACAACGACAGCCGAGGCTGACGAAATGCTCAATGAGCTCAAATTATTGATCAGTTCTCTGGCTTCCTGCTGACAGTGCGGATTCGAAGAATGGAGGCATTCCCACTGCCATGAGACTGCCGATGACGACCCGCCTGCTCCTCACCCCCGACGTCGCCCGCGTCGTCCGCCACGACGGCCTGGCCGAGAGCCTCAAGACCCTGGCCCGCTACATCGCCGACGACTACGTCCGGTGGAGCCAGTTCGACAAGAGCGCCCGCGTCGCCAACCACTCCGATGACGGCGTGATCGAGCTGATGCCGATCTCCGACGCATCGCTCTACAGCTTCAAGTACGTCAACGGTCACCCCAAAAACCACCGCGTGGGCCTGCCCACCGTCATGGCTTTCGGCGTGCTCGCCGACGTTGCCACCGGCACGCCGACCCTGCTCTCCGAACTGACGCTCAGCACGGCGCTGCGCACCGCGGCCACCTCGGCCCTGGCCGCGCAGCAACTCGCCCGTCCGGGCCCGCGCAAGATGGCGCTGATCGGCAACGGCGCGCAGAGCGAATTCCAGGCCCTGGCCTTCCATCACCTGCTCGGCATCGACGAGATCCGCCTGTTCGACGTCGACCCGGCCGCCACCGACAAGCTGGTGCGCCACCTGTCGCGCGTCGAGGGCCTGACGCTGATCCGCTGCCGCGACACCGCCGAGGCGGTCCGCGGCGCCGACATCGTCACCACCGTCACCGCCGACAAGCGCAACGCGACCATCTTGACGCCGGAGATGGTCGAGCCCGGCATGCACATCAACGGCGTCGGCGGCGACTGCCCCGGCAAGACCGAGCTGCATCGCGGCGTGCTGGAACAGGCCAGCGTGTTCGTCGAGTACGAGCCGCAGTCGCGCATCGAAGGCGACCTGCAGCAGATGCCGGCGGACTTCGAGGTCACCGAGCTGTGGCGCGTGCTGCGCGGCGAGGCCTCCGGCCGGCGCTCGGCGGACGAGGTGACGGTGTTCGACTCGGTCGGCTTCGCGCTCGAGGATTTCGCGACGCTGCGCTGGCTGAGCGATCGCGCGAAGGCGCTGGGACTGGGCCGCGAGCTGGCGCTGGTGCCGGACATGGCCGATCCCAAGGACCTGTTCGGCGAACTGGGACTGCCGGCCGCGCCGCAGGGCCAGTCCGCGCAGACTGCGGCGCTGGCCGCCTGAAAGCGGAGGCGCAGGCACGGACCCGGGCGCGCTCTTAAGATGCGCGCCTCATGGACTACGCCCCCCTCCTCAAGGAAATCGGCCGTGGCGCGCGCGGCGCCCGCGATCTGACGCGCGAGCAGGCGCGCGAGCTCTTCGGACAGCTGCTCGACGGCACGGTGCCGGATCTGGAGCGCGGCGCCATCCTCATCGCGATGCGCATCAAGGGGGAGAGCCTGGACGAACTGCTCGGCTTCGTCGAGGCCATGCAAGCCGGCGCGGCGCGCGTCCAGGCCCCCGATGGGCCTCGCACCGTAGTGCTGCCCAGCTTCAACGGCGCCCGCAAGCAGGCCAACCTGATGCCGCTGGTGGCGATGCTGCTGGCGCGGGAAGGCATCCCGGTGCTGATCCACGGCCGGCATGACTTCGACAGCCGGGTCAGTCCGTTCGAGCTGTTCGACGCGCTGGGGCTGACGGTGTCGCGGGATGCCGCGCAGGCGGGTGAGCGCCTGGAGGCGGAGCGGCTCGCCATCCTGCCGACGGCGGCAATCCATGCGGGACTCGACGCGATGATGGCGCTGCGTCCGCGGCTGGGGCTGCGCAACAGCAGCCACAGCGTCGCCAAGCTGCTGGATCCGCTGCCGGGGCGCAGCGTGCGCGTGGTGGCGGTGACGCATCCCGAGTACGTCGACAGCATGGGCACGGCGCTGCCCATTCTGAGCGCCGACGGCGGGCGCGCGCTGCTGATGCGCGCGAGCGAGGGCGAGGCTTATCTGCATCTGCGCCGCAAGGCCCACCTGCAAGGCTTCGCGGACGGACAAGCGATCGATCTCAATCCGCAAAGCAACGAGGATCTGGATTGGCCGTTGTCGACCGCTTGCGAGCCGGCGGACAACGCCGCGCTGGTCCGCGCGATCCTCGACAGCACGGAGCCCTTGCCGCCCCGCATCGCCGATCAACTCGCCGCACTGCGCCGCCTGGCGACCGCTTGAAGTCGCGGCCTGCGGCCATAAACCCACCCTCTCCCCTGCCCTTGTATGTAGCAAAGTACGCCCAGGCCGCCACAGGCCGACCCGCCCAGGGTAGGCGCTTGGGCGCCATACCGAGGGAGAGCGAGGGTCGTGGCGGCCGACCTCGGTTCGTCATGAACAGACAG
>NZ_JBCNLG010000008.1:0-222403 GCF_039595595.1 Roseateles sp. | reverse complement strand
AGATCGCCGCGCTGGCCGACACCATCAACTCGATGACGGACACGCTGGCCATCTTCGCGGACCAGGTGACCACCGTGGCGCGCGAGGTGGGCGTCGAGGGCAAGCTCGGCGGCCAGGCCAAGGTGCCCGGCGCCTCCGGCACCTGGAAGGGCCTGACGGAGAACGTCAACGAACTCGCCGCCAACCTCACCACCCAGGTGCGCGCGATCGCGGAGGTCGCCACCGCCGTGACGCAGGGCGACCTGACGCGCTCCATCACCGTCGAGACCCAGGGCGAGGTCGCGTCCCTCAAGGACACGATCAACGAGATGATCCGCAACCTGAAGGACACGACGCAGAAGAACACCGAGCAGGACTGGCTCAAGACCAACCTGGCCAAGTTCAGCCGCATGCTGCAGGGCCAGAAGGACCTGGTCACCGTCGGCCAGTTGATCCTGAGCGAGCTCGCGCCCGTGGTGGGCGTGCAGCAGGCCGAGTTCTACGTGCTCAACATGCGCGGCGAGATGCCGCGCCTGAAGCTGATCGCCAGCTACGCCTCCGGCGGGCTGGCCACGCACGGCAAGGAGCTCTCGCTCGGCCAGGGGCTGGTGGGCCAGTGCGCGCTGGACCAGGAGAAGATCCTGCTGCCCAACGTGCCGGGCAGCGCCTTCCGCGTCGCCTCGGGCCTGAGCGAGACCGCGGCGATGGAGGTGCTGGTGCTGCCGGTGATCTTCGAGGGCCGGGTGCGCGGCGTGCTCGAGCTGGCCTCGCTCGAGCGCTTCAGCTCCACCCACCAGGCCTTCCTGGACCAGCTCACGGAATCGATCGGCATCGTGATCAACACGATCGAGGCCAGCACGCGCACCGAGGACCTGCTGATCCAGTCCCAGTCGCTCGCGGAAGAGCTGCAGCGCCGGCAGCAGGAACTGCAGCAGACCAACGGCGAACTGCAGGAGAAAGCGCAGCTGCTGGCCCACCAGAACCAGGAGGTGGAGCGCAAGAACACCGAGGTCGAGCAGGCGCGCCAGGCGCTCGAGGAGAAGGCCGAGCAGCTTGCGCTGACCTCGAAGTACAAGTCCGAGTTCCTCGCCAACATGTCGCACGAGCTGCGCACGCCGCTGAACTCGCTGCTGATCCTGTCCGACCAGCTCTGCAAGAACAGCGAGGGCAACCTGACGCTCAAGCAGGTGGAGTTCTCCAAGACCATCCACGCCTCGGGCAACGACCTGCTGATGCTGATCAACGACATCCTGGACCTGTCCAAGATCGAGTCCGGGACCGTGGCCGTCGACGTCAGCGAGCTGCGCCTGGACGAGCTGCAGCGCTCGGTGGAGCGCAGCTTCCGCCACTTCGCGGAATCCAAGCACGTGGGCTTCGCCATCGAGATGGAGCAGCCGCTGCCCAAGTCGCTGGTGACCGACGTCAAGCGGCTGCAGCAGATCATCAAGAACCTGCTGTCCAACGCCTTCAAGTTCACGCACCAGGGCCAGGTCACCTTCAACGTCAGCGCGGCCACCGATGGCTGGTCCGCCGATCACGAGGTGCTCAACCACGCGGGGCAGGTGATCGCGTTCTCGGTGACGGACACCGGCATCGGCATCTCCTCGGACAAGCAGCAGATCATCTTCGAGGCCTTCCAGCAGGCGGACGGTTCGACCTCGCGCAAGTACGGCGGCACGGGTCTGGGCCTGGCGATCAGCCGCGAGCTGGCGCGGCTGCTCGGCGGCGAGATCAAGCTGGTGAGCGCGCCCGGCCGCGGCTCCACCTTCACGCTGTACCTGCCGCAGCACTACACGCCGGCGCGCACCGGGCGGCAACGCCCGGCCGCGAGCGACGCGACCCCGGCCAGCGCCGCGGCGGACGCGGCGCATCGGGACGAACTCAAGACCGGCACGCCGGCGTCGATCAGCGCGGCGGAGCTCGCCGAGGCGGCGGTCCAGCGCGCGGCGGCGCGCCGCGCCCCGGCGGCCGCGGCCCCGCCGCCGCGCGACCCGGCGCCCGCGTCACTCGAGACGGCGCCCGACAGCATCGTCTTCGCCAACGTGGCCAAGGACGACCGCGAGGACATCGGCAGCGGCGACCGGGTGCTGCTGATCGTCGAGAACGACCTGTCCTTCGCCCGCGTGCTGCTCGAGGCGGCGCGCCACGGCGGCATGAAGGGCCTGGTGGCGACGACCGGCGCGGGGGCGCTCGCGATGGCGCAGGAGTTCCGTCCGGCGCTGATCACGCTGGACATCTTCCTGCCCGACATGCAGGGCTGGCGCGTGCTGGACCGGCTCAAGTCCGACCCCGACACGCGCCACCTGCCGGTGTGCGTGGTCTCGACCGACGACGCGCGCGAGCGCGCGCTGCAGGCCGGCGCGCTGGGCTTCCTGTCCAAGCCGCTGCAGTCGCGCGACGACGTCGACCGCGCGCTGCGCGATCTGCAGCGCTACCTCGACCGGCCCGTGCGCCGGCTGGCGGTGGCGATGCCCGACGGACCGGGCAGTCTGGCGCTGCTCGCGCCGCTGGCGCATGACGTCGAGCCGGTGATCGTGCGCACCGCCGACGAGGCCCGCGAGGTGCTGCCGCGCGTCGACGCGCTGCTGGTGGACGCGGCCTGGTGCCCGTTCGGGCCGCAGGACGTGCTCGATGCGCTGGAGCGCCGGCCGGGCACGCTGCCACTGGCGGTGGTGGCGCTCGATGCGGCGGCCCCCGCGGCGCCGGGCGCGACCAGCGCCGATGACGCGGGCGGCGGCAACCGCTGGTCGCGGCCGCAGGGCCTGCCGGTGCGCACCGCGGCGGACACGAACGCGGCGCTGGCCGCGCTGGCGCTGGCGCTGCACCGGGCGCCGGCGGACATGGGCGACGGGGAGCGCCAGGCGCTGCTCGACGCGCAGCAGGCGCGCTGCCCGCTGGCCGGCAAGAAGGCGCTGATCGTCGACGACGACATGCGCAACATCTTCGCGCTGGCGACGGTGCTCGACAGCCACGGGATGGTGATCGTCTCGGCCGACAACGGCCGCGAGGCGATCCGGCTGGTGCAGGAGGACCCGTCGATCGACATCGTGCTGATGGACATCATGATGCCGGAGATGGACGGCCTGGAGACCATGCAGCAGATCCGTCGCCTGCCGCGCGGCCGCGACCTGCCGATGGTGGCGGTGACCGCCAAGGCGATGAAGGGCGACCGCCAGAAATGCATCGAGGCCGGCGCCTGGGACTACCTCTCCAAGCCCGTCGATCCGGCCAACATGCTGACCGTGCTGCGGGGCTGGCTATGCCACTGAGCGCCCTCTTCGACGGCTACGCCACGCCGGACGCCGCCGAGCGCGCCAGCATCCTGATCGTCGACGACCTGCCCGAGAAGCTGCTGGTCTTCGAAACCATCCTGGCCGACCTCGACCAGCACCTGGTCATCGCGCGCTCGGGCAGCGAGGCGCTGCGCGAGGTGCTGCGCCAGCAGTTCGCCGTGATCCTGATGGACGTGAACATGCCGGGCATCGACGGACTGGAGACGGCCCGGCTGATCCGCGGCTACCGGCGCTCGGCCCACACGCCCATCATCTTCGTCACCGCCTACGCCGACGAGCTGCAGACGGCGCAGGGCTACTCGCTGGGCGCGGTCGACTACATCCTCTCGCCGGTCATCCCCGACGTGCTGCGCAGCAAGGTGCGGGTCTTCGTCGACCTGTTCATCATGCAGCAGCGGCTGCGGCAGCAGGCGCTGGAGCGCATCGCCATCGCGCGCGCCGAGGCCGCGCAGCGCGCCGCCGAGGAGAACACGCGGCGCTCGATCTTCCTCGCGCAGGCGGGGCGCGAGCTGGCCGATTCGCTCGATGCCGAGGTCGCGATGCGGCGTCTGCTGGCCTTGCTGGTGCCGCGCTTCGCGCCGCGCGCGTTGCTGTGGCTGCGCGATGCGGGCCATGGCCACGAACGCGTGCTGCGCTGCGACGCGCCCATCGCCGCCGGCGAGCCGCCGCTGTTCATCGAGGGCCGCGCGCAGATGCTCTCCGAGGTGCTCTACAACGCGACGCGCAACGCGCTCGAGCAGATGATTCCGGCGCTGCAGCCGGGAGGCGCGCCACCGGAGCCGCCCGGACCGGGCGACGACAGCGACGCGTCGCGCGCGCTGCTGCGCCGCGACACGGCCAGCGGCGTCGTGCTGCCGCTGGTGGCCGGCGAACGGGCGCTCGGCGGGCTGATGCTGACCGATCCGCATCAGCCGCCGGACTGGCCGACGCTGGAGGAACTGGCCGGCCGCGCCGCGATCGCCTTCGAGAACGCGCGGCTCTACGGCGCGCTGCAGGCCGAGATCGTCGAACGCCGCCAGGCCGAGGCGGGCCTGCTCGAGGCCAGCCGCCGCAAGGACGAGTTCCTGGCGATGCTCTCGCATGAACTGCGCAATCCGCTCGCCCCGATCCGCAACGCGATCGAGCTGATGCGCCGGCTGTCCGACCCCGAGGCGCGCCGCGCCGGCGAGGCCGATGACACGCGCCTGGCCAGCGCCGTCGCCGTGACCGACCGCCAGGTCAAGCATCTGACGCGGCTGGTCGACGAGCTGCTGGACGTCGCGCGCATCAGCCAGGGGAAGATCGTGCTCAAGACCGAAACGCTGGATCTGCGCGACGTCGTGCGCCAGGCCGTGGAGCCGGTGCAGTCGCTGATCGACGCGCACCGCCAGCAGCTGCGGCTCTCGCTCCCCGACCGCCCGGCGCCGGTGCGCGGCGACGCGGCGCGGCTGATCCAGGTCGTCACCAACCTGCTGCACAACGCCAGCAAATACACCGCGCCGGAGGGCCACATCGCGTTGACGCTGACGCCCGATACCGCTGGCGACGACACCGGCGCCGCCTTCCTGATCAGCGTGCGCGACAACGGCCGGGGCATCGCGCCAACGCTGCTGCCGCATGTGTTCGACCTGTTCGAGCAAGGACCGCGCGGCCTGGACCGCAACCAGGGCGGCCTGGGCGTGGGCCTGACGCTGGTCCAGCGCCTGGTGCAGCTCCATCACGGCACGGTCGAGGCGCGCAGCGACGGGCCGGACCAAGGCTCCGAGTTCGCCGTGCGCCTGCCCGCCGCGTCCGCCGCGCCCGCCGAGGAACCGGTGGCCCCGGCAGGCGGGACGGCGGCGGCCGCGGGCTCGCTGGCGCAGGCCCCGGCCATCTCCGCGCCGCCGGCGCTGACCGGCGATGACGACTGCCGCGTCATGGTCGTGGACGACAACCGCGACGCGGCCGATTCGATGGCGGTCTTCCTCGAGCTGGCGGGCCTGGCCACGCAGGTGGAACTCGACGGACCCGCCGCGCTCGATGCCGCATCCGCCCACCCGCCGGACGTCGTGCTGCTGGACATCGGTCTGCCCGGCCTGGATGGCTACGAGGTCGCGCGCCGCTTGCGCGCCTTGCCCGGCGGCGATCGCTGGCTGCTCATCGCGCTCACCGGCTACGGTCAGCAGGACGATCGCCGCCGTGCGCACGAGGCCGGCTTCGACGTGCACCTGGTCAAACCGGCCGATCCGGACGCCGTCGTCGAACTGATCCAGGAATGGCGCCAGCGTGACCGCGCCTCGCACGCCGCGGAGGCCTCGACCCGCTGAACAGGCGCGCGGAACACACGCGCGGAACAAGGCTGCGGCACAAGACCGTTGAAGAAGGCCGCGGAACAAGGCCTGACACCCAGGCACTACATCGGACCTTCACTGCACAAGGACGATGGCCATGGCCTTCCTGCTTCCCCTGCTCGCCACCGGCGCTGCCGTCGGTGGCGTCAACGCCGCCGCCAACGGCGTTTCCAAGACCCTGGGCAAGCTGCCTCTCATCGGCCCGCTGATCTCCACGGTGGCGAACGGGGTCAGCCAGGTGGCCGGCAACTCGATGCACACGCTCTTCAAGTGAGGGCACCCGTACCCGCGCCCTGCGGACCGGGCGCGCCCCTGCTCGCCCCGCCGCGGCCTGGCGGCCAGGCCGATCCATCGATCCAGGCCTCGGCGGGTGCGCCGCCGCGCGGCCGCCTGCGCTTCGCGCCGCTCGGCGGCGACTCCGCCGGCGTGACGCTGGGCCGGTGCCGGTTCTCCTCCGGCCCGCGCGTGATCGACGACTTCTCCGGCGCCAACCTCCCATCGGCGCTGCGGATCCTGGCGAAGGTGAAGAACCTGGACGGCCCGGATGACATCGCGGGCGCCATCCCCGCCACGCTGTCCGACGCCAGCCAGCCCTTTGTGGAGATCGGCCTGCTCGGACTGCTGTTCCCGCTGGTGGCGCTCTCGGCCAAGGAAGCGGTGAAGTCCGCCCGCGCCGGCTACGCGCGGGTCTATCCCGCCCAGGTGCGCAAGTGCCTGGACGAACAGAGCCGCATGATCGACGCCCTGAGCCGCGGTGGCACGCCGGGCAGTGGCGTCTCGGACGCCGACCTCGACGCATTGAGGTCGCTGCATGACCAGGGCGCCGCCCGCTTCGAGGAGCGGCAGCTCAAGCGGCAGCAAGGCTTTCTCGCGCTGCTCAAGCACAACTTCGCCAACAAGCGGCAGCACAAGCCCGGCAACGGCAAGCTGAGCAAGGCGTTCAACCGGAAAGCGGAAGCGATCCTCGCTCATCGCGGCGAGCGCCATGCGCCGTGGCCGGGTCAGGAGCTCGCCTATCGCGCCCAGCGGCTGAGCAAGGCGGAAGGCGAACGGCAATTGACCAAACGCGCCCGCACGCCGGCGCTGCTCACCGGCGCCGGCATGCCCGGCATGGCGGCCGGCATGGCGGTGTCGTCCGGAGCCGCCGCATCGGAGGCGGGCGCCGCCGCGTCGGCCGCGGCGGGGCACATCGCCGGCCAAGCCGCGGCCTGCACGGCCGCGCAGGCGTTCGAGACCACCGCCAGCGGCATCCTGCTCGGCGCGCAGCTGGCGCAGGGCGCCTCGGGTGTCCTCAGCGGCCGCGTCCACCATGCCCAGCGCCGTCAGCTCCTCAAGGATGCGCAAGCCGTGCGTGCGCTCGCCCCTCAATTGCCGGGACCCGCTGCCCGCGTCTTCGAGCAGGACGTCCGGTCGCGCTCGGCGGACAGCGTTCGAAGCCAGATCTGCGACGCCGGCCTGGCGGCGGGTCAGGCCATCATGGCCGGCTCGAGCATCGCGACCCTCGCGACGGCCGGCGCGGCGGCGCCGGTCACGATGGCGCTGGCCGTGCCCGGTGCCGCGCTGACCGTGGCGGCCAGCGTGGGCGCCGCGTTCAACGAGGCACGGCAGGCCCGCTACGCCGGCGACGGCGCGGACGAGCCGGTGAAGGCCAGACTCCGCCAGGAGGACTTCGGCGATCGGCTGCGCGCGACGTCAATCGACACCCTCCTCGATGGCGTCTCCAGCGACTACCTCAAGCATCAGGCCCTGGCGGTGCAGACGCGCATGTGGCGCGACATCCTGGACGTGCTCCAGGCCGAGGACCTGCACAGCACCGAGCCGCGTGTCTCGGCCAGCCAGCGCCTTGAGCGCCTGCGCGCGCGCAACCGGGCGCGCGGCGGATCGGCCACGCTGCTCGGCGACGGCGTCAAGCAGCTGCACGGTCTGCGCGAGCGCAGCTATCCGCTGAGCTGGTTCGAGGGCTCCGCGCTGCAGCTCCACGAGCGCTTGCACCTCCAGCTCCAGCGCCACCCGGTGGCGGCCCTCATCGAGGCCCTGCCGGAGTTCCGGCGCGAGGTGCTGTTCAAGACCGCTCGCGACCTGACCCGAAGCGCCGACCAGGCCGTCCAGGCGCTGTTCCGCGGCGCGGACGGCCGCCTGCGCGCGCGCCTGCAGGACGACGCCGCCTTCTTCGAGCTCGTGAACGGGAACGCCGAGGCCTACGCGGCCTACCTGCGGCGGCACAACGAGGCCCTGGCCCGCCATCTGGAGCCCGCCAACCTGTT
This sequence comes from Roseateles sp., assembly GCF_039595595.1. GTDB lineage: Bacteria > Pseudomonadota > Gammaproteobacteria > Burkholderiales > Burkholderiaceae_C > Roseateles. The sequence continues at coordinate 214,558 of NZ_JBCNLG010000008.1, read as the reverse complement.
CGGCCGCGCCGACAGCGGCGACGCGCTCGCGGATCTGGCCCACGCGAAGCGGCGTCACGACGCAAGCGGCCCACTCGTGCCCGCCGCGGGATGACAAAAAAAGGGCTGCCTCGCGGCAGCCCCTTCCGGTTCATTCCTCCCCGCTCACGCGGGGACGCGCGCGGCGATCAGCCGTGCTTCGCGTCGAAGAACTGTTCGTCCTCCGTCGAACCCTTCAGCGCCGCGGTCGACGCCTGTGCCTCGATCGTGGTGGTGACCGCGTCGAAGTAACCCGTGCCCACCTCGCGCTGGTGCTTCACCGCGGTGAAGCCCTTCTCGGCGGCCGCGAACTCGGCTTCCTGCAGCTCCACGAACGCGCTCATGTTGTTGCGCGCATAGCCGTAGGCCAGGTTGAACATCGAGTAGTTCAGGCTGTGGAAGCCGGCCAGCGTGATGAACTGGAACTTGTAGCCCATCGCGCCGAGCTCGCGCTGGAACTTGGCGATGGTGGCGTCGTCCAGGTTCTTCTTCCAGTTGAAGCTGGGCGAGCAGTTGTAGGCCAGCAGCTTGCCCGGGAACTTGGCGTGGATGGCCTCGGCGAAGGCCTTGGCGAAGGCCAGATCGGGCTTGCCGGTCTCGCACCAGATCATGTCGGCGTAGGGCGCGTAGGCCAGGCCACGGCTGATGGCCTGGTCCAGGCCGTTGCGGGTTCGGAAGAAGCCCTCGACGGTGCGCTCGCCGGTGCAGAAGGGCTTGTCGTTGTCGTCGATGTCGCTGGTGACCAGGTCGCCCGCCTCGGCGTCGGTGCGGGCCAGCAGCACGGTGGGCACGCCCATGGTGTCGGCGGCCAGGCGCGCCGCGACCAGCTTGGCCACCGCTTCACGCGTCGGCACCAGCACCTTGCCGCCCATGTGGCCGCACTTCTTCGCGGCGGCCAGTTGGTCCTCGAAGTGCACGCCCGAGGCGCCCGCCTCGATCATGGCCTTCATCAGCTCGAAGGCGTTCAGCACGCCGCCAAAGCCGGCCTCCGCGTCCGCGACGATGGGTGCGAAGTAGTCGATGTCGTTCTTGCCCTCGCTCCACTGGATCTCGTCGGCGCGCTTGAAGGTGGCGTTGATCTTCTTGACGACCTTGGGCACCGAGTCCACCGAGTACAGCGACTGGTCGGGATACATCTCCCCGTTGCTGTTGGCGTCGCCGGCGACCTGCCAGCCCGACAGGTAGATCGCCTTCAGGCCGGCCTTGACCTGCTGCATGGCCTGGTTGCCGGTCAGCGCGCCCAGCGCGTTGATGAAGGGCTCGGTGTTGACCAGACTCCAGAGCTTCTCCGCGCCGCGCTTGGCCAGCGTGTGCTCGATCGGTAGCGAGCCGCGCAGCCGGACCACGTCCGCCGCCGTGTAGCCGCGCTGGATGCCTTTCCAGCGAGGGTTCTCGGCCCAGTCCTTGTCGAGGGCGGCGATCTGCTGTTCGCGGGTCAAGGTCGTCATGGTGAGCTCCTGGTTCGAATGAAGTTGCTGAGGAAGGGAAAAAATCGAAAACCGATGGGCTCAAATCTAGGCGGCTTGGCGGCGCTCGTGGATGTGAATGTCTTATATAAGACTGATTTTTTACTCCTTATAAATCAATCATTTGTGAACCAAAAACCGGATCGTGAGAGTAGCTCTTCCATCATGAGAAATCTTGCGGCGGTGCAGCACGGGCGGTTTTTGCATGCCGCAAAGCTGATTTCATGATTTGAAATACACCCGGAATTCGCAGGCGCCGATCGTCGGCTTCGCTTTCACCGCACGAAATTGCTGGACAACCCCTCACCAGGGTCATCCGCGCGGTTGCCGTCAGCACTTCGGAGAGCGACTCGAAACGCCCCGGCCCCTGCACTACCGCTCTGTGCCGCGACCTGATTCCAGGCCGCCGCGTGCCGGAACCCCGGCCGTGTCTCGCGGCACCATGGCGACGTTCCGGAAGTCGCGGCGGCCTCTCTTAGGAGAAAACCATGATTGGTGCACTGATCGGTGCGGGTTCGAAGCTGCTGGGCCTGGGCGGGGGCGGTGGCGTTGCGCAGAGTGGTCTGTCGGCTGCCCTGGGCTCGCTGACGAACACGACCTCCAACGGCCTGCTGGGAACCGTCACGAAGTCGCTGACGGGCGGCCTCTTCTGAACCCGCCGCAATGACGAAGGGGCGTCCCTCGGGGCGCCCCTTTTTCTATTGACGAACCGGCATCCGGCCGGTCCGGCTTCAGTCGAGCTTGAGCTTCTGCGTCTCGACGACCTTCTTGTAGACCGCGTACTCGGCCTTGATCTGCTCGGTGAACTGCTCCGGCGTGTTGCCGATGACGATGGAGCCGGTCTCCTCGATGCGCTTGCGGACCTCGGGCATCTCGACGGTCTTGCGGGCGGCGTCGTGGATCTTGGCGACCACGTCCTTGGGCAGGTTCTTGGGCCCGAGGATGCCGTAGTACGCCATGCGGTTCACCGGCTCCAGGCCGAGTTCCTTGAAGGTCGGGACGTTGGGCAGCACGGCCAGGCGCTGCGGCGCGGCCACCGCGATCGCGATCAGGCGGCCGTCCTTGATGAAGGGCAGCGCCGAAGGAAGGTTGTCGAAGATCATCGGCACCTGGCCGGCGACCGTGTCGTTCAGCGCGGGGCCCGCGCCGCGGTACGGGATGTGGGTGACGAAGACGCCGGTCAGGCTCTTGTAGAGCTCCATCTGCAGGTGGCCGATGCCGCCGGTGCCGGAGGTCGAGTAGCTGTACTTGCCCGGGTTCTTCTTCAGCTCGGCGACGAAGGCCTTGTAGTCCTTGGCCGGGAAGGACGGATGCACCGCGATCACGTTGGGCGTGGCCGCCAGGTTGATGATGGGCGTGAAGTCCGTCAGCGGGTTGTACGGCGTCTTGGGATTGATCGCGGGGTTGGTGGCCGTCGTGGAGACGGTGGCCACGCCCAGCGAGTAGCCGTCCGGCGCGGACTTGGCGGTGTCGTTGGCGCCGATGATGCCGCCGCCGCCGGCCTTGTTCTCCACGACCATGGTCTGGCCCAGCGGCCCGGCGATGTGCTGCGCGACGACGCGGGCGACGATGTCGGTCGTGCCGCCCGGCGCGAACGGGACCACCAGCTTCACCGGCCGCGTGGGATACGACTGGGCGAGCGCCACGGCGCACGACAGCGAGAGCGTGCCCAGCATCAGGCCGCGTTGAAGGATCGAGCGACGGTTCATGTTCTCCTCGTCTTCCGGAAGGGGGATGGATCGATCAGGACAGCTTAAGTATCTCGTCGGTGACAGCGCGCTAGCGGAACTACGTAGAGACCTCACCGGCCGCGCGGCCACTCGCGCCCTCCCCGGCCGCAGCGCCGCGATCCCGGGCCAGTGCCCAGTCGATGTGTTCGGCCAGAAGCGGCGACGCGTCCGGCCGCGCCGACGTCAGCGCCGCGGTCATCGCCGCGCGCGTCTGCGGGGCCAGGTCTTGCCTCAGCGCGTTGCCCATCGCGACCGCGAGATTGCGCCGCCAGCGCGCATGCCCGATGCGGCGGATGGCGGAGCCCTCGGTGCGGCGCAGGAAGGCCGCCTCGTCCCAGGCCCAGAGCTCGAGCAGCGTGGCGTCGCCCAGCGGCTCGCGCCACTCGAAATCAGGCAGCGCGTTCCTGCGCGCGAACTTGTTCCAGGGACAGGCGAGCTGGCAGTCGTCGCAGCCGTAGATGCGGTTGCCGATGGCCTCGCGGAACTCGAGCGGGATCGGCCCGTCCTGTTCGATCGTCAGATAGCTGATGCAGCGCCGCGCGTCGAGCCGGTACGGGGCGACGATCGCACCGGTCGGACAGGCGTCGAGGCAGGCGCGGCACTGGCCGCAGTGCGCGGTGACGGGCTCGCTGGGCGGCAGCGCGAGGTCCAGGTAGATCTCGCCGAGGAAGAACATCGAGCCGCTGTCGCGATGCAGCGTCAACGTGTGCTTGCCGCGCCAGCCGATGCCGGAGCGGCTGGCGAGCTCGACCTCCAGCACCGGCGCCGAGTCGGTGAACACGCGATGCCCCGTCGGCCCCAGGCGCTGCTGCAGGCGGTCCGCCAGTTGCTGCAGCCGCTGGCGCAGCACCTTGTGATAGTCCCGGCCCCGCGCGTACAGCGACACCTGCGCGCGCGCGGGCTCGCGCAACGCGGCCCATTCGCGCGCCTGCCACTCGGCGCCCGCGGCTTCGGGCAGATAGTCCATGCGGGCGGTCAGGATGCTGATCGTGCCGGGGACCAGCTCGGCCGGGCGCGCGCGCTTGAGGCCGTGCGCCGCCATGTACTGCATCTCGCCATGGAAGCCGGCGGCCAGCCAGGCCTGCAGGCCGGCCTCCGCATCGCTCAAATCGACGTGGGCCACCCCAATCTGTGAGAATCCCAGCTCATGCGCCCAGGCGCGGACCTCGACCATCAGCGCGGCCAGCGCGTCGGGGTCTCGGGAGGGGCTCGGGGTCGCGTCGCCGGACGCGCCGGGCCGCGGGGTGTTGATCAAGGAATTCATCGCTGTTGAGCATTCTAGAAACCCGCCCATTCCGTTGGCCCGACGAGGCCGCCTGCGAACGCTTCGCGCAGGCGCTGGCCCGCTGTCCCCAGATCACCGACCTCAGCATCGAACTCGATGGCGGACTGGGCGCGGGCAAGACCAGCCTGGTGCGCCACCTGCTGCGCGCGCTGGGCGTCACCGGCCGCATCAAGAGCCCGAGCTACGCCGTCGTCGAAGACTACGCCCCGCCGCGGCTGGGCGGCCTGCCCGCGCACCATTTCGACTTCTACCGCTTCAGCGATCCGCGCGAGTGGGAGGACGCGGGCTTGCGCGACCTGTTCGCCGCGCCGGGGCTCAAGCTGAGTGAATGGCCCGACAAGGCGGCCGGCATGCTGCCGCCGCCCGACCTCAAACTGGTGCTCGAGGTCAACGCCGACGACAGCCGCGACGTTCGAGCCCAAGCCCACACGCCGCGCGGCCGGGCCCTGCTGGAGGAGCTCGAGCGGCAATTGGCCGCCGCTTCCGGGCCTGCCGCCGCTTCCGAATGATCCGTCCGCGACCGCCCCGCCTCACATGAATGGAGACATGACCGGCCTGCCCTCCCCGTCCAACGGCGATCCGGCGCCCTTGCCGGACGATGCCGCGCCGCCCTCGCGCGATCGCCGCAAGGCGCTGCGCCGCATGGGCGCGGTGGTGCTGAGCTTCCCTGTCCTGCCCGCCCTGCCGGCGCTGGCGGCCAGTGCCGCGAACATCGTCGCGGTGCGGGTCTGGCCGGCCTCGGACTACACCCGCGTGACGATCGAGTCGGACCGCCAACTGGCCGCCAAGAGCTTCATGGCCGCGAATCCGGACCGCCTGGTCATCGACATCGACGGCCTGGAACTCAACGCCGGGCTGAAGGAGCTGCTGGGCAAGGTCAAGCCGGACGATCCGTACATTGCCGGCGTGCGCGTGGGCCAGAACCAGCCGCGCGTGGTGCGCATCGTGCTCGACCTGAAGCAGGCGGTGGCGCCGCAGGTGTTCACGATCGAGCCGGTGGCGGCCTACCAGAACCGGCTGGTGCTGGACCTGTATCCGACCCGCGAGCGCGACCCGCTGCTGGATCTCGTGCGCGAAAAGGAAGCCGCCGAGTCGGCGGCCGCGCAGTCGGTCAACGACGCGCTGGGCGAGCTGATCGGCCGCATCGACCGGCCGCAGACGGCCGCCTCGGCCGCCGCGACGGCGGCCAGCGCAGCGGCCCCGGCGCCCGCGAGACCGGCGAGCGCCATCGCGAAGATCGAGACCCCGCCGCCGCCGGCGCCGCCGCTGAAGGAGGCCGCGCCGGAGATGAGCCAGGCCAAGCTGGACCGGCTGATCGTGATCGCGATCGATCCGGGGCACGGCGGCGAGGATCCCGGCGCCATCGGCCCCTCGGGCCTGCGCGAGAAGGACATCGTGCTGGCGATCGGCAAGAAGCTGCGCGACCGGCTGAACACCAACCCGCGCATCCGCGTGATGATGACGCGCGACGCGGACTTCTTCGTCCCGCTGGGCGAGCGGGTGCGCAAGGCGCGGCGGGTGCAGGCCGACCTGTTCGTGTCGATCCACGCGGACGCGTTCATCACGCCGAAGGCGCGGGGCGCATCGGTCTTCGCGCTGTCCACCGGCGGCGCGAGCTCGACGGCCGCGCGCTGGATGGCGGACAAGGAGAACGCGGCCGACGTGATCGGCGGCGTCAACAGCAAGGCGGTGAAGGACGAGGGCGTGCTGCGGGCGATGCTGGACATGAGCACGTCGGCGCAGATCAAGGACAGCCTGAAGCTGGGCGGCGAGGTGCTGGGGCAGATCGGGAAGCTGGCCAAGCTGCACAAGGGCAGCGTCGAGCAGGCGGGCTTCGCGGTGCTGAAGGCGCCGGACGTGCCATCGATCCTGGTGGAGACGGGCTTCATCTCCAACCCGGAGGAGGAATCCCGGCTGCGCGATCCGGACTACCAGGATGACCTGGTCAAAGCGCTGGCGACGGGCATCGCGCGCTACTTCGCGAAGAACCCGCCGCTGGCAGCGAGGCATCGGGCGCTGTGATCGCGCTCAGGCGCGGCGGCGCACCTTCGCCTTGCTGGACTTGAAGGAGTTCCGCGCGCGAGCTCGAAGAGCCGCGCGCGGTGATCGACGCTCACTTGCCGAGCTGTGTCGGCATCGGCGGGGCCACGGTGCGCTGGATCGGCTTCCACGACTTCAGCCGCTCGAGCACGTTCGCCACTGCCGCCTCCAGCTGCACGTCCCGGCCGGCGTTCACCGCGACCGGATCCAGGTCCACGTCGATGTCCGGCGAGACGCCTTCGTTCTCGATGCGCCATTCGCCTTCCGGCGTGAAGAAGCGGAAGAACGGCACCACCAGGAAGCCGCCATCGATCAGCCCCGGGTTCGCCGAAATCCCGATCAGCCCGCCCCAGGTCCGCTTGCCGATCAGCGGTCCCAACCCCGTGCGCTTGAACGCATACGGCATGAAGTCGCCGCCCGAGCCCGCGTCCTGGTCGATCAGCATCGCCTTGGGCCCGTAGATCGCGCCGGCCGGCGTGTCATAGATCAGGCCGTCGCGGTCCTTCCAGCTGCCCAGATAGCCGCGGTTCAGCAGCTCGATCACATAGTTCGCCGCCTGGCCGCCGCCATTGCGGCGGTCGTCGACGATCAGCGCCGGTTTGTCGACCTGCGCGAAGAACATCCGGTTGAAGTGCTGGAAGCCCGGCCCCGCCGTGTCCGGCATGTAGACGTAAGCGATCTTGCCGCCGCTCAGGCGATCCACTTCCTCGCGGTTGTGGTCGATCCAGGCCCACTGGCGCAGCCGGCCCTCGGTGGCGATCGGCTCGACCGTGACGCGCCGCGCGCCCTGCCCGTTCGCGCTGGCGGCCACCGTCAACTGCACCTGCTTGCCGACCGTGTTCTCCAGTTGCTGGTACAGGTTGTGCGCGCCGTCCACCGGCTGGCCGTTGACCGCCAGCAGGTAGTCGCCTTCCTTCACGCCCACGCCCGGCGCGGCCAGCGGCGCCTTCAGATACGGATCCCAGCGATCGCCCTTGAAGATCCGCTTGATGCGGTACTTGCCGCCCTCGACGCTGAAGTCCGCGCCCAGCAGCCCCACCGGCACCTTGGCCTCCTGCTGCACGTCGCCGCCGCCGATGCGGTTGTGGCCCACCTGCAGCTCGCCGATCATCTCCACCAGCAGGTCGTTCAGGTCCTCGCGGCGCTGCACGCCGGCCACCAGCGGGGCGTAGCGCTTGTACACGCCCTGCCAGTCCAGGCCATGCAGCTTGGGGTCGTAGAAGAACTCCTTCTCCATCCACCAGGTCTCGTCGAAGATCTGGCGCCACTCCGCGCGCGGATCGATGCGCGTGCGCAGGCCCGACAGGTCCAGGCTCTTGGTGTCGAGCTTCTCGCGCGCGTCGGCCACCTCCAGCCGTCCGCCGCCCAGGTTCAGCAGGATCTTCTTGCCGTCGGCGCTGAGGCTGTAGTCCTGCACCTGCGGCTTGACCAGCTTGGCCTTCTTCTCCTCGAAGTCGAAGCGGTACAGCTCGCCCTTGCCGCCGTCGCCGCCCTCGGCGTCGATCGACACGCCCGGCTGCTTGCGCTCGATGTAGAACAGCGCGCCGTCGTCCGCGACGCCCAGGTTGTCGTAGCGCGCGGTCGCCACCGGCAGACCGACGATGCGATCCTTCAGGCCCGCGAAGTCGATGCGCACCGGCTTGGCCTTGGGCTTGGCGTCCTTGCCGTCGTCCTTGCCGGACTTCGCGTCCTCGCCGCCCTTCGAATCCTTGTCTTCCGCCGAATCCTTGACGCCGTCCTTGTCCTTGCCCGCCTTGTCGGCGTCGCCGTCCTTCTTGTCCCTGGCGCCCTTGCCTTCTTCGTCGCCCGCCTTGGGCTCCAGCGGCGACTTGCCGTCAGCGCGCAGCACGGCGGCGTACAGACCCATGCGCAGCGAGCGCTCCTGCGTGGACATGTCCAGGCCCACCTGCGCCGGCCCCGAGTTGATCGACGCGGCGAAGAACAGCACGTCGCCCTTGGTCGAGAACACCGGCAGGTTGGCGTGGCTCAGGCCGTCGGTGACCAGGTGCTGCTGACCGTTCTGGAAGTCGATGACCTTGATCTGGCTGAAGAAGTTCTTGCCCACCACGGTGTAAGCCAGGAAGCGTCCATCCGGCGAGAAGCTGACGTCGAAGCCGGCACGGCGCTCGCTGGTGTCGATCCTGGCGAGCTTGCCCGCCTGCGCGCCCTGCAGCGGCATCTGGTACAGGTTGAGGTGGTTGTCCTGCAGCACCAGGCGGGCGCCATCGGGCGACCAGTCCAGCAGCGTGTAGTAGCCGGTCTCGGGCAGCAGCAGCTTGCGGGTGGGCTTGTCGGCCTGATCGCCGAGCTGGTCGCGGATCACGACCTGATGGCGCATGCCCGGCTCGTCCGACACATAGGCGACCTGCTGGCCATCGGGACTCCAGATCGCGTCCTTCTCGCGCACGCCCGAGGTCTGCGTCAGGTTGCGCACGGCGCCGTCCTTGACCGGCACCGTGAAGACCTCGCCGCGCGCCGTGATCACCGCGCGCTTGCCGGTGGCCGACAGCGCCGCATTGGTGATGGACTTGGACGCATCCTTCCACTGCACGCGGGCCTGGGGGCTCGACTCGTTCAACGCCACGCTGATGACGCGCGCGGTGCCGCCTTCGAGCCCGATCTCCTTGAGCTGGCCGCCGGCCTCGTAGACGATGCGCCCGTCACGGCCGTCGGCGCTGCGCACGTCCCAGACGGTTTCCTTCGTCAGCTGGCGCAGCGCCTTGGTCTTCGTGTTGAACGCGAAGAGGTTGGCCGCGCCGTCATTGCGATCGGAGATGAAGACGACCTCGTCGCCCATCCAGATCGGGTTGTTGTCGGTGGCGTTGACGTGCGGGATCTGCTCCCAGGTCTTGCCCTTGGGATCGAGGATCCAGATCGGCGGCGTCGTGCCGCCGCGGGTCTGGCGCCAGCCGCTGGTGCCGTTGTAGGCCGCCTGGTAGGGCCGGTACGCGAGCCGCGTGCCGTCGGGCGACCACACGCCCTCGTAGGCGACGGCCTCCATCACCTTCTGCTCGAAACCGCCTTCGAGCGGCACCTCGAACAGCTGCTTGCTGCGGTTGTTCAGCACCTCGCGATTGGAGGCGAACAGCACGCGCTTGCCGTCGGCACTCCAGCCGGTCACCTGATCGGCGGCGGGGTGCCAGGTCAGGCGCCGCGGCTGGCCGCCGGCCGCGGCGATCACGTAGACATCGGTGTTGCCGTCGTAGCCCGCCGAGAACGCGATCCACTGCCCATCCGGCGAGAAGCGCGGCGCGAACTCGGGCGCAGCCTGTCCGGCGAGACGGCGCGGCTGGCTGCCGTCGCGGTTGGCGATCCACAGGTCGCCGCCGTAGACGAACGCAAGATGGCGGGCCGAGATGGCGGGCTCGCGCAGCAGCATCGTGACGACGGGAGCGGGAGCCGCGGATGCGGCCTGTTGAGCCGATTGAGCCGATTGAGCCGGTTGGGCTTGCGACGGCGCCGCCGCGATCACGGCGGTCAGGCTCAGGGCCAGGGTGACGGCCTTGCTGAGAGTGCTGAGTTGCATGGGCTGTTCGACGGTGAAAAGCAGCGGGCGAGAATAGCCCTCCGATGTCACCGTGACGAAACGCACCCCAGGGGTTTGCGCGCTGGGCGGGTCGGTGTTTTCCCTTTGCGGGGGCGCCCTTTACTGCTTCGGCCGGGGCGTTGGCCGCTGGGGCATGGGGCCGCAGGCGGCAAGCGCCTGAACCCCAAGCCCCACCGTCCCCGACCGCTCGTGGTGTACGAGGTTTCAGACCGCGGGTTTGGCGCGGGAGGCGCGCCAGCCACCATAAAGCGCGATCAGGCCAGGGACGAGGATCATCGCCCAGATGATCTTCGACAGATGGGTCTGGACGAACGGGATGTTGCCGAACAGGTAGCCCGCCAGCGTGAGACCGATGACCCAGATCGCGCCGCCAGCAACGTTGTAGGCAGTGAAGCGGCTGCGGGTCATCGCGGCCACACCGGCCACGAAGGGCGCGAACGTCCGGATGAAAGGCATGAAGCGCGCCAGGATGATGGTGATGCCGCCGTGCTTCTCATAGAACTCGTGAGCGGCGTCGAAGGCGCGCTTGTTGAAGAAGCGCGACTGCTCCCACTGGAAGACCTTCGGCCCGAAATGACGCCCGATTGCGTAATTGCACTGGTCGCCAAGGATCGCCGCCACGAGCAGCACCGTCATCGCCAGCGGCAGATTCATCATCCCGGTCCCGCACAGCGCGCCGACCACGAAGAGCAGCGAGTCCCCCGGCAGGAAGGGCATGACGACCAGGCCGGTCTCGACGAACACGATCAGGAACAGCAGCGCGTAGACCCACACGCCATAGGCAGTGACGAACTCGGCCAAATGCTTGTCGACGTGCAGGATGAAGTCGAGGAGGAATTGCAGCAGATCCATGGGCGCGGATTATGGCGGGCGGTTCCTGATGCACTCGTGAAGAAACGTCGCCCGCGGTGACCGGGAAATGCTGTGTGCCCGACCGCACGGAAAGCCGGGCCGGCCCGGTGCCGGCCGGCCGACCCTTCTACAATCCGCCCCCATGGACGACACCCTCGCCCCGATGGCGAATTCCGCGGCCGGCCTCGACCTCGCCGCCTCCGCGGCGCGGCGCGCGATCCGCGAACTCCCCGATGAACTGATCTCCCAGATCGCCGCCGGCGAGGTCGTCGAACGCCCGTCCTCGGTCGTGCGCGAACTCGTCGACAACGCCCTGGACGCCGGCGCCGGCCAGATCCAGCTCAAGCTCATCGCCGGCGGCATCCGCAGCCTCATCGTCGAGGACGACGGCCACGGCATCCCCGACGCCGAACTGCCGCTCGCCATCAAGCGCCACGCCACCTCCAAGATCGGCAGCCTCTCCGACCTCGAGGCCGTCGCCACCATGGGCTTCCGCGGCGAAGCCCTCGCCGCCGTCTCCTCGATCGCCGAACTGGCCATCGTCTCCCGCCACGACGGCGCCGCCCATGCCTGGCGTCTCGAGGCCCGCACCGGCGAGCTCAGCCCCGCCGCCCGCGCCCGCGGCACCTCCGTCGAGGTGCGCGAGCTGTTCTTCAACACCCCCGCCCGCCGCAAGTTCCTCAAGAGCGAAGGCACCGAGCTCGCCCACTGCCTCGAGGCGCTGCGCCGCCACGCGCTGGCCCGCCCCGACGTCGGCTTCGCGGTCTGGCACGAGGGCAAGCTGGTCGACCAGTGGCGCTCGGCGCCCCTGCCCCAGCGCATCGCCGAAGTCCTCAACGAGGAGTTCATCGCGCAAAGCCGCGAGGTCTTCGCCGAGGTCGGCCCGATGCGCATCCACGGCCGCGTCGGCCTGCCCGAAGCCGCGCGCAGCCGCGCCGACATGCAGTACGTCTACGTCAACGGCCGCTACGTGCGCGACAAGTTGATCGCCCACGCGATCCGCTCCGCCTTCGACGACGTGCTGCATGGCCACCGCCAGCCCAGCTACGTGCTCTTCCTCGACGTTCAGCCCGAACTGGTCGACGTCAACGTCCATCCGACCAAGATCGAGGTCCGCTTCCGCGACGGCCGCGAGATCCACCAGCAAGTGCGCCGCGCCGTCGAGGCCGCGCTCGCGCTGTCCCGCAGCGAGGAGGCCCAGCAGGCCGCCGCCCTGCCCGCCCCCGCCGAGGCTGGCGGCCGCCAGCGCTGGACCGGCACGCCCGCCTGGGAGCGCCCAATGGACGGCGCCGAACCATCCGCCGCGGGTCCCTCCGCCTCGGGCGCCGCGGCCTACGAGCCGCCCGCCCCGTATCACGCGCCATCCGCGCGCTTCGCCGGCCCCGAGGGCTGGCGCGCGCCCATTCCGACCCGCGCCCAGACCGCGCTCGCGCTCGAACAGGCCGAGGCGCTCTACGCGCCCGCCCCTGCCGGCGGCCTGCCGTCGTTCCCTGCCGCCAGCCTGTCGATGCCGGGGGCCGCCTCGGCCGCTCCCCTGCCCGCGAGCCAGGCCGGCGAATGGCCGCTGGGCCGCGCCATCGCGCAGATCCAGGGCATCTACGTGCTGGCCGAGAACGCGCAGGGCCTGGTCATCGTCGACATGCACGCGGCGCATGAGCGCGTCGTCTACGAACGCCTGAAGTCCGCGCTCGGCGAAACGCGCATCGACGCCCAGCCGCTGCTGATCCCGGTCACCTTCGCCGCCACGCCCGCCGAGATCGCCACCGCCGAGGCCCATGCCGACACGCTGCGCCGCCTCGGCCTGGACATCGCGCCGCTGTCGGCCAAGGTGCTGGCCGTGCGCGAGCGCCCCGCGCTGCTGGCCGGCGGCGACGTCGTCGAACTGGCGCGCGGCGTGCTGGCCGAGCTCGCGCAGTTCGACGCCAGCCACGCCATCGAACGCGCCCAGCACGAGATCCTCGCCACGATGGCCTGCCACGGCGCGGTGCGCGCCAACAGACAATTGACGATCGACGAGATGAACGCGCTGCTGCGCGATATGGAACGCACCGAACGCGCCGACCAGTGCAACCATGGCCGTCCGACCTGGCGCCAGCTCACGATCCGCGACCTCGACGCGCTGTTCCTGCGCGGCCGCTGAGTTCAGGCACTCACCGCGCTCGACCCGTCCGTCCCCGTCACTCCGTCGCCGACAGCGACCCCTTTCACCAGAAGCAGTACCGACATGGCCACGCTCAAGCTCAACAAGAAGAATCCGGCCGGCGCCAAGTCCGCGGGCGGCAAGACCGACGCCCCGCAGCGGCGCGCCCCGCTGCGCGGACAGGGCGTCAACAAGCCGCGTCCGACGCTGGCCCAGGCGCAGGCCGACCGCGCCGAGCGCGAGGCCGCGTTCCAGCAGCGCCGCGCCGAGGAAGGCCGCCACGAGCGCCGCGGGCCGCAAGGCCGCGACGAGCGCCGCGCCGGTCCCGGCGACCGCCCGCCGCGCGAAGGCGGCTACGGCGACCGCCAGGATCGCGGCCCGCGCCAAGGCGGCTACGGCGATCGTCAGGACCGCGGCCCGCGCCAAGGCGGCTACGGCGATCGTCAGGACCGCGGCCCGCGCCAGGGCGGCCATGGTGATCGTCAGGACAGAGGCCCGCGTGAAGGCAGCGACCGCCGCCCTGACGGCGACCGCCCGCGCTTCGAAGGCGACCGTCCCCGCCGCGACGATCGGGGTGGCGATCGCTACGGTGATCGCCCGGCCCGCCCGCACGGGGACCAGCCGCGCGGTGACCGTCCGCATGGAGATCGTCCCTACGGCGACCGGCCGCCGCGCGATCGCGCCTACGGCGACCGGCCACAAGGCGATCGCAACTTCGGCGACCGCCCGCGCCGCGATGACCGCGGCGGCGACCGCTATGGCGACCGTCATGGCGACCGTCATGGCCGCGGCCCCGAAGGCGCTCGCCAGGGCTCGGAAGGCGGCTCCCGCCACGGCGACGAGCGCATGCGCCGCGCGCCGGCCGGCGATCGCCACGCTCCGGCCTCCAACGTCCACGCCCGCGCCGAGCGCGAGGAGCGCGCCGAGCGCACCGACCGTCCGCGCCACCCGGACGCGCCGCGCCAGCCCGCGCCCGTGCGCCTGGCCGATCCGGATGCCGGCGAGCGCCTGTCCAAGCGCATGAGCGAACTGGGTCTGGCCTCGCGCCGCGAGGCCGACGAATGGATCGAGGCCGGCTGGGTCACCGTCGACGGCCAGCCGGCGACGCTGGGCCAGCGCGTCGGCCCGGACGCCGTGATCGCCGTCGATCCGGCCGCCCGCGAGCAGCAGGCGCAGCGCGTCACCATCCTGCTGCACAAGCCGATCGGCTACGTCTCCGGCCAGGCCGAGGACGGCTATGAGCCCGCCTCGGTGCTGGTCAAGGCCGACACGCACTGGAGCGAGGACCCGTCGAAGATCCACTGGGCGCCGGGCCACGGCCGCCAGCTCGCGCCCGCGGGGCGCCTGGACATCGACTCCACCGGCCTGCTGGTGCTCACGCAGGACGGCCGCATCGCGCGCCACCTGATCGGCGAGGACTCCGACGTCGAGAAGGAATACCTGGTCCGCGTCGCCGTCGAGAACGGCGACCCCGAGCGCCACCCGCAGCACCAGCTCGATCCGAAGGCGATCGCGCTGCTGAACCACGGCCTGGAGCTGGACGGCGTGCAGCTCAAGCCGGCCAAGGTCAGTTGGGCCAACGAGGACCAGTTGCGCTTCGTCTTGCGCGAGGGCCGCAAGCGCCAGATCCGCCGCATGTGTGAGCTGGTCGGTCTGAAGGTGCTGGCGCTCAAGCGCGTGCGCATCGGCCGGATCCCGCTGGGCCAGCTGCCGCCGGGCCAGTGGCGTTACCTCGCGCCGTGGGAGCGCTTTTGAGCGCACTGGCCGCGGACCTGAGCCCGCTGTGCCTGGCCGGCCCGACCGGCTGCGGCAAGACCGCCGCGGCGCTGGCCATCGCGCGCCGGCAGCGCGTGGAGATCATCAGCGTGGATTCCGCGCTGGTGTACCGCGGCATGGACATCGGCACGGCCAAGCCGTCGCCCGGCGAGCTTGCCGAAGTGCCGCACCATCTGATCGACATCCTCGAGCCCACCGCCAGCTACTCGGCCGCGCAGTTCGTGCGCGACGCGATGCGCCTGGTCCCCGAGATCCAGACCCGTGGCGCGCGGCCGCTGCTGGTCGGCGGCACGATGCTGTACTTCAAGGCGCTGTTCGACGGGCTGTCGGAGCTGCCGCAAGCGGATGCCGCGCTGCGCGCCCGGCTCGACGCCGAGGCCGCCCGCGAAGGCTGGCCGGCGATGCACGCCAGGCTGGCGGCGCTCGATCCCGAGACGGCCGCGCGCCTGGCGCCGCTGGACTCGCAGCGCATCCAGCGCGCGCTGGAGGTCTGCCTGCTCAGCGGCGAGCCGATGTCGGCGCTCTACCGCCGCCAGCGCTCGCAGGGCGTGGACTGGCCGCTGATTTCGCTCGAGCCCTCCGACGCCGCGCGCGCCTGGCTGCATGAACGGCTGGCGCTGCGCTTCGCGCTGATGCTCGAGCAGGGCTTCGTCGACGAAGTGCGCCGCCTGCGCGCCCGGGGCGATCTGCATCTGGGCCTGCCCTCGATGCGCTGCGTCGGCTACCGGCAGGCGTGGGAGCTGCTCGACGCGAACGAGGCCTCGCCCGACTTGGCGGCGCTGCAGGAGCTGGGCACCGCGGCGACTCGCCAGCTCGCCAAGCGCCAGATCACCTGGCTGCGCGGCATGCCGGCCCGGCGCATCGTGCCGGCCGAGGCGCCCGATGCCCTCGATCGGCTGATCGCCGCGGCGATCAGCGCGCACGCTCCGGATTGACCCGGCGCCTCACGGCGCCAGCGCGACTCGCCACCGGCGGTTCATGGGACGCGGGGCGTGGCGAGTGGGGAGCGAAGACCTCCTCGATCTTTCTCAAGCCGTCATCGATCCATGACTTGCGGTCGCTGGCAAGCGGGCTCCCGTGCAGGAACAGGTCCAGAGTCATGCTTTGCAGGCGCTCTGCCGGCGACCGTCCGGCCGCGCGGACAGCCGCGGGCGAGGCGCCGGTCTTGATCAACTCGCGCCGCGCAAGCACTTCATTCACCAGCAGGATCACCGCGCTCAAAGCGCCCGTGTCGACATGGCTGCTGTTCGATTCAATGTCGATGCGAGACAGTGGCTCGGACGGGACGGTTCTCATGTCGACAGAGTGGGCCAACGCGATCGGCGGGGCCGACCCCGATGCGGGATGCATCTGCAAACCCTGACAAGGGCGTCGGCCGGGCGATCCTTGATCGAGGAACTTCCTCGACACAGGGCCACGGCGCCGGTCTGACGCCACAATCCGCCGATCGACCTCCCGCGATCGACGATGGACGTTCCCCTCCTGACCGCCTCCGGCCTCACCAAGCGCTACGGTTCACAGACGCTGTTCGAGCATCTCTCGCTGACGCTGCATCGCGGCGAGATGCTGGCGCTGCTGGGCGAATCGGGCAGCGGCAAGTCGACGCTGCTCAATGGGCTGGCGGCGCTGGAGCCGCTGGACCGGGGCCAGGTCGTGCTGCAGGGCCGCGATGTGCTGGCGCTGGACGAGCCGGGCCAGGCCCGGCTGCGGCGCGAAGAGCTCGGATTCGTCTTCCAGGCCTTCCACGTGCTGCCCCACCTCAGCGTGCAGGACAACGTCGGCCTGCCCCTGCTGCTGCAGGGCCGGCCGGATCCGGCGCGGGTGGCCGCGATGCTCGAGGCCGTCGGCCTGACGCCGCACGCGCGGCATCTGCCGCGGCAGCTGTCAGGCGGTCAGTTGCAGCGCGTGGCGATCGCGCGGGCCCTCGTGCACCGGCCGGTGCTGGTGCTGGCGGACGAACCGACCGGCAACCTCGACCCCGCGCATGCCGACCAGGTGATGCGGCTGCTGCGGCAGCAGTTGCGCGAGCAGAATGCCGCCTGCCTGCTGGTCACCCATTCCGCCCATGCCGCCGAACTCGCCGACCGCCGTCTGCGGCTGGAGAACGGCCGCCTGATCGAGGCCTGACGGGTCCCCGCGCGATGACCGGAGCCACTCCCCGTCCCGCTGCCCCGCCCGGCGCGCTGCGCCAAGCCTGGGGCTGGTGGTGGCAGCTGTCCTGGCCGGCGCTGCGCCTGCAATGGGGACGGCAGCTCGCGGCCTTGCTGACGATCGCGCTGGGTCTGGCGCTCGCGGGCGCGGTGCACTGGATCAATGCCTCGGCGTTGGCGCAATTCGAATCCGCCGCGCGCCAGAGCAGTGCCCAGGCCGACACGGAACTCAGCGCCGCGCCAGGCGCCGCGCCGCTGTCGGACTTCTTCTACGGCACGCTGGCCGCGCGCGACGACGTGGCCGCGCTGGCGCCGCGGCTCGACGCCAGCATCCGGCTGCAGGCGCGCGACGGCCAGTGGCAGCGCGTGCGGCTGATCGGCCTGGACCTGGTGCAGCTGGGCGCCTTCCATCCGCAATGGCTGCCCCGCATCGAT
This sequence comes from Roseateles sp., assembly GCF_039595595.1. Taxonomy (GTDB): domain Bacteria; phylum Pseudomonadota; class Gammaproteobacteria; order Burkholderiales; family Burkholderiaceae_C; genus Roseateles. Next base: position 197,119 of record NZ_JBCNLG010000008.1, on the reverse strand, counting down.
GGCGCGGATCTGGGCCGCGCGCTGCGCGAGCCGGCGCTGATGGTGAGCGACGCAGCCTGGCGCAGGCTCGGCTACGACGAAGGTCACAGCGCGCCGAGGGCGCTTCGCGTCGACCTGCCCGACGAGCCTGCGCCGCTGCCGGTCGTGGGCCGGGTGCCGGACCGCCAGCAGGCGCTGGTGATCGTGGACATCGCCTGGGCCCAGCAACTGCTGCACCGGCCGGGCCAGCTCGACGCGATCCTGCTGCGCATGGCGCCGGGCCGCGCGGTGCCGGCCGCCTGGCCGCCGGGCGTCATCGCTCGCGCGCCGCAGGACCAGGCCCGCCAGCAGGCCGACGAGGCCCGCCGCCTGACCCGCGCCTACCGGCTGAATCTGGGCGTGCTGTCGCTGATGGCGCTGTTCGTGGGCGCCTTCATGGTCTTCGCCGTGCACAGCCTGTCGGTCGCGCAGCGGCTGCCCCAATTGGCGCTGCTGGGCGTGCTCGGCATGAGCGCTCGGCAGCGGCTCGCGCTGCTCGTGTCGGAGGCGCTGCTGCTCGGACTGGCCGGCGCGGTGCTCGGACTGGCGCTGGCCGTGGGCCTGGCCGAACTGGGTTTGCACGCGCTCGGCGGGGACCTGGGCAGCGGCCTCATGGGCCTGGAAGGCGGACGGCCGGCCCTGCGGACGACACCGGTCTCGATCGCGGGACTGCTCGCGCTCGGACCGCTGGTGAGCCTGGGCGCTAGCGCGTTGCCGCTGGCGCGCTTGCGCCGCCTGCCGGCCGCGCAGGTGCTCAAGGGCCTGGGCAGCGGCGGCGACGCGGGACGCTGGTGGTGGATCGGACCGGCGCTGCTGGCCTGCGCGCTGCCGCTGACCTGGATGCGCCCCATCGAAGGCATTCCGCTGGGCCCCTACGCCGCGATGGCGGCGCTGCTGCTGGGCGCGCTCGGCACCGTGCCCTTCGCGCTGCGCGCGATCACCGGCCTGCTGCGCGGCTGGGCCGCGCGCCGGGCGCTGCCGCTGCTGGCCGTCGAGCGCGCCCGCGACCAGGCGGGCGAGGCCGGCCGCCTCATCGCCGGGGTGCTGGTCGCGCTGGCGCTGGCCGTGGCGATGCTCGTGATGGTGGCGAGCTTCCGCGCCTCGCTCGATCAATGGCTCAGCGACATGCTGCCGGCCGATCTCTACGCGCGTCAGACCGCGCGCGACAGCGCCCAGCAAGGCCAGCCGATGACGCCGGGGCTGGCGGCGTCGGCGGCGGCGCTGCCGGCCGTCGAGCGGGTCGCGGCGCAGCGCACCCGCACGGTCGGCGTGACGGTGCGCGGCATGTCCGGCAGCACGACGCTGCTGGCCCGCCCGCTGGACCACCGCCTGCCGCTGCAGGGCCAGGCCGTGGCGCTCCCCCCGGGCGTGCAGCCGGTCTACATCAACGAGGCCATGCGCGACGAACTGCGCCTGGCGCCCGGCGACCGCTTCATGCTGCGGCTCGAGGGCCGGCAGCTGCCCGTGGCGGTCAAGGCGATCTGGCGCGACTACAGCCGGCAGACCGGCGCGGTGCTGATCGACCGGCGCGAATGGGAGCGTCTGAGCGGCGACACGGCCATCACCGAGCTGGCACTGTGGCTCAGACCGGGCGCCGATCCGGTGGCGGCGCAGCAGGCGCTGCGCGAGGCCTCGGGCGCGCCGGAGTCGCTGGAGATCGCCTCGGCCGGCGAGCTGCGCCGCTTCTCGCTGGCGATCTTCGATCGCAGCTTCGCGATCACCTACTGGCTGCAGGCGGTCGGACTCGGGCTGGGGCTGTTCGGCGTGGCGGCCAGCTTGTCGGCGCAGTTGCTGGCGCGGCGGCGCGAATTCGGCCTGCTGCTGCACTTGGGCCTGACCCGCGCGATGCTGCGCCGGCTGGTGCTGGCGGAAAGCCTGCTGCAGGCCGCCGCCGGTGCGGCGATGGGGCTGCTGGTGGGGCTGGCGATCAGCGCGGTGCTGGTGTTCCGGCTCAATCCGCAGAGCTTCCACTGGAGCATGGACTGGTCCATTCCCGGCTGGCGTGTGGCCGCGCTGCTGGCGGCCAGCCTGCTCGCCACCGCCGCGACGGCGGCCTGGGCCAGCGCGCGCGCGCTGAGCGCGGGCCAGGGCGAGGCGCTGCGCGCGGTGCGGGAGGACTGGTGATGATCAGACGGCGTCCATGGCTGGCCGGACTGGGCGCGGCCGGGTTGTCGATGGCGCAGGCGGCGCTCGCGCCGCGCATCGCGCGGGCCCAGACGCCAGCGGGTGCAGGGAGTGTCGCGAACCCGCCGTCCAGCACGGCGCCGCTGTCCGCCGAGCCGCTGCGCTTTCCTCGCGATCACGGCTCGCATCCGGCGACGCGCGTCGAGTGGTGGTACGTCACCGGCGTGCTGCGTGAGGCGAAGTCCAGACCGCCGGCGCAAGGCCCGCTGGGCCGCCCCGACTTCGGCTTCCAGCTGACCTTCTTCCGGGTGCGCAACGACCTGACGCGCCCGCTGTCATCGGCGTTCGCGCCGGGCCAGATCTTGCTGGGCCACGCGGCGGTGTCGGACCTCGGCCGCCAGCGGCTGTTGCACGACCAGCGGGTGCTGCGTCACGGCTTTGCCAACGCGCGGACCGAGACCGAGGACACGCGCGTGCGGCTGGGTGATTGGCAATTGCGCCGCGTCGACGGTCCGGACGGCCGCAGCCGCTACACGCTGCTGATGCCCAGCGAGGCGGGCGGCTTCGCGCTGGAGCTGACGCTGGACGCCCTGCGGGAACCGCTGCTGCAGGGACAGGCCGGCTGGTCGCGCAAGGGACCGGACGAACAGCAGGCGAGCCGCTACGTGAGCGAGCCGCAGTTGAGCGGCTCCGGCCGCCTCGCGCTGCGCGACGGCGGCACGCGCGAGGTGCAGGCGCGGGCCTGGCTCGACCACGAATGGAGCAACCAGTACCTGGGCCGCGGCGGCGACACCGCGCCCGACCGCGCGTCCGGCTGGGACTGGCTGGGGCTGAACCTGGACGACGGCACGGCGCTGACGCTGTTCCAGATGCGCGCGCAGGACGGCCGCGTCGTCTGGACCGGCGGCAGCTGGCGCGAGCCGGCCTCGCGGGGCGGCGCGCAGACGGACTTCCAGCAGCAACTGGCCTTCGAGCCGCTCGCTGTCTGGCAGAGCCCCGTGAGCCTCGCCCGCTATCCGGTCAAGTGGCGCATCCGCACGCCCAAGGGGGTGTTCCTCGTCGAGGCGGCCTACGCGGCGCAGGAGATCGACACGCGACGCAGCACCGGCTTCCCGTATTGGGAAGGCGTCGCGCGCTTGACCGACGAGACCGGCCGCGCGCTCGGCTGGGGCTACCTGGAGATGACCGGCTACGCCGGCCGCGTGCCGCTGTAGCGGTTGCGCCCCGACGGCATCGCCGCATAGGCGCGCACGCAGTTGCAGCCGGCGCCGCGTGCCATCGCCAGCGCCTGGCGCGCTTGCTGCAGGAGCTGGTCCGCGCCCTGCTGCGGCTCGCGCCGCCAGTCCTGCCAATGCGCCAGCCCCAGGCTCGCGCTCAGCGGCAAGGCCTGCCCCTGCCAGCGGTAGTCCAGCGTCGCGACCCGCGCCCGCACGCGGTCGGCCGCATCCAGCGCGCCCAGCGGATCGGTGCAAGGGAGATACGCGGCCCAGACGCCGCGCGGCAGCGCCAGCAGCCAGTCGCCGCCGCGCAGTTGCTGGCGCACCAGTTGATCGAGCCGCTCGTCCAGCGCCTGGATGCAGTCCTGGCCGTACTGCTGCTGCATGCGCGCCCAGGGATCGAGTTCCAGCAGCATCAGCACCCCGTCGTGGCGGTGCCGCTGGGCGCGGGCGGCCTCGCGTTTGAGACCGTCCATCAGCTGTGCCTCGTCGGCCGCGGCGACACGCGCCGGCGGATCGCGGCGCGCCTGCCAGCGCCGCCGCAGGGAGTGCCACCAGGCCCCTGGGCCCCTGTCCGAGTCTTGAGCCATACCGCCGCCTCGCCGGAGATGAATCTGGATTGCAGCACAGGAGCAAGCCGCGCGCCGCCCCCTGTTGCGCGGGGGGGCGTCCCCTGGCCCCTCTGCGACCCCCTTGACCGAGGGAGAGGATAGGCCGCCCCGCCCGCGCGCGTCACGCCAGATGTAACGAATCCGGACCGCCCGCAGGGACGCCGGTGTCGGCGCACGGGCAGTGGCCTACAGTTGTCAGCTGTTCCGTGCTCGCGGCCCCGCCGCACCGCCGATGAACGCCTCTTCAGGGATGCCTCCGGAGCCGGCCGCAGAGCCCGCCATCGATCCAGCCTCACCCTCCCCGCCCGCCTTCCCGGCCGCGCCGCCCGGGCCGGACGAGCGCGCCGCCCGGGAGCTGCCGATGACCGCGGTCGTCGGCGCGCTGCTGGTGCTGATCGCCGGCATGGTGCTGACGCTCAGCGCGATGCTGTGGAACCGCAATCACGTCGTGGCCGAGGCCAATGGCGTGCTGGACGCCCAGCTCGACCGGCTGCAGCGCGATGTCGTCCAGCGCTTCGTGCCGCCGGTGTACGGCCTCAAGGGCGCCCGCGGCACGATCGCCGCGCTGCGCGGACGGGTCAACCGGCAGGCCTTCCGCACCTACGTCCAGAGCCGCGACCTGGCGCACGAGTTCCCGGGGGTGCGCGGCTTCGGCTTCGTGCCGCGCGTGCCGCGCGAGGAGCTGCCCGCCTTCATCGCCGCGCAGCGGGCCGATGGCGCGCCGCAGTTCTCGGTGCGCAGCAGCGGCCAGGCGCCGGATCTCTTCGTCGTCGCCCACATCGAGCCGCTGTCGCAGAACTACGCCGCCTGGGGCTTCGACCTGGGCTCCGAACGCGTGCGCCGCGAGGCGATCGAGCGCGCGATCGCCTCGGGCGAGGCGACGCTGTCCGCCCCGGTGCCGCTGGTGCAGGACCACGCGCACGGGCCCGGGATGCTGCTGCTGGTGCCGGTGTTCCGCGACGGCGCCGACCCCGTCTCGCCCGAGCAGCGCCGGCAGGCGCTGCTGGGCATGCTCTACGCGCCGCTGGTGGCGCAGGAGATCCTGGCCGGCCTCAAGGAAGGGCTGGCGGCGGCGCCGCTGGACTTCCGGCTGCTGGTCGACGACCACACCGGGACCGAGGACCTGCTGCTGGATTCCGCCACCGGCATCCAGCCGCTGGATGCCGCGCCGGACAGCCGCCCCGGCTTCGCCACCCGGGTGGTGGCCGACGAACGCCGCATCGTGATCGCGGGGCGCGCCTTCCGCGTCGAGGCGGCGCTGACCACCGCCTACGAGCGCGACGTGATCGACGCGGCCGGCTGGGGGCCAGGACTCTTCGGCACGCTGCTGACGCTGCTGCTGGGGGCCACGACCTACCTGCTCGCCGCGGGCCGGGTCCGTGCCCAGGCGCTCGCCGACACGATGACCGAGGACCTGCGGCTGCTGATGCTGGACCAGCAGGCGATGCTGGACACCGAGATCATCGCCATCGCCAAGCTGCGCGAGCGCCGCATCGTCTGGCAGAACCGCGTGCTGGGCCGGATGTTCGGCTACAGCGCGGAGGAGATGCGCGACCTGGCGGTGCGCGACCTCTACGTCGACGCCGCCACCTACGAGGCGCTCGGCGAGAACGCCTACCCGGTGCTGATGCGCGGCGGCCACTACCGCAGCCAGGTGCAGATGCGGCGCAAGGACGGCGAGCTGTTCTGGGTCGATCTGCACGGCGTGGCGCTGCCGGGCGAGCGCGAACCCGGCACCACCCTCTGGATGATGGTCGACATCACGCAGAGCAAGGCGCATGAGGCCAGCGTCGAGCATGCCGCCTTCCACGACGCGCTGACGGGCCTGCCCAACCGGGCGCTGCTGGCCGACCGGCTGCGCCAGGCGATGGGCGCGATGCAGCGGCAAGGCGGGACCGTGGCGGTGGCCTTCCTGGATCTGGACGGGTTCAAGGCGGTCAACGACACGCATGGTCACGACGCCGGCGATGAGGTGCTCCAGGCGGTGGCGGCGCGGCTGTCGGACGGGATCCGGGCGTCGGACACGGCGGCGCGGCTGGGCGGCGACGAGTTCGTCGTGCTGCTGACGCCGCTGGCCGGCCCGGGCGCGAGCCGCGCCATCTGCGAGCGCCTGCTGCGCGCGATCCTGGAGCCCGTGCGCCTGGCCTCGGGCGCGGTCGTTCAGGTGGGCAGCAGCATCGGCGTCGCGCATTTCCCGCTCGACGGCGTCGATGCCGAGGTGCTGCTCAGCCGCGCCGACCAGGCGATGTTCGAGTCCAAACGGGCCGGACGCTGCCGCATCCGCTGGCTGGATGGCGCGTCGCCGCCGCAGGAGCTCGACCTGTCCGCGCTGCGCCGGGGCGCGGGGCCGTCACGCCCCTCGCCCGCGCCGTCCCCGGAGGACGGGGCGCGCCGGGATGACCGGAGTCATGCGCGCTGAGCCGGCATACAGTCGCCCGATGACCATCCTGCTCACTCCCCGGCTCCGCCTGGAGCCGATGACCGACGCGCACCTGACGGGCCTGTTCGAGATGAACCGCGATCCCGAGGTGATGCGCTACATCACCGGCAAGCCCGACACCCTGGAGGACACGCAGGCGATGATCGACCGCGTCAAGGCGCGCTGGGCGGAATGGGGCTACAGCTGGTGGACCTTCCTGGAGCGCGACGGCGGCCAGATCGTCGGCGCCGGCTGCGTGCAGCACATCGGCCGCGACCGCGCCAATCCGCACGAGCTCGGCTGGCGCCTGCGGCGCGACCGCTGGGACCGCGGCTATGCGTCGGAGGCGGCGCGCCGCATGGCGGCCTTCGCCATCGACGAGCTGCAGGCGCCGCAGCTGGTGGCGTTCTGCGACCAGGCCAACAGCGGCTCCGCGCATGTGATGCAGAAGCTGGGCATGCGCTTTCGCGGCATCGAGCACTGGTATGACTTCGACGGCGCGCTCTACGGCATGACCGCCGACGAGTGGCGCGCCTGGCCAGCCTCGGCCCAGGCGGCGGCGGAGATCGCCGCCTGCGCCGATCAGAGCCCGCCGACGAAGTAGCGCTTCAGACCCGACAGGATCATCTCGACCGCGATGGCGGTCAGCACCAGGCCCATCAGCTTCTCGAGCGCCGAGACCACCGAGTCGCCCAGCAGCTTGCGGATGCGGTCGGCCAGGATCAGCGCCAGGAACGAGATCACCATCGCGGTGAACAGCGCGCCTATCCATTCGGCGACGCGGTCCGGCTGGCGCGAGGCCAGCAGCAGCACCGTCGCCATCGCCGAGGGGCCGGCCAGCAGCGGCACGGCCAGCGGGAAGATGAAGGGCTCCTTGCCGGTCTCCATGCCGTAGGCGGACTCGCCGGCGTGGCTGAAGATCATCCGGATCGCGATGATGATGAGGATCACGCCGCCGGCGACCTCGAGCGAGCGCTCGGACAGGTGCATCAGGCGCAGGAATCCCTCGCCCAGGAACATGAACGCGAGCAGCACGGCGAAGGCGATGCCGACCTCGCGCAGGGCGACCTTCAGGCGGCGCTCGCGCGGCACGGCCCGCATGATGGGGATGAAGATCGGCAGGCTGCCGAGCGGGTCCAGCACCAGCAGCAGCAGGATGAGGGCGGAGAGGAAACTGTGATCCATGGGGCGCGATTCTCGCCGAAGGCGGCACCGCCCGAGTGCGAGGCCATCGCTCCGGAACGCACACTTTGTTCATTCGGATCCATAGAATCGCAACGATTTCTCGCCACGATGCCGCTGATGAACAAGATGGACAAGAAGGCCTTTCCCGCGCTGGACGCGATCGACCTGCGGATCCTGCACGAGCTGCAGCGCGACGGGCGGATGTCCAACGTGGACCTGGCGGCGCGGGTGCATCTGTCGGCGCCGCAGTGCTTCCGCCGGGTGCGGGCGCTGGAGGAGCGCGGCGTGCTGCGCGGCTACCGGGCCGATGTCGCGCCGCTGGCGCTGGGGCTGGGGGTGACGGCCTACGTGAGCCTGAACATCACCGCCCAGGCCTTCGCCCGCGTGCGCGAGATCGAGTCGCTGATCCGCGACTTCCCCGAGATCCTGGAATGCCACACCGTGTCGGGGGACTCGGACTACCTGCTCAAGGTGGTCGCGCGCGACCTGCAGGCGCTGTCCAAGTTCCTCACCGACAAGCTGATGCAGCTCGAAGGGGTCGCCGACGTGCGGTCGATGATCTGCCTGGAGGAGATCAAGCCGCCGGCGGGGCTGCCGGTGGCTTAAACACGGGCTTTCGAGGCTTGCTCCAGCGCGGCGATCGTGTAGGTCAGCGCTGCCTGGCGGCGAGCGGCGCTCCGGAATGCCGCGCTCGTCACATCCCCGTCAGGCGCGCTCATGAATGTCAGCGCTCGATCTCTCGATTTGTGCACGGCTCGAAGGACGTCATGGTTGTCGGCGAATGCCTTGCGCAGCCTGCCCTGCTGGTCGCTGGGCAAGGCGCCGAAGGCGTTCTGCGCCGCCTTGGAAAGCGTCTCCAGGACGTACGCGTCCGGTCGTTTCGGGGCATTGGGCGGCACCTTTTCCCGGATGCGGTCGATCAGCGGCGCGATCCTCTTTTCCATCATGTCACCCAGCGGGTCCGATGCCGCCAGGCCGAAAGCGCGCTTGATCCGCGAACGCGGGGTCGAGAACAAGTCGATCGCGCGGAACAACTCGGTCATCTCGCGTGTCACGAGCCCCGGCTTTGTCGGCTGCCCAAGGGTTTGGAGGTCCGACTCGCTTCGCGCCTTCCCGAGCGCGCGCGTCAACGCAGGGGTAGCGGCACGAAGATCAGGCACCGAACTGGAGCGCCCAAGCCCCTTCCTGTCAGGCTCAGCACCCGGATCGCCGGCCGGCACATCCGGCAAGTGCTTGACCCGGAAATCGCTGGCCGCCTTCGAGAGCACATCGATCCCGCGACTCAGCTCAGCCCTCTGCTTCTCGATCTCGCGCTGGGACCTCACGCCTCTGGCCGGCGGATCCCGGCGCGAGGACGATACGGGCGGTAGTGCCTTCTCCGGGACCATCGGCATGGGCATCGGCACGAGGGGCGGCTGCAGGTCTGCGGGAGGCGGCTGTTCCTGAAGCGCCGCAAGTGCCGACGCGGGCGGGTGGGCCGCTGCGGGCGGCCGCGCGGGTGCGGGTGCGGGTGCGGGTGCGGGTGCGGGTGCTGCAGAGTCTTTCAACACACCCTCCGTCTGCGTGCCGCTCTCGCTCATTGTTGGACGCGGGTCGGCACTGCGAAGTCGCAGCAGGCGCGGAAGATAATCTTCGTCCTTGTCGGCGGCGGTGAATTCACCGTCGGACTCGTAACCGGAGTCGTAATCGGCGTCGGACATATTCGAATCGGAGGTCGCGCGCGAGAGCATCGGACGACGGCTTCCCTCATGGCCGCGCGCGGGCGTCGGAAGCGGGAGATCTTTCAGGAGGGACTCCAGGTCCCGGGGAAAATTCGGGCCTAGCATTTGCCGAAAGAATCTCTCGTAATCGGCGTCTTCCTGCGCGTGCCCCCCTCGGGGGATGAACGTGCCGCCGCCCCCCTCGGTCAGCTCGCGCCTCGCTTCTCGCTGGCGATTCACTTGTTGCGACACCACGGTGGTGGCGGTGGAGAGTCCCAGGCCGTCGGTGCAGGCCACCCCGACGCGGACATCGTCTCCCTCGGAGGCACGTTGGTTGATCGGCCCCCAGATTCGGGCCACAGCCTCCCGGAAGTCCGTCGGACGCGCCCGGTTCGCCCTGATGTCGTACACCCGCACCTGCTGCGATGACTTCCGCTGATCGCCCTCATACACGTCCGCCTGTAGCACCCAGCCGCAGTCATCGGTCGGTGGGGCCAGGCGATGGAGCTTCGCCGTCACGAGTTGGCCGTCCGGGCCTGGAACACTCCACTGCACCGACTGTCCGGGATGGCGCAGCTGCGTCAACACCGGAGCAGGCACTTGACCTTCGGCTGCGATCAGGTCGGTGACTCTCTGTTGGCTCAGGAGACTGGCAAACGCGATCGCGTCCTGCGAGGTCTTCGGGTCCATCGCCGGTTGCGGCCAGGCGGTCTGCATCAGCGACGGGAAGCTGCCGAAGGCCGGCGTCATCAGCGCGTTGACGAACGGAGGAACGATGCCGGCCAGCCAGTTCCCCACACCCGCCGCAGCAAGGGCGATCGGTGAGGCCAGGGCCGGATCCACGCCGGGAGGCCAGGGTTGGTACGGGAAACCGCCAAGCCCGAGGGCCAGCGGGTCGTAGGGCATCGGGTTCGGCATCGCGCCGAACGGCTGAAGGAACGAAGGGTAGGCCATGCGAACAATTGGCGGCCCTTGGCGGGTCGCGGCGAGGTGCTGGGATGCGCCTTGTGTGTCCTGCCGCTGCGCCCGGGTTCGGGCATCGGCGCTCCGCGTTCAGCCGCGCGGATGATGCGCCGCGTGCAGCGCCTTCAGGCGTTCCCGCGCCACATGCGTGTAGATCTGCGTCGTCGACAGATCCGCATGCCCCAGCAACAGCTGCACCGCCCGCAGATCGGCGCCATGGTTCAGCAAGTGGGTGGCAAAGGCGTGCCGCAGCGTGTGCGGCGAGATCGGCGTCGTGATGCCCGCGATTGCCGCGTACTTCTTGACGATGCGCCAGAAGGTCTCGCGCGTCATCGCCTGGCCATGGCGGCTCAGGAACAGGTCGTCGGTGCCGCGCGCGCTCAGCAGCTGCGGCCGCGCCTCCTGCAGATAGCGCATCAGCCACGCATGCGCCTCCTCGCCGAAGGGCACCATGCGCTCCTTGTCGCCCTTGCCGGTCACGCGCAGCACCGCCTCGCGCAGGCCCACGTGCACGCTCTTGAGCGTCACCAGCTCGGTCACGCGCAGGCCGCTCGCATACATCAGCTCCAGCATGGCGCGGTCGCGCAGCCCCTGCGCGGTGCCGACATCGGGCGCTTCCAGCAGCCCCTCCACCTGCTGCTGCGTCAGCGTCCTGGGCACGCGCATCGGCTGCTTGGCAGTGATCAGCTTGAGCGTCGGATCGCGCGTGATGCGGTGCTCCCGCAGCGCCCAGCGGAAGTAGCGCTTGAACACCGACAGCCGCCGGTTCGCCGAACTCGCCTTGCCGCCCTCGTGGCGCGCGGCGGCGTAGCCCATCAGGTCGAGCTCTTCGGTCTGGTCGAGCGCGCGGCGGCGCGGCTCGGCGGCCAGCCAGTCGGCCAGGAGCTGCAGGTCGCGGCCGTAGGCGAGCTGCGTGTTGCGCGACAGGCCCTCCTCGATCCAGAGCGACTCGATGAAGGCGTCAATGGCGCGCTGGCTCTGCTCCCGCTCGGGCGAGCGCGCGAGCGCATCGCCCTCGGAGGACATCGAGGCGTCGTTGGCGGCGGATCGGGACGGCGTCGGCATGGCGCGCATGATGCCAGCACGCGGCCGCCGGTGGCGGCGCAAAAAAAGGGGCCCGCGCCACCACGCGCGGGCCCCACGGAGCAACCGCCACAGGCAGCGGTTGGTTGGGAGCAGAAGAAAGAGGAGGGAGGAAAAGCGCCCGGATCAGCCGATGCGCACAGGCACGAAGATCTTGTCGCTGCCGCGCTGCACGAGCAGCGCGACGGACTTCTCCGCGCCCTGCACCGCGCCGCGGACCTGATCGACCGATTGCACCGGCGTGCCGTTGATCGCCAGCAGCACGTCGCCTGGCCGGACGCCGGCGCGCGCCGCCGCGCTGCCCTCGCCCACTTCCTCGATCAGCAGGCCCTCGCGCGCGCCGAGCTGGCGCCGCTCCTCCGGCTGCAGCGGCCGCAGGGCCAGGCCCAGCTTCCCGTGCGCCGAGTCGGCATTGCCCTCGCCCTTGGCGAGCTTGGCGCCCTTCTCGTTGGCATCGCCCAGCGTGACGCTCAGCGTCTCGCGCTTGCCGGCGCGCCACACCTCGACATCGACCTTGTCGCCGGGCAGCGATTGATCGACCAGCGCCGGCAGGTCGCCGCTGGACACGATCTTCTGGCCCTTGAAGCCCAGGATCACGTCGCCCGAGCGCAGCCCCGCGCGCGCCGCCGGTCCGTTGTCCTCGACGTTGGCCACCAGCGCGCCTTCCGGGCGGTCCAGCTTGAAGGAGTCGGCGAAGCCCTGGTTGACCTCCTGCACCATCACGCCGAGCTTGGCGTGCTGCACCTTGCCGCCCTTCTCGATCTGGGCGCGGACCTTGTTCGCCACTTCCACCGGGATCGCGAACGACAGGCCCTGGTAGCCGCCCGACGCGCTGTAGATCTGCGAGTTGATGCCCACCACCTCGCCCCGCGCATTGAACAGCGGGCCGCCGGAGTTGCCGGGGTTGATCGCGACGTCGGTCTGCAGGAAGGGCACGCGGCTCTCGTCCGGTCCCAGCGAGCGCCCCTTGGCGCTGATCACGCCGGCGCTGACGCTGTTCTCGAAGCCGAAGGGCGAGCCGATCGCCAGCACCCATTCGCCGACGCGCAGGTCGCGGGTCGCGCCCAGGCGCACGGTGGGGAGGTTCTTGGCGTCGATCTTCAGCACCGCGACGTCGGTGGACTTGTCGCTGCCCAGCACCTTGGCGCGGAACTCGCGGCGGTCGGTCAGCTTGACCACCACCTCCTGCGCGTCCTGCACCACATGGGCGTTGGTCAGGATGATGCCGTCGTTGCTGACGATGAAGCCCGAGCCCTGACCGCGGATCTCGCGGCTGCCGCCGTCGCCGCCGTTCGGACCGCCGGGCATGCCCGGCACGCCGAAGCGGCGGAAGAACTCGTAGAAGGGATCGTCGGGATCGATCTGCGGCCCGCGCGCGGCGCGCGTCTTGACGGTGCCCGACACGCTGATGTTGACCACCGCGGGCCCCTGCGCCGCGGCGATCTGCGCGAAGTCAGGCATGCCGGCGGGGGGCGGCGTGTAGTTCGCCGCAGGTGCCGCGCCTGGTGCCGCCGCGTTCGCCAGCGGCGTCGTGACGGCTGCGACCTGGGTGTCACCCGAGGCCGCCGCGGTCGCCGCCGGCTGCGTATCCGCCACCGGCATGATCTTGGCGTTGCGCATCGCCAGCGCACCGCCAGCGGCCCCCAACACGCCGGCCGCGGCCAGCGCCCACACGAGCTTCTTCACCGGAATCATCTTCTCCACTTGCTGAGCCATCTGAACCTCCAGATTCGCTGCGGCCGGCGGGACCGAACAGGTCGGCGCCGATCCGATGGCTTGAAGTGTGAGGACCTAGGCTTAGGTCGCTCTTAATCCGGGCGGGCTCGCCGGCAGCGCGGTCACGGCCCTGGACAGCGGCATGGCCAGCTCCACCCGCAAGCCTCCGAGCGCCGTGCTGTGCCCCAGCCGCAGCGCCGCGCCGTGGTCGTCGGCGATGCTGCGCACCAGCGCCAGGCCCAGGCCGCTGCCCGGCGCCTGCTGCGCCTGCGCCTCGGAGCGATAGAAGCGGTCGAACACGCGGCCGCGCTCGGCATCGGGGATGCCGGGGCCGTCGTCCTCGACCACCAGCAGCGCCATGCCGCCGCTGCGCTCCAGACTCAGGTCGACACGGCTGCGGCCGTACTTGATGCCGTTGTCGAGCAGGTTGCGCAGCAGCATGGTCAGCGCCTCGCGATGGCCGTCGACCAGCGCCGGATCGCAGCGGCCCAGGCCCAGGTCCATGCCGCGCGCCTGTGCCAGCGTGGCCGCGTCCACGACCGCGTCGCGGCACAGCGCGTCCAGCGCGATCGGCAGCGCCGGCGCCTGCGCCTTGGCGCTGTCCTGGCGCGCCAGCGCGAGCAATTGCTCAATCAGGTGCGAGGCGCGGTCGATGCCCAGCCCGAGCTTCTCCAGCGCCTGCGCGCGCGACGCGTCGTCCGGCGCGCGGCGCAGCGACTGCAGCTGCAGCTTCAGCGCCGCCAGCGGCGAGCGCAGCTCATGCGCCGCGTCAGCGACAAAGTGCTGCTGCTGCTCGAAGGCCTGCCGCACCCGGTCCAGCAGCGCGTTGAGCTCGGTGACCAGCGGCTGGATCTCGGCGGGAAGGTCCTCCTCGTCGACCGGGGCCAGGTCCTGCGCGGCGCGGCGCGAGAGCTGCTGCCGCACGCGCTCCAGCGGCGCCAGCGAGTGCGACACCACCCACCACACGACCAGCGCCAGCATCGGCAGCATCAGCGCCGTGGGCAGCACGGTGCGCCACGCGAGCTGGCCGGCCATGCGCTGGCGCACCGCGATGTCCTGCGCCACCTGCACGACCTGGAAGCGCCCCTGCACCGCGAAGACGCGATAGCGCTTGCCGCGCAGCGCGACGTTGGAGAAGCCCAGCACCGCGCGCTGCGGCAGCCAGTCCGGGCCCGCCGAGCGGTACAGCGGGGTGCCGTCCAGGCCCCAGACCTGCACGATCAGGTCGATGCTCTGTTCCTCGCCCAGCGGCAGCGGCAGGCCCGTGCCCATGCCGGCGCGCAGCGACAGCGCCACCTGCTGCATCTGGTAGTCGAAGATCTCGTCGGTCTCCATGAGCGCGTTGCGATAGGCGCTCATGCCCTGGATCAGCGCGCTGCTCAGCATCGCGGCCAGCAGGAACAGCAGCAGCCGGTAGCGCAGCGAGCGCGGCAGCAGCATGAACCGGGGGCGGCGAGGCGCGCCGTCCTCCGACGCCGCGTTCATTCCTTGGGCACGCGGTAGCCGACGCCGCGCACGTTCTGGATCAGCTCGGCGCCCAGCTTCTTGCGCAGGCCGTGGATGTAGACCTCGACCGCGTTGCTGCTGATCTCGTCCTTCCAGCCATAGAGCTTTTCCTCGAGCTGCTGGCGCGAGAGCACGATGCCGGGGCGCGCGATCAGCGGCTCCAGCACCGCCCACTCGCGCTGCGACAGCGTGACCGGGTGGCCGTGCGCGGTGACCTCGCGCGTGGCGGGATTGATGCTCACGCCCATGTGCTCATAGACCGGCTCGGCGCGGCCGGCGGCGCGGCGCAGCAGCGCGCGGATGCGGGCCAGCAGCTCGTCGAGCTCGAAGGGCTTGAGCACGTAGTCGTCGGCGCCGGCGTCCAGGCCGGCGACACGCTGGGCGGTGGCGTCGCGCGCGGTGGCGATCAGCACCGGCACCGTCTGCTTGCGGCCGCGCAGCGCCTGCAGCACGCTCATGCCGTCGCGCTTGGGCAGGCCCAGGTCCAGCAGCACCAGGTCGTAGGTCTGGGACTGCAGCGCGGTGTCGGCGATCTCGCCGTCACGCACCCAGTCCACGGCATAACCCTCGGCGCGCAGCAGCTCGAGCAGCTGCTCGCCGATCATCAAGTCGTCTTCCACCAGCAGGAGTCGCATGGGCGCGATTGTGCACGCGCCGCGCGCGAACCGCGGGCGTCAGGCCGCGGCGGCCCTCAGCGCTTCGAGCACCATGAATGTGCCGACCTCCTGATCGACGGTTTCCCGGGATGCGCGCGGATCGCGCAGCACCTCATAGAGCCGGCGCCCCTGTGCCTGCCGCGCGGCCAGGAATGCGCCGGTCCCGTCGCCATGGACGCGGCTGACCCATCGCTTGCGCGAGCATGGGGACGACGCCTCGAAGCATTCGCGGAACAGGGCCTTGCACCAGTGCAGCATGTCATGGCGAAGCTCGCTTTCATCGCGCCCTTCGGCCCGGGCGCGCCACTGGGCCATCGCCGGCCGCGCCAGGGCCCGCGCGAGTTCGACGACCTCGTCAGGCTTGGCCTTGGGCCCGACGGTCCGCCGCCACCAGCCCTTCACGCCGGTCGGCGCCTTCATCCGTCCGAGCAGCTCGGTCAACGCGGCGAAGTCCGGCTCGGGAGGAGCGGGCGTGACCGCGATGCCAGGCGCGGATCGAGGCCGCGCAGCCTGCACGGCCTGGGCGTGCTGCATGGGCCGCGCGGCCTGATCCGCCGGGCATCGGATCACCGGCGACGGTGGGACCCAGCGTGTCGCCGGTCTCGTCGGCAAGCCATGGACCAGCATCGCCGATTCGAAACGATGTCCGTTGAACTCGACGAGAAGCTCGATCACGCTGGCGGTCGACGGTGAACACGCCGGGCGGGGACGGCTCTCGATCGTGAGGATGCCCTCGCCAGGGTCCTCGCACGAGACGATGCGCGCCGAGCGCCTGCCCGAGAGCAGCCACTGCGCCACCGTCGGCGCCTGCTTGGCGTCCGGCGAGTCCGGCTTGCGCGCCGGCACGACCATGCTGGCCGCCCCATGAACGAGCATCGTCTCGGCCAGACGCGCGAGCCGCTCGCTGTCGCTCATGTCCGTGCGCGCGAGATCAATGACCGGCGGTCTGCCGGAAAGCGCGGACGCGCCCGGCTCGACAGGCGCGCCGTCTCTCAAAGGCTTCAGGACCGTGGCCAGGCACCGGGCCAGGCCGGCGCGGATCTCCTGTGGGGAACCGGCCGCGCCTGCATGCGGCAGATCCTCCTCCGGCTCCGCCGAAACGCACCCGAACAACCTGGCGACGTTCGCAGTCAATGACGTCATGGCATGCCTCCTCTTTCGAACCCGGCATCCGATCCGCCGGCTTGCCCCGTCAGTCGGCATCGGCAACCACCCCATCCGACAACCTTCGCGATCGGACGCCGCGGCCACCGCGCCATTTCGGGCGCCAATCCGCGCCGGCCCGCCCGAGCCCGCCCGAGCCCGCCCTTCACCGCGCCTGCGCCGGGGTCACGTCCGCATCAACGTCATCAGCACACGGCGCGCCTCCTGGAGGTTCTGGCTGGGCTGCGGGTACGGGTGGCGCACGTCGCCACATGCTTTGCTGAGGGCTTTGGAGGCGGCCATGAAGCTGCCCTTCGGGTCGTTCGTGCGCCAGCGCCAGTGCTCGCGTTCCCGTGGCCGGCTCCGGTCGTGGCCGCCTGTGACCCAGGCTTGGACCAGCCTGGAGAACGCCACCTGATATCCGGCCGGATCCGGCTTGGCATCGGCCAGTCGAATCACCGCGTCGCCGATGGACCGCACCCGACTGAGCACCTCGTTCCTCTCGGGGACGGGTTGGCGGCGCAGACACCGCGGCAGAAGCCGTTCCTTCCACGAGAGCGGCTTTCTCAGGCCTTGGGCGAGCAGCGCCAGCTGGACGCCGACACGCTCATAGAGCTCGCGTTCATCCTCACGGGTCAATTTCGGCAAGGCCGGCGGCGCGATGTGCGACAGCATCCGCGACGCCACCGGCCCGGCGTCGTTCACCGCCTCCGGCTGCGCCAAGGGCGCCTGAGCCCCAGCCGCTCGCTTGAAGATCTGTCCAACGACGACCGGCCGGCTGGGCCCACCCTTGCAGGAGTGGACGAAGGCCCGGCGCTGCATGGATGAAGTCTGTAATGCGGGTGTCTCGGCTTCGGCCGTGGGCTGCTTCGTTCGGGAATCCTGCTCCAACTCTGTCGGCGGCCGAAACGAAAGGGGCGGCAGAGCGCCGTGCGCAACGGATCCAGGCATCGAATGCCCTCCTCGGGAACGGACCGCCCGGCGGGCGATGCAGGCTGGTTGGGTGGCCGGGGGAAATCGCCGGTTCGGTCCCTTGATTCCATGACTACAATGCGCGCCAGTCAGGAGAGAGCTCCCTCGCGGGAGCCGCCGAAGGCGCAGTGGCACTGGTGATCCCACGCTGCGAACGCTCAGGCAAAAGGACTGACGAAACGCCCGCGATGCCGGGCGTTCCTCACTGGAGAGAGGCGGGGCGGACCACCGGTCGAGCCCGTCCACCGAAGGGGCAAGCCGCCGGTCAACCGCCGACGGCCAATCTCTCAGGTAAAGCGGACAGCGAGGGCATCTCCCCCACCCGGACGTGATCGGTTCACAGTCGGGTGGTCATGACGAATGCCCTCGGAGCGAGACATGTCCGCCGATCAGAACCTGAACACGCCCCTGCACAAGACCCCCCTGCACGCGCTGCACCTCGAACTGGGGGCCAAGATGGTGCCCTTCGCCGGCTACGACATGCCGGTCCAGTACCCCGCCGGCGTGATGGCCGAGCACAAGCACACCCGCTCCAAGGCCGGCCTGTTCGACGTCTCCCACATGGGCCAGGTGCTGCTGGTGGGCGACGACGCCGCCGCGGCGCTCGAGACCCTGGTGCCGGTCGACATCGTCGACCTGGGCCTGTTCAAGCAGCGCTACGCGCTGTTCACCGCCGACGACGGCGGCATCCTCGACGACCTGATGGTCGCGCGCCGCACCGACGGGCTGTTCGTGGTGGTCAACGCCGGCTGCCGCGACCAGGACATCGCCCACATGCGCAAGCACCTGTCGGGCCGCTGCGAGGTGCGTCCGCTGCCCGACCAGGCGCTGCTCGCGCTGCAGGGCCCGCAGGCGGTGACCGCGCTGTCGCGCCTGAACCCGGGCGTCGCCGGGCTGGTCTTCATGACCGGCGGCTTCTTCGACCTGGACGGCATCCCCACGTTCGTGACCCGCTCGGGCTACACCGGCGAAGACGGCTATGAGATCTCCGTCGCCGCCGAGCGCAGCGTGGAGCTGGCCCGCAAGCTGCTGGCCCAGCCCGAGGTGATGCCCATCGGCCTGGGCGCGCGCGACTCGCTGCGCCTGGAAGCCGGCCTGTGCCTTTACGGCCACGACATCGACACCACCACCACCCCGGTCGAGGCCTCGCTGACCTGGGCGATCCAGAAGGTCCGCCGCGCTGGCGGCGCCCGCGCCGGCGGCTATCCCGGCGCGGCCGTGATCGACCGCCAGTTCGCCGAAGGCGCCGCGCGCAAGCGGGTCGGCCTGGTGAGCTCCGAACGGATGCCGGTGCGCGAGGGCGCCAGGCTCGTCAACGCCGACGGTCAGGAGATCGGCGTCGTCACCAGCGGCACGCTGGGTCCGACGGTCGGCAAGCCGGTGGCGCTGGCCTACGTCCAGACGCCGTACGCGGCGCTGGGCACCGAGCTCTTCGCCGAGGTCCGCGGCAAGCGCACCCCGATGACGGTCTCTTCCACGCCGTTCACGCCGAACGGATACTTCCGCGGCTGATCCGCGATCCCGGATCCCCTCCCGTCCTCCGGGACGATTTCCCCTTCACCCTTCCGATTCCACGGAGCCTCTCCATGAGCATCAAGTACACGCCCGACCACGAATGGGTCGACACCACCGACGGCATCGCCACCGTGGGCATCACCGTCCATGCGCAGGACGCGCTGGGCGATGTGGTCTTCGTCGACCTGCCCGAGGTCGGCAAGTCCTTCGCCGCCAAGGAAGTGGCCGGCGTGGTCGAGTCGGTCAAGGCCGCCGCCGACGTCTATGCCCCGGTGTCGGGCGAGATCGTCGAGGTCAACGAGGCGCTGCGCGCCGATCCGTCGCTGGCCAACACCGACCCGCTCAAGACCGGCTGGTTCTTCAAGGTCAAGCTGTCCAATCCGGCGGAACTCGACGGGCTGATGGACACCACGGCCTACGACGAGCTGGTGAAGAACTCCTAAGCCCCGCCCTCACCCCAGCCCTCTCCCGCACAGCGGGAGAGGGAGCTCTTTCTCCAGGATCGCCCCGCCATGTCCGCCCTGCCCTCCTTCGCCGAGCTCGAGAACGCCTCGGAGTTCCACGCCCGTCACATCGGTCCCGACGCCCATGACGAGCAGTTGATGCTGTCGGCCATCGGTGCCGCGTCGCGCGCCGCGCTGATCGACGCCATCGTTCCGGCCGCCATCAAGCGCGCCGCGAAGATGGACCTGCCCGAGCCCGTGACCGAAGCGCAGGCGCTGGCCGAGCTCAAGGCCATCGCGGGCCGGAACCAGATCCTGAAGAGCTTCATCGGCCAGGGCTACCACGGCACGGTCACGCCGGGCGTGATCCTGCGCAACATCCTCGAGAACCCGGCCTGGTACACCGCCTACACGCCCTACCAGGCCGAGATCTCGCAAGGCCGCATGGAGGCGCTGGTCAACTTCCAGACCATGGTCTGCGACCTGACCGGCCTGGCCATCGCCAACGCCTCGATGCTGGACGAGGCCACCGCCGCCGCCGAGGCGATGACGCTGGCCGCCCGCATGGCCAAGAGCAAGAGCCAGACCTTCTTCGTCGCCGACGACGTGCTGCCCCAGACGCTGGAAGTCGTGCGCACCCGCGCCGAGCCGCTGGGCATCACGGTGCAGGTCGGCAAGGCCGAGGAGGCCGGCCAGGCCGAGTGCTTCGGCGCGCTGGTCCAGTACCCCGGCGTGACCGGCGTGGTGCGGCCGCTGCAGGCGATCGCCGAGGCGGTCCACGCGCACGGCGGCCTGCTGGTGGCCGCGGCCGACCTGCTGGCGCTGACGCTGATCGCCTCGCCCGGCGAGCAAGGCGCCGACATCGCCGTCGGCACCACGCAGCGCTTTGGCATGCCCATGGGCGCCGGCGGCCCGCACGCCGCCTACATGGCCTGCCGCGACGAGTTCAAGCGCTCGCTGCCGGGCCGCCTGGTCGGCGTGTCCGTCGACGCGCACGGCAAGCCCGCCTACCGCCTGTCGCTGCAGACCCGCGAGCAGCACATCCGCCGCGAGAAGGCCACCTCCAACATCTGCACGGCGCAGGTGCTGCCGGCCGTGGTGGCCAGCATGTACGCGGTCTATCACGGCCCGCAGGGCCTCAAGCGCATCGCGCAGCGCGTCGCCGCCTACACCGCCGTGCTGGCGCGGGGCCTGAAGGCGCTGGGCCTGACGCTGGTCCACGAGACCGCGTTCGACACCCTGCACGTGAAGACCGGCGCGCACACCGGCCCGGTGCTGGCCGCGGCCGTCGCCGCCGGCATGAACCTGCGCCGCGCCGGCGAGGACAGCATCAGCCTGACGCTGGACGAGACCACCACCCGCGCCGACCTCCAGGCGCTGCTGACGGTCTTCGCCGAAGGCAAGCCCGTGGCCGACGCCTTCGCCGGCGCCTCGGCCGCCACGCTGGTGCCGGCCGCGCTGGCGCGCACCAGCGCCTACCTGACGCATCCGATCTTCAACATCCACCACTCCGAGACGGAGATGCTGCGCTACATCCGCCTGCTCTCCGACAAGGACCTGGCGCTGGACCGCAGCATGATCCCGCTGGGCTCGTGCACGATGAAGCTCAACGCGACCAGCGAGATGATCCCCATCACCTGGCCCGAGTTCGCGCAGGTGCACCCGTTCGCGCCGCAGAGCCAGCTGCAGGGCTACGCCCAGCTGGACCAGCAGCTCACGTCCTGGCTGTGCCAGGCCACCGGCTACGCGGGCGTCTCGCTGCAGCCCAATGCCGGCTCCCAGGGCGAATACGCCGGCCTGCTGATCATCAAGGCCTGGCACGAGTCGCGCGGCGAGGGTCACCGCAAGATCTGCCTGATCCCCGAGTCCGCGCACGGCACCAATCCGGCGTCGGCGCAGATGGTGGGCATGCAGGTGGTGGTCACCAAGTGCGACAAGGAAGGCAACATCGACCTGGCCGACCTGAAAGCCAAGTGCGAGCAGCACAGCGACAAGCTGGCGGCGATCATGATCACCTACCCGTCGACGTACGGTCTCTTCGACACGCACGTCAAGGAGATCTGCGCGCTGGTGCATGAGCATGGCGGCCGCGTGTACGTGGACGGCGCCAACATGAACGCGCTGGTGGGCATCGCCGCGCCGGGCCAGTTCGGCGGCGACGTGTCCCACCTGAACCTGCACAAGACCTTCTGCATCCCGCACGGCGGCGGCGGCCCGGGCGTCGGCCCGGTCTGCGTGGTCGAGGACCTGGTGCCCTTCCTGCCGGCGCACCGCTCGGCCGGCCTGGGTGAGAAGACCGCCATCGGCGCCGTCTCCGCCGCGCCGCTGGGCAACGCGGCGGTGCTGCCGATCTCGTGGATGTACATCCGCATGATGGGCGAGACCGGCCTGAAGGCCGCGACCGAGACCGCGATCCTGTCGGCCAACTACGTGGCCGCGCGCCTGTCCGACCACTACGACATCCACTTCAGCGGCAACGTCGCCGGTGTGAAGGGCGGCGGCGTGGCCCACGAGTGCATCCTGGACCTGCGCCCGCTGAAGGACACCAGCGGCGTGTCGGCCGAGGACGTCGCCAAGCGCCTGATCGACTACGGCTTCCACGCGCCGACGCTGTCCTTCCCGGTCGCGGGCACGCTGATGGTCGAGCCGACCGAGAGCGAATCCAAGTTCGAGCTGGACCGCTTCATCGCCGCGATGATCCAGATCCGCGAGGAGATCGCGAAGGTCGAATCCGGCGCCTGGCCGCAGACCGACAACCCGCTGGTCAACGCGCCGCACACCGCCGAGAGCCTGCTCAAGACCGAGTGGACGCACGGCTACAGCCGCGACGACGCGGCCTATCCGGTGCCGGCGCTGCGCCACGTGAAGTACTGGTCGCCGGTGGGCCGCGTGGACAACGTCTACGGCGACCGTAACCTGGTCTGCTCCTGCCCGCCGCTTTCGGCGTACGCTGAATAAGCGTGGAGCCCCCGTCCCGGCCGCGCTCGGGCGCGGCCGGGGCCGCCCCCGAGGGGGCTGCGGGCCGGCTTGGGACGGCCCGGCGCCGGCCCTCTCGTCATACCCGAGCCCCGCCTTGAACGACGCCTTCGGCGCGTTCAAGGCGTCTCGACCAGGGAGGGGCGCGTCAAACACGCTCGCCGCCCGATCACCCAGTGAGGTAGCCATGGCAGTCTCCGTCTTCGACCTCTTCAAGATCGGCATCGGGCCGTCGAGCTCGCACACCGTCGGGCCGATGCGCGCCGCACGCATGTTCGTGCAGCGCCTGCGGCATGAGGGCGTGCTCGATCGCACGGTGCGCGTGGCCACCGCGCTGTACGGCTCGCTGGGTGCGACGGGCAAGGGCCACGGCTCGGACAAGGCGGTGCTGCTGGGCCTGGCCGGTCATGAGCCCGACACGGTCGACATCGAAAGCATCCCTGGCATCCTGGACGCGATCCGCAACGACAAGCGCATCGCGCTGGGCGGCGACCACGTGGTCGCCTTCGACGAGGCGCGCGACCTGGTGATGTACCGGCGCCAGAGCCTGCCGCTGCATGCCAACGGCATGCGCTGCATCGCCTTCGACGCCGAAGGCAACGAGTTGCAGAACCGCGTCTACTACTCCGTCGGCGGCGGCTTCGTCGTCACCGAGGAAGTCCTGGCCGACGGCGCCAAGCAGAAGCAGATCGCGCCCGACACCACGGTGCTGCCCTACCCATTCAAGACCGGCGCGGAGCTGCTCGCGCTGACCGAGCAGGAAGGCTGCTCGATCGCCGAGATCATGCGCCGCAACGAGCGCCACTGGCGCCCCGACGAGGAAACGCGCGCCGGCCTGCTGAAGATCTGGCGCGTGATGCAGGAATGCGTGCAGCGCGGCTGCCGCACCGAGGGCATCCTGCCGGGCGGCTTCAAGGTGAAGCGGCGCTCGGCGGCGCTGTACCGCGATCTGGTCGCGCATCCGGAGGCGGCGCTGCGCGATCCACTGCAGGTGATGGACTGGGTCAACCTGTACGCGCTGGCGGTCAATGAAGAGAACGCCGCGGGCGGCCGCGTCGTGACGGCGCCGACCAACGGCGCGGCCGGCATCGTGCCGGCGGTGCTGCACTACTACGCGCGCTTCGTGCATGGGGCCAGCGAGGACGGCATCGTCGACTTCCTGTTGACCGCTGCGGCAATCGGCATCCTCTACAAGGAGAACGCGTCAATCTCGGGCGCGGAGGTGGGCTGCCAGGGCGAGGTCGGCGTGGCCTGCTCGATGGCCGCGGGCGCGCTGTGCGCGGTGATGGGCGGCACGCCGGCCCAGGCCGAGAACGCCGCCGAGATCGGCATGGAGCACCACCTGGGGCTGACCTGCGACCCGGTCGGCGGGCTGGTGCAGATCCCCTGCATCGAGCGCAATGCGATCGCCTCGGTCAAGGCCATCAACGCGGCGCGCATGGCGCTGCGCGGCGACGGCACGCACCACGTGAGCCTGGACAAGGTCATCAAGACGATGCGCGAAACCGGCGCCGACATGATGACGAAGTACAAGGAGACCGCCCGCGGCGGTCTGGCGGTCAACATCGTCGAGTGCTGACGCGCCGCCTGGCGCGGGCCGTCAGCGGCCGTCGCCGGCCGTCAGCGGCGCGGAGCTGGCTCCCGCGTCGGCGCCTGCATCGGTGCCTGCGCCGCGGGCATCCTGCACCGCGCTGAAGAGCAGCCCGATGACCATGGCCAGGCTGCTCAGCAACAGCGCGGTCTTGAACAGGCTGGTGGGTTCGGTCCTCGCGGCCTTGGCGTGCTTGGTGATGCTCATCCGGGTCTCCTGTCGATCTGACGCATGGTCCGCCCGCCTCCCGCCCGTGGGCAGACGCGGATGCCGCATCACCGGGTCCTGCGATGACGTCAGCGCGCGTCGGCGATCCACCGACAGCGGAGATGCGAGGATGTCGATTTCCGTTGGTCCCGATCGTCGTCAGACGAAACCCCGTCTGTCTTCACGAAGCTGTCACGGGTCCTGCTTTCAACCCTGAACGGACGCGAATCCGCCATGACTGCCTCCCTTGATCCGAAACGGCGCCGCTGGCTGGCGCTCGGCGTGCTCTGTCTGGGCGTGCTGATGATCGTGCTGGACACGACCATCGTGAACGTCGCCCTGCCCTCGATCCGCGCGGACCTGGGTTTCACCGAGACCTCGCTGGTCTGGGTGGTCAACGCCTACATGCTGACCTTCGGCGGCTTCATGCTGCTGGGTGGCCGGCTGGGGGACCTGTACGGTCACCGGCGCATGTTCCTGGCCGGTCTGGCGCTGTTCACCGGCGCGTCGGCGGCTTGCGGGCTGGCGCACACGCAGGCGCTGCTGATCGCCGCCCGCGCGGTGCAGGGGCTGGGCGGCGCGGTGGTGTCGGCGATCTCGCTGTCGCTGATCATGAACATGTTCACCGAGCCTGGCGAGCGCGCCAAGGCGATGGGCGTCTACGGCTTCGTCTGCGCCGGCGGGGGCAGCATCGGCGTGCTGCTGGGCGGCCTGCTCACCAGCACGCTCAGCTGGCACTGGATCTTCCTGGTGAACCTGCCGATCGGGGCGCTGGTCATCGGGCTGTGCCTGTGGCTGATCGAGCGCGGCGGTCCCACCGCGCCGGACGAGACGCTGGACTGGGCCGGCGCGGTGACGGTCACGCTGTCGCTGATGCTGGCGGTGTACGCGGTGGTCAATGGCAACGAGGCTGGCTGGACCTCGGCCCGCACACTGGGCCTGTTGGCCGTGGCGGTGGCGCTGCTGGCGGCGTTCCTGGCGCTGGAGCGCCGTGTCGCGCATCCGCTGATGCCGCTGTCGCTGTTCCGCTTGCGTTCGGTGGCGGTGTCCAACGTGATCGGCGTGCTGTGGGCGGCGGCGATGTTCGCGTGGTTCTTCCTGTCGGCGCTCTACATGCAGCTGGTGCTGGGCTACGACGCGATGCATGTCGGCCTGGGCTTCCTGCCGGCCAACCTGATCATGGCGGCGTTCTCGGTCGGCCTGTCGGCCCGGCTGGTCATGAAGCTGGGGCTGCGCAAGCCGCTGTGCGGCGGGCTGCTGCTGGCGGCGCTGGGGCTGGCGCTGTTCGCGCGGGCGCCGGCGGACGGCGGCTTCTGGCTGGACGTGCTGCCCGGCATGCTGCTGCTGGGGCTGGGCGCGGGCGTGGCCTTCAACCCGGTGCTGCTGGCGGCGATGAGCGAGGTCGCGCCGAGCGAATCCGGTCTGGCCTCGGGGGTGGTGAACACGTCCTTCATGATGGGCGGCTCGCTGGGCCTGGCGGTGCTGGCGAGCCTGGCGGCCTCGCGGACGGGTGAGCTGACGGCGCTGGGCGCGAGCCTGCCGGCGGCGCTGGCGGGAGGCTACCGCGTGGCCTTCGCGGTCGGCGCCGTGTTCGCGGCCTCGGGCGGGCTGCTCGCGCTGCTGCTGAGGGAGCCCGCGCCGCAGGCGGGCGCGGCGGCGCCGGTCACTCCTGCCTGACCGCCCCCCCGTCAGAAGCTGTGCCCCATCCCCGCGTACACCGCGCGCTGCCCGGCGCCCGGCCCGGGTCCGTTGGCGGAAACATCCGCCGCATAGTTGGCCGCGCCTGAGTTGTTCACGCCGCCGACGGAGGCGTACAGGAAGCTGCGCTTGGACAGCGCGTAATCGGCCCCGGCCATCAGCACCACCGCCTTGCCATGGCCCCGGTTGGCGCTGACGTGATACCCCGCGCCGATCAGCGTCAGCGCCGGGGTCACGTCATGACGCACGCCCAGCCACGCATGGCGCAGACGCGTCGGCGCGTTGGCCGGCGCGGCGCCGGCCGTGATGTGCTCGACAGCAGCGAACAGCTTCGACGCGCCCAGCCGGTAGGTGCCGCCGGCCACCGTCTGCTTCGAGTAGTTGTAGACATCGCTGAACAGGCCGTTGGCATCGCGCCGGACGGTATGGATGCCGCGCAGCTCCAGCCCCTCGTGGACATAGGCCAGCGACAGGCCTTCGGCGCGCAGCTTGCGGTGATTGCCCGCCTGCTCGCCCAGGCTGAGCTGGGCGTTGGCCGTGAAGCCGCCCCAGGACGGCGTGGTGTACTCGATCACGTTGTCCGCGCCCACCCAGCTGCGCCCGCGCACCAGCGTCGCGCTGCTGATGAACTGCTGACCCGTCGGATCCAGGTACCAGACGTCGTTGGTGTTGAACAGGTTCTTGCCGAACTGCAGCCGCCCCCACTCCTTGCTGCCCAGGCCCACATACGCGCGGCGGTTGAAGAACGCCGGCCCATTGGTCCGGCCGGTGGTGCTGCCGAAGCCGCTCTCCAGCAGGAAGTAGGCGTTGAGCCCGCCCCCCAGGTCCTCCGTCCCCTTGAAGCCCAGCATGCTGGTGCCCCATTGGTTGCTCGCCGTGCGGGTGAGCGACTCGACCCGGCCGGAGGCCGGATCCCGCACCTTGTCGATGTGCTCGACGCCGGCCACGACACGTCCATAGACGTTCACGCTGCTCTGGGCTGACACGCTGGCCGGCACGGTCATCACGAGAACGGCCGCGATCGCGCAAGCCGGCGTGGAAGCGGACCCAAAAAGTCTGTTTGTCATCTGGTTCTCCAATCGATGGAACGGTGGTTTCCCCCCGTGATGGATTCGCGGGCGCAGGGGCGCCCACACCCGCGCCACGGGGTGTGCGCGGGCGTTGCTTGAGTAGGGAGTGAGGGCGGCTCAGCCAGCGGCGGCGGCACTGCGCGGCCACAGCGCCAGCGCGGCGGCATCGGCGGCCGCTTCCTGCTGGATCCAGCCCGCCGCCATCTCGGCCATCATCAGCGTGGGGCTGTTGGTGTTGCCGCTGGTGATCAGCGGCATCGCGCCCGCGTCGACCACGCGCAGGCCCTCCACGCCGCGCACGCGCAGCCGGCTGTCCAGCACCGCCATCGGATCGCCGTCGCGCCCCATGCGCGTGGTGCCCACCGGATGGAAGATGGTGGTGGCGATGTCACCGGCCAGCCGCGCCAGGTCCTCGTCGGTCTGGTACTGGGCACCAGGCTTCCATTCCCGCGGCCGGTAACGCGCCAGCGCCGGCTGCCCCACGATGCGCCGCGTCACCCGCAGCGAGTCGGCCGCCACGCGCCGGTCCTCCTCGGTGCTCAGGTAGTTGGGCGCGATCGCCGGCGCATCCTCGAAGTAGGGGCTGCGGATCCGCACCGTCCCGCGGCTGGTGGGATTGAGGTTGCACACGCTGGCGGT
Source organism: Roseateles sp. (assembly GCF_039595595.1). Lineage (GTDB taxonomy): Bacteria > Pseudomonadota > Gammaproteobacteria > Burkholderiales > Burkholderiaceae_C > Roseateles. Next base: position 169,667 of record NZ_JBCNLG010000008.1, on the reverse strand, counting down.
GAAGGCCGGGAAGTCGTGCAGCGGCTCGCCGAAGGCGTCCAGCGACAGCGGCTGGACGTGGTACTGCAGGTTGGGCCACGCATGCGTCGGGGAACTGCGCGTGAAGGCACCCAGCTGCGAGGGCGCCATGCTCATCGGGCCGCTGCGCTTGAGCAGGTACTCCATGCCGATGCGCGCGCGCCCCCACAGGCTGCCCGCCAGCATGTTGAGCGTCTGGGCGCCCTCGATGCGATACACCGCCCGGATCTGCAGATGATCCTGCAGGTTCGCACCCACGCCGGGCGAGGCCACCGTCACCGGGATGCCCAGGCGACGCAGCAGCGACGGCTCGCCCACGCCCGAGAGCTGCAACAGCTGCGGCGATCCGATGGCGCCAGCGCACAGGATCACCTCCTGCCGGGCCAGCACCGTCACGCGCTGGCGCCCATCCCAGATCTCCGCGCCGATGCAGCGCGGACGGCCGCGCTCCCCCACGCCCCACAGCAGCCGCGTGGCGCGGCTGTTGACCCACATCTGGAAGTTGCCGCGCCCCTCGCACGCGGGCCGCAGGAAGGCCTTGGCCGTGTTCCAGCGCCAGCCGCCGCGCTGATTGACCTGGAAGTAGCCCACCCCTTCGTTGGTGCCGCGGTTGAAGTCCGCGGTGCGCGGCACGCCCGCCTGCTCCGCAGCCTCGGCGAAGGCGTCCAGGATGTCCCAGCGCAGGCGCTGGCGCTCGACGCGCCACTCGCCGCCCGCGCCATGCCATTCGCTGGCGCCGGCGAAATGGTCCTCATGCTTCTTGAAGACCTCCAGCACCCGGCTCCATCGCCAGGCGTCGTCGCCCAGCAGGCTGGCCCACAGGTTGTAGTCGCGCGCCTGGCCGCGCATGTAGATCATCCCGTTGATGCTGGAGCAGCCGCCCAGCGTCTTGCCGCGCGGATAGCGCAGGCTGCGCCCGTTCAGGCCGGGCTCGGGCTCCGTGCTGTAGAGCCAGTCGGTGCGGGGATGGCCGATGCAGTGCAGGTAGCCCACCGGGATGTGGATCCAGGGATGGCGGTCCTTGCCGCCCGCCTCCACCAGCAGCGTCTGGCGATGGGGGATGTCGGTCAGCCGTTTGCACATCAGCGCGCCGGCCGTGCCGCCGCCGATCACCAGGTAGTCGAAGGTGCCCGCCACCGGCGCGGCCGTGGCGTGCGCCGGGGGCTGTGGCCGTGGATGCGGACGGCCGGCCGCGGACGGGCCCGTGCGGGCCGTCTCGGGAGGGAAGAGGCTCAAGCGGATACTCCTTGGAAAGAGAAGCCGGGGCGCCGCGCGGGCCGCCCCGGCACGGGCGGCTCAGGGCGTGCCGTCCAGTGAGTTGAGGTAGACAGCCAGCGCATCGCGCTCGGCCTGGGACCGGCCTGCCGCCTGGCCATGACGAGGCGTGAGCAACACCTCGTCGAGGGAGGCAGCCTGGCCGTTGTGGAAGTACTGGCGGTTGATCCACAGCGCGCGCAGCGTGGGCGTGTCGAGGCCCTTGCCCGCCAGCGCCTCGCCATTGCCCTGGCCCGACGAGGGCTGGATCGTGCCCACGTCATGCCGCAGCCCGTCGCGCAGCGTCGCGCCGCCATGGCAGGTGGCGCACTGGAGCTGGGTGAACAGCCGCTGCCCCTGCAGCGCGATCGGGCTCAGCCGGCCATCGGCTTCGCGATACGGGCTGCGCGGATGACGGGTCAGCGAGCCGACGTAGGCCGCCAGGTCGTCCAGCGCCGCGCTGCGGCCGGCCTTGGCCGTGCCCAGCGCGTTGGCGGTGAGCTGGAAGTCCGCCTCGCTCATGAAGCCGGTGCCGCCCAGATGCCGCCGGATGTCGTTCTCGAAATCCTGCACCTCGTCGAAGTTGGCGCTCCAGTGCAGCCGGCCGTGGCCGAGCCCGCCCCGCCCCTTCAGGCTGATGGTGCGGCGCAGACCCTCGCCGCGGTTGGTGAAGTCCCACACCGTGCCGTCATCGCCGCCATCGGCATGGCAGCTGGCGCAGGACATGTAGTTGTCCCGGCTCATGCGCGGATCGGCCGCGTTGTAGAAGATCTTCTTGCCGCGCAGGACCGAGGCGGTCAGCGGCTCGTTCGCCACCACCGTCACGGTCGCGAGCCGCCTCGAGGCGAAGGACTCGGACGACAGCACCGCGCTCACGTCCTGCACCGTGACGCTGCGGCCCAGGAAGTCGTTGACGTAGAGCCGCTTCGTGGCCGCGTCGAGATACAGCCCGTGCGGCGCGCGGCCGGTCTCGATCTCGCCTCGGATGGCGCGGTTGTAGGCATCGACGATGGCGACGCGGTTGCCCTCCATCTGCGCCACGAAGAGGTAGTCGCCCTTGGGCGAATACACCACGGCGCGCGCCGGCGCCCGGTCGTTGAAATCCAGCTGCTCCGCGAAGACCTCGGCCGAATGAGCCCCCAGCGCGATCTGGCTGACGATGGAGCGCACCGTGCGGTCGTGCTCCAGCGGCTGCTGGTCGCGGTAGCCGCCGCGCACGATGTTGTCCTTCTTGGACGGCAGCGCGGCGCGTGTGCCATCGGGCGAGATCACGATCTGGTGCAGGTAATTGGGCACGCCGCGCGCGCGGTTCTCCGCGTCCACCGTGGTGGTGTCCACCTGCAGCGGCACCGTCTGCGTGAGCCGCCAGGTCGGCAGATTGACGCGGTGCACCTGCGCCCCGCCCGCGACCGAGCGGAAGCGCGTCACGTACGCATCCTGCGAATCCGCGGTCACCGCCAGGCCTCGCACGTCGCCTTGCAGGGACAAGGTCTTGATCGTGTCGCCGCTGACCGGATCGAAGCTCATCAGCTGCGACTTCGACTCGAGCGTCACCAGGCCGGTCTGTCGATCGGGCGTGAACACCACGCTGTGCGGCCCGCTCCCGTAGGCCAGTTGCACCGTCTTGGCCACCGCGCCGTTGGCGGCCAGCACCACCAGCTTGTCCTCGCCTTGCACCGCCACCCAGAGGCGGCCGTCCGGCGCCACGGCCAGGGTCTTCGGATCGATGCCCACCGAGGTCTCCCAGACCTTGGCGTTCGTGGCGGTGTCGATCGCGGCCACCGTACCGCTGTCCGGATTGACGCTGTAGACCCGGCCGGCCACGCCGGTGATGTTGGTGCTGTGGGCCGGCGAGCGCGTGGTGGCCGGCCGCGTGACCGTGCGCTGGAAGGCGTAGCGGGCCTCGCTGCCGTCGGGCTGTCGCACCGTCAGGACGACCAGGTAGTGGCCCGGCGCGCTGAAGACGTGGGACGCGGCCAGCGTGGTGCTGAAGGCGGTCCGCGCCGAGCCGTCACCGAAGTTCCAGCTGTACTGCGCGCCCGCGCGCGCCAGCGCGACCGGGTTGAAGCTGACGCGCTGGTTCACGTCCACCCACTGCTCGCCGGCCTGCGCCGCGATGCGCACCGCCGGCTGCGTCAGCAGGCTGGCCGCCTCGGTGTCGCTCAGCGCACGGTCGAACACCCGCACGTTGGACAGCACGCCGCGGAAGAACTCGTCGTTGCCTTCGATCTGTCCCAGCCACTTGAACGGGCTGCCCAGGCCGAAGACCCCGGCCGTGCCGGTCCCCGCGGTCTTCACGCCGTCCACGAACAGGGCCTGCGCGCCGGTGATGGCGTTGCGGGTCATGACGACGAAGTGCCATTGCCCGTCGTTGACCGGCTGCGACGACGCCGTGCCGGGGTTGTCGGAGGACAGGTTGCCCACCGACAGCCGCAGCCTGCCGGTCTCGTCCAGCCAGCCCCAGAAGATGTCGTTGGTGCCGCCGGACTCGTCGCGCCCGAACAGACCCGGCGCGCGCCACGGATCGGCGTGGCCGGTCTGCGTGGTCTTCATGTGGAAGGCCACGCTCGCCGACCGGCTCAGGGCGGCCGCGACGGCGTCGCTGGCCAGCTCCACGCCGGCCGTGCGGCCGGTCAGGTTCAGGCCGCCCTCGCTGAAGCTGTCGCCCGGGCCCGTGACGCCATGCACGCCGCCAGTGACGTCGCGCAGCGTGTTCAGCAGCGGCCAATGGTGGACCAGGCCCGCCATCGCCAGCACCTGGGCATCGGTCAGCACGCGCCCGTACACCCGCACGTTGGACAGGCTGCCGCGGAAGAAGTCCGCCGAGCCCTCGAACTGGCCCAGGGTCTTGAACTTGTTGTTGAGCCCGCGCGTGCCGGTGGGGCCCGTCGCGCTGGTGCGGATGCCATCCACGTACATGACCAGCGCGCCGGTGGCCGCGTCGCGGCTGAGGATCACGTGGTGCCAGGCGTCGTCATTGACGATCACGGTGGACACGACGCCGGGGTTGGCGCTGCTCAGCTCGCCCACGCTGAGCCGCAGGTGGCCCTGGGCATCGATCCAGCCCCAGAACACGTCGTCCTGCCCGCGGACCTGATCGCGTCCGAAGATGCCCGGCGCGGCCGCTGGCGTCGCCGCCCCGCCCTGCCTCGTGCGCATGTGGAAGCTCAGCGTGGCGGAGCCGCCCAGCGTGGCCGCCACGTTGTCGCTGCTCAGCGGCACGCCGCCGCTGCGCCCGGAGAAATTCAAGGCGCCATCGGCGAACGCGTCCGCCGGCGTCACCGTGCCGTTGTTGCCGCCCACCACGTCCGTCAGGTTGGCGCTCAGCGGCCAGTTGTGGACGGTCTGCGCCGGCTCGGTGGTGAACTCCGACTTGTAGGCCTCGGCGATGGCGTTGCCCGCGTAGTCGCGCACGCCCTGGGCGGGGAGGCTCACCTCGTAGGTCGTGCCGGGCAGCAGCGGCTGGGACGGCGAGAAGTTCACGATGCCCAGCTGCACGCTGTAGGTGCCCGCGATCGGCGTGCCGCCCTTGGGCCGCACGATGAACGTGCTCGCATTGACCGAGCCGTGCAGGATGCTGTCGCTGAAGGCCACGCCGATCCGCGAAGTCAAGGCCTGACGCTGCGCGCCCGGCCGGGGCGACACGGTCCGCACCTTGGGCGGCGTGAGGTCGGGGTTGCGGTCGTGGACGATGAAGCCGCTGCCGCTGCCGTGGTCGTTGCCCACGTAGACGAGGTTGCCCATCGGCATCACCTGGCCGTGGTCGGAGTGGTGCGCCTGGTCGCTGCCCTCGGCGAACAGCGCGCCATGGCCCACTTCGAGGTAGCGCCGCGGGTCCCTGACGTTGACCTTGTGGATCTTTTCCTGCGCGCCCTGGAACACGAACTCGTCCTGCGTCGCGCAGTAGAGCTGGTCGGCAATCGGCAGGGTGTTGTCCTCGGCCACGAAGCGGCCGGGATCGGTCAGGTCGTAGCCAAACATCTTGCCGTCGGCATTGCGCACCGAGCCATACAGCTTCAGCCCGTCGAAGCAGGTGGCGTAATAGAACGGCAGCGCGCCCACGCCGTCGAGGAATTTCGGATTGAGCGGGTCCGAGAGGTCCAGGCTGGCCAGCCCGGAGTTCGTCTCCATCGACGAGATCACCATCTGGTTGCCGATCGTGAAGATCGGGCCCACGCGGAAGCCGCCCAGCTCGCCGGTGGGGACCGGGTTGGGCCGGCCCTCGCCGCGATTGGCGATGACGGCGTTGGCCGGGTCCTTCGCGTCGACGATGTAGACGCCGTCATCGGCCGAGGCCACGTAGAGATACGGCGCCTGCCACCACAGCTGCCAGCTGACCTTCGAATAGTCGCCCCCGTCCACGGTGGGCAGCACCACCTTCTTCACCTGCCGGATGTCGTTGATGTCGGTGAAGTCCCAGAACTCGATGCCCTTGGTGCTGGGCACCACGATGTACAGCCGGCCGTTGATCGTGGCCGAACCGATGGCATGCGGCTCGCGGAACTCGGCGGTGGTTCCCTCGGGGTCGTAGATCTTCTTGACCAGGCGGATGCGCCGGGGGTCGGACACGTCGTAGAGCAGGAAGCCCCCGGTGGACTGGCCGCTGTCCGGCGCGAACATCGTCAGGAAGTAGCCGTTGACCATCAGCGCCACGTTGGTGCCGTAGTCCTTGCGGTGGCCGTAGCGGAAGGGGATGTCGCCATCGCCCGCGCCGGCGGAGGACTCGCTCTCGATCAAGGCGATGGGCTTGAACAGTTCGGCCGCCGTGTAGGTCTTGTTGCCCAGTCCGGGCCCCGTGGTGGCCAGCCGCGCCTGCGCGAGGGAGGCCATCGCGGCCGCGGCGCGCTGCAGCGTCTGGACGGGACTGGTGCCGGTGACGGCGGCGTGGGCGAGGAATGCCCCGAGCAGGACAATGAGCGCGATCGCGCCTGAACGGACCTTCATGCGATGTCTCCTGGCGTTGGACTGGGCGGCTCTCTGCGGAGCCGTCGTGGGAGGGGGACTGAGTGCGCCGCGACCGCTCAGGCGGCATGCCGTCTGGGGTCGGCTTCCTGGTAGAGGCGCCAGGCCGTCTCGGCGCTGGCGCCCTCATGGATCATGGCCATCAGCCCCAGCACCACGGCGGCGGGCTCGGCATGCTGGTAGACATTGCGGCCGTACACCATGCCGACGGCGCCCTGATCCAGCAGCACGCGCGAGCGCTGGAAGACCTGGCGCAGGTCCTCCTTGCCGCCGCCCCGCACCAGCACCGGGCAGCGCGCCGCCTCGACCACGCGATGGAAGTCCACGGGATCGGCCGTGGGGTCGGCCTTGACGATGTCGGCGCCCAGCTCGCGGGCCAGGCGAACCAGCGTCACGATCTTCTCGGCGTCGCCATCGACCATGTAGCCGCCGCGCTCCGCATGCGGCGCCATCACCAGCGGCTCGATCATCAGCGGCATGCCGTAGCGGTCGCAGTCGGCGCGCACGCGGGCGATGTTGGCGATGCACTGGCGGAACAGATCGGGCTCGCCGGGCAGCATGAAGAGATTGATCACGGCGCAGGCGGCATCCATCTGCACCGCCGGCAGCACCGGGTCGTCCTGGTTCTGCAGCACGGCCCACATGTGGCGGTGCACGGTCGTGTTGTAGGGGTTGCCCATGTCCACGCGCATCACCAGCGCGGGCCGGTCCTTGTGCGGGCGGTGCTGCAGCAGGTCGGCCTGGCCGTAGTTCAGCTGGATGGCATCGGGCCGCGCCTCCACCAGCTGGTCCATGACGCGCGGCATGTCCTCCAGCCCGACGAGGAAGGACGGTTCGTTGCAGACGCCGTGGTCCACGGCGATGTCCAGGCATCGGCCCTGGCGCAGCAGACGGGTGAGACGGGCAATCTTGTGGTCGGCCATGAGGCGCTCCAGGTCAGTCAAGGAAAGTCAGTCGAGGAAATCCGGGCGAAGCCCCTCCCCTGGCGCCGCGAAAGGCGCCATCACGAGGGGCCGTGCCCCGGGGAAGGCGGGAAGCCGTGAGGGAAGGCTCGGGCGGGTCAGCCTCCCGCGGGCGCTGGATCCATCAGCGCCTTGAGGTAGTGCCGGGCCGCGCGGTCCACTGTGAGCAGCTCGGCGGCGCTCATCACCACGCCGGCGGCTCCGGCGTTCTCGGCCGCCTGCGCGGGCCGGCGCGCGCCGCACAGCGCGATGTCCACCGCGCCGCTCTGCGTGGTCCAGGCCACCATCAGCTGGGAGAAGCTCACCTCCATCGCGGCCCGCAGCGGTTCCAGCTCGGCGAAGAAACCGCGCAGCGCGGCGCGATGCTCGGCGCCGAAGCGCGGGTTGCCGGCGCGCTGGTCGTCGCCGGAGAACTGCCGGCCCTCGTCGATGGGCCCCGACAGCAGCCCCATCGCCAGGCTGGCGTAGCCCATCACCGCCACGCCGTGGTCGCGGCACAGCGGCACCAGATCGCGCTCGATGGCGCGGTCCAGCAGGCTGTACTTCTCCTGGATGGCATCCACCGGACCGTGGCGCAGGTACTCGCGCAGCGTGGGCGCATCCACGTTGCTCACGCCGATCGCGCGGATCTTGCCCTGCCGCTTGAGCATCAGCAGCGCGTCCATGGTCTCGGCCACCGGGGTGGTGTCGTCCTGCCAGTGGGTGATGTAGAGGTCGATGTAATCGGTGCGCAGCCGGCGCAGGCTCTGCTCGGCCTCGTGCAGGATGGCCGCGCGGCCGAGGAAGCGATGGACCGACTGGCCGTCCTCGTCGAAGAAGTGCCGCCCCTGCCGCGTGTGCCAGACCAGGCCGCACTTGGTGGCGATCACCGCCTCATGCCTGCGGCCCTTGAGCGCGGCGCCCACCAGCGCCTCCGCATGGCCGAGCCCGTACGCGGGCGCGGTATCGATCAGCGAGATCCCCGCATCCAGCGACGCGCGGATCGCGTCGACCGCGGCCTGGTCGTCCTGTCCGCCCCACATCCAGCCGCCCATGGCCCAGGTGCCCAGGCCGACCGGCTCGCAGCGCAGGCCCGAGGCCCCCAGCCGGACCGGGCCCGCCGCGCGGGCGGACTTGATGGCGTCTTCACTCATCGCGATGCCTTTCGAACGTTCAAGAGATGGTCGATGGTCACGGCCGCCAGCAGGATGGCGCCCTTGATCATGTCCTGCCAGTACGGCGACACGTCCAGCAGGATCAGGGAACTGGTCACCACCGACAGCAGCGCCAGGCCGAGCACCGCGCCCAGCACCGTGCCCGAGCCGCCCTTCAGGCTGGCCCCGCCGATCACCACGGCGGCGATGACGTTGAGCTCCATGCCGGCGCCGAAGGTGGGCGTCGCGGCGCCGAAGCGGGCGGTGTAGATGACCCCGGCCAGGCCGGCCAGCGCGGCGCACAGCACGGTGACCCAGAACTTCACGCGCCCGGTGCGGATGCCCGAATACAGCGCCGCCTTCTCGTTGCTGCCGGTGTAGAACACGCGCCGCATGACGGTGGCGCGGCGCAGCGCCAGGTCGCTCAGCGCCACCACGGCGAGGAAGATCAGGATCACCACCGGCACGCCCGCGACCGCGCCCTGGCCGATGAACTTGAATCCGGCCGGCAGCGCGAACAGCGATTGCGGCGTGCCCTGCGTGAGCGCCAGGCACAGCCCGCGCACGATCACCATGAAGGCCAGCGAGGCGATGAAGTGGCTCAGCCCGATGCCGCTGACGCAGCCGCCGATGGCCGCGCCCACCAGCGCGCACGCCGCGATGGCCAGCACGCTGGCGCTCCACGGGTCCAGGCCCATCAGGAAGAGCTTGCCGGTGACCACCATCGCCAGGCACACCACCGAGCCCACCGACAGGTCGATGCCGCCGACGATCAGCAGCACCGTCATGCCCACCACCACGATGCCCTCGATGGAGAAGGACAGCAGCATGGCGCGCACGTTGTCCACGGTGAGGAAGTGCGGCGAGGCGACGCTCATCACCGCGCACAGCGCGGCGATGATCAGCAGCAGGCCGGCCTCCCGCATGTGGGCGCGCCGGCCGGCCGCAGGCCGGGCGCCGGCGTCCGCGGACGGCGCGGCGGCACCCGGGGAGATCCCCGTCAGCGGCAGCACGCCGGCGCCGCCGAGCCGGGACAGATCGAACTTGGCCATCAGGCGCTCTCCTCTTTCGTGAATCCGGAAGCGAGGCGCAGCAGCGCCTCTTCGGTCATGGCCGGGCCGCTGAGCTCGCCGGCGATCCGCCCCTCGCGCACCACCAGCGCGCGATCGCACAGGCCGATGATCTCGGGCAGCTCGGACGAGATCACCACGATGCCCATGCCCTGGCGCGCCAGGTCCCGCAGCAGGTGGTGGATCTCGGACTTGGCGCCGACGTCCACGCCGCGCGTGGGCTCGTCCATCAGCAGCACCGACGGCTGCGTCGCCAGCAGCTTGGCGATGGCCACCTTCTGCTGGTTGCCGCCGGACAGGCAGGCGGCGCACACGTGCACGCCATCGGACTTGAGCTTGAGCCGGCGGCCCAGGTCGCGGGCCATCTCGGCTTCGGCGGACCGGCGCAGCCAGCCCCAGCGCGAACTGACCCGCTGCAACGCCATGGCGGCCACGTTCTGCGCGATCGACAGGTCCAGGAATACGCCGGCGGCCTTGCGGTCTTCGCTCAGATAGGCCAGACCGCCGCGCAGCGCGTCGCGATAACCGCGCACGCGCAGCGGCCTGCCGCGCAGGCGCACCGCGCCGCGGCGCGCGGGCCGCAGGCCGCAGACCGTCTCGGCCAGTTCGGTCCGGCCCGCGCCCATCAGGCCGGCGATGCCCAGGATCTCGCCCCGGCGCAGCGCGAAGGAGACACCGCCGACGCGATCCTGACGGTCGCACAGACCGTCCACCTCCAGCAGCGGCGTGCCCGAATCGTCGATCCCGTCCGCCTTGGGCGGGAAGTACTGCGTCAGGTCGCGGCCGACCATGCAGCGCACCAGTTCATCGGCCGTGGTGCCGGCCAGCGGCGCGCTGAAGACGTCGCGGCCATCGCGCAGCACCGTGGCGCGATCGCAGTGCTCGAAGATCTCGGCCATGCGATGGCTGATGTAGACGATGGCCATGCCGCGCGCCTTCAGGCCATGCAGCACGCGGAACAGCGCGCTCGATTCCTGCCCGGTGAGCGCGGCCGTGGGCTCGTCCAGGATCAGCACCTGGCAGTCCAGCGTCAGCGCCTTGGCGATCTCCACCAGCTGCTGCTGCGACAGGCTGAGCTGGCTCACCCGCCGGCCCGGATCGATGTCCGGCGACAGCCGCGCCAGCACCTGCGCGGCGCGGCGCTTGAGATCGCGGTAGTCCATCCAGGGCCGGCCGCGGCGGCCCACCTCGGCCATGAACATGTTCTCGGCCACGGTGGCGTCCTCGCACAGCGCGATCTCCTGGTGCACCAGGCCGATGCCCTGCCGCATCGCATGCGCCGGCCCGTCCAGCCGCAGCGCGCGGCCGTTCAGGCGCAGCTCGCCGGCATCGGGCTGCACGATGCCGCTGACGATCTTCATCAGCGTGGACTTGCCGGCGCCGTTCTCGCCGCACAGCGCATGGATCTCGCCACGATGGGCGGTCAGGCTGACCCCGGCGAGCGCCGTCACCGCGCCGTAGCGCTTGCGCACGCCCCGCAGGGCCAGCATCGGGGGGCTGGCCGGGTTCATTCGTTGATGCCCTTCCCGCCGCGGCGCGCCAGGTACCTGTCCCAGTAGAAGTCGTCGGCGTTGGCCTTGCTGACGATGGACAGGCCGTTGTCCAGGAAGGGCACCGCCATCGGGTTGGTGCCGTTGCGCCGGGCGTCGTTCATCGGGTCGATCAGCGAGGCATGGCGCGCCAGGAACAGCAGCATCATCCCCATGTAGCCCTGCACGCCCTGGTTGGGATTGACTGCGCCGAACACATCGCCCGACTTGATCATGTCCAGGATCTTGGCGTTGACGTCGCAGCACATCACGCGCACGTTCTTGCGGCTCTCGACCTTGGCCTGCGCCGCCCCGAGCGCCGAGTTGGCCTCCGGCATGAACAGCGCGCCCAGGTTGGGATTGGCCTGCAGCAGGCTCAGCACCGCCTGGTAGGCCTTGTTCGGGTCCTGGTTGGTGGCGGCGCGGCCGGCCAGCTTCATGCCGGGGTGCCTGGCCTTCATGCGGGCGATGAAGGCCGCGATGCGCCGGTCGTGGTTGTCCTGGCCCGGGTTCTCGAGCACCGCGTACTCGCCCTTGCCGCCCATCGCGGCGGCGATCGCGTCGGCGGCCTGTGCGCCCTCGCGCTGGTTGTCCGAGGTCACGAAGGAGACCCGCTTCGAGTTGGGCGAATCCGCCGCGAAGGTCACCACCGGGATGCCCATCGCCGCGGCGCGGTTGATGGGCTCGATGAACGGGTCCGGATTCATCGGGTGCAGCAGGATGCCGGCCGGCTTGCGCGCCAGTTCCTGCTCGAAGGACGCCAGCTGCTTGTTGACGTCGTACTCGGGCGTGCCGGTGTAGCGCGTCTTCACGCCCAGCGAGCGGCCCGCCTGTTTCATCATTTCGTAGACCGGGAACCAGTACTCCACGCCCGAGACCATCACGTTCATCACGTAGGTGTCGCCGGCGTTGCCGCGCAGGCCGGGCGCGGCCTGCGCGGCGGCCTGGCCTTGCGCGAAGGCCTGACCGGTGGAAAGGCCCGCTGCCGTGAGGGCGGCAGTCTTGAGGAAGTCGCGTCGCATCTCGTCTCCTGTCTGCGCCGACATGGCGCTTGTCCTTGGTTTCGGTCACAACGTTGTTATGACATCTACACAATATACGCCGCACGTTATCCACAACACATAGGGAAAACACCGCTAAGAAAGCGTTAAGACGTCGGCACGATGTTATGACATGAACACACCACTCTTCATCGGCATCGACATGGGTTCCACCGGCCTCAAGGCCGTGGCGTTCGACTCCGGCTCGGGCGCCACGCTCGCGAGCGCGGGATCGGCCCTGCCCTTTTTCCGCCTCGCCGACGGCGGTTGCGAGCTCAGCGGCGACGCGATCGAGCAGGTCCTGATGGACGCGCTGCAGGCGGTGGCCGGGCAGCTCGGCGAGCGGTGCCAGGACGTGCGCGCGCTGTGCTGCACCGGACATGGCGCCGGGCTGTATGCGCTCGACCAGGACCTGCGGCTGCTGCGCGGGCGCGCGGTGGCTTCCACCGACCAGCGCGCCGGCGCGCGGGCCCGCGCGCTGGCCGTGCGCTGCGGGCCGGAGCTGTTCGACGACGTCGGCTGCCCGCCGTGGGCGGGGCAGCCGACGCTGCTGGCGGCGGAGCTGCTGGGGCACGACGCGGTGCAGCGCGGCGCGCTGCATCGGCTGGCCTTCGCGAAGGACTACCTGGCGCTGCTGCTCACCGGCGAGCTGGCCACCGACGCCAGCGACCTGGGCACCGCCGGGCTGCTGTCGCTGGAGACGGGCGCGCCCTCGCGCCTGGCCTTCGAGGCGGCTGGGCTGGCGGACCTCGGACCGGCCATCCTGCCCTTGCGGCTGCCGCCGGGCGCCGTCATCGGCCATCTGCTGCCGGAGCGCGCCGCGCGGTCCGGCCTGCCCGCCCATCTGCCGGTGGCCACCGGCACCATCGACGTGCTGGCCTCGCTGGCGGCGGTGGGGGCGGATCGCGGCGGCCAGGCCGTGGCGGTGCTCGGCACCTGGTGCGTCAACGCGGTGATGGGCCGGGCCCTGGCGTCCAAGCCGGCGGTGGGCGCGATCGTGCATGTCGGTCATGACCCGGAGCAAGGCGCCAGCCGCCGGCTCTATCTGGACAACAGCCCCTCGTCGATGGCCAACCTCAGCTGGCTGGCGCGAGCGCTGGGGTTCGGCTCTCCCGCCGAGGCGGTGGACTGCGCCATGACCGTGCCGCTGGGCGCCCATGGCCTGCGCTTCCTGCCCTTCATCAATGGCGGCGGCGCCCCAGAAGGCGCGACCGCGGGTTTCATCGGCCTGAAAGCCCATCACGACCGCGCGCACATGGCCCGCGCCGTGGTGGACGCGGTGGCCGCCCTGCACGCCCGGCACCTGGCGCGGCTGGCCTCGTTCGGGCTCGGCGTGCCGGGGCGCGTGGCGGCGCTGGGCGGCGGCGCGCGGGACAGCCGGCTGGTGCGGCTGATCGCCACCTTCCTGGGCCACCCGGTGCAGCGCTGCGGCGATGACGAATCGGGCGCCCGCGGCGCGGCCGGCTACGCCGCGCGCTCACAGGGCCTGCCCGGCTTGCCGGCGCCGCCCATGACCTGGGTCGAGCCCGACCTGCCCGCGCTGTCCGCCCACGCCGACTTCTACGACAGCCTGCACGAGCTGGTGGACCACCTGCGTCCCGCCTTCACCCACCTGGCGGAGGACCAGGCATGAGCGCACGCCGCGAACACCCCTTGCCGCCCTCCCACCTGGTGCGCCCCGCCGCGCTCGACGGCCGGCACTTCTCGACCTTGGTCATCGGCGGCGGCATCAACGGCGTGGGCGTCTTCCGCGACCTGTCGCTGCAGGGCGTGGACTGCCTGCTGGTGGACAAGGGCGACTTCTCCTCCGGCGCGACGAGCGCCCCCTCGCGCATGATCCACGGCGGCCTGCGCTACCTCGAGGGCGGCGCGTTCTCGATGGTGGCCGAGGCCACGCGGGAGCGGAACCGCCTGCTGCGCAACGCGCCGCACCTGGTGCGGCCGCTGGAGACGCTGGTGCCGCTCTCCAGCCGCTACGGCGGGCTGCTCAGCAGCATGCTGCGCTTCACCGGCCTGAAGGCGGGCAGCCAGCCGCGCGGGCTGTTCGTGGTGCAGCTGGGCCTGCGCCTGTACGACCTGCTGGGCCGCCGGCAGCGCCAGATGCCCACGCACCGCATCGAGCAGGTCTCGCACGACGACGCCGGGCTGCTGCGGACCTCGGTGCGCTGGACCGCCACCTATTTCGATGCGTGGATCCGCCATCCGGAATGGCTGGTGCTGGAGCTGCTGGAGGATGCCTGGCGCGACCAGTCGCAGTCGGTGGCGGCCAACTACTGCCGCCTGATCCGCGTCGAAGGCCGCACCGCGGTGCTGCGCGACGAAGTCACCGGCGCGCTGGCGCGCGTGACCGCCGACACCATGGTCAACGCCACCGGCGCGTGGCTGGACCAGACCTCGGCGGCGCTGGCCGGCGAGCGGGACCGCATCATCGGCACCAAGGGCTCGCACCTGGTGCTGGACCACCCGGAACTGCGCGAGGCGCTCAAGGGCCGGATGATCTATTTCGAGGCGGCCGACGGCCGCGTGTGCATCGTCTATCCCTTCCTGGACCGCGTGCTGATCGGCTCCACCGACATCCCGGTGACCGATCCCGACCAGGTGCACACCGAGCCCGCGGAAATCACCTACCTGCTGGACGCCTTGCGCGAGCTGTTCCCGCGCCTGCACTTCGCGCAGGAGCAGGTGGTCTACACCTACGTGGGCGTGCGGCCGCTGGGCCGGGCGCCGGCGGACTCGCCGGGGCGGATCTCCCGCGATCATTCGGTCGTGGTGGAGCCGGCCAACGAGACCCGCCGGCTGCCCCTGATCAGCCTGGTGGGGGGCAAATGGACCACTTTCCGCTCGCTGGCCGAGCAGGCGGCCGACGAGGTGCTGCATCAGCTGGGCCGCGCCCGGCTGCGCAGCACCAGCGACATCGCCGTCGGCGGCGGCGCCGGCTATCCGAGCGACGAGCGCATCCTCGAGCGGCTGCTGAGCCGGGTGGGCGCGGCGCTGCGCTCGCCGCAGCGCGCCGCCACGCTGGTGGAGCGCTACGGCTCGCGCGCGGTGGCGCTGGCCGAGCGCTTCGCCGCCGCCGGGGACCGCCCGCTGCGGCACCATCCCGGCTACTCGGTGGCGGAGGTGGACTACCTGTGCCGCGACACCGCCGTGGTGCGCCTGACCGATCTGGTGCTGCGCCGCTCGCTGCTCGCGATCCGGGGAGAATTGCACCCGGCGCTGCTGGAGGAACTCGCGGACCTGGCCGCGGCGGCGCTGGGCTGGGACCGCCTGCGCCGGGACGCGGAACTCGATGCCTGCAAGACCTTGCTGCAGCAGCATCACCACGCCCGGTTCGGGCCGCCAGGCGCCCAGGCCGGCGCGCCAGCCGGTGCATCATTGGCGCCCTCCGCTCCACCAAACATTCAACCGCTCGCCACCTGAACCGCCCATGACCCTGTCGCCGCCGGCCCTTGATCGTCAATCCAGCGCCCCGCTGTGGGCGCAGTTCCGCGATGTCCTGCGCGAACGCATCCTCAGCGGCACGCTCGCGGTGGGTGCCAAGCTGCCCACCGAAGCCGAGTTCGGCGACCAGTTCGGCATCTCGCGCATCGTCGTGCGGGAGGCGCTGGCCGACCTGGTCCGCGCCGGACTGATCTACAAGATCCGCGGCCAGGGCGCCTTCGTGGCGGCGCGGGAGCGGGACGAGGACTTCGTCTCCACCGTGCTGGGCTTCTCCGACGAGATGGCGCGCAAGGGCCGGACCGTGCGCACGCAGGTGTTGCGGCAGGAACTGCGCGACGCCACTCCCGAGGAAGCCCGCGCGCTGGCCCTGCCGCCCGGCAGCCAGGTGGTGGGGCTGCGGCGGCTGCGCTCGGTGGACGGCGAGCTGCAGCTGCTGGTGGCCACGGCGATTCCCGCCGAGCTGGCGCCGGGGCTGCATCGGGCCAAGCTGGAGAACCGCTCGCTGTACGACGTGCTGCGCCGCCAGTACGGCCAGCGCATCGTGAAGGCCGAGCGCTGGATCGACGCCGTGCTGCCGGATGCGGAAACGGCGCGGCTGCTGCAGGTCGAGGGCAGCGAGCCGCTGCTGCGGATCGAATCGCTGGCCTACAACGCCAGCGGCAAGCCGGTGGAGCACTACCGGGCGCTGCATCGTTGCCAGTCCAGCCGCCTGCACCTGCAGACGACCACCTGAGCGCCCCCCCGGCGGCCGCCAGTCAGGAGCCAGCCAGGAGCCAGACGGCGGCCGGGTAGCGGCCGGATGGGGGCCAGGCGCGAGCGCGGGCGCGCCGACTTCGCCTACTTGCCGAGCAAGGGCCAGACGTACTTCACCGGCACCGCGTAGCTGATGCCGCTGGGCGCGCTGAGCGCCGATTCGCGCGTGCCCTTGAGCACCACCATGTTGGCGATGCCCACCACCTTGCCGGTGCGGATGTCCAGCAGCGGTCCGCCGCTGTTGCCGGGATAGGCGGTGACGTCGAGCTGCAGGAACTCGATCGCGCCTTCGCGCAGCTGGCGCACGGCACGATCGGACAGCGAGCCCGCCGTGGGCGCCGGCAGCGCGGCGCGGGTGATCGCCGCGACGGTGCCGCGATGCGTGGCCATCGTCACGCCCAGCGCGGTGCCGATCGGGTAGCCCATCAGCGCCACCGCCGCGCCCTCGCGCACCACCGGCTGGGCGCCGTCGGCCTCGGCCAGCGTCAGGACGTCGATCAGCGCGCCCTTGTCGTCGGCCAGTTCGAGCACCGCCAGATCGTGCGCCGCGTCGCGGCGCAGCAGCTTGACCGGCCGCAGCTGCGGCTGACCCGACGCGTTCGCGCCGGCGGGCACGGTGATCATCAGGTCCTGCTCGAGCGGATTCGGGATCACATGCGCGCAGGTCACGATCCGCCGCCCGTCGCCGACAGCGAAGCCTGTCCCGCGGAAGCCGAAACGCGGACTGTCCGTCGCGGCGAAGGTGCCCACCGCCACCACCGCCTGGCGGCTGCGGTCGATCAGGTCGGGCAGCGTGTTGGACATCTCCTGCGCCCGCGCCGCAGGCGCGAGGAGCGCGATGGCCGCGATCGCCGTCATGCCCAGCGCGCCCCGCGCGCCCAGCGTCAGCAGCGCGCGCCGGCGCGGCGCCGGCGCCGCCATCGCGGGGCCGGATTCAAGGCGGTGGGTGAAGCGGCGATCGGTCATGCGGCCAGGTCCTTGGTGGTGGTGCCCATCTCCAGCGTGGAGACGAAGCTGCGCCAGTGGCGGTCGGGTTCGTCGATGCGGAAGCCGTAGAAGCTGCCCTGCTCGGTGTCCTTGCGGCGCACCGCGCGGCAGCTCACATGGGCGGTCTCGTTGTGGCCGAGCTCGATCTCGACGGTGCCGTCGACCTGCAGCGGCAGGTCATGGTCGCACTCGGCCTGGAAACCGTGGGCCGAGACCTCGATCACGTCCAGGTCGAAATGGCCCAGCTGGCTGTCGTTGGCGGCTCGGATGTCCAGGTGGCCGGGGCAGCGGATCGAGTAGCGCGGGTACTGCCGCAGCGAGCGCCCCAGGTCCTGCCCGCCGCCGCTGAGCATCGGCAGCACCGAGCGGAACTGCGCGTCCTCGCGGTACACCGACCACAGCAGCGCCTTCCTGCGGTCGTCCATTTGCGGGAATACCGGCACCACGCGGTTGAAGAAGTGGTCCAGCAGCGCCGGCGTCATCACCGGGTCGTTGGTCGTGTGGAAGCGGCGCTCGGGCAGCTGGATGTTGGGCAGCCGGTGGCGGAAGAAGTAGTGGTGCAGGTTCTTCTGCGGTCTGCGGCCGCGGTAGTGGCGCTCGAACAGCGCATCGGCCTCATGCAGGTCCAGCGTCGCGCCGACGGCCGGCGCACCGTTGGCGAAGTCGTACTCGGCCACCGTCTGCTCCTTCAGGCGGCGGAAGAACAGCAGCGCCTCGTAGAGCTCGATCTTGTCGGGGTTCACGGCGATCACCAGATGCCGGGTGTCGAAGTACTCGGTGCAGTACTGATGCATGAACTTCATCAGCGGGAACAGGATCGCGCCGCCGGTCTTGCGGAAGGCCGGCGCCACCGCCAGGGCCGAGATCTCCGCGATCTTGCCGCCCTTGGCCCGCACGCCCTCGAGGTCGAACACCGACTGCAGCGGGAAGCCGAACACGCCCTCGCGCACCATCGAGATCGTGCCCACCACCACGCCGTCGTACTTGGCGCACAGCGTCGTGGTCGTGGGCAGCGCGTGGTAGATCGTGACCCGCAGCCCGCTCGGGTCCGGCTTCATGAAGCCGCTGCCGACATAGGCGTCGTGCAGGATGCGGAAGCTCGCGTCGAGCTCCTCCTGCGTGTCCGCGACCTTGAGTTCCAGCCGCGGCGACGGCGCCGGGTCGCAATCGACCATGCGGCGGTAGATCGCGAACCGCAGCGGCCGCGGCAAGGCGGAGAACAGCCGCCGCAGCCCCTGGTGAAGGCGCTTGCGAAGACTGGATCGTCGAATCTGGCTCATGACCGTCCCCTCCCCGGGTGCGGTATCTCCGCCGCCTCTCGGCCCGCCAGCGGCATCCGACCTCGTGGTCGGACGTCTCAGCGGATCGCGGCCTGCAGCTTTCGCACCTCGGCTTGTTGCTCGAAATTCGGTCCCAGGTCCGCCAGGCGCTTGAGTTCCACCTCGGCGTCGCCCTTGTTGCCGCGGGCCACGTACAGCTGCGCCAGGCGCAAGCGGTACGCGGGCACGGTCGGCGCCTGCTTCACGGCATCCTTCTGCACCTCGATCGCCTTGGCCGTCTGGCCCTTGGCGGCGAGCGCCTCGGCCAGCGTGTCCAGGTAAGGCGGCACGTTGGGTCGGAGCTTGGTCGCTTGCTCGGCAAATTTCAAGCCATCGTCCGGCTTGCCCGCGCGCAGGCGCAGCCAGGCGATGTTGTTGAGCGCCGCGGCGTTGTCGCCGTTCACCGCCAGCACCGCCTGGTAGCGCTGCTCGGCCTCGGGGTAACGGCCCGAGTTCAGCGCCACGTCGCCCAGGTGATAGAGGAACAGCTCGTCGCCCTTGTAGCGTGCGGTGTAGGCGGCGGCGTAGCGCTCGGCCTCGTCGCGCTTGCCCGATTCGACCAGCGCGCCATGCAGCGCGATCGCCAGTTCCGTGTTGGCGACGCTGGCGCCGGCCTCGGCCGCCAGTTGGTCGGCCTTGCGGTAGGCGGCGATCGCCGCCGGCAGGTCCTTGCGGGCGCGGGCGATGTCGCCCTCCAGCTTCCAGCCCAGGCCGAACTTCGGATGCGCGGCCTGCAGGCCCTTGACCGTGGCCGTGGCCAGGTCGACGCGGCCCAGTTGCAGCGATTTCTCCACCACCTGGCGCGCCAGTTCGGCATCGCCCGGGGCGATGGCCTGCGCGCGCTTGAGCGCGGCCACGGCGGCCTCCTTGTCGCCGTTCCTGATCGCCAGGTCGGCCAGGCGCATCGCGCCCAGCGGCGAGCGCGGCTGCAGCGTCGCGACCTTGTTGAAGCTGCTGATCGCCTGCTGCCGATCGCCCGTGGCCGCCTGCACCTGGCCCAGCAGGTCCACCAGCGCCGGGTTGTCGGGGCTGGCCGTCACGCCTTCCTGCGCCAGCGACAGCGCCGCCTTGAAGTCCTTCTTCTCCATCAGCAGGCCGACCGCGGCCTGGCGCGGGCCGGCGTCGTCCGGATGCTGGCGAGCGAGCTCGGTCAGCCGCTTCACCGCGGCCTCGGGCTCGATCAGCTTGTGCGTCAGCTTCAGGCCCATCAACGCCATCTCGGCGCGCAGGTTCTTGGGATCGGCCTTGAGCACGGTCTCGTAGCGCTTGACGGCCTCGCCGGCCTGGCGGTCCTGCAGGTCCAGCGTGACCAGGCTGTTGGCCGCGGTCATCGAGCCGGGCTCGCGCTTGACCGCCTCGTCGAACTGGGCGCGCGCCCCGGCGCGGTCGCCGCGCAGCAGCGCCATGCGGCCGCGCAGCTCGGGCGCGGTCGCGGACTTGGGATCCTTCTTCTCCAGCGCCGCGATGGCCTGCGTCGCCGCGTCGTAGTCCTTCTTGCGCACCAGCACGCTGATCAGCGCGACGTCGGCCACCACGTCCTTGTCCGCGGCGGCGAGCTTGCGCAGCTCCGCCAGGCCGGCCGCTTCCTGGCCCTTCTGGATCTGGTTGAGCGCCAGCGCGACGCGGCTGCGCACGTCGCTGGGGTTGGCCTCGGCGGCGCGCGACAGGAAGCGCTCGGCCTCCGCGCCCTGCCCCTGCTTCAGGCGGATCTCGGCGGCCAGCGCCAGCACCTCGGACGACGGCGCCTTGGCGTCCAGCGCCGGCTGCAGCGTCGCGAGCGCCTGCTCGTTGTCGCCGCCGCGCAGTTGCAGCTGCGCCAGCGCCACGCGCGCCGGCTGCGCATCGGGCCAGCCCTGGATGAGCTTGGCGAAATGGGTCTCGGCCTGGCGCAGGTCGCCATTGGCCTGGGCCACGCGGCCGGCCAGGAAGAGCGCGCGCTCGTTGTTGGGCGCGGCCTTCATCAGCGCCTGCGTCAGCTCGGTCGCCTCCTTGAGCTGGCCGGCGTCGAGCGCGAACACCGCCGCGTAGTAGAAGGTCTGCGCATGCTGCGGCGCGGCCGCCTTCATCGCGGCGACCGCCTCCTTGGCGCCGGCCTTGTCGCCGGTGCGCATCAGCTGATTGACCAGCCCGGCATGGGCCGACACCAGCTTCTTGTCGAGCTCCAGCGCCTTGCGGAAGCTCGCGATCGATTCGGCCGCCGGCGCCTCGGCCAGCACCTGCAGCTCGCCCTTGAGCTCCCAGGCCTCGGCGGACTGCGGCGCCTTGGCGATCACGCGCTCGACCTCCTCGCGGGCCTCGGGCAGCTTGCCCTCGCTGGTCAGCAGCCGCACGTTGACCAGCCGCACCGCCACGCTGTCCGGCGCCGCGCGCACCGCCGCGTCGATGGCCTTGCGCGCCTGCGGCAGCTGCTGCTTGGCCACATAGGCGCCCACCAGCGTGGTCTGCAGGTCGGCCTCGTCGGCGGCGTTCTGAAGATGGCGGTTGCCGAACTGGCCCAGCGTCTCGTCGACCTTGCCCTGCATCAGCAGCAGCCGCGCCTGCAGCGCCGCCAGCGCATCGCCGGTGAAGCCCTGCGCGCGCGCCTTGTCGGCCTCGATCGCGGCGCCAGCGACATCGCCGCTGTCCAGCAGCGCCTTGGCCAGCAGGTAGCGCGCCTCGGCCAGCGAGTCGTCCTTCTGCAGCGCGTTCTTGAGCTGGATGATCGCGCCCTTGTTGTCCTTCTTGGCCAGGTGATCCTTGGCCGACTTCACCAGGTCCTGCGCCGAGTCCCCGAAGCAGCCCGCCAGCAGCAGCGCCGAGCCCAGCGCCAGCGCGGTGGCGCCATGCCTGACCGCCCGCCCGCCGCCAACGCGCGGAAGTACCGGCGCCTCCACGCCGAGGGCTCCTCGAAGGGGGCGGGACTCGCTGTTGTTCTCAGGCTTGCGGGACATGCGTCGTCTCTTTCGCTGTCGGGGTGGATCGGGGATCGATGGGGCCGCGGTGCCGGCCTCAGGCCTTGACGCCGAGCCGGGCCATCAGGTCGTACAGGGTGGGCCGGCTGACACCGAGCAGGTCGGCGGCCTTGGCGATGTTGCCGTCGGTGCGGGCCAGCGCGGCCACGACGGCCTGGCGCTCGGCGCGCTCGCGCACCGCGCGCAGGTCGAGCTCGGGCTCGTCGCCGGGCGCGTCGCCGCCGGGCACCGGCAGGTTGAGGTCGTCGGCGGTGATGCGCTCGCCGTCGGCCATGATGGACGCGCGCTTCATGAGGTTCTGCAGCTCGCGCACGTTGCCGGGCCAGCGGTGTGCCTCGACGGCGCGGATCGCGTCGTCGGCCAGGCGCAGGATGGGGCGGCGCTGCTCGGACGAGAAGCGGCGCAGGAAGGCATGGCTCAGCAGCACCGCGTCCCCGACGCGGTCGCGCAGCGGCGGGATGTCGATGACGATCTCGGCCAGGCGGTAGAACAGATCCTCGCGGAACGCGCCCTGCGCGATCCTGGCCTTCAGGTCCTGGTGCGTCGCGCCGACGATGCGCACGTCGACCGCGATCTCCTGGCGCCCGCCCAGGCGCTCGATGCTGCGTTCCTGCAGGAAGCGCAGCAGCTTGGCCTGCAGCGGCATCGGCAGGTCGCCGATCTCGTCCAGCATCAGCGTGCCGCCATGCGCGGTCTCGATCTTGCCGACGGTGGTCTTGGTCGCGCCGGTGAAGGCGCCGCGCTCGTAGCCGAAGAGCTCGCTCTCGAGCAGCGCCTCCGGGATCGCCGCGCAGTTGATCGCGACGAAGCGGCCCTTGCGCTTGGACGCGTCATGCAGCGACTGCGCCAGCACCTCCTTGCCGGTGCCGCTCTCGCCCAGCAGCAGCACCGTGGCGTCACTGCCGGCCACGCGCTCGACGGTGCGGCACAGGCGCTGCATCTGCGGATCGCGCGTCAGCAGGCGGCCGGTGGGCTCACCGTCCTGCTGCGTCAACAGACGCTGGTTCTCCTGCTGCAGCTCGTGCAGGCGCAGCGCGCGTTCCACCGTCAGCACCAGCACGTCGGGGTCGACCGGCTTGGCCAGGAAGTCGTAGGCGCCCATGCGGATCGCGCGCAGCGCGTTGCTCTGGTCGTTCTGGCCGGTGAGCACGATGACCTTGGTGCCGGGCTCCAGCTCGATCAGTTTCTCGAGCAGCTTGAAGCCCTCGGAGACCGAGTCCTGGTCCGGCGGCAGGCCCAGGTCCATCGTGACCACCGGCGGCTTGTGGCGGCGGAACTGCAGCACGGCGCTGGCGGCGTCGTCGGCCGTGACCGACTCGAAGCGGTCCATCGACCACTTGAGCTGCTTCTGCAGCGCGAGGTCGTCCTCGACGATCAGCAACGCCGGAGTCTGTGCACTCATGTGGGCTCCCCCCGCTTCGCGGGCCCCTCGGGGAGGGGCGGAGTGCCGCCTTCGGGCGGCCGTGCGGCGTCACTCATGTGGGCTCCCCCCCGCTTCGCGGGCCCCTCCGGGAGGGGCGGAGTGCCGCCTTCGGGCGGCCGTGCGGCGTCACTCATCTCGCCTCCACCAAGCCGGCGTCGCTGCCCGACTGGGCGAAGAACAGCGGCAGCAGGATGATGACCTTGGTGCCTCGTGCGGGCGCGCTTTCCACGTTGATCTTCCCCCCTAGTTCCTGCAGGTACTGGTAGCTCTCGTAGGCGCCGATGCCCATGCCCGCGGCCTTCGTCGTCTGGAACGGCTTGAACAGCCGCTGCTCGATGAATTCCTGGGTCATGCCGCAGCCAGTATCTTCCACTTCGACCTGCGCGTGGCTGCCCACGCGCTGCAGCCGCAGCGTGACCCGCCCGTCGATGGGCGTGGCGTCCAGCGCGTTCTGCACCACGTGGCCGAGCACGCGCTCGATGCGCTCCTCGTGGCCGCGGGCGCTGACCTCGTCGCGCAGTTCCAGCTCCAGCGCGCGGCCCTTGCTGACGGCCGCCGCCGCCAGGCGCCGCGCGATCGCCGTCAGCGCCACGCCGCCGGCGCTGCCGTGATGCGGCTTGTCGCCCTCGCGCAGCTGCAGCATCAGCTGGCGCATCTTGTCCAGCGAGTTCTCCACCGTGTCCAGCATGTCCTGCTGGAACTCCGGGTTGTCGCGCAGCCGCTTGGCGTTCTTCATCATCAGCGACAGCTGCGTGACGATGTTCTTGAGGTCGTGCACGACGAAGGCCGACATGCGGTTGAAGGCCTCGAACTTGCGCGCCTCCAGCAGCGCCTCGGCCGCCTGCATCTGCGCCAGGTAGCTGGCCGCCTGCTGCGCCGCGGTGCGCAGCAGGTCGCGCACTTCCCAGTCGAGCTCGAGCCGCGTGCGCGGCTGGCCCAGCACCACCCAGCCCGTCAGCGCGCCGGCGTTGATCAGCGGCACCAGCAGCCAGTGGCGCGCGTCGCCGGCGAGCGCGTCCGGCAGCGGCGCGTGCTCGTAGGCGCCGGGATCGCGGCGCCATTCGTCCAGATCCACGATCCAGGCGCGCTCCTTGAGCAGGCGCAGCAGCGCGGCATCGGCCTGCAGCGGCTGGCGGTCGTCGTTGAGGTTCCAGCGCGCGGCCTGCAGGTACTCGTCGCCGGCGCCGGCCGCCGCCGCGCGCCGCAGCCAGAGCGCGCCCGACGGGCTCTCCACCAGGTGCGCCAGGCCGCGGATCACCGATTCGCCAAGCTCCGCCGGCGAGGCGCTGGCCGACAGCATCGCGGTGAAGCGCAGCCACTCCTGGCGGTAGTCGTAGCGGTAGCTGAAGAAATGCTTGCTGATGTAGACGCGCAGCTTGGCGCGCAGCGAGCCCGACAGCCCCATCGTCAGCAGCGCCAGCACGCCCACCGCCAGCAGCACCTGCTGCAGCGCGCGCCCCCATTCGCCGCCGGTGTAGCGCACGTAGTAGCCGATGCCCGAGACGCCCAGCAGGTAGACGCCCACGATCAGCAGCGTCGCCGAGTGAAAGGCCGCGGTGCGCGAGACATGCAGCTTGTCCAGCCACTTCTTGTGGCGGCGGCTGGCCAGCCACAGCAGCGGCACGGCCAGGCTGTGCACGGCGGCACGCACGCTGAGCGCATCGCCATCGAACTGGTGGAACAGCGAGGCCTGCGAGAACACGAACACGTCGAACGCGAAGACCGCCCCCAGTCCCAGGCAGACCGGCTTGGCGTTCCAGCGCGCGTCGCTGTGGATGTTGCGCAGCATCTGCTCCAGCAGCACCAGCCCGAAGATGCCCAGGCCCAGCCAAGCCATCGTCATCGGGCGCTGCATCGCCGTCAGCGGCGCGCTGCCCCAGTAGCGCCACAGCGGCAGCGCCACGGCCACGGCCACGCCGGCCCAGGCCAGCGCCTGCAGCGGCCGGGCCACGCCGGCGCTGCGCGGGCGGCCGTCGTCGCCGCGCGCCTCGATCAGCGCCAGGATGAAGGAGAACCACGCCCCATAGCGCAGCGCATCGCACACCGGCAGCAGCACCAGCGCGGGCCACTGGCGATCGGCCAGCCAGCCCTGCTCGACCGCCGCGTCAAGACCGGCCCACAGCGCGGTCAGCAGCAAGGCCGCTTCGAGCCGCAGCGCGCGGCGGCGATGCTGGCCGAACTGCGGCAGCACCACGACCGCCAGGGCCAGATGCGCCAATACCGCGACGATCCCCGACGCGGCGCCGAGGCTCAGGGCGTTTTGCCACATGGATCAAGGTCCCGGCGCGCGCGCCGCGGTGATTGGCGGGCGCGGGATCGGGACGCCGGGAGCGCAACGCTCCGTCGCCGCGCTCAGCGCGCCCCCCGGCCCGTCAGGACCACGGCCACCGTCTCGAGCATGATCAGCAGATCGAGGAACAGCGTGTGGTTCTTGACGTAGTACAGGTCGTACTGGAGCTTCTCCAGCGAATCCTCGATGGTCGAGCCGTATTCGTAGCGCACCTGCGCCCAGCCGGTCACGCCCGGCTTCACGCTGTGGCGCACCGCGTAGTACGGGATCTTGGCGACGAGCTCGTCGACGAAGAACGGGCGCTCCGGGCGCGGGCCCACCATGCTCATCTCGCCGCGCAGCACGTTGATCAACTGCGGCAGCTCGTCGATGCGCACCTTGCGGATGATGTTGCCCACCCGCGTGACGCGGGCGTCGTTCTTGGTCGCCCACTGGGGGCGGCCGTCCTTCTCGGCGTCGTTGCGCATGCTGCGGAACTTGATCACCTTGAAGGTGGCGCCATTCAGGCCGACGCGCTCCTGCGTGTAGAAGATCGAGCCGGGCGATTCCAGCTTGATCAGCAGCGCCGTGATGGCCATGATCGGCGCCGTCGCGACCAGCAGCACCAGCGAGGACAGCAGGTCGAAGACGCGCTTGACGGCGCTGCGCAGCACGCCCTGGTTAAAGCCGTCGCCGAAGATCAGCCAGCCGGCATGCACGTGGCTGATCTTGATCTGCGCCAGGGTCTTCTCGAAGTAGGTGGCCAGGTCCACGACGCGGATGCCGTAGAGCTTGCAGTCCAGCAGCTGGCGCAGCGGCATGGAGCCGCCGCGGCGCTCGGACAGCGCCACCACGATCTCGTCCACGCCCAGGCGCATCGCGGCGTCGGTCAGCGTCTCGCCGGCGGCCAGCAGCTCATGCGCCGGCACCTGCGGGTCGATCTCGTTGGGACCGGGCAGGAAGCCGACGATCTGCGCATGCGGGTCGGCGGCGCGCAGGCTCTCGCTCACGGCCAGCGCGGCGTGGCCGCTGCCGAAGATCAGGATCTTGGTCCGGCCCGCGCCCTGGGCGCTGGAGTGCGCGGCGTAGACGCGGTGCACCATCACCAGCGCGACGGCCAGCATCGCGGCGGTGGTCAGCAGATCGCGGTGGGAGACGGTGGCGGGGATCAGGCTGAACAGGCCGTAGGCCAGCGGCAGGCCGATCAGCAGCGCGAACAGCGCGCGGGCGCAGGACTGCGTCAGCGAGCGCTTGTGGGATTGGGAGTAGAGGCCGGAGGCGGAGTTGATGACGAACATGCCGCCCGCCAGGGACAGGCCGTAGGAGGCCGCGAAGCTCATCATGTGCTCGCTGGTGCCCTGGCTCAGCGCCACCGCGAGGACCGCCGCCACGATCAGGCCCAGGTCGAAGAGCACCTGGATCAGGGTACGACGATGGAGGTAGTGGTTAAAGATTCGAATCATGCCCGTCCCCAAAGCTGGTCACGGCATCCTCGTGGGATGCTCTCGCCGACCCGGGTGAACCTCTCAGGACCGCTTGCCGCGAAGCCTTCGCCCCCAGAGGAGGCCCGGTTCGCTGCGGGGGGCATCATGCCTCCCGCCCCTGGCGTTGAAAGCCCCCCGTTTGCAGGGGCCCTCGCCTTGCAATCCGACTCGGTTGAACCCGGTCCGCCGACCGCCGCCGGATCCCCGAATCGATCCCGCGGCACGCTGACGGAGGCCATTGTCTGTAGGCCCCGGGAGGCGCAAACCCCCTGACTGAATGCTTTGAGGGGCTCTCGTGCGGGAATGCACGCGAGTGAGGGGGTGATCCCTCGATCAGGGGACAGTGGCATGTCGCCCCGCTGCCGCCGCCCGGATGAGGTCCCCGCGTGCCATCCCGGCACGCCATGAAAAACGCCCACCGAAGTGGGCGTCCTTCAACCTTGCAGCACTTGGAGGATCAGCGCACCACGGCGATCTGCTCGCGGTTGCCGCCCTTGTACGTGTACAGCGTCAGCGCGCCGTTCTTGATGTCACCCTTGGCGTCGAACGCGATCGTGCCGGTCACGCCCTTGAAGTCCGAGGTCTTGGCCAGCACGGGCAGGTAGACCTTGGGATCCGCGGACTTGGCCTTGACCATCGCGTCGACCATCACGTTGACCGCGTCATAGACATACGGGGCGTAGATCTGGACGTCGACCTTGTACTTGTCCTTGAACTTGGCCTTGAAGGCGTCCAGCGACTTCTTCGACTCGCCTTCCACGCCGCCCGCTTCCGCGCAGACGACCTGGCTGTCGGCGATGGTGCCGGCGGACAGCTTGGGCAGCTCGGCCGTGCAGATGCCGTCGCCGCCCATGAACTTGGCTTCGATGCCCAGCTGCTTCATCTGGCGCAGCATCGGGCCGGCCACGGCGTCCATGCCGCCGAAGAAGACGACGTCGGGCTTCTTGCCCTTCAGGGAGGTCAGGATGGCGGTGAAGTCCGTGGCCTTGTCGTTGGTGAACTCACGGCCGACGACCTTGCCGCCGGCGGCCTTGACGCCCTTCTCGAACTCGTCGGCGACGCCCTGGCCATAGGCGGTGCGGTCGTCGATGACGGCGATGGACTTGCCCTTGAGCTGCGTCACCGCGTACTTGCCCAGCGTGCCGCCCAGGTGCACGTCATCGGCCACGACGCGGAACGCGGTCTTGTAGCCGTTGCGGGTGTACTTGGGGTTGGTCGCCGACGGCGAGATCTGCGGGATGCCGGCGTCGCTGTAGATCTTGGACGCGGGGATGGTCGTGCCCGAGTTCAGGTGGCCGACCACGCCGTTGACCTTGGAGTCGACCAGCTTCTGGGCGGCAGCGGTGCCCTGCTTCGGATCGCCGGCGTCGTCTTCCGCCAGCAGTTCGAACTTGACCTTCTTGCCGCCGATGGTCACGCCCTTGGCGTTCAACTCATCGATGGCCATGCGCGCGCCCAGCTCGTTGTCCTTGCCCAGGTGCGCGATGGCGCCACTGGTCGGACCCACGTGGCCGATCTTGACCACCGCATCCTGCGCCATCGCGACGCCGCTCGCGGCAATGGCGATTGCGCCCACGATCACATTCAGCTTGGATTGCATCTAGGAACCTCCGACTCGGGATATGTGGAATGACGTTGAGTTCTCAACGCGAGCGACCATACCCCGAAGGCGGGGGAGACTCCATAGTGAAAATGCTGTGAACGCGGCCGAGGGCCGAGCGTTGTCGCGCCCTTGTCACCGGGGCAAACCCGGATAGTTTTCGCAGGAGTGCGAAGGCGCACACAACCCTCGCACGAAGAGTGCGGAAATCCGCCCACCCGCCTGCTTGAAAACCCCGCCAGCGCCCTGTCCATGGGCATCGCGGCACCACGTCCGCGCGCCGCGGCACCAGGGCGGCGCGATCGTTCGCGATGCTCGATGCCGGCGTTCAAGCCGACATCACGTGATGATTCAGAGTCAGTCCGAGGGCCTTGTAGGCCTTGAATCGCGCGCGTCCCGCGGCGACCTGGTCGGCGTCGGCGGAGACCAGCTCCAGCACGCGCTCGAAGCGCTCGAGGCCGGGCGGCACGCCGGGCTCGAAGTTCAGCAAGACCTGGCACCCGGCCAGCGCGTCGAGCTGGTCCGAGAGCAGGATCGGGGTGCGTTCGCGCAGCTGCGCCGGCGTGTCGGGACGCAGCAGCAGGTGCGGCAGGAACTCGCCGGGTTCGAAGGTCCAGAGCGTCTGGTCCAGCCGCTCCAGCAGGCGCATCGGCCCCCACACCCCCACGGTCAGCCCGGCCGCCTGCGTCTTGCGCAGCAGGCGGCAGGCATAGATCTGGCGGTCGGGCACGCCGGTATAGAAGTTGACCTCCGTCACCGGACCTGCCCTTCCCTTGTCAGCTTGCGAGGAATGCGCCGCGCGCTCAGCGGACCTGCGACAGCACGAAGTGCGTCAGCAGGCCGACCGGACGGCCGGTGGCGCCCTTGGCGCCGCCGCCCTTCCAGGCGGTGCCGGCGATGTCCAGGTGGCCCCAGCGGTACTTGGAGGCGAAGCGCTGCAGGAACTTCGCCGCCGTGATGGAACCGCCCTCGCGGCCGGCCACGTTGGCGACGTCGGCGAAGTTGGTCTTCAGGCCGTCGGCGTAGTCGTCGTCCAGCGGCAGGCGCCAGCACGGATCCAGCGCCGTCTCGCCGGCGGCCGACAGCGCCGCCGCCAGTTCGTCGTCGCTCGCGTACATGCCGGAGCGCACGCCGCCCAGCGCGATCACGCAGGCGCCGGTCAGCGTCGCGACGTCGACCACCGCCGCGGGCTTGAAGCGCTCGGCATAGGTCAGCGCGTCGCACAGGATCAGGCGGCCTTCGGCATCGGTGTTCAGGATCTCGATGGTCTGGCCCGACATCGACGTCACCACGTCGCCCGGCTTGACCGCGCGGCCGCTGGGCATGTTCTCGCAGGCGGCGATCAGCACGACCAGGTTGATCCTGGGCTTGAGCTCGGCCACCGCGCGCAGCGTGCCCAGCACGGAGGCGGCGCCGCCCATGTCGAACTTCATCTCGTCCATGCCGGCGCCCGGCTTGAGCGAGATGCCGCCCGAGTCGAAGGTGATGCCCTTGCCCACCAGCACGATCGGCGCCTGCGTCCTGGCGGCGCCTTCGTACTTGGCGACGATGAAGCGCGGCGGCACGTCGGAGCCCTTGGCCACCGACAGGAAGGAGCCCATGCCCAGCTTCTCGATGCCCTTCTGATCCAGCACCTCGACCTTGATGCCGTGGCTCTTGGTCAGCGCCTTGGTCTGGTCGGCCAGGTAGGCCGGGGTGGCGACGTTGGGCGGCAGGTTGGCGCATTCGCGCGCGACCGCGATGCCGGCGCCGATGGCCTGGCCGCGCGCCAGGCCGGCCTTGACGGCCTTGGCCTCGTCCTTGCCGTGCAGCAGGGCGATCTTCGTCAGCTTCGACGCGGCGGGGGCGCTGGGCTTGGTCTCGCGATAGACATAGACGGCGTCCTGGGCGGCCAGCACGGTCTGCTCGGCCAGGGACTCGGTCAGCTCGGCGCCGAAGCCGGCGTAGGCGATCGAGGCGCCCGTGGCGCCCTTGCCCTTGATCTGGCCCAGCGCCGCGGTCAGCGCGGAGCGGGCCGCCTTCAGCGTGGCGGCGCCGCTGGCGGCGATCACCAGGCGCGGCGCCTTCAGGCCGGCCGGACGCACCAGGGTCAAGACCTGACCCGCCTTCAGCTCCAGCTCGCCCAGCTTGATGGCGTCCTTGACCAGCGCGGCCACGGTCTTGTCGAGCGATGCCGGCAGGCTGTCGCCCGCGACGATCAGCACCAGGGCGTCGGCACCGTGCGACGCCAGCGCGTCGAGGGACGCGATCTGAGAGCGAAAGTCCATAATATCGAGAAGTAGATAAAGTGCCCGGATGTTATTCGATTCATCAGTACGCAAAGAACTCGCCCGCAGTTTCGGATTGGCCTTCGTGGTCATCCTGACCATCGTCGTGACGATGCTGCTGGTGCGCTCCCTCGGCCTGGCGGCCAAGGGCTCGGTGGCCCCGCAGCATGTGCTGCTGTCGCTGGGATACCTGGCGCTGGCGCAGCTGCCGGTGATGCTGAGCCTGTCGCTGTTCGTGGCGGTCGTCATGTCGCTGGCGCGCATGTACAAGGAATCGGAGATGACCATCTGGTTCGCCTCCGGCCTGGGGCTGACGCGCTTCGTGCGGCCGGTGCTGGCGATGGCCTCGCCGGTGCTGGTGGTGGTGGCGGTGCTGATGACCATCGTCTGGCCCTGGAGCAACGACAACAGCGCGCAGCTGCGCGAGCAGTTCGAGCAACGCAGCGACCTGTCGCGGGTCGCACCGGGGCAGTTCCAGACCTCCAACGACGGCTCGCGGGTGTTCTTCATCGAACGCGATCCCGCCGACGAGGCGGCCGCGCGCAACGTCTTCATCATGAACAACACGCCGCACCTGGAGTCGGTGACGACCTCGGCGCGCGGGGCGCTGCAGTACCAGGACAACCAGCGCGTGCTGGTGCTGGAACACGGGCAGCGCAACGACGTCGACCTGCGCAATGGCGACAAGTCGGTGGCGCGCTTCCAGCAGTACCGGGTGGTGGTCGATGACGAGGTGATGCGCGTGGGCGGCAGCCGCGCGCCCAAGGCCCGGCCGACGCTGGATCTGCTGCGCGATCGCGGTCCGCAGAACGACGGCGAGCTGGCCTGGCGCTTCGGCATGATCCTGGGCTGCCTCAACCTGGTGCTGCTGGGGATCGGGATCTCGGCCACCAATCCCCGGCGGGCGAGCAACTGGAACCTGCTGTTCGCGCTGCTCGCGTTCGTGGTCTATTTCAATCTGATCAACCTGACCCAGACCTGGGTGACCGGCGGCAAGGCCAGGCTGGGCCCGGCGCTGCTGGCGCTGCATGGCGGCGCCTTCGCGGTGACGATGCTGCTGCTGCTCTGGCGCGAACAGGGCGCGCGCCTGGGGGCGCCGCGCAGCGGCGTGCTCCCGGCGCCGCCGGACAACCCCGCCTATGCGGAAACGGTGCTCGCGCCGCCGCCCGCCGCGGTGATCGCGCCGGCCTCGATGTCCTCGTCCACGCCGGGAGTGCCCACATGAGAACCGTGCGGCGGCTGCTGTACCGCGACATCCTGAGCTCCTTCGCCCTGGTCATGGCCGGGTTCCTGGCGCTGTTCTTCTTCCTGGACTTCATCGACGACCTGGACCGCTTCCAGCGCCTGGGCCTGGGCATCGGGCTGGCGATCTGGTCCAGCGTGCTGAAGCTGCCGGGCCGCTTCTACGAGCTGATGCCCATCGCGGTGCTGATCGGCACGATCTTCAGCATGGCGCGGCTGGCGCAGTCCAGCGAGTTCACCATCCTGCGCACCGGCGGGCTCGGGCCGCAGCGGGCGCTCGGGCTGCTGAGCGTGATGGCGCTGGCCTTCGCGGTGCTGGCCTTCGTCGTCGGGGACTTCGTCAACCCCTGGGCGGACAAGCAGGCGCAGTTGCTGAAGTCCTCGGCCAGCGGCGGCGTCACCAACGCGCAGGGCGCGTGGATGAAGGACCGCGACGGCGATTTCACCTACGCGGTCCACGTCGGCCGGGCGCGCGCGAACGGTGCGATGGAGGACGTGCTGGTCTTCGAGTTCGACAGCAAGGGCGCGATGTCGACGCGGCTGACGGCGAAGAACGCGACCGTCGACGCCGGCGGCCGCTGGCTGATGAACGACGTGCGCGTGACGCAATGGTCGCGCACCCCGACGCCGCTGAGCCGGCCGGCCGCGGCCGCGCCCCAGCCCGCGGACCCGGCCGCGCCGCAGGACAAGCTGGCCGAGAACCCGGCCATCCGCGAGATCCTGCTGCCGGCTTTCGAGTGGCAGAGCCAGCTCCCTTCCGGCGTCGTGTCGGCGGCGGTGCAGCCGACCTGGAACATGTCGACGCTGGAGCTCTACCGCTACACGCGCCATCTGTCGTCGCAGGAGCAGTCCTCGGCGCAGCCGGAGATCCAGTTCTGGCGCAAGGCCTTCTATCCCTTCGCCTGCATGGTGATGGTGGCGCTGGCGCTGCCGTTCGCCTACCTGCACTTCCGCTCGGGCGGCATCAGCATGAAGGTGTTCGGCGGCATCATGCTGGGCATCAGCTTCGTGGTGCTCAACGCGATCACGGGCCACCTGGGCCTGCTGCGCGACTGGACGCCGTGGCTGGTCGCGTCGGCGCCCAGCCTGCTCTATCTCGGCATCTCGATGGCCGCGTTCTACTGGCTGGTCCGCTATCGATGACCCGATCGCCGGCCGCTTCGTCCCAGCGCATCCAGGGAGGTCTCTGATGGACGGTCTGCTGCTCTTCGCCCATGGGGCCCGCGATCCGGCCTGGGCCGCGCCTTTCCACGCCATCGCCGCGGAGCTCCAGGCGCGCCGCCCGGAGCTGCCGATCGCGCTGGCCTACCTGGAGCTGATGACGCCCGACCTGGCCACCGCCGCCGGCGCGCTGGCGGCGCTGGGCTGCACGCGCATCCAGATCGTGCCGATGTTCCTGGGCGCCAGCGGCCACGTGCGCCGCGACGTGCCGCCGCTGGTGGAGTCGCTGCGCGCGGCGCACCCGCGCGTGCTGTTCGTGCTGCATGACGCCATCGGCGAGCAGCCGTCGGTGATCCGCGCGATGGCGGGCGCCACGCTGGACCTGATCTCCGCCGTCACCCTCCCCGCCGACCCGCTCAACCCCGCCACGCCGACCGTCCTTCCCCTGCCGTGACCCCGCCATGAACCTGCACCAGTTCCGTTTCGTGCAAGAGGCCGCGCGCCGCAACCTCAACCTGACCGAGACCGCCAAGGCGCTCTACACCTCGCAGCCGGGCGTCTCCAAGGCGATCCTGGAGCTGGAGGAGGAACTGGGCGTCGACATCTTCTCGCGCCACGGCAAGCGGCTGCGCAGCATCACCGAGCCCGGGCGGCAGGTGCTCAAGTCGATCGAGATCATCATGCGCGAGGTCGGCAACCTCAAGCGCATCGGCGAGGAGTACTCCAAGCAGGACGTGGGCACGCTGTCGATCGCCACCACGCACACGCAGGCGCGCTACGTGCTGCCCGGGCCGGTGACGCAG
Source organism: Roseateles sp. (assembly GCF_039595595.1). Taxonomy (GTDB): domain Bacteria; phylum Pseudomonadota; class Gammaproteobacteria; order Burkholderiales; family Burkholderiaceae_C; genus Roseateles. The sequence continues at coordinate 135,999 of NZ_JBCNLG010000008.1, read as the reverse complement.
CTGCGCAGGCAGTTCCCGCAGGTCAACATCGGCCTGCACCAGGGCAGCCCGGACCAGGTCGCGAAGATGCTGATCGACGAGACCGCCGACGTCGGCCTGGCCACCGAATCGCTGTCGCAATTCGAGGAGCTGGTGACGCTGCCGGCCTACGAGTGGCAGCACGTGCTGGTGATGCGCGCGGAGCACCCGCTGGCGCAGCTCGAGCGCATCGACCTGGAGCACCTGGCCTCGCAGCCGCTGGTGTCCTACCACCCGAGCTTCACCGGCCGCACCCGCATCGACCGCGCCTTCGCGCAGCGCCACCTGACGCCCAACATCGTGCTGGAGGCGATCGACTCGGACGTCATCAAGACCTACGTGCGGCTGGGGCTGGGCGTGGGCATCGTGGCCGAGATGGCGGTGCGCGAGGACCCGCCCGGCGGCGAACTGGTCTCGCGCCCGCTGGGCCACCTGCTGGGCCAGAACGTGGCCCGCATCGCGTTCAAGCGCGGCGCCTACCTGCGCAACTACGTCTACAGCTTCGCCGAGCTGCTGTCGGACCGACTCAACCGCACGCTGCTGCAGCGCGCGATGAATGGCGACGCCAGCGACTACGACCTGTGAATCCCTGATCCCGAAGGTTTCCCGACCATGCGTGTCCACACCCCCGTTCCCGCGAGCCGCCTGCCCCATCTGGGCGTGACGGTGTTCAGCGTCATGTCGGCGCTGGCGCAGCAGCACCAGGCGGTCAACTTGGGCCAGGGCTTCCCCGATTTCGAGGGCGACCCGGCGCTGCTGGACGCGGTGAACGCGGCGATGCGCGCCGGTCACAACCAGTACCCGCCGATGCCGGGCGTGCCGGCGCTGCGCCAGGCGATCGCCGCGAAGATCGAGACGCTCTACGGCCACGCCTACGACGCGGACACCGAGATCACCGTCACCGCCGGCGCGACGCAGGCGATCCTGACGGCGCTGCTGGCGGTGGTGCATCCCGGTGACGAGGTGATCGTGCTGGAGCCCGCCTACGACAGCTACGCGCCCAACATCGCGCTGGCGGGCGGGGTGATGGTGCCGGTGGCGCTGGATCCGGCGACCTTCCGCCCCGACTTCGACCGCCTGCGCGCCGCGATCACGCCGCGCACGCGCGCGATCATGATCAACAGCCCGCACAACCCCAGCGGCGCGGTGTGGAGCGAGGACGAGCTGCGCCAGCTCGCCGCCCTGCTCGACGGCACCGAGGCGCTGCTGATCAGCGACGAGGTCTACGAGCACATGGTCTACGACGGTGGCCAGCACCAGAGCGTGTCGCGGCTGCCCGAGCTGGCGGCGCGCGCCTTCGTCGTGTCGAGCTTCGGCAAGACCTACCACGTGACCGGCTGGAAGGTCGGCTACGTGGCGGCGCCGGCGCCGCTGATGGCGGAGTTCCGCAAGGTCCACCAGTACAACGTGTTCACGGTGAACTCGGCGATGCAGCACGGCATCGCCGCCTACATGCGCGATCCGGCGCCCTACCTGGGCCTGAGCGACTTCTACCAGCGCAAGCGCGACCGCTTCCGCGCCGGCCTGGCCGGGACCGGCTTCGCGCTGCGGCCCTGCCCCGGGAGCTATTTCCAGAGCGTCGACTACGGCGCGCTGCCGGCGCCGCTGGCCGCGCTGGACGACATGGCGATGTGCCAGTGGCTGACGCGCGAGATCGGCGTCGCCGCGATCCCGCTGTCGGCGTTCTACAGCCGCGGCAGCGACGCGAAGGTGATCCGCTTCTGCTTCGCGAAGAAGGACGAGACCCTCGATCTGGCGCTGGAGCGGCTGCGCAAGGTCTGAGGCCGCGCGGCCGCCGCTCCCGGGCGCTCACGCGCCCGGATGCTCTGGGGCCTTGGCGCTTCAGCGGCGTTTGGGATCGCGCGGCACCTCGTCCTCGACCAGCGACAGGTCCAGGTCGATCGATTGCGTCAGGCTGGCCCGCGCCGCGGCGACGCCCGGCGCCGATGGCGGCGACTGCCACACCATCGTGGCCATCTGATCCGGATGCGACGTGGCGTCCAGCGGCAGTACCACGTCGATCTCGTTGCCGTCGATCTCATGCTCGGCGCGATCGCGCGCCACCGCGTAGAGCAGCAGCAGGTCGCGGTAGGCCGGCAGGCCGAGATCGCCGCTGTACTCCTGATGTTTGGACAGCAGGTCCTGCAGCAGGCTCATGCTGCCCTCGGGCTCGGACCACGCCGCCTCGAGCCGGTCGATCAGCTCCGGATGCCCTTCCAGCCCATCGCCCTCGTTGAGATCATCGCTCCACGACGGCGCACGCGCGTGGAACTGCTCGGCGAAGCGCGCGCCGACGCGGTCGAAGGCCTCGCGGTCGCCGCGGCGCTGGTAGAGCTCCATCAGCTTGAGAAAGGGCAGCCCGCTGGCCGCGTCGCGCAGATTCAGACGCGAGGACAGCAGCTCGATCGCCGCGTCGTCCTGGCCCAGCACCATGAAGAAGTCGACCTGCTGCTCGAGGTCGATCAGTTCCTCGACGGTCACCATGCCGCCGGGCGCGCCCAGGTCCGAGGTGAACGGGGCCGGGCGCGTCTCGTCGCGGTCCAGCTGCAGGCTGAGCGGCTCCATCGCGTCGAGCGCGGCGAGCGCATCCAGCGCGTCGTCGGCCGCCGTGGTGGGCGGACGCGCCGGCACGCGTGGCGGAGGGGGCGCCACTGGCGCGGGACGCGCGGGTTCCTCGGCCACGCTCAGCGGCATCGGGATAGTGGTCGGCGCGGACGAGACCGGCGGCCCATCCACCGAGACATGCGACATCAGCGGCGCCGGCGAGCTCTGCGGGTCGGTCGGCGTGAACGGCGACGGGCCCGTGGGCACCGGCGGATGCGGCGCCTCGGCCAGGTCCTGCTCGCTGTGCCGCGAGTCCGTCAGCCAGTGCCGCGCGTCGCGCTTCTGCAGCCGATTGCTGCGCCACAGCAGCAGGCTGCTCGCGGCCAGCGCCAGGCTCAGCAGGCTCAAGCCCAGCACCCAGGCCGACGACGCGCCGCCGCCCTGGCTGGCGGCCCGCTCGCGCGCGGCCTGCAGCTCCTGCCGCAGCGTGTTCATCGCGGCCAGCGTGCGCTTCTGCTCGGCCTGCATGTCGGCGATCTGCTTCTGCATCGCCAGCATCTGGTCGCGCGCCTGCTCAGCGGCGCTCGCGGCGCTGGCGGCGGCCTCCGCGGCCAGCAGCGCGGGCGCGGGGCTCTGCAGCGCCTCGGCGGGTTCGAGCGCCAGGCGCGGCGCGGACGCGCGCGCGATGGCGGGCGCCTCGCGGCTGCCCTTCGATTCGCGCAGCGGCCGCTGAGCGGCCGGGCGGGGCGAGGTCTCGGCGCCGTCGGCGGAGCGGCGCGCGCGGCGGGTCCGCTCGGGCGTGCTCGAGACCTCCGGCTTCGCCGCGGCGGCCAGCGCCAGGCCGGAGCCCGATGCCGGCGCGACGCTCGCGGAGGACTCGGGCGTGCGCACGACCTGGCCCTCGCGCTGCGCCTGCAACGCCGGCGACACCGTGGGCATCGGCGGCGGGCCGGCCTCGGCCATCGGCTCGGTGTTCAGGCCCGGCGGATCGATGAAGGCGGTGTACTGGCGCGTCAGCCGCGAGGCGCAGCCCACGCTGAGCTGCACGGCGACGATGGGCTCGTCGATGCGCTGCACGCTGCGCAGGCGCACGCCGGTGACGCGGCCGGGCTCGCCTTCGATCTGCCAGTGCAGGCCGGTGGCGGAGAGCGGGTTGTCGCCGGCGGAGACTTCCGCGCGGACGCAGTCGGGGGTCAGCGATTCGCCCGGATTGAGCTGGACGGGGAACAGCAGATTCAGTGGCTGGCCCAGGGACGACGCGGCCTGGGGTCGGCCGACGCCCAGGCTCCAGGCCGCTGGCGCCGATACCGTGAGGAGGGCAAGCACGAGAACGCTATGCGCCGGCAACACGCCGCGCGGGTCGTGATGATCTCGATCCATTCCCGCTGTTTGCTCGTTGGAGTTGCGTTTCACTCTAGCACGGCGCTCCCCGGGACAAACCCGGAAAAACGGCCCTCCTTCGCCCCGGATGCGCATCGCCCGCGCATCATTCGCGCCGCGGCGCGCTTGCCGGCGGGGCCGGCGCGCGTCCCTCACAATAGGCCGATAGAAGGCCGCGACGCACGCGGTCCGTCCGCATCTTCCAGGAGACGGCTGGCCTGTCACGCCAGCGACAAAGCATGAACAGCTCGGTTCTTACAATTTCCGAACGCAACAACATCGAGACGGGGCCGTGGTTTTCCAAGCTGTCACTGCCGCTGCGCAGCGACATTCTGGCGCGCGCCACGGTCAGACGTCTCGCCGACGGCGCGCTGATGTCGGTGCGCGGCGAGCCGGCCGAGGAATGGATCGGCGTGGCGCGCGGCGCGGTGCGGGTGAGCTCGGTCTCGCTGTCGGGCAAGCAGGTGACGCTGACCTATGTGGAGCCGGGCATCTGGTTCGGGGACATCGCGCTGTTCGACGGCCTGCCCCGCACGCACGATGCGAGCGCGCATGGCGAGACGACGCTGCTGGTGATCCGCAAGCCCGATTTCAAGGACCTGCTGCAGCGCCACACGGAGCTGTACGAAGCGCTGCTGCGGCTCAACTGCCGGCGGCTGCGGCTGATGTTCGATCAGGTGGAAGACCTCAACACCCGGCCCCTGGCCTCGCGCCTGGCCAAGCAGATCCTGCTGCTGGCGCGCAGCTACGGCGTGTCGCAGGGCGAGGAGATCCGCATCGGCCTGCAGCTGGCGCAGGAGGACCTGGCGCAGCTGCTGGGCGCGTCGCGGCAGCGCGTGAACCAGGAGCTCAAGGGCTTCGAGCGCGAGGGCGCGGTGCGCGTGGAGCCGACGCGGCTGGTGGTGTTGAGCAAGGAAAAGCTGCTGGCCATCGCCAACCGCTGAGCGCGCCGCGGGTCTGCGCGGCGTGCTCGGGCGAGGGCTCGAGACACCCGTAGAGAACCACTTCAGGAGACCTTGTGGACGACGCATTCACCGGCACCCGTGCCCCGTCGCAACCGATCGCCGCCGAGCCGCTCGCCGCCTGGCTGGCGCGCGAGATCGAGGGCTTCGCCGGCCCGTTGACGATCGAGCAGTTCAAGGGCGGCCAATCGAATCCCACCTACAAGCTGATCACGCCGGGCGCGACCTACGTGATGCGGGCCAAGCCGGCGCCGGTGGCCAAGCTGCTGCCGTCGGCGCACGCGATCGAGCGCGAGTTCGCGGTGATGCGGGCGCTGTCGGGCAGCGACGTGCCGGTGCCGCGCATGCTGGCGCTGTGCGAGGACGAGGCCGTCATCGGCCGGGCGTTCTACGTCATGGAGTTCATGCAGGGCCGGGTCTTGTGGGACCAGACGCTGCCGGGCATGGCGGCGCGGGAGCGCGCGGCGATCTATGAGGAGATGAACCGCGTGATCGCGGCGCTGCATCGGGTGGATTTCCGCGCGGCGGGCCTGGAGGGCTACGGCAAGCCAGGCAACTATTTCGAGCGCCAGATCGGCCGCTGGAGCAAGCAGTACCAGGCGACGATCACGGGCCCGAACGAGGCGATGGACCGGCTGATCGAGTGGCTGCCGGCGCACATTCCGGACTCCGCGCGCGACGAGCGCGAGGTGGCGATCGTGCATGGCGACTATCGGTTGGACAACCTGGTGTTCCATCCGACGGAGCCGCGCGTGCTGGCGGTGCTGGACTGGGAGCTCTCGACGCTGGGGCATCCGCTGGCGGACTTCAGCTACCACTGCATGTCGTGGCACATCCGCAAGAGCGGTGCGGCGCGCGGACTGGGGGGCGTGGATCTGGCGCCGCTGGGCATTCCGGGCGAGCTGGACTACGTGCGCCGCTACTGCGAGCGCACGGGGCGCGGGGATGCGGGCGCCGTGATGAAGGACTGGAACTTCTATCTGGCCTACAACCTGTTCCGGATCTGCGCGATCCTGCAGGGCATTGCCAAGCGGGTGGAGGACGGCACGGCGTCGAGCGCGCAGGCGCGCGAGGCGGGAGCCGGCGCGAAGCCGATGGCGGAACTGGGCTGGCAGTTCGCTCAGAAGCTGTCGGACTGAGCGCGAGTCCCCTCAAAGAGCGATTTCGAATCGTTCTTCAGAGGGAGGGAAATTCCACGCTACAATCTGAGGCTTCGTCGGGGCGTAGCGCAGTCTGGTAGCGCATCTGCTTTGGGAGCAGAGGGTCGCGAGTTCGAATCCCGCCGCCCCGACCACCTAACACATTGAGCCGCAACGCTTTTTTGCCTTGCGGCTCTTTTCATTTCCTGGCCGAATTTCTAACGTATCGACCTTCTTCTAACGGCCCCGCCTTCTACACCGGCGGCAAATGCTGTACAAACATACAGTATGAGCACGCAACCGATGTGGATGGACCCGCGGCCCTGCTGGCATTGCCACTGGTTCGGCTACCTCATGGCCGAGAATCCTCACGGCATGTGCCTCCTGCCTACCAGCAACGCCATGGCGGTGATCCCACGGCAGGGGTGCGCCTTCTGGCGCGGCGAGCCTGGCGCGTCTGATGGTGGCCAGCCGGAGCCGCTGGAGAGCGGCAGCCCGGCACGCGTAGCGATCGACCGAGCGCGGCGCCGCCTCGAGCGGATTCAAGAGCTCGCGGAGGCCGAGGTCCGTCGGTCTCCGCTGCCGCACGGCTTCTGGCCGCAGGTCGGATCGACGGAAGGGACTGTGGTGCTTTCGGGGGGCCGACCTGATCACCCGGCGGACCGCGCCGCCCTTGAGGCGAAGGTCGCGCGGCTGGGCGTCAACGCCGCGGTACGCGCCGGCAAGCTGTAGGCTCGTGAAATCAAGCGCTGAGCCGATACGGCTCGATTTCAGGTGCCTACAGGTCGCCCCATCGCGATCGGCCCTCCAAGACCGGCGGTGGCACCTTGCGCTCGGTCGGATCGACGGGCTTGAAGCTGACGGCGCGGAACAGGCCGTCGCGGCGGCGGCGCATGACCAGGAAGTGCGGGAAGCGGCCGTAGCGCGACCGCCGAAGGCTCAAGTAAACCTCATCCCGCCTTGCGGCGGCGCCGCGAGTACAAGGCGAGCGCGAAGATGAGGCAGTTCGAGCGCATCACACCTCCGCCAGCATCTCCGGCGTGACCGTGTAGCGGCCGACCTCGCCGTGCTGATCGTGGAGCAGGATCACCTTCATGTCGCGCGGCGCCCGGTAGCCGCCCCAGGTCGCATAGGCGTCCTTGGCGGCCAGGGTGCGGAACGACTCGACGGAGACGCCCGGGTGATCCTTCATGACCGACTGGTGGTGCACATGGCCCATCCACCAGTAGCGGTGCGTCGTCTCGCCCCAGTCCTTCGGGCGGTCCGTGGCCATGACGCCGGGCAGCCGCTCGGGCTTGATGCTGTGGCCGTGGTGGACGCCCACGAAGGTCGCGCCGTGGCGGATGTAGTGGCACGGGGTCGGGTTCGTGTCGACGATCACCCGCGGCTCGTGCTCGTAGATGTTGGCCAGGCAGATGCTCAGCATCAGCGAGCCGGTGTCGTCGTGGTTGCCGACGGCGTTGATCACGCGGACCCTCTTGTGCTTCGACAGCGCGGTCTCGACCATCGTGCGCATGATCAGCACGCCGGTGCGCGCCATCTTGGCGTAGCGGCTGTCCATGTCCAGGCGGTGGCCGGAGCGCGTGGTCACGCCCTCCATGTTGTCGGCGTGGTACCAGTCGCCCAAGTTGACGATCACCGCCTCCTCGCAGGCCGGCGCCATCTCGACCAGCGCGGCCATCGCGGAGGTGTGGATCTCCTCGGCGATCTTCAGGTCCCAGGCCTCGCCCGTCTCCTCCGGCCAGGCCATCATCCCGATATGCGCATCCCCGATCGGGTAGCAGGCCATGAGGCGCGCGCTGTATGCGGCGTGGTCACCGGCGGCCTTGCGCGGCTTCACGCGCGGCAGGGTCTGCGCGAAAGCCTCCATCGCGGCGCGCCGGATGGTCTCCTGGCGGTCCTCGTCGATGCTGGACTTCACCCACTGGCCGGCGGCCTTCCCGTCCTTGTCGTAGTAGGTGGACACGCCCTTGACCTTGTAGCCGTCCGGGACGGTCTTGGTCATGTCGTGGGCGGGGCTGTAGCCCTGGCGCGCGGCGCGCTTTCGCAAGTAGCGCAGGCCGCCTTGCACGGTGCCACGGGTGACGCCGAGCTTCTCGGCCGCCCGCATCAGGGATCCCGTCGCCTGGATGGCTTCGATGTACTCGCGCTCGCGCGCCGTGGCCCAGCTGAGCAGCTCGTTGAGGTCTTCTTTCGGCATCAGCGGGCCTTCGGTTTCTGGAGGTGTTGGATGCTGCGGACCATGCCGCGCGGGATCTGGTCGCGGGTGGCCACGATGTCGGGCGACCACGCCGAGGTGACGATCACGCCCTCCGGCGTGTCCGACAGCAGGAAGCCGACCTGCTGGAACAGCTTCGGCGTGTATGCCGGCGTCTCGTTGCTGGCCCAGGCGCCGGTGTCGAGCTGCGTGGCGTCCTCCCACTCGATGAGGACCATGGGCGGCGGCTTGCTCATCGCGCGCCCTTCTCGCCAAGCGCCGCGGCGCGGCACTCGCGGTACTGGCCGGCGACCTGCTGCAGCTTGAGCACGACGGCGCCCATGGTGTCGTCAGAGAGCGGCGTCAGAAGCGGGCACGCCGCCAGGACCTGCGACTGGTCCGGTGCCGGCGAGGGCTTCGTTGAGGTCGCGCAGCCCGCCAGGAGTAAGGCGGCAATCACGATAGACCGGTTCACGTCGGACCTCTTTCTCCAGACGCTGCTGGATGGTGGTGTTCTGGACCTTGATGGAGGCGATGGCCTTGGCGGTGGACTCGCGCGCGGCGCGCGCGGCTTCCTCGACCGCCAGCTTCGTGCGGTCCTGCTCGCCCTCCTTCAGCCGTCCGCCGTCCCAGCGGCCGGCGCCGTAGGCGGCGATCGCCAGGAGCGCGGCGCCGAGGATCGCGTAGGGATTCATGGGCGTTCCCCGGCCAGCCGCTTCGACATCGCGACGAGGCGCGCGTTGAACCAGCGCCGAATCACGTACTGCCGAACGATCGAGACCGCGGTGTAGATCCACCCGAGCCAGAAGTTGCTCCCGGCCGTCAGCGTGGCGCCGACAAGCGGCAGGATCAGCAGGTTCGCCGCGAAGTTGATCGAGAAGCCCACGGCGATGTTGGCCCAGGCCTCGATGATTGCGCTGCGCGGCGACTGGCCAGCGCCGGGCGCGCGCGTGTAGGCCCGCCAGGTGAAGACCGCGACGAAGACGAAGCTCAGCAGGCCCAGCGTGACGAGGATGCTCATTCGGCGCTCCCGTTGTCGGCGATCGTGAAGTGCCGCGGCGACTTGTCCTTGAAGAGGTCCTTCAGGTGCTGGACCTGCGGCGTCAGCTGCTCCACCAGCGCGCGGTAGCCGGCGCCGTTGAAGTTGCGGTCATCGATCAGCTTCCCGGTGGTCTTCGCGTCGACCAGGATGGCCAGGCAGGCGAGCGCGTTGGACAGGTGCGGAGAGCCGGAGTCCGGCGCGCACTCCTCGCCCTCGAACCACGCGTCCAGATGGCGCTTGCAGGCGTCGATGTAGATGGACGCCTTGACGCCGGCCTCGCGCCAGTTGCCGCGCCCGTACTTCAGCGCGCCCTCGGCCAAGCCGATGCAGCCGTACGCGGTGGCGGCCGGCGGCCACAAGTGCAGCGGCAGCTTGTTGGCGCCGATGGCGTCCTTCGGGTTCGTGGGCTTCTCGCTCATGCGCGTCCTTCACACAGCGCACGCTCGGCCGCGCGGCGCTTCACGAGGCCGGGCAACTGCTGGCCGCCGGCATAGGTCCATCGGGAGAGCTCCGCGCAGCCGCCCGCGTAGTCGCGCGCGAGCAGCTTGCGGGACATGCTGGACCCGCAGAAGGCCGCGGGCCCGACGTTGTAGGCGAAGGACGCCGAGGCGGCCTTGACGCGATCCGGCGCATCCGCCGGCACGCACGCCGCGATCTGCTGCCAGTGCTGTGCCAGCGAGGCGGCGAGCATGTCCTGGCACTCGGCCGGCGAGTAGCGGCGCATCGGCGCGTGCGTCTCGCCGTAGCAGACCGTCAGGATGCCGACCGGGTCGCGATACGGGTCCGTGCGCAGGCCCTCGAAGGTCATGACCACGGGCGCGGCGAGTGCGAGGACCGCAGCTGAAGCCGTGGCGACGGCCTTGAGCTTGTTCATTCGTCCAGCTCCATCGGCTTGCTGACAACCGGCGCGCCGACCTTGCGGCGCATCCAGACTCCGAAGCTGGTCTCCTCGCGCCACCACTTGCGCAGCAGGTACAGGATCTGCAGCACGATCAGCACGGCGCCAAGAAAGACGTTCCAGTTGATCTGCGAGAGCCAGTCTGTTGACCACGCCAGCAGGCCGCCGGCCGGCGCGGTCTTCGTTGCTACCTCGACTGCGATGTCTTTGAGTTCTTGCTTCATTTCTGCTTCCTCCCTCACGTGATCCCGTTAGAACGGGACATCCCAAGACACGCCCTCAAGCGAGATGTAGGTGGGCGCCGAGGCATATGCCGGCAATTGCAGGTCTCCGTTCGGCACGATCTGCACCTCTTGCAACACGCTGGTGGCGCCATTGCGTCCGAAGGTCGAGCGCGCCGTGTTCTTCGCCGGCCGCATTTGGGTCGAGAAGCCGGTGACGAAAGTGGCGGCTGTGCCCCCTTTGATGTAGCCCGACAGGCGGACCTGGTTGTTCTCAAGGGTCACGTCAAACGTCGGATTCGCCGCGTTGCCTTCGTTCACCCAAGGCGCGACTAGGTTGAACGACAGCGGCCAGAAGGCGGCGACGCTGGTGAGGGTGCGGCGCCCCAGGCGGATCCGCGCCGCGACGGTTTGGTAGTTCAGGGCATATCCCGTGACCGTGTCGAAGTCGATGTTGTCGGCAACGATCCGGCCGCGCAGCCGGAAGCCATCTGTCACGTTCTTGATGCGCGTGTTCAGGATGGCGTTGCTGGCGTCTGTGCAGGTCCCATCGATTTCCACACCAACGGTCGCGTTCTCGATCGAACCGCTAACTTGCTTGAAGCCTCGCACATCACCGGAGAGGAACACACCGATCGGGCAATCGCTGCTCTCGTGGCTGCCGATCGTGACGTTGCTGAGCGTGAAGCCCGGCTGCGAGCGCGCGATGACGCCGTTGGCCTTCTTGCTGGTGATCAACTGGCCGATCTGCACATTACTGCCAGAGGCGGTGGTCGCCTCCACGATCAGGCCGGCCGTCGTGTCCACGGTGGCATCCAGAGACCGCGCATCGACCAGAGCGATGCGTACGTTTGCCATCGGGGCGTAGCTGTCGGACTTGATGATCACCGACTCGCCCGACGCCTCCAGGCCGATCGCTGCGGTGCCGTTGACATTGCGGGCCTTCACCACGATGTTGTGGTAATGCCGGCGCGACTCCAGATAATCGAACTCGACCTTGTCCAGCGCCTCCAGGAGGATCCCGTGACCCAGGGTCGCGCCTCCCGGGCCGAGAACACGAACGCGGCCCATGCGTCCAGATTTACCGATCAGGGGCGTGTTCTTGTTGACCTGAACGATGCACATCCCATCTGAGTCCGCCCCGCCGTATAGCGCCGTGTTCACCGCTGCGCTGACGTCAATGCCGACGTTGTCGATGTAGAAGTTCTCCGCCTCAGAGGACACGAAGAAGCGGCCACGAATGACAGCTCCGTTCGTGAATCCTGTCTCCGCTCCAGGCGTGCCGACATAGTCTGGCAACTGCTCACCCTGGATCGTGATATTGGGCTTGATCATGTAATCAACGCCCGGCGTTCCGCCGCGGTTGGTAAACATGGCTGCCGTTGCCGTGTCGTAGCCGGACCGGTAGGAGTAGCCGGTCCGGAGCGGGATCGTCGCTTTCAGCGTGGTATTCACTGCGTAGCGGATCACGCCGGCATCAGTGCCGCTCGGGCCGTACCACTCCGGCCGGTTGATGCAGCCATTTCCAATCTGGTGCTGGCTGTCCAGCGTGAACATCTGCTTGAAGCTGTCCACCAGCGGGGCAGTAATCGTCAGCGGCGACTCGCACTTTGCGATGCCGATGATGGCGATCGGTCGCCCGATCGCATCCGCCGCTGCCAACTGGGCCCGGTCTGCAACACCGCCGGCGACCACGATCGTCACGTCACCGGTGAGCAGTTGATACGGTCGCCAGTGCGCCGCCTGGTCACCCGCGAACGTCGCGCCCGCGGTGTGTCCATCAAGGGAGATCCACCACGATCCTCCGTTCGTAACGACGTCGCGCGCCGCGTAGACGGTACCGGTCGCCCACGCGCCGCGTGGGTTGATGGCCCGGAAGGTATCGATCGAGCCTTGTACCGTCAGGCGATTGGTGCCGAACCGATCTGTGTAGGTCTGGGCCGAGCTATTGACGCCCTCGTCCAACTTCTCCGCATTGAACAGCAGGTCCTGCGGGAGCTTGCTGGGGATCGGAGTGGTGCTAGGCGTCGTCATGCATCGAACTCGTAGAGGCGCGCGTCATAGCGTGTGCATGCTATGGAGACGGTCGTCCCATCCGACTCGGGCTTGGCGGCCGTGATGGTGAAGAGCCCAGCTGATTCGAGCTCCGCGTCCGAAACGCCCGGACCAAAGGCATAGCGCGAGCCGCACTGGCGCGCAGCGTCGGAGACATAGAGATTCGGCGGGACAGACTCCAGGCGCGCGGCATAGAGATCCCCGTCGACAGGCCAGCAACGAACCGTCGCGGAGCTGCGGCCATCCGTTCCGGTCACGATCAGGCGGCCGTCGATCTCACCCTTCCAGTCCAGCGGTTCGCTGGTCGTGATGATCAGGCCGGCGATGGATATGACCTCACCGCCCTGCAGCCCATCATCGCCCGCGAAGTCGTTGGGGTCGATGTAGCGGACCAGGCTTCCCGGACCGATGGATCCGGCGTCCGCCAACGCGGTGTCGCTCACGTTCTCGCGCTGGTAGAGCAGTCGGCGGATCTCCAACTGGGCGCGGTTCATAGCCTGGTCGCGAGTCGTGCAGCCAGGAAGCTTCACCTTCGACGGGTTCGCGCTCGACGACTCCACGATGGCTCCTGCACTGATGGCCAGGCGAATGTATGACTTCTTGCTCTGCGATACCTCGTCTACGAACTCGACCTCGACGCCATCGTGCGAGTCAGGCATCTGGGCGGAGAAGTTGATCGTAGAGTTGCCTCCGCTGGAAAGATTCCGGTAGTCGAACTGGACCTCCGGTTCGTCTTTCCTCTCGTCGCGACTGACGGTCCACTTCGTTCCATCTCGCCAGACCACGCATCGCGCGTGATTGGCGATCAGCGCCATCCGCTCGCCCAAGCTCATGTCCGCGTCGTCCAAGCTGCCATCGAAGCGCAGCAGCGGTGATGTCTCTCCCAGCCGGTCGTTGATGTCGGCCAGCGTCTCCACGTCGATGCCGCTGATGTCGTAGCCGGCTAGCGTCCAGACGTGCGCCATCGCGCGGGCAAAGTTGCGCGAGGTGCTGATCGCGTCGCTGTCGAGCGCGCGCACTTTGCGCAACCACCGGAGGTTGAACTTGCGATCGCTGAAGCCGGTGGCCTCGCTCGTGGCCTTCGTGGTCACTCGGATCACAGTGACGCCTGGAAGTGTCTTGGTCGCGTAGTAGCGAACGGCATACAGCTCCTCCAACTTGGCGACATCCGTGCCCTGGTCTCCGATCTGGTTGGTCTGGCGACTGAACTCGCACCGGTACCGACCGACTCCCGCGGCCGGCGTCACGGTGTTCGTGTAGTACCGCGCGTCGTAGGTGTCGGCGGTATAGCTGTTCGTCTGGGTCTCGCGCGTGCCCGGCACTTCGAGGCCGCTCGAATCAACCTTCCACCACGAGGCCTTGATCGCCACGGTCCCCTTGAGGCCGCGCAGGAAGACGGTGTTCCACCGAATCCGGCCGCAGTCCACGGGCAACGTGTAGGGGCCGATCGTCGTGTAGGACGTGGCGGTCTGCGGCGTGATGCTGAAGTCGATCAGTGATCCCGCTTCGGTCGTCGCCCAGGTAGACGACGTGAAGATGAACGTCGCATTGCTTCCCGTCACGCTGAAGGACGCCACGGCGCAGGTCTGGTCGAACACGGTGGGCCCGCCCCCGTAGGTGAACGTGACGCGCGCCGATCCTGTGCCAGCTAGGGCTTTGAGAGGGGCCAGGTTGGACGCGTCGGGGACGGTGATGCTCAGCGAGGTAGATCCAGCTGTTGCACTGAACGACCCGACCGGAGTGACCGTCACCGCTCCGGTTGGATACACGATCTCCTGGCCGTTCACCTCGTCGCTGGCGAAGGTCTCAATGACGTCGCGCAAGGTCGTAGAGCGCAGCTCGGGATAGCCCGCCCCAGCATCCGGAGGAAACACCTCGTAGCTCGCGCCCACGATGTCCGTGATCGGGGTCTCCGCGTACTGGACCGAACTGATGCTCCCATCGCCGCGGCTGACGCAGAGCCACTCGGTGACGTACTTGATGTGGTTGACGTACTCGATCGTGCTGGGTTGGATCAGGTCCGGCCAGACGCGGCGGAAGCCGTAGACGTCCGGGATCGCTTGGTAGGCGCGCGCGACGTTGGACTGGGCCGTGAGCGAGTTGTTGGGGCTGTCCTTGCCGGCGCCCGCCACGCTCGGCGGCTTGGGGATGAGGGCCACCGAGACGATCAGCGCCGCGACGGCCGCCGCCACCAGAATGGTCAGCGGGTCGAACCCTTCAGGCCGCCGGCAGACGCGGACCTGGTCGGCGACCGTAGGCAGACGTTCCATGCGGTCATCGGTGGCCGGGTCGACGCGCTCCGCGTTGATGTAGACCTCGCACGATGCGCCGCTGGCCAGGTGGCGCTCGATGTTTGCCTGGATGGAGATCCCGTAGTCCCAGCGATAGTGTTCGGCGCCCGTGGCGCCCGACGGGTCGTTATAGATGCTCAGCATGTGGAGTACCGATAGAACTTGGCTTCGCCGTAGACCCGCTGCAGCGCTGATAGACGCGAGATGCGCACGGATCCCGGCTTGCCTTCTCCTCCTTCGGCGTGCAGCACTCGGCGGGCGTCCAGCAGGACTCCGCAGTGCGTTGGCGCGCCGTCGCGCCACGCCATCCAGACGGTTGCCCCAGCCTCCGGATCGCATTCGCGCCATTGCGGCAGCGAGTGGAAACCAGCCTCGATGTCCATCTCTGGCACCGGGCCCACCTCCACCCCGAGCACCTCACGGAACCAAAGCACCACGCACCCGAAGCAGTCCATCCCTCGCCAGTCGGATCGCCACTTAACCCATGGCACGCCGACAGCGCGGTTCACGAACTCGGCGGGAGTCATCAAGGCTTGCACCCGAGGGGATGCTAGGGAGTGGCCCTACAGAATCTCGAGGCCCGTGAAGATGGCAGGGTCGTAGATCGGCCCAACGTCGCGTCGCATCGGGTTGTCGATCGTCGCCGTCACCTGGACCGCATCGTTGTTGAAGCCGATCCCGTTGGCGTCGGCGACGAACAGGTCCCACGTCACCTGGGCCGTGACCGTGTCGCCCAAGTAGACGGAGTAGTTCACCGCAATTGGATCAAGAGCGGCAGCGCCGACGATGCGCCGCATCTGTTGCTTGAACGCCCGCCCCGCCTGCTGGCGCGGGAACGACAGCGTCAACTTCGGCTGGGCGTCGCTCTTCTTGTCCGGCTGCTTGAGTGTCATCCCGGCCGGCGTGAAGACCTGGCCGCCAAGCGTGACCGGCTCGAACTGGTTTGCGACCAGACGGAAAGGCGCATCGAACGATGGGTGCGAGAACGTGATCGCGTGATAGGCCGGCAGCGGGCTCTTCGTCGCCCAGTAGGTTCGGCGATCCATCAGGCCTCCGGCATCGCCTGGTTGACGGTCACGTCCAGGTAGTCCGCCCAAAGGCGCCAGTTTGGCAAGCCGATGATGAGATCAGCGGCGTCCTTGAACGCATCCGGGATGATCTGCGCGCGGGCCATGATCTTGGCCGTGTAGCGGAACAGTGGTCCATCCTCGTTGACCGGGAGCAGCGTGTCGGGGAGGAAGCTGCACACATGGTCGAGCAGACCGAACTCGGTTCGGATCGGCATGACAAAGTCGTCCATCCAGTTGTTCAGCTTCTGCGTTCCCCAGAGCTGGAACGCGATGGCCTCGTCCGGCTTGAACAGGAATGTCAGGTCCCAGAACACAGGAACGTCAGTGCCGGTCCCCTGCTTGTACCCCGGTCCGCGGCGCGGATCCGCCTGCGAGAACTTCGCCGGCTGACTGCGACTCTTCCCCGATTTCAGGAACGACGGTAGGGTGAACGGATAGGCCTCAGGCATAGCACCTGATGCTAGGCAGCCCCATCACAGCCGGCCTGCGACGTTGGTGCTGCTGCGCATAGCCGACCACACTGGACCGCTGTTGCTCGCGATCTGGCCTGCGACTTCCGCGACGGCAATCTGAACCACCCTGCCTGTGTCGTCCACCTGCGCGGTCACTTGGGCGGTCGGGTGGCTGTTGTTCACCACCACCTGCAGATTGATCTTTCCACCCGCGAGTTCATCGTTCGGAGTCACTTGCCCGCGCTGGCCCGGCAGCATGTACTGGTTCCCGTTGGCTGCGGTGTACATCTCAGGCCCATTCTCACCAACACGGTAGAGGGAGCCGGCCTCCACTCCGCCACCGTACATCCGCGCGCCGGCCACCGGTGCCGCTGCAATCGCCGGCGCGCCAAGTGCGCCAGCGGCGGCGGCGGCGGCGGCGGCGGCGGCCGGCGCAAGAGCTGGTCCAATGATTGGAATCGCGGCCGTCGCCATGAATGCGTTCTGCGCCGCCAACGCCGTGGTGGCGCCTACCTGTGCCGTCACCGCCGTCGTGTACAGCGCGGCGTTGGCCGCCTTGGTCGCCATCTGCGCCTTCTCCGCCGCCTGGCCGATGA
This sequence comes from Roseateles sp., assembly GCF_039595595.1. Lineage (GTDB taxonomy): Bacteria > Pseudomonadota > Gammaproteobacteria > Burkholderiales > Burkholderiaceae_C > Roseateles. Next base: position 119,134 of record NZ_JBCNLG010000008.1, on the reverse strand, counting down.
GCGCGTTCTTGATGGTCTGGACGCCGACCTGAACCAGCGCGCCGACCGCCTCGTTGAGCACGGTGTTGGCAAGACCACGCATGGCCTCGGTCGCGGTCATCGTGCCGGTGATCAAACCGGTGATGGAACTGGTCGCCGAACTCTCAAGAGCGTCGAGACCCTGAATCAGCGTCTGATTGGCCAGGCCTTGGCTGGCGAACTCGGCTTCAGCGAGCGCCTGGCGCTGCTGCTGGAACTGGTAGGCGAGTTCCGTCCGCTTGGCCTGCACAAAGGCCTCGCCGTCGACACCAGCCTTCGCCATCTGCTCTTCATAGAACCTGACGATCGCAAGCTTTTGCTCGTATTCCTGCTGCAGCGCTGCCAGAGGGTTGACGCTGAGGACCTGCTGGCGGACGGCGTTCTGCGCCTCGATGGTTGCACGAGCCTTCTCCGCCTCAGCTTGCTGGTGCGTTATGACGCCGGCCCGAGCCTGCGCGTCGATGCGTCGGAAAGACTCCTGTCGGATCAGGTCGATCCGGGTGATCTCGTCTGTCGTCGCCGCAATGCGGTTCTCAGCAATCGTCTGGTCGAGCCGCTCGTTGATCGCAGCGCGCGCCTGCGCCGCCTGGAACGCCGCTAGCGTCTTCGCGCGCTCCGCCTCGTCGTGCGTCTTCACACCGAGTTTTTCCTCGGCCTCGGCGCGGCGGAATGCCTCATCGCGGATGAGGCCGATCTTCTGCTCCTCGTCTGTGGTGATCGCGATGTTGAGATCCGCCACCTCCTGGGTGGTCTTCTCTTCCAGGAGAGCACGTTCTCGAGCGAACTTGGCGACGATCTCCTGCCGCGCCTTCAGGTACACGCCCGCGTTGTTCTTGTCCTCGGCCATGCGGCGCGAGTTGTCGGCCAGGGCCTTGCGCTCCTCCGCGTCGATCTTCTCCAGCGCGAACTTGTTCTCCGCCACCAGGCCCTCGTAGTACGCCTGCGCAGCCTCGGCGCGCGCCTTGAGCTTTCGCCCGGCGTCGTCATCGACGGGAGATTTCAGCTTGGACCGCGGGCCACCGGAGCCGCTTGCCGCGCGATCCATGCGGTCCGCCTCGGGCGTCATCTTCAGAGCATCCTGCTGCTGCCTAAGACGCACACCCGCGTACGTCGGATCGCTGAAGGCCATGACGTCCTTGAAGGTGTCCTTCAAGGTCTGGGCTGCAGCCGCGAATTTGCCCTGCGCGGCATTCGCTGCGGAAGCCGCCACGCCACCGATCATCGTCCCGAGCTCGCGGAAGACTCGCGTGACGAAGTCGGCGGCGTCCAGGACGTAGGACAGCACTCGAACGGTTCCGTCCGCCCAGGTCTGGATCGACTTATTGCGCCCGAGCTTGTCGGCCTCATTGGTCGACTGACCAAACAGAGTGGCGAGAAAGTCGAAGGCCTCTCCCACTCCCTTTGCGATGCCAGTCAAAGCGGTACTCGTGCCAGTGAGCTCGTCGAGCTTCTCATTGGCACGCGCAGCGGCGTCCGCGGCAACGGTGAACGCTCCGCCAAGTGTCTGGGGGAACTGCTTGAAGTCGGCATCGATCTTCGCGGCGGCCTTTGACAGCGCGTTGGTCACGACGTCGGAGGTCAGCTTCCCCTCTTCGCCAAGCTTCTTCAGCGCACCGATCGGCACGCCGAGCGCGTCAGCGAGTTGCCGCATCAGATACGGCGCGTTCTCCATTAGGGAGCGCAGTTCGTCGCCCTGCAACCTGCCAGAGCCAAGGGCTTGGCCGAACTGCAGCATGGCGTTCTTCGCTTCTTCCGCAGAGGCCCCGGAAACCTTGATCGCCTGCGCCAGCGTCTGAGTCAATGCCAAGGTGTCGCGCTGCGTCCCGCCCATCTGGAGGATGGCTTGGTTCAGGCGTGAGAAGACGTCGACGTTGGATGCAAGGGCCGTCTGCGTCTTTGTGCTGATGGCCTGGAGCGATCGCAGCGCGTCGGCCCCCTGCTCGATTCCGCCGGCGGCAACCTGAACCCGCACCGCCAGCATGCGCATCTCATCTGCCAGGTTCGCGCCCTTCACGAGCGCAGCGGCGGCGGCGTACAGCTTGATCGCGCTGACCACTGCGGTCAGCGACGTCGCGAGCTTCTCGATCGAACCGGAGGTCTGCCTGAGTTCCTTGTCGACCTGGCGATTCCCGTTGATCAGCTTTTGCGTGTCGAGGGTGACCTCGTAGTACAACTCACCGACCTTGACCGCCATGCTTGGCCTCCATCTTCCGGATTCGCTCTCGATACTCGTCCCGGGATGGAACGTCCCTCTCCTTGCCCTTCCCGCTCTGCTCGGGATACTTCATCTCGAACATGGTCTGAAACTCGGTCATGCTCAGAGCTTCCGCGTCAGCGCTGGAAAGCCGAAGGTGCACACGGGCGGCACTGATGTACTCGCTCGCGTCGAAGCGATCTGAGTACTTGCCACCGCCCTTCCCAGGGCTCGCCTTCCCGACGATGCCGTGCTGCATCAGGTGCCTGGCAATGATCACCTGCTCATCGGGAGGCATCAAACCAGCCACCCATTCGCCGCCCTCGGCGATGTGACCGATCAGCGGCGAGGCATCTTCTTGATCGCACAGACAAGCCAGGACATAGGCCGCTTCCGTTGCGGCCTTGGGCCCGTGGAGTCCGGCGTATATGGCCACGATCTCATGGGGTGTCCCCAGCGAGGCAATACGACCCAGCGACGGGCGGAAGGTCCACTCCCGCCCGTCGCTGTCCACGGCTCGGACGAATCCGGCCTCGACCAGCATCAGAGGTCGAAGAGCTGGGCCTTCAGGCCGGTGCCGCCGAGCAGGTGGACGACGCCCTTGAGGTAGGCGCTGATGGTGGAGAGCACCACGGCGCGCGACTCGCCGGCGGGGACTGCGATGGCCAGGCCGGCGGCGACGCTCACGTTGCCCAGCCCGGGGACGGAGACCGTGGTGCCGTCCGCGCCGTCGACCGTCGCGGTCAGCGCGCCGCCGGTGGTGTTGGTCAGCACCAGCAGTTGCTTCTTGCCGGGGTTGAAGGTGATGGTGTCGTCAGCCGTCAGCGTGGAGATCGCCGCGGCGAAGGCACCGTTCTGCTTGGCGTTGATGGAAGCGATGGCAGCCATGGGCTACTCCTTAGGGGGTCGGCGGGGTGTAGACGACGGCGCCGTTGCTGGACGCGGTCATGCTCCAGGTGGCGGCATCGGCGTAGGGGCTGTCGTCGGTCCATTCGGAGACGATGAACGGGCCCTCGTACTGCGAGCCATTCGGGTAGATGACCTGCATCCACACCTTCGGCTGGTTCGCGGTGCCGGCGCCGGGGCTGATGACGTGCGCCTTGAACTCTTCCTGGTTGAACAGGTCATCGTCATACGAGACGCCGTCGCCGGAGAACTCGCAGGACTTGAACGTGACCAGGTTGGTCTTGGTGAAGTCGGGGGATTGGTCCGCCGTGGTGTCCACGGTGTCCCAGGTGGTCTTCATGCTCTTGCCGCGCATCATGCCCAGCCGCTTGAAGGTCAGGCCGCTCGGATCGGCGCTCTCGTCGGCAATCGCGAAATTGACGATGACATCGCGCCCGGTATAGGTACCCATGTCGTAAGTCCTCAGGTGGTGATCGTGGAAATCGGGATCTCGACCATGGGTCGGCCGTCCGTCGTGAACGTCGGGCCCACGGGCTCGCTCGCCTGGATGAGAACCAAGGTGCCGCTGCTTGCGCGCGTCGCCTCGACAACCACATCCGCAGCGACCGATGCTATGGAGAGGTCATCGCCAAGCGGCCCGATGAGCAGTAGCGTGAACTGCGGGCGCCGCACCAACTCGGCCGGCAGGCCGCCGACGGGCCGGATCACCGCATATCGGTCAGTCGTGCTGCCGTCGACCCATTGGCCGAACTGGATGCGCCAGCCAGGCAGCAGCGGGATCAGGAACTGGCGCAGTGCGTCGGCGGCGGTCATACCTTCAGTGCTCCGGTGAGGACGGCATCAATCTGCGGCTTCGCGTTGTCGAAGCCCTTGCGCAGGAAGTCCTTCTCCGCCGTCGCGCGGCGGAAGGTCTGGGGGTGGGCTGGGTCGTTCACCGGCACGGCGTAGTCGGCCGTGTAGCCGACCGTGCCAACAATGCGGCCGGCCTCGTCCTTCGAGACGTGCCGGAACTGGGAGTTGAGCAGCGTGCCGGTATCGATCGGGGTCAACACGCTTGCTTCGGACCCACCCAGGACCAGCGCCGCTGTGATCGCGCGCGAGGCCGCGTGCTCTCGCTCGGTGATGAACTTGCCGAGGTCATTGGTGACCTTCGGCTTCTTGATCTTCGGGGCGGTCGCCATCGTCAAGTCCACACGGTGAAATCGTCCGCCACGCCCTCGAAGACATCCTGGTCGCGCGCCACGATGCGCACCTCGGCCGCGCCGGCGGCGACCGGATCAAGGAGATCGATCTCCCCGATGAGGACCATGTCCTGCTGCTTGATGTCGGACCGCTCCGTGTAGAGGACCTGCTTGGTGACGAACTCGACGCCGTTGGCGTCGGTCATGCGGATGGACTTGGCCGAGTAGGCGCAGGAGAAGACCTCGGGCGGCCCGTAGGTCGCCACACCGTTCCAGTCACCTCGGCCCAGGAAGGGCCAGACGGTGGCTTTCGCGGTGTAGCTCCATGCGGCGAGGGACGACATGCCGAGGCATGCTAGGGAGCGTCAGGGCGTGTAGAGCTTTAGCTTGGTCATGTGGCAGCCGGTGGTGGCGGTGTTCGCGCCGGCCAGCCGCATCCCTGCGTAGCCACTGAAGGCGAGCGGAGTGGTGTCGGTGAAGTCGATCACCGTGGCGCCCGCGACCTCGAACAGGATCCGGGTCTGGCCGCCGCCCGCGTCCGACACGGTGACCTTGCAAGACTTGCTGGTGCCGTCGGTGAAGGACTGAGCCACGTCGGAGCCGAGCTTCACCGGGTTGCTCGCGGTGTTCCGGTAGAGCTGCCAAGCGCCGGTAGGCTGGTTGTACCGGATGAAGTAGTGGGTGTTCGCCGCGGCCTGGGCGTGGAAGATCACGCCGTTGTTGTCGGTGCTGATGGTCGTGACCTTCTTCAGGTCGAACTCCAGCACGTAGGGCATCGCCGAGACGGCATCCTGGGTTCGCATCACGCCCTGATTCGCGGTCTTGGAGTAGCACCCGCCGGAGCCATCCAGCGCGACGTCGCCCGTGTAGGAGGTGGCCGCGACCATGCGGCTGCCCGTCACCGGGTCGATACCGGAGAGGGCCGCATCGGCGGCGCCTGTGAAGCTCGCTTCGAACACCGCCCCCGTCTGGGCCGGAGCGGCGACGGCCACCTTCTGAGAGAAGGTCCAGGGCGAGTCGCCTGCGGCCGTGGTCGCCTTCGCGCGGACGATGTATTGACCAGGCGTCAGGCCGGTGAACTGACCGCTCAGCGCGGTGCCGGTGACGGTGCCCGTATAGAGGCCCGAGTAGCCGCCGGTCAGCTGGTATTCGACGGTGTAGCCGGTGGCGCCCGAGACCGCTGGGAACGACCAGTTCAGGGTGTTGGCAGACGGAGAGACCACCGTGAGCGTCGGCTTCGTGCGAGTGTTCGTGACCGTCGCGGTGTGGATGCCGTTCTCGATGGTCGCGTGGCCCGGGGTCGCGTTCGGGTGGATGTTGTCGGCGCTGATCAGCGTCGCGGCGCCGTTGGCCAGCATGAACTGGTACATGTCGACGTAGTAGGTGCCGTACTCGGCGGCCAGCTGGGCGACCGCGGCGACGAACTGAAGCACGTTGGCGCGCGACTGACCCTGGAAGCCCGCGCTTCCGGACGCCAGGCCCGAATCGGTGATGTAGTACGGCGAGACCAGCAGCAGCTTCGAGGGGATATAGCCGCCCTCGATGAGGATGTTCAGGTACTTGCGGTAGCAGTCGATGAACGTGGTGACGTTGAAGGTGGCCGGCGCGCCGGTGTAGCGCATGTCGTTGAAGCCGTAGGCGACGATGCCGCCCTCGCGCTTGTTGGCGCCCAGCATGCGCGTGACCACGTTGTCCAGACCGTTCTGCGACAGGGCCGTGCCGCCAGATCCGGGGGAGTTCTGGAGCACGGTCCCGGACACCGCGCTGTTCAGGATCGGCACGCCCAGGTGCGCGGCCGCGCGGTTGACCCAGCTCAGCTCGGGCGTGTCCGGCACCGCGGCGGAGCCCCATGCGATGCTGTCGCCCGTCACCACCCAGCCTGTTAGCGTGGGCAGGTTCGTGACGAACGACTGGCCGTAGCTCCCGCCGGACTTGACGGAAGCAGTCGGGCGGGCGGTGTAGAGGCCGGCGACCTTCTCGAGGACTCCCATGCTCAGCCCTGGATGTAGATGGTGCCGTCGGGGCGACCGTCATTGTTCGTCGGGGCGTTGGCGCTGGTGACCACCTCGCGCATGTCGCGCGCCAGCAGTTGAACGTCCAGCGGAGCGCTCACGGCCTGCACGATCACCACGGTGGTGGTCGCATAGGGGCCGTAGTCCTGCGAAGTCGCGGTGATCGTCGTCGCGGCAGCGGCGCCGACCTTGACGGAGGCAGAGCCCTCGCAGATCACTCGGAGCACCCGGCCCGGCGGTACTGCCTGCTTGGTTCGGTAGCCTTTGGCGAGGAGGGACATGACAACTCCGAGGTCAGCAGACGACCATGAACATGGTGTTGGTGGCTGGGTCCGGGCCGACGAGGTCGGCAACGGTACCGGCCTTGTCCAGGGCGGCGAGGCTGCGGCGCAGCTGCGTGAGCGCGTCGTCCTGGTTCTTGAAGGAGCGGGAGGCGCCGGACGGCGCTCCCTGGGATTGGATGCGGCGCGGGGCGCCGGAGCTGGCGATGATCGCGACGGCCATGCACTGGATCAGCAGCTGGTCCTCGGTGCTGTAGCCGGCGTCGATCATCTTCTGCTCGGCCGTCGCGACCTTGGCGACGGCGGCGTCGATGAAGAACGACGGCACGCTGACGCCCAGGGCCTGGTCGAGGTACTGGGTCGCCTGCGTGCTCGTGATCACTTCGTCTCCGCCTTCTTCTTGGCGATGCGATCGGCCAGGGCCTTGTCGCCGATCTGCGGCGCGAACTCGACGCCCAGCGCCTTGGCTTCGGCCTCCAGGGCCGCGCGCTCGGCGCCCGCTTGCTGGGTGCCGTCACCGCCACCGGTCGGGCCGGCGGCCAGCTTCGCCTGCAGGTCGGCCACCAGCTGATCGCGGGCGGCGAGCAGGTCGCGCAGGCTGGCGTTCTCGGCCAGCAGCGATTGACGCTCGGCTTCGAACGCCGCTTTCGCTTCCTCGATTCGGCGGAGGTCCTCCTGGCGGAGCCCGTGGAACGCCTCTTGCACCTCGGCGGAGTCGACGGACAGCGTCATGACGACCTCGCGGGACGCGGCGACGGTGTGATTCACCTCCTCGTCGTCCCCGACCGGAACGCACTTGCCGCGCGCCCAGCCAGCGATCTCGCCGCCCTCGAACGCCACGACCTGGCCGACCGAGGCCCCGGAGGGCCAGGGCGCCTTCATGTGAGTGATGCGCACCTTCATGGTCAGGTCTTCGTCAGGTGGGCGATCGCGCAGCGGCCGTCGAAGTCCGACTTGAGCTGCAGGGCCGTGGCAGCGATGGTGCCGAAGACGTAGTCGTCCTCTGCATTCAGGCGCGCCTTCGGACGGGTGGTCAGGCCCATCGCGTTCAGCACGGTGCCCCAGTCGCTGGTGTCGATGTCGTCGATGCCGATCAGCTCGTCCACCGGCATGGCCGAGCACGGAATGATCTCGCCGACGGCATCGATCTCCTTCAGGCGCTGGAGGATCGTCTTCGGGTAGCCGGCCGTGAACTCGTTGACGTCCGCATAGCGGTAGTCGCCGTAGTTCATGAACACGGTCACCTTGCCGAAGTTGTTGTCGCCCAGCAGCTGGTTCAGAAGCGCCGCGAACACGGCCAGCCACTGGGCACCGGTGGCACCGTTCAGAGTGATGCCGGTGGTGGCGGCGTTGCGCAGCGGGAAGGTGCGCAGACCATAGATCTGCGTGCCGGCCACGAGGATGTTGGGCTCGCCGTTGAGCGCCATGTTCTCCAGGCGCTCCACGATCTTGCGCTGGTCGTTGGCGATGGACGCGATTTCCAGGCGCTGCCCCCGCATCATCACCGCCATCTCGCGCCAGCCGATCCGCGTGTTGCCGCGGAAGATCGGCACCGGCGTGCCCTCGTACTTCACCGTGGCCTGGTCCGCCTTGCCGTCGTTGCGACCGTCCATCGTGACGGTCACGTCGCCACTGTCGGACACCTGCGGGAAGTAGTTCACCAGGTCGGCGATGTCCACCGGCGTGGTGTTGGCGCGGGCCAGCCGGTTGAAGACCGCCATCTTGCTGCGCATCAGCTGCACAGCTCGACCGTCGATGCGGCGCCAGGCGTCCAGTGGGATCTGCGAGGCGTTGCCCTCGATGTCCTGATGGTTCGCCGCCATGGTCTCCATGGCGCGATTGAACGCGCGGCGCGAGGCCAGGATCTGGCGCTCTTGGTTCTGCGTGAAACGGAGCATGCTCCCTCCTTAGGCCTTGGTGTAGAAGATGGCGGTGATGACGTCGGCGAGGTCGCCGGCCGCCTTCGTCGCACCGGGGCCGTCGTAGTACGCGACGACGATGTTCCCGGAGGCGGCAGCGGTCAGGCGGCCACCGGCGCCCAGCGTCAGTTCCTGGCCGTTCGTGTAGGTGCCGGCCGCCATCGCCCACTGGTATTCCTGGCTCGGCTCCAGGATGTAGGCCACACCGGTATCACCCGAGGTGTAGGCCGTCTTCAGCGGGTCGTTGGCGTTGAAGTGGTTGACGCCGTAGTAGTCGCGATCCGCCAGCAGCGCCAGACGTCCGCCGCTGACCGCGGTAGCTTGGCTGAACTGGGTCGCGCTCACCACGACGGCGGTGCACGGCAGCAGCGCGCCGTTGACGGTGCGGTTGCTGAGGGTCTTGGGGTTGCGGTCCTGGGGACCACGGTAGACGCGGGCGGCCATTACTTGGTCTCCTCGAAGTGGCTGTTCAGCGAGTAGCCGTCGAACTCGTCCTTCTTGCCGGCACCGCCGCCTGCCGGAGTGACCGGGGCGGCCTTCTTGCCGGCGGCTTCGGCGTTGGCCTGGATCTCCTTCAGGCGGGGCAGGCCCAGCTTCTTCAGGTCATCCACCGACAGGACGTCGGAGGCCAGGTTGGTCGCCAGCGTGGTGAGCTCGACTTCCTCGGCCGCGCGCTGGTTGGCGGTGATCTCGGCCAGCTTCGAGTTCGCCGCGGTCAGCTTCTCGTTGGCCTCGTTCAGCGCGTTGACGTGCGGCTGAGCCTTCAGCGCCTCGTAGGAGGCGAGCAGCTGCGCATCGGTCATCGCCGCGACGCCGCTGATGCCGGCTGCATTGAGCGCGGCGATGATGGTTTCTTTCACTTGGTCGTCCTTGTGGTTGGTGACGGTGACGTAATCGACCCGGCGTTCAACTTCGACCGGGTTGCTGATCCATGCTACGGAGCCATCCGAAGAGAGCGCGTAGTCCTGCTTGAAGAGCTTCCCGTCGCGATCGCGCCACACGGTGTACCGCTGGAAGACCTCCTGGAGCCAGCCGCCTTCAGGCAGCAGAGCGTAGAGGCCCTGGCTGATCTGGTCGAAGCTGACATCCGACGTGCCGTTGCCGAGCAGGCGTCGCACCGTGGCCCGCAAGCCGGCGAGCAAACCTTCATCACGGCGGTCGGCCGGCTCGGCGTTGATCGTCACGACCTCCACCGGTTCCTCTTCGCCCTGGGCGTTCAGGAACATGCCCACGCCCTCCTCGGGCGTGCCTGCGGGCCGTTCATTCAGGAGGATCGCCACATGGTCGAATCGCATGTTCGTGGCGATGGAGTCATAGTCCTTGCCGAGGCTCTTGCCCTGCGCGTTGACCTCCTCCAGGAACAGTCCGGAACTCACGCCGATGGGATCCGTGTTGGTCCCGGCGATGGCGGCGTCGAGTCGCTCCACGACAGCGCGACCCTCGGGCATCGCCTGGGCCTGGTTGCCGTTCAGCACGATGTCCACCATCGCCCGGCCGCCTTCATATCGGCTGTTCTGGCAGTAGGCGCCGATCCATGCGGCAGCAAGCGCCTCGCCGTTTGTGGCGCTGATGTGCCGCCCCTTTCGGTCCTTCGGATGGCCGGCGGGGGCCGGCTTTCCTTCCAGCCCCTTGGCCGCCTTCTCGAGTTCTTTACCGGGGTAGAGGCGACGGTTGAGCACGATCCCATCGATCGCATGGACGACGTCCCGGATCGTGTAGATGTTCCCGCTCTTGGACACGTTGGCCGAGTTCACGGCCGTGACGATGTTGATGCGACGCTTACTCATGCGGCTGATGCTATGGAGGGCGAATTCGACGCCGGCACCGCTCCGCTCCGGTGTACCGGTTGGAACGTGTGCAATCGCTCCTTGGCGCGCAGGTAAGCCTCGTGAGCCTCATCGGGCGTCTCGAACAGCCCGAGAAACAAGCGGCGACCGTTGATCCCGATCTTGGCCTGCCAGCCACCCTTGCCCTTGTGCCAGCCGACGCCGGGGAATCCCGAAGCGTTATCCGACCTGATCGCACGGTTCTGTGCGTTCTCGGAGTCAGAGGCCTCGCGCAGGTTGTCGAAGGCGTTGTTCGCTCGATTGCCGTCTCTGTGGTCGATGTCCTGGGCCGGCCAATCGCCCTTCATGTACAGCCATGCGAGTCGATGCGCGACGTAGCTTGCACCGCTGCAGCGGATCGACACGTAGCCATCACGGCGAACGCCGCCAGCGATGTCGCCGGCCTTTGCATTCCGGGGAGGTACTTTCCAGGTGAAGACTCCCGTCTTCGGCTCGTAGTAAAGCAGCTCGCGCAGACGCGCGGCGGTCAGTTCAGTTTTCAAGGCAAGCCCCTTGAGCAGCACAACGAAGGCGGCAGGCTTGCTTAAGGCTTTTCGGGGTGCATCCCTATCCGCCCTTCGGCATGCTAGGAAGACGCTCGGACAGCCTCCGTGCTGTATCGGGTCGGTACAGCACTGGGCCTGTGCGCGCTCACGCGGCCGGCGCCCAGTCCTTCAGTTCCTTCGCCATCGCCGCCTTGAGGCGGTCGGTGAGGATCGGCCTTCCGTTCTCGTCCAGCAAGCACTCGGTCTGCCCGCAATGGCAGCTGTACCGGTTGCCGCGCTCCGCGTAGAACTTGCGGACCTGCTCGGTCGTGTAGACCCGCCCGTGTCGGTCCGCGTGCCAGGGCCGCGTGGTGGGCAGGAGCGCGGAAGTCCAGAGCTCGGCGATGTTGAGGCCGAACTCCTCGGCCGCCTGATCGCTCTCAGCCCAACGCGCCTGGCGCAGGCTGTCGGTGATGTCGGTCTGGGCGAAGGCCTTGGCCTTGGAGCGCGACACGTCCAGGCGGGTCTGCAGAAGCGTCACCACCTCCTTGGGATTGCGGCCGTCGGCGACCGCGCTGCCGATGACCTGGGCCAGGTCGGACTTGATCTCGGCGCCCTGCCCCACCCAATGCTCGTAGGACTTCACCTGCGCGATGCCCACCCGGTTGCGGTAGGGCTCGGACATGACGATCTGCGCGAGGCTGCGCGCGGCAGCGTAGGCCTCGGACAGGTTGGTCAGGTTCGCCGCGGTCTGCGCGGTGCCCAGCTGCGACGCCTCGGACACGAACGGCGACCACCAGAAGGAGTTCGCCGACTGCCGGCCCGTGGCGATCCAGTAATCCAGCGCCGCCTGCAGCTCGCCGTTGAGCGCGGCCAGCTCCTCAGGGTTCAAGCCGTAGAGGACCGCGCGCGCGGCGGTGTCGTTCAGCGAGTAGGTCCGGATCCGGCCGAAGATGTCGAGCACTTGGCGCTCGAGCCCATCGAAGCGGCGGTTGATCTCCCGGACCGCCCGGCGGAGGATCGGCATCGAGCCGGTGCGCTCCTTCAGCGAGCCCGGGATGATCGGGTTGCGCGGACGGCGGTTCACTTCTTCGGCGCCGGGGTGGGAGCAGGCTTGGCGCCCTTGGTGTCATCGGGCTCGACGCGGGCGCCCGGGGCGTTGGGGTCCTGCGGTGGCGTCTCCTCGCGGAACTCGTCCCCGCCCCCATCCCGCTCCTCGTAGTCCGCCGCCTTGCGGATCTCTTCCGTGTCGAAGACGGGCGCGGTCGCGCCGCCGTCGAATGCGGTCTTGTTGATGGTGGCCATCTTCAGAGCCTTGTCGATCTTCTGCTCGTCGGTCGGCGCGCCGAGGTCCTTCCATTCGATCTCGAAGTCACCCGCCTCGAACACGCCGCAGGCCTGCATGCGCTGCACGAACTCGGTCAGCATGGGCGTGAGCTCGTTGCGCTGGCGCGCGGCGGCGCGGGCGTTCATCTCCTTCTGGTCCTCGTCGCTGGCCAGCCGGCCGGTCTGCTGGCCGAAGAGGATCGTGAAGGGGATGCCCACCGAGGCGCTGAAGAGGTTGGCCGCGATCTCGAACTGGGGCGAGAGGTTGGCGACCTGGGTCTGCAGGGTGTCGGCCTTGCCGCCCTGGATCACGATCGCGCTGTCCTGGCTGCGGTTGAGCTTGCGAGTCTGCTCCTCGTGGACCTCTCGGACCGACTTCGTGCCCGGCGTGCCGTCCGGGTTCGTTGTGATGGTCTGAGGCGCCGCGTTCGAGTCGTACTCGAACTTGATCGTGCGGGCGCTGTTCTTCAGCGCAGACTCCGCGCCGCCGCCGCTCAGCTTCTCAATGTCCACCAGGGCGTTGAAGCCGGCTTTCAGCAGCGGGACGCCCTCATAGAAGTCGTCGCTGTCGGCGCCCTCGGCCAGGATCTGCACCCGGCTGGGGTGGACGTCAACCCACTCGACCGGCTTGGCCTCGGCGTCCGTGGTGGAAGACTGGCTGCGGGTCCTGTACTGGAACATCCGCGGCTTGCCGTAGTTCTCGTAGTCGGTGGGGTCCGAGTGCCAGTCGGTGACCTTGATCTGGTCCTCGAAGAGCGGAACGATGTCGACCAGCTTGGAGGCCTTGAGCAGCGGCTCCCGAAGAGCCTTGCTGTCGGCGACGCGGTAGATCAGCGCGGCATAGCGCCCGATTAGGTTGCGCCGGTCAAAGCCCTGGAACTTCTGCCAGCCCTTGATGCCATCCAGGATCGCCAGCACCGACTTCTCCCACGGCGACTCCTCGTCGGCCTCCGGCTTCTTGATGCGCGGCCACTCGGCCCAGCACCGGGCGAGCAGCTTCTGCACCGCGCCGTGGCCCGCCCCGCCGCGCTCATACGCCCGCCGGAAGTCGTCGAAGCCGAGATGCTCCTTGTAGCCGTACTCGGTCCAGGCGCCGGGGCGCTTCGCATCGAGCCCGAAGCCGAGCTCCGCGATGAAGTCAGCTCGCGCGCGAGCGACGTCGTAGGTGTTGGTGGTGATCTCGGCCATGCGGCCGGATGCTAGGTAGGGTCAGGTGAAGATCCCAGCCGGCGCATGCAGCAGCGCGTTGAACCCGCGCGACGAGGCGTCGACCTGGTCGTCATTCAGGCCGTTCGGGAACAGCCGCAGTTCCTCGATGAAGTCGTTGTTCCAGGGCCCGCGCAGCATGAGCACGTTCCCGCCGTTCACCTGACTTGCGAAGGGCCGCGCGCGGACCACCTTGTCTCCGGATTCGAGGGTCGTCTCGACGTGGTGCCCGACGAGCATGCTCGTCATCGCGAGCGCCTGGCTCTTGCCGGCCTGGCCCGGGTCCTGGGGCAGCGACTGCTTGACCCGGCCGGCTCCGTCCGCCGCCGCGGTGTTGCGGATGAACTGGTCCCGCTTGGCCGTCCCGTACTGCCTCCGGTTCACGTCGGCGACGATGATCCGGCCGTCCTGCAGGATGCCGATCTTGGCGCTCGCGGTGTAGTCGCCCGCCCCCTCCGTAGCGGCCAAGTCCCACCCGCGCGCCCAACGGATGAAGCCAGCCGGCAGCACGTCGACGACCTGGATCATGTCGGGCAGGAACTCGCCGCCCTCGGCGGGGCTGGGCCGCTGCTGGAACTGGCCCGCCACGGCATACGGCCCCATGATCTTCTTGTCCCGCTCCACCACCTCGCGCGGGAAGCGCTCCGGGAACAGGAGCTCGCCCTGTTCCTTGCGCGGGTCCACGAAGCCGATGCTGGTGATCTTGCGCGGGCCCTCGTACTCCATGGGGAGGCACAGGTGCTCGTAGCCCATGTCCTCCGACGTGATGACGCCGGACACGTCCTTGACGCTCAGGCGCTGCATCACGATCAGGATGGCCGAGTCCTTCGGGCTGTTGAGACGGGTAGGCAGCGTCTCACGGAAGATCCGGTTCGCCTCCTCCAGGGCCGCGTCGCTGTGCGCGTCCTCCACGCTGTGCGGGTCGTCCCACAGCACGCGATCGCCGCGGCGGCCGGTCATCGACTTCACCGGGCAGGCCTGGCGCCATCCGGTCTTGTCGTTCTCGAAGTAGGTCTTGGCGTTCTGGTCGCCGGCCATCGCGGTCGGCCAGAGCGCCTGGAACCAGTCGGACTGGATCAGCCGGCGCATCTTCACGTTGTCGCGGATGGCGAGCTTCTCCTCGTGGGAGGCCCCGATGAAGCGCATGGCGGCCATGCCGCGCGGGCCCCACTCCCAGGCCGGCCAGAACACCGCGGTCGCCATCGACTTCATCGTCCCCGGCGGGATGTTGATCAGCAGGCGCTTGATCTGCCCCGTGGTGATCGCCTCGAGGTGCTCGCTGATCGCGTCCATGTGCCAGCCATGGATGTACGGCTGGCCAGGCTCCAGCACCGGCCACGCCCGGCGGATGAAGTTGCCCAGCTTGCGCCGGCAGAACTCCCGCTCTATGCCGAGCCAGTCTTCGTCGTTAAGCCTGAGCACGGGCGGCCATCAGTTCGGCCAGGGCCGAGTCGGAGAGCTTGGAAGGATCCACCGTCGGGGCCGGCGGGGCATCCTCGTTCAGCTTCTGGACCGATTCCTTGTTGGCGGCCAGCAGATTGAGCGCGATCGAGGCGGAGTCGTTGGCCAGCCTGCTCAGCACCATGACGCCCTTCAGGCTATCTCCCGACTTCAGGGGATCGGCATCGTCGATCTTCGCCACCTCGGAATTGGCCAGGGCATTCAGCCGGTGGGCAGTGGCGGCGCCATAGTGGGCTGCGCTGGCGAGGTTGTCGCTGATCGCCCTGAGCTTCGCTGCGAGGTTATGCGCAGTAATCTGCGCAGGAATCGGCAGTGCCTGAACTGCGCGCTCAGTCGCAACTATCTGATTCGCAACGGATTTGATCTGCTCGACCTGCGTAGATTTGCGGGCACGAATGGCCGCTTCGGAGACCTGGAACTCTCGGGCCAGCGCTCGGACCGCCTCCCCCTCCAGCATCCTCCGTTCGATGTCTGCCCACTGGGCGTCTGTCAGCTTCGAGCGTCGGCCCACACCCGGCTCCCCTTCGTCTTGAACTTCTGCTTCGGCGGCTTGGGCAGCTTCTGCCGGGCGCGGCGGCGCGCTTCCTTCTCGATCCACTCCTGGGTCTCTTGGACCCGCAGGGCGTGGTGCACCACATGGCCGACGTCCCGGACGATCTTGCGGTGGATCGGCTCGGGCTGGTCCTGGCGGGCGGAGCCCATGAGGTTGGACAGGCAGGCCGCGGCGCCGGCCGCAAAGATGCTCGCCGGGCCCATGCCCTTCGGGATCTCGCACTGGGAGGCGCTGGTCAGGCGGTGGACCGGGTAATCGTCCTCGTCGTCGTCCAGCACCAGGCGCGGGAGGATGTCGGCAGGCGCTTCCTCGGGCGCGAGGGTGAGCTGGGTGTACTCGGGCTCGTTGGCGGCCGGGCGGCGGACGCGCTGGCGCTTCACGACCTCGACGATGGACGCGACAAAGCCGCCGAACAGGTCCAACTGCTCGGCGGCCCCTCCCCAGGTTGCCGTCTGTACCGCCATGTGCTCCGCTCCTTCACGTGCGCATGGCGTGGGCATGCTAGGGAAAAATTCAGGCAGCGCGCGCGAATCCGTCGGCATCGTTGGCCGCAAACTTCTCCAGCGCCCGGGCCTTGAGCTTGTAGGCGTCCCGGATCTGGCGGTAGTCGTCGTGCTTCAGGTGCGGCATTGGGTGCGGGCCCTCCAGCTGCGCGACGACCTCCTCCCCGTAGCGGGCGACCATGCCGGCGCGGAAGCGGGTGTAGGTCGTGCCGCCCGTCCTGTTGCAGCCCTTGCGCTGGGCGTTGACGTTGCGCTCGTCGAAGGCGAGCTCCGGCCGCGCGCCGCGCGAGAGGAAGTGCCCTGCATCCACGTCGCCGCCGGTCAGGCTGCTCGTCCAGTTCAGCGGCTCGCCGCAGCAGATGCACGCATGGCCGGCGCGGCGATCGCGCAGGCGGATGTAGCGGTTGAACGCGGCCTGCGCTTCGGCGCGGAGTTCCTTGAGCCCCTTCAGCGCCTCCAGCTGGGCGCGCGTCTGCTTGCGGTCGTCGATCGCAGCGCGCGCGGCCGCGCGCTGGTTCACGATCCGCGCCAGCGCGGCCGCGCACTCCGGACCGCAAGCTTTGTGCGTCATCGACCGGCGGACGAAGCGGTTCTCGCAGCCTGGCGCCTTGCACTTGACCGGGCGCGGCGCCGGGCGGGCACCGTCGGCGGGCTTGGCGCGGAGCGGGGTCTTGCGGTTCATGGGCGAGCGCTTCATTTCGTCAGCAGCTCCCAGACGAACGGCCACATCGCGGCATCGAAGGCGGCGAGCAGGCCCCAGCCTATCCACTTGACCCTGGTCCATCCCGCTGCCATGCGGTCATGGTTCTTGTAGCTCATCAGGACTTCCCATCCGTCAGGCTCTCCCGTAAGCCAGTAAAGGGTCCCGTAGAGAAGCGCAACAGCGGCGAGCAATAGCTGCATCACGATCATGCGGCCTCCGAGCGCGGGCCTGCCGCATCGTTCGCCGCCTCGCGGCCCAGACTGGTGGGGCTCCACTTCACCCGCTGCTCGTCGCCGAGCGCGTGCAGGTAGGTCAGGTAGGCCCTGGCCAGCTCCATCGAGAACTCGGCGGACGTCACGGTCGTGATCAGGCGGCCCTGGATCAGCAACGCCCCAAGGGCGCGCCACTCCTCCCGGAACTCGTCCATCTCGCGCGTCTCCTCGAAGAAGGCGGCGAGCGTCATGCGCTTCCAGACCGCCGGCGTGTGGAGGCGCCCGTCGATCTCCACCTGCTTGGCGAGGTCCGTGAGGGCCGAGTGGTAGATCCTCTGCTGGTCGCGGCTCTGCGGGACGTAGGCCACGATGGTGACGCCGTGCGCGCTGTTGCGCATGATCGAGTTGACCTGACGCCCGAAGATGGCGAGCAGTTCCTTGCCCTCGGCGACGTTCGGAAGGTAGGTTCGGATGGCTTGGCTCATGCGGCCCTCGCGAGGTCAAAGACGGAGTTCGCGGCGGCCCACCGCGGGCTCGCCACCACGGGCAGCTCGGCGGCCCGCTCCCACAGGCCGCCACGCTGCACCACGACGCCCTGGTTCTCCAGGTTGATCAGGATCGAGAAGACGTCCTGCACCCGGTAGCGGCTCCCGCACTCGCCGGCGATCTGGAACTGATCCTTGGGCCCGGTCAGAGCCTTCAGCACGCGATGGGTGAGCCTCATGCGGCCTCCAGCACGGTGACGTTGGGATCGTTCACCGCCTGGGCGATCTTGCGTAGCACACGCTCTTCGGCCTGGCGGTATTCGTTGTTCGTGACGCCGGCCAGCGCGGCGGCCCACGCCACCTGCAGGTCGCGCAGCAACTGCAGCTCCGGCGCGCGCAGCGTCCGGATACCGCTGGCGCGGATTCGCCCGTGGACGTCGACCAGGTTCTTCTTCTGCTGGTCGAAGAAGCCGTCCTCGGCCTTCAGCAGCCTCATCGCCGCGAAGGCCTCGAGCATGTTGAGCACGTCGCAGATGTCGCGCCAGTGCCCGGTGCTCGCCTCGGCGCGGGCCGCCGCATCGACAGCAGCGCGCATGAGCTCGGCCTTGATGATCTGGTCGTCCTTGAGCAGCAGCGTCGCGCCCTTCATCGTCAGGAGGAACGACATGGGGTTGGCGCCGCGCGGGCGGTACTTCTTGCGAGGCTTGGTCATGCCGCATTTCTCCAGCCTGAGAGGTTGAACACGCTGAAGCCGTTGGCAGCCTCGGTGCGGAAGGTCCTGCCGATGCGCACGTTGCTGATGGCGGTCGTGCTCACGCCAAACTCCTTGGCCAGGTCGGTACCGAGCTTGGGGCTGGAGCGGATGTACTCGACGTCCTGCATGGTCAGCTTGCTCTTCGCTCGATTTGAGATCAGCGTCGCCGCCTTGCGGCGCGGGTTGTTGCGCAGCGTGCCTTGCTTCACATGGAAGGCGCATTCCTGCTTGCGAGTGCCCACGGCCACATGCTCCGGGTTCACGCACAGGGGGTTGCCGCACGTCCCGTAGGCGCGCTGCCCCTTCGGCAGGTCAGCGCCGCGCTCAAGGACCTTCGCGGCCCGGCGACCGTGGCTTGACTGTTCCAGGCCGGTGACAGGGTGGATCCAGTAGGCGCGCGGCTGGCCCTGGCTCTGCCCTCCCTTCCACACCCAGTGGCCCGTGAGATCGTCGACCACGCAACGCCCCATCAGGTCCTCGACCGTCTTGATGCTGTTCAGCCTCTTGCCCTTGTTCATTCGAAACCTCCTGCTCTTGCCTTGCTGCGTTGGAACTCGTCCAGCCGCCGCGTCGATTCCGACCACCGTTGACGCGCCCCGTCGAAGTTCATGACGAAGGCACCCTTCTTGCCGCCGCGGTTCTTCGCGACCTCGAATCCCACCGACCGCACCTCGGCGTCGAGCTCGTTCTCGAGCGGCCACATGAACCAGATGGCGTCGGCGTCCTGCTCGATCTCTCCCGAGTCCCGCAGGTCGCTCATCTGCGGGCGTTTGTCCGGGCGCTCATCCACCTTGCGGTTCAGCTGGGACAGCAGGATCACCGCGATGCCGAGTTGCTTGGCCAGCTTCTTCAGGCCTCGGCTCACGGAGCCGACCGCGGCGGAGCGGGTCTCGCCCTCGCCCTCGCACAGCTGCAGGTAGTCCACGAGGAGCACCTTCAGGCCGCGGACGTAGCGGGCCTTGGAGTTGATCGCGCGGAGCGTCAAGCTCGGCTCGTCGTCCACCCAGATCGGAGCGTTGCCCAGCTTGTCCACGCCCTCGGCCACCCTGCCCCATTCCTCCTCGGTCAGCTGGCCGGTCTGGATGTGCCCGTAGTCGATGCGACCCACGTTGGCCAGGGCCCGCTGCCCGATCTCCTCGTCTTCCATCTCCTGGTTCAGGTCCAGGCACGGCCGGCCGGCGGCGGCGTTCTGCTCCAGGATCTGCCAGGAGACGCTCGACTTGCCCACGCTCGGCCGCGCGGCGAGCACGTAGACCTTGCCCGCCCGCAGCCCGCCGTTGTGGTAGCGATCCAGGGTCGGAAAGCCCGTCGGCCACCCTGGCGTCGCCGAGCCCTCGGCCGCCGCGTTGATGCCATCGATGACGCGCAGCATGACGTCCGACATCGGCTTAGGCATCCGCGCGCTGTTGCTCGCGTCGATGCCGTTGAGCAGCCCGGCAATGGCGTCCAGTTTGGCCGAAAGCTCGCCGGGCCCACGCGCGATCTCCTGCGCCTCGTCCAGCTTGGCGAGCACGCCGCGCAGCTTGGCCTTCTCCTTGACGATCTCCGCGTGGCGCCGCACACGTGCCGCGCTGAAGACGCTGTGAGCCAGCGCGGTCAGGTAGGACAGCCCGCCGAAGGCCGGCTCATCCTGCTCGGCCTTCAGCAGCTCGTACGTGGAGACCAGGTCCGCCGGCTTGCAAGCGATGATCTGCCGCGCGAGCGCCTCGTAGACCAAGCGGTGCTCGCCGCGGTGGAAGTCGGACGCTTCGAGGAGTCCTCCCACCGCATCGAATGCCCCGTTGTCGAGCAGGATGGCACCCAGGACGCTCTGTTCGGCCTCGGGTGAGGCCAGGGTAGCCAGATGGTCGGCGGTCATGCGTCCACCGTCCTCTCGATGATGTGCTTGCGCCCCTTCTCGCCGATGATGAACTCGATGTCAGGCCGCCAATTGGCATGCCCTTCACCGCGACCAGTCCGGCCCATGATGAAGTCGTTGCTGCGCCCACGCTCGAAGTACTGCCCGATCCACGTCAGCGCCTGATCGGCGTCGTTGGCTCGCCGCTGCCCATCGCTCTTCGTCGAGGTGAGCACCCAGCGCCAGAAGGCCCGGACGGCGTCCTTCCGCTTCCCTTCCATGAGCCGGACCCCCGGGAGCTCTGGCAGCTTCTCGTGGTACAGCGCGACGATCTCGTCGAAGGGGCAGTTCGGCAGGTCGGGAGCGGCACGCTTCCGACGAGAAGAAGCGTTAGCTTCTTCGATACTCTTTCTCTTCTCTTTCTCTGTCTCTAGGCAAGCATCCTGCGAGCACGTTGCTAGCAGCTCGCTAGCTGCGCCATCTAAGTCGTTGTCCAGAATCAGGAATCCGCCACGAAGAAGGCCCTGAATCGCCTCGATCACGAGGTCCTCCGACTCCCGCAGCCGGTAAGCGATTCGACCCAGATCAAAGTCGACCGTACCGTCCGTGGATTCGCTCGCTAGCAGCCAGAGCATTGGCGCTAGCGCCTTGCTAGCAAGCGGCAAGCGCGCATAGTCGTAGTTGTCCAGCAACTTCTTGTGCAGCTTGATCCAGACCGGCGCCCGGTCCTTGTAGTGCTGAAAGTCGTCCCAGCTGCGGACGCGAAGGATCGCCATCAGATCCCCCTGCCAGCCTTGATGGCCCGATTGCGGTCCTCGTCGGCGCGCCGCTGCGCGACCGTCGGCAGCGTGGCCGGGCCATGGGCCTCGAGCTTCGCTTGGTTGATGGCGCTCAGCTTGCGACCGGCGGACGCCGCGGCGCGCTCGCGCTGGGTGTCCTGTCGGAGCTGGGAGACGTAGTCGGTGGAGAAGGCGTTGTTCACCAGATTTCCTCCAACGCCTCGATCGCGTGATCCAAGGAGTCGAAGCAGCGATTCGCGCAAGCACGGACCATGCCGAAGTAGCGCTGCCGCTGCGTGGTGTCCTCGCAGACGTACCAGATCGGCACTCCGGAGGCCTTGGCAAACCCGACTTCGAGATTGAGGCCGAAACCGCTCGGGTTCGCGCTGTCCATGTACGCCAGCACCAGATCGCTCCGGGCGACCCCGTTCAGGTCCCACTCGGTATAGGCCTTCTCGTCAAGAAGCCCATGGGACCGCGGGTCAATGAAGTCGACGTCCGGAAAGGCCGCAATGACGCGATCCTGCCAATGTGACTTCATGCCGCCAGCGAGATAGACGGTCGTCTTCAGATTCATGTGATCAATCTCCGCAGAAGCACGGAATTGCTTCTTCGTTGGGGTCGAACATGTCGGCCTGCTCAGCGGCGTACCGCTCGATGTCTGCGTAGCTGGGCCCGTCCTTCGTGAACCTAGCTCCCCGGCCGGTCGCGCCAGGAATCAGCGACCCGTCCTCGGCCTTCACCCACCAGGCAATGGGGTATCGACCAGCCTTTGCAATAGACAAGCGTTGGGCTGGCGGCTTGTTGAAACAGTAGACACAGTTGCCCTCGGTCGTCCGGCCGCGAGCGTCGGTGGCCAACTCCAGGTTGAACGATTGGGAGTTCCAGAAGCGATTGACCTCCTGGACGGACACCTTGGCGTCAGCCAGCGGCATGCACATCGTTTCGTCTTTGCTCTCGGTGCTGTGCCCGCGCGCGCGGATCTTCGAGACGCGGCGCTGCTCATCAGCTCGGATGCCGATGAACTGGTCCCACTCATCCCAGCCAAGCGTCCGCACGTAGCGGTGCATCGGCCTGATCTTCAGCTCCGAAGTGCAGAACCGTGTGACCGGATTCGGGAGATAGGACCGCTTCGTGATGATCGCCGTGAAAGGCTCGCCGTCGCGGCTCGCGCTCGCGTGGTCAACCAAGGCGAAGCCGGCTGCATCGTTGCGGTACTCGATCCATCGGATGGGCACCGCCCACTCGGTTGCGCAACGCGCCACAAACGCCAATGTCTCCTCTGCTTCGAGACCGGTGTTCGCGAACGCCACGACCGTATCGGCCGGGAGCCCGCCGTTCGATTGCAGCACGCGCCAGAGCATGTAGGCGCTGGTCCGGCCGCCGCTAAAGCTGATGCAGGTCGGGCCGTCGATCTTGAAAGGATCGCTCATTAGGACACCCTCCCCGCCCGGCGCATCTCGCGCGCCGACACCTCGCGACGCGGCGCGCGGACCGGCCAGAGCTCTCTGTCCTCGATGTGGAGACGGCTCCGGCGGGCCGGCTGCTGGCGGTCAGGGTCTCGCCGGATGACGGCGGGGACAGAAGGAACGGCGCTCATGCGGCCTCCCGAAGATTCAAACGTTGGACTT
Organism: Roseateles sp.; assembly: GCF_039595595.1. Taxonomy (GTDB): domain Bacteria; phylum Pseudomonadota; class Gammaproteobacteria; order Burkholderiales; family Burkholderiaceae_C; genus Roseateles. The sequence continues at coordinate 96,862 of NZ_JBCNLG010000008.1, read as the reverse complement.
CGCGGTCGATTCGCTCGCCGATCCACCGCGCGCATGGCACCGCCCAGCTGTTACCGAGCGCCTTGTAGCGAGGGCCGTCAGGACACTCCGATGCGGGCTTGCCGCGCCACTGGATCGCCGTGTACCCGTCTGGGAAGCCCTGGAGTCGCTCGCACTCCGTCGGCGTCAGCCGCCTCACGGACATGCCAACCTGCAGTCCAATGGTCTGTCCATCGGTATCGAGCGGGCCCGTGCGGTCTCCGTATTGAAGGACATCAGACTGCCTGGCGTCGAAGGCGTGGGCGACTGCCATCTGGCCGCCACCGTTGGCATGGCTCTTCGCGTGGTTCATCGCGCGCAGGGTTGGCGCGAGGTCAGCCGTTGCATCGGCGCCGTGATCCTTGCTGCTGAAGGCGATGGCGGGCGGATGTGCGCCAGCGGCGAGCGGATGACACGGGTCGCCTGGCTTCGGTTTGCTGTAGTTGGCCGCGCTCGTGATCTGCGTGGTATCGAACGCCACAGGAACCAGCGGCGTGCCCCGCCCGGTTCCATCCTCGCTGGCGTCGAAGCCCTCGCCGCGTAGGCTGTGGGTGACGAAGGTCTCGGTCTCGAAGTCGTGGCGCCCGGTGCCGCCGTGGGCCGAGAGGGCCGAGGCTACATCGCGGGGACCGCTGATGCGGTTTCCGCCGTACGCGACGGGCTGGACGTGACCTCCGCAGGCTCCGTCGGTTCCGGGGAAGCCACCGCCCTCAGCGCGAGCGTCAAGGGTTGCGGCAGCCTCTTCCCCCGCTTTTCGGCTCGGCGCAGAATCCCGGCGCAGGCCGTCCCACTCAAAAAGAACCTGGGCGGGATCGAACCCGTCTCGAGCACTTGCGACAACGAACACACGGCGGCGTCGTTGGGCCAGTCCGAAATATTGGGCGTCCAGGGTCCGCCATGCGACTGCTCGCTGGGGTCCATACACAGCACCAGCGTTCGACCAGCTCGCGACGTGGCAGCCGAGCTTTCGATTCCACTTCCAGTGGCGTGATGACCGTCCGTCGGCTGGCCTGGGCTCTGGAGGTTCCAGCGCGCCATCTTCTCCGGCAAGGCCTGCCAGAAGGCACCCGAAGGCGTTGTCTTCGGTCGAGAGGACGCCGGGAACGTTTTCCCAGAAACCGATGCAGGAGGGCTTGCCTCGCATTCCTCGAACATGATCAATTGCATCGAGAAGCTCCACGAATTTGAGCGTGAGATTGCCGCGGTCGTCCGCGAGTGATTGGCGCAGGCCGGCGACGCTGAATGCCTGGCACGGCGTGCCGCCGCACAACATGTCCGGCGCTTCCACCTCGCCGAGCAGAACCGCCTTGGCGATCTGCGTCATGTCGCCGAGGTTGGGCACGTCGGGATAGTGGTGATCCAGGACAGCGCTCGGGAACTTCTCGATCTCGCTGAACCAGGCCGCCTTCCAGCCCAGAGGACCGAAGGCAACGCTCGCGGCCTCGATGCCGGAGCAGACAGATCCGAAGCGCAAGGTCATGCCGCAGCCTCCATGTGTTCATCGGGGACGTACTCCGGCAGAGGCACGGCGCCGTCGTTGGGATCGATCAGGTCATCAGCCTTGAGGCCATGCCCGTAGAGGCTCTGCGCGGCGCGGCGGCGCCAGTAATGCGTCGTGCCGCCATAGCCGTTCGTGTCCTTACACGGCTCTCCGACCATGGCCTCGCACTTCGGGCACGCGACCAGCGCGACGCTCTTGTCCGTGCGCAGGTAGCGCCCGCGCTCGTTGGGCACCTTGGCGAAGATGAAGCGGCCCTGACGATCCGGGTACGCGACGAGGGAGATCGCGTGCTTCATCGCTGCTTCTCCTGAGGCTGTGCGGGCTTCGTCGGCGCGGGCGGCATCGGAGCCGGGCACGCGTGCGCGCGGTGTCCTTGGCGACCGCAGGCACAGCAGCGGTTGTTCGGGTCGTCGTGCTTCATGCGGTCTCCTCGGCCTCGGCGCGAAGGGCCTCGATTGCAAATTGGGGGACGTGGTATCCGAGATTGCGCAGCAGGATCAGCGTCTTCGCACACTCGGCGGCCGAAACATCGTTGAGCGTTTCGCCGTCGTGCGGGAGGTTGAGAGCGCGGCTCGGGATCAGCCGCAGCGACGCGTAATGAAGCCGGTTCCATCCCGCCACAATGGCAAAGAACACCGACGCGCAGAGCCTGGCGGTGCGCGAGGGATAAACCACTCGCCTCTCGGCCTGCACGTACTCACCGCCGAACCGAGGTATCCAGCGGTAAGGGAATTCGGGGATCGGCGGGATCAGACGGCGGCGTCCGGCGACGTGGGTCGTCCAGTAGCCGGAGACGTTCTCGTAGACATAGACGTCGCTGCGGAAGTTGTCCGAGGACCAGCGGCAGTAGCTCATGCCGACACCTCGCGCTCGGTCTTGACCTGCTCGGGCGGCTTTGCGTCCGGCGGCAGCTTGCGGAGCCAGTCCTGGGCGAAGTCCGCCTGTCCGGGCGGGCAACCGACGCCAGGCTGTCCCAGCTCCGCGTACTCCGCCTCGCAGCGCCAGATGCGGCCGAACTGGGAGTGCTCGCCACGGAACTCGATCACTCGGACGACGAGCCCGACGTTGGGGCTTTCCTTGCCACGCATCCCGCCGATGACCTCGCAGAGGTCGTCCTTCTTGATGGTCATGGCGTCGGCTCCGTGAGTTCGATCGCGGCGGCGAGCACGTATCGGCCATCAGGCCCGGGCGGCTCAAGCACTCCTTCGGCGACCATGCGATCGAGCAAGCGAGACGCGCGGTTGTAGCCAAGCATGAGCATCCGCTGCAGCAGAGACACTGAGGCCCGGCGCTGTGCGCGCACGATCTCGACTGCTCGGCGATAGATGGGGTCCGGGCCGTCGCCGGACACATGGGGAGGCACCGCTTCACGAGGCGCGTGCTCGGCGGCGATCTTGGCGCTCTGCCCGATGAAGTCGAGCTCGCCGCCCAGCGCCTCGATCAGCGCGGGGATCAGGCGCGAGAGCTCGCCCGTGGCCAGCGCCGCGTCGACGTCGAAGGCCTCGTCCTTGGCCGGCTTGTCGCGGCCATCGAAGACCACGTCCAGGAACTTCACGCCCTTGATCTGCATCGAGTCCGTGAGGACGAAGCTGATGCGCTCCTTCCAGGTCATCGCGAGCCGCGTCGGCATCTTGCCGCCGGTGAGGTGGTCGCGGACGTCAGCGCGATCGAGGTTGTGGCGGGTGAAGCGCACCGCGGACTTCATCTCGTCGGCGGCCTTCAGTTCGAGGTCGCGGTCGATCGTGAAGCCCTCGGGCGGGATGCCGTCCATCAGCCAGGCGCCCATGCACGCGGCCGGCGCCTCGGCGCTCTGCAGCAGGTGGAGGTTGATCGACGGGTCCGCCTTGACCAGCATCGTCACGACCTCGTCGGCCTTGCTCACCGAGCCCGCATCCACCATCAACAGGCCCAGCGTCGGGTCGATCCAGACGCGGGCATGCGAGGAGGTCGTGAAGGCGCGCGGCAGCAGCTCCAGCGTCACCTGCTCCTTCAGGTCGGTCTGCGCCTTCTTGCCCGGCCGGCGGCCAGTCTCCTGCTCGATATGGTCGAGGCGATCCTCCAGAGCCTCGCGGATCACGCTGGCGGGAAGGATTCGCTTCTCGGCGCGGAGTGTCAGCAGCCACTGGCCGTCGATGATCTCCAGGAGCGGCGATTCGCTGTCGCCGCGCGGCGGGACCCAGCCGACCGACAGCGCCTGCGTGGCGCCGCACGGCGTGAAGGCCTCGCGCTCGAGCGACTCCTCGAAGAGATCTGCTTTGGGCGTCCAGTCCTTGGACAGGCGGTAGATGATCAGGGACTTGAGCATGATCAGCCCCCCACCGATTCGCAGTGCTCATCGACCGCCACACGCAGCGCGTCAGCGTCCATCCCGTGGGCCTTCGCCGCGGTGTGGAGCACGAGCGACGCGGGGGCCGACGGATCGAGACCCAGGGCGTGCAGGTAGGCGGTGACCGCCGCGTCCTTCACGACCTGCTCCACCGTCGCCGCGGACTGTCCGAAGTGGGATGCGGTGAGCTGGATGGCGTGAAGCCGCGGGTGATGCTGCAGCAAGGCGCGGAAGTGCTCCGCGATCTGACGACGCGAGTAGATGGGCATGATTGCTCCGGGGTCAGGCATTGACGGGGCGGCGGCGTGCCGCGCGCGGGCGCTTCTTGCGCACCACTTCGAGATCCAGGTCCCACAGCAGCTTCTGGACGAAGCCGGCGTGGCGGACCGTCGTCATGACGGCCTCAATCTGGCGGGCTCGCTCTTCCCACAGGACCGCGCGCAGCTTGCTCACTTGGCTCTGGCTGATGCCGGCGGCGCGCGCGATTTGCTTGTCGGTCCGGTCGTCGTGTCGGAAGGCTTCGTTGAAGCACTTCGTATGCGACCACCGCTCCAACTGATCGGCCGTCAGCAGCGCGACCTCGAATCCCTCCTCGGCGTCCTGAGACGCCTGAGAAGTACGGTGATTTCCAGTGCTTTCCAAAGGTCCACACTGGTTTCTGCTGAGACTCTCTCCCATGGTTGCGAGCTCCCACTCAAGGTTGATACGACTTCGAGGCTCATGACCTCGCGGAGACGCCCAGGCCCGTCCGTTCCCACCAGGAGTGGGAGACGGCTGACGGGACCTTCTGGACCTGGGCGGCTCCGCGAAGACACACGGACGAAAGGAGCGAAGAGATGGCGACGCAGAAGGACATCGAATGGGCGAAGGAGGCGTGGCGCGAGACGCTCCGGCGCTGCCTGCGCTCGCTCGCCGCGCAGTTGGAGACCGATGCGCGCCACCTGCGCGCGGCCGAACTGAAGGCGAAGCCGAAGTGATCGAGGTTCAGCAGATTCGTCAGGGGACCTCGGGCTGGCCCTGTGAAATCTCCCGCTCTTCCAGCGTCCTTGGCGGTGGGGTGCTTCTCCCCGGATGGCTGGCGGGCCCCATCTGCTATGGGGTGTGGTTCGTTGGGTCGCGCGGCCGACATTCAGACCTCCACCCGGTCCAGCAGGTCCGCGATCGGGTTGGGCACCCTCGCCACGGCGTTGCGCGTCGGCGCGCGACCGCCAGCCCAGCACACCGGCCGGCACGGACACTCGACGGCGCTGCACTCCCAGTCCTGTGCATCCATGGCCTTGCGGCTCTTGGAGCAGGTGGCGCACTTGTCGGGCTGGTCAGGGATGGCGGTCATGGTTCAAGCCACCTGCCCCACCAGCGCCGATTCACGGATGGACCGCTGGCGCTTGGCGTTGTCGGTGAGCGGCAGCCAGTCGAGGACCACCTTCCCGGCGCAGACCGCGACCAGCGCGTCAGCGAACCCGAGTTCGATCTGCTTGTGGCCGTAGGCCACCTGCGTCAGCACTCCGCGAGTGGTCCCCGCGCGCGCGGCCAACGCGTCCCGGTCGGGGACTGCCATGCCGAAGAAGTAGTCATAGAAAGGTCCATGCATGCGCCGCAGTTTACCCATAGGTAATTTGTTTGCAAGCGAAATCGTGCACCCAGGGGTAAATCGTGGCAGCTATCGTCCCGCGATGGACATCCGAGCACTCCACGCAGCGCGCCAGCGCGCCCTCGCGGCGCTCGCGGCCAAGTACCCTTCCCAGAAGGAGGCAGCTGCCGCCATGGGGATGCCTGCGTCCTATCTCAGCAGGGCGCTGAAGGACGAGGGCGAAGCCGACGCTCGCCGCCCCATGAAGGCGATCGGCGACGAGATGGCTCTGCAGATCGAGTCCGCGCTGGAGCTCGCGCCAGGACACATGCTCTTCCCCGAGGAGCTACGCTTGGGGGAGCCGATTCCGGCCCGGCCGCGCAATGCGACCAGGCCGCCCGCGGAGATCCGGGCCCTGGGACTTGGGCCTGATGAGCTGACGGAGTTGCTCGCGCAGCTGCTATCCGCGGTGTCGGACGAGCGACGGGATGTGGTTGCGGACCTGTGCGCCACCTTCGCCAAGTCTCCTGACAGCCGGATCGCCCGCGAGCGGCTGGCCAAAGAGCTGCAATCCTTTCACCCCCCCGAGTTGCGTACCTGGCGGGCCATGGCTGAGGAAACGCTCACGCACCTCCAAAGTGCGCGCAGGAGCATGGCGCCTGACGTCCTACTGGACGCCATAAACTCCGCATACCGCGCAACGCTTGATCTGAATCAAACGCAGGCCGCACAAGCCCCAGCGGGCCGGTCGTGATGTGGTTCACGCGCAACCACACCCTTGGGGGATAACTCCGGCCGCCGCACGTTGAATCAATAAAACAGGCGCCACTTTTAGCAGTCGTGGTGCATGGATCAGGAATCCAAGCCAGGCGTCTCCGTCCAGGGGGACGTCACCCAGTTGGGCTATACGGCCGACGGGGATGTGGTTCTACAAGTCGCAACAATGCCTCCTCCTAAAGAAGTCGGCATTCCGTGCCGCGTCAAGGGTTGCGGGGCTCTGAACTGGGCTCACGCGCCCGTTTGCCGCGGATGCGGGAAGGACCGGCGGCCTTGGCGTCGGCGCGCCTATCGAGCGCTGGTCGTCGCACTCCTACTGGCGATTCTGGCAATTCAGCTTGACGCCATAAAACGGATTTCCTGACCGATTCCCGACATAGTATTTTCCATTACATCCCGCCTTGCCGGGCGGCTGAAGATGGAGGCTCGCTGGGAGTTACAACAGTCATGGAAAAGCCAGATAGCAATCCTTCGTCCATCGTCAAGCGCATCCTTGATGCGCTGCCCGCTGAAGAACTTTCGGCTCGTGAGACAGCGCTAGCCAAGCTGCCGAACCTCTACGTGGGCGGCGACATCGAGAACCTGGGCGTCACGCTCAGCGGTCCGATCACGTTCAGCGTTCAACAAGCGCCCAGACGCAAGCCCTGAACTGTCAGAATCCGGGCCGCCTGCCTACGCAGGCGAAACAGTTGATATAGGGAGAAACACAGTGCTAAGGAAGGTGTGGCGCCGCGCGCTGGTCGAGCGCAAGCGTGCGCGCAGGTTGGTCACCGAGCTGCGTTGGTTCGTCCTGAGTCGCAAATGGGCGCCTGTCGCCGAGCGAAAGTCCGGCGAGATAACGAAGCTGGTGGTTTTGGGCAACAGCATCACGAAGCATGGACCCCTCCCCTCAGCGGGTTGGGTGGGCAATTGGGGCATGGCCGCGAGCGCGCAGGACAGAGACTTTGCCCACACCCTCGGCGCGATGCTGCGGGTGCCGGTGACCGCAGTAAATGTGGCCTCCATCGAGATGGACCCGAAAGCTCCATTGCCGCAGGTCCAAGTCGACACCTCCACTCTGGTCGTGGTGGCCCTCGGCGACAACGGCTTGGCGGCGCGCTACCAGGACCTGCTGCGCCTCGTTTCGGGCGCCGGCAGCATCGCATGCACTTCGACGTATTGGCGCAGGCCCGTCGCGGATCTGGTGATGCAGCGGGCCGCCCGCTCCGTTGGTGCGACCTGGGTGCACATCGGCGACATCTACAAGGGCGCGCAAGGCGCCTGGACGAACATGGATGTTGCGCGCCACCCGGCAGACGCAGACATGCACGCGATGGCCCGCAGGGTCTTCGAGGCCGTGACGGCCGACGCGCGCTCCCCGCGCTGAACATCTCGCCGGGAGGTCCTCCCCCGGCTCCTCTCCTCAAGCCACACGTGCACGCCTCTAGGTGTTTACCCTAGTTCGCCACAATCATTTACCTACAGGTATTGCTCAACTTATTACCTACGGGTAAATTACGTCCATCGCAACCCAACCTGGGAACGCAGATGGATGCCACTGAACTCCAGGCCGAGCTGGCCGCCGCGAAGGCGACCCTGGCCACGCTGACCGAGACGGTCAACCGCCACCACGCAGACTACATCGAACACCGCGCGAACGCCGCGGCGGCGCGCAACCTGGGCGCCGTGCAGAAGGCCCTGGCCGCATCGGTGAGGTCGAAGCAGGACCGCGACAACGTGGCCGTGATGCGCAACCGGCAGGAGCGCCTGATCGCGCACCTGAACGACCAGATCGCGGAGGGCCGCGAGACTCGTGAGAGTCACCTCGAACTGTTCGACCGCGTGCGCCGCGTCACCGCTGAGGTGATGCCCTTCCCCGCCGTCAACCACGCTCCGGAGGCCGCATGAGCGCGCGCAATGTCGGGTGGTTCATGGCCGGCGTGCTGGCGGTGATCAGCGCATCGTGCGGTGGCGGCGGAAGCAGCGCCGACCCGGCGCCGACGCCGCCCCCTCTGCGCGCCTTCTCGAACGTGGTCGTGGCCGGCAACAGCCTGTCTACCCTTCCGACCGATGCCGGCTACGTCCCCGGTTCCAACGCGTGGGGCCCGGGCGGCTGGGGCATGGCGGCCAGCGCTCCCGAGAAGGACTACGTCCATCTGCTCGCGGCGAAGCTGCAGGTGCCGTTCATCGCGATGAACCTCGCCGAGAACGAGCGCAACCCGGATGCGCCGCTGCCCGCCTTCACCGTTGGCGCCGGGACGGTCGTGATCCTGCAGCTGGGCGACAACGGTTTGCCGGCCAAGTACGCCGAGCTCGTCGCACGGGCCAAGGCCGGCTCGAAGCTGGTCTGCGTCTCGACCTGGGGGCTCAGCCAGGCTCTTCGCGACCGTGACGCCGTCATGCGACCGCTGTGCGAGTCCGGCGGCGGCCGGTGGGTCGACATCACCGACCTGATCGTCTCGCCCGAGAACGTCGGCGTCCTCGGCCACCCCGGTGACACCGGCATGGCGCGCATCGCCGATCGCATCAACGCTGCCCTCAAGGAGTGACCCCATGGCCTTCGCTCTGATCCGCCGCGCCATCGCGCCCGCACCCGCCGCTGCAACCCGCCGCATCGAGTGGCTGGAGTCCGACACCTGCCCGGGTGAACTGGACACGCCCGAGTCGGTGTTCCAGCGTGACCAGACCTACGACTCGTGGACGCCCACGTCTCTGACGCTCGTCGTCTTCGCCGTCATCGTCTTCTCGCTGATGGTCGTGAACTTCATCGCGCGCATCGCCGAGGCGATTCCTCGCTGACCCCTTCCACGGGGCGGCGCCCTGGGGGCTCCCGGGGATGCAACGCTGCCCCACCCTTTCGCTCATCAACAGGAGAACCTCATGGGCATTCGCGATTCGCGAACCACGCATCCCCGCAAGTCCGCCCGCCGCGAGCGCGCGCTGGAGCGACTTGAACGCCACATCGTCGAAGACAGCGCGACCGCCGCGCACATCGACGTGCTGCGCTCCCGCATCGGCAAGCCGCCTCGCGCGTGGCCGTTTCGGCTGATCCAGCCCTGACCGATCAACGGGGCGGCGACAGGTGCGGGCGGGATGCCCTGCAACAGGTAACCCTAGCTACCCCACCCCTCACCCCCTCAACGGAGCACCCTCATGCCCACGACCCAAGAGCGCCTCTTCAAGGTGATCGCCGAGCAGTTCGGCTACGACGTCAACGCGATCACGTTGGACTCTGACTTCAAGCGCGACATGCACGGCGACGAACTCGATGAGGTCGAGCTCGTGATGGCGATCGAAGACGAGTTCGACGTCGTGATCCCGGACGATGAGGGCCTGGCCTTCACCACGCCGGCCAAGGCGCTGGAGTGGCTCACGACGAACGGCGTCGCAGCCTGATCGGGAGCGACCATGAACGCCGTCACCCAACAAGAGAGCCTCGTGCTCGATCTGGAGCCGCGCGAAGCCGCGCCGGTGTCTGCGCAGTCCACGGGCGCCCTCGTCGCCAACTCCCCGGCAGCGATCATGCTCGCGGCGCTGGACAAGGGCGTCTCGCCGGCCGACCTGCGCGACATGCTCGCCATCCAGCGTGAGTGGCAAGCCGACCAGGCGCGCGCCGCGATGAACGAGGCGCTGGCCGGCTTCAAGGCCGAGGCGATCACGATCCTGAAGAGCAAACAGGTCGGCTACACCGGCCGCGATGGCGCCTTCGTCGGCTACAAGCACGCGGAGCTCTTCGATGTGGTGGCGGCCGTGGGACCCGCGCTGGCGAAGCACGGCATGTCCTACCGCTGGGATGTGAAGCAGACACCGACGTGGATCTCGGTGACGTGCATCCTAAAGCACAAGGCCGGCCACTCCGAGAGCGTCGAGATGGGCGGGCCGCCGGACGACTCGGGCAAGAAGAACTCGATCCAGCAGATCGCGTCGACCGTCTCCTACCTCCAGCGCTACACGCTCAAGGCCATCTGCGGCGTGGCCGAAGGCGGCGAAGACAACGACGGTCGCGGTGACACACCCGACGGCGAGAACCCGCGCACCGAGGCGCGCGCCGCGGCGACGGCGGAGATCTACCCCGCCGCCGACTTCGAACGCAACTTCCCCGCCTGGGAGAAGTACATCCAGTCCGGCAAGAAGACGGCCGACGACATCGTCCAGACGGTGAAGGCCAAGAAGCCCTTCGACGCCGAGCAAGAGAAGCAGATCCGCGCCATCAAGCGCGCGCAGTGAGGACCACACCATGCAAAAGCACGACCTGATCCAGGGCTCGCCGGAATGGCATGCCCACCGCCTCAACCACTTCAACGCGAGCGATGCTCCGGCCATGCTGGGCGAGTCGCCGTACAAGAGCCGCGACGCGCTGCTGCTGGAGCTGCATACCGGCCTGTCCGCCGACGTCAGCCCGGAGACGCAGCGCATCTTCGACGAGGGCCATCGCGCGGAAGCGCTCGCGCGCCCGCTGGCCGAGCAGATCATCGGTGAGGACCTCTATCCGGTCACCGGCACCGCGGGCAAGCTGTCCGCGTCCTTCGACGGCCTGACGATGCTGGATGACGTCGCCTTCGAGCACAAAAGCCTGAACAAGGACCTGCGCGCCGTCATGGTGGAAGGCTGTACCGGCGCCGACCTGCCGCTGCACTACCAGATCCAGATGGAGCAGCAGTGCATGGTCTCGGGCTGCGAGCGCGTGCTGTTCATGGCGTCGAAGTGGAACGGCGACGAACTCGCCGAGGAGCGCCACTGCTGGTACACGCCGAACCCGGAACTGGCCGCGCGCATCACCGCCGGCTGGGCGCAGCTGGAGCAGGACCTGTGCGACTACGTGCCCCCGGTGGCCGAGGCGCCGAAGCCCACGGGGCGCGCGCCGGAGACGCTGCCGGCGCTGCGCATCCAGGTCACGGGCGCCGTCACCGCGAGCAACCTCGACTCGTTCAAGGAGACTGCCCTCGCCGTCTTCAAGGGCATCAAGCGCGAGCTCACCACGGACGATGACTTCGCCAACGCGGAGAAGACCGTGAAGTGGTGCGGCGACGTCGAGGAGCGGCTCGCCGCCGCCAAGCAGCACGCGCTGAGCCAGACGGAGAGCATCGACGCTCTGTTCCGCACGATCGACGACATCAGCGCCGAGGCGCGCCGCGTTCGCCTGGACCTGGACAAGCTGGTGAAGGCCGAGAAGGATCGCCGGAAGGTGGAACTGGTCAGCGTGCCGACCAAGGCGCTGCGCGAGCACATCGCCGCCTTGAACACCCGCCTGGGCCGCGACCTGATGCCCGCCATCCCGGCCGACTTCGCGGGCGCGATCAAGGGCAAGAAGAGCTTCGACAACATGCAAGAGGCGGTGAACCTGGTCCTGGCCAACGCCAAGATCGAGGCCAACGCCATCGCGGACCGGATCCAGATCAACCTGGGCACGCTGCGCGAGTTGGCCGCCGACTACAAGAGCCTCTTCCACGACACCGCGACGATCGTCCTCAAGCAGCCCGAGGACCTGACCGCGCTCGTGAAGTTGCGCATCGCCGACCAGAAGGCGGAAGACGAGGCCCGCCAGCAGCGCCAGGCCGAGCAAGAGCGCATCAAGCGCGAAGCGGAGGAGTCCGCCAAGCGCGCGCGCATCGTGGGCCGCTTCGAAGAGCTCGACGCCCGCCTGCACTACGGCGACCGCACCGCGCTGGAGATCGACAACGTCCTGATGATGACGCGCTCCAACGTGCCCAGCGAGGACACCTTCGGCGCACGGCTCGAGGAAGCGAAGGTCCTGCACGCCCAGGTCATCGAGAAGCTGACCGCGGACCTCGCCGCCGCCCGGGACCGCGAGCAGAAGGCGCGCGACGAGGAACTGGCCGCGCGCGCGGCGGCGCCCGCGCCGGCGCCGATCGTTCCCGTGGCGGCCCCGGTGTCCCAGGTCCGCCGCCCCGAACCCGCCCCCGCGCCGGCCGATGAACAGCCGACCCTCACGCTGGGCACAATCAACGCCCGCCTGGGCTTCACCGTCACCGCCGACTTCCTGGCGACCCTGGGCTTCACCGCGACGCAGGTCAAGGCCGCCCGCCTCTTCCGTGAGTCCCAGTTCGGCGCCATCTGCTCCGCCATCGCTGACCACGCCCTGAAGGTCGCTGCGGTGAAGAGCCTGGAGAAGGCGGCATGAGCGCGATCACCATCCAAGCGCACGACGCCGCGATCCAGCCGGACGGGAGCCGTGAGATCAAGATCGTGGCTGACATGGACTTCGGTCAGGTCGGGGAACTGATCTCCGAGTTGGAAGCGTCCTTCAACCTGGAAGAGCTGCTCGCGAAGCACGCGGCTGACACCTTCGCGGAGATCCGTCGCAAGGCAGTTGAGGAGTCGGAGGCATGAGCGCGGCCATCAACGACGGCGGACCCGCCTTCCCCAACGTCCCCGATGGCGCTGGCGACAAGTGGTCGGACTGGGACAAGGGCCTCTCCCTTCGCGACTACTTCGCCGCGCAGGCGTTGGCAGGCATCGAGGCCTCTCAGGGCAACTCCGGCCACTTCGTGAGCACGGCTGAGAAGGTCGCCCTTCGCGCCTACGAGTTGGCCGACGCGATGCTGAAGGCGAGGGCCGCATGACACGCCACCGCATCACCAAGCCTTCGGCGAGCCTGGACCTGATCGCCAAGGCTAACGGCCAGAAGACCGGCGACGAGTTGCGCCTGGAGGCGCGTGACGCCCGCCACACGGCGATCCGCGAGATGCACGCCGCCGAGCCCAGGCCCCTCACCTCCCGCGAGCGTTGCCGCCTGCGGGCGGTCATGAAGAAGGCCGGGAAGGACCTGTTCGGCAAGCCGCTGGAGACCACGCCATGACCGCCGCCACCTTCGCCCTGATCGCGTCGGCCGTGAGTTGCCTGATCGTGGCGATCGCCATCGTCGTGTGGGTCGTCGCCGCGATCCGGCGCGCGCCGCTGGCGTCCGATGGGCCGATGCTCGCCGGTGCCCAGATCCCGCCTGGCGCCTCGTTCCACGACGTGGTCCTCATCGCCTCCGTTCAGGGAATCCTCTCCCACGGTGAGACGAAGGACCGAGACCCCGCCTACATCGCCACCACCTGCCGCGAGATCGCGGACGCGGTGACGGGAGTCAGGAGAGCAGCATGACCCTCTACGCAGTCCACATTCCCGGCCCGGACGAGTTGTTCGCGGCTCCGAGCCTGGAAGAGGCGGAGCGCGTTGCAGCGGCATACAACGCTGCATGGCGCGTCACGTATGCCGGGATGCAAGCCAACTCATCCTGCCCCGAGGCGATGCCGTCCATCGAGTCGACGCTGATGCGCGTGGTGCGCTGGCCCCACAGCGAGCCAGGGCACAAGATCGACGTCATGAAGTGGTGCCCGGAGGAATGGGGTGTGGCTCCGACACCGGAGCCATCGGTCGACGACAAGACGATCGACATGTTCGGGGGTGCAGCATGAGCACGCGCACGATCACCGCTCTCGCCCTCGTCGCCATGGGCCTCGGCGGCCTATTCGTTGGCATCGAGTACAGCGGTTGGGCCCTGGCCATCGGCCTCTGGATCGCTGCCGAGGAGCACGTGCTGTGAGCCGCCGCTCTCGCCAGCGCGCCAACGCCCGGCCGTGGACGAAGCCCACGCCCGAATCCCCCATCGACTGGAGCGCCCTGGCAGCTGACCTCGCCCGACGAGAGCAGCAGGCCCAGCAGCCGCAGAAAGGACAGCAGCAATGAAGATGGCCAAGGCCACCGAGAAGGACATCGACGCCGCTGGCGAAGCGATGGCCGTGCTCAACGACATCAGCAGCGGTTACTACCCGGCGAGCGAAGGTGAGGATGACGCGCCGACGTTCTTCTTGCCGGAGGACGAGCGCCACCTGCGCCGCTTCTACGATGCGATCAAGGCAACGTTGAACGCCTCGCCCGGGTGGCAAGGGCGCGTCATCGGCGGCATGTGCTACGTGATCCTCTGGGACAAGAACAAGATCGTCGACCCTGAGTCCGACACGCTGGATCTGCACCCGCGCTTCGAGCCCAAGACCGCCGAGCAGTTCGAAGCCACCGCGCGAGACCTGGCCAAGCGCGCCCGCGCTGCCGGCTTCGTCATCACCATCGACCAGCGGCCCGAGCCGCCCCTGGCGATGGGCCGCCACTCCGACGTCGTGACGATCCGTCCGACGATCGAGGTCCTGCGCGGAGGCGAGCATGCGTGAGCGCCCCATCCTCTTCAGCGCGCCCATGGTGCGCGCCCTGCTCGCCGGCACGAAGACGCAGACGCGGCGTGTCGTGAAACACCGCTGGCCGTACCTCTGGGGGCCGAACTACTACCCCTCCGGGAAGGTGCTGACCGACCTGCCGAACCAGCCGGGCGCCTTCATGGAGTTCCGGAGCCACGTGCAAGACACGCCGGGCTACGAAGGCAGCCCGTCGCCCTACCTGGTGCCTTGCCCCTACGGCGCGCCCGGTGACCGGCTGTGGGTCCGCGAGACGTGGCAGGCGGTGAACGGCACCGACAGGGCGAGGCACATTGTCACGCACCCGCGGCCGAACGTTGGCTGGCTCGAATATGCGGCCACGCCGCGCCTGGATGAGCCGGCCTACAAATGGCGTCCGTCCATCCACATGCCGCGCTGGGCCTGCCGCCTGGTGCTGGAGATCACCGGCGTGCGCGTCGAGCGGCTGCAGCAGATCACCGAGGCCGACGCGGGAGCGGAAGGCTGCGCGCCCTCCTGGCTCGACGCCGACGACAACGAGACCGTCCACGCCCACGCCCAGCCCACCTACTGCCAGGGCTTCGCCCGGCTCTGGCGCGACATCAACGGCCCCGACTCCTGGGGCGCCAACCCCTGGGTCTGGGTCGTCGAGTTCCGCCGCGTGGAGGGCGTGTGATGCGCCACTTCCCCGACGTCTTCCCCTGGGCCAATCCGCCCTATCCGCCCGTCCATCAGGAGCGCAAGACCTTCGCGGACTACTGGGACGCGATCTTCGGCCGCCGCTTGCGCTTCACCCGCGTCGAGTACGACGGCGGTTGGGTGCTGTGCCCGCCCGAGGACGCCGAGGCCTACATCGACCCAGAGCACCGCGACGAGTACCGCGTCACGGACGTCTACATGACCCAGCGCCAGTTCGACGCGCTGCCCGAATTCCAAGGATTCTGACCATGACCCCCATCCAACTCGAATCCGTCCGCGCCGCGCGCCTGCAGCTTCTGGATGCTGGCGACGAGAAGACCGCGAAGCTGCTGGACTGGGCGGTGAGCGCTGAGCCGATCGCCGATGACGAGGTGCTGGTCGCGCTCAAGCGTCCGGAAGGCTATGAGGACGTCCATCCGCAACTGGTCGCCGAAGACCTGCTCGGCGCGAACCGCGCGATCGAGTACCGCACGATCACGAAGGAGTCCTGACATGCTGACGACCATCTACGTCCTGACCTGGCGCTACAGCGATGGCAGCGACCACGGCGTCATTCGCGCCTTCACATCGGAGGCAGATGCACACGACCTCCACGACCTGCTCGTCGAGCACTCGGGGACCAAGCAGTTCGACGTCGTGGAAGTTGGCCTTCAAGAGGTCGACCTGGAAGATGAGGAGTCCTGA
This sequence comes from Roseateles sp., assembly GCF_039595595.1. GTDB lineage: Bacteria > Pseudomonadota > Gammaproteobacteria > Burkholderiales > Burkholderiaceae_C > Roseateles. The sequence continues at coordinate 81,134 of NZ_JBCNLG010000008.1, read as the reverse complement.
CATGAACCCCACCCAAGCACAGGCGCTGCAAGCGCTGAAGGAAGACATCAAGTCGGAGCCGGTCGAGATGATCGCCAAGTGGCGCGTGCTCGACTTGATCTCTGACGCGATCTACGCCCTCTCTTCCCCCTCCTCCACCGTCATGGACGAGAAGGGGGAGCGGGAGGCTTTCGAGAAGTGGCGCAACTGGTTCGTGAACGAAACCGGGTTCATGCCGAATGAAGCTGACGCATGGCGGGCCCGCGCCTCCCTCACCGCCCCCGCACCATCTGCGGCAGAGCCGGTGGCGCCCGGTTGGACGTCGCAGGAGATCAACGAACTCCGCGCAGAGGCCGCTGGTCACGAGATCGCGATCGGTCACCTGTCCGCGCTGGTGGATGAGGCAACCATCCTGCTGCGCGACCTGCTGAAAATGGTTCGTGAGTGCTACGACGAATGGGGCGGCGGAATCGAGGACGGAGAGATTCCTCTCGTGGACCAATGCCAAGCGTGGGTCGACGCGCGCCCGATGGATTCGGCGCAAATGACGCTCGCCGCCCCTCCTGCCCCGCAGCCGACCGAAGCCGGGACTAGCAAGTCGAATGAGTTGCGACCGCTCCCGTATGGACCCAACGACATCGAATGGCTCAAATTGATTCACGGCACGCTGCCGAAGTTGCTGAAGGCGGCTGAGGTCGATCGGCAAGGCGCTGATTTGGTGGTGGTCCTCGGCGATCTGATCGTTCGTCTCGAAACGGAGCGACATGAACGCGCCGCCCTGAAGGCTGAAGCGCCGGTGGCTGAGCCTGTAGCGTTCACCGATGAGCACGTCAGCTACGCCGCGCGGTTCGGTGGCTTCTGCCGCGATTGCGCCGACGAGTCTGGCGTCTGCCCTAACAGCGGCCTTCCGTGCGGCAACTCCGACAAGGCCATCCGACACGTGTTCAGGGCGATCTCCTACGGGGTCAAGCACGGTTTCATCAGCAGCCCATTCGCCACCCTCAAAGCCAACACCCCCGCTCCTTCGGATGAGCCCGTGGCGCTGACCGAGCACGAACGCGAGATGGACCAGGCATTGGCCGAGCGCGACGAACGCGAAGAGGTCATCAACGCCATCCTCGACGAAGTGCTCGGCCTCGATCGTCCTGAATGGTCCAGCGCCTACGGCTTCGGGGAGGCCATCGAGGACGTGAAGACGCGCATGTGGGGTCTCTCCCACCCCGCCCCTTCCGCTGCCGAGGATGCGAAGGACGGGGAGCGCAAGCCGCTGACGAACGAGCAGGTCATGCACGTTGCGGACGACCCGGCCGTGTGGGTCGGAGGCATGTCTCGCCAGACCGTTTTCAACCTCGTGCGCTTCGCTCGCGCCATCGAGCGCGCGCACGGCATCACCGACGCCGCCATGGCGAAGGGAGGCGGGGAATGAGCACCATCGACCCCGGCGGCTGGATCAAGGCGGGCCGACACCTTCCGCCCGAGATGCGCGACTTCCACGACGCCAAGGACTTGTTCAAGGCGATCCACGAGCGCGCGGAGGTGGACAAGATGGGCGGCCCCGGTTCCATCGATCCAATCGCCGCCCAGTGCTACGTGATGGACGTCTTCCTGTGGTTCATGGCCCGTCGCGGCTACACGCTTCAGAAGAGCCGCGCCAAGCTGGCATTCCGCGACCTTGCCGCCGATGTCAAAGAGTCCAACGCTCAACGCCTCGCGCGCCAGTTCGAGCTCATGCACGCGATCAACAAGGGCCCAGCCAATGACTGACCAGACCACCCACCAGCAGGCGCGGTCGCCTCAGTTCGATGAGCGCGCTGAGCGCTTAGCGTTCGCGCAGTGGGACACCATGACGAACTCGCTCTCGCCAGCCATGAGCGCATTCGTCGAGGGCGATGACCGCAACATCCACCCGAACGCCATTGACCGGTGGGAGGCGTGGAAGGCATCCGCCCTGCGCGCGTCGCAGGGCAACTATCCGGCCGCGCCGGAGAGTTCAAGCGAGTCGCCTCGATGGATCAGCGTTCGCGACCGCATGCCGCCTGACGGCGACGAGGTGCTGGTCTGCGTCGATTACGACGATGGAAGTGGCCCCTACGTCATGCTCGATCGCTGGGCGATGCATCACGAAGACCCGCTCGGAATGGGCGGCCCGACCATTGAAACCGGATTCGACTGGGACAACAACGATCCGCACGATGTGTCCCACTGGATGCCCCTCCCCGCCGCCCCTTCTCCTGGCGCTGAGGGAGTCGTCAAGCAGGACTTGACCAGTGGGGGCCCGACGTGAAGCGCGCCGACATCCCCGCCAACTGCTTCGCGGCCGGCTTCCTGATCACAGCCGGGTTGTTCGCGATCCTCGCCTTCCCGTTCGTGGTCCTGGCCTACGTGCTCGACAAGGGAGACAGCCATGGCTGACGCGCCTAGGCATCCGAGCGTTGTGCTCTCGGTCGGTGAGATTGAGGAACTGACGCGCTACAAGCGCGCCGCCGATCAGCTTCGGGAACTGCATGATCGCGGCTTCAGTCGCGCCTACGTGCGCGCCGGTTCCGTGGTGCTCGAGCGCCCCCACTTCGAGGCCGTGTGCCGCGGCACCGTGGAGAAGCCTCGCGGCCGTGTCACGCCGCCGGTGGTCGCACCGCGACGGACGGGGACGCGCGGATGAAGGGGCCAGTGAAGGGCGTCCAGATCAAGGGGGGGCGGTACTACCGGGTGAAGGCGGACGGGGCGAAGAGACTCTGGATCCCGCTCACGAAGGTCAGAGAGGGCCTCCCGGCCTTTTACACCGCGCTCGCCGACTCGCTCGGCCGGGACTCTCGCGACGACACCATGCCGAAGCTGGTGGCAGAGTGGCAGACGGAGGTGATGGTCAAGCACTCGGCCAAGACCCAGATCGACGAGAAGCGCCGCGCGAGCGTGATCGCGGAGAGCTTCAAGACGCTGGGCGCCGGCGAGGTGGAAACGCCGGACTGCTACGACTTCCTCAAGCCCTTCCAGCACATGGCGCGCACGCACGACCTGTTCCGGTCCCAACTGCGCAGCATCTTCCAACTGGCCGAACTAAAGGGCTACCGCAAGGCCGGAAGCAATCCCGTCTCCGCCATACCGACCATGGGCAGCGCGCCGCGCGACCGCTACATCACCGACAGCGAGTTGCGGCGGGTGAAGATCGGAGGGATCTACGGTGCCAACGGGCGGCGCACGCCCACCGGAATCAACCTGGCCTGCTTCCTGGAGGTCGCCTTCCTGACCGGAGCGGATGTCGGGGTGCTGCTGCGCCTGCGTGAGGAGCGAGACCCTGAGAACCCGGACGAGCCGCATGTCTGCGCCGATGGCATCTTCGTGCGCCGCGACAAGACCGAGCGGACCTCCCGGCCCGTGATCGTGGAGTGGACGCCGCGGCTACGCGCGGTGGTCGCCAAGCTGAAGTCCATCAAGGCCGCTCAGCAGAACAAGAAGCGCGCACAGCAACGCGTCGTTACCCCGTTCCTGTTCATCGGCATGGATGGGACACCGTGGACCTACGAAGCTCTGTCGTCGGCTTGGCAGAAGGCGCGCGCGCGCGCCAAGCTGCCGCCAACGATGCTACGGGACCTGCGCGCGAAGGCGGCCACGGACAAGGAAGAGAAGGACGGCATCACCGGCGCGAACGCGCTGCTGGACCACACGACGGAACAGCAGACGGCTGATTACATCCGCCGGAAGAAGGCGCGCAGGACCTCAGCGGCGGCATAAAACCTTTCTAACGCACCAGCTAGGAACGCGATGAATAGGCGGGGAAATAGCGCCAGATCGTTAGAAGATTTCCGGCTTTTGCGCGATGGTTGCTGGATTTCACACCTGCTTTGGGAGCAGAGGGTCGCGAGTTCGAATCCCGCCGCCCCGACCACCTCTTCAAAAAGCCGCAAGGAGTTCTGCTCCTTGCGGCTTTTTCATTTCACAGGTTCTTCCACTGCTGGTTGGTGCCCGTGCCGCAGGCCCACTGGATCACGCTGGCGCCGTCCGCCGTGCTGACCGCATTGACGTCCATGCACAGGCCGCTGAACCGCGACTTGAGCCGGAAGTAGCCGCTGCCCATGTCCTCCGTGACCCACTGCTGGCTGGTGTTGCCGTTGCAGGCGGCCTGCACGAGGGCGGTGCCGTTGGCTGTGCTCTGGCTGGCGAGATCCAGGCATTGGCCGCTATGGCTGACCTTGAGGCGCGACCAGCCGCCGCCGGCGTCCTCGAAGCTCCACTGCTGGTTGCCGCTGCCGCTGCAGCCCCACTGGATCAGCGTGGTGCCGGCGCTGGCGCTGGCGCCTCGCACGTCCAGGCACTTGCTGCTGTGACGGGCCTGCAGCATGCCGCCCGCGGGGGTGCCAGAGATGAGGCCGCGGCCGACGCTGCTCATGTAGACGCGGCCCTCGGTGTTCATGTCACCGGTGATCAGGCTGCCATTGCCCGGGCCGCCGAACTGGTGGGTGTCGTCATTGATGCGCACCCAGTTCGCACCGGCGTCGGTGGAGCGGTAGATGCCCCGCTTGCCCGTGCCCACCGTGCCCCAGATGAAGACGGTGGGGTAGCTGGAGCCGCTCATCGCCTTGCCGAAACCGACCGCGCCGGCATAGCTGACGTTGGCAATGGTGCTGAACGAGCTGCCGGAGTTCGTCGAGCGCGCCAGGCCACTGCCGTTCAGAGCCACCCAAACGTCGCCTTCGCGGCCGGGGGCGGTGCGCAGCAGTGACGATCCCCATTGGGCGATGGTCGCGGTGGGGCTGAAGCTGGCGCCGCCGTTGGTGCTCACGCGGATGGCGCCGTTGTCGTAGACGTAGAACTTGTTCGAGTTCACGGGATCCGCCACGGGAGCGATGCTCCCGGTGCCCAGGCCGCCAACGGCAGTCCAGGTCGGCGAGCCGGACGTGAAGTTGGTGGACCGGTAGGTGGCGTAGGTGCCGTCGGAGTTCCTGAAGGTGTGCAGCAGCGCGCTGCCATTGGCGGCGAGCGCGACGGTGCCAAAGGTACCCCTGATGCCGGGAACGTCGGTCCAGGTGGCGCCGGTGTCGCTGGATCGCTTCATCGAGTTGCCCACGCGCACCATCGTCGCGGTCGCGCCCGCTGCGACGGCCAGACCCGAGGTCGTGCCGATGCGCGGCTTGTGGACCTGGCCGTAGCTGTCGATGCTGCCGGTGTGGCGGAAGCCGTCGAAGTCACCGATGACGGAGACCAGCGGCCCGCCCGGCACGCTCACCACCCCCAGCGGCACAGTCTCCTCCAGGCCCTTGACCGTGAAGGTCCAGGCCGGGGCCGCGGCGTCGACGTTGGCGGAACGGAAGATCCCGTTGCCGGACGTGACCCAGGCGGCCTTGCTGTCGAAGGGATCGAACTCGATGTCCGTGGCCCAGTGGATGGACTCGGTCGAGATCCAGCTCACGCCATTGGGGTCCAGGCTGTAGCCCTTGGCGACGAGATCGGTCCAGGTGACACCGCCGTTGGTGGAGAGGAAGAAATGGTCGCCCCAGACATTGGGGTTCTGTTGCATCCACGTGTTGCTCGTGGAAATGATGACGCGCTGGGCATTGGCCGGGTCCACCGAGATGCCGGAGAACGGGCGGGTGATGCCGCTCGGCGTCACGTTGGTCCAGCTGCCGCTGGCGACGTTGTACTTCCACACCTGGCCGGCATCCAGCGGCTCGGGCGGGTTCACGTTCGTGCCGCCGTTGCCGTCGGGACTCGGACCGGCGCCGTTGGCGTAGGTGACGAAGAGATTGCCGTCACTGGCCAGCGCCGCTCGCTGCGGCAGGTAGGCAGCAGGTGCGTTAGGCACGGCCGCGAAGCTGGCACCACCGTTGTCGCTGCGGTAGAAGTTCGTGCCCACCGAGCCGTAGCGCGACACGCCCACGAAGATGCGCTGGGCAGCGCCGTTGACGACGCTGGTGGGATCCATCAAGACGAAAGCGACGCCCGCGCCGTTGGGCGTGCTCGTCACGGGCAGCGACGTCACGCGCGAGAAGGTCGCGCCAGCGTCCGTGCTCTTGAAGAGGCCGTTGGCGCGCGAGCCGGCGTAGACCACGCTGCCGTTGCCGGGGTCCACTTGCAGCCGCTCACCGTTGCCGCGGCCCATGCCATTGCCATTGGCACGCCACAGGTTGCTCACGTCCGTGATGCGGCTCCAGGTGGCGCCATAGTCGGTGGAGCGCATCACCACCGTCTTGCCATTGCTGAAGTAAGGCACGCCGGCGACGGCGTAGACGACCGCGCTGTTGTTTGGATCCAGCGCCAGCGACTCCACGTGGTAGAGGCCGACGTCGTCTTGGGAGAAGCCGTCCAGCAGCGGAATCCACTTCGAGTTCGTGACGTCCCAGCGGTAAGCACCGCCCACGTCGGTGCGGGCGTAAAACAGGTTGCGCTGCGTCTTGCTGGGAATGACAGCGGTCACGTAGCCGCCGCCGCCAATGGCGACGTTGCTCCAGCGGTAGGACTGGGCTTGGGCGTGGGGGGCGCCCGTGAGCGCCAGAACGGACGCCACCAGGGGCGCGAGGATCCAGGTCTTCATGCGGTTTGTCTCCGTGTGCCGGTCCAGGCGCCGGCGTGTTGACAGGACATTCCGCGTTGGCTGCCTCCCTTCAGGCCGGACTCGCGCCACAGCACCTTTTGGTCATACCAAAACGGAACAGGGGCATGTTCATCGTCAACATCAAATGAGAAATATGGGGTTTGCGCCAACAAATACGAAGTTTTTGCAACCGAAACTTCGTCTTTTGAAACTTTTGGTCAGGCCAATTGCTTTTGAATGGCCCGCCAGGCACTAGAACTTCCCAAGCATGTTGAGGAACACCCCGCGGCTGCGATAGCTCAGGTCCGTCAGGTCATCCGAGAAATCGGTGAAGTTGTAGCCCAGCCCCACCTTGAAGTTCTCGTTGACGTGGTAGTACCCCGCCGTCAGCAGACCCGTCTTGCGCTCGCTGAGCTCGCCGGCCCGCAGCATGCGCAGCTCCACCAGCCAGTCGTAGCGCCGCACGACCTTCCAATCCACCCGCGCGATCGCCAGCTGGGCGCTGCTCTTGAACCACGGCGCGCTGTCGTCGCGGCTGGGCCGCAGCTCGCCGATCCGCCACGCCAGCTTGCCGCCGATGGTCCATCGCGCGCTGAGGTCATAGGTCGCATCCACCGCCGCCACCTGGCTGCGCTGCTGGTAGTCGATGCCCGTCGTGCTGACCATCGTCTGCGTCACGTCGGTCGCCACCACCTGGCCCGGCGACGACAGGTCGTACAGGTAGGTGTACTTCAGCAGCACGTTGAGCTTGTCGTTGCTCACCGGCCGGAACGCGTAGCCCAGCACCGCCTCGGTGTACTTGGCCGCGGCCAGCGCGCTCGCCGCGCTGTCGCTGTCCGCCCAGTTCAGCTTGCCCAGCCAGCGCGCGTTCGGGCCGTCCTGCACGCTGACCGAGTTCTTCAGCAGCCAGCTGCGCCGGGTGTCCAGCCCCGTGCGATCGCGCCGGTACTCCACGCCGCCGGCGTACTTCAGACTCGCGTCGCTGAAGCCCACCGAGAAGCCCAGCGCCTCGCGATCGGTCTGCCCCGCGTTCTCCGACTCCAGCCGCCCGTTCTCCGCGCTCACCGCCAGCGTCCAGCGATCGTCCGGCGCGTACTGCACGCCGTAGGCATGCGTCAGGCCGCTCAGCACGCCCGTCGTCTGCTTGTGCTCGGTGTACGCGCTCAGGCCGTCGGCCAGCCGCGACTTGATGCCGCCGACCAGCGTGCCGCCGCGCGCGTTCAAGGTCTCGTCGGTGCGGCCGGTGTCCAGCGCGTAGGTGACGTAGACGTTGGAGCGGTCGTTGTACTGGTAGTCCACGCCCGCCTTGCCCGCCGAGCCGCCATTGCCGCCCGAGGCCTCGCCGCGCAGCGACAGCTTGTCGTTGACGCGATAGCGCACGCCCGCGCCGAGCCGGTCGTTGTCCTGCCGCGTGCCGGTGCGGTCCATCGTCTTCTGGCCGAAGCCGTACACGCCCCAGCCCTGCCCGCTCTCGTAATCGACCTGCACGGCCGCGTCGGTGCGTTCGCCGCTGACCACGCCCGAGCTGGGCAGCAGCGGCGAGGTGTTCACCGCATCGGTGGACTTGCGGTCGGCCCGCAGTCCGCCGCTGACCGTCCAGCGCTCATCGACGCGCCAGGCCACCTGCGCCTCGCCGGCATCGGTGTTGTAGCCGTTGAGCTCGTCCTTGTGATCGCCCTTGAGCCGCAGCTCGACCTGCTCGCCCACCGGCGCGGTGAGGCTGAGGCCGGCCTGCCGGGTCTCGTTGGCCGCGACCTGGCCGGGCGTCGAGAAGCCCGCCTCGCGCAGCTGCGCGTAGGCGCCGACATGCCCGCTCTTGGCCACGCCGAGATCGGTGAGATCCGCCTGCCCTTCGACGCGCCACGCATTCGCGCCGCGGGTGTCGGTGGCCAGCGTGTTCTGCGAGAACCCGAAGCCGCCATCGAGCGAGCTGGTCGTGCCGATGCCGGGGCCATCGCTGCGCGCGGCCTCGATCTTCAGCGTGGTGTTCTCGCTCTTGCGCAGCAGCAGGTCCACGCCGCCCAGGCGCTGATCGCCGCCGGTCTGCTGCTGCTTCGCGGCGGTGACACCGACGCGCACCGCGTCCGTCACCCACCAGGCCGTCCGTCCGCCCACCGCCAGCGTGTCCAGATCGCCCGACAGCGGCGTGTACTCGTAGTCCACGACCAGGAAGGCCGGCTGGCCGCTGAGTCCGCCCGCCCGCACCAGCTGGCCGTTGTCGGCCAGGCTGGGCAGTGGCGAGGTCAGCAGCACCCGTCCCTGCAGGTAGTCGACGTCGTAGTCGCTGCCCGGGATCAGCGCGCGGCGCTGCAGCACGAAGCCGGAATCGCGGTCGCGGATCTCCAGCCACACCTTCTCGGCGCCGCGGCTCACGTCCTGATGACGCAGGTAGTACAGCGAGCCGCCCGTGCCGCGGAACTCCTCGCGCGCGGCCAGCGTGCCGGGCTCGGCCGCGTACAGGTCGGCGGTGAAGCGCGCGTCGCCGAAGCTGGTCGCTTCCTCGCCGACGAGGTGCCCCTTCAAGCCATACAGCCCGCGGTTGATCTGCGCCAGCGTGTTGTCGGCGCCCAGGTTGATCTTGAAATTGCCCCACATCGCATGCGAGCGGCCATCGTCCACGCGCAGGTACATGCGTCCCTGCGTGGGCGCGTCCTCGACGCTGGTGGAGTCGTCGCCGAAGGTGCCCCAGCTGTCCACCGGATCCATGCGGCGGAACAGCGAGGTCGGGTCCTTGCGGTCCAGGTTGCGCAAGAGCTCGTTGAGCGGGCGTTCCTCGGTGTCGACGCTCGCCGTCAAGGTCCAGCGCTCATCGAGCATGCCCTTGCCGTAGAAGGCCAGGCGCCCTTCGGTCCAGGTGTCGTTGTTGTAGCGGTTGCGCTCCTGCGTCACCAGCGCGGCGGGGCCGGTCGTGCGGTCATGGCCGATGGTGAGATCCGCCTGCCCGACGAAGAAGAAGTCCCGCGGCGGCAGCTCGAAGTCGCGGCGATAGATCCGCTCCTGGCCCTCGGCGCCGCGCACAACGATCTCGCCGGTCTGCACGCGGCGCGGCACCAGCTGCTGCATCACGAAGCGGCCCTGCGCGTCGACCGGCACCGCCAGTCCGAGCGCCCTCACCTGCTCGCCCGCCGCGATGCCTTCGCCGCTGGCCGTCACCGTGCCGCCGGTGATCGGGATGTTGGCGATGGACAGCCGGCTCTCGCCATAGCCCGCCAGCAGGCGCTGCGCCTCGGTCGGCTCCTGCTCGAAGCCCGGCGCATGCCGATCGGCCAGCGCCAGCGGGATGTCCTCGGTCTCGTCGAAGCGGCCATCGCGGTCATAGACCCGCACGCGCCAGTAGAGCTTGCGGCGCGCCATGGGTCCTTGCGCCCACTCGGCGGGCACGATCCAGGCCGCGCGCAACTCGCTGTCCAGCGGCACGGTGGCCAGCAGCTGCGGCCGCATGTCGCCATCGGCGCTGAACACGCGCAGCTCGCCGCGCGTCAGGAACAACCGGTAGTTGCTGTAGCCGTTGAAGCGCACCGTGTCGCCGGGCACGGCGGTGGCGGGCCAGGCGGTCCCGTTCAGGCGGCGCAGCTGCACGAGGTTGTCGTACTGCAGGCGCAGCCGGTCGCGCTCGAGGCGCACGTCGATGCAGCGCTGGCGATCGGCGCTGGAGCTGTCCGCGCCCACCACCGGCTGCCCATCGATCGTCAGGCGCAGCGCCGCATCGTCGGGCGCATACGGCGTCAGCATGCCGCAGGCGCTCGGGTCGACCAGCGTCACGCTGGACACGGTCTCCACGGTCGCGGGCGCCGTGTCCTTCCAGTAGACGCGCACCTCGACGCGCCGGTTGGCGGACCAGTTCGCGCGGTCCTCCCGCGGCGAGGCTAGCGGCTCGTCGGGACCGCGTGAATCCGCCACGTAGGCCTGCGCCGGCAGCCCCAGCTGCTGCGTCAGATAGCGGCCCACCTGCTGCGCGCGCGCCAGGCCGAGCGCATGGTTGTCGGGAAAGCGCGGGCGCAGTTCCGGCTTGATGCGCTGCACGTCGGTGTGGCCGACGATCTCGAAGCGCAGACCCTCACGGCCGCGCACCTGCGCGACGATCGCGTCCAGCCGCGCCTTGTCCTCGGGCTTGAGCAGGTCCTCGCCCGAGTCGAAGTGCGGCGTGTGCGACTCCTCGCGCGGCTGCTCGGCGCCGGGCACGGTGCGCGTCGTCTCGTCGCGCCGCTCCTGCAGCGCGCGCGGGTCGCCGAGGATCACGGTGAGCTTGGGCAGCTCGCGCTCGCTCGAGGCCGGCAGATGATCGCGTCCATCGATCTCGACGGCGCGCACGTCGGCCGCGCAGCGGTCGCTGAAGCGGCCGCGCGCATCGGCATGGCAGGCGCCGTCGTCGCGGCGCGCGGCCTGGCCGTCTTGCGCCGAGGCCGGCAGGCCGATGGCCAGGCAGGCGGCCGCCGCGGCGCTGGCCAGGGCCGCGCGGGGGAATGTCGATCGGGTCATGCGTGTGGCACGAAAGAAGGGAGAAGACAGGAACGTCGTCATGGCGTCCCCCTGTCAGCGGTTCAGCAAGGCCGGCATGCGCTCGACCTCGATGTCCAGGTTGAACAGGCTGCGGCCCTGGGACTGGCCGAGCGCCTTCCAGCGCGCCAGCAGTCCGGCCTTGAGCGCCGCGATGCGCTCGTCGCCGAGCGCGCGCGGCTCGTCCGCCGCCGGCTGGTAGGCCAGGCGCAGGATCGAGGGCCGCTCCGTCAGCGCCGCCACAGCCTGGTCCAGACGCGCCTCGTGCGCCGGCAGCAGCGCGAGCTGCCCGTCGGCGAAGGCGGCCGCCTTCAGGTCCAGGCGCACGACACGGTGCACGGTGGCGCCGAAGTTCAGCTTGATCGCCTTGCCGCGCGTGGCGCGCTCGGATGCCGGGTTCTCGGTCGTCACGCGGTAGCCCGAGGGCAGCGTGCGTTCATCGACCTTGAGCACCAGGTTGCTGCCCGTGCCCTCCTTGGGCACCGCCGCGCAGGCGATGTGATAGCGGCCATCGGCATCGGTGCTCACCAGCAGGCCGTTGACGGTGGCGATGCGCACGTTGGGGATGCCGGGCTCGCCCTCGTCCTGCACGCCGTTGGCATTGCGGTCGTCATAGACCTTGCCGATGACGTCGGTGCAGTCGAACAGCGCATCCGGCACGACCCGCACCGACGCGGTGGCCGTGTTGGACAGCGCGCGGCCGCCGGGGCCCTGCGTGGCGACCACGCTGTTGACGTACTGGCCTTCGCCAACGCCGACGCCCACCGCCAGCACCATCGACACGCGCTTGGTCTCGCCAGCGAGGAAGGACTGGTCGGCCAGCGTCAGCTGACGTCCCACGATCGCCGGCTTCACCGCCACGATCGGGCCGCCGGGCAGCGTCTGCACCGTCAACGAGCCCTCCAGGTACTTGAAGCCCGGAGGCAGCGTGTCCAGCAGCGCGACGTTGCCGATCGGGCCGCCGCTCGCGTTGCGCGCGGTGATCACGTACGGCACCGGTTCGCCCTTCTTCACCGTCAGCTTGGAGGTCGACTTGCGCAGGTCGATGGCCGTGCCGTCACCCTCGCGGTCCAGCGGCAGGTGGTTGTTGACCACCTGGTGCGCCGCGCCGCCGGATTGCCAGTTCAGGAAATAAGGCGTCGCGGGCCCGGCCACCGGAGCGGCCGCGGCGCTGACGACGCAGGCGTCGCTGCCGCTCAGGCGAACACCGCGGCTGGCGGCGTCGCGGGCGCCCGCGGTGCTGGGCGCGCTGCAATTGACGGCGTCGAGCGGGCCCGCGGCGGCCGGGTAGGTCGTCGACGGCAGGTAACCCGCCGGCGGTGCGACCGTCACGGTGTAGCTGCCCATCGGGGCGCCCGGCAGCAGGAAGAACTGGTACGAGCCGTCGGGACCGGTGGTGACCGACGCGCTGCCGCCAAGCAGGTGGAGGGCCGGATCGAAGCCCGCCGGACCATTCAGCGTGACCACCGCGCCAGGGACCGGCTCGGCGCTCAGGCTGTCATACACCACGCCGCCCGGGTCGAGCGGCAGGTCCTGGCGGACCACAGCCGTGCCCGCGCCGATGGCCAGCGGAATCCAGCCGCGGGGCGCCATGCCGGCGACGGTCGGGAACGCGCCGCCGGGGCCGTTCAGCGCCGGGTCGGTCGGCCAGACGCCGCCCACCAGGCGCCCTTGCGGATCGCGGAAGCGCACCTGGTAGGAGCCCGGCACGACGTTGTCGAAGCGGTAGCTGCCATCGGCCGCGGTGACGCGGGTGTCGAGCACCTGCGCGCCGGTGTTGGCGCAGGTGGTGCCGCCGTCGAGGCAGGCCACCAGTTCCACCGTCCAGCCCGCCACGGCGGGCTCGCCGTTGCCGGCCAGCCGGTCGTGGTCCGTGTCGCGCCAGACGCGGCCGCTCACCGCCGCCGGCGAGGTGGACTTCTCGAAGAAGTCGTAGCCGGTGCCGTTCGCCGCCACGGCGGGCAGCTTGACGTTGAGACGGCCCGGGGCCGGCACGCTGCCACCCAGCGAGCCCGGGGTTTCGCCGGCATGGATGGAACCCGGCACCGGCGATTGCACGATGGTGTAGCCCGCGCCGTTGTCCAGCGGCAGGTCGGCGAAGCGATAGCTGCCGTCGCGCGCGGTGACGGTGCTGCGCGTGACCGGCTGGCCCGAGGCATCGGTGCCGGTCAGCGTCAGCGTCACGCCGGCCAGCGGCAGGTCGCCCGGCTCACGCTTGCCATTCCCATTGACGTCGTTGAACACCGTGCCCGCGATCGAGGCGCCCTGCTCGCCGAAGTCGTAGCCATCGCCCGAGCCGCCGGTGTAGACCAGGCCGCCGATGCGGTCGTTGCCCGCGAGCGCGCCCGCCGCCGTGCCGTTGAGGCGGCCCACGGTCTCGGCGCCATCGGCGTAGGCCGCCGGCTGCGTTTCGGTGATCACATAGCCGGTCGCATCGGACGGCAGCACGCCGTCGAAAAGGTATTGCCCATCGGCGCCGGTGACGGCCGTCAGCGTCACGGGCAGTCCGCCGGCGCTGGTGCCGCTGAGGGTCAGCGTCACGCCTGCGATCGGCGGCTCGCCGGCGTCGCGGCGGCCGTTGCCATTGCTGTCGACGTACACGTGGCCGGAGATCTGGCCGCCGCGCTCGCCGAAGTCGTAGTCCGTGCCGGCCTCTTCCGAAGCCAGCGCGATGTCGCCGAACCGGTCGTTGACGCCGCCCGGGTTGGCGGTGCCGCGCGGCGCGGCGCCGACCAGGCCCAGGTGCTCGGGACCGTCGCCGGTGCCCGCGGGTTGCGTCTCGTCGAGCTGATAGCGCCCCGGCAAGAGGCCCGTGGCCGCGAAGCCGCCATCGGCCGCCGTCGTCAGCGTCCTGGTCACGGCGCGTCCGAGGAAGTCGGTGCCGCTCAGCGTCACCGTCACGCCGGGCATCGGCGGCTCGCCCGCATCGCGCTGGCCATTGGCGGGCGCGACGTCGGCGTAGACGTGGCCCGACAGCGAGGCCGCGCGCACCGAGGCGAAGTTGTTGCCGCTCGAGCTCGAGCCCGGCGCGCCCAGGCGGATCTGCTGGATCAGCGGCGCGTTGGAGCCCGACGGGCCCGCGTCGACGCCCGCGCCGCTGGCGGGCACGCTGCCCGGCGCCGAGCCGGCGCCAGTGACCGTGCCCGCGCGGGTCAGGCCCGGCAGGTAGCCGGCCGGACGCGTCTCGGTCACCGTGTAGGTGCCGGGCGCGACCTTGTCGAAGACGTAGTCGCCATGGGCATCGGTGACGGTGGTGACCGACACGGCGTTGCCGTTGGCATCGGTGCCGGTCAGCGTGATCGTCACGCCGGGGATGCCGGGTTCGCTCGACGTGGCGCCCTGGCTGCCATCGCCGTCGCGGTCGTAGAAGCTGCGGCCGCGCAACTGGCTGCTGGTGAGCTCGCCGAACAGGTAGTCGCCCACGCTCGCCGGCGTGCCGGTCAGCGGGATGACCACGCCCTCGATCACATTGCCGCCCGGCTGGGCCGTGCCGGCATGGCCGTTCGGATTGGCCTTGCCCGGCGCGTAGGTCGCGGGCTGAGTCTCGGTGACCGTGTAGCCGCCGGCCGCCGACGGCGGCACGTTGAGGAACTCATAGCGGCCCGGCTGGCCGGCGATCGGCGTGGCGACGATGTCGACCGCCGCGCCGGTGCTGGACGTGCCCGTCAGGTGCAGCGTCACGCCGGGGATGCCGGCGTCGCCCGCGGCGGGCAGGCCGTCGTTGTCGGCATCCTCGAAGACACGCACCGTCACGCGCGGCAGGCGCTCGCCGAAGTGGTAGCCGGTCGCGGCGGTGCCGCTGCCCAGCGTGATGCCGGAGATGCGGTCATTGACGGCGATGCTGCCGCCCGCCGTGCCGGCGGTCTCGCTGCCATCGGCGAAGCCGTCGGGCTGCGTAGGCTCGGTCACCGTGTAGCTGCCCGGCATCAGCGTGGCGAAGCCGTAGCTGCCATCAGCCGCGGTGGTGGTGCTCGCGCTCACGGCATTGCCGAACAGGTCGGTGCCGGTGAGCTGCAGCGTCACGCCGGCGATGCCGGGCTCGCTCGCGCTGAAGGCGCCGTTGTAGTCGCGGTCCTGATAGACGCGGCCCGCCACCGAGGCGGCGCGCACTTCGCCGAACAGGTTGCCGGTGGAGCTGCCGCCCGCGCCCAGCACGACGTTCTGGATCACGTTCGCGTTGGAGCCGCGGGTGCCGCTGGTGATGCCGGCGCCGCTGGCCGGCACGCTGCCGGCGCTGCTGCCCGCGCCACTGGCGCCGCCGGCGCGCGTGATGCCCGGCAGATAGGCCGCAGGCTGCGTCTCGGTGACGGTGTAGGTGCCGGCCGGGACGGAGAAGCTCCAGGCGCCCGCCGCATCGGTCGTGACCGTGCGGGTGACCGGCGTGCCGGTGCCATCGGTGCCGCTGAGCGTCAGCGTGACGCCGGCGATGCCGGGCTCGCCCGCGTCGGCCTGGCCGTTGCCGTTCAGGTCGTCATAGACGCGGCCCGACAGGGTCGCGGTCTGCACGGTGATCGTGCCGGTGGCGAAGTTGTTGCCGCCGTTGGGATCGGTGCCGCCATTGGTGTCGCCCGAACCGGTCGTCACGATGGTGACCGTGTTGCTCAGCACCGTGCCGTTGGCCGGCGAGCCCGCCAGCTGCACCGGGATGCGCAGCGTGGCCGCGCCGCCGGAGGGCATGCTCGCGATCGCGCAGGTCGTGGCGGCGGCGCCGGCGCCGCCGGTGCAGCTCGGTGCCGCCGGCGTGAAGGTCCCGGCGGTGACGGTGAACACCGGCGTGCCGGCGAGCTGCAGACCCGCAGGCAGCGTGTCGGCGACCTGCGTGATCTCGGCCGCCTGCGGGCCGTTGTTGCGCACGTGGATCAGCCAGTCGAAGGCCTGGCCCTGCGCCACGGTGGCCAGCGGCGTGCTGGTGCCGCTGATGACGGCCGCCTTGTCCACGGCTTGCACGTCGGCCTTGTAGCGGAAGGTGGTCGGCTCCGAGACGTTGTTGTTGGCTTGCGGATCGAAGGCATCCAGCGCCGCGTTGGCGAAGCGCACCGAGGCCGCGTTGGGGTAGGTGCCCTTGTCGGCGCCCTGCAGGCGCACGCGCACCTGCACCGTGCTCCCCTCCCCGGTCGCACCGCCGCCGGTGCCGCCCAGGGTGGCGATGGTGCAGCTGATGCTGCCGCCGGCCACGCCGACGGTCACGCCGGCGGTGTTGCAGCTCACGCCCGCGGGCAGCGGCGTGACGAGACCGGCGAAGGTCGGCGCGCCGGCCGTGGCGGGTAGCGTGTCGGTGAGGACGACGTTCTCGGCCGTCGACGCGCTGCTGTTGGTGACGGTCAGCGTGTAGGTGACGTTGTCGCCGACATTGACCGGGTCCACGTCGTCGACCTTGTTGACGATCAGGTCGTAGGACGGCGAGGTCACCGCGGTGTCCTGCGTCGCGGTGTTGTTGGCGGCGCCGCCGGCGATCTCCGGCGTGGTGGTGGACACCGTCACCGTGTTGGTGATGCTGCCGCTGCCGCCCAGCGACGCGGCCAGCGCGGCGCTGGCGCGCACGCGCACCGTGACGGTCTGCTGCGAGCCGCGTCCGATCGAGCTCCAGCCGCACACCAGCGTGTTGTTGCCGGGGCCCGTGGCGCTGCCTGCGGCGGGCTCGGTGGTGCAGGAGCCGCCGCCGCTCGCGCTGGCCGAGAGGAACACCAGGCCGGCCGGCAGCGTGTCGTTGATGGCGACGTTGTAGGCGCGGCTCGCGCTGGTGGCCGAGGGGTTGCTGGCCGTGATGGTGTAGGTCAGCAGCTGGCCGGCGGGCACCGGGTCCGGGTTGTCCGTCTTGGTGACGGCCACGTCGGCGCGCGCGATGAAGTAGGCGGTGGCCGGCGTGTTGTTGTTGGCGTTGTTGTTGACGAGGTTGGGATCGGCCTCGTTCTGCGCCAGCGCGAAGGCCGTGTTGTTCACCGTGAACTGCGGATCCGACACGGTGCCGTCGCCGAAGTGGCGCACCGTCACCTGCAGGCGCGGGCAATCGACGCCGGCCGTGCACACCGGCAGCGCGGCGATGGTGCAGTTGTTCAGCGACACCGCGGAGCCCGACGGCGACAGGCCGCAACTGCCCATCGTCGCGCTGCCGGCGATCGCGTTCAGCGCGTACTGCGCGGGGCTGGCGTTGAAGACGTTGTTGAAGGTGTCCGTGACGGCGACGTTGGTGGCCGCCTGCGGGCCGGCGTTGACGACCTCGATCTCCCACACGATGGGCGAGCCCGCCTCCTGCCGGTTGCCGGCGCTGTCGCCCAGGCCCACGACGCGCTTGAGCACCGAGACATCGGCCTGCGCGCCATTGGCCTGCGGGTTCACGCCGACGCTGGCGCAGTCATTGGCGGCGACGTTGTCGGCCGGCGCGTTGCCCGAGCTGACGCACATCTGGTTGACCAGCGTGCCGCCGGCGGCGGTCGCCTGCGCGTTGATCGTGACGTTGCTGGTGGTCGCGCCCACGCCCAGCGCGAGGTTGCTGCTGGTGCAGGTGATGGTGAGCGGTCCGGCCTGCGGGAAGGTGGCGCCGGCCGAGGACAGGCAGTTGAAGCCGGCCGGCGGCGCGATGCTGTTGACCTGCAGGTTGGCCGGGACCGTGTCGGTCAGCGTGATCGTGCCGGAGGACGGGATCGCGCTCGGGCCGAGGTTGGTGGTGGAGATGGTGTAGTTGAAGGCCTGGCCCACCGGCACGGCGGACTGCGGCCAGCTCTTGGCCTTGTTGGCGCGCAGGTCCGCGGCCGGATCGACCACGGTCGTGTTGACGGCGCCGTTGACCGGCGTGACGCCGGTGGCGCTCACCGTCGCGGTGTTGACGATGCCGATGCCGCTGGTCAGCGCCTGCACCGGCGCGCTGATCGTGCCCAGCGAGACGTTGTTGCCCGCGCTGCCGCTGCCGCTGCGCGTGCAGGTCAGCGTACCGCCGGCGGAGGGGCAGGTGCTGGAGGCGGTGCAGGTCCAGCCGCCGCTGCTGAAGGTCGCGGGTGCGGCGGCGCAGAAGTTGGCGGGCAGGTTGTCGGTCAGTTGCGCCGCGGTCGGGAAGTCGCCGCTGTAGCGCACCGCGAACTGGAAGTTGAAGGCCTGCCCGGTCTGCACCGGATCAGCGACCGACTTGGTCTTGGTCACCGACAGGCTGGTGCCGGCCGTGACCGCCGTGTTGGCGCTGGCCACGTTGTTGCTGTTGTCGCCATCGCCGACGCCGCCGCCGCTGGCGACGTCCGCCGCATGCGTCAGCGTCGAGCTGCCGCCGGCACCGATCACGCCGCTCACGGTGATGACGCTGCTGCCGCCATTGGCGATCGCGCCCACCGCGCAGCTCAGCGTGCTGCCCGACAGCGAGCAGCCGCCCGGCGTGCCCGTCAGCGCGAAGCCCGGCGGCACGTTGTAGGTCAGCGTGGACGCGGGCGAGGCGTCGGGACCGTTGTTGCTCACCGTGAAGCGCACGTTCTGCGTGCTGCCGGCCGCGGCCGTCGCCGGTGCCGAGATGGCCACCTGCAGATCCGCGCCGTTGTCGACGGTGGTGGTCTCGCTCTGCGAGCTGCCTCCGACGACGGTGCCGGTCACCGTCAGCGTGCCGGCCGCGATGGTGCGCACTTTGATCGGCAACTGCACGGTGGCCTGCGCGGGCACGTTGATGCCGGTGCAGGTCAGCGTGCCGGGACCCGCCTGGTTCAGGGCCATGCCGCCGCAGCTCGCGCCGGCGGGCAGCGTGCCGGTGCCGGCATAGCGGCCGCCGGCCGGCACGTCGAAGTTCAGCGTGACGTTGCTCCTCGCCAGGCCGGTCGCGTCGCCGATGCCCACGGTGTAGGTCACGGTGCCGCCGGCGGCCACCGGGTCCGGGCTGTCCGGGATGCCGGTGATCACGAGCTGCGCGTGCGCGCCGCCGGCCAGGCCGAGGCCCAGGCCAGCGACGAGCGCGGCCCGCCGGAGCGCGGCCCGGCCCAGAGCGGGCGCGAGCGCGAGGAGATTCAACAGTCGGTCAAACGTCATCGTCGTTCTCCGGGCAGCGGCAAGCCACCCGTGCTGAGACAGGAAGATCGGAAAGGGATGGAATTCGCGAGCGCGGTGCGGCGGGACCGGGACGAACGTCCACCGGTCCCGGCCTCCTGCGGACCGCAGCAGGCGCGAGCACCTCAAGCGAGGGGCGTAAGGTCGCGGATCAGCCGCGGCGAGTCTTCACACGTTCATCACCGGCGTAGAGCGGGCGCCTTAATGCGCTTGTCACGGCCGCTTCATGAGGCGCCCGCGCGACACATTCGTCACCGCGCGTCCTCGGTGGCGGCCAGCGGCGGCGCGTCGAAGAGCACCCGTCCGGCCAGTGCGCCGATCACGGCGCCACCGATCGGCGCGAGCCAGAACAGCCAGAGCTGACCGAGCGCCCAGTCGCCGGCGAACAGCGCCACGCCGGCGCTGCGCGCGGGATTCACCGAGGTGTTGGTGACCGGGATGCTGATCAGGTGGATGAGCGTGAGCGCCATGCCGATGGCCAGCGGCGCGAAGCCGGGCGCGGCCTGGCGCGAGGTCGCGCCCAGGATCACCAGCAGGAAGCCGGCCGTGAGCACGGCCTCGGTCAGCGCCGCCGCCGCCATCGAGTAGCCGCCCGGCGAGTGCTCGCCATAACCGTTGGCCGCGAAGCCGCTGGCGGCCAGGTCGAAGCCGGGCTTGCCGGTGGCGATCAGCGCGAGCACGCCACCCGCGGCGATCGCGCCCAGCACCTGCACGGCGACGTAGGGCAGCAGGCGCGAGCCGGGAAAGCGTCCACCGGCCCACAGGCCGATCGACACCGCGGGATTGAAGTGGCCGCCCGACAGCGGCCCCACCGCATAGGCCATCGTCAGCACCGTCAGGCCGAAGGCCAGCGACACGCCGAGCAGGCCGATGCCCAGTTGCGGAAAGGCCGCGGCCAGCACGGCGCTGCCGCAACCGCCCAGAACGAGCCAGAACGTGCCGATGAACTCGGCGGCAAGAGCTTTCTTCATGAATCCCCCTCATTGCAAACCGGCGGCATGATCCGGCGCCGCCGCGCGCTTGGGGAGAGCCGTTGACCTTTGTTGACAATCGCCGGCGTCAGCCGCGCGGCAGGTCGATGAAGAACGCGTTGCCGGGCGCCGCGTGCTGCGCCTCGGCCGGCTCCGCAAGGCGCCATCCGGCCTGGCCGCCGTGATGCCGGGCGACCGCCTGCACGAAGGCCAGGCCCAGGCCGGTGCCGGGCGCGCCGCTGGCGCCGCGTTGGAAGCGCTCGAACAGGCGGGCCGCGACCTCCGCGGACAGCGGCGTGCCGCCATCGATCACCTCCAGCCGCCAGTCCCCGGCGCGGCCGGCGCCCGGCGCGCCGCTCGTCAAGCGGCACCGGACCGCGCCAGCGCCGCCGTGCTTGAGCGCGTTGTCGATCAGATTGGTCAGCGCGCGCACCAGCATCCCGTGATCGCCGCGGATCAGGCACTCCTGGGCGGGCGCCACGCTGTCGAGCCGCTGGCCCTGCCGCTGCGCCTGCGCCCAGCAGCCATCGACCGCTTCGACGAGCACGTCGCGCAGGTCCAGCGGCTCGTCGCGATAGCCCTGCGCGGACTCGGCCCGCGCCAGCTGCACGAAGCCATCGGCCAGTGCGAGCGCGCGCCGCATCTGCGCCTGGATCGCCGGCAGCGGCGCCGCCTGCGAGGCCTCGCCCTGCAGCTCGATCAGCGCCAGCGTCGCCGACAGCGGCGCGCGCAGGTCATGCGACAGGAAGTCCAGCGCCTCGCGCCGCTGCCGCTCCAGCGCGCGCACGTGCAGCGCCGCGGCGGAGAGCTCGGCCATGCGGCGGTCCAGCAGGTCGCCGCCGGAGCGGGCCGGGCGCGGACGTTCATGCGGGGGCAGTTGTTGCCGGATGCGGTCGAACTCGCGCGCGAGGTAGGCCAGCACCACGTCCAGCCGCCGCCAGGCCCACAGCGGATAGAGCAGCAGCAGACCGAGCAGCGCCGCGCCGGGCTGCCACTGCACGCCGGCCTGCAGCAGCGCCCAGGCCGCCAGCACGGTCAGCGGCAGCAGCGCGATGACGGTGGCCGCCGCCCAGCGCGGCCGCACGAAGCGCAAGGCGAGCACGGCCAGCGCGAGCGCCGCCAGCGTGAGCAGCGCCGCCTCGCCCGGCGACGCGTCGCGCAGCGAGCGCCCCGAGCGCAGCGCCGCCAGCACCTGGGCGGAGATCTCCACGCCCGGCATCAGCGTGTCCTGGCTCGCAACCGGCGCGGGATAGGCATCGGTCAGGCCCGGCGCCGTGGCCCCGACCAGCACGATGGCGCCGCGCAGCGCCTCGGGCGCGACGCGGCCTTCGACCACGTCGAGGTAGGACACGCGCCGCACATGCCCCGGCGGTCCGGCATAGGGAATGCGGAAGGCCTGCTCCCGGTGCCACCAGCCGGGACGTCCCGCAGGCGGCGCGGCCGGCGGCGCGGGCAGAGCCTCGCCCGCCGTGCGCAGCAGCGCCAGCGTGAAGTGGTCCCACAGCACGGCGCCAAAGCCCTCGCGCAGGAAGATCGTGCGCACGACGCCGTCGTCATCCAGTTCCAGATGCAGATGCCCCAGCGCCGCGGCCTGCGCGGCCAGCGCGGGCACTGGCAGCGACACCATCGCGTCGCCCGACTGCAGCGGTGCCATCCGCACCGGCAGCACCACGCGGCCATTGCGGCGCATCGCCGCGGCAAGCACCGCGTCGCCCGCCGGCTCGGGCTCGGAAAACATCAGGTCCAGGCCGATCGCGCGCGGCCCCGCGGCGCTGAGCGCGTCCAGCAGCCGCGCATGCGTCTCCCGCCGCCACGGCCAGCGGCCGAGCGCGGCCAGGCTCGCGTCGTCGATGCCGACGATGACGATGTCCGTCGGCGCCGCGCGGCCGCTCCAGGCCATCAAGCGATCGGCGATCAGCGCGTCGACGCGGCCCAGGCCATTGAGGCTGCCCAGCGCGCCCGCGACCGCGGCGAACAGCAGCAGCGCCAGGCCCGAGCGATGCGCGACGCCCAGGCGCCAGGCGCCGGTCCTGCCGCGCCAGCGGGCCATCAGCGCGCCGTCCGCACCGGACCGCCGTCCGACCGCACGGGCGCGCCATCGCCACTGCAGACGGAGGCCTCGGCCTCGATCACGCGCGGCGGCGAGAACGCGCTCCAGCGGCCGTTCGCGTCGGCCGCCCGCAGGCGCACCGCATAGGGCGTGCAGCCCGGCGGCAGCGACAGGCGCAGCTCGCCGACCTCGACAACCTCGTCCTGCACCACCGTGGCGAACGCCGTGTCCGTGCCGATCTGCACGCGATAGCGGTAGCCCGGCAACGCCTTCCAATGCAGGCGCTGGCCGTCGATGCCAATGTCGGCCGCCGCGGGCGCGGCCGGATACGGGACCACGACGAAGCGGCCCGGATCGCTGAAGGGACCGCGTTCGAGCCGGCCATCGGCCATCGCCGCCACCGAGGCGACGCGCCAATACAACTCGCCCGCCGGCAGCGCCGGGAGCGCGAAGTGGCAGCGATCGCGGGACTCGGCGCGCTGCAGCGGCGATTCGAAACCGGCGCTGGCCGAGACCTCGAGCCGATAGGCGGCCGCGCCGGGCACCGAGGTGCAATCAATGGTCACCGCATCGGGGGCGACGATCTCGTCCGGCCGGGGCGACTGCGCCAGCGGCGCCACCGGCCGCGTGCGCACCCACAACTCGCCGGCGCGCTCGGCGCCAAGCAGGCCATCGGCGTCGATGGCCCGCGCACGCAGCGGATAGCGGCCATCGTCGAGGCCCTCGACCACCAGCGGCAAAGGCCCTTCGCCCGACCACAGCACGCGGGTGAAGGCCGCGTCGTCGGCGACCTCCACGCGGTAGCGCGACGCGCCGGGCACCGCGGGCAAGGGGATCTCGCCGGGCATGCGCTCCAGCCGGATCGTGCCGCCGGGCAGCGCCGGCGCCGGCAGCAGCGGCTTGAGCAGCGGCGCGGCGCCGCGGCGCACCACCGCGCCCTGCCCCGCCGCGAGCGCGACGGCCTCGCCGGCGCGTTGCGCCTGGCCTTGCGCCTGCACCTCGACGCGGCCCTCCACCACGTCGGCGGTGGCAAGCGCGCCCGCCGCCGGCACGGTGACGCCGAAGCGCGTGCCGCGCACGCCGGCCGTCGCCAGCGGCGTCTTCACTTCGAAGCGCGAGCCGCCAGGCTGCGGCGCGACGGTCGCATCGACACGTCCGCCGTCGAGCTCGACCAGCGTGTTGCGGCGCTGGCCCACCGGCAGGTCGCGCAGGCGCAGCAGCTTCGAGCGGCTGTTGGCCTGCAGCTGCAGCAGCGAGCCGTCATGCAGCCGCAGGCTGACGAAGCCCTGCGCGCCGACCTCCAGCACCGCGCCCTCGGTCACCTCGTCACCGATGCGCAGCGCCTGGCCGCCGGCGCGCACGGGGCCGCGCACGTACTCGGCGCGAGCCGGGCGCGCCGTGCCCTTGAGCAGTGAGGCCGGCAGCATCAGCCGCTGCCCGGGCCGCAGCCGCGAGGGCTGCGCCAGCCGGTTCAGCTTCGCGACCTCGGGCCAGCGGCGCGGGTCCTCGAGCAGACGCCCGGCGACCGTGTACAGCGAATCGCCGTGCTGCACTTCATAGGGGAAGAGCTCCCCGGCCCGCGCGGCGCCGCCCCATCCGGCCAGCACCGGCAGGGCCGCCAGCGCGGCGGCCATCGCCATCGCCGAGCGCTTCATTCGCGTGTCTCCGCGGCGGACATGCCGGGTGCGATGACCTCGAGCCGATAGCCGTGGCCATACACCGCGCTGAGGCGGTAGCCCCGCTCGGGCCGCAGGCCCAGCTTGCTGCGCACCGCCGAGATGTGCGTGTCCAGCGTGCGGGTGGGCAGGTCCTCGCCGCGGCCCCACACGGTCTGCATCAGGTAGGCGCGGGACAAGACCTGGCCCAGTTGCCGGAACAGGCACAGCGCCAGGTCGAACTCGCGCTGCTTGAGCTCGATCGGCTCGCCCTCGAAGAAGGCCGTGCCGGTGGCCGGCTGCAGCAGGAAGCCGCCATGGCGCAGGCCCGCGTCGTCGCCGGGATAGCTGCGGCGCAGCAGTGCCAGCATGCGGGCCTTGAGCTCGGCGCCGCGCACCGGCTTGATCACGTAGTCGTCGGCGCCGGCGGTCAGCGCCTGCACCACGTCGCGCTCGTCGTCGCGATGCGTCACGAAGATCACCGGCGTGCGCACGCCATGCCGCGAGCGCAGCGTGCGCAGCACGTCCAGTCCCGGCATGTCGGGCAGCTCCCAGTCGACCAGCATCAGGTCGAAGGTGGCGCGCTGCAGCGCCTGCAGCAAGGCGCCGCCGGTGGCGAAGCGATGCCCCGTGTAACCGAGCGCTTCCACCGCCCGGGTCAGGACATCGAGCTGGTGGTGATCGTCGTCAAGAAGGGCGACTTGCATGGACGGGCGGACGCGGTTTTTGGATTGGCGCGCATTGTGTGCGCCACCGTCCCGCCCTGTCATAACCTGACCCCGTGGCCCCGTGCGGTACGTGGACGAAAACCCCGATGACGACGGCGATCCAACGCTTCAGGCCCGCTCACCCCCTTCACATGAGGGGGTCTGGCGCGCTCGCGCGGCGGCGCCGGTTCAGCTCCGCGCGTCCAGCGGCACTGCCGCCGTCTCCACGAAGATCGACGGCCGGAAGGCTTCGGGACCACCGCCCGCGCCGGGACGCGCATCGGAGGCCAGCACCTCGATCGCGCGCGCCGACATCGGCTTGGCGAACAGGTAGCCCTGCAGCTCATCGCAGCCCATGGCGACCAACTGGTCACGCTGGGCCACCGTCTCGACGCCCTCCGCCACCACCTTCATCTGCAGCGCGCGAGCCATCTCGACCACCGCCCGGACGATGGCCTGCGCCTCGACGCTGCCGGCGACATCGCCGACGAAGGCGCGGTCGATCTTCAACTCCTGCGCGGGCAACTGGCGCAGCGCCGCGAGGCTCGAGTAGCCGGTGCCGAAATCGTCGATCGACACATGCACGCCCAGCGCGCCCAGGCGCTTGAAGGCGCGTTCGGTGACGGAGGCGTGCTCCATGGCGACGGACTCGGTGATCTCGCAGGTGAAGCGCTCGGGGCGCAGGCGATGCAGCTTCAAGCCCTTTTCGAGCCTGGCGATGAAGTCGTCCGATCGCATCTGGTAGCCCGACACGTTGATGGCCACGCGCATGCGCAGGCCGAGCTCGCGCCAATGCGCCGCCTGGGCCAGCGCGGTGTCGGCGACCCAGTCGCCGATGGCGTCGATGAGCCCGTAGCGCTCGGCCACAGAGATGAAGCGCGCGGGGCTGACCATGCCCAGGGTCGGATGCCGCCAGCGCAGCAGCGCTTCGACGGACGTGACCTGCAGCGTGGCGGCATTGACCTTGGGCTGGTAGACGAGCTCGAGCTGCTGGCGCTTGATCGCCTCGCGCAGTTCGCGTGCCAGCGCCATTTCCTCGCGCATCACTTCTTCCTGCACCGCGTCGAAGAAGGCGTGTCCATTGCCGCCCAGGCGCTTGACCGAACGCATCGCGGTCTGGGCACGCCGGATCAGGCGGATCGAGCCGCCATGCTCCGGCGACATCGCCACGCCAACCGACAGGCCGGCCCGCAGCGCCGTCCCGCCGTTGACGACCGGCTCGCACAGTGTCTCCAGCGTCTGCTTCACCAGCCGGTCGGTCTGCGCCGCGGGAATCTCGCTCCAGACGGCGAACTCGTCGCCGCCCAGCCGCCCGATGAGCGCGCGCTCGCCGGCGAGCTGCCGCAGCCGGGCCGCGGTGTGGATCAGCAGTTGATCGCCGTTCTCCTTGCCATGCTCGTCGTTGACGAGGCGGAAGCCGTCCA
The DNA here is from genome assembly GCF_039595595.1 of Roseateles sp. GTDB lineage: Bacteria > Pseudomonadota > Gammaproteobacteria > Burkholderiales > Burkholderiaceae_C > Roseateles. The sequence goes on along the minus strand of NZ_JBCNLG010000008.1, from coordinate 55,309 downwards.
GGCCGATGTAGAGCAGACACCCCTCGCCGCCACGGCGCGCGAGCGATTCGAGCGCGGCGGTGAAGTCGTCCTCGAAGCGGCGTGACAGCGGCAGGCCGGTCAGCGGGTCGCACTGGCGGCGGCGGCGCGCGCGCTTCCAGCGCTGCTGGACCGCCGAGAGCGGAAGCAGCGCCAGCGCCGCGCCCAACAGGACGCCGAGCAAGACCCACATCAACATCAGGAGGGCTCCGGAAGCCGCGAAAGAGGGTTCGATGCTAGGCGCTGAAGGCCGCCGCAGGGGCGCGCGACACCGGTTCACGGGGGGACGAGACGCGCAAAGGCGGCAAGTTCACACGCCGTGAGGACACCGCCCGGAGAAATGCGTAAGGGCGCACCGGCGAGCGCCCGTAGGGGGAAACCCCATCGCCCTCGTGGTGTCAGCACCGTGTCAGCCGGGGACAATGCGCGCTGTTTTTTTGTTTCAGAACTGCGCCTCCCGGTCACGAGCCGGGACCGGCGCGCCAACGGGTTGGCCCGGAAAGATCGAGCAGAGCATGGCGCTTCAGCATTTGACCGACGAACAGGTGCAGACCTGGACGCGCGCGCAGAAGGACGAGTGGTGGTTCAAGAACGTCTTCCGCGGCGACATGGCGCAGCTCTCGCTGCGTTCGGGCTTCACCGGCTTCATGCTGGGCGGCATCCTGGCGGCGACCTCGCTGTACATCGGCGGCAAGACCGGCATCAGCGTCGGGGTGGGCCTGACGTCGGTGATCCTGGCCTTCGCGATCTTCCGCATCTTCGCGACGCTGGGCTGGGCCCAGGACTACACGATCCTGGAGAACAACTGCACGCAGTCGATCGCGACGGCGGCGGGCTACGTGGTGTCGCCGCTGTTCTCGTCGCTGGCGGCGTACATGCTCTTCGTGGACCGCATCGTGCCGTGGTGGCAGATGACGATCTGGATGATCCTGATCGCGGTGCTGGGCGTGCTGGTGGCCTTCCCGATGAAGCGGCGCTTCATCAATGAGGACCAGCTGCCCTTCCCTGAGGGGCGCGCCTGCGGCGTGGTGCTGGACTCGCTCTACACCGGCGAGGGGGGCGAGGGCATCTACAAGGCCAAGCTGCTGGCCAAGGTGGCGGGCGGCGCGGCGCTGTACCAGGCAGTCATCAGCGACGGCTGGATGAAGCTGCTGCAGTTCAAGATCCTGCGCATGGACAAGTGGGCCGGCATGACCGAGCCCTGGACCTTCCACGAGCGGCTGGACCAGTACTACTACGGGCTGGCGGCCAAGGCCGAGATCTGGATCCCCAAGATCCTGGGCATCGACATCCGCGCGCTGGGTCTGCGGCTGACGCTGGACGTGGCGATGCTCGGCGTGGGCGGGCTGATGGGCATCGCGGTGGCGACGAGCTGCCTGCTGGGCGCCTTCGTGAACTTCGTGGTGCTGGCGCCGATCATGATCCAGGCGGGCGACATCGTTCAGCGCGTGAGCGCCACGGGCGCGCCGATCCCGATCTCGCGCGCGGAGATCGTCAACCAGTGGTCGATGTGGTGGGGCGTGGCGATGATGGTGGCGGGCTCGCTGACGACGCTGCTGGCCAAGCCGGACCTGTTCATCGCGGTGTTCAAGTCGCTGCGCCGCAAGCCGGGCGGCGCGGACGCGGGCAGCGACCTGCTCAAGCACATCGAGGTGCCGCTGTGGATCTCCTTCGTGGGGGTGCCGGTGCTGGGGGTGCTGTCGTCGTACGTGGCGCATGTGTTCTTCGGCGTGCCCTTCGTGATGGCGCTGATCTCGCTGCCGCTGATCTTCGTGCTGACGGTGATCTGCACGAATTCGATGGCGCTGACCTCGTGGACGCCGACCGGCGCGCTGTCCAAGATCACGCAGTTCACGATGGGCGCGATCGACCGGGCCAATCCGGCGTCCAATCTGATTCCGGCGGGCATGACCTCGGAGATCTCGTCCAACGCGGCCAACCTGCTGAGCGACATCAAGCCGGGCTACATGCTGGGCGGCAAGCCGCGGCACCAGGCGATCGGTCACGTGATCGGGGTGGTGGCGGGGGTGCTGTTCTGCGTGCCGCTGTTCTTCCTGCTGTTCGTGCCGAAGAACGCGGAGGGGGTGCGCAGCACCTCGACGATCATTTCGGAGCAGTTCTCGATGCCGGCGGCGGTGCAATGGCGCGGCGTGGCGGAGATCATCGCCAACGGGCTGCACAGCCTGCCGGCGTCGGCGCTGATCACGATGGCGGTGGCGGCGGTGTGCGCGGTGGGGATCGAGCTGATCAAGATGGCGACGAAGGGCAAGTTCCCGCTGTCGTCGGTGGCGATCGGTCTGGGCGTGGTGCTGCCGCCGGAGTCGACCTTCGCGATGTGGGTCGGGGCGATGATGTTCTTCGTGATGGCGAAGGTGCACAAGACGCCGGGCACGGCGGGCTGGAAGCGCTGGGTGGACGGGTGCGAGCCGGTGTGCGCGGGCCTGATCTCGGGCGCGGCGCTGATGGGTATCGGCAACGCGATCGTGAACGTGCTGATCTGAATTTCAGATCGTCGACAGTCGACCGGATGCTGGTCGAAATCGAACTGCCTGATCGGCGCTGTTGACGGCGCAACGCATGGCACAATTCGGGCCCTTCGGAGGCGTGGGAACGCGCTCCAAGGGCCCGAAGTTCATCTGGACGCACGGGCCCGTCGGTCTACCGACATCAGTCTGCCCGTAGCTCAACTGGATAGAGCAGCTGCCTTCTAAGCAGCAGGTCGGGGGTTCGAGTCCCTCCGGGCAGGCCACGTTGAAGTCAGCAGCCACGATACCGTTCAGCGACCACCAACGACGCGTCAGATCGTCACCGCCGATCGACAACGTCCGGGTTTCAGTCTGTCCCAACGTCCGCTGGTGGATTGCGTCGTTCGGCTGCCGCATCAAGAGCGGAACTGCTCGGTTGAAGCCGCATCATCTGCTCGATCGCCACTATCGGTGCTGGACGTTTATGCACCCCAGATTTCGTCATGACGTGCAACCCTTGAACGGATTAGTGCCAGCCTTTATGTGAGCCTCGGCAATCTTCTTGACTTCGGCGATTTGGGCCCGAAGATTTTTATTTTTCAAACCGATCTCGTTCAACATCAATTCCGAGACTGACGGCGCCCAAATGAAACTCAAGCTTGCCCGGTGGACTTGATCAATCTTTTGACTGCCGCCACGACGTTTGAGGAAAGCCTTGGCTGCATTGAAGCGTTAAATTCCATCAGATGCTCAAAATCGCCAGCGGAAAGCGGCACCGCCTCCTCCAGCAAATAGTCGCAAAGCGTTTCCAGCGCCAAGGGCTCTTCCCCGAAACGAACGTAATCCAACGCGAGATCGAGGAATCGTTCCGAAAGCCTGCCCTCGAAGCGCTGGCGCAAGGTGTTCCAGTTCCTGCCTGAATTCATTAATTTGCCAATGGAAGGTTTGGAATCGGTCCAGGATCCGGGAAGGCAGTGATGACTTCACCAGTTGCTGGTTTGATGACAGTACGGATCTGAACGCCATCGCGCGTTTCCCACGCGACCCATTTTGCTGGGTCGCCGGCATTCGTCAGTGCACCACCGCTGCCTGTCTGGGCATACCAAGTCGTATGAGGTGAAGTGACGATGTCGTCGACGTTCGAGATGATTTTGTCGGCGTCCCAGGATTGGGGATAAGTTGTCTTCCCTGGTTGGCCTGGCCAGAGGTGGCCGCCACTCCCTGGCCCATCGCCATAGAGAATATGTTGACGGGCTTTGGGACTGCAGCCGACGAGGCCGAGTGGATCGATCCATCCGAGCGCGTTGGGGGCAAACGTGTATAGGCGCTCTCCGGCGGCTTGCCTGAGAGGATCCACCGATATGAACGAACCGGCGACCGCATCGTAGTATCGGCAACGGTTGTAATGCAACCCGGTTTCATCGTCCTCGTACTGCCCCTGCAGTCGTATCGGATTGGCGATCTCATTGAGCAGCACGCGGGCCTGCCCCCACGCTTCATACCGTGCGGACCACACGACCTGCCCGTCGATCCGGATTAACCGCGTCGGACTCCCATTGGGATCGCTGTGATAGCGATAGCTGCCATCACCGTCGATCAGCGCCAGCGGCGCGAAACGGTGCGGGTAGTACAGGTACTCGCGTTGCGCCGCCCTTTGAGACGCATGACCCGCCCACTCGGCCAGCAACGCATTCCCATCCCAGCCAAACCAGGTGTCACTGCCCCCGGTACGCTTGAAAATGCGCCGCCCCAGCGGGTCATAACCGTAGAAAGTCTCCGTGTCCGCTTGGCCTTCATCGAAGGTCGACCTCGCACGACTCCGCACCAACCGCTGATTCGCATCCCACTCCAGCGCCAGCGTCTTGGGCTCCTCGGTGTCGCCGAGCTGGCGCTCATCGCGCCGCTCCACCAAGTTGCCCGCCGCATCGAAGCGGTAATGCACGCCTTCGCACCAGCCTTCGCGACGCCAAGGTCCGTCGCCTTGCTTCACGCCGGTGGTCAACCGATCCCCCGCCGGATCCTGGAAGAACTTCTTGAGCTTCCCCTGCGGGTCGATGTGCTCGACGACCTGTCCCAGCGGGTCATAGCGGAACTGATCGAGCCCGTACTGGCTGTCCTTGCGATGCGTGAGATTGCCCGCTGAGTCATAGGCGTACTGCGTGCTGAACAGCCACTCGGCTTCCCGCCGGACGCCTTGCCCCTTGAGCCGGCCTTCAGCGTCGTACTGATACTGCCGCTCAAGACCCGGGGCGAGCACCTCCTTGACCACCTGCCCCGCCTCATCACGCTCGATCGTGATCGGCGATTCGTCGTTGATGCGGATGGACGTCGGCTGTCCGAGCGCGTCGTACTCGTAGGCGATGGTGTTGCCGAGGCTGGTCTCGCGACGGATGCGGCGGCCCAGGACATCGAATCCGTTCTTGATGACGAAGTCGCCCTGCTTCTCCTCGAGCAGACGCCCTTCTGCGTCGAGCGTGCGCTTCACCGTCACGTGCTCGTTGGCACAGCCGATGAGATTGCCGTTGGCGTCGAAGTCGAAGGTCTCCTCGAACTGCCGCGACGCGTCGAAGGGATGCTCGAAGCGCTTGCGCCGGATGCGGCCGAGCTTGTCGGTCGTGAAGTCAATGGCTCGCCCCAGCGGGTCGATGCTCTGCTTCAGATGGCCGCTGACATCGAACACATACCGCGTCGCCTGGCCCCAGTAGTCGACCTCCTCGACCACGCGCCCCATGGCATCGCGCCGCAGCTCATACGTTTCGCCCCGCTGATTGCTCACGCCGATGAGCCGCTCTTCGGTGTCGTAGTGGTACTCGACGACGTGGCCATCGGGCTGATGGCGCTTGGCGATCAGTCCCTGTCCGAAGTACTCGAAGCGCGTGCGTGCGCCGTTCTCGTCCTCGTGGTGGGTCAGGTTGTCCTGCGCGTCGTAGACACAGCGGATGCGCCCGCCTGCCGGCAGGTTCGCCTCGACGAGCCGGCACTTCCGGTCGTAGCGAAACCGAGTGGTCCGGCCGAGAGGATCGGACTGACGGACCACGTTCCCCAGCAGGTCTCGCTCAAGCCGCGTCACCTGCCCCAGCGCGTTCCTCACGCTGGTCAGATAGCCATCGGTGTCGTACCCCAGACGCGTCGTGGCCTTGAGCGCATCGGTCACGCTTAGCAGCAAGCCATCCGCGCTGTACTCGTAAACGGTCGCCGCCCCGAGCGGACTGGTCTTTTCGACAAGCAGCCCGCAGTCATCCCATCGCTGACGCCAGCTCGCACCGTTGGGATCGGTGATCGCCACGGGCTTGTTGCGCGCATCCACTTCTACCGACATCGCGCTGCCATCGGGCCGCGTCAGCTTCAGCAGATTCCCGCGCTCGTCATACACGTACTCCGTGCGCCGGTTCGCCGCATCCACGACCGCCGTCGTGCGTCCGACCTCGTCGTACTCGAAGATCGTGCGACCGCCCAGCGGGTCGATCTCCAGGATCGGCAGCCCGTTCTCATCGCATTGCACGGTCGACACATGCCCCAGCGAGTCGGTGATGCGCACCTCGCGGATCGCGGGCCAGTACGCGAACTGGTAGTCGTAGAGCCCGCCGTCGCCCCACGCGTGCACGACCTGCCACTCCCCGTCGCCGCTCTTGTCGTACTCGTAATGGAACGACAGCCCCGTCCGGTTGGTGTGCCGCACCATGTGCCGGCCGTCGTACGTGAACCGGTACGGATTCCCCAGCTCATCGCTCGCCGCCACCAGGCAGCCTTGCGCGTCGTGCTCGTAGCTCACGAAGGTGTGGCTGAACTCCGCCTCCGGCACGTACAGCGACAGCGACCGGATGAAGCGGCCCGCGTACTCCACCAGCAAATGCCGTCCGCCCGACTCGCGGATCGCGCTCAGCCGCCCTTCCACCCATTCGTACTGCAGCCAGTTGCCGCACAGGTCGCTCACGCGCTCCAGCGGCACTTCCCTCACCTGCTCTTGCGTGAGGATCTCCCGCTTCTTGGGGAAGTGATAGATCAGATCGCCCTTGGTCCGCACGCGCCATTCGTCGCCGTGGTCGCTGAGCAGCGCCCCATCCATCAGCTCCAGCACCGCGGCCGCATCGCCCTGCGCACTGGGCAGCTCGGGAAACAGCGCCGGCCCTTCATCCGGATGCAGGAACACCACGCTGCCATCGGCCGCGTCGATCTCCAGCCGCGCGTCGGCCGGGCTCTCCCAGCCCACGCCGCACGCCCCCGCCCGCTCGCGTCCCGACGCGTAACTCCGCACCCAGTCCACCGGAATGCGCCACGGCAGGCTGAAGTCGCTCTGCTCGACGCTGACCTCCCCGGTCAGGATGTTCACCGGCTCCGCGCGCAGCACCTTGCACTTGAGGAACCCCGGGTCCATGTTCTTGAACAGCTTCTGCCGGAACTTCTTGAACCTCGCCCCCAGCGCCTTGCCCAGCCGCGACTTGGCCAGCTTGCCCAGCCCCGCGAACAGCCCGCGCGCGGCCATGCCCGCCATCGAGATCGTCGGCGCCCCGCCCACCTTCACCGTGTTGGGAATCGCCAGGTTGAAGCTGGTGGGCAGCAGGCTGGGCGGCTTGAGCTTTTTCTTCTTCAGCCGCATCGGGCTGGGCATCCCGGCCACCTGGCAGCCCAGCACCGGCAGCGCCTGGTACGACAGCGGGTCGCCGTCGGCCACCACCGTGGCGCTGCCCATGAACAGCTCGTCGTCCTTCTCCGGAATCATCGGCGCGAAGGGGAAACCCGGCGGGATGTGCACCACGATCGCCGACGTGCCCGCCGTCGCCCGCTTCATGCCCATCACCTTCACCGTCGCGCCGATGAAGGGGACGTAGTCGAAGGGATCGAACACCACCGACAGATGCGGCGTGGGCAGCGGGATCGGGCCGGCCGGCGTGGTGCACAGGTGGATGTCCAGGCCCAGTTGCGGATCGCCGTGCTTGGCGGAGAGGCTCATGCGGCGGGTCCTTGGGTGCTCGATGGAATTACGCAGATCAGGTTCGGCATGACGGTCAGTTCAACGCGTCGATCCACTCTTGCAACGTCGCGGCCTCTTGCCGGAAGCCGGCTACGTCCAGATCGCCCAAACCAGAACTGAAGATCGCGGAGTCCTCATCGCCAAGACGCATCAAATACCCCTTGCCACCGCTGTCATCGCCAATCAGCAGGTAACCCTGGCTGTACTCGCTGATCTCAAAAGTCTGATTGCGCTCGGCGAGATCGCCAGTCCCATAAAGATGGACGCCGCCGGGCGTGAGGAATCCATTACTGAGTTTCAGGAGCTGCCGCAGAGCACCAGGCAGAGCAGACCAGCTTCCTTGTGTAACTGCATGCTGCAGTTCAGCATCGCTTGCCGGCGCCCTCTGCGCATGCAGCCGCTGGATATTTGAAATCATTGTCTGCACGAGCGCCACCTTCTGGAATATCCACTCAAAGAATTACCGCAGGCGGCGACTGCGGCGCTTCGCGTTTCAAGCAAACCTGATCTCAAGCCTCTCATACCCGCGCTCCTCCATGGCCCGCTTCAAGTCGCCTTTGAACGGGCTTTTGCAGTTGCGGAACGAGATACTTCGCAAGCCAGCGCATTCGAGCAGCGCCTCGGGATGCTCGATTTTTCCGGAATTCAATACTTCCAATTCAACAAGACCAGGCAAATCCTTGAAGATGCGGCAATCGACCGGTGCTTTGACGCCGTTCAGAACAACCGTCTTCAAAGCCAAGAGACGGGAAATATTCGCGACGGGAAATGCCTTGCCCGAATTATTGATGGACAGTACCTCAAGCCGACCGGAGATGCTCTCGAATATGTTGTGATCTGCCACTCCGGTCAACTCAAGATGGACCAGCCCCTGGAACGTTTCCAGCGCAGCAAGAACCTCGCACTGCTTATCGATCTGGCAGTGAAGAAATTCAAGGCCTGGAACGCGAAATGGCTCAATCCCCATTCGGGCCCAATTAGCCGAAACGGTATCTCCGCCACGAAACATCAGACCGCGCAAGTCTTTCAATACAAGTTCATCAGGCCAGCGCGGAGAATCCGCCGGAATAAAGCGAGCGTCCATGTCAATGACCAGCGTTCTCAACAGTGGAGGCAGCTGTTCGAGCCGCAAGCCGTTCAGGAAAGGCGCAGGCATGGCGAGTAGCCAAGCCTCTGGCAATTGAGAGACAAATTCTGGAAGCACGGGTTTTCGCGCCTGTGCAGGAGTGGGCAACAGATAGATCAGTCGCACATCCTGCAACTGCGAAGCGTCGGGGACCTTACCCCAAGCAAAACGAGTTGAATTCTCGCCAAGAAAATCGCATTCGTCTCGACCACCTACACCGACAACGCCAGGTGCGAGAGGATCCAAGAACCGCTGCCTGCTTTGATTGAAATACGATTTAGTGCTCATCTTCTATTTGCAAGTTGTTCGCCGAGCGGAAGCCTTTACCCCGTGCTCGTTAATCAATCCCAACGTGTGGGCCACCTTTTTTGGATCTTGAATAGGTGCGTCGTTCAGCATGGTAAAACCTCGCGCAACCTGCTTATCATATTCTCGCTTTTCAAAGTGGCGCAAGATGTTATTCCGATCACTACCGAGCGGAGCAGTCCCCATCCTGACGCGCACATATTGGACTTTCGTACCCTCGCGGCTCAACAGATCCTGGGCGATCTTGTGATCGGTGCCGGATATGCGCTTTGACATACCGCGAGCACCATAACCTGCACTCCCAACGTAGGATTCACTTCCGTTGGTAATAATGTAGATCCCGGGCTCATTCGGCAACGACGGCGGCGCCTTGACCAGCCCGAGAGGATCGGCCCAGCTGAAAATGTTCGGCGCCAAAGCGTAGGCGTTTTCTCCGCCGCGTAGCCCAATAGGATCCTGGGAGACGAATCCACCGCAGTGCGGATCAAAATATCGATATCGGTTGTAATGCAGTCCGGTATCGCCGTCGTCATACTGTCCCTGCAAACGCAGTGGATTGACGACCTCGTTGACGAAGACCTGAGCCCGCCCATGCACGTCGTGGCGGGCGGACCACACGACTCGCCCGTCAACGCAAGTCAGGCGTGTCGGACATCCGTTCGGATCGTTGTGGTATCGGTAGCTGCTTTCTCCATCAACGAGCGCCACCGGCACGAAGCTATCGGGGAGATACACGTACTCGCGCCGAATCGCGTTCTGCAACGCACCATCGGTCGCTTCTGACACCAGCGCGTCCCCGTCCCACCCAAACTGGATCGAGCCGCTGTCGGAATGCTTGAGGACTCGTCGCCCCAGCGGGTCATAGCCATAGACAGCATCCGCCTCCGACTGACTCGCGCCGAAGGTCGGCCGCAACGAGCGCCGCACCAGTCGGTGATTCGCGTCCCATTCCAACGCAAGCGTCATCGGCACCTCGGCGTCGCCGAGTTCGCGCTCATCGCGCCGCTCCACCAGATTGCCTGCAGCGTCGAAGCGGTAATGCACGCCCTCGCACCAGCCTTCGCGGCGCCAAGGTCCTTCGCCTAGCTTGACCCCGGTGGTCAATCGATCCCCGGCCGGATCTTGGAAGAACTTCTTCAGTCGGCCCTGCGGATCGATGTGCTCGACGACCTGTCCGAGCGGGTCATAGCGGTACTGGTCGAGGCCGTACTGGCTGTCCTTGCGATGCGTGAGATTGCCCGCCACGTCGTAGGCGTACTGGTTGATGAACAGCCACTCGGCATCGCGACGAGTCCCCTGCCCCGTGAGGCGGCCTTCAGCGTCGTATTGATACTGTCGTTCCAGGCCAGGTGCGAGCACCTCCTTGACGACTTGTCCCGCCTCGTCGCGCTCGATCGTGATGGGCGGCTCGTCGTTGATCTGGATGGCCGTTGGCTGCCCGAGCGCGTCGTACTCGTAGGCGATGGTGTTGCCTGAGGTCGTCTCACGACGGATTCGACGCCCCAGGGCATCAAACGAGTTCCTGATCACGAAGTCGCCTTGCTTCTCCTCGAGCAGTCGTCCTTCGAGGTCTAACGTGCGCCGCACCGTCGCGTGCTCATTCGCGCAGCCGGTGAGATTGCCGTTCGCGTCGAAGTCGAAGGTCTCTTCGAACTGCCGACCCGCATCGAAGGGATGCTGGAAGCGCTTACGCCGGATTCGGCCGAGCTTGTCGGTCGTGAAGTCAATGGCTCGCCCCAGCGGGTCGATGCTCTGCTTCAGATGGCCGGTGAGATCGAAGACGTATCGCGTGGCCTGGCCCCAATAGTCGACCTCTTCGACGACGCGCCCCAGCGCATCTCGCCGCAGCTCATACGTCTCCCCGCGCTGGTTGCTCACGCCGATGAGCTGCTCTTCGGTGTCGTAGTGGTACTCCACCACGTACCCATCGGGTTGATGTCGCTTGGTAACCAACCCCTGGCCGAAGTACTCGAAGCTCGTGCGAGCACCGTTCTCATCTTCGTGGTGAGTCAGGTTGTCCTGCGCGTCGTAGGCAAAACGAACGCGTCCGCCCGCTGGCAAATTCGTCTCGATGAGGCGACTCTTTCGGTCATAGCGGTAGCGGACCGCGCGGCCGAGCGGATCAGACCGGCCGAGCACGTTACCCAGCAAATCTCGCTCGAGCCGCGTCACCTGCCCCAGCGCATTCCTCACGCTGGTCAGATAGCCGTCGGTGTTGTAGCCAAGACGCGTCGTGGCCTTCAGTGCATCGGTCATGCTCAGAAGCAGACCGTCGTCGCTGTACTCGTAAATCGTGACCGCACCCAGCGGACTGGTCTGCTCGACGAGCAAACCTCGTTCGTCCCAGCGCTGATGCCAATTGGCTCCGACCGCATCAGTGACGGCTACCGGCCGCCCTCCAGCGTCCACCTCCACCGACATCGAGCTGCCGTCCGCCCACTTGACCCTCAGAAGGCTGCCGCGCTCGTCGTAGGCAAACTCCGTGCGCCGATTCGCCGCATCCACGACCGCCGTCGTGCGTCCGACCTCGTCGTACTCGAAGATCGTGCGACCGCCCAGCGGGTCGATCTCCAGGATCGGCAGCCCGTTCTCATCGCATTGCACGGTCGACACATGCCCCAGCGAGTCGGTGATGCGCACCTCGCGGATCGCGGGCCAGTACGCGAACTGGTAGTCGTAGAGCCCGCCGTCGCCCCACGCGTGCACGACCTGCCACTCCCCGTCGCCGCTCTTGTCGTACTCGTAATGGAACGACAGCCCCGTCCGGTTGGTGTGCCGCACCATGTGCCGGCCGTCGTACGTGAACCGGTACGGATTCCCCAGCTCATCGCTCGCCGCCACCAGGCAGCCTTGCGCGTCGTGCTCGTAGCTCACGAAGGTGTGGCTGAACTCCGCCTCCGGCACGTACAGCGACAGCGACCGGATGAAGCGGCCCGCGTACTCCACCAGCAAATGCCGTCCGCCCGACTCGCGGATCGCGCTCAGCCGCCCTTCCACCCATTCGTACTGCAGCCAGTTGCCGCACAGGTCGCTCACGCGCTCCAGCGGCACTTCCCTCACCTGCTCTTGCGTGAGGATCTCCCGCTTCTTGGGGAAGTGATAGATCAGATCGCCCTTGGTCCGCACGCGCCATTCGTCGCCGTGGTCGCTGAGCAGCGCCCCATCCATCAGCTCCAGCACCGCGGCCGCATCGCCCTGCGCACTGGGCAGCTCGGGAAACAGCGCCGGCCCTTCATCCGGATGCAGGAACACCACGCTGCCATCGGCCGCGTCGATCTCCAGCCGCGCGTCGGCCGGGCTCTCCCAGCCCACGCCGCACGCCCCCGCCCGCTCGCGTCCCGACGCGTAACTCCGCACCCAGTCCACCGGAATGCGCCACGGCAGGCTGAAGTCGCTCTGCTCGACGCTGACCTCCCCGGTCAGGATGTTCACCGGCTCCGCGCGCAGCACCTTGCACTTGAGGAACCCCGGGTCCATGTTCTTGAACAGCTTCTGCCGGAACTTCTTGAACCTCGCCCCCAGCGCCTTGCCCAGCCGCGACTTGGCCAGCTTGCCCAGCCCCGCGAACAGCCCGCGCGCGGCCATGCCCGCCATCGAGATCGTCGGCGCCCCGCCCACCTTCACCGTGTTGGGAATCGCCAGGTTGAAGCTGGTGGGCAGCAGGCTGGGCGGCTTGAGCTTTTTCTTCTTCAGCCGCATCGGGCTGGGCATCCCGGCCACCTGGCAGCCCAGCACCGGCAGCGCCTGGTACGACAGCGGGTCGCCGTCGGCCACCACCGTGGCGCTGCCCATGAACAGCTCGTCGTCCTTCTCCGGAATCATCGGCGCGAAGGGGAAACCCGGCGGGATGTGCACCACGATCGCCGACGTGCCCGCCGTCGCCCGCTTCATGCCCATCACCTTCACCGTCGCGCCGATGAAGGGGACGTAGTCGAAGGGATCGAACACCACCGACAGATGCGGCGTGGGCAGCGGGATCGGGCCGGCCGGCGTGGTGCACAGGTGGATGTCCAGGCCCAGTTGCGGATCGCCGTGCTTGGCGGAGAGGCTCATGCGGCCGCCTCTTCGGCCTTCGCTTCGGCCTTCGCCGGCGCCGCCGTGATGGCCCCCGGCATCGCCACCGGCCACGACGGCCCGAACAGCCCCTGCGACTGCGTGTACAGCTCGACGAACGCCGCCTCGCCCGCCGCCGCTTCGCGGTCGGCGCGCTCCTGCGCCTGCTGCTGCAGCGCCTCGCCTTCATCGAAGTGCTGCAGCTCGACCCGCCGCAGCTCGGCCACCTCGCTCGATGCCTCCAGCGCCGCGGCCTGCTGATCCAGCAGCGCGCGCCGGCGCGCCTGCTCGCGATCGAACTCATGCCGGATCGCCTCGATGCGGCCCGCGCGCTCGGGCTCGATGAGCCGCAGCATCTCGAAGCAATGCAGCGGCAGCGTCGTCATCGGCCGCGACGTCGCCCGCAGCCGCTCGCCCACGTCCAGCGCGGGCCGGCCGAACTCGAGCGCAGCCCGCGTGTCACCGGCTCGCGCCAGGCAGAAGGTCCCCATGCGCAGCGCTTCGATGCGCAGCAGCGGATTCGGCAGTTCGGCCGCGAGCCGCTCGGCGGCCTCGTAGCACGGCGCCGCCTCGCGCGGCTGGCCCGCCGCGAGCAGCGCCGCCGCCTCGCCGAACCATGACTGCAGCACCAGCTGACCGCCCGCCGGATGGCCGGCGGCGCGCGCGGTCTCCGCCGACGTGCGCGCGTGGCGATAGTGATTGACGGCCTCGTCGCAGCGGCGCTCCTTGAGCATCACGCCGGCCGTGAGCAGCCGCACCGCCACCTCCTGATCGGGCCAGCCCTGCTGGCGCGCGAAGGCCAGCGCATCGCGCGCCTTCAGCAGGACCTGCTCCGCCGAGCCCTTCTCCGCCAACGCGAACAAGCCCGTCAGCAGGTTGCGGAACACCCCGCCCGGCCCCACGGCCGGCTCCTGCGCGAAGGTCTCCTGCGCCACCGACCACGCATCCAGCGCCAGCGCCTGCACCAGCACCTCGGGACGATCCGCCGCCGCCAGCCGCTCCAGCCGCGGCACCTCGACGAAGTCCGGCACCAGGAGCCGCACGCCCTCGGGCACGCCGGCCTGGAGCGCGCGCTCGACCCACGCGGCCCAGGCCTCGTCGTCATGCACCACCGACGGCGACAGCACCGCCACCAGATGCCCGAACACCGCGTGATGCCCCGCCAGCGAGCCCAGCGCCCGCACGAACGCAGCCGCCGTGTCCGGCGCCTCGTCCGGCTCGAAGCGCCAGTCCGGCGTCTGGCCCGCGCGGCGCAACTCGTCGTGGCTCGCCGCGTACTGGCCCGCCAGCGCCTCCTTCAGCGCCCGCGAATACGCGATCGCCTGCTCGAATGGCGCCTCGAAGACGATGAAGGTGTCGCCGCTGGTGCCGCTCGCCGCCTGACCCTCGGGGTCCTCGTGCCGCTGCATCTCGAAGAAGCAGTCGAGCAGCCGCCTGCCGCTGTCCGGCGCCTGCCACAGCAGCAGGCGCTTGTCAGGCAGGTCGATGAACGCCTGCCAGTGCTGCAGCAGCTCGGCAAGCCGGCGCTGCACCGGGTTGATGGCCATGGCCACCCTTTCTTCAGCAGTTCAGGGAGATTTCCGTCCCGTTGACCGACACGCCGCTGGCGTCGACCTTGATGACGGAGCCGCCCGCGCTGATCGTGATGCTGCCGCCATCGATGACGACGGTCGACCCGCCCACCCCAAAGGTCAGCGAGCTGGCCGAGGTGTACGCGCCCGCGCCAGTGGCGTGCAGCGCCATCGTGTCGGTCGCGCCATGCGTCACCGCGCCGGTGGTCTGCACGTCCAGCGCGCCGGTGATGGCCTGCGTGTAGCCGCCGCTCACCGTGAGGCGCTTGCCCGCCGTGACCGTCTTCTCCTCGCCCGCGGTCACCGTCTCCACGAAGCGGCCGTTGACGGTGTTCTCGCGCTTGCCGTTGACGGTGTTGGTCAGGTCGCCGGTCACCGTGCGTGTGGTCGCGCCGGTGATCGTCTGCGTGTAGCCGCCCGCCGTCACCGTCATCTCATGGCCGGCGTTCACGGTCTCGGCCAGCTTGCCCACCACGCTCATCGTGCGGTCGGCATTGACGGTCAGCGTGTCGTTCACCGTCACCGTGGTCGTGCGGTTGTTCTTGACCGTGTTGGTCTGGTCATGCAGGACCGTCGTCGACATGTCGTACTGCGCGTGCAGGGTCATCTGCTCCTGCCCCGCGGTGTCGTTCATCGACATCTCGTTGTAGCCGGTGCCCTTGTGCGTCTTGGTCTTGATGCCGCTGACCATCGCGCCATCGGGCAGGCTGAACGGCGGCATCTGCTCGGCGTTGTAGAGCCGGCCCACGATCAGCGGCTGGTCCGGATCGCCCTCGAGGAAGTCGACCACCACCTCCTGGCCGATGCGCGGGATCGACACGCCGCCCCATCCCTTGCCCGCCCACGGCTGCGACACGCGGATCCAGCAGGAGCTGCGCTCGTCGCGCCGGCCGCGGCGGTCCCAGTGGAACTGCACCTTCACGCGGCCGTAGTTGTCGGTGTGGATCTCCTCGCCGCCCGGCCCGGTCACCGTGGCCGTCTGCGGCCCCGGCACGATCGGCTTGGCCGTGCGGCGCGGCGGCCGGAACTGCTGCGCCGCCGGGATCGCGCCGAAGTCGCAGCGCAGCTCGGTGCGGCCGCTGCCCGATTCGCTGGCGGCCTGGCGCACCGTCAGCGTGGTCGCGGTGATCAGGTACTTGCCGTTCTGGTCGTCGCGCGGATGGCGGCTCATCGACAGCAGCCGGCCCACGCAGATGCCCTGCGCGTTGCTGCTGCCGCTGAGCACGTTGAACGCGCTGTGCAGCTCGTCCAGCCGGTCCTCCGCGTACTGGGAGCCATCGGCCGACTGGCGGTAGCCGCCCGGGAAGTCGAACACCTCGCCGTCGGAGAGCTCATGGTCGCGCTCGCGCGATTGCTCGCTGAGCAGCGAGGCCGAGGGCCGCTCGAAGTCGTAGTCCGTCAGCACGACCTTGCCCGGCTGCATGCGCTGCTCGCTGGTCCAGCGGCTGATGTGCTCGAGCAGGGGCGGCGCCTGCTCGACGTTGCCGTAGAAAGGGAGCGAGTCGCAGCCGGGGGTCGTGTCGTGCGCGCCGGCCGCGTCGCACAGCACCAGCTTGTGACCGCGCTCGTCGTGCTCGATGTACCAGTAGATGCCCTCCTGCTCCAGCAGCCGCGCCACGAAGTTGAAGTCCGTCTCGCGGTACTGCACGCAGTAGACCCAGGGGCGGTAGGGGCGCATCAGCTTGAGCTCGAAACGCGCCGCCGGATGGTCCTGGAAGACCGCGGCCACGATGTCGGGCACGCTCATGTCCTGGAAGATGCGGCAGTCCGCGGTGCGCGTCATCAGCCAGGGCCAGGGCTTGAGCGTCATCTCGTAGACCGCGTGGCGGCCCTCGAAGCCGCCCTGCACGAAGCGCGCGACGTGGCCGCTCAGGCGGCGCACGCCGGCATCGCGCAGCGCGATGACCACCGTCACCGGCTTGCCGAGCAGGTCGCTGGCCGCGATGTCCATCTGCTCGCTGAGAAGCCGGAGCCGGATCTCGCCCAGTTCGCTCAGCGCCTCGCGGGCGTAGCACTCGTGCACGCGCAGCGTGCCGTCGGGCAGAGGGGATTCAAGCCGTAGTGAAGCGGTCATGTCGCGCGGTGCTCGGTGGGGCTTGCATTAGAGGCAGCGCCGCCCAGGGGGGTAAAGCGACGAAAGTCACCACCCGCGAGGCTGATTCAGGACCCCTATTTGCTCAAGGGTGACGACCTGCATGGGAGACATGCCGGCAGATGTGAAGCTCGTGACGAGCGGTGTCTTTTCGGGCCGGATCGCGGGGGCCGGGCACGCCGTTTGACGAGACCTTCGCGCGGCGCTCGCGCCGCGTCCCTCATACTGCGGCCCCGTCTTTGGTGCCATCCCTTCCCGCCGTGTTCCTGTCCGCGCTCCGCAAGCTCTTCAAATCCCTGCTCTTCCTGCTGCTGGCCGCCGCGCTGCTGGCGATCTGGGGCTTCGTCATCGAACCGCGCTGGGTGGCCGCGCGCGAGATCGCCGTCGACGTCCCCGGCTGGCGCGGGCCGCAGGGCCTGAAAGTGGCCGTCGCTTCCGACTGGCACATCGCGCACGAGGTGCGCCGCGTGATGACCATCGCTCGCGCCAACGCCCTCGTCGACCAGATCAACGCCGCCCACCCCGACGTGGTGCTGCTGCCCGGCGACTTCATCTCCGGCCGCGGCGAGGACGGCACCACGCCCGAGGACGTGGCCGCCGTGCTGGGCCGGCTCAAGGCCCCGCGCGGCGTCTACGCGGTGCTCGGCAACCACGACTGGTGGACCGACGGCACGCGCTTCAACCGCGCGCTGCGCGCCGCCGGCATCACCGTGCTGCTCAACGAGGCCGTGCCGCTGCCGGATTCACCGCGGCCGGATTCACCGCGGCCAGCCTCGCCGCGGCCGGACTCGCCAGTCTGGGTGGTCGGCGTCGGCGATCGCATGTCCGGCCACAGCGAGCCGGAGCGCGCGGCGCGCCAGTTGCCGCGCGGCGCGCAGGCGCTCGCGCTGATGCACGATCCCGCCAGCGCGCGCGAGCTCGCGCCGCTGCCCGGCCTCACCGTCGCGGCGCACACGCACGGGGGCCAGGTCTGGATCCCCTTCATGGGCTCGGCCGTGGCGCCGCATGGCTGGCCCAAGGACCAGACCCATGGCTGGGTCCGGGTCGGCGGCCGCCCGATCTACATCACCAGCGGCCTGGGCGTCAGCATCTATCCGATCCGCATCAACATGCGGCCGGAGTGGGTGATGTTCCGCATCGGCGACGCGGCCCGCGAGGCCATCTCCTCCGCCCGGTCCCCCACCCTGTCCTCCACCCACTCCTCCGCTCAGTAGACCGACTTCTCCGGCCGCCGCGCCAGCACCGCGATCGGCGGCGCCCAGCGCTCGCCGCGCGGCTTCTTGCTGGTCACCAGCGTGATCTCCGAGGGCTCGAAGACCTCGACGTTGTGCGTGATCGGCGTCGTCAGCAGGTACTGCGCGCGCGTGCTCTTCAGGAAGTGGCCCACCAGCTGGATGTTGCGCACGTCCAGGTGGGCGAAGGGCTCGTCGATGAAGACGAACCCGCCCGGCGCGTCGTCGTCCTTCATCAATCCCACCAGCAGGATCAGGCTCTTGAGCACCTGCTGCCCGCCCGAGGCCTCGCCGTCGTTGAGGCCCACCTCGCCCTTGCCGTCGAAGTTGAACTTCACGTGCAGCCCGGCCTGCGCCAGCACCGTGTCGTCGTTGTCCAGGTGCGGCAGCTCGGCCTGCGCATGCACGCCGGCGAGCTCGCCCAGCTCCTGCACATTCTTCTTGTAGCGCCGCACCGTCGCGCGCAGCACGTCGATGTAGCGCTCGCGCGCGTTGAACGCGGCGATGCGCGCCATCTCGTTGCTGGCGCGGCGGTCGTCCAGCTGCGTGGTCTGCTCCAGCACCGCCATCTGCATGCGCGCATGCCGCTCCTGCACGCCGGCATCGGTTTCCCACACGCCGGTGTCCAGCTCCTGCTGCACATGGCGCGAGGCGATCTCCGCCTGCTTGGCGTTCTCGAACTCGTCGCGCAGCGCGGCCAGCCGCATCGGATGCACCCACGCGGCCGGGAACTTCGCCCGCGCCTCGCGCGAGGCCCGGGCGGTGGCGATCAGGTCGTCGCGCTTGCTGGCCCAGTCGCGCTCGGCGCGCAGCACGTTCTCCTCGCTGGCCTTCAGGCCGGCCTGCGCGGCTTCGTAGTCGCGCTCGGCGCGCGTCGCCGCGGCCACCGAGCGGTCATGCTCCTGATCCAGCGCCGCCATCCGCGTCGCCGCCTCGATGCGCGACTGGCGCAGGCCCGGCAGGCGCGCGCGCGCCTCGGCGAACTCCTCGGCCCGCTCCACCAGCTCCTGCGCCGCCTTGTGGCCCTGCGCCGCGCGCTGCGCGTCCTTGAGCTGGCGCTCGATCTCGAGCTGCTCCTTGGCGAGCTTGGACAGCTCCAGGTCGTAGCGCGTCAGCTCCTTGTCCAGCGAGGCGCGCCGCGCATCGAGCGCGGAGTCGCCGAACTGGTACTCGCGCGGCTCGACCCACAGGCTGCGGCCGCCGCGGCCATCGCGGTAGTAGGCCTCGGTGGTGATCCACTCGCCGCCGACCTGGGCGCCCTTCTCGGTGTCCGCGACGCAGCGGATCGAAGCCAGTTGCCGCAGCAGCCAGCCCGGCGCCTTGGCGTTGAACTTCAGCACCGACAGCAGGCTGTCCTTCGGGCTCACCGCCGGCGCATGCTCGCCATCGGCGACGACGTAATGCCGGTAGCGCTCGCGCGAGGCGATGCGGTAGGCCTGGCTCTCGTCGCTGGCACGGGCCAGCACCACCACCCAGCGCGACGGCCGCAGGAAGCCCTCGGCCGCGGCGCGCCACTGGTCGTCGGCGATGTCGATCGCGTCGGCCAGCACGTGATGCGCGATGCCGGCCTCGTCCAGCGCCTTGCGAAAGCGCGTGACCTCCGCCGGCGGCGGCGGCACGCGGTGCCCGGTCAGCTCGTCCATCGCCTGCTGCGCCTTGCGCTGCTGGTCGTTCTGGCGCGTGAAGCTCTCGCGCAGCTGATGCTGGCGCGTGCCCAGTTCCTCGAGCTTGGCCGTCAGCGCCGCGCCATCGGTCTCCACCGCGGCCAGCGCCTTCAGATCCTCCTCGCGCTTGGCGAGCTGCTCCATCGGGCGCTCGCCCTCGCGCGCCGCCTCGAAGGCCTGGCGCGCCTGCTTGCGCTGCTGCTCCAGGTCGGCCAGCTTGTCCTTGGCCGCCTCCTGCGCCTTGAACAGCGCGAGCAACTGCGCGCGCTTGTCGCTGATGCCGCGCTCATCGGAGCGCGCGAACAGCCGCTGCCGATGCAGCTCGCGCAGCTGCTGCGCGGTGCGCTGGCGCTGCTCGCTCCACTGCAGCACCGGCACGACCTCGGTGGCCAGGCGCTCGCGCTCCTTCAGCCGCAGCTGGTACTGCTGGTAGCTGTTGACCCGGTTGGACAGGTCGGACAGTTGCGCCTGCGCATGCGACAGCTCGTGCTGCGCCTGCTCGACCTCCTTGAGCAGTTGCTGCTGGTGGTTGCGCGCGAGCTCGTAGCGATCCAGCACCTCCTGGTCGCCGAAGACCTCGAACACCAGGCGCAGCAGCTCCTTGGACGACAGCTCGCAGAGCCGGTCGGTCTGACCCTGCTCCAGCGCCAGCACGCGCCCGATCGCGCGGGTGAGCCCCGCGGCCTCCAGGCGCTTCTTCCAGGCCTCGATGCCCAGCCAGTCCTTGTCGCCCTTGGTGTCGAGCTCCTCGATCTCATGCACGCCGTCCACCAGGATGTAGCGGCGCACCCAGTCGCCGCCCTGGCGCGAGATGCGGCAGGCCAGCGTCACCTGGTCCGCGTACAGCAGCGAGCTGGCGAACGGCCGGCTGCTGTTCTGGCGGCCGCGCGGGCGGTTGTCCACCAGCGCGCGCAGCCAGGCGTGCTCGGCGTTGGCATGGCGGGCATAGGTCTTGTAGGTGCGGCCGCCGGAGCACTCCAGCCCCAGCAGCGTCCGCATCGCGTCCAGCAGCGTGGTCTTGCCCGAGCCGTTGGGCCCGGCGATGGTGATGATGTTGCCGTCCAGCGGCATCGAGACGCGGCGGCAGTAGTCCCAGTGCAGCAGTTCCAGGGATTGCAGGTGAAACATCAGGCGTCGCTCAGGTCGGATTCTTCGTTGTGGCGGGCGGCCAGGATGGCACCCAGCATCGGGCCGGCTTCGGCATCGGTGCTGCGCGCCAGCACGTCGGCCAGCGCGCCGTCCAGGATGCGCGGCGCGAGCGTGTCGTAGTCCAGCAGCAGGTCCAACAGCGGGCCCTCGCAGATGTCCTCGCCCTTGCGGGTGATGAAGCCCTGGCGCTCCAGCAGCTTGAGGTTGGCGTCCAGCCGCATCTTCTTGCCCAACTGGTTGCCGAAGTCGGCCAGCAGGCTGCGGTAGGACAGCGTCGGCGCGCTGCTCGCGGCGCTGGGCAGCGGCTTGTCCTTGGCGAACATCTCGCCCTGCCCCTCGGCGGCCTCCTCGGCGCGCGCGAGCTGGCGCTGGCGCTTGGGCAGCACGATCAGCGCCCACAGCACCACCAGCAGCGCCACGCCGTCGCGCGGCAGGTCCAGGTTGTTGTTGGAGGCCAGGCCGGTCTCGCCGAACACGGCGACCTCGGCCGGACGCAGCATCGCCAGCGTGATGTGGTCGGCGTAGACGTTGTCCACCACGCGCAGGCCGACGGCGGCGACGCGCTCGTTGACCGCGCGCCAGAGTTCCTGGTCGATCAGCGCGCGGCGCACCAGCGGCTGGTTGCGCGGCAGCCAGCGGCGCGCCAGCAGTTGAGCCGCCAGTTGGGCGGCGTCGTCGAGTTGATTGCTCATGACTGGGAAGGCGGTTCAGCCGCGACGCTGGCGTCGGCGGCAGGTTCGGGAGAGGCGGCGATCGCGTCGCCTGCGGCCGCTTCGACAGGAGCAGCGGCAGCCGCATCAGGCGCATCAGGCGCGGCAGCAGCGGCGGCGGCCTTGCGGCGGCCGCGCCGGGGCGCTTCCTCGGGCGGGCGCCACTTGGGTTCGGGTTCGGGCTCGGCGGGCGGCTCCACGTCCGTCGAGTGCAGCACGCCCTGGCTCATCCAGCGCACGTGCTCGTCATCGATCTCGCCCTGTTCGGCGGACCAGCGCACGCGCCACGGCTGGCGCGCCATGTCGCCGGTCGCGCCGGCCAGATGCTGCGCCTGCGGATCGCCCAGCAGCGGCAGCAGCTGCGCGCGGTAGGCCGCGCGCGCGTAGCTGCCGCCCAGCACCGCGGGGCGCAGGTCGTTCATCGGCACGCCGTCGCCGCTCCAGCGGCCCAGCAGCGCCTGCAACTGGGCCATCTCCGGCGGCAGGCTCATCACGGCCAGCTCGCCCGGCGGCGCGGCCAGGCCGGTGGGCAGCGGCTCGGGCGTCGGTGGCACCGGGCGGTCGCGCTCGAACTCGGCTTCGCAGCCGTCCAGCAATTCATGCTGCGCGACGAAGACCGGATGCACCGGCCGCGACAGCGCGCCCAGCGCCAGGTTCTCGAGGAAGGGCACCTCCTGCAGCCAGCGCCGCACGTCGGTCGTCGTGATGCCGGTGGAGCCCAGCGTGACGCGCTGGCGGTCGGCCTGCTGCAGGGCGCGGTTGAACTGGCTGGCCATCGCCAGCAGCCGCGCCTGCGCCAGGCCGAGCTCGCGCGCCAGGCGCTCCAGGCGCGCGTTGCCGTCGTTCTCGGCCTGCCGGATGATCGCGGACAGCGCCTCGCTGGCGCGCTCGACCAGCTTGAGCGCCCGCTCGAAGCGCATGCGCGCGCGGCGCAGATGGAACTCGGAGCCCGAGGCGATCGCATCGGCGAACTCGTTGTAGAGCCGCGAGAGCTGGGCCAGCAGATGCTGCAGCTGCGCCGGCTCCAGCGTGCCGAGCTGCTGCGCGCCCGCCACGTTGGCGAGCAGGCCGGCCAGGTCGCCGTCCTCGTCGGCGGCCTGGCCCTGCGTCAGGGGCGAGACCATCGCCATCAGCTGCTGCGCCAGCGGCGTCACGCCGTACTGCTGGTTGGACGCGTCCCAGGCCAGCAGCTGCGCGTCGCGCAGGCGCTTGAGCACGAGCTCCAGCGCCTCGTCGCGCAGCACGTGGAAATGGCGGTTCAGGTCGTCGCGCGAGAGCCGCGAGTGCGGCAGGCTCATCAGCTCGATGAAGACCCACACGCGCAGCCGCACCAGCGTGGCCGGGCCGTGGAACAGCGCGCGCTGCGCGCTCAGCAGGGCATCGTTGCGTTCCAGCTGCCACCACAGGAGCGAATCCTGCGGGAGCTGGCCGTCGCGGAAATGGTCTTCGAAAGAGGGTTCGGGGAGATCGTCGCGCAGAGCGTCGTCCGCGCCTCCCGGGATCACTGTCATGGGGCGGGATTATCGCGCCCCCTCACACGGGTCCGAGCGCCCTTCGCATCAGGGTCGCCCCGGGGCCGAAGCTGGCCAGTTTCTGCGCCAGCGCGGAGCCCGGCAGCGCGTGCGCGGCGGCGAAACCCTGGCGCTGCCAGTACTCGCGCGAGCCCTGCACCGCCACCAGCGCGATCTGCGCCAGGCCCATGTCCTGCGCGCGGTTCACCACCTGCCGCAGCAGCTTGCGGCCCAGTTGCCGCGAGCGGCCCGCCGGCGACACCGCCAGGTCGTGCAGGTACAGCGTGCGCGGCGCGCGCGCCGGCGCGACCTCGGACGCGTTCAGGGCCGGCAGCTGCGCGTCGTCCACCGGCAGGCTGACGACATAGGCCAGCGGCTCGCCGGCCTCGAGGGCCAGGTAGGAGCAGTGCAGGTGGCGCGCCGCGCGCAGCTTGGCCTCGAAGGCCTCGGCGCTTTCCAGGAACTCGGGCCCATAGCACTGGGCCTGCAAGGCGAGCACGGCGGGAAGGTCCGCCGTGCCGATCACTTTCAACTGCAGCATCAAACGAAGTCGCCGGCCGATCGCGTGTTCCAGTGGTCGGAGATCCCCGAGAAGAAAGGCGACAGCAGCGGCGTGAAGAGACAAACGAAAACCAGGATGTTGAGCGCGACGCTCAACCAGAAAAGCCGCCGGAAGGACGGCTTGGCGCTCTTGTGGCGCAGCAGATGCTGCGCGAGCAGCGCGCCGGGCCAGCCGCACAGCAGCGCGAGCCCATGCAGCGTCGCCTCCTTGACGCGCCATTGCCCCAGCCGCGCCGCGCGCTTGTCCAGCGCGTAGACGACGAAAGTGGCGAAGCTCATCGCGAAGTAGGTGCCCCACAGCCCGCGCGGCAAGGGCCAGGCGAGGTGGGTCAGCAGCACCAGCAGCGCGAAGCCGGGCACCAGCCACAGCGAGGCGCCGGTGTCCGCCGAACGGTCGGGGGATGGGGCTGAGCCGCGCGGCGGCTGCGAGCGGCCGCGCGAACGGGCCGCGCCGCCTTGGCCTGGCGCGGGGCCGGCTGGCGCCGGCTTGGGCTCCAGGCTCCGGACCTCGAGCGCGCGGGGCTTGCCCTGCGCGTCGGCGCCGGGCTGGTAGCTCACGCGCTCGCCGACGAAGGGCCGGCGCGCGCGCAGCGCGAAGGCGCTGATGTGCACGAAGCGCTTGGGCCCGCCATCGGACGGCGCGATGAAGCCGTAGCCCTTCGCGTCATCCCACTGGACGATCCGGCCCTCCACGCGCATGCGTCAGCGCCCTTCCCCGGCCGAGCCCGCGAGGGCTCAGAAGCCCTTGCGCGGGCCCTTCTTGACGAAGCCGCCGCGCTCATCGCCGCCCTGGCCGCGCGGGCCCTTGGCGAACGACGGCTTGCCCGCCGGACGGCCTTCCGGACGCTCGAAGCGCTGCTCGTTGCCCTTGAACGCCGGACGCTCGGCGCGCGGACCGTAGCGGTCGTTGTTCTCGGCCGAACGGTCGAAGCGCGGATCGAAGCCGCCACGGCGCGGCTCGAAGCCGCCGCCGTTGCCAGCGTTGCCACCTTCACGGCGCTCGAACGCACCGCGCGGCTGGCCGCCGAAGCCCTGGCCGTCACGCTGCGGACGATCGCCGAAGCGCGGACGGTCGCCAAACGGGCGGTCGCCTTGCGGGCGCTCGTTGCGGCCGCCGAAGCGCGGAGCGCCATCACGGCGCTCGAAGCGCTGGCCGCCGCCGAAGCCGCCTTCACGGCGCTCGCCGAACGGCGCACGGCCTTGGCCTTCCGGACGCTCGAAGCGGGCGCTGTTGTCGAAACGGTTGTCGCCGCCGAATCCGCCGCGATCACCGCCACGGTCATTGCCGCGGAAGCCGCCGCCCTGCGGACGGCCATAGCCGCCGCGGTTGCCACCGAAGCCGCCGCGGCCGCCGCCGAAGCCGCGGTCACCGCGATCGCCGCCCGGACGCGACGGGAAGATGCGCGGCTCTTCGTTGCGCGGCTCCAGGCCGGTGATGCGCGAGACCGGGATCTGCTGCGTCGTGAATTGCTGGATGCGCTTGATCATCGAGATGTCGCCGCGCTCGGCCAGCGTCACCGCGATGCCGGAGCGGCCGGCGCGGCCGGTGCGGCCAATGCGGTGGACGTAGTCCTCGGCCTTCATCGGCAGGCCGAAGTTGATGACGTGCGAGATGGTCGGCACGTCGATGCCGCGAGCGGCCACGTCGGTGGCGACCAGCACGCGCAGGTCGCGGCGGCGCAGCGCCATCAGCGTGCGGTTGCGCTTGCCCTGCCGCATGCCGCCGTGCAGCGCGGCGACGCGGTGGCCGATGGCCTCCAGCTGCTCGGCCAGCCACTCGGTGTCCTGCTGGGTGCTGGTGAAGACCACCGCCTGGTCGACATCGCGCTCGCCCAGGATGTGCTCCAGCAGCTTGCGCTTGTGCATGCCGTTGTCGGCCCAGTGCAGGCGCTGCTCGATGTTCTCGTGGGTCTCGGTGTGGCCCGACACGTCGATGCGCTGCGGGTCCTTCATCAACTGGGCCGCCAGGCGGCCGGTGTTGCCGGCGAAGGTCGCGCTGTACATCAGCGTCTGACGCTCGGCCGGGATCTGCCCGGCGACGAAGTTGATGTCGTCGATGAAGCCCATGTCCAGCATGCGGTCGGCCTCGTCGAGCACGAACATCGTCACGTTCTCGAGCTTGCAGCGGCCGCTGTTGATGTGGTCCAGCAGGCGGCCGGGGGTGGCGATCAGGATGTCGAGCTGGCCGCTGAGCGCGCGCAGCTGCTGCGCGTAGGGCATGCCGCCCAGCACGGTGGCCACGCGCAGGCCCTGGATGTGGCGGCCGTAGGTCATCGCGGACTTGGCGACTTGCATCGCCAGCTCGCGGGTCGGCGCCAGCACCAGCACGCGCGGGCCGACCACGCGGGTCTTGTTGCCGGCGGCGCGGGCCGCGCGGGCGTCCAGCACCTGTTGCAGGGCCGGCAGGATGAACGACGCGGTCTTGCCCGAGCCGGTGCGCGACGAGACCATCAGGTCCACGCCGGTCAGCGCCGGCGGGATGGCCTGGGCCTGCACCTCGGTGGCGTTCTCGTAGCCGGAATCCTTGACGGCGCGCAGCAGCGCGTCGTGCAGGCCCAGCGCGGAGAACGGCGTGCCCGTGGTCTCGGCATCGGCGCCGAGTTCGATGGCGTCGATGGCCTGGTCGAGCTCGTCGTCCTGGCTCGGGTCCACGGTCTGGTTCTGGGCGTCGGCGTTCATGTCGTGTTCGAAACTCATTCTTTGCAGTCCAAGAGTGCGCGCCAGGGCGGACGTCCCTGTGATGGGCGTCAGCGCCGGAGCGCAGTTCCGCCGCGCGAAATCAAGTGGTCGCGGCGGAAAGTGATGTCGCTGGGAGAAAGCTCGCGTCGATCACCAGGAAAGAAAGACACATGCGCGGCGCGCCCGTGGACACGGACTTGCGATCGGCATGAAGGGCCTGGTGAGGCGCCGGGGAACAGTCAAGCGACGGCATCGCCGCCGACCGAACCCGAGGGCATGCAAGTGCGAGCGATCCGCTGTCGGATCACCGCCCCGGTGGAGAACCGGAGCCTGCGTGAACCCCGCTCGGGGGTCGGCGCAGCGGACTGCAAGAGGTCAGAGGAGACGTACGAAGCACCGCACGAAACGGTGAAGCCCGAGAGTATAGCGACTTTTCGAGTTTTCACCTAGCACGATTTCATCAGTGCCCCAGATCCCGCAGTTGCGCCGCGGTTCCCGCGGCGCCGGTTCGCCGAATCACAGGCCTTCGAGCAGCTTGGGCAGCGCCGCCATCAGCGCGTCGAGCTGATCGCCATCCAGCCAGGCCGGCGCGGCATCCAGCCAGTCGGGGAAGGCGACGCCGTCGCGCTGCGCGCGCAGCACGGCCGCGTCGAGCGACTCCTCGATCAGCAGCAGCGCCGCCGGCACGCCGCGCGCATCGCCGCCGCAGATCGCGTCGACGCGCTGCTCCAGCACGGCCGGCTGCCACGGCAGGTCCGCGTGCACCAGCGCGACGCGGTCGTCGGCCAGCGCACCGGGCTCGAGCCCGCCCAGCGCGTCATCGCTGGCCAGCAGCACGCCGGCCTCGGCGCCGCGCCAGGCGGACAGCGCGGCCTCGCGCGACTCGTCCGCGTCGCCGGCGCGCAGGCGCTGCGGCGGCAGGCGGCGCAGCTGCGGCGACATCGACAGGCTGTCCAGCAGCGTCTCCGAGCGCGCGCAGACCACCAGGCGCGAGGCCGCCGGCACCGCGCCCTGGATCCATTCGCGGCGCAGCGCCAGCACGGCCTCGGCCTTCGCGGCCAGCGCCTGGCGCGAGGCCGGCGGCAGCAGCGCGAGCGCCTCCAGCACCTGCTGCTGCTCGCTGCTCGACAGGAAGCGCAGCGCGCGCCAGCGCTCGGCCAGTTGGCGGAGCTGCTTCAGCGGCGCGGCCGGCAGGCTGGCGCCGTTCGCACCGGCGCCATCGAGCCACAGCGGCGTCAGCAAGGCGGCCGGGAGTTCGTCGAGTTCGCGTCTGCGGCGCGACAGCACGACCGAGGCGAGGGCCTCGCGCTTGAGCTTCTTGCCGGCATCGGCCGGCAGCGACTGCAGCCGCGCGAGCGGGCCGCGGCAGGCATCGTCAAGCCACTCGATCCATTCGCCGAGCCGCGCGTCGCCGAGCGGCTCCTGATGCGCGATCAGCAGCAGTTGCGCCGCCGGCAGCGCGCGCAGCGCGGCCAGTTGCCCGGCGTCGACCGCCTCGATGCCATCGACGACCAGCAGCGCCGGCTGCGCCTTGGCGGGCGGCGTCGCGGCCACCGTCACGGACTTCGCCTCGTCGCCGAGCCAGCGCTTCAGGTCGCGTTGCCATGCGGCGTGCGCGGCCTCGGGCGCGATGACCACGGCCGGCTTCACGCCGAAGAGCTCGGCCCACAGGCGGATCGCCGCGATGGCGGCGCCGCGCTGCCCCAGGCCCAGGTCGTCGGCGATCAGCGCGCGGCCGGCGCAGACGGCGAACAGTGCCGCTTCCCACGCGTGGACCGGCAATTCTTCGCGCAGCAGCGCGCGCATCGCGATGCCGTCGGCCATCAGGGCCTCGATGCGCTGCACGCGCGCCTGCGCATCGCGGCCGCAAGCGAGCTGCGGCCACACCGGCGCGTCCACGCGCAGCACCACACCCAGCGCGCGGGCGTCGCTCAGCACCTGCTGCAGCCAGGCATGGCCGCCTTCTGCGGCGCGGCGCTGCTGCTCGTCCAGGCCGTCCTGGTCGCGCAGCCGCTCCGGCACATCGCGGCCGCAGACCCACTGCAGGCCGCGCTCGGGGCCCGGCACCAGCCAGACCTCGGCCTCGCGCGCCGGCCAGCCGGCATCGAGCGCCCGATGCTGCGCCTCGTCGAACAGCGACAGCAGTTGCGCGCCATGCTCGCAAGTGCCTTGGGCGCGATAGCCGGCGCAATCGCAGCGCCAGGTGTGGCGGCCCAACAGGCGCAGGCGGAAGGTGCCGGCGGTCTCGGCGTCGCGCAACTCGTAGTCGCCGAACACGCCGTCGTCCTCGCGCGGGCCGAGCGTGAAGCGCGGCGGCTCGGGCGGCGCCTCCTCGATGACCGGCTCGGCCTTCGGCTTGCGGCGCCCCTTGCGGGCCGGCGCGGGCCCGGCGCCTTCCTCGCCTTCCTCGCGCTCCTGGCCTTGCACGGCCTGGACCGGCTCAGCAGCCGGCTCCACCGCAGCGTCGACTGCCGCCTCCACCGCAGCCTGAGGAACGCTCTGGACGGCGGCCGCGCGCTTGCGGGCTGGGCGCTTCTTCGGCGCGGGCGCGGGCGCCTGCGGCTCGGGGGCCGGCTCGGCCTCGGCCGGCGCGGCGGCCGCCACCTCGCCGAGAGCCACGCCGCCAGCGTCGGCCGCCACGGCCTTCGCGCGGCTCGCGCGTTTGCGCGCGGGCTTGGGCGCCTCGACGGAATCGGCCGCCACCTCGATCACGGGGTCGATCACGGGGTCGATGGCCGCCTCGGCCGGCAGCGCCGCCGCCTCATCCGCTCTGGTCTTGCGCGCCGCCGGGCGGCGCCGTTGGGAAGTCGTCGTCATGAAGGTCCTCGTGCCGCAGCCGCGCCTCGCGCCAGCCCCGGACACTGTTGAAGATGGCGAGCGCATGCGCCCGCCGCAGATCGTCCAGGGTCAGCCGCGCCTCGCGCAGCCGGCCCTGTTCCAGCAGCTCCTCGCGCAGCGTGCCGGGCAGCAGGCCGGCATCGGCGCGCGGCGTCAGCCACGGCCCGTCCGGCGCGCGTTGCAGCGCGAGGTTGGTCAGGCAGCCCTCGGTGAGCTCGCCGTCCCGGTTGAAGAGCAGCACGTCGAAGCAATCCGCCGGCTTCGCGTCCAGGAAGGCCTGGTACAGCTCGCGGCGGGTGGTCTTGTGCTGGATGAATTCGGCGTCGGCGCCGCGCGTGTCGATCGGCGCGGAGGCCAGCGCGACGCGCAGCGGGCCCGGGTCCTCGGCGGCCGGCAGCGGCTGCGCCGAATCGCTCAGCGCGCCATCGCGCGCCAGCGTCAGCCGCACGCGCCACGTGCCGCCGGGATGGCGCCGGGCGATCTCGACCAGCCGCGCCTTGACCGCGTCCGCCGACCAGGCCAGGCCGAAGTGCCGCGCCGTGCGCTGCATCCGCGCGAGGTGGCGCGCCGCATGCGCGAACTCGCCCTTCTCCAGCCGCATGGTCTCGAGCGCCTCGACCGGCGCCCGCGCCCGGCTCAGGAAGCGCGCCTTTGCGCACCATTCATCGATCTCGCCGCGCGGCTGCGAGTCCAGCGTGATGCCGCTGCCCACGCCGCAGCGCAGCGTGGTGCCGTGCTGCTCGACGGTGCGGATCGGCACGTTGAAGGTCGCCGCGCCGCCCGGTTGCAGCAGGCCCAGCGCGCCGCAGTACCAGCCGCGCGGCCCGGGCTCGAGGCCGTCGATGACTTCCATCGCGCGCTTCTTCGGCGCGCCGGTCACCGAGCCGCAGGGGAACAGCGCCGCCATCACCTCGTCCAGCGCGAGCCCCGCGCGCGTCACCGCGCCGATCGTCGAGGTCATCTGCCAGACCGTCGGCAGCGCATGCAGCTCGAACAGCCGCGGCACGCGCACCGAGCCCGTCACCGCCACGCGCGAGAGGTCGTTGCGCAGCAGGTCGACGATCATCAGGTTCTCGGCGCGCTCCTTGGCGCTGGTGCGCAGGTAGGCCTGGGCGGCCTCGTCGGCGGCGCGGTCGCGGCCGCGCGGCGCGGTGCCCTTCATGGGCTGCGCCGACAGCAGCCAGGTGTGGCTGGCCTGCGGCGTCTCCGGCAGCGGACGCCAGTCGAAGAACAGCTCGGGCGACACGCTCGCCACGCTGCCCGACGCGTTACCGCCCTCGCCTTCGCCTTCGCCTTTGCCCTCGTCACCGCCACCGGTGCGCAGGAACAGCGCGAAGCCGCCCGGCTGCGCCGCGTGCAGCGCGAAGAAATGCAACGCCGGGTCGAAGGCATCGCCCTCGCCGCCGAGCGGCAATGGCTGCGCGTCCAGCCGTGTCGTCAGGTTGACCTGATAGCAGTCACCGTCGCGGATGTAATCGCGGATGCGCTCGACCTGCGCCTGCTCGGCCTCATCCGCCTGGACGTCGCGCCAGGGCGTGATCGGGTGGGCGCGGCCCGCGCCTGCGGCGGCGAGCGCCTCGGGCCACGGCGCCGGCGCCTCATGCCAGACATGGAACTCCGCCAGCGGCGCCGCCCCCGCCGGCCGCGTGCGCAGCACCGGATCGAGCGCCCCCGCCGCCTCGTAGCGCAGCCCGCCCAGCACCCAGGCGCCGGCGCGCGCCGCGGCATGCGCCAGGCGCAGCACGGCGCGCAGGCGATCCGGATCGCGCGCGATCAGGCGCTCCGCCGGCGGCGCGAAGAAGGCGCCACGCAGGCGTTCGCCGTCCTCGCGCGCCAGCGGATGGCGCGGAAAGTCGAAGGCCGCCCACAGGTCCTGGGAGCGGCGCGGGATGTCCATCGGGGTCTCGGTCGCGCGGGTGCGCGGTGCTCGTGAAGGGGCCGGCCGCGGCGCTCAGTCCAGCTTCAGGAACTGCTCGCGGTAGTGGATCAGCTCGTCGATGGACTCGTGGATGTCGGCCAGCGCGGTGTGCTTCTGGGCCTTCTTGAAGCCTTCCATCGCGGACGGCTTCCAGCGGCGCGCCAGCTCCTTGAGCGTGGACACGTCCAGGTTGCGGTAGTGGAAGAAGTCTTCCAGCTTGGGCATGTAATTGGCCAGGAAGCGGCGGTCCTGGCAGATCGAGTTGCCGCACATCGGCGACTTGCCGGCCGGGACATAGGCCTTCAGGAAATCGATGACCTGCTGCTCGGCGTCGGCCTCGGCGATCGTCGACGCCTTGACGCGGTCGATCAGGCCGCTCTTGCCGTGCGTGCCCTTGTTCCAGGCGTCCATGCCGTCCAGCATGGCGTCGGACTGGTGGATCGCGAAGACCGGTCCCTCGACCCGCACCGTCAGCCGCGCGTCGGTCACGACGACGGCTATCTCG
Organism: Roseateles sp.; assembly: GCF_039595595.1. GTDB lineage: Bacteria > Pseudomonadota > Gammaproteobacteria > Burkholderiales > Burkholderiaceae_C > Roseateles. Next base: position 23,939 of record NZ_JBCNLG010000008.1, on the reverse strand, counting down.
ATGATGCGGTCCTTGTCGGGGAACAGGCCGGTCATCTCCAGGTCGATCCAGATCAGGTTCTGGTCATTCAGCGGCAGCACGGGGTTGTCGCTCATGGCGGCGTCCTTGTCTTCTCTTGAGGTCTGGCGGACCGGGGGCCCCCTCTTCGCAAGGAGCGCCGCCCGGCCGGCGGGAATGGCGCGGATTGTCGCAGCGTTGGCGGGCGTCCCGGGAACACCCCGCCCGTCAGCGCGGACGAGCGGCCGGCGCGGCCCGCCAGCCCCGTCCCCATGCGGGAAAACGCCGCAAAGTTGACGCGCCGCCACGGCGGGGCACCCGATCCCGGGGGGTACGGCGTACGGCGCCGGTGTCAGACTTGCCGCAAGCACGCCGCCCACCACGGCAGTGCCCAGAGGTCAACAACATGATGCGCGAGTCGTTGGACCCGTCCCTCGCGGACGGGATCGCCGGGCCTGCCGGAGCCGCCGGCGTGCGTGAGCCCGCCAGCCGGCCCGGCGCCCCCGCAGGGGCCGCTACCGCGGCGCCGGTCCGCCAGGTGCCGGGGCCGTCGGCCGAGATGCGCCGCTTCTCCGCGGGCCTGCGTGTCGTCACGGCGCTGATGTGCAGCCTGCTGCTCATCTCGAGCAAGCCCGCCGTCGATCTTGGGGCCGCCGTCACGATGCTGGTCTACATCGCCTGGGCGGGCCTGCTGATGTGGGCCGACGCCCGCGAGCGCCCCATCGTTCCCGGCCTGGCCGCCTACTGGCTGGACGTGGCCTGGGCCACGTCGATGATGTGGCACTTCAGCGTCGGCAACATGATGCTGATGCTGGCGCTGGTCCACCCGGTGGTGCTGGCGAGCATCGGCTACGGCGTCGGCCACGGGTTGCTGCTGGCCGCGCTGGGCACGGTGGCCATCGCGATCGATCCGGACACCGGGCGCGCGCCGCTGCCCACGGCCGAGGGACTCGGCGGCTACGCCCAGATCCTGCTGCTCGCGCTGATCCCGGCCGCCGCGCTGCTGGCCCGGCCGATGCGCGCGCTGCACCGGCGCATCGCGCTGATCGACGAGATCGAGGCCGGCCTCGATCCGCGCCGCGGCCTGGAGCCGATCTGCAGCGAGCTGGTCGAGCGCCTGCGCCAGGGCACGCAGGCCGACGTGCTCGCGCTGGTGCTGCCCAGCCGCTTCGGCGCGCCGGCCATGATCGCCAGCCGCGAGGACGGCGGCTTCCGCGCCCGGCCCGAGGTCCATCAGGCGCTGGAACAGCTGCTCGCGCAGACCGGTCCGCAGGCGCTGAGCTTCACCTCGCGCCGCTGGTGGGATCCGCGCCCGCGCATCCGCGTCCATGCCGGTCCGCGGCCCTCGCGCGCGCTGCTGACGCCGCTGGAATCGCTGGCCCGCATGCTCGACGTCGCCGGGCTGCACATCGCGCCGCTGACCCGCTACGACCGCCAGCACGGCCACGTCGTGATCGGCTATCACGGGCTGCGCGCGCACCGCCAGGACCTGCGCGCGCTGACCGACGCGATGCCCGAGCTGCTGCGCGTCATCGAGCAGGCCGGGCTGGTCGATCAGTTGCAGGACGAGAGCGCGTCGCATGAGCGCGCGCGCATCGGCCGCGATCTGCATGACAGCGCGATCCAGCCTTATCTCGGCCTCAAGTACGCGGTCGAATGCGTGGCGCTGCGCATCCCGGCCGACAACCCGGCCCGGGCGGAGGTCGACGCGCTGGCGGAGCTGGTCAATGCCGAGGTCGCCTCGCTGCGCGAGCTGATCTCGGGCCTGCGCACCGGCGCGCGCGGCGGCGACAACGCGCTCGTGCCGGCGGTGCGGCGGCAGGCGCGGCGCTTCGCGCTGCTGTTCGGCATCGAGGTCGAGGTCCACTGTCCGGAATCGCTGCCCAGCTCGCGCGCGCTGGCCGGCGCGATGTTCCATCTGCTCAACGAGGCGTTGAACAACATCCGCAAGCACACGCAGGCGCGCCATGTCTCGATCGCGCTGAGCGGCGAGGACGGCGCGGTCACGCTGCGCGTGAGCGACGACAGCGGCTCCGTCACCGGACGGCCCGCGCCGGCCTTTCATCCGCACTCGCTGCACGAGCGCGTCGCCGAGCTCGGCGGCACGCTGACGATCTCGCGCCGCGACGGCCTCGACACCGAACTGCTGTTCCGCATTCCGGCCTGAATCCCCAAGCCGGCCGCGTCGATGCGCGGCCGGACGATCGACGAAGGAGAACACCGATGAACCTCAGCGCACACCTGCCGGGCCAGACGCCGCGGCCGATCCGGGTCTTCGTCGCCGAGGACCACCAGATCACGCTCTGGGGCCTGCACCAGCTGATCGACGCGTCGCGCCCGCGCATGGAGATGGTGGGCTGCGCCTCGACGCTGGACGAGCTGCTGCATCACGACGGCCTGGCGCAGGCCGACCTGCTGCTGCTGGACCTGGACCTGGCCGGCGAGGACGCCTGCGCCGCGATGGAGGAACTGCGCCGCCGCGGCAAGGCACAGGTGCTGGTGCTGACCGGCGCCGACGACGCCACGCGGCATCGCAGCGCGGTGATGCGCGGCGCGCGCGGCGTGGTCCACAAGTCGGCGCCGGCCGCGACCATCCTGCGCGCCATCGAGTGCGTGAACGACGGCGAGGTCTGGCTGCACCGCGCGCTGATGGGCGAGGTGCTGGGCCTGCTGACCGACGGCGGCGCCGCCCGCGAGACGGCGCCGCGCGACCCCGAGGCCGAGCGGCTCGCGAGCCTCACGCCGCGCGAGCGCGACATCATCGGCGTGCTGCTGCGCCAGGCCGGCGCCAAGCTGCTGGCGGTGGCCGACACGCTGCGCATGAGCGAGCACACCCTGCGCAACCACCTCACCGCGATCTATTCCAAGCTGGGCGTGCGCGGCCGGCTGGAGCTGCACGTCTACGCGACGGCGCACGGCCTGGATCGCGAGCCCGCGCGCCCGGCGGGGGGAGCTTTGTCCTAGGCCGCCGGCGCGGCGCCTCCCTGGCGCCGGCGCGCACGCGCGCCCACCATGGGGCCATCGTTGCACGAGGCCGCCATGTCGATCCACCGCCTGCCGACGTCCCCCGGCACCCCCGGCACCCCCGCCGACCGCGCTGCCTCCGCGCATGCCGGCCCGGACCTCGTGTCCTCGCAGCGTCCCCGAAGCGCGAAGGTCGTGCCGATCCGCCCGGCGTCACCGACTCCCTCGCCGCTCTTTCCCTCGTCGCCATCGGACCCTGCGCCCACCGTCTCACGGGCTTTGCGCCCTGTGCTGTCGCTCGTCCGGCGCGAGCCCTTGCGCCCCGCCCTGCTGCTGACCACGCTGGTGATCGCGGCCGATGCCCTCGGGATCGCCTTTGGCGGCTGGCATCTGGTGGCGCGCGACTTCGCCGTGCTGGCCGCGGCTCTCGCGGCACTGGCACTGCCCTTGCTGGCGCCGCGTTATCGCCATGACCCGCGCATCGCGCCGGCGCTGCGATGCGCGGCGCTGCTGCTGGTGTTCCAGGCCGCGGCGGCCTGCCTCAGCTACCTGCTGATCGCGCTCGCGCCGCCGCTGACGGACGCCACGCTCGCGCGCTGGGACGCCGCGCTGGGCATCGACTGGCGTGTCCTGCGGCAGAGCCAGGCCGCGCTGCCGGCCCTCGCGCAGATCGTGCTGAGCGCGGCTTATGACAGTGGCCTGCCGCAGATCCTCGCCGTCGTGCTGTACCTGGGCTTCAGCGGCCGCGGCGACCGCCTGCACGATTTCATGAATCGCTACGCCGCCGTCACGCTGCTGGTGATCCTGCTGTCCGCGCCGATCCCGGCGGCGGGCGCCTTCAAGCACTTCGGCCTCGGCCCGGCCGCCGACCTCTGGCACTTCGAGGCGCTGCGCGACGGCGGCCTGCGCACGCTGTCGCTGCAGGCGATGCAGGGCTTGATCTCGATGCCCTCTCTGCATGCGGCGATGGCGGTGCTGCTGGCCCAGGCGCTCTTCGCGACGCCGCTGCGCTGGCCGGCGCTCGCCCTCAACGCGCTGATGCTGGCCGCGACACCGGTGCTCGGCGGCCATTACGTCGTGGACGTGATCGCGGGCATGGCGGTCGCGGCGGCCGCCATCGCGTGGCGCCCTTCCCGCCCTTCCCGCCCTTCCCGCCATCTCGGACCCTTCCGCTCTCCCCGCCCCACCGCGCCCCGCTGAACCTGGAGCCCGCCATGTCCATCCCCTTCGCCAGATCCATGACCGGCGTGAGCGCGGCGCCCCGCCGCGAGGGCCGCCTCACCGAATGGCTGCTGCGCAGCTTCGCGCTGCTGGCGCTGGCCTTCGTGCTGGCGCGCTGGGGCTACGCCTGGTGGCAGGACCCGGCGCGCGGCACGCTCCTGCTGTTGATCCTCTCGGAGGGCTACACGCTGCTGCTGGTGCTGCTGGCCCGGCGCGCCGAGCGCCGCGACCTGTCGATCTCCGCCATCGCCGCGACGCTCTACGCCACTGGCTTCGTCGTGCTGCTGTCGCCCTCGGGCACGCGCGCCTTCGCGCCGGAGTGGGCCGGCGCCGCGCTGCAATTGGCTGGCCTGGCCTGGCAGTTCGCCTCGAAGGTCACGCTCGGCCGCTCCTTCGGCCTGCTGCCGGCGCGGCGCGGGCTGGTCGTTCGCGGGCCCTATCGCATCGTCCGGCACCCGATCTACCTCGGCTACCTGATCGGCCACTGCGGCTTCCTGCTGGTCAACGCATCACCGCGCAATGCCGCCGTGCTGGCGCTGCTCTATGTCGCGCAGGTGGTGCGCATGCGCCGCGAGGAAGCCATGCTCGACGACCTGCAGGCCGAATACCGCGCCTATCGCCGCCGCGTGCCCTACCGGCTGATCCCCTTCGTCTACTGACGTCTCCGACGCCGCTCCGCCGCGCGCGGCGTGGGAGGAATCTCCCTCCCCGGCCGCCCGCAAGCTCCCGCGCCATGCGCGCCTTCGCTGCCTAGCATCGATCCATGAGCCCGCTGCCTTCCACTGTCAACGCCGTCACCGCCTCCGGCCCCTTCGGCGTGCTGCTGGTCGACGACCAGCAAGCGGTGCGCGACGGCCTGTCGCGGCTCATTGCCTGCTCGCCGCGCACGCTGCGCTGCCTGGGCGCCGTCGCCACGGGGGAGCAGGCGCTGCTCGCCGCCCGGCAACTGCATCCCGATGTCGTCGTCGTCGATGTCGACCTCAACGGCGAGGACGGCCTGGCGCTGCTGCCGCAACTGCTGATCCAGTCGCGCGTGCTGGTGCTGACCTGCCACGACGACAACGCCACGCGCGACCGCGCGCTGCGCCTGGGCGCGCAGGCCTTTCTCGCCAAGCACCTGCCGGCCGCCGAGCTGCTGGGCACGCTGGTGCGGCTGGGCGGACTCGGCCGCCCCGGCGCCGCGCCGCTGAGCGCCTTCGCGCCGCTGGAGGACGACGCGGCCCATGACAAAACTCCCCCCCGCCAAGGGTCAAGCTCCCCCCGCGACATGGCGCCTTCCTCCGCTGCGCGCCGTGACCGCGATGCCTAGAGTGAACGCCATGGACACGCCCCGCCACCCGATCCCCGCCGCCGCGATCGCCACCGCGCTGATGCGCGACGAGCGCGCCGCCACGGCGATCGAGTACGGCCTGATGGCCGCGCTGATCGCGGTGGCGATCCTGGGCGCGCTGACGCTGACCGGCTCGTCGCTGGCGGCGCTGTACCAGTACTGGTCGTCGGCCGTGGTGGCCGCGCTCTGACATGAACACGCACAGGACCGAAGACGCGCCTCGCCGGCCGGCGTCCTCCCCCAACAGGCCGGCAGGGTATGGATCCGACCCCGATGGATCTCCTTTCCTCCCCACTTCAAGGACTTTCATCATGCAACTGCTCCCCCTCTCCAAGGCCACCCGCGCACTGCAGCAATTCGTCCAGGACGACGAGGGCGTCACCGCCATCGAATACGGCCTGATCGCCGCGCTGATCGCCGTGTTCATCATCGGCTCGGTCACCATCGTCGGCTCCAAGCTGGCGGCGGTGTTCACCGCGATCTCGACCGCACTGACCGCGGCGCTGTGACGGCGCCGGCGCGGCCGTGCCGGCCCATGCCGGCCGCGCTTCTTCCAGGTCTTCCAGGTCCACCACCGGTTTCCGCTCCCTCCCCAGGAGATCCACCATGACACTGCTGCACCGCCTCCAGGCACTGGCCGGCGACGACGATGCCGTCACCGCCATCGAGTACGGCCTGATCGCCGCGCTCATCGCCGTCTTCATCATCGCGTCGGTCACGCTCGTCGGCTCCAAGCTCGACGCCGTGTTCACCGCGATCTCCACGGCGATCACCGCCGCACTCTGACCGGACCGCCGCCATGTCGACCCTGGTCTCCGCCCCCGTCACGCTGGCCGCCCTGGCGCTGGTGCTGGGCGGCGCCGTGCGCAGCGACCTGCGCGTGCGGCGCGTGACCAACCGCTGGCTGGCCTTCGGCCTGGCGCTGGCGCTGGGCCTGCATGCCGCGGCGCTGGCCGCGGGCAGCCCCGCTCCGGCCGGCGAGCGCTGGTGGTCGCCGCTCGGCGGCGCCGCCACCGGCCTGGCGCTGATGCTGCCGCTGTACCTGCTGCGCGCGATGGGCGCTGCCGACGTGAAGTTGATGGCGGTCGTCGGCGCCTTCGCCGGCGCGGCCACGGTCGCCGCGGCCGTGCTCTACACGATGCTCGCGGGCGGCCTGCTGTCGCTGCTCGCGATGCGCGACGCCAGCGTGCTGGCCCGCGTGATGGCCAGCATGAGAGCTCAGCGCCGCGCATCTTCGGCCCATGCCCCGGGTGCCTCGCCGCTGGCGCGCACCGCCGCGCGCCTGCCCTACGCGGTCGCGATCGCGATGGGCACGGCCATGGCGCTGATCGCGCCCCCGCTGATCTAGGACAGGACCGCCCCATGTCCCTGCTTCAATTCCCCCACGCCCCGGCCCCGCGGACCGCGCCGTCCGCCGGCGCGCTGCCCGCCGCGCCGCGCACGGTCGAGGAGACCGGCCTGTCGCCGGCCTTCCTCACCGACCTGCTGGCCAAGACGCTGCTGCAGGGCGCGACCGGCCGGCTGGTCGAGCTGGGCGCGCGGCTGTGCCTGGGCGGCGTGATCGTCGAGGCGCTGTGCCAGGCGATGCGCCGCGACGGCCTGCTCGAAGTGGCGCGCCGCGGCGCCCACGAGGCCGACGTCGAGTACGACCTGACCCTCGCCGGCCGCGCCCGCGCGCTGGATGCGTGCTCGCGCAGCGCCTACATCGGGCCAGCGCCGGTGCCGGCCGAGCTCTATGCCGAGCGCGTCGCGGCGCAGGCCGCGTCGCTGCATCCGGTCACGCTGCGCATCGCGCGCGAGGCCTTCGCCGGGCTGGTGTTGGCCGACGAGCTGGTCGACCGCCTCGGCACCGCGATGAACGCGCACCGGCCGATGCTGCTGCACGGGCCGGCCGGCTCGGGCAAGACCTACATCGCGCGCAGCCTGTCGCGACTGCTGCCCGGCCCGGTCGCGGTGCCGTACGCGATCAGCGTGCAGGACGAGGTGATCCGCGTCTTCGACCCGCTGGTCCACCAGCCGCTGGACGGCCCCGCGGCCAACCGCGGCGGCCTGGACAGCCGCCACCGGCCCGATGCCCGCTGGGTGCTGTGCGAACGCCCCGTCGTCGCCTGCGGCGGCGAGCTGACGCTGGAGATGCTGGACCTGGGCTTCGATCCGCGCGCCGGCTACTACGAGGCGCCGCCGCACCTGAAGGCCAACAACGGCCTGTTCATCGTCGACGACCTGGGCCGCCAGCGCGTCACGCCGCGCGAGCTGATGAACCGCTGGATCGTGCCCATGGAGCGCCGCCACGACCATCTGACGCTGCGCCAGGGCGCGCGCTTCACCGTGCCCTTCGAGATGATGCTGGTGTTCTCGTCCAACCTGTCGCCGCGCGACCTGGACGACGCCTTCCTGCGCCGCATCGGCCACAAGATCGAGGTCGGCCCGGTGGACGCCGCGTCCTACGGCCGCATCTTCGAAGCCGCCTGCGCCGACGAGGGCGTGCCCTACGACGCCTTCGGCCTGGTGCACCTGATCGACGGCCTGCACCAGCGCCACGGCCGCTCGCTGCTGGCCTGCCATCCGCGCGACCTGCTGCGCCTGGTGGCCAGCCGCGCGCGCTATCTCGAGGTCGAGCCCTCGCTCGACGCCGGCCTGCTCGACTGGGCCTGGCGCACCCACTTCGGCGACACGCCCGCCGCTTCTTCTTCCGCCACCGCCGAGCCGTCCAGGAGGCAGCCATGAGGTCACGAGGTCTGTTGATGCTCTTCATCGCCGCGATCGCCGGCCTGGCCGCGGTCGTCATGGCCGCGCGCTGGATGCAGGGCCAGAGCGGCAACCAGGGCCGCATCGCGATCGCCAACGCCGACATCGAGCTCGGCGGCCGCATCTCGCGCGAGATGGTGCGCATGGCCGACTGGCCGCAGGGCAGCGTGCCCGCCGGCGCCTTCGAAGACCCGGCGGCGCTGGAAGGCCGCGTGGTGCTGGTGTCGATGCAGCGCGGCGAGCCGCTGACCGAGGCGCGGCTGGCGCCGGTCGGCACCAAGGGCGGCCTGTCCGCGGTGGTGCCCACCGGCAAGCGCGCGATGACGGTGCGGGTCAACGACGTGGTCGGCGTCGCCGGCTTCGCGCTGCCCGGCACCTATGTCGACGTGATGGTCAACACGCAGGACGAGGGTGCGGCGCGCAACGACCGCGACCACTCGATCTCCAAGATCGTGCTCGAGCGCATCCTGGTGCTGGCCGTCGCGCAGGAGGCCGACCGCGATACGACCCGCCCCAAGGTCGTCAACGCGGTGACGCTCGAAGTCACGCCCGACGAGGCCGAGCTGCTGGACCTGGCGCGCAGCGTGGGCAACCTCTCGCTGGTGCTGCGCAACCAGACCGATCCCAAGGCCGCCAATGCCGGCCTGGGCGCGACCAAGGCGGCGCTGCTCGGCATGGCCGCGCGCGCGGAGCCCGCCGCGCCGCCGCCCGCGCCGGCCGCGCCCCGTCCCGCGACGCGCCGCGCCGCCGCGCCCGCCGCCGTGCCAGTCGCCGCCGTCGCGCGCACCGGCTGCGTCGAACTGATCCGCGGCCTGGACAAGGTCACCGAGTGCTTCTGACCGCACCGCCCCTGACCGCTCCCGACCGCCCCCCGACCGCGCCACGCCCGCCTCACCGGAGACCGCCCATGCCCACGTCCCCGCTCCTGATCCCCGTCTCGGCGCCGCTCGCCGGGCTGACGGCCCTGGCGATCCTGCTGTCGCCGGCCGCCTGCTTCGGCGCGCCCGGTCCCACCACCGCGCCGGTCACCGCGACGGCCGCCGCGGCCCGCGCCGCTTCCACGGGATCCGGCGCGGCGATGTGCTCGCGCGTCGAGACCGCCCCGGCGGTCACGGTGCCGGTGGGCAAGTCGACGGTGCTGCGGCCGGCCCAGCCGGTGACGCGCATCCTGCTCGGCAACCCGGAGAACACCCGCGCCGCGCGTCCCGCCGAAACCAACGGCAGCAATGGCAAGAAGGACGACGCCAATGCCAAGGGCGCCGCGCAGACCCAGGACACGCGCCCCGGCGTCGGCGAAGTCGACGTGCTGCTGCTCGCGCCGACCGAGATCTATCTGCTGGGCAAGGCGATCGGCTCGACCAACGTCGTGATGCTGGACCGCGCCGGCACCTGCACCGCCTTCGACGTGGTCGTGGGCATGGACACCGCGGCGCTGCAGGCCGTGCTGCAGCAGCTGCTGCCGGCCGAGCGCAACCTGCGCGTCAGCGCCGCCTTCGATTCCGTCGTGCTCTCGGGCGAGGTCTCGGACACCGAGGCGATGACGCGCGCCATCGATCTGGCCACCGCCTTCGTGCGCGGTGACGGCAAGGAAGCCGGCGCGCGCGTGGTCAACATGGTGCAGGTCGGCGCGCCGCAGCAGGTGATGCTGGAGGTCAAGGTGGCGGAGATCTCCAAGTCGCTGCTGGACGCCTTCGGCATCGACTTCTCGCGCGCCTACGCGCCGGGCGACGGCTCGATGGTGCGCTTCCTGGGCGGCATCTTCGGCGGCTCGGCCGGCGTGATCGGCCAGATCACCGGCACGGGGCCGAAGAACGTGCCCTTCAGCTCGGTCGACGCGGTGGTCGGCGGCCAGGTGCCGCTGCCCGGCATCAGCGGCGGCAACGTCACAGTCACCTACGACGCCTTCGGCCGCCCGACCTACACCACCACCTACGGCACCGTGCCCGGCCGCAGCGCCACCAACGCGGCGCTCAACATGCAGAAGACCGACGGCCTGGTGAAGGTGCTGGCCGAGCCGACCGTGATGGCCATCAGCGGCCAGACCGGCAGCTTCCTGGCCGGCGGCAAGATCCTGATCCCGGTGGTGCAGAACAGCGGCAGCATCGGCGGCAGCACGGTGACGCTGGAGGAGAAGGAATTCGGCGTCTCGGTGAAGTTCACGCCGACGGTGCTGGGCGGCGGCCGCATCCACCTGCGCGTGCGCCCGGAGGTGTCGGAGCTCAACGCCTCCGGCGTGCAGATCACGGCCGGCTCGCTGAACTCGGTGCTGCCCTCGTTCACGTCGCGCAAGGCCGAGACCACGGTGCAGCTGATGGACGGCCAGAGCTTCGCCATCGGCGGGCTGATCAAGAACAACACGACCACCAACATCAAGGCCTTCCCCTTCCTGGGCGAGCTGCCGGTGGTGGGCGCGCTGTTCCGCAGCACGCAGTTCCAGACCGACCGCTCGGAGCTGGTCTTCGTCATCACGCCGCGGCTGGTGCAGCCGCTGCCGCCCGGCTACCGGCTGCCCACCGACAACTACGTGCCGCCCACGCGCGGCGACCTGATCCTGCAGGGCCGCATGGAAGGCACGAAGCCCGCGGCCGACGCCGACCCTGCGGGCCCGGCGCCGGCGCCCGCGAAGAACGCCCCGCCCGCCCGCGGCGGATTCGACAAGGAGTGATCATGAAGACCCCCGTCATCCTCCCGCTCTGCGCGGCGGCCGCGGCGCTGCTGTGCGGCTGCGCCGCGACCACGACGCCAGCCATGGACCGCGACTTCGGCGACGCCAGCCGCGCGCTGATGGCGCAGCAGGTGCTCGATCCGGCCGCGCCCTCGCGCAACGCGTCGCTGGGCACCAAAGCCGATGGCCGCCTGACGCGCCAGGCCGGCGTGCGCGTGGTCGACAGCTACAAGGCGCCCCCGCCCAGCAACGTCATCAACATCGGCGTCGGCGCGGGCGCCGCGGATCGCTGAGCCGGAACCGACGCCATGTCCCCGCGCGCGCCCATCACCGTCGCGACGATCGTGCCGATCGCACCGTCCACGCGCGTCCCGGGCACGCCGCGCGTCTCGGGCGCCTCGCGCGCCGGGCGGCGTGTCGCGGCGCCCGCGCGCCGCGAGCGCGGCGTGGTGGCGATCGTCGTGGCGCTGCTGCTGACGGTGATGGTGGGTTTCCTCGGCCTGGCGATCGATGGCGGCCGGCTCTACCTCGCGAAGACCGAGCTGCAGAACACCGCCGATGCCTGCGCGCTCGCGGCCAGCTACGAGTTGACCGGCGCGCCGTCGATCCCGGCCGCGGCCTTTCCGCGCGCCGAGGCCGCCGGCCGCGCGATCGCCAAGCAGAACCGCGTCGGTTTCCAGGGCGCGGCCATCGCCGACAGCGACATCACCGTCGGCTTCGGCAGCTCGCTCGCGGCGGGCAGCCTGTGGAGCACCGCGGGCGCTGCCGCCGCGTCATCGAAGTACGTGCGCTGCACGCTGCAGCGCGGCGGCTTCTCGCCCTATTTCATGCAGGTGATGGGCTTCGGCGCGCAGTCGGTCGCGGCCATCGCCACCGCCACGCTGACGCCAGCACAGAGCAACTGCGCGGTGCCGCTGGGCGTGTGCCGCCAGGCCGGCGCCGGCGCGGGCGCCTCGCCGCCCTTCGGCCTGACGCCAGGCAGCTGGGTCACCGGCCGCTTCAAGGACGGCGGCGGCAACTGGAACTGGATCGACTTCAGCCCGCCCAATGGCGGCGAGAGCGAGCTCGCGGGCCTGCTCACCGGCAACGGCATGTGCTCGCTGAACGTGAGCTCGCCGGTGGGTGCGCCCGGCAACATGGGCAATGCCGCGGCCAAGGCCTGGAACACGCGCTTCGGCCTCTACCAGACGGGCTCGACCAACGTCACCAACGCGCCGCCGGACTTCACCGGCTACGGCTACACCACCACCAACTGGCCCAGTGGCGCCAACGCGCTGCCGGACTTCATCGCCAAGCGCGGCACGCACTCGCCCTATGGCAGCAGCGTCGCGGCGGGCAACGCCGTCACCGGCCTGACGATCAGCAATGCCTACAACCCGACCACCACCACCGCCCAGCATGTCCAGTACGGCGCCGACCGCCGCTTGGTGATCGCCCCCATCATCGATTGCGCCGCGCTCACCGGCGGCACGCACACCACCACCGTGCTGGGCTGGGGCTGCATGCTGATGCTGCAGCCGATCGACAACCCCAACGACACGCTGAAGATGGAGTACATCGGCCTGTCGAGCGCCACCGGCAGCCCTTGCGCCTCCTCCGGCGTGGCGGGCGATTCCGCCAGCATCGGACCGATGGTCCCGGCGCTGGTGCAGTGAGGACGCCATGAGCGCCGCCCGCGCCTTCACCGCCGTCCCGCCCCGCTCCCGCAACGCGGCCGGCCGCCGCGCCCTGCGCGGCGTCGCGGCGGTCGAGCTCGCGCTGCTGATGTCGCCGCTGCTGCTGCTCGTCTTCGGCGCCAGCGAACTGGGCCGCGCGGTGTTCAGCTACAACATGCTCGACAAGTCGGTGCGCGACGCCGCCCGCCACCTCTCGCAGCACGGACCGGGTGACACCACCATCGCCGCCGAGGCGCGCTGCCTCGCGGTCTACGGCACCACCGACTGCAGCGGCAGCGTGCTCGCGCCGGGCCTGACGACGGCGATGGTCGCGATCTGCGACGCGTCGCTGTGCCCGTCGACGCACGCCAACCAGCTGACCGGCAGCGGCACCGTCAACCTGGTGTCCGCGAGCATCCAGAACTATCCCTACCGGTCGGTGGTCAAGTTCGTCATCCCGGACATGAACTTCAACACCATCGCCGTGACGATGAGGGCGCAGCTATGAACCGCCATCTCCGCTGCGCATCGATGTCGCGGCCGCGCGTGCGCGCTCGCATGCGTGGCGTCGCGGCCGTCGAGTTCGCGCTGGTCTGCGGCCTGCTCAGCACCCTGGTGCTGGGCGTGATCGAGATGGGCCGGCTGCTGTGGACCTGGAACGCCGCCGTCGAGGCCACGCGCTACGGTGCGCGCCTGGCCGTGGTCTGCGACATGAACGACAGCCACATCAAGACGCGGATGATCTCGCGCCTGCCGACGCTGAGCTCGTCCAACATCACGGTGAGCTACCTGAACCCGCCCAGTGCCGCCAACACCTGCACGCCGGCGGACTGCAAGGCGGTGCAGGTCGCGCTGAGCGGCTACACGCACCGCACGATGATTCCCTTTGTCCCGCTGAGCCTGACCCTGCCCGCGTTCGCCACGACGCTGCGCAAGGAGTACATGAACAGCGCCGCCAACGAGGTGTGCCAGTGAAAGTCAAGATCGTCACGGCCGACCCCGCGCATGCCTTCGCCTGGACCGAGGCGCTGCGTGCCGAGCCCGCCTTCTCGGTGGCCGCGCTGGAGCGGCCGCTGCGCGAGGTCAACGCCATCGTCAACGGCAGCCGGCCCGACCTGCTGCTGGCCGAATGCGCGGCGGCCGAGGACTTCCTCGCGCTGGAGCGGCTCGCCGGCGCGCATCCGGAGGTGGACGTGGTGCTGGTCGCGCCCGACCTCTCGCCCGACTTCCTGATGCGCGCGATGCGCGCCGGCGTGCGCGAGGTACTGCCCGCGCCGGCCGCCGGCGAGACCGTGCTGGCCGCGCTGCGCCGGCTGCAGCGCAAGCGCGGCGCGGGCGCCGCGATCGCCGCCCAGCCGGCGCGCCATGGCGAGCTGCTGGCGTTGCTGTCCTGCAAGGGCGGCAGCGGCGCGACCTTCGTCGCGGCCAACCTGGCGCACCTGCTGGCCGCCGGCGGACGCCGCCGCGTCGCGCTGATCGACATGAACCTGCAGTTCGGCGACGCCGCGCTGTTCCTGGGCAACCAGACGCCGCCCAGCCATGTGGCCGATGTCGCGCGCAACATCGCGCGGCTGGACGCCGACCTGCTGCAGTCGGCGATGACCGAGGCCGGCCCGGGCCTGTGGGTGCTGGCCGCGCCGGAGGATCCGGCGCATGCGGCCGACGTCACGCCCGCGCAGGTGCAGGCCATCCTGCGCCAGGCGCGCGAGGGCTTCGACTTCGTCGTCGTCGATGTCGGCCGTTCGCTGAGCGCGGCCACGCTGGCGGTGCTGGACGAAGCCGACCGCCTGTTCGCGGTGCTGCAGCTGACGCTGCCCTTCATCCGCGATGGCAAGCGGCTGCGCGAGGTGTTCCGCTCGCTCGACTATCCGGCGGACAAGGTGCGCTGGATCGTCAACCGCTATCAGAAGGACAGCCAGTTCAGCCTCGAGGACCTGCGCCGCACGCTGGCCATCGACGAGCCGCTGACGCTGCCCAACCACTACGAGGCCGTCGCCGCGGCGGTCAACCAGGGCGTGCCGGTGGACAGCATCGCGCCCGCCAGCAGCATCGCCCGCGCGCTGCGCGAGCTGGCCGCCGAGATCGCGCCGCAAGCGCCGGCGCCGCAGCGGCGCTGGTTGTCGGGCCTGTTCCGGGGAGCATCCGCATGAAGGACATGACCATGACGCTGCGCGAGCGGCTGGGCGCCGCGCTGCCGGGCTTCGCGCCCGCCGACGGCGCGCCCGAGGAGACGGCCGCCGCGCCGACCCAGGCCTACCAGGCGACCAAGACGCGCATCCACCAGTTGCTGCTGGGGCGGCTGGACCTGGAGGCCATGGACGGCCTGGGCACCGACGCGCTGCGCGACGAGCTGCGGCAGATGGTGGAGCGGCTGCTGTTCGAGGAGAACCTGGTCCTCAACGCCGCCGAGCGCCGCGCGCTGGTGCGCGACATCCAGTACGAGATGCTGGGCTTCGGCCCGATCGAGCCGCTGCTGGCCGATCCGACGGTGTCGGACATCCTGGTCAACACCCATGCGCAGGTCTACGTGGAGCGGCGCGGCCGGCTCGAGCTGACCGACGTGCGCTTCGCCGACGATGACCACCTGCTCAAGATCATCGACAAGATCGTGTCGCGCATCGGCCGGCGCGTCGACGAGGCCAGCCCCATGGTCGACGCGCGGCTGCCCGACGGCTCGCGCGTGAACGCGATCATTCCCCCGCTGGCCATCGACGGTCCCATCCTCTCGATCCGGCGCTTCGCCGCGGTGCCGCTGAAGGCGGAGAACCTGATCGAGTTCAAGTCCATGTCGGCGGAGATGGCGCGCTTCCTGGCGGCGCTGTCGCAGGCGCGGGCCAACATCCTGATCTCGGGCGGCACGGGCTCGGGCAAGACGACGCTGCTGAACATCCTCAGCGGCGCGATTCCGCACAGCGAGCGCATCGTGACCATCGAGGACGCGGCCGAGCTGCAGCTGCAGCAGCCGCACGTGGTGCGGCTGGAGACGCGGCCGCCCAACATCGAGGGCCGCGGCGAGGTGGCGCAGCGCGCGCTGGTGCGCAACGCGCTGCGGATGCGGCCGGACCGCATCATCCTGGGCGAGACCCGCGGCGCCGAGGCGCTGGACATGCTGCAGGCGATGAACACGGGCCACGAGGGCTCGATGACGACGGTGCACGCCAACACGCCGCGCGACGCGCTGGCGCGGCTGGAAAGCATGATCGCGATGGCCGGCGTGGACCTGCCGGCCAAGGCCGCGCGGGCGCAGATCGCCTCGGCGATCGGTGTCATCGTGCAGGCGAACCGGCTGTCCGACGGCACGCGCAAGCTGACCAGCATCCAGGAGGTGACCGGCATGGAGGGCGACACGGTCACGCTGCAGGAGATCTTCTCCTTCAAGCAGACCGGCGTGGGCGCCAATGGCGCGGTGCAGGGCTACTTCAGCGCCACGGGCGTGCGGCCGCGCTGCTGGGACCGCCTGTGCGCGCGCGGCATCGACCTGCCGCAGACGCTGTTCACGCCGATGCGCGTGGAGATCTGAGGAGCGCCGTCATGGACGTCAGCCTGATCCTGTTCGCCGGTGTCGCCTTCCTGGCGGTGCTGCTCGCCCTGGAGGGGCTGTACATCCTGTGGGCTTCGCGCCATAGCGCGCAGGCGCGGCGCATCAAGGCGCGGCTGGCGGCGCTGTCGGGCGACGTGCCCGCTGGCGCGGCCAGCATCGAGCGCACGATGGCGCCCGAGCGGCTGCCGCGCCTGAACGCGCTCATCGCGCTCACCGGCCCGGGCCGCAGGCTGCGCCGGCTGACCGGCGCGGCGGCGGTGACGGCGTCGGTGGCGGAGTTGCTGCTGCTCTCGATCGCGCTGGCCGCCTGCGGGCTGCTGCTGCCGCCGCTGCTGGGCAAGCCGATGGTGGTGGGGCTGGGCGCGGCGCTGGCGCTGGGCGCGCTGCCGTGGTGGCGCGTGGCCTCGCGCGCGGCGGACCGCATCGCGCGCATCGAGCGCCAGTTCCCCGAGGCGCTCGACCTGATGGGCCGCGCGATGCGCGCCGGCCATGCCTTCCCGTCGGCGATCCGCATGGTGGCCGAGGAGATGCCCGCGCCGCTGGGCCGCGACTTCCGGGTGCTGTTCGACGAGATCAACTACGGCGTGCCGGCCAACGACGCGCTGGCCCACCTGGCCGAGCGGGTGCCGATCGCCGACGTCAGCTACTTCGTCGTGGCGGTGATGATCCAGCGCGAATCCGGCGGCAACCTGGCCGAGCTGCTCGACAAGATCGCGGCGCTGGTGCGCGAGCGCTTGCGCCTGCTCGGCGAGATCCGCACGCTGTCCGCCGAGGGCCGGCTGTCGGCGCTGATCCTGACGGCGCTGCCCTTCGGCGTGGGCCTGGTGGTGAACATCGTGAATCCCGAATTCATGGCGGTGCTGTGGACCGATCCGATGGGCCTGCGCATGGTGGGCGTGTCGCTGGCCATGATGGCCGCAGGCATCTTCTGGATGCGCCGCATCATCCGCATCCGCGTCTGACGCGCATCGCCGACGCGCCGCTGCCACGCCCCGCTGCTCAACGTCCCCAAGCCCTTCCCACGCGGCCGCCGCCAAGGAGTCCCCGACATGTCCCCGATGCAATGGATGGTGCTGGCGCTGGTGTTCGTGGTCGTCGTGACGGCGGTGCTGGGCGTAGGCGCGCTGCTCAAGCCGGATCCGGCGCGGCAGCGGCTGCGCGCGATCGAGGGCGGCGACCCGGCGCGGGCGCCGTCCGGCGACCGGCTGATGCAGGTGGTGGCCGACCTGACGCGGCCGATCAGCCGGCTGTCGATGCCGGAGGAAGGCTTCGAGAAGTCCAGCATCCGGCTGCGCTTCGTGCACGCCGGCATCCGCAGCCCGATCGCGGGCACCGCCTTCTTCGGCCTGAAGACGCTGCTGACGCTGGGACTGCCGCTGGCGGGCTTCGCGCTGATGTCCACCGGCGGCGATCTGCCGCGCGGCGCGCCGCTGATGCTCCTGCTGCTGGTGCTGGCGTCGGTGGGCTACTACGGGCCCAACGTGGTGCTGAACCGGCTGGTGACGCTGCGCCAGCGCGACATCTTCGAGTCCTTCCCCGATGCGCTGGACCTGATGACGGTGTGCATGGAGGCGGGCCTGGGGACCGAGGCGGCGATGCTGCGCGTGGCCGATGACCTGCAGCTCAAGAGTCCGGCGCTGGCCGATGAGATGCGGCTGGTGAACCTGGAGCTGCGCGCTGGCTCGGACCGCGAGCGTGCGCTGCGCAACCTGGCGATACGCACCGGTGTCGAGGAGGTGGACGGCTTCGTCACGATGATCAGCCAGGCCGAGCGCTTCGGCACCAGCATCGCCGCGTCGCTGCGCATCCATGCGGAGATGCTGCGCACCCGGCGCCGCCAGCGCGCCGAGGAGGCCGCCGCCAAGATCGCGCTGAAGCTGCTGTTCCCGCTGATCTTCTGCATCTTTCCCTCGCTGATGGTCGTGCTGATGGGCCCGGCCATGATCCAGATCTACCGCGTCCTGCTGCCCACGATGGCCGGCAACTGAGGAGGAGTCATGCGTGTGCAAAGCCGATTTCCGTCGCCTGCGTCCGCCCTGCCCGCCCCGGCGTTCGACGGCGCCAGCCCCGATTTCGCCAGTGACGTCCCCGGCGCCCGCGATGGCGTCGATGTCGCACTCGATCTGGATCCCGCGCACGGTCTTGGCGCGCCGCACGAGGCGGTGGCGTCTGCCGCGCGGCGACGGGACGCGCGCGCTGGCCGGGTGCGTCGGGCGGTCGCGCTCGGCTCGGCGGCGTCGGCATTGACGCTGGCGGGCTGCGCGCTGTGGCCGTCCGAGGCGCCGCCGCGCGGCTACCAGATCGCGCCGGTGTACCGCATCGACGACACGCCGCAGGCGGTCGAGGCCTACCTCGCCGCGGGCCGCTACTTCGAGGGCTCGCGCGACTGGGCGCGGGCGGCGCAGTCCTATCGCAAGGCGGCGCAGCGCGACGCGGCGTCCGAGGCCGCGTGGGACGGACTGGGGCGCGCGCTCGCGTCGGCGGGCCGGATCGACGAGGCCGAGGCCGCGCTGCGCCATGCGGTGGCGCTCGCGCCGCAGCGCGCTCGCGCTCACAACAACCTCGCCTACGTGCTGCTGCTGAAGGACGAACCGGCGCCGGCGCTCGCGGCGCTCGACGAGGCGTTGAAGCTCGATCCCTCGCACGCGATGGCGCGCGCGAACCGCGAGGAAGCGATGTCGCGGCTCGCCGCCGCGCGGCCGGCGACGGAGGTCGCCTTGTCGCCACTGCCGGAGCTCGACACGGCCACGATTCCCACGGCGCGTGTCCCGGAGAGTGCGCTGGCGACGGTCACGACCGCCGCGACGATCGCGGCCATGGGCTCGCCCGGCGACACGGCGCCGCCACCGAGCGCGTGCGAGCGCCCGAAGCGGCTCGAGGTCAGCAATGGCATGGGCGCGACCGGCCTGGCGGCGCGGGTGGACGGCTGGCTGACGCGACGCGGCCTGCCGCGCGCGCGCCTGACCAACCAGCCGGCCTACGACGTCGTACGGACACGCGTGGACTATGGCGCCGGCCAGGCCGAGGCCGCGCGCTGCGTCGCGCGGGCGATGCCACCGGACACGCCCTCGGAGCTGCGCGAGCAGGCGGGACTGCGCGGCGATGTGCGCCTCGTGATCGGCCGTGACTGGCCCGCGCGCGGCGTGGCGCCGGCGCAGACGCTGGCCGGCCTCTGAACGGGATGCGCCGCCGCCGGGGGCTCGCGGCGGTTCAACGGACGGCCTGCCCGGGGACCTACACTTCGAGCCCATGCAGATCTCACCCGCGGCGCTCGCCGCCGCCCCGGCGCCTTCGGCGCTGAGTCACTCCCCGCTGATGCTCACCGCCGTCTTCGTCGCGGCGGTGATCCTGTCCTTCCTGTTCAAGCTCTGGCTGTCGTCGCGGCAGATGCGCCATGTGGCGCGGCATCGCGGCGCGGTGCCCGCGGCCTTCGCCGGCACGGTGCCGCTGACGGCGCACCAGAAGGCGGCCGACTACACCGTCGCGCGTGGCCGTTTCGGCACGCTGCACCTGGCCTGGGACACCGCGCTGGTGATGGGCTGGACGCTGCTCGGCGGGCTGGACCTGCTGAACCAAGGGGTGCTGTCGTGGCGCGCCGAACTGGGCGACATGGGCTACCAGCTCGGTCTGCTGACGGCGTTCGCGCTGATCTCGAGCCTGCTGGACCTGCCCTGGTCGCTCTACAACACCTTCCGGCTGGAGGAGCGTTTCGGCTTCAACCGCACGACGCTCAAGCTCTTCATCGCCGACGGGCTGAAGGGCCTGGCGCTGGGAGCGCTGCTGGGCCTGCCGATCGCGGCGCTGATCCTGTGGCTGATGGCCAAGGCCGGCGCCACGTGGTGGCTGTGGGCCTGGGGCGCGTGGATGGGCTTCAACCTGCTGATGCTGGTGCTCTATCCCACGGTCATCGCGCCGCTGTTCAACAAGTTCCAGCCGCTGGAGGACGCCGTGCTGCGCGAGCGCGTGCAGGCGCTGATGGCGCGCTGCGGCTTCGCGGCCAAGGGCCTGTTCGTGATGGACGGCAGCCGCCGCTCGGCGCATGGCAACGCGTACTTCACCGGCCTGGGCGCGGCCAAGCGGGTGGTGTTCTTCGACACGCTGCTGGCGCGCTTGAATCCGCCGGAGGTCGAGGCGGTGCTGGCGCACGAGCTCGGTCACTTCAAGCGCCGGCACGTGCCGCAGCGCATGGCGCTGATGTTCGCGCTGAGCCTGGCGGGCTTCGCGCTGCTGGGCTGGCTGAGCGGCCAGGCGGGCTTCTACCTGGGCCTGGGCGTGCGTCCGAGCCTGGACGCGCCCAACGACGCGCTGGCGCTGCTGCTGATCATGCTGGCGCTGCCGCCGTTCTCGTTCTTCCTGACGCCGCTGATGTCGTTCTGGTCGCGCAAGCACGAGTTCGAGGCCGACGCCTACGCCTGCGCGCAGGCCAGCGGCGCGGACCTGTCGAATGCGCTGCTCAAGCTGCATGAGGACAACGCCGGCACGCTGACGCCGGACCCGGTGTTCGCGCGTTTCTACTACTCGCATCCGCCGGCCAGCGAGCGCCTGGCGGCGATCGCCGCGCTGGGCGCGCCGACGGGACGTCCGGCATGAGCAAGACCGCGCAGATCGGATTGGTGGTGCGCGGGCATGGCCGGCACTACGTCGTCGAGGACCAGGACGGCACGCGGGTGCACTGCCTGACGCGAGGGAAGAAGAGCGATTGCGTCGTCGGGGACCGGGTGCGCTGGCAGCGCAGCAGCGATCACGAGGGCGTGATCGAGAAGGTCGAGCCGCGGCGCAACCTGCTGTTCCGGCAGGACGAGTGGAAGACCAAGAGTTTCGCGGCCAACCTGGACCGGCTGCTGGTACTGGTGGCGGTGGAGCCGCAGTTCTCGGAGTCGCAGTTGACGCGGGCGCTGATCGCGGCGCAGAGCGCGGGGATCGCGGCTGACATCGTGCTGAACAAGACCGACCTGCCGGGCGCCGATGCGGCGCGGGCGCGGTTGGCGCCGTACAAGGCGATGGGTCAGAGGGTGCTGGAGCTGAGTCTGAAAGGCCGCGCGCAGGAGTCGCGGGAGACGCTGCGCCCGCTGCTGCACGGGCAGTCGACGCTGGTGCTGGGGCCGAGCGGCACGGGCAAGAGCACGCTGATCAACCTGCTGGTGCCGGATGCGCAGGCGCAGGTCGGGGAGATTTCGCAGGCGTTGAATTCGGGCCGTCATACGACGACGACGACACAGTGGTACTGGATGGATGCAGCGCGGGAGGATGCGCTGATCGACTCGCCGGGGTTCCAGGAATTTGGACTGCGACAAATTGCCGCGCCGGATCTGGCGAGTTACATGCCGGATTTCAAGCCGTATCTGGGCGAGTGCCGGTTCCATAACTGCAGCCACCGGCACGAGCCAGGCTGCGCGGTGCTGACGGCGGTCGAGGCCGGGCGCATCAGCCCGTCGCGCTATCGGATCTACGACGAGCTCTGGGAAGAGCTCAGCGCGCCGCCGAAGTACTGAATCCGCCCCTGCTCGCAAGTTTGGGCCGGTGACGACGTCATGCAGATTGCCAGCCTTCGCTTCTGAATCTCATTCTTCGCCTGTACAACCGAGCGGAATTGGATTCGATGCACGATCCGAAGATCAATTTCGGATCGGATCATTCATGGGTAATGTATGTTTTGGTGGCGGCGGCGGAAATGTGACCCGCCATACGTCGTCGTCGCCGTCTTCGCAGACCGGCACAGCCATTGGTACGGCCACGCCTTCCGGCACGTTGGAAGGAACAGGTCAATTGGCCGGGTTGCGTTCCCGCGCCAGTACCAGCTCAACCGCCCACGCGCCGAGGGTTTCCATTGGCGGGAAGATGTATACGTCGGTGGATACCCTTCCGGACGCGGCCCGCGAAGTATTCCTGCGCGAGCACGATCCTGTTCGAAATCTGCGTCTGACCGATGATTCTGTGCTCTATCGAGTCACCGAGAAGAAGTGGATCAAGAACGGCGCGCTGTCTGGGAATCCCGAGTCGCACGCGATGATCGCCAACCATAATGTGGTGCGTGAGAATTCATACCACACAATGATGGCCGGCTATAGTGGATACGGGAATATTCCCACGCACATGCCGGTTGATATGAAGGCTCACAACTTGGGAACGCCTGTTGTCAACGTGATGTATGGCTCACAGGCCTTGCGGCAAATCGCGGGCTATGCCAAACGCGGCGATCGTGAATTGGTCTCCATGACCCTCGGGGATTTCCGTCGGGCTGGCGGGGGAGACGTCTATTTTGATGTGAGTGCTGCGATGAACGCTCCAAATGCTCAAGCATTGATTGTCACGCTACCCAAGCGCGCGCACGTTCCGGTCAGCGTGCTACCGCCGCCAGTTCAATCCACCGAGTGAATGCTTTCGGGGCGCGACTATCTTTCGGGCGCGACTATTTCAGCGCCGGCGGCACTCTGCCCTGAGCGCTGATCGCATCAGCGCTCCAACCGAGGATCGGCCGGCGTCGCGTCCGGCACTTCGCGGACCTCGGCATCGATCACCTCGCCTCGCGGCGCGCGTCCCGCCGCGCCCATGCCGCCGGCGCGGAACGCCTGGGATCGGAACTGCGCCGCGCGCTGGAAGGTCGCCGTGTGCAGCGTCGGCTTGCGGCCGCGGATCAAGCTCCACAGCAGCACCACGCCGAAAATCACCAGCCCCGCGGCGAGCAGCGCCAGGAACAGCACCAGCGAAGCCACCGCCAGCACCAGGCGGGCAGCGATCGAGAAGAGAGCGGACAAGGCGTTCATCAGGCTTTCAAGTCGGGGCGATCAAGCAATTTCAAGTGCGTCGGAGTCGAAGCCGTCATCAGCCTCGGCCGATGTAAGGCATCTTCGTGGCCATCACCGTCAGGAACGGCACGTTGGCCGACAAGGGCAGCTCCGCCATGTAGAGCAGCGCGCTCGCCGCGTGATCGACGTCCATCACCGGCTCGACCATCGTGCCGCCGTGCGCTTGCGCCACGCCATGCTTGAAGCGTTCGGTGAGATCGGTCTCCGCGTTGCCGATGTCGAGCTGGCCCGCCGCGATGTCGTGCTTGCGGCCATCGAGCGCCAGCGTCTTCGTCAGACCGGTGATCGCATGCTTGGTCGCCGTGTATGCGATCGAGCCCGGCCGCGGCGCGTGCGCCGAGATCGAGCCGTTGTTGACGATGCGACCGCCGCGCGGCGACTGCCGCTTCATCAGCCCGAACGCGGCTCGCGCGCACAGGAAACTGCCGGTCAGGTTCACGTCGACGACAGCGCGCCAGGTCTCGACGCTCAGCTCGTCGATGTCCATCGCGGGCGCGCCACGGCCGGCGTTGTTGAACAGGAAGTCCAGCCGGCTCCAGCGGCGTTCGATCTCGGCGAACGCGGCGGCCACCTGCGCCTCGTCGGCGACGTCGGTGGGCAGCACCAGGGCACGGTCGGGGGAGATGGCGGCGGTCTCGCGCAGCGCGTCCTCGCGGCGGCCCAGCAGCGCGACCTGCCAGCCCGCCTGCATCAGCGCGCACGCCGCGGCGCGGCCAATGCCGGATCCGGCGCCGGTCACGGCCGCGAAGCGCGTCTGCATCGGATGTTTGAGCGGTGACGCCGCCGCGAGCGGGACGACCTCGGGCGAGGCGTTCACATCGGCAGCGACGGGATCGAGGGCGGCGTGGGCGGAGTCCATCCCCGCATCATAGGGAAGCTGGGCGCCCCCTCTCCCCCGCCCTTGTATGTAGCAAAGTACGCCCAGGCCGCCACAGGCCGACCCGCCCAGGGTAGGCGCTTGGGCGCCATACCGAGGGAGAGCGAGGGTCGTGGCGGCCGACCTCGGTTCGTC
>NZ_JBCNLG010000007.1:0-269647 GCF_039595595.1 Roseateles sp. | reverse complement strand
CCATGACCGCGTGCATGCGCAAGCTGCTGATCATCCTCAACGCCATCCTCAAGTCCGGTCAACCATGGAGGCAAATCGAGAGCGCTTGACACGGTTGCTCTCCCGCAAGCGGGCGAGGGAGTAAGACAGCTGCGGTAGTTACTCGCGATGCGGATGGCCATCGGCCTCGTCCGCCGGCTCGGTGTCACGCCGCGCGCGATAGGCCGTGAGCTCGACGCCGATGCCGCCCGCGACCGCGGGTTCCCTCGCATTCCCCGCGAACTGCCGCGGTGGCGCGACCCCTCGCCGCTGCGCCTCCAGCGTCTGCAGCTCAATCCCGCGCGCATGCAGCGGATCGGTCCAGAACAGGTACGACGGCGCGGTCAACGCGCCGGCGATGAGCTCCGTCAGCCAGTCTGCCGCCCGCGGCGCGGCGGCCGCCCCCACCGCGGGCCTGAGCCATCGCGCGAGGGTCCGATCGTCCAGCAGCGAGTCGTAGAGCTGGTTGAAGCTCGACACGAAACTGCCGCGCGACAACATCGTGGCCCAGTGTTCCGGCGTGCGCAGCGCCTGACGCAGGCTGCCCTGCCCGATGCGCATCGCCGGCTGCGTCCCCGTCCCATGCCGGCACAGGTGATGGAGCATCAGCAGTGTCCACAGATCGAGCGCCTCCCCGCCCCAGTTCGCCAGCCCGCGCAGCGCGAGGCCGCCCGGCAGCAGCACCTGGGCCGAGGCATCCATGTCCGGCGCCGCCGCGAACGCGCGGCTCACCGCCAACTGATTGATCGCATAGCCCAGGCCCGTGAGGGCGAGCGACGTCCGCGTCGGCCCGCTGTCCGGTGACGTCAGCATCGGCCAGCGCGCCTGCACGCTGTCGCGCAGCAGCGGATACAGCACCACTTCGGAGAAGCGCATGCCCGCGTTCAGCAGCGTGCCCGTGGCGGCGCCGAACAACCCAGCGCCGGCGGGCAGCGCCATCAGCACCACCCGCGTGGCGCGCGAATAGCGGGTGGCCTCGCCGCGCGCTTCATCGCGGATCAGCAGCACGGCCTGACCAACGACCGGCACCGCCAGGCACGCGCAGGACAGCAGCGTGCGCGCCGCCTCCGACACGCTGTGCTCGAGTGCCATGTCGATCGTCCGTCCCACCGCCTGCCGCGCCATCGTCGGCAAGGCCACCGAGGCGAAATTGCGCGCACCGCAATGCGCCGCATTGACCAGTGCCCGGCCGATCGCGGCGATCAGCGCGCGCAAGCGGCTGCTCGGGCACAGCGGCGACGGCTCGGCATCCAGCGCCCGAAGCGTGGCCGCCCGCAGCGCCTCAGGCAACTGCGCGGCGTCGCCCTCGATGGCGAAGCGATCGATGCCGGCCGCCATCGAGCCCGGCGCCACGCGCAGATCGATCCCGTCGACGAGCTGCCGCGCCAGCCGGGCCGCCTGCTCGCGTCCCTCGCTGCCGATGGCCTGGACCGACGCCTCGATCAACGGCGCGTCGGAGACGGACGACATCGCCGACAACGGCGACTCCGATGAGGTGATCGACGCGGCCGATGCCGCCGGCGACATCGACGACATCGAGTCGGCGACACCCGGCCGCGGGCCGTGGATCGGAAGGACGAAGGGCTGCATCGCCGCTCAGTCCGCGTCACCGCCCCCGCGGGTTCTTCCCTCCTGCGGGCGTGGTCGCCGGACGCGGCCGGGCTCAGGCGCTGCCGAGCATCCCCTGCCGCTCGATGAAGCGGACCACCTCGTCCAGTCCGCTCAGCGTCTTGAGGTTGGTCATCACGAAGGGCCGCGTCGGACGCATCCGTTTGGTGTCGGCTTCCATGATCTCGAGATTCGCGCCGACGTGCGGCGCGAGGTCGGTTTTGTTGATCACGAACAGATCGCTCTTCGTGATGCCGGGCCCGCCCTTGCGCGGGATCTTCTCGCCGGCGGCCACGTCGATGACGTAGATCGTCAGGTCGCTCAACTCCGGGCTGAAGGTCGCGGCCAGGTTGTCGCCGCCGGACTCGATGAACACGACATCCGCATCGGGAAACTGCACCAGCATCCGGTCGATCGCCTCGAGGTTGATCGACGCGTCCTCGCGGATCGCCGTGTGCGGGCAGCCACCGGTCTCGACGCCGAGGATGCGCTCCGGCGGCAGCGCGCCGCTGACCGTCAGCAGCCGCTGGTCTTCCTTCGTGTAGATGTCGTTGGTGATCGCGACCAGGTCCCACTTGTCGCGCATCGCCTTGCACAGCATCTCCAGCAAGGTCGTCTTGCCCGACCCGACCGGACCGCCGATGCCCACGCGCAGCGGCGGCAGACGCTTGGTGCGGCCGGGGATGTGATGCAGCGGGGAAGCGGTGGTGGTGGTGCTCATGATCGGAACAGTCTCGAGTATTGGGTTTCGTGGCGCGCGGCGAGGATGGACAGCCTCGGCGCGAAGAGCTGCCGCCGGGCGGGCGGCGTCGCGAGGGCCTCGGCCACCGCGGCGGGAATGCGGGCGGCCAGCCGCGTCAGCACGCGCTGGCCCGCGGTCTGGCCCAGCGGCACCGCCTTGAGCGCGGCCTGGACCTGGTTCTCGGCCCAGCCGAAGACCTGGGCTTGCAGCGCCTGCTCGATGGGAACGTCGATCCCCGCCAGCGCGAGCGCCATCACGAACGCATGCGGCGGCGCGTGGCCGCCGCAGCACTCGGCCAGCAGCGCGAGCTGGGCCGGCGTCGCCATCGGTTGCGTGCGCAGCCACACCAGCAGTGACTGGCCCATCTGCTCGCTCTGCAACCGGGCCTCGGCGCCGTCGCGCGTGACGCGCAGCCACAGCGCGAGTTCGCGCAGCGCGGTCTCGTCATTCGCGCGCCAGGCGGCAATGCCGTGAGCGATCGCCGCGAGGTCGCCGCGTGCGAGCAAGCCCAACTGCTGCTCCAGCCAATCCGCGGCGCTCGCGTCATCGCGCACCAGGCCGTGCTCGACCGCCGATTCCAGCCCTTCCGAATAGGAGAACGCGCCGATCGGCAGTGCGGGTGACGCGAGCCACAGCAGCCGCAGCAGCGGCGCCACGGGATCAGTGATCGTGGCCACAGCCCGGGCCGTGCACGTGCGGCGCCGCGGCCGCCTGGATCGCGATCGTCTTGCGGCCGGCATGCTTCTGCGCGCCGTCGTGCCCGTGATCATGGCCATGATCGTGCGCATGGCCGTGTTCATGGGGGTGATCGTGCCCATGACCGTGCGAATGCCCATGACCGTGCGAGGGCCCATGCCCGCCGGCCGCGTAGGCGCCGCCCTCGGGTTCGAAGCCTTCCTCGACCTCGCTCACGATCAGGTGCATCGCGCGCAGCAGATCGGCCAACACGTGGTCGGGCTCGATCTTCAGATGGTCAGGCTTCAGCTCGATCGGCACGTGGCGGTTGCCCAGGTGATACGCCGCGCGGACCAGGTCGAACGGCGAGCCATGCGCCGTGCAGGCCGTGATGCGCAGCAGCGGCTGCGGCGCGGCGAGCACGCGCACCAGCGAGCCGTCCTCCGCCACCAGCACGTCGCCGCCGCGCGCCGCGGTGCCGCGCGGCAGGAACACGCCGAGCTCACGGCCCAGGCTGTCGGTGGCCTGGAAGCGGCTCTTCTGGCGCGTGTCCCAGTCGAGCGTGACGGTGGCCGCGCGCTTGAGCAGCACCGGCGCCAGACCGGCGCCCTGCGCCAGCAGTTTGGAGACTTGGATCATTCAGAACAGGAAGTAGCGCTGCGCCATCGGGAGCACCGCGGCGGGCTCGCAGTGCAGCAGCAGGCCGTCGGCGCGCACCGCGTAGGTCTGGGGATCGACCTCCATCCGCGGGGCGTAGGCATTGTGGACCATGTCCTTCTTGCCCACGCCGCGGATGCCCTTCACCGCCACCGCCGTCTTGGCGAGTCCATAGCGCCCGGCCACGCCGCCCGCGATCGCGGCCTGCGACACGAAGCTCAGCGAGGCCCGCGCCAGCGACCCGCCGAAGCTGCCGAACATCGGCCGGTAGTGCACCGGCTGCGGCGTCGGGATCGAGGCGTTCGGGTCGCCCATCGCGGCCATCGCGATCACGCCGCCCTTGAGGATCAGCGACGGCTTCACGCCGAAGAACGCCGGCTTCCAGATCACCAGGTCGGCCCACTTGCCGACCTCGATGCTGCCGACCTCGTGCGAGACGCCATGCGCGATCGCCGGATTGATCGCGAGCTTGGCGACGTAGCGCTTCACGCGCCCGTTGTCGTGGCGATCCGAATCGCCAGGCAGTTGCCCGCGCTGCTGCTTCATCTTGTGCGCGGTCTGCCAGCAGCGCAGGATCACCTCGCCCACGCGGCCCATCGCCTGCGAGTCGGAGCTGAACATGCTGATCGCGCCGAGGTCATGCAGGATGTCCTCGGCCGCGATGGTCTCCTTGCGGATGCGGCTTTCGGCGAAGGCCAGGTCCTCGGCGATCGCCGGGTCCAGGTGATGACACACCATCAGCATGTCGACGTGCTCGTCGAGCGTGTTGATCGTGTAGGGCCGCGTCGGGTTGGTGGAACTCGGCAGCACGTTGGGCTCGCCGACCACCTTGAGGATGTCCGGCGCATGGCCGCCGCCCGCCCCTTCCGTGTGGAAGGTGTGGATGGTGCGGCCCTTGAAGGCGGCCACCGTGTCCTCGACGAAGCCGCTTTCGTTGAGCGTGTCGGTGTGGATCGCGACCTGCGTGTCGGTGGCCTCAGCCACGTCCAGGCAGTTCGAGATCGCCGCCGGCGTCGTGCCCCAGTCCTCGTGCAGCTTCAGCCCGATCGCGCCGGCCTTGATCTGTTCGAGCAGGCCCTCGGGCCGGCTCGCATTGCCCTTGCCGAGGAAGCCCAGGTTCATCGGGAAGGCGTCGGCCGCCTGCAGCATGCGCTCGATGTGCCACGGCCCCGGCGTGCAGGTGGTGGCGAAGGTGCCGGTGGCCGGGCCGGTGCCGCCGCCCAGCATCGTTGTCACGCCGCTGGCCAGCGCCTCTTCGATCTGCTGCGGGCAGATGAAGTGGATGTGGGAGTCGATCGCGCCGGCGGTGACGATCGCGCCCTCGCAGGCGATGACCTCGGTGCCGGGGCCGATGACGATGTCCACCCCCGGCTGCGTGTCCGGATTGCCGGCCTTGCCGATGGCGACGATGCGGTGGTCCTTGAGCCCGATGTCGGCCTTGACGATGCCCCAGTGGTCCAGGATCAGCGCGTTGGTCAGCACCGTGTCGACGGCGCCCTGCGCGCGGGTGCGCTGGGACTGGGCCATGCCGTCGCGGATGGTCTTGCCGCCGCCGAACTTGACCTCCTCGCCGTAACCGCCGGCGCGCAGGGTCAGGTCCTGCTCGACCTCGATCACCAGGGCGGTGTCGGCCAGCCGCAGCCGGTCGCCGGCGGTGGGACCGAACATCTCGGCGTAGGCACGCTTGCCGATGCGGGCCATCAGAGCGCTCCCTGCACCAGGCCGCGGAATCCCCAGATCTCGCGGTGGCCGGCGATGTCGACCAGCTCGACGGTGCGCTGCTGGCCGGGCTCGAAGCGCACGGCGGTGCCGGACGCGATGTTCAGCCGCATGCCGCGCGCCGCCTCGCGGTCGAAGACGAGCGCGCCATTGGTCTCGGCGAAGTGATAGTGCGAGCCGACCTGGATGGGCCGGTCCGCGCCATTGACGACGGTCAGCGTCGCAGTGCGGCGGCCGGGATTGAGGGCGAGCTCGCCCTCGTCGACCAGCAGCTCGCCCGGGATGAGGCGCGCGTTCATGCGATCACCAGCCGGGTCAGCAGGCCCAGTCCGAGCAGCGCGATGGCGCCGCCGGCCGCGCGCGACCAGACCGGCGCCAGCGCGCGCAGCTTCAGCCCAAGGGCGAGCCCGAGCGCATGCAGCAGCGCCGTCGCGGCGACCATGCCGGCGAGCGCGGCCCCGGCCTGCAGCTCCGCGCCATGGGCCAGGCCGTGGAAGACGGCAAAGGCGCCCACCAGCGCGGCCGAGGCGCTCGCGCCAAGGTGCCAGCGCGCCGCGGCGATGAGACCGAGCACCAGCACCGAGGCGGCGACCGCCGGCTCCACGCCAGGCAGCGACACGCCCGCGGTGCCGATCAAGGCGCCCGCCAGCAGCAGAGCGGCGAAGGCCAGCGGCGCGGCCAGCATGCGGCGGCCGGTCTGCGTGAGCGCGCTCCACAGGCCGACGGCGAGCATCGCGGCCAGGTGATCCAGGCCGGTGAACGGATGCAGGAAGCCGGCCGCCAGCCCATGCTCGTGGGCGGCGTCGCCGGCATGGGCGAAGGCCTGGGCGGGCAGCGCGGCGAAGGCCGTCGCGGCCAGGATGCGTCGGATCAGGCGTCGGCTCATCGGAGCTCCTCAGGGAATCGGTTGATGGACGGTGACCAGCTTGGTGCCGTCGGGGAAGGTGGCCTCGACCTGGATGTCGGGGATCATTTCGGGCACGCCGTCCATGACGTCGTCGCGGGTCAGCAGCTCGCGGCCCTCCTTCATCATCTGCGCGACGGTCTTGCCGTCGCGGGCGCCCTCCATCACGGCGGCGCTGAGGAAGGCGACGGCTTCCGGATAGTTGAGCTTCAACCCGCGGGCCTTGCGCCGCTCGGCGAGCAGCGCGGCGGTGAAGATCAGCAGCTTGTCTTTCTCTCTGGGCGTGAGTTCCATGACGGGCGGCAGTGGCGATCGATGCGCCATTCTTGGTTGCTGCCCAGGCTCTAGCAAGCCCCATGCCGGTGCGGGCACGGTTCATGCAATCGGAGCCTCATCCCGACCATGGACGCCCCGCTCCCCGCCCGCGACGCCCCGCAGCATGTCATCGCGCTGCGGCGGGACTACAACGCCTGGGTGGCGCGCGAGACGCTGGAGGACTACGCGCTGCGCTACACGCCGCAGCGCTTCCGGCGCTGGTCGCCCTGGCGCGTGGCCAACACCGCCTTCGGCGCGGCGTCCTTCCTGATCCTGGAGGCGGTGGGCGCGACGCTGCTGCTGCAGTACGGCTGGACCAATGCGGCGCTGGCGATCCTGGCCACCGGGTTGATCATCTTCCTGGCCGGCCTGCCGATCAGCGTCTACGCGGCCCGGCACGGCGTGGACATGGACCTGCTGACGCGCGGCGCGGGCTTCGGCTACATCGGCTCGACGCTGACCTCGCTGATCTACGCCAGCTTCACCTTCATCTTCTTCGCGCTCGAGGCTGCGGTGATGGCCTACGCGCTGGACCTGGCGCTGGACATCCCGCCGCAGTGGGGCTACCTGATCTGCGCGCTGGCGGTGATCCCGCTGGTCACGCACGGGATCTCCGCCATCAGCCGGCTGCAGCTGTGGACGCAGCCGCTGTGGCTGGCGCTGCTGGTGCTGCCCTTCGCCTGGGTGGGCTGGCGTCATCCTGGTGCGTTCGACGGCGTCACGACCCAAGTTGGGTCGCAATCGGGCACGGCGGCCTTCGACCTGCACGCCTTCGGTGCGGCGCTGACGGTCGGCGTCGCGCTGATCACGCAGATGGGGGAGCAGGCCGACTACCTGCGCTTCATGCCGCGCCAGACCGCCCGCAACCGGCTGGGCTGGTGGGCCGCGGTGCTGGCCGGCGGGCCGGGCTGGATCGTGCTGGGCGTGCTGAAGATGCTGGGCGGCGCGCTGCTCGCCTGGCTGGCGGTCAGCCACGCGGTGCCGCCCGAGCGCGCCGTCGACCCCAACCAGATGTACCTGGCCGCCTACGAGTACGTGTTCCCGCGCTACGGCTGGGCGGTGGCGGCGACGGCGCTGTTCGTGGTCGTCTCGCAGCTGAAGATCAACGTCACCAACGCCTATGCGGGCTCGCTGGCGTGGAGCAACTTCTTCTCGCGGCTCACGCACAGCCATCCGGGCCGCGTCGTGTGGGTGGTGTTCAACACGCTGATCGCCTTCATGCTGATGTCGATGAACGTGTTCGAGGCGCTCGGCCATGTGCTGGGCCTCTACGCCAATGTCGCGATCGCCTGGATCATGACCGTCGTCGCGGACCTGGTGATCAACAAGCCGCTGGGGCTCTCGCCGCCGGGCATCGAGTTCAAGCGCGCGCATCTGCACGATGTGAACCCCGTCGGCGTCGGCGCGATGGCGCTGGCTTCGGTGCTGTCAGTGGCTGCCCATCTGGGCCTGATGGGGACGCTGGCACAGGCCTGGTCGGCAGCGATCGCCATGGTGACGGCGCTGACCGCCGCGCCGCTGATCGCGTGGGCGACGAAGGGGCGCTACTACCTCGCCCGGCCGGCCGAAGAGATCCGCGCGGCGGCCGCTGGCGGGACGCGGCGCTGCGTCATCTGCGAGCGCGACTACGAAGGCCCGGACATGGCCCATTGCCCGGCCTACCGCGGGCCGATCTGCTCGCTGTGCTGCACGCTGGACGCGCGCTGCGGCGACCTGTGCAAGCCGGGGGCCAGTCTGGCGGCGCAGTGGTCCGCGGCGCTGCGGCGGGTGCTGCCGCGGCGCAGCTGGCCCTACCTCGACGCGGGCCTGGGCCACTACCTGCTCTTGATGGCCGTGATCACGCCGCTGCTCGCGGCGCTCTTCGGTCTGCTCCACCACCAGCAGTGGCGGCACCTGCGGCAACTGCCCTGGATCGACGCCGCCGCGCGGGAGGCCATGCAGTCGGGGCTGCTGAAGGCCTTCTTCGTGCTGCTGCTGGTGGCCGGCACCGTGGCGTGGTGGCTGGTGCTGGCGCGTCAGAGCCGCGAGGTCGCGCGCGAGGAGTCCCGGCGCCAGACGCAGGCGCTGATGCATGAGATCGACTCCCACCGCCGCACCGACCTGGCGCTGCAGGAAGCGCGCCAGCAGGCCGAGCGCGCGCGCGCCGCGGCGGAGGCGGCCAATCAGGCCAAGAGCCGCTACATCACCACGATCAGCCACGAGCTGCGCACGCCGCTGAACAGCATCCTCGGCTACGCGCAGCTGATGGCCGCCGATGCGTCGATGCCCGCGCAGCGGCGCCACGCCGTGCAGGTCATCCGGCGCGGGGGCGAGCATCTGATCCAGCTGATCGACGGCACGCTGGACATCGCGCGCATCGAGGCGGGCCGCTTCAGCCTGACGCCGGCGCCGCTGCGATTGGCCGAGCTGCTGCGGGAGCTGTCCGATCTGGTCGAGCCGCAGGCGGCGGCGAAGGGGCTGCGCTTCCGCTTCGAGACGCAGGGAACGCTGCCCGAATGGGTCCGCGCGGACGGACAGCGGGTGCGCCAGATCCTGATCAACCTGCTGGGCAACGCGATCAAGTTCACCACCACGGGCGAGGTGACGCTGCGCGCGCGGCACGGCCGCGAGATGGCGACGCTGGAAGTCAGCGACACCGGGCCGGGCATGGTGGCCGAGGAACTGACCCGGATCTTCGAGCCCTTCGCCCGCGGGGTGGGCGCCACCGCGGGCGCGCCCGGCGCGGGACTGGGTCTGACGATCGCGAAGATGCTGACCGAGCTGATGGGCGGCGAGATGTCGGTGGAGAGCGAAGCGGGACGCGGCTCGACCTTCCGCGTGCGGCTGTTCCTGCCGGAGCTGCATGGCGAGTGGCCCGTCTCAACGATCTCGACGGTCTCGACGGCCACGACCGGGGCCGCCGCGCCGACCGAACGGACGGATCGTCCTGCCCGCGCCGAGCCCATCGACGTGCCGCCGCCGGAGCGGCTCGCCGGATTGCGCGAGGCGCTGCAACTGGGCTACTACCGCGGCGTGCTGCGGCAGCTCGACGAGATCGAGGCCGCCGATCCCGCGTGGCGCGGGTTCTGCGAGGCGCAGCGTCCGATGGCGCTGCAGTTCCAATTCGAGGCGATGCTGCGCGGCCTGGCGCGTGGCGGCGATCCCGCGTGAGCGGTGGCAATGGACGACCGACGATGAACCCTCCGCTCCCCTCCTCCGTGGCTGCGCTGCTGGACCGCCAGGCTGGCGACCGCGTGCTGCTCGTGGACGACGTGCCCGACAACCTGTCGCTGCTGCATGACGCGCTGGACGAGCACGGCTACACGGTGCTGGCGGCGACCAGCGGCGAGGCGGCGCTGGCCTGCGCGGCGCAGGCGCGGCCCGACATCGTGCTGCTGGACGCGATGATGCCGGGCATGGATGGTTTCGAGGTCGCGCGGCGGCTCAAGGCCGATCCGTCGACGGCGCACATCCCGATCGTGTTCATGACCGGGCTGACGGAGACGGAGCATCTGGTGGCCGCGCTGCAGGCCGGGGGTGTCGACTACGTCACCAAGCCGCTCGATCCGCGCGCGGTGCTGGCGCGGATGCAGGTGCATCTGCAGGGCGCGCGGCAGGCGCGGCAGACGCGGCAGGCGCTGGACGCCTTCGGCTACGCGAGCATCGCGGTGCGGTCTTCGTCGGGCCGGCTGCTGTGGCAGACGCCGCTGGCGCGCGAGCTGCTGCAGCTCTACTACGGCACGGTGGCGCCGCAGACGCCGGCGCCGGTGCTCGCGTGGCTGCGCAAGTGCCTGGCGGAGATGGCGCCGGCCGGCGCGGGCGACGGCCCGCCGCCGCCGGAGCCGCCGCGGCTGTGCGCCGAGCTCGGCGCGCGGCGCCTGAGCTTCCGGCTGCATCACTGCATCGGCGCGGACGTCGAGCCGGGACTGGGCGGCGCGCCCGGCGGCGACTGGCTGATCGTGATGCGTGAGGTGTCGGACGTCGCGGTGATCCGCTCGCTGGGGCTGGCGTTCAGCCTGACCGGGCGCGAGGCGGAGGTGCTCTACTGGGTGGTCAAGGGGAAGATCAACCGCGACATCGGCGAGATCCTGGGCGCCAGCCCGGCGACGGTGAAGAAGCACCTGGAGCGCGTGCACGCCAAGCTCGGCGTCGAGACCCGCACCGCGGCCGCCGCGATGGCGCTCACGCGGGTCAGGGAAATGCACCCGCAGTGGGAGGTGTGAGGCGCCGGCGGCGCTCACGCGCCGCCGGTCGCCCGCTCCTCCTGAAGCCGCCGGACCGGATCCAACTGGGCCGCGCAGGCGGGCACCATGGCTTCGAGCAGGTCGGCATCGATGGCCTCGAGGATGTCGATGCCGTATTGGCGATGGGCCCGGCGCCCAGCGGAGCTCTTGGCGAGCTGGAAGACCCGTTGAATCGCCGTCCCGAGGCGGGCTGCGAACTCGGCGTTGCCGCACGCCTGCGAGAACAGAGCCGCCTTGGCGACCTGCACGGCCCAACGCGCCTGGGTTTCAACGTGCGAGCCCTTGCTGTCCCGGAGCCCCGCGAGGTTGTGAACGCGCGACTCCAGCACGTCGAAAGGGCTCATCACCCGCAGGACCTGTCCCTCGGCGATCTCGAAGCTCAGGCATCCGGCAATGACCCGCCGAGTGAACACCCCGCATTTCTCCAACCCGCCCGTGGCGAACAGCAGATGGAGGATGTCGACATTGCCCTCCTTCCTGGCCGGGGCCGGGATCCTGACCTGGGCGACCAGAGAGGTCCGCGCCGTCTTCCTGGGCAACTCCACGCGTCCGCCCAGACGCCTGGCCAGCTCGTGGGCATCCGCGACATCACCGATCACGTCAGCGTCAGCAGTGATCGCCGCGCCTTGCGCCGATATCCCGTAGCGCTTCATCCAGAAGCCCAGGGCCTGACCACCCACCAGGATGACGCCAGCCGGCAGGCTGGTGAGCACCCGATCGAGCAAACGCCCCTCGAGAGCAGCTTCTTCGTCGGGCAGTCGCGGGCGCGTCGTCATGGTCAGTACGGTGAGTCCAGGGCCTTCGCATTCTTGGCCCGCTCCTCGGTGAACAAGATCGACTCCGAGGGCTTGGACGCTCCGGACTTGATCGCCTCGATGTCCCGCGCTTGCTCGATCCGTTTGGCGGCTCGCAGGTCGTCCTCGATACGCGCCATGGCCTGCGTGCCGTGGTCCCCCCGCAAGAGCTCCAGCAGCAGCTGCGAGCGGACGCCGGAGTTCTCCAGCGCCTGGCCGATGCGCGCCCAGAACTCGACCTGCTGCGCTGCGGAACGGGCCACGTACTCGCCGGTCTCCTGGGCGTCCCGGAACAGCTGATTGCTGATCCTGATCGAATTCGAACTCATCGCACCTCCGCAGCAATCTGCACTCAAAAGATGCACTCTGCCACACTTCATGAGACCACGGCGCGGAAGCAACGAAGGCCCCTTGCGGGGCCTTCGTTGCTTCGTCCTTCATCGACAGGCGATCGTCGATCGCCTCCGCCGTCAGGGCAGGCGCAGCCGGTCGCCCTCGCGGACCACGGCCGTCTGCTCGCGGCCGCGGCCGATCACGTAGTAGACGGTCAGGACCTTGGGCTCGCCATAGGCCGGATCGCTGTCCGCCAGGTCGTTGTCGACCCGCACGTCGAGGCGGCCGCCCCGGCTGATGTTGCGCAGGCGCTGCGTCACGTCCACGTAGCGGCCACCGCTGCCGTAAGTGGCCCGCACGATCGTCACGCGCTCGCTCGGCGGACCGTAGTCGTCGCCACCGCCCGGCCGGCCATCCCAGCCGCCGTTCCAGCCGCTCTGGCCCCAGTCACCCCGGCCCCAGCCCACGAACTGATTGCCGTCGATCCACGAGCCCTCGCGGTAGTCGAGGTAGCGCTCCTCGCCCGTGCTGCGGTTGCGAACGAAGATTCGCAGCGTCTTGGCGCGGCCCACCGCGGGATCGTCATCGAAGAGGCTGTTGGTCACACGCACCCGGGCGTCGCTCCGGGCGATCCGGCGCAACTCCTTCGTCACGTCGATGTGAGCGCCTTGCACGCCGTAGCGGGCGCCCAGGATGACGTACGTGCCGTCGTCCCGGCCGTCGCCATACCCGTTGCCATACCCGTTGCCGTCACCCCGGCCCCAGGTCCCGTCGCGCCAGCCGACGAAATCATTGCCGTCGATGACGCTGCCCTCGCGGAATTCGAAGGTCCGGGTCTCGCCGGCCCGGTTGCGAGCCTCGATGCGCAGCCTCTTCTCCTGGCCATAGGCCGGGTCCTTGTTGTCGAACAGCGCGTTGGTCACACGCACACGGTCGTCACGGCGCGCCAGCTGGCGCAGGGTGTCCGTCACATCGATGTTGCGCAGCGGCGTGCCGTAGCTCGCCCGCTCGATCATCCACTCGCCGTCATCGCGCGCGAAGGCTCGGGAGCCGGTCATCAGCGCCATCAGCGCGAGCAGCAGCATCAGCGCCGCCTTCAGCATCCGCGGCATCCGCGCCGGCGCGGTGTCCGGCCGCCAGGCCGGCATCAAGGTTGAAATCGTCATCGCGGAACCTCCTGCGTTCATCTCGTTGGGCTTTTTCTCGATCCCGTCCCGCCGATCGGCCTCGGCGGACAGGGTGTCGCATGTTGCCTCAACGGCGAACAAGATCAGGCGGTGGACGAACGTCCCTTCAAGGTGTTACGGCGAGTCACCGCCCGGCCGCCGCGGGCGGCCGCATACGCCATCCGCCGTAT
Source organism: Roseateles sp. (assembly GCF_039595595.1). Lineage (GTDB taxonomy): Bacteria > Pseudomonadota > Gammaproteobacteria > Burkholderiales > Burkholderiaceae_C > Roseateles. The sequence goes on along the minus strand of NZ_JBCNLG010000007.1, from coordinate 256,302 downwards.
ATCCCCCGCGGCGGCGCGTTCCTAGCATCCGGTCACTTCCCGAAGTCCTGCGAAGTCCGCTGAAGTCCCCTTCATCCACCGGAGCTCCCCCATGTCCTCGCACTCGAAGAAATCCCCGCGCCGCCTGGCCCTCAAGACGCTGGCCGCGGCCGGCGCGCTGGCCGGCCTGAACCTGGCCGCGCTGCCCGCCTTCGCCGCCGACACCATCAAGGTCGGCGTGCTGCACAGCCTCTCCGGCACGATGGCGATCTCCGAGACGGTGCTCAAGGACACCGTGCTGATGGCGATCGACGAGATCAACGCCAAGGGCGGCGTGCTCGGCAAGAAGCTCGAGCCGGTGGTCGTCGACCCGGCGTCCAACTGGCCGCTCTTCGCCGAGAAGACGCGCCAGTTGCTGACCCAGGACAAGGTCGCGGTGATCTTCGGCTGCTGGACCTCGGTGTCGCGCAAGTCGGTGCTGCCGGTGGTCGAGGAGCTCAACGGCCTGCTCTTCTACCCGGTGCAGTACGAGGGCGAGGAGCTCAGCAAGAACGTCTTCTACACCGGCGCCGCGCCCAATCAGCAGGCGATTCCGGCCGTCGACTACCTGATGTCCAAGGACGGCGGCGGCGCCAAGCGCTGGGTGCTGCTGGGCACCGACTACGTCTACCCGCGCACCACCAACAAGATCCTGCGCGCCTATCTGAAGAGCAAGGGCGTCAAGGACAGCGACATCGACGAGAAGTACACGCCCTTCGGCCACAGCGACTACCAGACCATCGTGGCCGACATCAAGAAGTTCTCGGCCGGCGGGAAGACGGCGGTGGTGTCGACGATCAACGGCGACTCCAACGTGCCGTTCTACAAGGAGCTGGGCAACGCCGGCCTGAAGGCCAAGGACGTGCCGGTGGTGGCGTTCTCGGTCGGCGAGGAGGAACTGCGCGGCGTCGACACCAAGCCGCTCGTGGGGCATCTGGCGGCGTGGAATTACTTCATGTCGATCAAGAACCCGACCAACGACGCGTTCATCAAGAAGTGGTCGGCGTATGCGAAGGCCAAGGGCATCCCGGGCCACAAGGACAAGCCGCTGACCAATGATCCGATGGAGGCGACGTACATCGGCATCAACATGTGGAAGCAGGCGGTGGAGAAGGCGAAGTCCACCGACGTTGACAAGGTCATCGCGGCGATGGGCGGGCAGACCTTCAGCGCGCCGTCGGGCATCACGTCGACGATGGACGAGAAGAACCATCACCTGCACAAGTCGGTGTTCATCGGCGAGATCCGTGCCGACGGACAGTTCAACGTCGTGTGGAAGACGCCCGCGCCGGTCAAGGCCAAGCCGTGGAGCCCGTACATCGCGGGGAATGAGGGCAAGCCGGACGAGCCGGCGAAGAAGTAAGAGCCCGCGCGCAGCGCGCGGTGGGCGCGGTGGGCGCAGATCCCGCCCCGTGTTCCCCCTCGCCCCAGCGGGGAGAGGGAGGGGAGAGGGGGCTCGTGCCACGGCGCTGCTGCCCCTTCGACGCCCCCCTCTCCCCTGCCCTCTCCCCCCTCGCGGGGGGCGAGGGAGTTCGTGGCGAGGGTTGGCGACTATCCCGGTCCGCGCAGTCCATTGATCGGAGCACCCGATGAACTTGATCCTTCGCTGGCTGGCCGCATGCCTGCCAGCGGTCATCCTGGTGTGCGCCCCGGCGGCCCATGCGCTGACGCAGCAGCAGGCGCTGTCCGTCGCACAGGGCGAGACCGACGATCGCATCGCCGCGCTCGGCCGGCTCGCCGCCGCGCCGGACGCGCGCACCGCCGCGTTGCTGCAGGCCATGGCCGACGAGCGTCTCAAGCTCGATGCCGGCCATCGCGTGCTCATCACCACCGAAGCCGGCTTCGTCGATGCCGCGACTGGCGCCGCGGTGACGCTGGCGCCGGACACGCAGTCCTCGCTCGAGGACGTGATGCTCAACAACCGCCTGCGCGGCGAGCTCGACGGCGCGCTCGCCGCGCTGCGTCTGTCCAGCGCGGACAAGGCCGAGCGGCTCGCCGCCGCGAAGGCGCTGCTCGACAGCGGCGGCGATGACGCCCGCGTCGCGCTGCTCGACGCCGCCATCGCCAAGGAGCAGGACCGCGCCGTCCTTGACGCGCTCAAGCTTGCCCGCGCCGCCGCGCTCGCCGCCAGCCCCGACGCGGCCAGGCGGCTCGACGCAGCGCGCCAGCTCGGCGAATCGCACAGCCCCGAAACCCGCCTGCTCCTGAACCAGCGCCTGGCCGATGAACAGGACCCGGCCGTGAAGCGCGCGCTGCAGCGCTCGCTGCGCGCGGTCGAGGACACGCTCGCCTGGGGCGAACGCCTGGGCGCGCTGTTCACCGGCATCAGCCTGGGCAGCATCTTGCTGCTGGTCGCGCTCGGCCTGGCCATCACCTACGGCCTGATGGGCGTCATCAACATGGCCCATGGCGAGTTGATGATGATCGGCGCCTACGCGACCTACCTCGTCCAGGTCGCCTTCCGCCAGTGGCTGCCGGGCTGGTTCGACGCCTATCTGCTGGTGGCCATTCCCGCCGCCTTCCTCGCCTCCGCGCTGGTCGGCGCCGCGCTGGAGCGCACCGTGATCCGCTGGCTCTACGGCCGGCCGCTCGAGACCCTGCTCGCCACCTGGGGCCTGAGCCTGGTGCTGATGCAGGCGGTGCGATCGCTCTTCGGCGCGCAGAACGTGGCCGTCGAAAGTCCCTCGTGGATGGGTGGCTCGATCGCGCTGCTGCCGGGCCTGGCGCTGCCCGCCAACCGGCTCGCGATCATCGTCTTCGCGCTCGCCGTGCTGGGCGGCATGTCGTTGCTGATCGCGCGCACGCGGCTGGGCCTGTTCGTGCGCGCCGTCACGCAGAACCGCCCGATCGCCGCCTGCATGGGCGTCCCCACCGCCCGCGTCGACACCTACGCCTTCGCGCTCGGCTCGGGCCTGGCCGGCTTGGCCGGCTGCGCGCTCAGCCAGGTCGGCAACGTCGGGCCCGACCTCGGCCAGAGCTACATCGTCGATGCCTTCATGGTCGTGGTGCTCGGCGGCGTCGGCCAGCTCGCCGGCACCGTGCTCGCGGCGCTCGGCCTGGGCCTGGCCAACAAGGCGCTGGAGGGCGTCGTCGGCGCGGTGCTCGCCAAGATCGCCGTGCTGCTGTTCATCATCGTCTTCATCCAGAAGCGGCCCCAGGGCCTGTTCGCGGTCAAGGGCCGCGCCCAGGAATCCTGAATGCGCGCCGATCCCGAGGTTCTCGCCATGTCTCCTGCGCAGCCCCCTTCGCAGCCTCCTTCGCCGCCGCTTTTGCAGCCTCTTTTGCGGCCTCAGGCGCTGCAGCTCCCCGCGCGCCCTCCCCTGCTCGGCCGCGCCGGCTGGCTCGCGGTGCTGGCCGCGCTGGCCGTCGCCTGCGCCGTCATCCCGGCGCTCAACCTGCTGGTGCCGGCCGGCAGCCCGCTGCACCTGGACGGCTACTGGATCAGCCTGCTCGGCAAGTTCTGCTGCTACGCGATGTGCGCGCTGGCGATGGACCTGATCTGGGGCTTCGCCGGCATCCTGTCGCTGGGTCACGGGCTGTACTTCGCGCTCGGCGGCTACACGATGGGCATGTACCTGATGCGCCAGATCGGCACCGATGGCCAGTACCGCAGCGCGCTGCCCGACTTCATGGTCTTCCTCGACTGGAAGGAACTGCCCTGGCACTGGGCGCTGAGCGACAGCTTCCTGGCGACGCTGCTGCTGGTGCTGCTGGTGCCCGGCAGCGTGGCCTTCCTGTTCGGCTACTTCGCGTTCCGCTCGCGCATCAAGGGCGTGTACTTCTCGATCATCACGCAGGCGATGACCTATGCCGCGATGCTGCTGTTCTTCCGCAACGAGACCGGCTTCGGCGGCAACAACGGCTTCACCGACTTCAAGCGCCTGCTGGGCCTGCCGATCACGACGCCGGGCATGCGCATGGCGCTGTTCGTGCTGAGCGCGCTCGCGCTGACCGGCTGCTACCTGGGCCTGCGCTGGCTGACCCGCGCCCGCTTCGGCCGCGTGCTCAGCGCGGTGCGCGACGCCGAATCTCGGCTGATGTTCTGCGGCTATCCGCCGCTGCCCTACAAGCTCGCGGCCTGGGTGCTGTCGGCGCTGATCTGCGGTCTGGCCGGCGCGCTGTACGTGCCGCAGGTCGGCATCATCAACCCTGGCGAGATGAGCGTCGCCAGCTCCATCGAGATCGCAGTCTGGGCCGCCGTCGGCGGCCGCGGCACGCTCGCGGGGCCGATCGCCGGCGCCTTCGCGGTCAACGGCGCGAAGAGCTGGCTGACCCAGTTCGCGCCCGAGTACTGGCTCTACCTGCTGGGCGCGCTGTTCGTCGCGGTCACGCTGTTCATGCCCGACGGCATCGCGGGCCTGCTCAAGCGCAAGCTCGGCCGCCGCGGCGCCGCCCTCGACGCGCAGGAGCAGGCATGAGCCCCGATCTGCTCGACCAGGGCGGCGAGCGCCTGCGCGCCGCGAGCGGCCCGGGTTACGGCCGCGTGGTCACGCCCGGACAGCTGGATCTGGCGCACGGCCGCATCCTGTACCTGGAGGACGTGCACGTCAGCTTCGACGGCTTTCGCGCGATCAACGGCCTGTCGATCGACATCGCGCCTGGCGAGCTGCGCTGCATCATCGGCCCGAACGGCGCGGGCAAGACCACGATGATGGACATCATCACCGGCAAGACGCGGCCCGATCGCGGCACCGTCTACTTCGGCGGCACCATCGATCTCCTGCGCCATGGCGAGGCCGAGATCGCCCAGCTCGGCATCGGCCGCAAGTTCCAGCGCCCGACGGTGTTCGAGGCGCTCAGCGTCTACGAGAACCTGGAGCTCGCGCTGCAGGGCTCGCGCGCGTTGCGGGCCTCGCTGTGGGGCACGCTCACCGGCGCGCAGCGCGACCGGCTGGCGGAGGTGCTGACGCTGATCCGCCTGCAGGACCGGATGAATCGCGCCGCCGGGCTGCTGAGCCACGGCCAGAAGCAGTGGCTGGAGATCGGCATGCTGCTGGTGCAGGACCCGAAGCTGCTGCTGCTGGACGAGCCGGTCGCCGGCATGACCGACCAGGAGACCGAGCGCACCGCCGAGCTTTTCCTGACGCTGAAGGGCCGGCACAGCCTGGTGGTGGTCGAGCATGACATGAGCTTCGTCGGCCGCATCGCCGAGAAGGTCACCGTGCTGGCCGAGGGCGCGGTGCTGGCCGAGGGCACGCTGGCGCAGGTGCAGGCCGATGAACGCGTGATCGAGGTGTACCTTGGACGTTGAACTTCCACCCGGGGCCGCCACGGTCCCCGCCGCCGCGCCGATGCTGGAGGCGGTCGAGCTGCACCAGTACTACGGCGGCTCGCACATCCTGCGCGGCGTGTCGGTGAGCGCCGCGCCGGGCCGCGTGACCGTGCTGCTGGGCCGCAACGGCGTGGGCAAGACCAGCCTGCTCAAGAGCCTGATGGGGCTGGTGCCGATCCGCTCGGGCCGCGTGACACTGGCGGGCGCCGACATCAGCCGCGCAACGCCCTATCAGCGCGCGCGCGCCGGCATCGGCTACGTGCCGCAGGGGCGCGAGATCTTCGCGCGGCTGACCGTCGAGGAGAACCTGCGCATGGGCCTGGCCGGCAAGCCGGGGCGCACGCCGGTGCCGGAGTCGCTGTACGAGCTCTTCCCGGTGCTGCGGCAGATGCTGGGGCGCCGCGGCGGCGACCTGTCGGGCGGCCAGCAGCAGCAGCTCGCGATCGCGCGGGCGCTGGCGGCATCGCCGAGCCTGCTGATCCTGGACGAGCCGACCGAGGGCATCCAGCCCAGCATCATCAAGGACATCGGCCGGGTGATCCGGCGGCTCGCCGACGAGGGACTGGACGGCCATCCGGTCGCGGTGCTGCTGTGCGAGCAGTACTTCGATTTCGCCGCGGAGTTGGCCGATGACTACCTCGTGCTCGAGCGCGGCAGCGTCATCGCGCGCGGGGACCACCGCGACATGCAGTCGGCGCACGTCCGGGGGCTGGTCGCGATCTGAGCGGCGGAAAAACGGGAAAGGAGACACGCGCATTCAAAGGGTGTCGCACGGGGTCATTGCCGGAAGTTCACCACTCATGGGGCTTCCGACAACCCGTTCCCGAGTGCATCCCGTGCCCCACCAGATTCCCCTCGCAACGCAGCAGCCTCCCGCTCAAGCTCAAGTTCAACCGCCGTCAAATACCGCATGGACGTGGACGGCGCCGGAGCAGCGGCGCGATCGTCAGGGCCAGCCGAACTTCGTCAAGGGCGCCGAGGGCGACGCTGACGGCATCAACGCACTGCCCTCTCAAGGCCGCGTCAGACTGCTCGCGCAAGCGTTGTCCGATGAGGTGAGGCCCCAGTCGCCAGACGACGCGCTCGATCTGGCGACCGGTTCGTTCGAGCAGACCCTGGAAGACCTTTCCAGCAGCTGGATCGACGATCTGCTCGACGGCGTGCCGGCCCACCTGCTGAGCGACGGCATGGTCTCGGACGAACCGGCGACGGCCACGCTCTGGTACCTCCTGGCGCGTGCGAAGAGCGACAAGGCCTTGGAGGCCAGCACACCCGCGCAGGCGACAGGTTCGGCGCGGGAGGCGCTCAAGGACATCTTCAACAAGCCGGACGGCGTCGCTTACGACGACATTGAACGCGAGATCGACGCGCTGGGAAGGCGCTTGACCTCGGCGATGGAACGCCTCGACGCCCAGGAGATGTACGCGGTCTATCGCGACACCCACGCCCTGTTCTCCACGCTTGATGCGAACGACGTCGTGAGGATCCGTGGCGATCTCCCCGGCTGGTACGCCGGCCTGCGCAATGATCCGCGCAAGACCGGCGGCCTGAGCTACGACAAACCGCTGCGCAGGGCGGATGCCGCCTTCCTGGCCGCGATGTCGGACGCCGTGAATCAGATCGCCACCCAGTTCGGCGACGACCTTCCGGCCCGTCTGGCGCTGGCTCATCAACAGCTCTTCGAATCGGTGATCCTGTCGATTCCCTTCGTCATGGACGTGGACGCGTTGATGACGAAGGAAGCGAAGTCCGATCCTTCGCGTCAGATCGACCACTCTGTTCTTGAAGTGATCACCTCCGTGCATTCGCGGCTCTCGAGCCGAGGACTGCTGCCGCCCATCCAGTCCTCCTCGCAGGCCAAGGACCGCCATGCGGACTGGCGCGCCGGCCGCAACAAAATCGACCATGTCGATCTGCCTGCCGCGCGGCCTCCCGCCGCCGGGAAGCGCCCCTCGGCGGAGGATCCGAGGGATCTGCAGGTCGTCGAGACAGCGCCGCTGCAACACATCGCGGACTTGCTGCCGCGTGTGACGCAAGTGCTCGATCGGAGGCTCGGTTCCGTCGTGCTGACGTGGCGGGATGGCAGCAAGGGGGCGCGGATGACGGTGTCGTTCGACCCCGTCCCCGACAACGCGACACAGGCGCAGATTCAGGACCAGAACCGCCAGATCCGGCTGCTCGACGACTTTCTCCTCGCGCATTTCATCACCCGCGTGGACCTTGCGTACAACAGCTTGCCACCGACGATCGGTCTGCGCGATGGAGACATCGTGGTGGGCAGCTGGCGCGTGGCGACGCAACAAGGGGACCGCTGGGTTTACTCGAGCAGCGCGGTGAACGTCGCACTGAACGTCCTGACCATCCGGTCGCCAGGATCACGTCGCTTCACCGAGACCACCACCGCGGTGGAGCCCAGGGTCCAGGGGCCGCTGGCGAGGATACGTCTCCTCCTCCAGATGGGATCGGACGATTCCTCGACGACGACCGCCAGGGGTCTTCAGGAAAATCGTCTCGATGAAACGGTCTGGATCCAGGTCCCGGAAAGTGGGCCGGTGACGATCGTTGCGGGGCGTGGGCTGCTGACGCAGGTCACCAGTGACACAGAAGTCAAGCTGGAGATCCTCGGCCATGGTGCACGCATCGACTCGACCGACGAGATGACACTGCAGGACTACTCGGCGGTCGCGCTGGCGTCCAGGGTACGGGAGGCGCTCGACACGGTGCTTCCCGGGCGCCGGGCCAGGAGAGTGACCCTGTTCTCCTGCCACCTCGATTCACCGGTCCTGAGCCGCAACTTCCCTGACGAGTTCCACGCCGCGGCCCGCCACGCGGACCTGATCTCGCAGGACGCGGAAATGACGGCCTTCGCCGCTGGGGTTGCGATCTCCGCGGCGGGAGGGCGGTTCACCCGGCTGATGCGCGGGAACGACTTCGAGTACCACCACCCCCACACGACCTTCGTCCATACGTTCAACAGTGAGACGAGTGCTGTCGAGCGCCGGGACAAGCATCCCCAATGGTGGCGCGCGCCACGGCAACGGCGGGATCCCATGAATCGGCCGATCTTCGAGAGGGCGTCCAATCAAGTCACCGCCCTCCTGCAGCTCCGGTCTGCTCAGGACCGCATCAAGCGACTCGCCGAAGCGCTTCACCTGAGCCGCCCTTCGTTCGCATCAAGCCTGGACCAGTCACCGGTCCGCCTGCGAGATCCGTTCGTGTTGGCGACACTCTGGCAACTCTTGGCATGGGACGTCGACACGCCGGCAACGGCCTCGCCCGAGCAGGCCCGGCGTGCGGCTCAGCGGGCAGTCGAGGCCAGACTGACCCCGGCACTGGTCGGGCAGATCCAAAGGCTGCTCACGGCGGCGGCAAGCCAACTGCTCGCGGGGCTGGGAAACAGCGATCCAAAGAAACTGTTCGACGCCTACACGAATATCTCCCAGGGCTTCGACTTGGCCAGACGCGGCCTGATGCTCCCGGTCGTGACGGTGCGTGGCGACCTGCCCGGCTGGTATCGGCCAGGGCAGACACCGGGATCCCCGGCCCCCACCTATGCAAAGCCGCTGGCGCTGGCGGATGCCGCCTTCATCGCCGCGATGCGGACGGTGACTGCACAGCTCCATCTGAAATATCGCCTTCGCCAGCCGGACCGGGTCTTGATGGCCTTCGCGCATGCGATGTTCTTCCAGTCCGGAATCCTGTCGACGCCCTTCGTGGTCGAGGACAGCGCGTTGGCGGACGGGCAATGGCGGGGGCCATCGACCACCGGGCAGACTGACGGACTGGAAACGATTCGCCAGGTGCATTCACAGCTCGTCGCGGAGGGACTGATACCCCGCGCTCTGACGGTCTCCGAAGCGCATCGCCGCAGCGCCGAATGGCTTTCCGGCGAGGGCCCGGCGCCGCAGACGTCCGATCCACAGCAGCCGACGGGCGCGCAGAAGCGCAAGCATCCCGACAATGCGGCTGACGCGACCGGGTCTGCGGAAGAGCTCGCGGAACAGTCCGCGAAGCGTCCGACGGCTTGGATGAGCGGCGAAAAGGAGGCGCCTTCGAGGCCTCGCACGCAAGGCGCGGACTCCGGCAAGGACGCCGCCACTCGCAGGCCGACCGTTTCGGCCCCGCTCGAAGAGCCGGGCCTCGCCGATGTCAACCGGTTGGCCACGGTCGCGATAGGCCCTCGCTCGCAGTTGCCAAGTCCCCGTCCCGGCCGGGCGGGTGCGCTGTCAGAACTGGTGTCGACGCTGAAGACGACGCTGGAGCGGTGCGGCATCAAGGCGCGCGCGGCCGCAGCACCCGGTGGGGTCATCGACGCGGTGATGAAAGTTCTCACGTCCTACGACACCACGCTCAAGCTGAATGGCGACTTGGGGCGCATCGCCGCATCGATCGCGAACGCAGTGTGGCGCAACGCGCCCGCGGAGCTTGGCGAGGCGTTCAATGCACTCGTCCGGCACTACCGCCCAGCAGGCGACCTCGTGGCGTTCACCACGTGGCGCGATCTGCCGATGGGGTTGATCGGCAAGGCACGGCTGCCGCTCGAGGAGCGGAAGAAGTATCCCGCTGAGCTCGACATGCCGATCGCCGAAGCGGCGTTGGTGGACAGCGCGGAGGAAGCGGTCGGGGCCATGCACAAGCTGCCGGCCGGCGCCGGCTCGGGTCCGGACGATCTGGCGCGAGCCCGTCAGACCTTGGCGCTCGTGCAAGCGGCGTTGACTGGCAGGCCGTTCGCCGTCGATGTGGATGCCGTGGAACGCATGGCCGGATCCCACAGCCCGCACGACCATGCGGCGCTGAGCGTCCTCGCGATCACGCACGGCACGGCGATGCAACTGCATCGCAGGCAGTTGATGGAGGCGCCGATCTACCTGTCCAGCAACGCAAGGCGCCCAGACCCCAAATGGGAGACGCACGAGGAGGGCCTCCAACTCCATCGCGGCGATCTCCTTCCGGAACTGCGGCCCAGGCATCGCGAGACGATCGAGCGGCTGGGCACACCGCTGGACACCAGGTTCAACGACGCCAGTCCGCTGCTCAGCCTCGCCAGATTCATGCCGGGCGCGACGCAGAACCTCGACCGCAAAGCGGGGACGATCAAGATCGTCTGGCCCGCCGAGCCGGGTGGGGCGCGGAGCGACTCGCTGCTGAAGTTCATGCCATCCGACGCCGATCCCCTGTCGAACGAGCGCGGCGAACAGAACAAGGCGATCCAGGCGATGGACGACTTCATCGTCGCCAACTTCCTGCATGAGCCGGCCGATTCGCCGCACAAGTTCATGCCCGACGTGCTGACCTATGAAGGGGACGAACTCAAGCTCGGCCGCTTCGTGATCGCCAAGCGGGCGGGCGACCAATGGGCCGCGCCGCCGCGTGTCCTGGCCACCGACTGGGATGGCCTTCCGGACGGCAGCAACCGGTTTGTGAGACAACCCGACAGTTTCGAGCCCGACTTCTTCGGCTACGGCCCTTTGTCGCCGCTGTTGTTGCGATGGGCGCGGTCCTGGGCGTCCGAGTCCTCGCAAGTTTCCCCCTCGCCCGTCCCCGACGACCTCATCACGGCGGCCAGGCAAGCGTTCGAGGCGCAGATGAGCGCCGATGATGCAAAGGACGCCGAGGCCCTGGACATCGCCGCGAAGCATCTGGCGGACGGCATGTGGGGGGGCGAGCCCCTGCTCATCGAGCTCTCGCTCACGAAGATCGCCCAGGCGCTAGGGTCCACATGGCGCGATCTGTATGCCATCGGCGCGCGCCCGGGAGCGAGCGCCAGTGATCGCTCCCGCCACATGCTGAGCGCGCCCGACACCGAGCGCATGGTGGGCCGCGCCAACGTCTTGCTGCTCGAAGGGATACGCGCGATCAACCGGCGCATCGCGGCCATGAAGGCGGATGGGACGATCACCGACGACATCGTCAGCCCGGGCATGAAGGGGCAACTCTCCCATCAGATCGAGGAGGTCCTGCGATCCGTGTTGATGAGAAACCCGCTGAAGATCAACGCGGACTTCATCCGGGCATTGGCCGCTTCCGCGGACCCGGCCGACCAGGCCCGGCTGGCTGCGTTCTGGAAGCTCTATCCGGACCTGCGCCAGATGGCCGATGGCGCGGCGCTCGCCCCCCCCGTGATCACCTGGGGGTGGGATGGATGGACCATCCCCAGCCAGGACGACGTACTGACCGACGTGCCGGGGCGCCCCTCGCTTGCGCCTGCGCCCGACCTTGACGACAGCGGGCCCTGGAAGTTTCTCGAGTTCGAGGGCGAGAACTTCGTCCAGACACTGGACCGCGCGGCCGGGACGCTCACGCTCACGACGATCCAAGGCCAGGAGTCCTTCAGCAAGACGGTCAGATTCCAGCCATGGAAGCCGGATGACGGCGAGGCGGCGCTGCGGCAACAGGACGCCAGCCTGCGATTCCTCGAGGAATTCTGCGTCTCCCACTTCCGGGGCATGCGCGAACTTCCCCACGAGCTGCGCCTCGATGCAGGCCAGATCGAGGCAGGAGACGTCGTGTTGGCCGAACGGACCTCCTCCGGCGCATGGAGGTTTCATTTGGACGCCATCCTTCAAACCTCCAACGACTCCAAGGCCAGTTGGGCGAGCGTGACCTACCTGCCGTTGAAGAACTGGTCCAAGCCCAGCAGATCGATGGCGACGGCGGCATCGACGACCGACCCGCTGGACCGTGTGCTCATCAACCTCCAGATCGGCGGCGATGGGGCCATCCAGGAGATCACTGAAGCGTGGGTCGCGAAGAACCCGGACAAGAGCATCTGGATCCAATTGGACCAGGAAGGGGCCTCGCGCGTCGTTCACGGCGCCGGCCTGGAGAAGCGCATTGGCCCGGGCACCGAGATCAAGCTGACCATTCATGGCCATGGACGACGGCTGTGGAATGGTGGCGGTATGACGGTGCAGGAAGGCTACGACGCGAAGAGTCTGGCCAGCATGGCAAAGGATGCCCTGCGCACATATGGCATCCCCCAACTCGTGGACAAGGTCGTGCTGTCGGGATGCGAGTTGGAATCGGGCTTCGCAGGCAAGAGCTTCGGCAGGCCCTTCCTGCAGACCGCCCATGACGAAGGACTGGTCACCGACTCGGGCGAGGTCACGACATTCAGGCATGTGCTCTGGACCAGAACCAGATCGAGAGCATTTCGCCACACACAACGGCACCGTACCGCGCCGCGCCGGATACACGCGCCGAACGTGACCGTGATCTTCAAACGCGACAAGGTCTCGGGAGCGATCACCGTTGAAGACAAGTACCCGCCCGGCCGGCTGCGCAACACCGTGCTCGCTCTCGGGAAGACCCTGGTCAAGGCCGGCATCAATCCGCTGACGGATCCGGCCCCCGCGGAGCTCGTGGACGCCGTGCACACGCGCCTGAAGACGCTGTATCCGGGCATCGGCGATGAGCACGCGAGCGTCCTGGGCGAGGCCTCGCGCCTGATCGCCGAGGGTCTCTGGCGCCAGCACCCGCGCAAATTCCAGGAGAGCCTGCGAGCGCTCGACCGGATCCCTCTCGGGCGGAGCGAGCGCAGCTGGCAATGGCCCCTGGCGCTGGAGCGCGCCATGGGACTGGTCGGCGACACGAACCTGCCCAAGGACTTGATCGCGCAGCAACCGGACAGCTTGTTGATCTCACGGACCGAAGGCGCCCTGATGCAGGGGCTGGAGGCCGGCTTGCCGGTCCTGGAGCGGCTGTCGCCCGACATGGGGCCGGCCGCGACCCGGCCGGCGCTGGGCCGTCAGACACTGGCGCTGCTGAAGGCGGAGTTGAGCGGCCGGCCGTACGTGGTCGAATTGGAGAGCCTCGACCAGCTGTCCAGAGACACGCCGGCGGGACGCGCCGGACTCGACGTGCTGGAAGCCGTGCACGGCACGGTGAAACAGCGCTCGGAACACGGTGTGATGGCGGCGCCGATCTACCTGACCCGGGACACGAAACGATCGGGCGCGGGATGGGAGCTCCATGAGGACGGCATCCTGGTTCATCGGGGCGATCTGCTCCCGACCTTGCTGTCCGACCGAAAGGAAACGATCGAGCGGCTTCGCACGGACGACGCGTCTGCCGAGGCGACGACGGCGGACGACGGTCTGGACGCCCTGCTGCCTGCCGATGGCGCGAGCTCCAGCGGCCGCGGAGATCCCTCGCCTGCGGTCCTGCTCGACAGGTACCCGCTCGCGGACGCCGATGGATACGGGCTGACCGCCCTCAAGGCGGTCTCTCGGGAAGAGGCCGGCCATCTCCGGCCGGGTCAGGCCGGCAAGCTCTCCGAGCTGTGGGCCGCGCTGGAGGAGACGCAGGCCAGGGCCGGCATTGCGACGCTCGAGGGACAGGCACCCGATGAGGTGTTCGAGGCCGTCAAGCAGCGCCTGGCGTCGATGTACGGCGACCAGGTCGAGGTGGACGCGGACCTGCTGGCCAGCGCCGCCAGGTCGCTCGCGGATGGCCTGTGGTCGCGCGATCCGGCCAAACTGCGCGAAGCCACTCTGACCCTTTCCCGTCTGTATGGCGAGCGCGGCCCGATGGTCGCGCGCGTGACCTGGAGCGATCTCCCCATGGGGCTGATCGACAAGGTCCGGCTTCCCGGCAAGCTGCTGTGGAAGCATCTGAAGGCCGCCGACATGCCGCTCGCCGACGTGGCCCTGCTGTGCGGCATGGAGTCCGCGGTGCGCGCGATGGAGGCGCTGCCGGGGCAGGCCGCGCGGAACCCGGTCCGGGGGGCGCTGGCTCGCCAGACGCTGGCGCTGGTGCAGGCGGCGCTGAGCGGCCGGCCGTTCACCATCGATGCGGACGCGGTGACGAAGATCGCCCGGTCCATCGAGGCCGGCGGCCTCGAGCATGCGGTGCTGCGTGTGCTGGACGTCGTCCACGGTGCGGCGGTGCAACTGGCTCGCAAGGGGATCTTGCCCGCGCCGGTCTATCTGGCCGATACCGCGCCTGAGGGGACGTCGGGGTGGCAGAAGTATCCGGATGGCAGCCTGGTGCATCGCGGCGACCTGCTGTCGACGCTGCTGCCCCGCCGCAAGCAGCGGATCGAGCAGTTGCAGACGCCGGCCGATGTGAAGGTCGACGACGCAAGGCCGTTGCCGGCGCTGCCCGATCCGGATTCCCCGGCCGATTCGCTCTCGAGTCACGCCGTGCGCCTGGCCGGCCACGACGTGCCGGCCGAGTTCCTGGCGTCGCTGGGCGGGGAGATCGATGGGAAGCCCATCACCGGCGACCTGCTGCGATCGATCGCCGACGATCCGAGCGATCCGGCGCTGGGGCTCAAGATCGATCCGGAGCTCTTCGAGCAATGGGCGAAGCTGGTGCCGGAGAAGGTCGACGCCGGCGTCGCGGCGCGGGCTCGCGCGCTGGGCCAGTGGCTGGCGCAGCGCAAGACGCATGACGGCGCAGGCTCCGTGTTCATCGGCGAAGCGCCCGAGGCGGTCGAGGCCCTCACGGCCCGGTTGACGGCCGCGGCGGCAGAGGACGCCAAGTCCAACGATGCCGGCATGCTCAAGGCGCTGCGGGGCGAGGACGCCAGGCCGTCGAGCCTGTTCGGGGAGATCTTCAGCAAGCTCGACGAGACGACGCGCGCGGGATTCGAGGCGTGGATGGCGCGCGCGGGCATCGAGGCCGATGACCTGCTGAAGATGGCCCCCTCCTCACCTGGTCAGGCGGCCCTGGATCCGGTCGAGAAAACGATCGCGGAGATCGGCCGGCGGGCGGCGCAAGGCGAGGACCTGGACATCGACTTCGAGAAGATCCAGGGCGTGAACAAGACCAATGCGCTGGCCAGTCTTCGGGAGATCGGGCTGGTGAAGGTCGATGGACAGGGCGTGACGCTCGATAGTGAGCGCCTGAAAGTGCTCATGGATGGCGAGCCGGGCGTGAAGCTGGCCTACGCGGACCGGGCGCTGCGCAAGCTGCCCAAGGGGGTGTATCGATCGCTTTGGAAGTCGGCATCGGATGACGTGCGGACCTTCATGCACAGGAGTCGAAATCAACCCAAGCCGCCGCCCAAGCTGATGAGACAGATGGACGGAACGGTCGACCTCATCGACACCGTGATGGGCATCTTCCAGTTGCTGACGCATGGGCGGGAAATGACCTCTGCTGCAGTCGGACTCACCACGATCCAGTTGAGCAGCGTCGTGGCGTCTCCCTTGTTCATGCTGCTGGGCAAGAAGCTGAGCACGCTCAGCGTCGTCGCACGCTTCAAGCTGCTCCGCGGACTGAGCGCCGGCCTGGCAGGTGGCGTCGGCAATGTCTTGATGGCCGGCGTCGGCTTGGCCGCGTGCATCGCGGAATGGGACGCCTTCGTCAAGAGCGGGCAGAGCACGGACAGCTACGCTTTCAAGAGTCTCATCGCCAACACCGTGATGACCGGGGCCGCTGTCGGGATGGCCGTTGCAGGCACCGTCATCGGAATCAAGGTGTTTCTGGCGGGGGCGGCCCTCGCCGCCAAGACCGCCCTCGCCAGCGCGGCAGCCTTCATGGGCGCCGCGTCGGGGCCCTTCGCGGTGATCCTGATCTCCGCCGGCCTGCTGGCGGGGACATTGCTGTGGCATGGTGAGTACGGCGACTACTTCCACGAATCGACCACCTTTTGGGAGCAGGTTGAGGCCCTCTATGCGAAGTCCATTGGTCTTCAGACGAAGGCGGCGGCGAGAGCCGAGGTGGCGAAGGCAGCCGTTACCGCGCAGGAGGCACTCTCAAGGAATCTCACGGAACAGTTCAAGGACGCCATGCATTTCGAGATGAAGCGTCTCGCAAAGCAGGGCTTTGGCAGGTTCTTTGTTCCTGACGTCGAGACTCCCGTCAAAAGCACCGTCTTTCGCGACGTCACGACGACGCAGTACTACAACTTCGTCATGCAGGCCAAGAGGTCCGTTGCAAGGTCCTTCCCTGAATACAGGCGCCCCTCCGCCGACTCGTCTTCTGCGACCGCGTGGCTCGCGCTTGACACACCCCCTCAAGGGGAGTTCGGCTTCGTGTTTGGCCTCCGCGAGCCAAAGCGACAGTTGTTTCAAGGGGGACGCCTGAGCAACAACGCCCTCTACGGGAGCATCCACGAAGACATTTTTCAAGTAACAAAGCCTGACTCGATCACACTGTGGGGTCACCCCGAACGAGGTCAAGGAAACCCTGCCAAGGACGAAGTCCAGATCGATGCGGACGGTTCTGACGTGGCGATCACGGGCGACAAGACCCGGGACGGCCGGGAGCACACCCATCTGATCCAATTGCCAGGACTTGGAGACTCGCTCGCCTATGGGATGCATCGGATCAGTATCCGCAATGCCGGCAACGTCAAAGTTCTCGGTCACGAGGATGACGAGCAATTCGACATCCTGTCCAAGTCCGCGGAGATCCGAGGCCATGGCGGAAACAACACCTACACGATTCGCAACGGCAATCGGATCTTCAGCACCTCGACCGATATGGCCATCTGGCTGCGTGGGATCAGCGGCGCCGTCGTCGATGTCGGCGACGCCTCGTCCAAGCTGCTGCTGAGTCTCGATGTACTGCACGAGGCCGTCAGCTATCGCCGACAAGGCCAGCACCTGATCCTCAGCGTCGACAAGGACTCCTTGACGCTGGAGCGCTACTTCGACCGAGTCGCTCCGGCAACCGAAGGCGTCACGACACCTACAAATCCGCTCACTCTCGTCGATGCGGTAGGAACCGCCGTCATTCTGATCACACCTTCGGTGATCAAGGACGCAAGCGTGACTTCCCTTCTGCTGGACAAGCATGTCATGCACGGCAAGGCCACCCCCAACTCGCGGCGGACATTGTCGGCAGGCCGGGCGTATGTCCGGTATCACCTGTCCTCGGGATCCGGTGAGTTCCGCGTCGATCCGGTGATGTCAACGCCCATCGAGATCTCGCTCGACATTCCGGTCGATCGCCTTCGTCATGTCGTCGATGGCAACGACGTGCTCATCGTCGAGACTGCGCCCGCGGACGCCGCAGAGGCCTTCACGCCGCTGCGGTTGCGTTTATCCGGACATAGGCTTGCCTCGACAAAGGACGCACCTGATGAGCCGAGGGTGTGGGCGAACGACAAGGAACGGAAACCCGTCATCCTCGTCATGCCCGGACATGATGATCCAGCTGAAGGGCCCATTCGTTCCGAGCCTCCCTTCCAGATCGCGAGCACTGACGCCAAGGATGCGCCTTCCGATCCCCCCTCCACACAGGATGTGGCGAAGCAGGATCCTGGCCAAGGTTCCGACAAGGACGATCAGATCGACGCGCGGAATCTTGTCGATGGGTCGGTCCTCTCGGGCGGAAAGGGGGCGGACGTCTATCTGATCAGGGCCGGGCAATCGCTTGTGATCAACAGCCTTGCGAGAGACGGGGCGCTGGACGTGCTCAAACTGGAGGGCATCAGCAAGAAGGAATTCCTGGATGGAATAGGTCTGTCGGGCTCGGACGCCGATCTCGTGCTCGAACTCTCGGGCGGCAAGATCACGATCCTCGGCGATGCCACGGCACCTCAGGCGCGCCGCCTGTCGGTGGAAGTCGATGGTCAGCGCTTCGCGCTTCCAGTCTTTGAGAACGGCTGCATGGTGCATCTGCCGTCCACCGACGAGGGAGACATTCTTGCCACCGCACCGGGCTCACATATCGTCATGTCCAAGCCCGCTGCGCCCTGGGACCTCACGGCCAAGGCGCGAAAGGTCTGGATGGGCCGGCAACGCGCCTTCCGCTCGCATGGTCACGCGCTGGAAGCACAGATCTCGGGGGACAGGCCGTCCGTCGTTACGCTGCCGGACTATCACCGTGCACCCGAAGCTTGGGAACTCGTGAGTCATGAGTCCGGCGATGCCGTGACGCCACCCGCCAAGCCGGTCAGCGAAGGAGCGAATCGAATCGCCGCCGACCTCAAGAACGGCAGACAGAGCGGCGATGACGCCTACACGACAAGGGACGTGAACGGCTACCTGCGCATGAGAGGAATGCCGATGGAAATCACCCTGGGCATTCGCAGCAGAACCTTTCAGCAGTTGCAGCGAATCCACGAGTTGCTCGCCATCGTCGCGGACGGTGGCAGTTGGCAATTGCCGGCTTCATTCATCGACAGCTTTGCTGCAAGTGACATCAAGGTGTCTCCTGGTCAGGCGGCGCTGCTGCGCCACCTCGCATCGCGGACCTTGGATTTCGTGATGGAGAGAGATTCTCAGGAATCTGGATGGCGGCACATGCCTTGGGCCTACAACGAGCAGGTCTTGCGCCGAGCCTTGTCGATGACCGAGCTCCAAGCTTATGAGTCCTGGGCTGCAGATCATCTCGGCGGCATCGGACTGTCAGACTGGCGAGAAGCCACCAAGCGGCTGACCGAGTTCATCAACCTCCTGGATGGCAAACAGGCTCCTTCCAAGGGCACGTCATCCGCCATGCTGGTCGCGGTCCTGCAGTTGAAAGGACGTTCGGCACCGGCAGCGGAACGTCTGGCGCGAACCATGATGGTCCTTGGTATCAAGGATGACGCCTGGATCGCCGATATGCATCTGGCGGGGGTGTACGAGTACACCGTCCTGGCGCGCCTGTGGAACGCGGGGATCTTGGCGCAGGACATCGTACTGAGCAACGCCAACCGACAATCCTACGAAGAAGGGGATCGGTCGGCGTGGATCACCGTTGAGGCACCGACATTCAAGAGCCCGGACACGACGAATCACCAGTACGTGTCCAAGCTCTACATGAAGCTCGATGAGACGGGCGCCGAGTTCGCACTGAAGCACGAGACACGCCAGCCCGGAATCGATTACGACATCGAGCCTGGTCAGGTGCTCAATTCAGACGGGCAGTCGCCGGGAGCTCCCCGCCCACATATCGAGGAACGCAATAGGAAACGTGCGGAGTACTACGCCGAACGAGCAAAGAAGAAGGCCAACAACAGTTACTACAGCAGCGTAGAGAACAGCTCGCCCATTGCTGACGTCAAGAATGCGAATACAGAGCAGGGAGGGAACTTCCCCCTTCCCGCTGTCGTGGCCCTCTGGCAACAAGGGCTGCTGAGCCATGAGCCCGTCACGGTCCCAGGCGCATGGGAGAAGCGCTCCCTTCCTGAGAACCTCGTCGATGGCCACGGTCTCGCGGGGGACACTTTGCCGGAGGAGGTTTCCTCCTGGCGGCCCGCCGCCACTCAAGGTCTACAGCCGTCCGTGACTCCGGACAAATCGATCAGCTTCAAGTTCCTACACCCGGTCGCCCTGGCGTCCCTGGAGCTGAGCGTCAGCACGGACGCTCCGATGACGCAATGGCTGGAAGCCGCGCGGAGAGCCGGGCCGGCGTCCGTACCGGTCGCGCGCTGGAAGGTGCAGGCCATTCGGAAGGACAAGACGCGGGTCGACGTTTCCGAGACATTTGAGACGGCCAATGGTGCTTACACCAAGTCAATTGCGATCAGCACGAACGGCGTCCCCTACTCCGAATACGAGATCGTCGGCGTCAGCGGCAACTTTCCGTATGTCTGGTTCGACGAAGTTCGATTCACCACGGCGGAAGCCGGCGCCGGCACGCTGATCGACCGCTTGCAGAAGGCCGGCTTCACCGGCGAGGAATCCCGGTCGCTGGCCTTGCGCGGCATTCAATCCGATGAGCAGATCGCGCGTGCGGGCGAGCTGCGCCGCCATGGCGGGTTGCCATGGGACCTGATCGCGCACGATGTCCAGACCCATCCGCGCCTCGACAAGACGAATCTCGACCTGCTTGACTTCATCCGCGTCAACATGGCGGACCGATGGCGTCACCAGGAGTACCTTGACGCCGTCCGCCATCGTTCGGGTCACCACCTCGTGCAGCTCGTCGACAACAGGGTCGAGTTCTATCGGACCTGGACGCCGGTGCCTCCCTCGCTGTGGGCGCAGGTGGCTTCGTGGTTGACCGATGCGTGGGACCCTGCGGAAAAGGTCAGAGACAAGGACCTGATCGAAAAGATCGCCGACGACGTCATCAACGCGACGATGCGTCAGGGCAACTGGCTGACCCCCGCCTTTGGCGGAATGAAGGGGAAACTGGCGCCACTCCCCGCGAGCATCACCCAGGTCGATGCCTCGGCGTGGGTGCCAGCCTGGTTGCAGGACCAGCTCGCCCTGGTCCCGAAGGAGGGACCAGCGAATGATCCGGTTGTCGGCGCAGAGATCCGAATGGTCCTGGACCTCGCGCGGCGCATCCTGGACGCCAGGGACGCTCAACTGGGCGAGGACGGCAGACACGGCCTCGACCTGGCCAACATGTCCACGACGCGCTTCCAGTTGGCGGTGCTTGCCGCAGCGGCCTACGGGTACGACATCCACGTCAAACCCACGCAGGACACCACGCGGCAATCGGTCGTCCTGAACCGCGACATCGAACAAAAGCTTCCCTTGCTGCAGCAGGAAATGGCTCTCGGATTGCTGGACGCCGTCTTGTCCTCAACGATTCCTCCCGCCTCTGCGGCGAAGCCCTGGACGACGCGTCAGGTGAACGGCAAAACCTTGTACATCGCACCCGCTGGAACGCCGCTGACAGTCGCCTATGCCGAAGGACGAGCGGGCCAGCCGATCAAACGCCTAAGGAATGCCGGAATCGGCTGGGATGAAGCCGAGGCGCTGTTCTTCGGCGGCATCACGACGCTGAAACAGGTCGAACGGGTCATTCAACTGCGCGATCTGTTTGGCGATCTGCCACTGGACGCCGTTGTGAAGATGGTCCACAACCCCGCCATCTCGGCAGGGATCGAGCAGATCGAGCGTCTGGCCGGGCGAGGCCTGACAAGCGCAGAGGACATCCAGCAAAGTCTTGAGGCCGGGGACGACGCACGCCTGCCCGGCACGCTGCGAGTCTCCATCCTGAGCGCTCAACTATGGGATTCCACGGGGTCCCCGCTGCTCCACGACGACTTCCTGTTCACGTTCCGCGAGCAGGTCATTGGATGGCTGAGGGAGTTCGCCACCAACCCATTTTCGGTGCGCACCATCTCCCGCTCGCTCGTCAGGATGGCGAGCGCGCATTGGATCTTCGGGCCCAATGCACTGACCAATGCCCTTGCCTACGGAAATCACAGCGCCTTCGTTCACGACGATTCGTCATCCATTGAATCGAGTGATTGGGTGCCAGTGCGACTTGGCCCATCCGTCAGCCTGATCCCGGGCGAAGGCGGGGCGAAGGTGTCCAAGCCGGACGGGGCCGCCTACGTCATGCTGAGGGTCGTCAAGCGCTTCTACGACACGCTTGAAGCCGAGCTCCTCAAGAAGGGTCACGGCAGCGACGAAGTGGCGCAAGCCATGGACCCGCTGTACCTGAAGCTGGAGGCGCTGCGCGCCTCCGTCACGGGCATGCGCCTCGATCTTCAAGAACCGCAAGGCGCCTCAACCGAAGCGGTGCGCGTGCGCGCCCTGCTCGCCGGGTTGCGTCCGGCGCTGGAGCGGGCCCAGCAGCTGAAGCTGCTGGACGTCAGCTTCAGCACCGGCGGCGCAGAGACCGAGACCGAGTCCCACTCCGTGAACGAGCCCCAGGCCGGCCCCGGGTTCGTGAGCGAGCCCGCGGCCGCCGAGGCTCCTGCCGAACCTGTCACGGAAGCCGGCTCAATCCAGCGGGCAGCCGAGCTGCTCAAGCAGGGGATCGCCGGCCAGCCGGACGCCGGCAGCGCGGGCATCTCCAGCTTCGCGCCACCGGTGCGGCCGCCTTCGCCACCGTTGCTGGCCACCACGCCCTGAGGAGCGCGGCGCACGGCGTTGAGCGGAAGGCGGTTATCGCGGACCTCAGGAAACGATCTTGCGCTCGCGCAGTGCGGCGATCTGCGCGGCGGTGAGGCCGATCTCGCGCAGCACCTCGTCGGTGTCGCCGCCCAGCCGTGGCGCGGCGCGGCGCACCGCGCCCGGCGTGCCCATCAGCTTGGGGACGATGCCGGGCACGTCGAGCTCATGCCCGTCGCGGGTCTGCTGCCGCAGGATCATGTCGCGGGCACGGAAGTGCGGGTCCTCGACGATGTCCTTGGCGGTGTAGACGCGGCCCGCCGGCACGCTGGCCTCGGCCAGCCGCGCGAGCACCTGCTCGACGCTGCGCGCCGCGGACCAGGCGCCGATGGCGGCATCGATCTCGTCGACGCGGGCGACGCGGCCGGCGTTGTCGGCGAGTGACGCATCGCTGGCGAGGTCGTCGCGGCCGATCACCTGCATCAGGCGCTTGAAGATCGAATCGCCATTGCCCGCGATCAGCACGACGCCGTCGGCGCAGGGATAGGCGTTGGACGGCGCGATGCCCGGCAGCGCCGAGCCCGCGGGGCCGCGCACGGCGCCGAAGGCGCTGTACTCGGGGATCAGGCTCTCCATCACGTTGAGCACGGCCTCCGTCAGCGCCACGTCGATGACCTGGCCGCGGCCGCCGTTGACCTCGCGGTGATAGAGCGCGGTCAGCACGCCGATGGTGCCGTGCAGCGCGGCGAGGGTGTCGCCGATCGAGATGCCGCAGCGCACCGGCACGCGGCCGGGCTCGCCGGTGAGGTGGCGCAGGCCGCCCATGGCCTCGCCGATCATGCCGAAGCCGGGCAGGTCGCGGTACGGGCCGGTCTGGCCGTAGCCGCTGATGCGCAGCATGATCAGGCCGGGATTCGCCTTGGACAGTTCTTCGTAGGACATGCCCCAGCCCTCGAGCGTGCCGGGACGGAAGTTCTCGACCAGCACGTCGGCTTCGGCGATCAGCGCGCGGGCGATGTCCTGGCCCTCCTGCTGGCGCAGGTCCAGCGCGATCGAGCGCTTGTTGCGCGACTGGACCTGCCACCACACCGAGGTGCCGTCCTGGATCATCCGCCAGTTGCGCAGCGGGTCACCGCTGCCGGGAGCCTCGATCTTGATCACGTCCGCGCCGAAGTCGCCCAGCGTCTTGCCGGCGAACGGCCCGGCGATCAGCTGGCCCATCTCGACGACGCGCAGTCCTTGCAACGCCTGCAGCCCTTGCGCAGCTTCCATGGTGAATGTCTCCTTGTCGAGGACGGATTCTGGGAAGCCCGGCGCGAAAACGGAATGCGGGAGTGGCGGGGACTGCTTTCACCGTTCGCGAAAGCCGGGGAGGGTTCACCCGCGAGGATCGGCACTTCCACCGCAGCTGGCCCTCCCGCCCTCTCCCGCAAGCGGGCGAAGAGGTAAGAGGAGCGAGCGCCGCCGCGGCTAACATGCCGCCCGATGTTGAACCGCATCTCCTTCCGCCAGATGCTGCTGATCGGCTTCCTGTCGATCGCCGGCCTGCTCGCGGCCGCCTCGCTGGGCGGGCTGCTGACGCTCGAGCGCCTGACCGTGCAAAGCCGCGAGGCCGTCGTGCGCGCCGCCCGCATGAGCAGCGAAGTCCAGCAGCTCGGCGACCGCGGCGTCAGCATGGAGCGCGCCGCGCGCCAGTACGCCGTGCTCGAGGACCACGCGCTGCGCCAGCGCTTCGAAGAGGACGCCGACGACGCCGAGCACCTGATCGGCCAGCTGCGCGCGCAGGGCCTGGCCGCCCCGCCGCTGGACGCCTGGAAGCGCAAGCTCGCCGAAGTCCGCGCGCTGATGGACACGCCGCGCGCGCCCAACCCCCTGGCCGCGCGCAAACGCGAGACCGACCTGCTCGCCCGCTTCCGCGAGCTCGGCGCCCAGACCGGCACGCTCGCCGAGGAGGTCCGCCGCCATGCCGAAACCAGCAACCGCGTGCTGCAGGACAAGCTCGAGAACGGCCGCGTGCTGCTCGGCCAGCAGGTGCTGGGCGCGATCGCGCTCGCCGCGCTGCTGTCGCTGGTCTTCGGCATCTTCCTCACCCGGCCGCTGCGGCGCCTGGAGCGCGCCATCGCCGGCCTGGGCGAGAACCGCCTGGACGACCGCATCGAGATCCCCGGCCCCGCCGACCTGCGCTCCATCGGCCAGCGCCTGGACTGGCTGCGGCTGCGGCTGGCCGAACTCGACGCCGACAAGGCGCGCTTCCTGCGCCATGTCTCGCATGAGCTCAAGACCCCGCTGGCCGCGCTGCGCGAGGGCACCGCGCTGCTCGAGGACGAAGTCGCCGGCCCCCTCAACGGCAAGCAGAAGGAGGTCGCCCGCATCCTGCGCGACAACACCGCCGTGCTGCAGCGCCAGATCGAGGACCTGCTGCGCTTCAACGCCGCCGCCTTCGAGGCCCGCGACCTCAAGCCGCGCCGCACCGAGCTGATGTCCCTGATCCAGGGCACGATCGATCACCAGCGCCTGCAGTGGCAGGCACGCGGCTTGCAGGTCAACCTGTCCGGCGGACCGCTCGAGGCCGACGTCGACCCGGCCAAGATCGCGGCCGCGTTCGGCAACCTGCTCTCCAATGCGATACGCTTCGCCCCGCCCGGTGGCCGCGTGGACATCACGCTCGCGCGCCAGGACGGCCAGCTCATCATCGACCTGCGCGACGACGGCCCGGGCGTCGCGCCGGCGGACCAGGCCCGCATCTTCGAGCCCTTCTATCGCGGCGAACGCCAGCCCGACGACGCCCTCAAGGGCACCGGCATCGGCCTGTCCATCGTCAAGGAATACATCGCCGCCCACGGCGGTCACATCGACCTGCTGCCCGCCACCCAGGGCGCCCATTTCAGAGTCACGCTGCCATGCGCCCACACGCCCCGGTCCCCGAAGTCCGCCGACGCCTGATCCCGATCCCGGCCCGGACTCACGCCGCCCTGCTCGCGGTCCTTCTCGCCACCGGCTGCGCCCAGCAGCCCCCCAAGGTCATCGTCAAGGAGGTCCGCGTCGAAGTGCCGGTGCAGGTGCCCGTCGTCGCCCCGACCGACAACGCCGCCCGCATCATCCTGAACGCCAACGACCGCATCCGGCAGCTCAGCCCGCTCGAGCTGGCCCAGGAGGTCGCGCCGCGCGACGACGCCGCCCTGCCCCCCGGCAACGCCGTGCAGCTGGCGCTGGCGCTCATGTTCAGCCACAACAACGGCGAGACCTTCCGCGCCCAGACCCTGCTCGACCAGGTGCTGCGCGACACCCGGCCCGAGGCCAATGAATGGCGCCCGATGGCGCAGTTGCTGGTCGACCGCGTCGCCGAGCAGCGCCGCATGGAGACCGAACTCGACAAGACCCGCCAGGCCCGCGACGACCTGCAGCGCCGCCTCGACGACGCCAACCGCAAGCTCGAGGCGCTGAAGGCGATTGAACGCAGCCTCGGTGGACCGCGTTCGGCTTTGGATAAGCCATGAGCGCCGCGCAGGGCCGCCCCAAGCAAGCTCACGTCCCCCCGGGGGACCGGCCACGGCACGTGGACGAGGGGCTCACATGAGCAGTGGTACGCGGCTTCTCATCGTCGACGACGATGCCGACCTGCTGAAGCTGCTCTCGATGCGGCTGGAGGCCGCCGGCTACGAGGTCACCGCCGTCGCCAGCGCCGAAGCGGCGCTGGCGCAGCTGGACGTGCAGCGCCCCGCGCTGGTGCTCAGCGACGTCCAATTGCCCGGCATGGACGGCCTGGCGCTGTTCAACGTGATCCGCGAGCGCCATCCCGCGCTGCCGGTGATCCTGCTGACCGCGCACGGCACCATCCCCGACGCCGTCGCCGCCACCGCCCAGGGCGTCTACACCTACCTGACCAAGCCCTTCGACGGCCGCGCGCTGCTCGAGACCATCGCGCAAGCCCTGACCCTCACCGCCGCGCGCCAGGACGACAGCACCGACCAGGCCTGGCGCGAGTCCATCGTCAGCCGCTCCAACGTGATGGCCGAGGTGCTGGCCGAGGCGCGCCTGGTCGCGGCCTCGCAGGCCCCCGTGCTGATCCGCGGCGAGAGCGGCACCGGCAAGGAGCTGCTGGCCCGCGCCATCCACGCCGCCAGCCCGCGCGCCGGCCGGCCCTTCGTCGCGGTCAACTGCGGCGCCATCCCGGAGCCGCTGCTCGAGTCCGAACTGTTCGGCCACGTCAAGGGCGCCTTCACCGGCGCGCTGGCGAATCACCGCGGCCTGTTCCAGGCCGCCGACGGCGGCACGCTGCTGCTCGACGAGATCGGCGACATGCCGCTGCCGCTGCAGGTCAAGCTGCTGCGCGTGCTGCAGGAGCACCAGGTGCGCCCCGTCGGCGCCAGCGAGGCGGTGCCGGTCGACGTGCGCATCCTCTCCGCCACCCACCGCGACCTGGAGGCCGCGCTCGCCCAGGGCCAGTTCCGCGAGGACCTCTACTACCGCCTCAACGTCGTCAGCCTGACCCTGCCCAGCCTGGCCGAGCGCCGCGAGGACATCCCGCTGATGGCGCAGCACTTCCTGCAGCGGCTCGCGCTCAAGTACGACAAGCGCCTGAACGGCTTCGCGCCGGACGCGCTCAAGGCGCTGTCGATGGCCACCTGGCCCGGCAACGTCCGTCAGCTGCACAACGTCGTCGAACAGGTCAGCGCGCTGGCCACCTCGCCGCTGATTCCCCTGGCGCTGGTGCAGCGCGCGCTGCGCTCGCCCAGCGTCGAAGTACTTCCTTACGCGGAAGCGCGACAGCGCTTCGAGCGCGACTATCTGGTGGGTCTGCTCAAGCTCACCGACGGCAACGTGGCCGATGCCGCGCGCCTTGCCGACCGCAACCGGACCGAGTTCTACCGCTTGCTGCAGCGCAACGGACTGGAGCCGTCGATGTTCCGCTCCGAGGGGCCTGTCGCCGATTAGCGACAAGAAAAGTCCTTGCGAATCAAGGACTTGCAGCAAATGGCGCCAGACGCGTCGCCGCCCGGCGACAGAAATGACGCTGTGCGGCAGCGCACAAAGTCCGCAAGTCCTTGATTTGACTGGGAAATCGCATATGGCACGGGCCTTGCAAAAGGTCCGGTCACATGCGAACTATTCACACCCCCTCCCTCCAGGCTCGATTCCCGGCGACCAGCGTTCGCCGCACGGCCGACCAGCGTCGGTGGATCGGATCGTTCATGGCCCTGGCCACCGGCGCGGCGCTGCTGGCCGCGGCGGCGTCGGCGCACGCCTTCGGCTTCGACGAGGTCGCCGAGCGCGCCAAGGCGCTCGCCGCCAAGCCCTATGCCGCGCCGCCGGACACGCTGCCGGCCGAGTTGAAAAACCTCAACTACGACCAGATGCGCGACATCCGGTTCAAGCCGGCCCGCGCGCTGTGGCGCGACCAGCAGCTCCCCTTCGAGCTGATGTTCTTCCACCTGGGCCACTACCAGACCCAGGCCGTGCGCATCAACGAGATCGTCGGCGGCCAGGCAAGGCCTGTCCCCTTCAAGCGCGAGGACTTCGACTACGGCAAGAACAGCCAGCTGTCGCCGCAGAAGTGGGGCGATGTCGGCTTCGCGGGCTTCCGCGCGCACTACCACCTCAACAACGACAAATACAAGGACGAGCTGGCCGTCTTCCTGGGCGCGAGCTACTTCCGCGTGCTGGGCGGCAACCAGCATTACGGGCTGTCGGCCCGCGGCCTGGCGATCGACACGGTCGGCGGCAAGGGCGAGGAATTCCCGCGCTTCAGCGAGTTCTGGATCGAGCGCCCCGATCCCAAGGCCACCACGCTGACGGTGCATGCGCTGATGGACTCGCAGCGCGCGTCCGGCGCCTACACCTTCGTCATCAAGCCCGGCGCCGAGACCGTGGTCGAGACCCGCGCGCGGCTGTTCCTGCGCGCGCCGGTGGCGACGCTGGCGCTGGCGCCGCTGACCTCGATGTACCTGTTCGGCGAGAACCAGCCGCAGAAGGGCGACTTCCGGCCCGAGGTCCATGACAGCGACGGCCTGATGGTGGCCAGCAGCAGCGGCGAATGGATCTGGCGTCCGCTGATCAATCCGAATGGCACACTGACGACCTCGTTCACGCTGCCGGGCGTGAAGGGCTTCGGCCTGATGCAGCGCGACCGCCGCTTCTCGAGCTACGAGGACACCGAAGCGCGCTACGAGATGCGGCCCTCCGCCTGGGTCGAGCCCACCAGCGACTGGGGGCCGGGCCGGGTTGAACTGATGTCGCTGCACACGCCCGACGAGACCCACGACAACATCGTCGCCTACTGGGTCCCGGCGAAGCAGCCGGCGCCAGGCCAGCCGCTGGACTACTCGTACCGCCTGCACCTGCAGGGCGAGCAGCAACAGCGCCCGCCCGGCGCCTGGGCGGTGCAGACCCGCACCGGCTACAGCTACGCCAAGCTGGACAAGAACGAGCAGCAGTTCATCGTCGATTTCGAGGGTCCCTCCCTCGCCGCGCTGCAGCCCGGCACCGACGTCAAGGCCGTCGCCAGCACCAACGCCAACGGCGAGATCACCGAGGTCAACGCCTATCCGAATCCGGTGACCGGCGGCTGGCGCATGGCCGTGCGCATCAAGCAACTCCGCCCCGGGCAGTCGACCGAGCTGCGCGGCTTCCTCCAGACGAAGCAGCAGGTCCTGACCGAGACCTGGAGCCTGATTCTTCCTCCCCAGTGAAGGAGCCCGACATGACCGAATCCTTCCACGCCAGCCCCCTGCACCCGGCCGCGTCCACGCCGGGCCCGGTGGGTCCCAGCGCCCCGGCCATCAAGCGCGGCGCGATGGTGCCCCGCCCCTGGGGCCTGCGCACCCCGCCCATCGAGGCGCTGCCCGCCGCCGAGCCGCCCCAGCCCTGGGAGACCGCGGCCCGCAACCGCCGCAATGCGCTCAAGCTCTCGATCGCCGCGGCCACCGCGCTGGCCACCGGCGTGCTCTGGCAGACCCACAACGGCTGGGCCGACAACCCCTGGGCCTTCGCGCTGCAATGCGTGCACCTGGCGCTGTTCGCGCTGCTGTTCGCCTGGGTCAGCGCCGGCTGCGTCACCGCAGTGATGGGCTTCTGGGTGATGCTGCGCGGCGACCGCCACGCCATCTCCATCAAGGACGCCGGCAACGAGCCGCTGGGCGCGGACGCCCGCACCGCGCTGGTCATGCCGATCTGCAACGAGGACGTCACCACCGTCTTCGCCGGCCTGCGCGCCAGCTGCGAGTCGCTCGCGGCGGCCGGCGCGCTGCGGCTGTTCGACGTCTACATCCTGTCCGACAGCTCCGATCCGGAATGCCGCACGCAAGAGCTGGCCGCCTGGGCCGAGCTGCGCGCGCAATTCGCCGGCCGGGGCCGCATCCACTACCGCTGGCGCCAGCGCCGCGTGAAGAAGAAGGCGGGCAACGTCGCCGACTTCTGCCGCCGCTGGGGCCGCAACTACCGCTACATGGTGGTGCTGGACGCCGACAGCGTCATGAGCGGCGACTGCCTGCTGGGCCTGGTGCGCCTGATGGAAAAGCATCCGCGCGCCGGCATCCTGCAGGCCGCCAACCAGGTCTGCGGCCACGACACGCCGCATGCCCGCGCGCAGCAGTTCGCGAGCCGCGTGACGGGGCGCCTGTTCGCCGCCGGCATGCAGTTCTGGCAGCTGGGCGAGGCGCATTACTGGGGCCACAACGCGATCATCCGCGTCGAGCCCTTCATGAAGCACTGCGCGCTGGCGCCGCTGCGCGGCAAGGAGATCATGTCGCACGACTTCGTCGAGGCCGCGCTGATGCGCCGCGCCGGCTACCAGGTGTGGCTGGTGGCGGACCTGCCGGGCTCGTATGAACAGCAGCCGCCGCACCTGCTGGCCGAACTGCAGCGCGACCGCCGCTGGTGCCAGGGCAACATCCAGAACGCCGGCCTGATCGCCGAGCCGGGCCTGCACGGCGTGCACCGCGCGATGCTGGTCACCGGGGCGCTGTCCTACCTGGCCGCGCCGCTGTGGCTGCTGTACGTGGGCCTGGGCGTGCTGCTGTGGAATGTCGGCGGCAGCGAAAGCTTCCGCCCGTTCATGGAAGACGGCTCGCTGGCGCCGGGCGTGGCCGCGCTGTGGCTGGGCACGATCGGCATGCTGGTGCTGCCGCGTCTGCTGTCGGTGGCCGCGCTGATCCTGCGCGGGGAGCAGTCGCAGTATGGCGGCTCGCTGAAGCTGGTGGCGTCCTGCGCCACCGAGGCCGGCATGTCGCTGCTGCAGGCGCCGCTGCGGATGGTGGCGCACTCGATCTTCTGCGTGGTCGCGCTGACGGGGATCTCGCTGGATTGGAAGTCGCCGCCGCGGGCCGCCGAGGACGTGTCCTGGCGCGAGGCTTTCGCCGCCTATGGCCGGATCAGTGCGGTGACGGCGGTGCTGGCCGCGGTGATCGGCGCGCTGAGCCCGTCGACGCTGATCTGGGTCGCGCCGATCGCGCTGCCGCTGCTGCTGGCCGCGCCGATCACGGTGCTGTCGAGCCGCTCGCGGCTGGGCGAGAAGATGCGCCGCGCCGGGCTGCTGGTGATTCCCGAAGAAAGCCAGACGCCGACGGTGCTGAGCAATGCCTGGGCCTATGGCCGCCAGGAGCGCCGCCTCCCCGGCTTCAGCGAGCTGCTGGCCAGCCGCCGTCTGACGGCGCTCGCGGCCGAGGCCATGGGCCGCCGCGACCTGGGCCACGGCGTGCGCGCGCAGGTGCGCGGCCGCCGGCTGCGTCAGCTGGCGGCGCAGCCGGGCGCGCTCGATGGTCTGTCCAACGCCGAGCGCATGCGCTTCCTGAGCGAGCCGGACCACCTGCTGATGCTGGCCCGTCCGCAGCAACCGGCCGCGCAGGACGCGCGTCCGGCACTGCGGCTGGCGGCTTGAGCGCTCGCGCCCCTCGCCCGAAGGGGCGAGGGCGTTCTCTCGGACGAGGATTGCAGGGCGCTACATCGGATCGCGGTCGTAGGTCCGGACCTCGTCCGGCAATCTGACCCAACCGTGCATCCGGCAGGTGTAGACCGAGTCCTGCGGCGGCGGGAACGTCGGATCCGCGAATCCCCCCACCGCCACTCCCACCGTGCCTTCAACCCCCTCTTCCGTATGGAAGAGGCTGGTGCCGCAGACCGGGCAGAAGTGGAAGCGGAAGCGCGCGCCTTGATCGCCGGCGCGGACGAACTCGGTGGCGATGCCGATGACCTCATAAGGCTCAGCGAACGCGGCGAGCGCCGCGAACACGCTACCCGTGCGACGCTGGCACGACAGGCAATGGCAGAGGCCGGTTCCTAACGGTTCTCCCTGCACCACGATCTTCAATTGGCCGCAACTGCACGAGGCGGTACGTGAAGCCATTCGATCACCTCCCTGGAGACCGGATGTGGAACGGCCATGCTAAGCGCAGCGCCGGGGCGCTGGCTACATCGTTGAGACATCGTTGCCACACCGGCAAGAAGCGCCGTCCCCTCTCTGAGGGATGCCGCCCGCGCGCGGCGGGCACGGGAACGCGCCGGCGCGTTCGGCGGCATGCCGGATCACATCGCCCAGAGTCGTGGCGAGCTGCCTTCCAGGCCCCACAAGACCTGACGCCACTCGGCCCAGCAGCGGCGCAGCAGCAGCGACACCGGCTCGACGACTGGCCCCAGCGCCCGCAGCACCAGCACCCCGTCCTCGGCCGCCGTCACGCCGGCATCCAGGCGCAGCGGGTCGGACTCGATCAGCGCGCGGACCGCCTCCAGCGCCCGCTCGCGGCGCTCCCGGCCGATCGCGGCCCCCGCCGCGAATACCAGCGTCCCCAGACAACGATGCCCGGCCAGGCCCAGCGCGCCATCCATCAGCAGCGCGTCCGATGCCTCGAGCCGGCCGCGTTCCAGCCATCGTCCCGGGATCTCCAGGTGCTGCTCGAAGCAGCCGCTCGCGAAGGGCTGACCCGCGCCGGGCAGCCCCAACGCGGTGATGTCCCAAGCCAGCAGCTCCGCTGAAGGCGCGAGCGTGAAGCGCGCCTCGTTGACGGCCCGACAGCCCGGATAGGCGATCGCCTCGAGCGGCAGCCATTCGAGCCGCGCGCCGTCGCCCAGCGAGGCCGCCACGCGCTGCGTGGCGAGCGCGCCGGCCGCGCTGCGGTAGAAGCGCGTTGCGCCCGGCGTGGTGATCAGCGCATGGGCGCCCTCGCCCACCGTGACGCCGATGTCCAGCGTGTCGCCCCCGACCAGCCCGCTGGGCGGATGCACCAGCACGCTGTGACAGATCGCCTCGCCTTCCGGATAGAGGCTCTTCAGCAGCCGCAGCGGCCCCTCGTGCGCGTGGCTGACCACGCAGCGCCCGCGCTCCACGCGATAGTCGGCGCGCAGCCGCGCCAGCCAGTCCTTGGCAGGCAGGTCCTCTGAAGTGGGAGTGTTGGAGGGAGGGCTCGTCAACGCGGTCATGGCGGCGGATGTTAGGCGCATCCGGGCCCAGGCTCGCTCACTTGGGCAGCGTGACCCAGGCGTAGTCCAGCCAGTTGTCCGCGCGATGCACCGCCTTCACGCCCTGACGGACCGCCCACGGCGCGGCCTGGCGATGCAGCGGCAGCACGTGCAACTGCTCGCGGTAGGCCTGCAGCGCGGCCTTGATCAGCTGCTCACGCTTCGCGGGGTCGGCCTCGCTCGACGACGCGGCCGCGAGCTGGTCGAACTTCGGATCCTTCGAGCGTCCATAGTTGTAGTAGCCCGCGCCCGAGGCTCTGTCCTCGCTGCGATAGACCGGCGTGAGGATGGTCTCGGCGTCGGTGATGGCGCCGCCCCAGCCCATCAAGTACAGGCTGGTCTCGTAGCGCTCCAGCTTCGGGAAGTACAGGACGCGCGGCATCGCGTTGACCTTCACCTTCACGTTGATCTGCGCCCACATCGAGGCGAGCGCCAGACAGAGGCGCTCGTCGTTGATGTAGCGGTTGTTGGGGCAGTCCAGCGTCACCTCGAAGCCGTCGGCGTAGCCGGCCTCCGCCATGCCCTTGCGCGCGGCGGCGACGTCGAAGGGCAGCCGGGTCTCCAGCGCGGGATCGTTGTAGGCGCCCAGCGGCGATGGCGTCAGCCCGCCGGTGGGCTGCGACAGGCCGTTCATCAGGCGCTTGTGGATGGCGTCGATGTCGATGGCCTGGTACATCGCGCGGCGCACGCGCAGGTCCTGGAACGGGTTGCGGCCGCCCGGGGCGCGCCCATAGACCAGCGTGTCGCGCGCCTGGTCCATGCCGATGAAGATCAGCCGGTTCTCCAGCCCGTCGATCACCTGCACGCCGGGCGTCGTGCGCAGGCGCGGCACATCGCGCGGCGAGGGATCGAGCAGCAGGTCCACCTCGCCGGAGACCAGCGCGGCCAGCCGCGTCGCGTCGTTGGAGATCGGCGTGAACTGGACCTCCTGCGCGTTGCCCTCGAAGCGGCCCCACCAGTTCGGATTGCGCTTGTAGACGGTGCGGATGCCGGGCTGGCGGCTGCTCAGCAGGTAGGGGCCGGTGCCATTGGCGTTGAAGCTGGCGAAGCTCTCCTCGTTGTCCTTGAAGCTGAGCGGCCGCGTGACCCTGTGCTGCTCGCACCAGGACTTACTCATGACGAAGATCAGGTCCAGGTGCTGCAGGAAGATCGGATCGAAGCGTGGCTGGGTGATCTCGACGGTGAGCTCGTCGACCTTGCGCGCGGTGCCCACCGCGTTGGCATAGACGGCGATCTGCGAGCTCGGCGCCTTCGCCCGCTGGAGCGAGAAGACGACGTCGTCGGCGGTGAAGGCCGAGCCGTCGTGGAACTTCACGTTGGGGCGGAGCTTGAAGCGCCAGACCAGCGGACCGACCTGGGTCCATTCGGTGGCAAGGCCCGGCACGATGTTGAGCTGCCGGTCTCGAGCGGTGAGGCGCTCGTAGACCTGCGAGTTCATGCCGTTGGTCAGGCTCTCGTTCTGCGAGTGCGGGTCCATGGTCTGGGCATCGCCCTGGCTGGCCCATCGCAGCGTCTGCGCCGCGGCGGTCGACGCCGCGCCGACCGCCCCACCGACCACGCCGGCGCACAGCGCCAGCAGCATGAGCATGCGCGTCATCCCGGTCTCCCAACGACTCTGTGAATGTCGGCCGAGTGTAGGCAGGCAGGGGTCAGCGCGTGGTCGGGGTCTTTCCGGACGGCTGATTGATGGCCGGGAGCTCCGCTACCGGCTCGCATTCCCGGCCCAACTCAAACAGCCGCGGGTGCATCCGACGGACGTTCTCCACGGCTTTGCGCCGCATCTTCTCCATGTATCGGATGGTCTTGATCGGGTCGTACAGCATCGGTGCACTCCTCCAGGTCGATGGGAAATGATTGAAACGAGAGCACCGGTGATGGTCCATGCAATGCGGCAGGCATCCAGGTGCGCGTCTGGTTCGAGATCATCTTGAAGACGCCTTGGGCTGGCCGAACGTCTTGAAAGAGGCTTCGTGCTTCTTTCCGATCGATAACGAACGAATGGGACGGATACGCGCCGATCAAATCGCCGAGCGCTTGGGCACGCAGATTCCCTCCCTGGGCGGCGAGCCGTTCGCCGTAGGCCTGGGCAATCGACACTGCCCGATGCATCTCGACGAGCCGATGAGGATCCACTTGGGCGGCGATCGGCCACAGCAGCCCGTTGATGAGCGCAGTCACGATCTTGGAAGACACAGCCGTGGAGAGTCCCCGATTCACGAGATCGGACACTGCGGCCTCGAATGCCGCGAGCTGGCGAGCTCCCAGCAGTTCCAGCGCGCCGACGTACTCGAGGCCGGAGCTTCGGCCGTCCAGCTCATCCACGCGCGGCACTTGAATGTCGAGAGGTCCAAGCTCGCTTTTGTCATCCATGTGAAGGACGGCTGCAGCGAGGATGATCAGCGTGCCTGCACTCTTGCAGTACCTCGGGACCAAGGCCTGAACAGACCTGTAGTGGCAGCCCAGCGCGCGCGCAATGCGAAACGCCGCATGAGGATCGCCACCCGAGGTCTCCAGTACAACCACTGCTTGCTCGCTGCGCTTGCGTGATTCGAGCAGGTCGCAAAGCTGCTCATATCCTTCCACCGTGACCGGTCCGGCGTAGCCCACCACATCGAAGGGTGGCTCCCACCAGGCACCCCGAGCTCCCGCTCGCGCATTGCCGGCAGACGCCTCTGTCGCCGTCCCGGCTGAGCCATCGTTCCAAAGCACTGCCATCGGATGCCCTCCAGCGCCAGACATCGGCGCGAGGTCCGCATCTTCGAGCGGCGCGTTCGCGAGGGCCATGGCCCGGACTAGGAGACTCTTGCCTCGAACCTCGAGGGCCGCCACTCAATCAAGTCTGCGCCGCCTACCGAGACATGCCGTTGTCGCGCGACACACCACTCACGCGGGCGGCGCCTGCCACAGCTCATCGAGCTTCTGGAAGCCCCAGGTCGCCGGGTCCTCGCGGCCGATGATCCGGTCCGTCGCACCCGGCGACGACAGATCCAGCACCTGTGTCGGAATCGGCATCTGCGACTTGGTCGAATAGAACACCCGCACCCGCGGCGCCGTCAGCGCCGTCACGTTCTGCTCCAGCACCACGGCCAGCCGGCCCGACTGCAGCTTCACCAGCGTCCCCACCGGATAGATGCCCACGCACTTGACGAAGGCCTGGAACACCCGCGGATC
This sequence comes from Roseateles sp., assembly GCF_039595595.1. Classification (GTDB taxonomy): domain Bacteria; phylum Pseudomonadota; class Gammaproteobacteria; order Burkholderiales; family Burkholderiaceae_C; genus Roseateles. Next base: position 220,713 of record NZ_JBCNLG010000007.1, on the reverse strand, counting down.
GAAATGGCCCGACCACTGCGCCATCCGCGCCAGCGACGAGGCCGGATCCCACGCGTTCTTGTAGGGCCGGTTCGAGGTGATCGCGTCGTAGACGTCGCACACCGCGCCCATGCGCGACAGCAGGCTGATCTGCTCGCCGGCCAGCTTGCCGGGGTAGCCGGTGCCGTCCATCTTCTCGTGATGCCGCAGCGCCACGTCCAGCGCCGCCTCGGGCACCGACGCGCCCTCCTTCAGCATCTCGAAGCCGCGCGCGGGGTGGTCGCGCATGATGGCGAACTCGGCATCCGTCAGCGCGCCCGGCTTGTTCAGCACGTTCAGCGGCATCGCCATCTTGCCGATGTCGTGCAGCAGCCCGGCCAGGCCCGCCTCGCGCGTGCGTGCCTCGTCCAGGCCCATCTGCCGCGCCAGCGAGACCATCAGCGCGCACACGGCCACCGAGTGCATGTAGGTGTAATCGTCCTTGGTCTTGAGCCGCGCCAGGCTGATCAGCGCCGACGGATTGCGCGCCACCGAGCTGGCGACCTCCTCCACCAGCGGCAGGCATGCCTCGGCGTCCACCGCCTTGCCCAGCCGGGCCTCGCCGAACAGGCTCATCACCGCCCGCTTGGACCGCTGCACCACCTGCGCGGCGCGCTCGAGTTCATCGCCCATCGACGCGGGCGCGGTGTCGAGCGCCAGCTTGGGCGGCGCGGCGATCACCGCCGCAGCGGCCTCGACCGGTGCCGGCGGCGGCGCGGGCGCGGCGGCCGGCGCATCCACGTCCAAGCCCTTGGAGGCATCGATCCAGCAGAACGGCACGCCGCTCGCCCTCAAGGCCTTCAGGTCCTCGGGGTCGGCCAGCACGAACTTGGTCTTCCAGAAAGGGTGCGAGAGCCACGAGCCCTCCATCCCCTGCAGGTACATCCCCAGCTTCACGTCAGCGGTCGGGATCTTCTTCAGCATGACTGGCGATTTCGTCCAGGACAACACAGTATGGCGCCCTCCCTGGCGCTCGCACAGTCAGGCGACCATGAAAAAAACCGCCCCTCGGGGCGGTTCGTGATTGTCTCCGCGCCGCGGCCCGCGAGCCGGGCCTCAGCGTGCCACGGTTCAGCGGAACCGCGACTGCGGGACTGTACGGAGTTCGGACGGCAGACTCGCCAGGTATTGCGCGAGCTGCTTGAGCTCGGCATGGCTGAACTGCTTGACCTGCCCGGCCATGACCGCGTTGGTGCGGCCGATGTAGGCCTTGTTGTCGGACTGGTAGGACTTCAGCGCGACGTAGAGGTAGTCCGCGTGCTGGCCGGCGATCTTCGGATAGGTGCCGTCGATGGGCTTGCTGAAGTTGGCGCCGTGACAGCTGGCGCAGGCGCCCTTGTCGAGCAGCTTCTTGATGTCGGCGGGGGCCTCGACGGTGGCCGGGACCGCGTCGACCTTGGCCAGGCCGGCGTAGTACTCGGAGATCTCGGCGATGTCCTTGTCGCCCAGCGGCAGCGCGATGCCGCGCATCGTCGGATGCTTGCGGTCGCCCTTGGCGTAGGCGGTCAGCGCGGAGGCGATGTACTTGGCGTTCTGGCCGGCGATCATCGGGACCTTGTGCACCTCGGGGAAGGTGGCCTGGTAGCCCGGGATGCCGTGGCAGCCGATGCACATGGCGACCTTGGCCTGCACGGGCGGCTGGGGGCCAGGTGTTGCCGCGGCTGTCGAGCCAGGGGCCGGGGCGGTGGCCGCCGGCGCTTGTCCCGGCGCGGGCGACGAAGGGGCGTTGGACTGAGCGGATACAACAAACGCACTTCCAGCCAGCATCAACGCGAGGGAGATCTGCAGTTGTCTTCTCATGGTCCCGATCATCAAGGATTTGGGGCGGCGCGATTATAGGGGGGGCCCTATATACTGGTTTTCACCGCTGCGCTAGAGAAGACCCTCATGAAATTCCAAGGTTCCCAGGACTACGTCGCCACGCCGGATCTGATGCTGGCGGTGAACGCGGCGATCACGCTCAAGCGGCCGCTGCTGGTCAAGGGCGAGCCGGGCACCGGCAAGACGCTGCTGGCCGAGGAGGTCGCCAAGTCGCTGGGACTGCCGCTGCTGCAGTGGCACGTGAAGAGCACGACCAAGGCGCAGCAGGGCCTGTACGAGTACGACGCCGTCTCGCGCCTGCGCGACAGCCAGCTGGGCGACGACAAGGTCCGCGACATCGCCAACTACATCGTCAAGGGCACGCTGTGGCAGGCCTTCACGTCGGAGACGCCGGTGGCGCTGCTGATCGACGAGATCGACAAGGCCGACATCGAGTTCCCCAACGACCTGCTGCGCGAGCTCGACCGGATGGAGTTCTACGTCTACGAGACCCGCGAGTGGGTGCGCGCCAAGCACCGGCCGCTGGTCTTCATCACGTCCAACAACGAGAAGGAACTGCCGGACGCCTTCCTGCGTCGCTGCTTCTTCCACTACATCAAGTTCCCCGAGGCCGACACGATGCAGGCCATCGTGGACGTGCACTTCCCCGGTCTGAAGAAGGAACTGCTGGCGGCGGCGCTGAAGACCTTCTACGACGTGCGCAAGCTGCCGGGGCTGAAGAAGAAGCCGTCGACCTCGGAGCTGATCGACTGGCTCAAGCTGCTGCTGGCCGAGGACATCCCGGCCGAGGCGCTGCAGACGCAGGACGACAAGGTGGCGATTCCGCCGCTGGTGGGCGCGCTGCTGAAGAACGAGCAGGACCTGACCCTGTTCGAGAAGCTCGTCTACATGCAGAGCCGCAACCGCTGAGGCCCGCCGCGATGAGCCGGGACTTCAACACCGCCTGGCGCGCCGCGCTGGCGGATTCGCTGGGATTCGTCGGCGGCGGCGTGATCGGGCTGCTGGCCGGACGCGCGCTGGGCTGGGAGTTCATCGGCGTGCCCGGCTGGGCCCTGCCGCAGATCCTCGGACTGGCGCTGATCCTCGCCGGCATGGGCGGCTGCCGCTGGCTGCTGCGGCGCTGGCTCCTGGGCGGCAAGGGCTGACGCTCGCGCGCCTTCTCTCTTTCCCCACTCCCGGCCGGTGGGCCGGCATGAACGCATGACCGCTTCCAATCCGTTCACCGCGCCGGTCACGCTGACCGGTCCGCACGCGCGGCTCGAGCCGCTTTCCCCCGCGCACCTGGCCGCGCTGTCCGAGGCGGCCGACGATGGCCAGCTCTGGAAGCTCTGGTACACCTCGGTGCCGGCACCCGAGCGCATGGCCGCGGAGATCGACCGCCGCCTGGGTCTGCGCGACGCGGGCTCGATGAATCCGTTCGTGGTGTTCGACGCCGGGGGCCGCGTGGCCGGCATGACGACCTACATGAACATCGACGCGGCGAACCGGCGCGTCGAGATCGGCTCCACCTGGACGCGGGCCTCGTGCCAGCGCAGCGGCTTGAACACGCAGTGCAAGCTGCTGTTGTTGCGGCATGCGTTCGAGACGCTGGGCTGCATCGCGGTGGAGTTCCGCACCCATCGGCTGAACCAGCAGAGCCGGCGCGCGATCGAGCGGCTGGGCGCGCAGCTGGACGGCATCCTGCGCGCGCACCTGCGCATGCCGGACGGCACGCTGCGCGACACCTGCGTCTACAGCATCACCGCGGCCGAATGGCCGACGATCCAGACCCACCTGCAATGGCAACTCGACAAGCCCCGGAGCGCCTGATGGCCACGTCCAAGAAGAAGACCGTGAAGAAGGCCGCCGAGCCCAAGACGCTGAAGTCCTTCGACGCCGACGCGCTGTGGGCGCTGGCGCGGCTGGGCGCGCCGAGCCTGTCGCCCGATGGCGCGCAGGCGGTGGTGCCGGTGACGCGTTTCGACATGGAGAAGAACAAGGGCGCGACCTCGCTGTGGCTGCTGTCGACGCTGGGCGGCGATCCGCGCATGCTGACCGCGGCGGGCGAGAAGGACGGCCAGCCGCGCTGGAGCCCGCAGGGCGACCTGGTGGCCTTCGTCTCGCGCCGCGAGCAGGAAGGCGAGAAGGACGAGGCGCCGCAGCTCTACGTGATCCCGCCCGACGGTGGCGAGGCGCGCCGGGTGACGAAGATGCCGTTCGGCGTCGAGTCGTTCAAATGGTTCCCGGACGGGAAGCGGCTGGCCTTCGTGTCATGGGTCGATCCGGCGCTGAAGGGCCAGGCCGCGCAGGCGGAGCGCCGCAAGGCCGAGAAGGACCGCAAGGAATCGGCCTACGTGACCGAGGAAGGCTTCTACCGTTTCTGGGATCACGCGCTGCCGATGGGCCGCGTGCCGCATCTGCATGTGGTCGAGCTGGACAGCGGCGAGGTGCGCGATCTGTTCGAAGGCACTGATTTCGAGCTCAGCCGCGCGGAGCCGGACGCGGACACCTTCGACATCTCGCCGGATGGCGGCCGCATCGTGTTCAGCTTCGACCCGAACACGCCCAAGACGCTGGAGCATCGCAACGCGCTGGCGGAGATCGACGTGCGTTCGGGCCGGGCGCAGGTGCTGCTGCGCGAGCCGGCCTGGGATCTGGTCGCGCCGGTGTACAGCCACGCGGGGCATCACATCGCGTTCGTCGCCTGCCATCAGGGCTTGAAGCACACGATGCCGCAGCAACTGGGCGTGCTGGACACGCAGGGCAACTGGGCGGTGCTGTCGGAGGACTGGGACCAGGAGGTGGCGGCGCCGCTGCGCTGGGACGAGGACGACCTGGGCGTGCTGTTCTGTTCAGAGCTGCAGGGACGGCGGCATCTGTACCGTTTCGACGTGAAGACGCTGCATGCCTTCCCGCTGTGCGAGGGCGGCCATGTGGGCGCGTTCGCGCTCGAGGCGGGCACGCTGGTCGTGCTGCACGACAGCGCGTCCTTCCCGCCGCGGCTGTCGGTGGTCGAGCGCGAGGGCGACGCGCAGGAGCAGGTGCTGCACCGCATCGAGTCCTTCAACGACGAGGCGCTCGCGGGGCTGCGGGTCGGCGAGATCGAGGAGCTCTGGTACGAAGGAGCGCTGGGCGAGCTGGTCCAGATGTGGCTGTACTACCCGCCGGGATTCGACGGGAAGAAGAAGACGCCGCTGATGCACCTGATCCACGGCGGTCCGCACACGGCGATGGGCGACAGCTGGCACTGGCGCTGGAATCACCAGACGATGACGGCGCAGGGGTATGTGGTCGCGTGCGTGAACTATCACGGCTCGTCGAGCTTCGGGAATCGCTTCGCGGATTCGATCACCGGGCGCTGGGGCGAGCTGGAATTGCAGGACGTGGAAATCGCGACGGATCTGCTGCTCAAGCAGAAATGGGCGGATCCGAAACGGGTATTCGCCACGGGCGGGAGCTACGGCGGCTACATGGTCGCATGGATGAATGGGCATGTGCCGGCGGGGAGATACCAGGCATATGTCTGCCACGCGGGATGCTACGACTGGACCGCGATGTACGCGAACGATGCGTACCTGTGGCACGCGAAGGAACTCGGGACCGCGTATTGGAAGGATCCGGCGAAGGTCGCGGCGCAGAGCCCGATTGGATATGCCCAGCATTTCAATACCCCAACGCTGGTGATTCACGGGCAGTTGGATTACCGGGTGCCGGATGCGCAAGGATTGGCGTACTACAACACGCTGAAAGCGCAAGGGATAGATGCCAGGCTGATCTGGTTCCCGGATGAGAACCACTGGGTCATGAAGCCGAGGAACTCGAGGCTCTGGTATGCGGAGTTCTTCGAGTGGCTGAAGCGGTATGACGGGGCGCCGAAGACCGGCGGGAAGCGCAAAGGGAAGTAAGTCCCCGAGGATTTAAGAATGGGCCTGCGGTTGCAGGCTGGTTGAATGTGGCCGCGATTCTGCCGGACCGCGATGACCGTCGGGAGGCGCATTCGTGCCGGGTCTTGCCTCCGGCGCGACGCGGCAGCCGCGCCACGCCGGACACGCAAGCGAGCGTAAAAGACGTTTCTCCCCAGCCCGGTCAAATCCAACCAAGTCATCACCGATTCATATCGGCAGCATGAAGCCGATCATTCGCCGCTTGGCGCAAAGCCGATTCGCACGGGGTTTCGCCCGCATCGTGCCATCGTCGCCGATGACGAAAGGCGTTCACGCCGCAGAAACGAATCGCACCATCGAGTGCCACGCCCACGGTGGGACGAACGGAATGCGTCCGCAAGAATGCGCGCGTCTCACATTCCCGCCCCATTCCACATGTCCGCAAGCACGAGCCGCCCGCCCGCCCATTCCGCCTTGTTGGGCCTCCTGTTGGCCTCCACGCTCGCAGCTTGTGGCGGCGGCGGAAGCGACAGCGCCGCCACGACGCCTTCGACCGCCGGCTCCCCTGCACCTGGACCTTCTGCCACGCCGGCACCCGCCCCACCAGCGCCAGCGCCAGCACCAGCACCTGGGCCGGGTTCTGCTCCGGCTCCTGGTCCAGCACCTTCGCCCGCACCTGCGCCAGCTCCAACGCCATCGCCATCGCCGGCCCCCGCCCCCGCCCCCGCCCCGGCACCAACACCAACACCAACACCAACACCAACACCAACACCAACACCAACACCTGCACCTGCACCTGCACCCGCGCCGAGTCCTGCGCCTGCGCCTGCGCCGGCTCCAGCGCCCGCGCCCGCGCCCGTGCCTCCGCCGCCGGCATCCGCGATCGACTTCACCCTCAAGTGGACCGAACTCCACCAGACCATGGATGGCTTCGGCGCGTCCGATGCCTGGCATGGTCCGTTGACCACCGCGCAGGCCGACCTCTACTTCAGCCCCTCCTCCGGGATCGGCCTGTCGCTGCTGCGCATGGGCATCAACCGCGACGGCGGCACCTTCTCCACCTGGAACAACGCCAAGCTCGCCATCGCGCGCGGCGCCAAGGTCTGGGCGTCCCCCTGGTCGCCCCCAGCCAGCCTGAAGACCACCGGCGACCTCAATTCCGGCTCGCTGCGCAGCGACGCCTATGCCACCTGGGCCACCACCCTCGCCTCGTTCGTCACCAACTTCAACGGCAACGTCGGCACGCCCCTCTACGCGATCTCCGCCCAGAACGAACCGGACTTCGACACCAAGGGCGTCTACGACATGTGCCTCTACAGCTTCCCCGACATGGCCGCCTTCGTCGGCCGGCTCGGGGCCGCCGTCGCCGCGCTGAACCTGCCCTCCCCGCCCAGGATCCTGGCGCCTGAATCGGCGTCGTGGGACAAGCTCTGGAGCTATGCCGCCGCCATCAACGCCGATCCCGCCGCCCGCGGCTACGTCGGCATCTACGCCACCCACCAGTACGGCGGCGTCGGCAAGTACCAGGCGCTGAACAAGCCGCTGTGGGAGACCGAGCAGTCCTCGTTCGAAGCCTTCGATCCCTCCATCGCCAATGCGCTGAAAGTGGGCGGCTGGATCAACGAGGCGATCGTCTCGGGCAACGTCACCGCCTGGCACTACTGGTGGCTCAACGGCATCAACGACGACAACGAGGGACTGATCGGCAAGAAGGGCGACTTCCAGCTGACCAAGCGGCTCTTCGCCCTGGGCAACTTCTCGCGCTTCGTGCGCCCGGGATGGGTGCGGATCGGCGTCGATGGCAGTGCTGCCGGACTCCTCATCACCGCCTTCAAGAACCCCGCCACGGGCGAGTTCGCCGTCGTCGCCGTCAACTCGGGCGCCGCGACGACACGCACCTTCGCCATCCCCGGCGCCGACGGCAGCGCCGTGTCGGCCTACGTGACGGCCAACACCGCCCTGGGCGCCATCGGCACGGACGGCAACCTGTCGCTTGGATCGGCGTCGCAGAAGGTCCCGGCCTCGATCCCGGTGGCACAGGGCCGTTTCACCGCGCCGATCGCGTATGGCCTGACGACCTTCGTCGGAAAAACCAACTGACCCTCTCCCGACCCGCCGCCACACCGCCATGTCCCCTCGCGCATGCACCGTTGATCCGTCGAGCACCGTCCGGACCCTGTCGGCGGTCGCCCGCGGCTGGGCACTGCTGCCGTTTCTGCTGACGGCGTGTGGCGGCGGCGGCGACGGCAACTCAGCCAATCAGCCAAGCGCCAGCGGGCCCGCCCCCGCCCCCGCAGCTTCGCCTGCGCCCGCGCCAGTGCCCGCGCCGCCCGTGCCTGCACCGCCAGCGCCGGCGCCAGCAACCGGGCCTGCACCAGCACCAGCACCTGGACCAGCGCCTGCGCCTGCGCCTGCGCCTGCACCTTCGCCTGCACCTGGACCAGCACCAGCACCAGCACCAGCACCGGCGCCAGCTCCGGCGCCTGCTCCGACGCCAGCCCCCTGCGCGCTCCCGTCCTCGTTCTCATGGACCTCCACGCAGCCCCTGATCGCGCCGCAGTCGGGCAACTTCATGTCCATCAAGGATCCGACGATCGTCCGCTACAACAATCTCTATCACGTCTTCGCGACCGTCTTCGACACGTCCAGGAGCGCCTGGAGCGCCGTCTATCTGAACTTCAGCGACTTCTCCAAGGCCGCGAGCGCCGTCCAGGTGCCGCTGGCCGGCAAGCCGGTGGGCGACGCCGTCGCGCCGCAGGTCTTCTACTTCCGGCCGCACAAGAAGTGGTACCTGATCTCGCAGTGGGGCGCCAAGTACTCCACCAACACCGACATCGCCAATCCCGACGGCTGGACCGCGCCCCAGCCCCTGCTCAGCGGCGGACCGCCCAAGGCGCTCGACTACTGGGTCATCTGCGACAGCGAGAACTGCCACCTGTTCTTCTCCGCCGACAACGGCAAGCTGTATCGCTCCAAGACCCCCATCGGCAACTTCCCCAACTTCTCGGGCTACGAGACGGTGATGTCGGACGAGGCGCCGCGCCTGTTCGAAGCGAGCAACGTCTACAAGGTGGAAGGCACCAACCAGTACCTGCTGCTGGTCGAGGCCTACGGGCCGCGCTACTTCCGCGCCTGGACATCGACCAGTCTCGACGGTCCTTGGACGGCGCTGGCGGACAAGCAGTCGGCCCCGTTCGCGGGCGCCGCGAATGTGTCGTTCGACGGCCCGCGCTGGACCAACGACATCAGCCACGGCGAAATGATCCGCGCCGGCTACGACGAGACCCTGACCATCAACGCCTGCAACATGCAGTACCTGTATCAGGGCGTCGACCCGGCGTCGACAGCGGACTACGACCACCTGCCTTACCGGCTGGGCGTGCTCAAGGCGCGATGAAGCGGGCCGCGCCGGGCCGCGCCACTCACGCCTCGTTCCAGTCCACGTCCCCGCACAGCACCCGCAATCGCCCGTCCTGCCAGTACGCGACCGACACGGTCACGCACATCCTGGCCCCGTGCAGGCTCAGATAGGGCCGGGTGGTCTGCACCTCGCCGACGCTCTCCACCGCCCGCCTGAAGTACGGCCGCCGCGCCCAGCGCGCATCCCCGGCGCGCTCCATCGGCAGGAAGCGCGGATCGATCCGCGCCGGCCCGCTCGCCGGCACCGCCCTCGGGCCGAGCTCCCGCCCGTCCTCGTCCAGCAGGTAGCACATCTGCGCCCCTTCCAGCTTCAGGAAGGGCGCCGCGGCCTCCACCAGCGGCCTGCCCTGCTGCAGCGGCTGCAGCGCCAGCGCGACCGCCGTGCGGAACGGCGTCAGCCGGTCCAGCTGCTCCTGCCGCAGCTGCGTCTGCCGCTCGTTGAACAGGCTCCACACCCCCTCCAGCGCTTCCGACACCCCCGCCCCGTCCCGCAGGAACGGCGCCGGATGCCCGAACACGAAGCCCTGCACCAGATCCACGTCCGCATCCATCGCGAGCTGCGCGTCCTCCGCCGACTCGATGCCCTCCAGCAGCACCAGCGAGCCGCATTCGTGCAGCAGCGCCACCATCTGCGACAGCACCCGCGCCATCCGCTTCGAGCCGCGCGAGCGCCTCAGCAGCGATCGGTCCAGCTTCACGATCTCCGGCCGGATCCGCCAGATGCGGTCGAAGTTCGAATGCCCCACGCCGAAGTCGTCCAGCGCCAGCAGGCAGCCCGTCGCCCGGGCCGCCTCGACCGCGTCCTCGAAGCTCTCGTCGCGCGCCATCACGTCCTCGGTCACCTCGAACACCAGCCGGTGCGTCGGCAGCCCCAGTTGATGCACCACCTCCACCGCCCGCGCCAGCATCCGCACCTGCAGCGCCGCGTGCAGGAAGACCGCCGGGTGGATGTTCAGGAACAGCCAGCAGTCCGGCTGCTGCTGCGACACGAAGTTGTGCACGTGCAGCAGCCGGCACAGCCGGTCCAGCAGCACCTGCTCGTCGAAGGTCCCCACGCCCTCGAACGCCGTCACCGGCGTCACCGGCCGCCCGCGGTCGTCCTCGACCCGGATCAGCCCCTCGTACCCCACCGGCCGCCGGTGCGGAAAGCTGTACACCGGCTGGAACGCGCTCGTCAGCCGGTACTGCCCGTAGTGCCCGACCCAGCGCCCGCGCTCCTCCACGATCGCCCCGTAGAGCGCGCGCAGCATCGCCTCGACCTCGGCGTTCTCGCCGTCGTTGCCCCGCCCGTGATCCATGCGCCCGATCCCAACCTGATGGTGTCTCCGCCGCTTCGCGACCGCGAAGTCGTGCTGCCGCCGATGCTACGCCCGGCTCCCCGCCACCCGGCATGGATAATGCCCGGATGCCCCGGAGTTCAGGGGGAGGCCCATGCTGATCCAGTTCTTCTACACGCTGCGCGCCGCCAAGCTGCCCGTCTCCGTCAAGGAGTACCTGACCCTGCTCGAAGCGATGAAGGCCGGCGTCCTGGACGACGGCGGCGGCCCCACCGTCGACAAGTTCTACGCCCTCGCCCGCACCGCCCTGGTCAAGGACGAGGCCCTGTTCGACAAGTTCGACCGCGCCTTCGCCGCCTACTTCAAGGGCGTCGAACTGATGACCGACCTGGTCAAGGCGCTCCCCCCCGAATGGCTCACGAAGCAGCTCGAACGCGAACTCACGCCCGAGCAGCTCGCCCAGCTCAAGGCCCTGGACTGGGACGAGCTGATGGACACGCTGCGCCAGCGCCTGGAGGAGCAGCAAGAGCGCCATGAAGGCGGCAACCGCTGGATCGGCACCGGCGGCACCAGCCCCTTCGGAAACGGCGGCCAGAACCCGCGCGGCGTGCGCATCGGCGGCCCCGGCGGCCAGCGCAGCGCCGTCAAGGTCTGGGAGCAGCGCGCCTACCGCGACTACGACGACGGCATCGAGCTCGGCACCCGCAACATCAAAGTCGCGCTGCGCCGCCTGCGCCGCTTCGCCCGCGAAGGCTCCGACCTGGAGCTCGACCTGGACGACACCATCCACAAGACCGCCGCCAACGCCGGCATGCTCGACATCCGGATGATCCCGGAGCGCCACAACAAGGTGAAGCTGCTGCTGCTGATGGACGTCGGCGGCACCATGGATGAACACGTGCACCGCGTCGAGGAACTCTTCTCCGCCGTCAAGAGCGAGTTCAAGCACCTGGAGTTCTTCTACTTCCACAACTGCGTCTACGACTTCGTGTGGAAGAACAACCAGCGCCGCTTCAGCGAGAAGACCTCGACCTGGGACCTGATCCACAAGTACAACCGCGACTACAAGCTGATCTTCGTCGGCGACGCGACGATGAGCCCCTACGAGATCCTGCAGCCCGGCGGCAGCGTCGAATACAACAACGAGGAAGCCGGCGCCCAATGGCTGCAACGGCTGACGAACGCCTTTCCCAAGCACGTCTGGATCAACCCCGAGCCGGCCGGGGTCTGGCAGTACCGCCAGAGCATCTCGCTGATCCAGCAGCTGATGCAGCAACGCATGATGCCGCTCACGATGGGCGGCCTCGAACAGGCGATGCGCATGCTCAACCGATGACGGCACCGACTCCGAGCCCTTTTTCTTCCCCCCTCGCGCGGCGCCTGCTGCCGGTCCTCTTGATCGGCCTGGCCGGCGCGTTGCTGGGCGGCTGCTCGCTGCTCCCCACCGACCGCAAGGCCGAGCTCAAGGTCGCCGCCACCGAGGAGCCCGACGAATCCAATCCCAACGTCACGCGCAAACGCATCTCCGCCTATGAGTTGACGATCGAGGCGCCGCCCGAGCTGCGCTCGCTGCTGATGGCGCACCTGGACCTGGCGCGCTTCCGCGACACGCCCGAGGACATGCGCCTGACCGCCGCCGAGCTGCGCCGCCTGGCCGCCGTCGCGCCCGAGCAGGCCACCAAGCTGCTGGAGACCGCCGGCTACTTCAACGCCAAGGTGCGCACCGAGGAAGTCGGCGATCTCTCCGACGGCGTGCGCAACCTGCGCCTGATCGTCGACACCGGCCCGCGCGCGCTGGTGCGCCAGATGGACCTGCGCCTGGAAGGCCCGCTCAAGATCGCCGCCGAGCGCGGCGACAAGCTGGCCACGGCGCTCGAGCGCTCGCTGACGCAGGGCTGGCTGCTGCAGCCGCAGACCGGCTTCAGCCAGGGCGACTGGGCCGCGGCCAAGAACGCGCTGCTGACCCGCGCCCGCGCGCAGGGCTATCCGCTGGCCCGCATGACGCACAGCGAGGCGGTGGTCCAGGCCGACGACAACCAGGTCGACATCGCCGTGACGCTGGAAAGCGGCCCGCTGTTCACGCTCGGCGAACTGACCGTCGAAGGCCTGAAACACCAGCCCGAGGAGAGCGTGCGCCGCCTGGCCGGCTATCAGCTGCATCAGCCCTACAACGAGAAGCTGCTGCTGGACTTCCAGGAGCGCCTGGTCGGCACGCAGCTGTTCGACAGCGCCAGCGTCGAGATCCAGCCCGAGAGCGTCACCCCGCCGCCCGGCGCCGAGACCGTCGAAGTGCCCGTCACCGTGAAGATCCGCGAGGCGGCGCGCCAGCAGGTCACGCTGGGCGTGGGCTACCGCAGCGTCGACGGCCCCAGCGCCAGCCTCGAGTACACGCACCGCAAGCCCTTCGGCCTGAACATCCGCGAGCGCACCAAGCTCGAACTGGCGCGCAACCGCCAGGCCATCGACACCGAAATCAGCTCGCACCCGCAGCCCAACATGCAGCGCAGCCTGGCGCTGGTGAAGGTGGAGCGCCTGGAGAACGACGGCCAGACCAACCTCAACCTGAGCACCCGGCTCGGCTACGCCAAGGAGACCGAGCCCGAGGACCGGCTCAGCTACGTCGAGGTGATCCGCGCCTGGGAGCACAAGCCCGACCTGCCGACCACCGTGGCAGGCGCGGTCTCGCTGAACCAGCAGATGACGTGGCGGCGGCTGGATTCGCGCGTGCTGCCCACGCGCGGCTGGAGCGCGACCATGACCGTGGGCGGCGGCTGGGCCGACAGCACCGCCGAGCGCAACGGCCCCTTCGCCCGCGCGACGGGAAAGGTCTACTGGTACTCGCCGCTGCCGGGGCGCTGGCTGTTCTCGACCCGGCTCGAGGGCGGCCAGATCCTGGCCAAGAGCGGGATCGGCCTGCCCGAGGCCCTGCGCTTCCGCACCGGCGGCGACGACAGCGTGCGCGGCTACGGCTACAACGACCTGGGCCCGCTGGACCCCAACGGCAACCAGACCGGCGGCCGCGTGCTGCTCAACGGCAGCGTCGAGGTCTCGCATCCGCTCACGCCGCGCATCCCGCAACTGATGGGCGCACTGTTCGTCGATGCCGGCCAGGCCGCGCAGAACTGGAACGACTACCACCCCGCCTGGGCCTATGGCACCGGCCTGCGCTACCGCAGCCCGGTCGGCGTGCTGCGCTTCGACTTCGCCAAGGGCAACCTGGCCGACAAATGGCGCCTGCACTTCAGCGTGGCGATCAGCCTGTAATCCGATGAGCGACCCGCGCGACGACCTCCCCTCCGACTCGCCGGACGCGGCGCCCGCCGCAGCGCCGCGCCGGCGCCGCCGCGCGCGCGGCCTGCTCTGGGCGCTGCTCGCGATCCCGGTACTCGCCGGCGCGCTGCTGCTGGCGCTGACCTGGGCGCTCAAGACCGAAGGCGGCACCGCCTACGTGCTGGCCAAGGTGCCGGGCCTGTCGCTGCAGAACGCGCGCGGCAGCCTGCTGGGCGATTTCGACGTCGACCGCGCCGAACTGATCCTGCCCGGCAGCGAGGACCGCCTCGTGCTCGAGCACCTGCAGTGGCGCGGCGTGCGGCTGGCCTGGAACCGCTCGCCGCTGCTGTGGGGCGAGCTGCGGGCGGACCGGCTGGCCGTCGCGCGGCTGCGGGTGCAACTCGCGCCCAGCGCCAGCTCCGAGCCGGTGAAGCCGCCCACCAGCCTGCTCTCGCCGGTGGCGCTGACGATCGCGGATCTGGAGATCGGCGAACTCTTCGCGCCCGGCCTCGACCAGCCGCTGCGCGGCCTGCGCGGCAGCGCCTCGCTGGGCACGGACGGCGGCAGGCAGCATGCGCTCAAGGTCACGTCGCTGGGCTGGCAACAGCTGACCCTCGCCGGCGAGGCCCGCATCGCGACGCAAGGCGACCTGAAGCTGGCCAGCCGCTGGACGCTGCGCCAGCCCGCCGGCGACCTGCCCTGGACTGCGCCGTTCCAGCTCGATGGCCCGCTGCCCGACCTCGCGCTGAAAGGCTCGCTCGAGGCGGCGAAGCAGCGCCTGCAGGTGCAGGCCCGGCTGAAGCCGTTCGCGCCCTTCCCGGTCGCTCAGTTGGAGACGCAGGCCAAGGACCTGGACCTCGCCGCCCTGCTCCCGGGCACCGACGGGGTGCCGCGCACCGGCCTGACGGGCAAGGTCACGATGACGCCGAACGCGGATCGCTCGCTCAGCGTCAAGGCGGACCTGGACAACGACGGCGCCGGCCGGCTCGACCAGGACCGGCTGCCGCTGCGCGAACTGCAGCTGGACCTGCTGCTCGATCCGGCGAACTGGACCCGGCTGCGGCTCCCGCGGCTGGACGCGCGCCTGGCCGGCGGCGGACGGCTGCAGGCGGTCGGCCAGACCAGCCAGTCCGAGGGCAGCGTGCTCACGCTGCGCCTGACCGGACTGGACAGCCGCCAGATCGACGCGCGCTGGCCGCTGGTCCAGGCCCGCGGCGAACTCAAGCTCAGCACCCAGGCCAATCTCTCGAAGGCCTCGGCCGACCAGTCGCTGCAGGTCGAGGGCGAACTCGCCGGCCTGCTCGGTCAGGGCCGGCTGCAGGCGCCGCTGGAGGTCGCGCTGGCGGCCGGGCTGCGTGCTCAGTCCATCGAACTGCAGCGGCTGCAGGCGCGCTCCGGTCCGGCCACGCTGAAGGCCGAGGGCGAGTTCACGCTCAATCAGGCGCTCAGCCTCGCCGAGGGCTGGAAGACCCGGCTGGAAGCCTCGGTGCAGGGCCTGGATCCACGCCGCCTGAGCGCCGCGCCGGTGCCCGATGGCGCGCTCCCGCAGGCGCTCAACGGCCGCCTGCAGGCCGCGCTGCAATCGGTGCGCGGCAGCCCGTGGCCGCAGGGCAAGGCCGAGCTCGTGCTGCAGCCCAGCCAGTGGGAGGGCCTGCCGCTCAGCGGCCAGGTGCGCTATGCCCGCAACGGCTCGGCGGCGCCGGACCTGCTGGCCGACCTGCGCCTGGCCGACGCGACGCTGCAGGCGCGCAGCCGCATCAACGCCTCCGCGCGGCGCGAGCAGGTCGACCTCTCGATCGAACTCAACGCGCCCAAGCTGGCCAGCCTGCAGCCGATGCTGCGCGCGCAGTTCCCGCAGGCCACGATCGCGGGCGCCGCACAGGCGCAGGCGAGCGTCGTGCTGATCCAGCCCGGCGCCCGCCAGGCCCAGTACGGCAGCGACGGCAAGTGGCAGGTGCAGGGACTCGCGCTCTCCGGCGTGCCGGGGCTGCCCGCCAATGGCGGCAGCCGTCCCGCGCTGCAGCTCGAGAACGCCGCCGGCCAGTGGACGCTGTCGAGCCTGCGTGACGCCAGGCTGGCCTGGACGACGCAGCTGCGCGGCCTGCGGCTGCCGCAGCAGAGCACACGGCTCGACGAGGTCCAGCTCGAACTTGGCGGCAGCTGGGCCCAGCATCGGTTGACGCTGTCGGCGCAGGGGCAGGTGCCGCTGCCGCCGGTGCTGACGCAGCCCACCGCGACCAAGGTCGTCGCGCGCGCGCAGGCGGCGAGCGCGGCCGCCCTGCCCGGCGCGCAGACCGTGCCGCTGGACCCGCAGGGCGCGCGCGCGCGCCTGGCGCTCGACGGCGCGCTGGAGGCCGATCCGCTGCAGGCCTGGCGCCAGGGCGCGCTGTGGCAGGCGCGCGGACTGACGCTCGCGCTGGAGGCCAGCCAGCAGCCGACGCCGCTGCTCAAGGCGGGGCCGCTGGCGCTGGCGCTGCGGCTCGATCCGGGGCTGTCGCCGCGGCAGGCGACGCTCGCGCCGGGCCGGATGGAAGTGCTGGGCGCCGGCCTGCGCTGGGACCGGCTGATGTGGCAGACCTCGACGCTGCCAGCCCTGGCTTCGGGGGAATGGGATGTGCAGGCGGTGATGGAGCCGCTGGCCGCGGCACCAGTGCTGAGCAAGCTGCAGCCGGACTTCGGCTGGGGCGGTGACCTGCAGATCGAGGGCCGGCTGAAGTCGCGCCGCGATGCGCGCGGCCTGACGCTGGACGCGATGATCGAACGCACCCGCGGCGACCTGACGGTGACCGACGAAGTCAGCACCCAGCGTCTGGGGCTGACCGACCTGCGCCTGGGCGTGCTCGCGGACCAGGGCGTCTGGCACCTCGTGCAGGGCGTGGCCGGCGAGAACATGGGCGCGGTCGGCGGCGCGGTGACCTTCCGCGCGGCCAACGCGCACGCGCTGCCGGCGCCGGAGGCCAAACTCGAAGGCGGCATCGAGGCCAAGGTCGACAACATCGGCAACTGGGGCCCGTGGCTGCCGGCCGGCTGGCGCGCGGGCGGCAGCCTGGCGGCGACGCTGAACCTCTCCGGCACGCTGGGCGCGCCCGAGATCCGCGGCCAGGCCGGCGCGCAGAAGCTCTCGCTGCGCAATCCGCTGCTGGGCGTGGACATGCAGCAGGGCGAGCTCGCGCTGACGATGAGCGGCCGCGAGGCGCGGCTCGAGAAGTTCAGCGCCCGCGCCGGCAACGGCACGGTCAGCATGGACGGGACGCTGCACTTCGGCGCCCAGCCCAGCGCGGAACTGGCGCTCAAGGCCGACACCTTCGCGCTGCTGCAGCGGGTGGACCGGCGCATCGTGGCGACCGGCGCGGCGCAGCTCAAGGCCTCGGCGCAAGTGCTCGACCTGAAGGGCCAGTTCGTCGTCGTCGAGGGCCTGTTCGATTTCTCGCGCGGCGACGCACCGCAGCTCGACAGCGACGTGCAGGTGGTGCGCCAGAGCGCGCCGCCCAAGGCCGTCGACGGCAGCGGCAAGCCGATGCGGCTCAAGCTCGACCTCGACCTGGACCTGGGCAGACGGCTGCAGCTCAAGGGCTATGGCATCGACACGCGGCTGCGCGGCCTGCTGCATCTGGCGCAGGACGGACAGCCGCGCCCGCAGCTGACCGGCGAGGTCCGCAGCGAGGGCGGCACCTTCAACGCCTACGGCCAGAAGCTGGTGGTCGAACGGGGCGTGTTCAGCTTCGTCGGTCCGCTGGACAACCCGCGCCTGGACGTGCTGGCGATCCGGCCCGGCATGGAGAACGAGAGCGTGCGCGTGGGCGTGACCGTGACCGGCACCGCCACCAGCCCGCGGATCCGGCTGTACTCCGAACCGGACATGAGCGAGACCAACAAGCTGTCCTGGCTGGTGCTGGGCCGCTCGCCGGACAACCTCGGCCGCAGCGACACCGCGCTGATGCAGCGCGCGGCGATGGCGCTGATCTCCGGCGATGGCGAGAGCGCCAGCGACAAGCTGATCCACAACATCGGGCTGGACGAACTCTCGTTCAGCGGCGAGGGCGACGACGCGCGCGGCACGGTCGTGCGGCTGGGCAAGCAGGTCAGCCGCAACGTGTTCGTCGCCTACGAGCGCGGACTCAACGCCACGACCGGCACCTGGCAGCTGATGTACAAGGTCGCGCAGCGCTTCACGCTGCGGGCCCAGGCCAATGACTATCAGCAAGGCCTGGATGTGATCTGGCAATGGAAGTGGGAATAGAAGCAGGAATGGCCGCGCGCCGGACACGGGCGGCTTCCATGCGAGAATCCGCCGCTTTCGCGGGCAGGCCCCACTCAGGCCGGCCTCCCGCGGGCTCTCCGTAGTTCAATGGATAGAACGGCCGCCTCCTAAGCGGCAGATACAGGTTCGATTCCTGTCGGAGGGACCACCGTCCCTCAAGGCCCTCAGCGCCCTCAGCGCTTCAGCACGATCGTCACCAGCGCCGACGCGTCCACCACGCCGGCCACGCCGTGCATCACCCCGCCCTCCAGATAGCACAGCTGCCCCGCCCGCAGGCGCTGACGCTGCTCGGCGCCCTCGCGCTGAACGCTCAGTTCGAGCTCGCCCTCGAGGCAGTGAAGCGTGATCTCGCCGTCGACCTTGTGCGGCGGCATCGCCTTGCCCGCGGGCAGCACCAGCCGCATCACCTCCAGGCCCTGCGACTTGAACAGCGCGGACGTCGGCGTAGCGGACAGCGCGGCGCCAAGCGGCGCGACGTCGATCGGCTGGGCGGGGGCGGCATGCGGCAGGGCCATGGAACTGCTCCTCGTTGACGGACGACTTCGGCGCATCGCGCGCCGCGTGATCCGTCCATCATGGCACCGACCCGCCCGGCCCGCATCCCCGCGGCCGCCAGCCCCTGCCGGAAGTCATCGCAGGCCGCACCGGGCCTGGCGGCGAAGCGCCATCAATCCACGCGATACGCGTAAATGCGGGGTAAAACGGCGTGTCGTCTCGGGCTGGTTTTTTGCCCGACGCATATACTGGGAACGCCATTGTTCCGTCTCGCGCAACGGGGACGGACATCCGGCGCCAAGCAGCGAGGCTGTACTGATTCAAGGTTTTTCATCATGGGCGCCAAACTCAAGGTCGCAGGCTGGGTCGCATTGGGAGCGATGGCCGGTGTCATGACGACGATGCAGCTGCAGGCCAATGCCCGCAGCACCGCCAGCCCCCTTCCGCTCGAGGAACTGCAGCAGCTCGCCGCCGTCTTCGGGATCGTGAAGTCCGATTACGTCGAACCCGTCGACGAGAAGAAGCTGATCAACGACGCCATCTCCGGCATGGTCAGCGGTCTGGACCCCCACTCCCAGTTCTTCGACAAGAAGAGCTTCAAGGAATTCCGCGAGAGCACCTCCGGCAAGTTCGTCGGTGTCGGCATCGAGATCGGCATGGAGGACGGCCTGGTCAAGATCGTCTCGCCGATCGAAGGCAGCCCCGCCTTCCGCGCCGGCCTCAAGAGCGGCGACCTGATCAGCAAGATCGACGACACGGCGGTGCGCGGTCTGACGCTCGATCAGGCGGTCAAGAAGATGCGCGGCGAACCCAACACCAAGGTGATGCTCTCCATCTTCCGCAAGTCGGAGAGCCGCACCTTCCCCGTGACGATCACGCGCGAAGAGATCCGCGTCCAGAGCGTGCGCGCCAAGATGGTCGAACCCGGCTACGCCTGGGTCCGCGTGAGCCAGTTCCAGGACCGCACCGTCGACGACTTCGCGCTCAAGCTCGCCGAGCTCTACAAGCAGGACCCCAAGATCAAGGGCGTCGTGCTGGATCTGCGCAACGACCCGGGCGGTCTGCTCGAGGGCGCCGTGGCGATCTCCGCGGCCTTCCTGCCCAAGGGCGTGGAGGTGGTCTCGACCAATGGCCAGCTCGCCGAATCCAAGGCCAGCTACCGCGCCGATCCCGACTTCTACGCCCGCCGCGGCTCCGGCGATCCGCTGCGCAAGCTGCCGGACGCCGTCAAGAACGTGCCGATGGTGGTGCTGGTCAACGAAGGCTCGGCCTCGGCCAGCGAGATCGTGGCCGGCGCGCTCCAGGACCACAAGCGCGCGACCGTGATGGGCCTGCAGACCTTCGGCAAGGGCTCGGTGCAGACCGTGCGCCAGCTGGGTCCGGACACCGCGGTCAAGCTCACCACCGCCCGCTACTACACGCCCAGCGGCCGCTCCATCCAGGCCAAGGGCATCGTCCCCGACATCCCGCTGGACGAGACCGCCGAAGGCAACGTGTTCGCCGAGCTGCGCATGCGCGAGGCCGATCTGGAGAAGCACCTCAACGCCAGCGACGAGAAGGGCGAGGAAGCGCGGACCAAGGAGCTCGAGAAGATCCGCGAAGAGCGCCGCCAGAAGCTGGAAGCCGATTACGCCAAGCGCGGCGAACCGGCCAAGCCGCTGCCCGAATTCGGCAGCACCGAGGACTTCCCGCTGCGCCAGGCGCTGAACCAGCTGCAGGGCAAGCCGGTCGCGGTGTCCAAGGTCGCGCAGGAGCGCAAGGCGGAAGCCAAGACCGAATAAGCCCGGCAAGCCTGCCGAGCGAGTTGCCGAGCAATCGCTTCAGCCGCTCCTCAATGACAAACGCCCGATGCATGCGCATCGGGCGTTCTGCTTTCTGGAGCTCGGCCGCTCAGTTGGCCGATCAGTTCGCCGTGTGGCCCTTGCCTTCCTCCTCGGCGTCGGGCGCGCGGGAGTAGCGGCCGAAGGCGCCGGCGGCCCAGAGGCCGACCTCGTACAGCAGGCACATCGGGATCGCGAGCGCGAGCTGCGAGACGATGTCCGGCGGCGTGATGACCGCCGCGATGACGAAGGCCAGCACGATGAAGTAGCCGCGGAACTGCTTGAGCTGCGTCACCGTGACGATGCCCATGCGCGCCAGTACCACCACCACCACCGGCACTTCGAACGCGGCGCCGAAGGCGATGAACATGTTCATCACGAAGCCGAGATAGGCCTCGACATCGGGCGTCGCGGAGATGCTCTTGGGCGAGAAGCTCTGGATGAAGGTGAAGACCTTGCCGAAGACGAAGAAGTAGCAGAACGCCACCCCCGCGAAGAACAGCAGCGTGCTCGACACCACCAGCGGCATCACCAGCCGCTTCTCGTGGGAATACAGGCCCGGCGCCACGAAGGCCCAGACCTGGTAGAGCACCACCGGGAGCGCCAGCAGGAAGGCCGCCAGCAGCGTGACCTTCAGCGGGACGAGGAAGGGCGACAGCACATTGGTCGCGATCAGGGACGAGCCCTGCGGCAGATGCGCCACCAGCGGCTTGGCCAGCAGGTCGAACAGACCGCTGGTGCCGGGCCAGAGGCACAGCAACCCGAAGGCCACCGCCACGGCCAGCAGCGCCCGGATCAACCGGTCGCGCAGCTCCATCAGGTGGGACACAAAGGGCTGTTCGGTGCCGGCGAGTTCGTCTTCTTGTTGGCTCATGTCGCTCGGCGAGGGGGGCGGAAGCGCGCCACGCGGGCCGCGCCGGATTGCGCGTGCCGGCGCACGCCGGATTGCTGCTTGTACCAGAGCGGCGTCGCGCCGCGCTTCAGGCGCCAGTTCTTCTTCGGATGCGTGTAGACGGGCACCGGCGGGGTGTAGCCGCCGATCGAGCCGTCCGCCGACGTGCCGTCGACGGACAGGTCGGACCAGGTCGACTGCAGCGCCTGATTGGCCGAAGCCACACCTTGTTGCACGCTGGCGTGCACGTCGCTGACGGCGGTCTCGAACTGGCCCTTCATCTTCTGGAGCTCTTCCAATTCGATGGACCGGTTCACCTCCGCCTTCACGTCGGCCACGTAGCGCTGCGCCTTGCCCAGCAGGTGCCCGACCGTGCGGGCCACCCGCGGCAAGCGCTCAGGGCCGAGCACGACCAGCGCCACCACGCCGATCAGCGCCAGCTTGTCGAAACCGAAATCGACCATGCCGGCCGCGCTCAGTGACGCTGCTTGGCGTCGACGTCGACGGTGTTCGGATCAGCGGCCTTGTTGGCGTTGGCCACCTGCTGCGGCGGCGTGTCGGTCGAACCGTCCTTCATGCCGTCCTTGAAGCCCTTCACCGCGGCACCCAGGTCGGAGCCCACGTTGCGCAGCTTCTTGGTGCCGAACACGGCGATCACAACCACCAGCACGATCAGCCAGTGCCAGATGCTCAAACTACCCATGACATTCTCCAGAGTCGAAGCCGAAATTCTAAGGTCCGCACATGACAGGCATCTCGGCGATCAATGCCTGCCCTTGCCCGCATCAGCGGCTTAAGCACGAAAGCCCACACGAAAATCCGCACGAAGATCCAACCGGCGGACGGGCGTCGGTGGCCGGAACCCGGCCGCCGGTCATGGGCGCGCAGCCCGAGCTGGTTCCCGCGCTCAGCCTTTCAACCAGGGGCGCGGGCCGCCGATGGCATGCATGTGGAGGTGGAAGACCTCCTGGCCGCCGTCCGCCCCGGTGTTCACGACCGTGCGGAATCCGTTGGTGACGCCCAGCTCCTTCATCAGCTGCGGCACCAGCACGCCCATCTTGCCCAGCAGCGGCGCATCCTCGGGCTGCAGGTCGGCCATGCTGGCGATGTGGCGCTTGGGAATCAGCAGGAAATGCACCGGCGCCCAGGGGTGGATGTCATGGAAGCCGACGATGTCGTCGTCCTCGTAGACCTTCCTGGCGGGGATCTGGCCCTGGACGATCTTGCAGAAGAGGCAGTTGGGGTCGTGGCTCATGGTGGCGGGCGGCGGACAGGGATTCGGGATTCCGGTGGCGGAAACCAGGGATTCACATCGGCATCGGACGGCGATCGTTCATCGCCAGCCAGCCGCGCACGATGCGGTAGAGGAACCAGATCGAGATCACGCACCAGGCGATCCAGCCCGGGACGAACAACAGGAACCACAGCGGGATCGTGACCACGTAAAGAATGCCGCACCACAGCACGCTGCGCAGCCGCCAGGAGAAGTGGCTGGCCTGCCAGGTGCCGGCGGCCTCGTCGCGCTTCACCAGGTCGACGATGACCGCCACGATCAGCAGCACGATGCTGGCCTGCACGCCGGGCAGCAGCGCGCCGATGGCGACGATCGCGTGCAGCACGTAGCTGACGATGCCCACGCTGCGCAGGCTGGCCTCGCGGGCCGGATCCAGGACCACGGTCGGCGACGGCGTTTCGTACGAGTCGGTCATGCCTGCTCCTTGGGGCTTCTGCTGGCGAATTCCTCGAGGCCGGAGAGGCCCTCGCGGCGGGCCAGTTCGGCCAGCACCCGCTCGGGCCGCACGTCGAGCGCGGCGAGCGCGACGATCGAGTGGAACCACAGGTCGGCGACTTCGTAGACCAGCTTGTCGGGCGCGCCGTCCTTGGCGGCGAGCACCACCTCGGTGGCTTCCTCGCCGACCTTCTTGAGGATCTGGTCCAGGCCCTTGGCGAACAGCCTGGCGACGTAGCTCTTGTCTGGATCGCCCTCGGCGCGCCGCTGCGCGACCACGTCGCCCAGGTGCGCCAGCACGTCGTGCGCCGTCAGGCCCTTGGCGGGGGCCGCCGCCGGGGCTGGGGTGTCGTTCGTGCGCATCGTGCCCATCGTGTTCATGGCGCTCATGCCTTGTAGATGCTGGCGGGGTCCTTCAGGACCGGCTCGACGGTCGTCCACTGCCCGTTCTGGAGCTTCTGGAAGAAGCAGCTGTGCCGGCCGGTGTGGCAGGCGATGCCGGGCTCATGGCCATGCTGCGTGATGGTCAGCAGCACGACGTCGTTGTCGCAATCGAGCCGGATGCCGTGCACCTGCTGCACGTGGCCGGACTCCTCGCCCTTGTGCCACAGCCGGCCGCGCGAGCGGCTCCAGTACACGGCCTGGCCGAGCTCGGCGGTGCGGGCCAGCGCCTCGCGGTTCATCCACGCGAACATCAGGATGTCCTTCGAGCCCTGCTCCTGGGCGATGACGGGCACCAGCCCGTCGCGGTCCCACTTGATCTGATCCAGCCAGTCCATCGCGTCAGTGTAGTCCCCGCCCGGGCTGGCAGCGGTGCGCGCGCCTTCAGACGACATGGGTGAGCCCGACATGGAAGCGTTCCGCGGCGAACCACTGCAGCACCGGGATCGTGCCGGGCAGCACCGGCTGGACCTGCACCGGCAGGTGCTGCCAGCTCATGGCCTGACCTTCGCGCATCTCGAATTCGCCGGACCACTCGTGGACCTTGCAGAAGTGCAGCCGCACCTTCGCGTGCGGGTACTCCATCAGTTCGATCTTCCACGGGTGGGCGGCGGCGATGGTGATGCCTAGTTCCTCGTGCAGTTCGCGCCGCAGCGCCTGCTCGACGGTCTCGCCCGCCTCCAGCTTGCCGCCGGGGAACTCCCAGTAGCCGGCGTAGACCTTGCCCTCGGGGCGCGAGGTCAGCAGGAATTCCGTCTCGCGGCCCTGCGGGTCGCGGCGCACCAGCACGCCGACGGCCACGTCCACCGGCACGCGGTCGGTGGCCTCGACGGGGCTGTGGGGATTGGGCTTCTGCGGCTCAGACATGGTCGAGTCCCTCGGGGGCATCCCGCTCCTTCGATGGCGGGGTCCCCTCTTCGGTGGTCCCTCCCCGGCCGGCCAGGTCGCGGGCGAACTGGTAGGCGACGCGGCCCGAGCGCGAGCCGCGCTCCAGCGCCCAGACCAGCGCCGGCTGGCGCGCGGCCTCGATGCGGGCGGCGTCCAGGCCGAAGTGCGACAGCCACTGGGCCACGATCGCCAGGTATTCCTGCTGGCTGAAGCTGTAGAAGCTGATCCACAGCCCGAAGCGCTCGGACAGCGAGATCTTTTCTTCCACCGCCTCGCCCGGATGCACCTCGACGTTGCCATCCCGCTCCGAGTGGGTGTAGCCGAGGTTGTCCTTCATCTGCTCGGGCAGCAGGTGGCGGCGGTTGCTGGTCGCGTAGATCAGCAGGTTGTCGGTGGCGGCGGCGACCGAGCCGTCCAGCATCGACTTCAGCGCCTTGTAGCCCGCCTCGCCCTCGTCGAAGCTGAGGTCGTCGCAGAAGATCACGAAGCGCTCCGGCCGATCGGCGACCAGGTCGGCGAGGTCCGGCAGATCCACCAGATCGGCCTTGTCGACTTCGATCAGGCGCAGGCCCTGGCCGGCGAACTCGTTCAGGCAGGCCTTGATCAGCGAGCTCTTGCCGGTGCCGCGGGCGCCGGTGAGCAGCACGTTGTTGGCGGGCTGTCCCTGCACGAACTGGCGCGTGTTGCGCAGCAGGCGCTCCTTCTGCGGCTCGACCTCCCGGAGGTCGGCCAGCCGGATCGCCGACAGGTGGCGCACCGGCTCGATCCGGGCGCTCGCGCCGCGCTTGCGGTAACGGAAGGCGACAGCGGCGCTCCAGTCGGGCGGCGTCAGGGGCTGGGGCAGCACGGCCTCCAGGCGGCTCAGCAGCGCGTCGGCGCGCCGGAGCAGGGCATCAAGGGCGTCGGGGGCTTGGGACATAGCCGCCGAGTGTAGGCGGCGGCCGGGCGCTCGGACGGCGCCGGGCATGGTGAATGCTCACGCGAGCATTCGCATCGCGGCATCCAACTGTTCGGTCGGCAGGCGCTTGAAGCCGGAGCGCGCATAGCGCTGCAGCCGGCCAATGATGAAGCTGACGAGCACCGAAGCCTGAGCCTGCGCCTCGACGGTCGGGGTGCTGGAACCCGAGGCCTCCGCCGCCGTGCGCAGCGCCTGGCGCAGCGAGGATTCGACCTTGTCGAAGAACTGGTTCATGCGCGCGACCAGGCGCTCGTTCTCATAGACCAGCGCGTCGCCGACCATCACGCGGGCCATGCCCGGGTTGCGCTCGCCGAACTGCAGCAGCACCGCGACGATGCGCTGCGCCTGGGCCAGGCCGTCGGTCTCGCGCTCGGCGATCTGGTTGAGCAGCGAGAAGATGCTGGTCTCGATGAATTCGATCAAGCCCTCGAACATCTGGGCCTTGCTGGCGAAGTGGCGGTACAGCGCCGCTTCGCTGACCTCCAGCCGGGCGGCCAGCGCGGCGGTGGTCACGCGCTCGGCGCCGGGCTGCTCGAGCATGCTCGCCAGCGTCTGCAGGATCTGCACCCGGCGCTCGCCCGGCTTGAGCCGCTTGCGTGGCAGCTCCGCCGGCTTGGCAGCGGCGGAGTCCGGGGTATCCGAAGGGCTGGTATGCATGAGAGGGG
This sequence comes from Roseateles sp., assembly GCF_039595595.1. Lineage (GTDB taxonomy): Bacteria > Pseudomonadota > Gammaproteobacteria > Burkholderiales > Burkholderiaceae_C > Roseateles. The sequence continues at coordinate 194,895 of NZ_JBCNLG010000007.1, read as the reverse complement.
CCGAAGTGTGCGGCGATTCTGGCACACCCCGACCCGCGTCCCGGCGCGGGTGCCGGACGCCGTCCACCCCCCTTGGGCGGCCCGCTTCAGTCTCTCAGCCAGCCCAGGCGGCGCGCCTCGTAGATGGCCTCGACCTTGGAGCGCACCTGCAGCTTGCGATAGGTGCGCTTCACGTAAGTCATGATCGTGTGCGGCGACACATTCATGAACTGCGCGATCTCGTCGAAGGTGAAGCCCTTGGCGGCCAGGTGCAGCACGCGCGATTCCTGCTCGGACAGCGCGACGACCTGCTCGTCCACCAGCGGCATCGGGGCCGAGTCGCCGAAGCCGCGCGGATGCGCGCCGCCGCCCTGCGGTGCCAGGCGCAGCAGCAACCGGCGGGCGATCACGGGGGAGATCGGACTGCCGCCCGCGCGCAGCGAGCGCAGCTGGCCCGGCAGGTCCAGCGCCAGCGAGTCCTTGAGCAGGTAGCCGGTCGCGCCGGCCTCGATGCTCGAAAGCACGTGCTGCTCGTCCCCGAAGACGGAGATGACCATCACCTCGCACTCCGGCGCGACATGCGCGGCGTGGCGGATCAGTTCGATACCGCTGCCGCCGGGCAGGTCCAGGTCGACCAGCAGCACGTCGGGACGTGTCTGGTCGAACATCTTCCGGCCCTGCTGCAGATCGGTGGCCATGCCGACCAGACGGATGTCGGGGGCTTTCTCGAGGGCATGGGCGAAGGCCTCGCGGAAGCGAAGCTGGTCCTCGACGATCAAGACGCTGAAAAGTGACATGCAATCCCTCACGGCTATGGAGCCGCTGTGGGGCGCATTCTGGGATGTCGCGTGTTTCAGCGGCAATCCCCAGCTTGCAGTGGTATGACCTTCGACCAGTCCCACGCTCCAAAGCGCTGCGCAGGGCAATCCGCGCTCCCATCAACGCGCGAGCCCCCTCGTTCGGAGGGGGCTCGCGGGGGCGCGGGCTCAGTGCGAGCGAATCATCGTGCCGTAGGCCTGCTCCGACAGGATCTCCAGCAGCATCGCGTGAGGGACGCGGCCGTCGATGATGTGGACGGCCTTGACGCCGCTGCGGGCGGCGTCCAGCGCCGAGGCGATCTTGGGCAGCATGCCCCCCGACAGCGTGCCGTCGGCGAAGAGCTCGTCGATCTCGCGCGCGGACAGGTCGGTCAGCAGCTTGCCCTGTTTGTCTAGCACGCCCGGGGTGTTGGTCAGCAGCACCAGCTTCTCGGCCTTGAGCACCTCGGCCAGCTTGCCGGCGACGACGTCGGCGTTGATGTTGTAGCTCTCGTTGCTCTCGCCGAAGCCGATCGGGCTGATGACGGGGATGAACTGGTCGTCCTGCAGCGCCTTCACGACGCTGGGGTCGATGGCGACGATGTCGCCGACGGAGCCGACGTCGTGCTCCTTGGCCGGGTCGTCCTTGTCGATCAGCTTGAGCTTCTTGGCGCGGATCATGCCGCCATCGCGGCCGGTCAGGCCCACGGCCTTGCCGCCGGCGACGTTGATCAGGCCGACGATGTCCTGCTGCACCTCGCCGGCGAGCACCCATTCGACGACGCTCATCGTCTCCTCGTCGGTCACGCGCATGCCCTGGATGAAGTGGCCCTTCTTGCCGAGCTTGTTGAGCGCGTCCTCGATCTGCGGGCCGCCGCCGTGCACCACCACCGGGTTCAGGCCGACCAGCTTGAGCAGCACCACGTCCTCGGCGAAGTCCTGCTGCAGCGCGGGGTCGGTCATCGCGTTGCCACCGTACTTGATGACGATGGTCTTGCCGTGGTACTTGCGGATGTAGGGCAGCGCCTGGGACAGCAGCTCGGCCTTGTCGCGCGGCGGGATGTGACTGAGGTCGGCGTCGTGAACGGGCGGTGGGTTGCTCATGGTGCTGTCCGGCTGAGTGGGGGCTGGGTTGGACGGGGGGTGAAGGGGGGTCTGAGGGAAAGACGGCGGCAATTGTAGGAGCGGCAAAATCGCCGCCATGCAAGTCCAGCAATACATGAAGCTGTCGGTGGCCGTCGCGCTGGCGACCATCGCCCTGAAGACGGCCGCCTGGTGGTGGACCGGGTCGGTGGGGCTGCTGTCGGACGCGCTCGAATCGGGGGTGAACCTGGCCGGCGCGCTCTTCGGGCTGGCGATGGTGACGATCGCGCGACGCCCGCCCGACGAGGACCACCCCTTCGGCCATCACAAGGCCGAGTACTTCTCCAGCGCCTTCGAGGGCGCGCTGATCCTGATCGCGGCGCTGGGCATCGGCTGGGCCGCGGTCGAGCGGCTGCGCGCGCCGCAGCCGCTGGAGCAGCTGGGCATCGGCATGGCGCTGTCGCTGGTGAGCACCGCGATCAACGCGGCGCTGGCCTGGAAGATGCTGAAGGCCTCGCGCGAGCACCGCTCGATCGCGCTCGAGGCCGACGCGCGCCACCTGTTCACCGACGTGTGGACCTCGGTGGGCGTCGTCGCGGGCCTGATCGGCGTGATGCTGACGGGCTGGGCCTGGCTGGACCCGCTGCTGGCGATCCTGGTGGCGCTGAACATCCTGCGCGAGGCGATGCACCTGATGTGGCGCTCCACCGGCGGGCTGATGGACATGGCGCTCGACCCCGGCGACCAGCAGGCAATCGCCGGGGTGCTCCAGCGCTTCGAATCGCCCGAGCTGCGTTTCGACCATGTCGCCACGCGCGCCGCGGGACAGTTGCGCTACGTGGACTTCCACCTGCACGTGCCGGCGCGCTGGACGCTGGGCCGCGCCGCGGCGCTGCGCGGCGAAGTCGAGCAGGCGCTGATGCGCGCGCTGCCCGGGCTGCGCGCCAGCATCCAGCTGCTGCCGGTGGATGTCGAGACCCGCTTCGCCGAACTGGCGGCGGAAGAACAGAGTCAACAGGAATCCGAGGAGGGACGAGGATGATCGCGCTGCTGCAACGCGTGAAGGAGGCCCGGGTCGAAGTCGGCGGCCGCTGCACCGGGCGGATCGGCCAGGGGCTGCTGCTGCTGCTCTGCGCCGAGCCGCAGGACGATGAGGCGGTCGCGGAGAAGCTGCTGGCCAAGATCCTCAAGCTGAGGATCTTCAGCGACGAGGCGGGCAAGATGAACCGCAGCGTGCAGGACGTGGGCGGCGGGCTGCTGATCGTCTCGCAGTTCACGCTGGCGGCGGACACCAGCGGCGGCAACCGGCCCAGCTTCACCGGCGCCGCGCCGGCCGAACCCGGCCGGCGGCTCTACGAGCACGCGGTACGCTTCGCGCGCTCGCAGCACCCGCTGGTCGAGACCGGCGAGTTCGGCGCCGACATGCAGGTCAGCCTGGTCAACGATGGGCCGGTGACCATTCCGATGCGGATGTGAATGGCTGATCTCGCGCTCCGAACTGACGAGAATGCGGCATCCGCATCGCAATGACAGAGGAGCGAACAATGATCACCTACGTGACCCTGGGCAGCAACGACCGCCGCGCCGCCAAGGAGTTCTACGACGCCGCACTCGCGCCGCTGGGCCTGAAGCCGGGCTACTCGGACGACGAGATGGTGGGCTACGGCCCCGACGGCGGCGAGACGCAGCTGTGGGTGGTGGCGCCCTTCAACGGCCTGGACGCGACGGCCGGCAACGGCACCATGGTGGCGCTGGCGGCCTCGACCCGCGCGCAGGTCGACGCGGTGCACGCGGCGGCGCTGGCCGGCGGCGGCCGCGACGAGGGCCGGCCCGGTCCGCGCGAGCAGTACGGCCCCAACTTCTACGCGGCCTACTTCCGCGACCTGGACGGCAACAAGCTGGCGGTGGTGTGCCGCTCCCCCGCCTGAGCACTGGCCTGAGCACTGCCCCGGACGCCGGCCCGCGCCCGCGCAAGGAAAAAGCCCGCCGGAAGGCGGGCTTTGCGTTTCAGCGCGGAAGCTGCGATCAGTCCGCGATCAGTCCGTGATCAATCGGCGTACTGGCCGGCGGCCTTGATGATCGGCGTCCACTTGGCGATCTCGTCGGCGACGAACTTCTTGTGATCGGCCGGGTTGACGCGATGGTCGGTCACGATCACGGCGCCCAGCGCTTCCTCGCGCTTGTGGAACTCGGCGTCCTTCAGCGCGGTCTTGAGCGCGGTGTTGATCTTGTCCAGCACCGCCTTGGGCGTGCCCTTGGGCGCATACATGCCGTGCCAGATCGTGACGTTGAAGCCCTTCAGGCCCGACTCGTCCAGCGTCGGCAGCTTGGACAGCGAACCGCCCAGGCGCTTGGGCGTCGACACCGCGAAGGCCTTGACCTTGCCGCCATCGATCTGCGTCGTGGTGTTGGTGGTCTGGTCGCACATGATGTCGACCTGGCCGCCGATCAGGTCGGTCATGGCCGGGCCCGTGCCCTTGTACGGGACGGTGGTCATGTCGATCTTCATGGTGCTCATGTAGAGCAGGCCGCACAGGTGCGAGGCCGAACCCAGGCCCGCGTTGGCCAGGTTGATCTTGCCCTTGTTCGCGTTCAGCCACTTCACCAGGTCGGTGTAGCTGGCGGCCGGCAGACTGGGACGGCCGATCAGCGTCATCGGGACTTCGTTGATCAGGCCCAGGTACTCGAAGTCGTCCAGCGTCTTGTACTGCAGGTTGCGGTACAGGGCCGGCGAGGTCGACATGCCGATGTGATGCAGCAGCAGCGTGTAGCCGTCCGGCGCGGCCTTGGACACCTTGGTCGCGCCCAGCGTGCCGCCGGCGCCCCCCACGTTCTCGATCACGATGGTGGCGTTCAGCGGCTTGCGCAGCGCCTCGGCCAGATCGCGCGCGACCTTGTCGGTCGGGCCGCCCGCCGCGAACGGAACGACGATGGTCACCGGCTTGTCCGGGTATTCGGCCCAGGCGGCGCCAACGCTCAGCGCCGCGGCACAGGCGAGCAGGATCTTCTTCATGGTGTCTCTTCCTCGATGGAGGTGTGGGTGATGGCGCGGATGCTAGGTCGGCGCCCCCGCCCGCGGCCTACGGAAACTACGTAAGCCGGTGCCTCAATCGAACTTGCGCAGGTCCTCGATGACTTTTCCGTCGTTGGGCAGCGCCCCCGCCGCGACGAACGCCACCTCGCCGCGCAGCTTGGTGACCTCGCGCAGCGCCGCGGCCAGCCCTTCGGCGAGCCCGCCGGGGGCGGCGCCCTCGGTCTCGACCCGCAGCGTCATCCGGTCCTGCGCCATCTCGCCCTCGACCACCAGCCGGCCGCGGCGCGCCTCGGGGAAACGCCGCAGCACCTCGGCCACCTGCCCGGCATGGACGAACATGCCGCGCACCTTGGCGCTCTGGTCGGCGCGGCCCATCCAGCCCTTGATGCGGACGTTGGTCCGCCCGGTCGGGCAGGCGCCCGGCAACACCGCCGACAGATCGCCGGTGCCGAAGCGGATCAGCGGGTAGTCCGGGTTCAGCGTGGTGACGACGACCTCGCCGACCTCCCCGTCGGGCACCGGTTCGCCGGTGCCGGGGCGCACGATCTCGACGATCACGCCCTCGTCGACGACCAGGCCCTGCCGGGCCTGCGTCTCATAGGCGATGAGGCCGAGGTCCGCCGTCGCGTAGCACTGGAAGCCGCTGACGCCGCGCTCGCCGCACCAGTCGCGCAGCGAGGGCGGAAAGGCTTCGCCGCTGACCAGCGCCTTGCGCACCGACAGCGGCTGCCCCTGCTCCGCCGCCTTGTCGAGCAGGATCTTCAGGAAGCTGGGCGTGCCGATGTAGGCGTGCGGACGCAGCTCGGCCATCGCCTGCAGCTGCAGCTCGGTGTTGCCGACGCCACCCGCGAACACGGTGCAGCCCAGCGCCTCGGCACCGCCTTCCATCATGGCCCCGGCCGGGGTCAGGTGATAACTGAACGAGTTGTGGACCAGATCCCCCGCGCGCAGCCCCGCAGCGTGCAGCGCGCGTCCGAGGCGCCAGTAGTCCCGCCCCCGCCCTTCGGGCTCGTAGATCGTGCCGGGCGACTGGAACACGCGCCGTGCGCCGCTGTCGCGCAGCAGGCCGCGCCAGCCGATGGTCGAGAAGCCGCCGAAGGGCTCGAACAGCGCCCGGCTGCCATCGGCGCGCACGGCCTGCTGGCGCGCCAGCAGTTCCGACTTGCGCGTCACCGGCAGCCGCGCGAGTTCGGCGCGGTTGCGCACGCGCTCGGGATCGACGTCCGACAGCAGCGCGCCGAAGGCCTCGGTGTGCTGGCGCGCGTGCGCCACCTGACGCGGCAGCGCCGCCATCAGCGCGGCCTCGCGCGCGGCCGGGTCTCGGTGCTCGAGGGTGTCGTAGAACTCGGCGCTCATCGCGGATTCCTCATGGAAGCTCCCCTCATCGCCGGAGCGGCGTCACTCTTCGGCCCACTGCGCCAGGCGGCGCTTGAGCTCGTCCTGCAGCTTGCGCACGTCCGCCGCGTTGCGGCACGCACGCGTCTCCCAGTCCGGGCTGCGCGCCGGCTTCTTCGCCAGCTTCGCGGTGATCTGGCCATCGCCGGCCGAGAGCTTGAGCACCTCCTGGCCCTCGAAGCTCCAGGCGTCGCCGCGCTCGGTGAGCGCGCGCAACTCGCGCAGCGCGCGGCGCAGCTGCACCAGCGCCTCCTCGGCCTTGAACGGCGGGGGCGCGAAGAAGTCGTTGTCCATGAACGGGTCTCCCTTGAATCGGATCAGCCGGCGATCGCCGCTCGCTCGTCGCTCGCTCGTCGCCTACTCGTCGCCTTACTCGTTGCTCAGGCCAGCCAGCGCTTGCGGCGCTTGTAGCTCTTGACGTCGCGGAAGCTCTTGCGGTCGCCGCCGCCCATGCCGAGGTAGAACTCGCGCACGTCCTCGTTGTCGCGCAGCGCGGCGGCCTGACCGTCCATGACGACGCGGCCGTTCTCCAGGATGTAGCCGTAGTCGGCGTAGCGCAGCGCCATGCTGGTGTTCTGCTCGGCCAGCAGGAAGGTGGTGCCCTCCTTCTGGTTGAGGTCGCGCACGATCTCGAACACCTCCTCGACGATCTGCGGCGCCAGCCCCATCGAGGGTTCGTCGAGCAGCACCATCTTCGGATTGGCCATCAGCGCCCGGCCGATGGCGCACATCTGCTGCTCGCCGCCGGAGGTGTAGGCCGCCTGCGAGCCGCGCCGCGTCTTGAGCCGCGGGAAGTAGGCGTAGACCTTCTCCAGCGTCTGGGCGATCGCGGCCTTGCCGTCGCGGCGCGTGTAGGCGCCGGTGAGCAGGTTCTCCTCGATGGTCAGGTGCGCGAAGCAGTGCCGCCCCTCCATCACCTGGATCACGCCGCGGTCGACCATCGCCGAGGTCGACAAGCGCTCGACGCGCTCGCCGCGCAGCTCGATCGAGCCCTTGGTCACCTCGCCGCGCTCGCCGGCGAGCAGGTTGCTCACCGCGCGCAGCGTCGTGGTCTTGCCGGCGCCGTTGCCGCCGAGCAGCGCCACGATGCGCCCCTGCGGCACCTGCATCGAGACGCCCTTGAGCACCAGGATCACGTGGTTGTAGATGACCTCGATGCCGTTGACGTTCAAAAGGATCTGGCTCATGGCGCGCTCCGGCATCGCGGGGTCAGCTCTGGCAGTCCGCCGGCGCGCGGCGGGTGAGCTTCTTGTCGCTCGCGTACTTGTCCGCCGCGGCCTTCACCATCGGCTTGAGGATCTGCTCATCGGCCTGCAGCCAGTCCGACGAGAAGTTCCACTTGCTGCCGTCCCAGGTGTGCACGCGCGCCCAGGTCGAGCCCATGTGGTCCTGGCAGGAGGTCGAGATCGGCCGGATCAGCGTGCCGATGCCCAGCGCGTCGAGCCGCTTCTGGTCGATGGCCAGGTTCTCCAGGCCCCAGCGGACCTGCTCGCCGGTCATGACCTTGCCCTTGCCGAAGCGCTCCTGCGCGCGGCGGATGGCCTCGACGCTGAGCATCGAGATGATCATCCCGCGCGTGTACAGCACCGAGCCCACCTCGTCCCTGGGTCCGCTGCCCTGGCCCTTCTCGTGCACGTACTTCAGGATGTCCTGCATCACCCGGGCCTGCTGGCCGTGGCCGTTGAGCGCCAGCGCGTTGTAGCCCTTGGCGCCCTCGCCCACGTCCTTGACGTCGGGCTCGGCGCCGGCCCACCAGACGCCGTACATCTTCTCGCGCGGATAGCCGGTGGCCTGGGCCTCCTTCAGCGCGGTCGAGTTCATCACGCCCCAGCCCCACAGCAGCACGTAGTCGGGCCGCTGCTGACGCACCTGCAGCCAGGCCGACTTCTGCTCCACGCCGGGCGCCGTCACCGGGATCTTCACCAGCTCGAAGCCATGCATCTTCTGGCGCTCCTCGAGCAGCGGGATCGGCTCCTTGCCGAAGGGCGAGTCGTGATAGACCAGCGCGATCTTCCTGCCCTTGAGCTTGTCGAAGCCGCCCTCCTTCTTCGCCAGGTGCTGGATCAGCATGTCGGCGGCGGTCCAGTAGCTGCCCATCATCGGGAAATTCCACTTGAACACGTTGCCGTCCTGCGAGGCCGACAGCCCGTAACCCAGCGTGATCAGCGGGATCTTGTCGACCGGCACCTTGTCCGTCAGCGCGAAGGTGATGCCGGTGGCCTGCGGATCGAACAGCGACGCGCCCTTGCCCTTCATGCGCTCGTAGCACTCGACGCCCTTGTCGGTGGCGTAGCCGGTCTCGCATTCCTCGAAGGCGATCTTCACGCCGTTGATGCCGCCATCGCGCGCATTGATCAGCTTCAGGTAGTCCTGCTTGCCGTTGGCCCAGGGCGTGCCGTTGGGCGCGTAGGGACCGGTGCGGTAGACCAGCAGCGGGATGAACTGCTCCTTGGCCTGCGCCAGCGCGGCGCCCGAGCCGCCCAGCAGGCTGGCCGCCGCGGCCAGCATCAGCGCGGCGCGCGCCGCGATCGTCGAGGTCTTGTTCGGCTTCATCGGTCTGTCTCCTGGTGGCACTCGTGATGCCTTGTTGAATGTGTCGGAACCGGAAGGACTGCGGAGGAACTGCGGAGGAACTGCGGAATCAATGTGGAGTCAATGCGGGAAGGGCCACAGGCGCAGCTTCTCCTTGGCGATCTGCCAGAGCCGCGCGAGGCCGTGCGGCTCGACGATCAGGAAGAACACGATCAGCGCGCCGAAGATCATCGTGGTCAGGTGCGAGGCCAGCGCCGTGTCGATCGGGATGCCGAACCAGTACGGCAGGTTGTCCAGCACGATGGGCAGCACGACCAGGAAGGCCGCGCCGAAGAAGGCGCCGGCGATCGAGCCCAGCCCGCCGATGATGACCATGAACAGCAGCTGGAAGCTGCGGTCGATGGAGAACGCCGCCGGCTCCCACGAGCCCAGATGGATGAAGGCCCACAGCGCGCCGGCCACGCCGACGATGAAGCTGCTGACCGCGAAGGCGCTGAGCTTGGCCGCCATCGGGCGGATGCCGATGACGGCGGCGGCGACGTCCATGTCGCGCATCGCCATCCAGCTGCGGCCGATGTGCCCGCGCACCAGGTTCTTGGCGATCAGCCCGAACACCAGCACGAAGGCCAGGCAGAACAGGTACTTCTGCACCGGCGTCTCGATCGGCATGCCGAGCACCGACAGGCCGGACACGCCGACCGAGCCGGAGGACGAATCGTGGGTCAGCCACTTGATGCGCAGGAAGGCCCAGTCGCAGAAGAACTGCGCGGCCAGCGTCGCCACCGCCAGGTACAGGCCGCGGATGCGCAGCGACGGGATGCCGAAGAGCACGCCCACCACCGTCGCGCACAGCCCGCCCAGCAGGATGGCCGCGACCAGCGGCAGGCCGTCCACGCGCACCAGGAAGTTGAAGGCCGCGTAGGCGCCCACCGCCATGAAGCCGCCAGTGCCCAGCGAGATCTGTCCGCAGTAGCCCACCAGGATGTTCAAACCCAGCGCGGCCAGCGACAGGATCAGGAAGGGGATCAGGATCGCGCGCAGCAGGTATTCGCTGGCCAGGCCAGGCACCACCACGGCCGCCAGCGCCAGCAGGAGCAGCATCGCCACGCGGTCCTGCGCGATCGGGAAGATCTGCTGGTCCGCGCCGTAGCTCGTCTTGAACTGGCCGTTCTCGCGATAGAGCATGTCGTTCTCCGTTTCAGGCGTTCGAGCCGTTCAGACGCGGTCGATGATCTTCTCGCCGAAGAGGCCCTGCGGCCGCACCAGCAGGAAGACCAGCGCCAGCACGTAGGCGAACCAGATCTCGATGCCGCCGCCCAGCGACGGACCGATGTAGATCTCGGACAGCTTCTCGCCGACGCCGATGATCAGCCCGCCGATGATCGCGCCCGGCACCGAGGTCAGCCCGCCCAGGATCACCACCGGCAGCGCCTTGAGCGCCACCAGCGAGAGCGAGAACTGCACGCCCAGCTTGGAGCCCCAGATGATGCCGGCCACCAGCGCGACGAAGCCCGCCACGCTCCACACGATCACCCAGATGCGCGACAGCGGGATGCCGATCGACTGCGCCGCCTGGTGGTCGTCCGCCACCGCGCGCAGCGCGCGGCCGGTGCCGGTGAAGCGGAAGAACAGCGTCAGCGCCGCCACCAGCGAGGCCGCGATCAGCGCCGCCGCCAGGTCCTCCTGGTTGACCATCACGCCGCCCTGGAAGCTCTGCTCCATCAGGAACACCGGGTCCTTGGGCAGTCCCACGTCGATCTTGTAGATGTCCGAGCCGAACAGCGTCTGCCCGAAGCCGTCCAGGAAGTAGGTGATGCCCAGCGTGGCCATCAGCAGCGTGATGCCCTCCTGGTTCACCAGGCGCGACAGCACCAGCTTCTGGATCAGCCAGGCGACGGCCACCATCAGCGCCATCGCCACCAGGAAGGCCAGCAGATTGACGGCCAGCTTGCCGCTCAGGCCGGTCCAGCGCGGGATCCATTCGGCAAAACGCGCCATCGCCAGCGCCGCGAACAGCACCATCGCGCCCTGCGCGAAGTTGAAGACGCCGCTGGCCTTGAAGATGAGCACGAAGCCCAGCGCCACCAGCGAATACAGCATGCCCGTCATCAGGCCGCCGATCAGCGTTTCGAGGAAGAAGCCCATGTCGATCGCTCCTGCGTCCTGCCGTCAATGCGAGGCGCCGAGGTAGGCGCGGATCACGTCCTCGTTGGCGCGGACCTCGTCGGGCCGGCCGTCGCCGATCTTGCGGCCGTAGTCCAGCACCACCACGCGGTCGCTGATGTCCATCACCACGCCCATGTCGTGCTCGATCAGCACGATGGTGGTGCCGAACTCGTCGTTGACGTCCAGGATGAAGCGGCACATGTCCTGCTTCTCCTCGACGTTCATGCCGGCCATCGGCTCGTCCAGCAGCAGCACCTTGGGCTCCATCGCCAGCGCGCGGCCCAGGTCGACGCGCTTCTGCAGGCCATACGGGAGCCGGCCCACCGGCGTCTTGCGATGTGCCTGGATCTCGAGGAAATCGATGATGCGTTCGACCTGCTCGCGGTGCGCGATCTCCTCGCGCTCGGCGGGGCTCCACCACGGGTTGCGCAGCGCCTGCGCCAGCAGCCCGGTGCGCATGCGCAGGTTGCGGCCGCTCATGATGTTGTCCAGCACGCTCATGCCCTTGAACAGCGCCAGGTTCTGGAAGGTGCGCGCGACGCCCATCTCGGCCATGCGGCGCAGCCGGATGCGCGGGCCGAGCTGCCGCATGTCCTCGCCGCGGAAGAGCACGCGGCCCTGCTGCGGCTGGTAGACGCCGTTGATGCAGTTCAGCATCGAGCTCTTGCCCGCGCCGTTGGGGCCGATGATGGCGCGGATCTCGTGCTCGCGGACGTCGAAGCTGATGTCGTTGAGCGCTTTCACGCCGCCGAAGGACAGCGTGATGTTGGCGACTTCCAGGATCACCTCGCCGACGCCGCGCCGCGCGGCCGGCGTCGGGGCGGCGGCCGGCGCGCCGGGCTCGCTGCCGGCATCGGTGCCGTCCTGTCGGTCCCCGGACGCGGGTGGCGCCAGGGCTGGCGCGTCGGCGGTAGCGATGGCGCTCATCAGGCGGCCCTCCGGGTGGGGGAGAAGGTCCTGGCCTCCTCGATGCGCAGGTCGGCGGCGACCTTGCCGGCGCGGCCGTCCTCGAAGCGGACCGCCGTCTCGATGAACTGCGAGGTCCGGCCCTCGTAGAGCGCGTCGATCAGCACGCGGTATTTCTCGGCGATCGCGGCGCGGCGGACCTTGCGCGTGCGGGTGAGCTCGCCGTCGTCGGCGTCCAGCTCCTTGTGCAGCACCAGGAAGCGCGTGATCTGGCTGCCGGCCAGGCGCTCGTCCTGCGCCAGGTCGGCGTTGACCTGCTCGACGCAGTCCTTGATCAGCGCGTAGACCTCGGGCTTGCCGGCCAGGTCGGTATAGCCGGCGTAAGGCAGGTTGTGGCGCTCGGCCCAGTTGCCCACCGCCTCGACATCGATGTTGATGAAGGCGCAGACCCGGTCGCGGCCATCGCCGAAGGCCACCGCCTCCTTCACGAAGGCGAAGAACTTGAGCTTGTTCTCGACGTACTTGGGCGCGAACATCGCGCCGTCATGCGCGCCGCCGCGCAGCCGGCCGACATCCTTGGCGCGGTCGATGATCTTCAGATGACCGCCGGCATCGAGGAAGCCGGCGTCGCCGGTGCGGTACCAGCCGTCGGCGCCCAGCACCTCGGCGGTCGCTTCCGGGTTCTTGTAGTAGCCCTTGAGCAGGCCGGGCGAGCGCACCAGGATCTCGCCGTTGTCGGCGAGCTTGATCTCCACGCCATCGATGGGCACGCCGACGGTGTCGGACCTGGCCTCGTGGTCGGGCTGCAGGCAGACGAAGACGGCGGTCTCGGTCGAGCCGTAGAGCTGCTTGAGGTTGATGCCGATCGAGCGGTAGAAGCTGAACAGGTCCGGGCCGATGGCCTCGCCGGCGGTGTAGGCCACGCGCACCCGCGAGAAACCCAGCGAGTTGCGCAGCGGCCCGTAGATCGCGAGGTCGCCGAGCCGGTACTTGAAGCGGTCCCAGGCGCCGGCCGGCTGGCCGTCCATCAGCGCGGGGCCGACGCGGCGCGCGAGCGCCATGCAGCGCGCGAACAGCCAGCGCTTGACGGCGCCAGCGTCCTCCATGCGGATCATCACGCTGGTGAGCAGGCCCTCGAAGACGCGTGGCGGCGCGAAGTAGTAGGTCGGACCGATCTCCTTGAGGTCGATGCTGACGGTGCTGGCCGACTCGGGGCAGTTGACGACGTAGCCGCAGGCCAGCCACTGGGCATAGCTGAAGATGTTCTGGCCGATCCAGGCGCAAGGCAGGTAGGCGAGCACCTCTTCGCGCGGCGTGAGCTTGTCGAAGCGCGCGCCGGCCAGCGCGCGATCGATCAGCGTCGCGTGCGTGTGGACCACGCCCTTGGGATGGCCGGTCGTGCCGGAGGTGAAGAACATCGCCGCGACATCGCCGGCCTGGCCCGCGTCGACCTCGCGCTCGAACCAGCCCGGATGGCGCAGCGCATGGGCGCGGCCCTCGCCACACAGGCTGTCGAGCGAAGCCAGGCCTTGGGCCTCGTAATGGCGCAGGCCGCGCGGGTCGTCGAACCAGACGCGGCGCAGCGCGGGGCACTGGTCGCGGATCTCGAGCAGCTTGTCGACCTGCTCCTGGTCCTCGACGACGGCGTAGGCGACCTCGGCGTTCTTGAGCGGGAAGACGAACTCAGCGGCGACGGCGTCCTGGTAGAGCGGCACCGGGATCGCGCCCAGCGACTGCGCCGCCAGCATCGATGCATAGAGCCGGGGGCGGTTCTCGCCGACGACGACGACATGCTGGCCGCGCGTCATGCCGGCGGCGGCGAAGCCGTGCGCGAGATCGCGCACCAGCGCCGCGAGCGCCGACCAGCTGAGCGTCTGCCAGATGCCGAGTTCCTTCTCGCGCAGCGCGGGAGCGTCGGGACGCTGCCGGGCATGGGCGAGCAACCATCGGGGGAAGGTCTGCTCCACCGTCGTCTCCTTGTGTCCCGCGGTCGCCTCTCTGGAGGAGACGCTCGTGGCGCGGGCCTGGGCGGACTGTAGGCCGGCTCATTGACGCCGTGTTGTCGTTGCGACGACATTCCTAGGGAGAGTTCGGGGGAGCGTTTTCCCCAGGGGGTCGCGTCAGGTTGCTGTCATGCGCGGGCGCGATGAACGGGGGATGGCTGCCACGTCCGACACCGATGTCCGCGCCGCGCTCGACGCGCCCCTGCGCTCGCCCGCGTCCGCCGCATCCGCCGCATCCGCCGCGTCCGTTGCTCTGCCGGCGCAGCCGCTGCGGCTGCGCGCCCGCGCTGCGTCGGCGCAGGAGATGGCGGCCATTCCGTGGCTCAAGGCGCTGGAGCCGGAGCGCCGCGAGCGCGTGGCCTCCAGCATCCAGGTGGCGGAGGTCGAGGTCGGCGAGCGCGTTTGCCGGATCGGGCGCGAAGCCAATTTCTGGTTCGGCGTGATCGACGGCCTGCTGAAGATGAGCAACGACGACGCCGCGGCGCGGCCGGTGACCTTCACCGGCGTGCCGCCGGGCGGCTGGTTCGGCGAAGGGACGCTGCTCAAGCGCGAGTGCTACCGCTACAACATCCAGGCGCTGCGGCGCAGCGTGGTGGCGGGGCTGCCGCTGGAGAGCTTCCATGAACTGCTGGAGACCAGCCTGGGCTTCAACCGCTACGTGCTGAACCAGCTGAACGAGCGGCTGGGCCAGTTCATCGCCGCGCGCGAGATCGATCGCCAGAGCGATCCCGACCTGCGGGTGGCGCGCAACCTGGCGGCGCTGTTCCATCCGCAGCTGTACCCGGGCGTGAACGGCCTGCTGCGGATCACGCAGCAGGAGCTGGGGCATCTGGTGGGGCTCTCGCGCCAGCGCGTCAACGAGGCGCTGCGCCATCTGCAGGAGCAGCGCCTCATCGCCGTCGAATACGGCGGCCTCAGGGTGCTGGACCTGGCGGGGCTGCGGGTCTATCCGCAGCAGTGACGATCGGGGCGGCGGCCTCGGCGGCTTTCCGGCGTCGTTGGCGGGCGTTCCAGATGGCCAGGACATACACGCCAGCTCCCATGAGCAAGGCAATGCCGCTCGCTCGCGCGATCGACTCCAGCACGGCGAATCGATCGAGCATCAGCAGCGCGTTGGCGCCGAAGACGAGCAGCAGGAAGGCGATCAAGGATGGGCAGCTTCGTGCAGCTTCCCAACGAATCGGTGGTCTGTCTGACTCGTTGTGCTGGAAGACGTCGCGGCGCAGAGCCTCCCGGCCCTCGCCCATCAGGCCCCGAACGGCGTCGCTTCCGGCTGCTGGCGCGGCAGCGCCGCGTACTGCGCGGCATTGATCTCGTAGAGCAGGCTGGCGGCCTCGCCGGGGTGGTCGGCGACCGAGCCGGTCAGCCTCAGCCCTACCCGCTCCAGCGTCTTGCGCGCCGCCGTGTTGCTCGCGCCCAGCAGCGCCTGCACCGAGCCCGCATGCAGCCCCTCGAAGGCCAGACCCAGCGCCGCCAGCGACATCTCCGCCGCATAGCCGCGGCCCCAGTGGTCGGACAGGAAGTGGAACTCCAGCAGCAGCGCCGGCGTGCCACCCGCCATTCCCCGGCTCAGGCCGCCAAACCCGATCGCGCCCAGCGATGGCTGCTCCCGCAGCGACACCGCCCACGGTCCGAGCCCATCCCGCGCCCACTGCGCGCGCCACAGCTCCAGCCGCTCGGACGCGGCCGGACCGCCGACGTCGAAACGCCGGTTGGCCGGGTCGACCAGCAACTCGCGGAAGGCCCGGGCATCGGCCGCCGCGGGCGGGCGCAGGATCAGCCGGCGGGTGCCGGTGAGCCGCTCGACCGCGGGAATGGAGAAGGCAGGTGCAAACATAGGGTTAACCCGCACATTATGCGCCTGCGCCAAAAATCAAGTCTCCACCGGTTCCATGGGCCGCGCGCCGATGGCGGCACTTGCGCACGGTCAGCGGCTTCTTGCGGCTTCTTTCTTCCAACCGGAATGGGCGAGCGCCGCGCGCGGAAACCGCCGCGCCGCCGCGTACAGCCCCCGGTAGGCCAGCCGACAGCCCCGCGCAAGGTCGGCCCCCGGGCCCTGGCATAGGATTCCCAGCTTCCGCGGGCCTGCCGCGAGGGACCTCCCCCTTTCCGGGCCCGCTTCCGTCGGACGACGCGGCGAATTGGCGCCGCAGAACGAGAGCCTCGAGATGAAGCTGCTGGTCATCGAAGACAACCCGGACATCGTCGCCAACCTGTTCGCCTACCTCGAGCCGATGGGCTACCAGCTGGACGTGGCCCGCAACGGCCTGGGCGGCCTGGCGCAAGCCGCCGCCGGCTCCTACGACGCGATCGTGCTGGACCTGACCCTGCCCGGCCTGGACGGCCTGGACGTCGCCCGCCGGCTGCGCAAGGACTTCCGCCGCCCCACCCCCATCCTGATGCTGACCGCGCGCGACACCATCGCCGACAAGGTCAACGGCTTCGAGAACGGCGCCGACGACTACCTGGTCAAACCCTTTTCGCTGGTCGAGCTGGAAATCCGCCTGAAGGCGCTGATGCGCCGCTCCCACGGCCTGCAGCTCAGCGCCGCGGTCAGCTACGCCGACGTCAACTTCGACCCCGACACGCTCGAGGCCACCCGCGCCGGCAAGCCGCTGCAGCTGACCCCGACCGGCTACAAGCTGCTGGCCGCGCTGCTGCGCGAGGCTCCCAAGCTGGTCCGCCGCGAGGATCTCGAGCGCGAGGTCTGGGGCAACGACCCGCCCGACAGCGACGCCCTGCGCACCCACATCCACGCGCTGCGCGCGGCGCTGGACAAGCCCTTCCCCGTGCCGCTGCTCAAGACCCACCCCGGCATCGGCTACCGCCTGGTCTCGCCCGATGCGTGACGAGGGCGACGGCCGGCGGCCGCGCTCGACCGCCGCGCCGACCACGCTGCGCACCCGCGTCGCCGCCGCCTTCCTGCTGCTCACGCTGCTGGTCTGCGGCGCCTTCGCGGTCGCGGCGGTGCGCATCGCCTCCAGCATCGAGGACCGGCTGATCGACCAGCGCCTGAGCCGCACCGCCGACGAACTCGTCGCGCGCGAGCGCCAGGGCCTGGCGCCCGACCTCCCGCCCAGCGTCACGCTCTACCGCGGCGCCGGCATCCCCGCGCCGCTGCGCGGCCAGCCGCCCGGCAAGTACTCGATCCTGCAGGACGGCGTCGAGGTCAACGTGCTGATCCGCGACGACCTGGGCGCGCCCTTCGTGCTGACCGACCGCGACGACGACTTCGCCAAGATCGAGGCCGGCGTCTACGGCCTGCTCGGCCTGGCCTTCGTGTGCTGCCTGGGCCTGGCGCTGCTGCTGGCGCAACTGACCGCGAGCCGCATCGTCGCGCCGGTCACGGCGCTGGCCCGCGCCGTCGAGACCGGCGCCGCGCCGCGCGAATACCCGCTGCAGGAGTCCACCGACGAACTGGGCGTGCTGTCGCGCGCCTTCGCCGCCAAGACCGAGGCCCAGCAGCGCTACCTGGACCGCGAGCGCTGGTTCACCGGCGACGTCAGCCATGAGCTGCGCACGCCGCTGGCCATCATGCTGGGCGCCGCCGAGGTGCTGAAGGCGCGCCTGCAGGGCCGCGACGACATGGTCGAACTGGCCGAGCGCATCCGCCGCACCGCTGCCGACACCA
Organism: Roseateles sp.; assembly: GCF_039595595.1. Lineage (GTDB taxonomy): Bacteria > Pseudomonadota > Gammaproteobacteria > Burkholderiales > Burkholderiaceae_C > Roseateles. Next base: position 177,369 of record NZ_JBCNLG010000007.1, on the reverse strand, counting down.
GCGAGCGCGTGGTCGCGATGCTGCTGCTGTCGCGCGATCCGGCCAGCATCGGCGCGCCGCCGACCGCGGTGCTGCCGCTGCTGCGCCAGGAGATGGAGCGCTGCCGCCCGCTGCTCAAGGGCAAGGCCGTCGAGATGACGCTGCATGCTGCCCCCGCCGATGCCGGCCTGGAAGTGCCGGCGCGGCCCGAGCTCGCCGCGATCGCGCTGGGCAACCTGATCCGCAACGCCTGCCAGTTCACCGAGGAAGGCCGCGTCGACATCCGGCTCGAGGCCGGCCGCGTCGTCATCGAGGACACCGGCATCGGCATTCCGCCGGCCGTGCGCGACCGCATCTTCGACCGCTTCATGCAGGTCGACCCGGCCGGCGCTGGAAGCGCCGGGCTGGGGCTGGCCATCGTCAAGCGGGTGGCCGAGCACCTGGGCTGGACCGTCAGCCTGGAAGCGCCCGCCCATGGCGGGACGCGCTTCGCGCTGAGCTTCGGGACGGACATTCTCCCCACTTGAAGTGAAACATCCGCTGGACGGGTCGGCCGTCACCCTATACTGTATGCACATACAGTTCTCAACGCCGGTGTCACGACCGGCGTTGTCGTCTCTCCCGACCGACCCGCCATGCCTTCCCCGTCCCTGCCCCTTCCCCCCGCCGTGGCCGAGGCCGTCTGGCGCGGCGACGCGCTGGGTCGCGGCACCGACACGGTCTGGCCCAGCGGCTTCGACGCGCTCGACGCCGAACTGCCCGGCGGCGGCTGGCCCGGCCGCCAACTGACCGAGCTGCTGCTGCCGCAGTTCTCGCTGGCCGAATGGCGGCTCGCGGGGCCGGCGCTGCGGCGCGTCGTCGCGGACGGCGCGGCCGTGGCCCTGGTCGGACCGCCCAAGCGCCCGCACCTGCCCGGCCTGATGCATCTGGGGCTGGACGAGCGTCATCTGGTGTGGATCGACGCGCGCACGCCCTCGGAGCGGCTCTGGTGCGCTGAACAGCTGATCAAGTCGAATGCCGCTGGCGCGGTGCTGGCCTGGATGCCGCAGGCCGCGCCCGAGCAGCTTCGGCGCCTGCAGGTGCTGGCCCAGTCCTTCGAGGGCCCGGTGTTCCTGTTCCGGCCGCTGGCGGCGCGTCACGACCCCTCGCCCGCGCCGCTGCGGCTGCAGGCGACGATCGACGTCGACTGGGCGCTGGATGTCCAGATCCTCAAGCGCAAGGGCCCCGCCCATGAGACGCCGCTGCGGTTGGCGTCCATCCCCGGCGGGCTCGAGCGCGTGCTGACGCCGCGCGTGATGCGGCCCAGCACGATGCGCCCGGTCGCGCCGGTCCCGGCCGCCCCGCGCGAGGCCGTGCCCGGCGCACTGCCCGGCGCTTTGTCCGAATCCTCGCGCGCGCCCCAGCCGCTCGCCCTGTTCCCGGAGTCCCCCGATGTTGTGGGTCGCGCTGATCCTGCCGCCTCGTCCGCCAGCGCCGTCCGCTGATCCGGCCGCGCCGCCGGACCATCCCTGGGGGATCTGTCCGGAGACGCAGGCGGGACTGGCCGTGTGGTGCCTGCAGTTCACGCCGCGCGTGGCGCTGATGGAGGACGCTGTCGTCATGGAGGTCGAGGCCAGCCTGCGGCTGTTCCGCGGCCTGGGCGCGCTCAAGGCGCGCATCGCCGACGAGGCGCCGGACCTGGGCGCCGCCGGCATCGGCTGGGCACCGACGGCCACCGCCGCGCTGGTGCTGGCGCGCTGCGGCGTGCCCGACCTGGGCGGCCGGCTGCTGCAGGCGGTGCTGGATCCGCTCCCGCTGCAGGCGCTGAGCGCCGGGGCCGGCCACGCCGAGCCGCTGAGCCGCGCCGGCATCAACACGCTGGGCCAGTTGCGGGCCTTGCCGCGCGGCGGCATCAGCCGGCGCTTCGGGGCGGCGCTGCTGGCGATGCTGGACCAGGCCTACGGGCTGCGTCCGGAGGCGCATCGCTGGGAAACGCTGCCCGAGGATTTCCACGCCCGCATCGAGTTGCCCGGCCGCGTGGACCACGCGCCGGCGCTGCTGCTGGGCGCCCGCCCATTGCTGATGCGGCTGTGCGGCTGGCTGGCGGCGCGCCATGCCGGCGCGACCGGCGTGACGCTGCACTGGGTGCACGACTCGATGCGCGCCAAGGATGCCGGCGACGGTGGATCGCTGACGATCCGCACCGCCGAGCCGATCCGCGCGCTCGAGCACTTCTGCCGGCTGATGGCCGAGCACCTGGCCAAGACCCGGCTGCTGGCGCCGGTGGGCGAACTGCGGCTGGAAGCGATCGGCGTCCAGGCCCTGACCGAGGACAGCGCCTCGCTGCTGCCCGACACGGTGCGCACCGGCGAGACGCTCTATCTGACGCTGGAGCGCATCGCCGCGCGCTTCGGCCCGGAGCGGGTGCTGCAGCCGGCGCCTGGCGACGATCACCGGCTCGAATGGATGACGCGCTGGCAGCCCGCCACCGAAGGCCGGAGCACGGGCCGGCGCCGCGCGGCGGCGCGGGCCGCGCCGTCGATGCCCGAGCCGGGCTTCCTGCTGGAGCCGCCGCTGCGCCTGGCGCTGCGCGAGCACCGGCCGCATTACCAGGGCGCGCTGACGCTGCTGCTCGGTCCCGACCGCGTCGAAGGCGGCTGGTGGGATCGCCTGCCGGCGCGAGCGCCCGCGCACGAGGCGTCAGACACCGGTGCCGGCGCCCGGGACAAGAGCGCGCCGGCCTTCACCGCGCTCGTGCCGCACGACGACGCGGCGACGGTGACGGCCGGCCACCGCAACGTCGTGCGCGACTACTGGATCGCGGTCAACGACAACGCCGGCGTCGTCGCCATCTTCCGGCAGCCGCTGGACGATGGCGGCAGCGCCTGGTTCCTGCACGGCGTCTACGCCTGACAGGGGTCGAGCGATGACCGCCCCGCCCGCCCTGCCCCCCGCGCTGCCGGACTACGCCGAACTGCGCTGCCTGAGCAACTTCAGCTTCCTCAAGGGCGCCAGCTGGCCCGAGGAACTGGTCGAGCGCGCCCAGGAACTCGGCTACAGCGCGCTCGCGATCACCGATGAATGCTCGATGGCCGGCATCGTGCGCGCGCACGTGGCCGCGAAGCAGCATGGATTGAAGCTGCTCGTGGGCAGCCAGTTCCGCATCGACCCGCGCGACGGCGCCGGCCCGGACGGAGAGACCCCCTTCACGCTGGTGGCGCTGGCCTGCAACCTGAACGGCTACGGCAACCTGTGCCAATTGATCTCGCGGCTGCGGCGCTCGGCCGACAAGGGCAGCTATCGCTGCACGATCGACGACATCGGCCCCCAGGCGCTGGATGACTGCGTCGTCATCGCCTGCCCGGACCGGCACGCGGCGCCAGCGCCGCTGCTGACGATGGCGCGCTGGCTGCTGTCGCGCTTCACCGGCCGCTGCTGGCTGGGCGTGACCCAGACCCGCGAGCTCGACGACGAAAACCGCCTGCTGCGGCTGCGCGAGGCGGCCGCGCTGACCGAGATCCCGCTGGTGGCCGTCGGCGACGTCACCATGCATGTGCGCAGCCGCAAGCCGCTGCAGGACGTGTTGACCGCGACCCGGCTGGGCCGGCCGCTGACCGAGTGCGGCCAGGCGCTGGACCGCAACGCCGAACGCCACCTGCGCGCGCGCGGCCGGCTCGGGCTGGCCTTCCCGGCCGAACTGCTGGCCGAGACCCTGCGCGTGGCCGAACGCTGCGACTTCACGCTCGACGAGCTGCGCTACCACTACCCGTCCGAGGTCGTGCCCGAGGGCGAGACGCCGGCCAGCCATTTGCGCCGGCTGACCTACGAAGGCGCGGGCCGGCGCTGGCCCGACGGCATTCCCGCGGCGGTCAGCGAGCAGATCGAGCGCGAGCTCGCGCTGATCGAGGAACTGCGCTACGAGCATTACTTCCTCACCGTGGCCGACATCGTCCACTTCGCGCGCTCGCAGGGCATCCTGTGCCAGGGGCGCGGCAGCGCGGCCAACTCCATCGTCTGCTACTGCACCCACGTGACCGAGGTCGATCCGCAGCGGATGCAGGTGCTGTTCGAGCGCTTCATCAGCAAGGAGCGCAACGAGCCGCCCGATATCGACATCGACTTCGAGCATGAGCGCCGCGAGGAGGTCATCCAGTACCTCTACCGCAAGTACACGCGCGAGCGCGCGGCGCTGGCGGCGGTGGTGATCTCGTACCGCGTCAAGAGCGCGCTGCGCGACGTCGGCAAGGCGCTGGGCTTCGAGCCGCAGACGCTGGACACGCTGTGCGGCAACCACCAGTGGTGGGATGGCCAGACCATCGACGCGGAGCGGCTGCGCGAATCGGGCCTGGACGCCAACGACCTGGCGGTGCGGCAACTGGTGGAGATCACCTCGGAGCTGCTCGGCTTCCCGCGTCACCTGTCGCAGCACCCGGGCGGCTTCGTGCTGACGCAGGGACCGCTGACGCGCATGGTGCCGGTGGAGAACGCGTCGATGCCGGACCGCACGGTGATCGAGTGGGACAAGGACGACCTCGACGCGGTCGGGCTGCTCAAGGTCGACGTGCTGGGGCTGGGCATGCTGACGGCGATCCGCAAGACGCTGGACTTCATCGGCAAGCGCCAGCGGAGTCCTTTCGAGGTCAAGGACATCCCGGCCGAGGACGAGGCCACCTACAAGATGATCCAGCGCGCCGAGACGATTGGCGTGTTCCAGATCGAGAGCCGGGCGCAGCGCAGCATGCTGCCGCGGCTCAAGCCCGAGAAGTTCTACGACCTGGTCATCGAGGTGGCGATCGTGCGGCCTGGCCCCATCCAGGGCGGGATGGTGCATCCCTACCTGCAGCGGCGGCAGGGGCTGGAGCCGGTGGTCTATCCGAGCGGATTGGAATCGGTGCTGGACCGCACGCTGGGGGTGCCGGTGTTTCAGGAGCAGGTGATGCAGATCGCGATGATCGCGGCCGGGTTCACCGGCGGCGAGGCCGATGAGCTGCGGCGCTCGATGGCGGCCTGGAAGCGCAAGGGCGACCTGGGGAAATACCGCGAGAGGCTGATCGAGGGGATGCGCGCGCGCAACTACCCGGTGTCCTTCGCGGAGCAGATCTTCGAGCAGATCAAGGGCTTCTCGGAGTACGGCTTCCCGGAGTCGCACGCCGCGTCGTTCGCGTTGCTGGTCTACACGAGCAGTTGGCTCAAGAAGCACCGGACGGCGGAGTTCCTGGCGGGGATGCTGAACTCGCAGCCGCTGGGTTTCTATTCACCCAGTCAGCTGGTGCAGGACGCCAGGCGCAACGGTGTCGAGGTGCGGCCGCCGGACGTGATGCACAGCGACTGGGACTGCACGCTGGAGCGTGCCGATGGCCGCGTGATCCGGCCCACGCGTCGCGGCAAGGACACCGAGGCGCTCGATGCGCGGCCGCTGGACCAGGACGGCATCGCGCAGGACGAGGACGGCGACCCCTATCTGGAGTCGGACGAAGCGTTGGCGATCGACGCCGCGCCGGTGGCGGTGCGGCTGGGACTGCGGCTGGTGAAGGGCCTGCAGCAGGCCTCGGCGGCGGCGATCTGCCTCGAGCGCAGACGCGGCCCGTTCAACGACGCGGAAGATCTGGCGCGCCGCACCGGCCTGAACCAGCAGCAGATGACGATGCTGGCGGCGGGCGACGCGCTGACGAGCCTGAGCGGTCATCGGCGCCAGCAGATGTGGGACGCGGCCGCGCAGCACGCGCCGCCACCGCTGCTGGCGACGGCGCCGGTGCAGGAGGACTTCCTGGCGCTGCCGCAGGCGCCGGAGGGCGAGGAGATCGTCTTCGACTACGCGTCGCTGGGCCTGACGCTGCGGCGGCATCCGCTGTCGCTGCTGCGGCCGATGCTGCGAGAGCAGCGCTGGATGTCGGCGCGGGAGCTGAACGAGTTGCCGGATGGCCGGCCGGCGCGCGGCTGCGGGATCGTGACGGTCAAGCAGCAGCCGGCGACGGCCAAGGGGACGATCTTCATCTCGCTGGAGGACGAGACGGGGGACATCCAGGTCATCGTGCACCGCGCGTTGTGGCAGCGCCAGCGCCAGGTCATGCTGCATTCGCGGCTGATGGCGGTGAAGGGGAAGTGGCAGCGCAGCGGCGAGGTCCGCAACCTGATCGCCGGCCACATGGAAGACCTGACGCCGATGCTGGGGCGCTTGAGGACGGAGAGCCGGGATTTTCATTGAGTCCCAATGGGGGGAGAGAACGCTCGATCGCCCGCCGATGCTCCCTCTCCTGTAGGTTCCGTCCGACGGCGCAATGCGCCGTTCGGGGGGTATCCATCAGCCAGCCCTTGCGGAAAGATCGACTCAACCTGTCCTTACGTCGGCCCCGTCAGCACGCGCTGGAGCGGCCGCCCCTGGCAACATGAAAAAGATCGCCGCACGTCCGCGCGTGGTGCCCGTCCCGGCACCGCCGATCCCCTCCCCGTCCTGGGCGCTGCTGGGCATCGAGCCGCTGCGCGCCGCGATGGAATACGCCAGCTGCCGCCTGATGGACCGCAGCGGCCATCCCCCCGGTGATGGTCATCCGGTGATCGTTTTCCCCGGCCTGGCCGCCGACGCGCAGTCGATCGCGCCGCTGGTGGGCTTCTGCCACGGCCTGGGCTACGCCGCGCGCGACTGGGGCCGCGGCCTCAACACCGGCCCCGCCGGCGACATCGACCGCTGGCTCGACGCGCTCGCGGCCGACATCGAGGCGCTGGTGGCGGATCGGCCCCAGCCCGTGTCGCTGGTGGGCTGGAGCCTGGGCGGCATCTATGCGCGCGAAGTCGCCAAGCGCATCGCGCTGCCCGTGCGCCAGGTCATCACGATCGGCACGCCGATCACCGGCGAAGCCGCGCAGACCAACGTCAGCCTGATCTATCGATGGGTGAACGGCACGCTGCCGGTGCTGGACGAGGACTTCAAGTCGCGTCTCATCACGGCGCCCCCAGTGCCCACGACTTCGATCTACAGCCGCACGGATGGCGTCGTCGCCTGGCAGGCCTGCGTGCAGCCGGAGGACCACCCGATGATCGAGAACGTCGAGGTCGACGGCAGCCACTGCGGCCTGGTCTGGAATCCCGCGGTGCTCAAGGTCGTGGCGGACAGGCTGTCACATGCGCCCGAGACGTGGCGCCGCTATGGCGAAAGCGCCGACGCGCCTGGCGCGCTGGCGCCCACGGCGCTGAACTGATTCGCCGGACCGCGAAGCGCGGTCCGGCGTCAGCCATGCTCATCGGATCAGCGCGATCAGGATGATGATCGGAATGGGCACGCCGAGCAGGTAGAGCAGCAGTGATCGCATGTCGGTTCTCCTTGTCGTTGGATGAAGGTCCCGGTCACTCGAACCGGTCGCGCTGGCGGCCGCCGATGGTGGCCAGCCAGCTCGCCGTGAATGCGCCAATCAGCAGCGACACGAACATCCACAGCGCCGTCTTGCGCGCGGCATCGATCGCGTCCTGGCTCAGCGCCGGCGCGGAGGCCGAAGGGGCCGCAAGCGCCGACGGGGCCGCCACCGCTCCGCCATTGGCGCTGGGGGCCGTCCCCGCCGTCGTGTTCGCCGCGGCGGCTACCGCGTTGGCCGCGGTCGCGGCCACGCCGGGCGCTTTCACGCCGATGCCCGCGATCGCGCCGACCGAGGCCGTGAGCGCCGCCGCTGTGAACAGCGTGGCCACCGCCCACGACAGCAGACCGTGCGCGGTGTCGCGGAAGTGGACCTCGTCGACATCGGTATCACGCCAGCGCACGCGCAGCCGGCCCGCCAGATAGCCGCCGAGCCCCGACGCCGCCAACTGCGTGAACGCCAGCCACACCACGCTGGCCATGCCGAGCGCCCCGGCGTTCGAGCCATCGCCGCCCCAGGGCGACACCACGCTCAGTCCCAGGCCGACTCCGAGCAGCAGCAGGATCAAGGAGAGCGCCGCCGCCGCCGCGGCCCCGGCGAGCACCGCCGCCCACGACACCGCCGACACGTTGCCGCGCGCCGGGCCGACGGCCCCGACACCGCTCTCACCCGCGTACCAGGCTTCATTCGCGACCATCGCAGTCCCCACGAGTTGTGATGAATCGTCTCGGCAAAACACAGACCCGGAGCACCTGGTAACCCGGCGGCGTAACGCGCGTTACGGCGCTGGCGTCACATCGCCGGCGCACTCCGCGCAGAATGCGCCTCCAATGACCGCCGCCTCCCCTGCCAGCCCCTGCGCCTCCAGTCCCGGCGCCGCCGGGCCCGCGCCCGTCGTGGGCGCCCCCCTCCCCAGCGTGGCGCGCGCCGGCGCCCCAGCGCCCATGCACCGCATCCAGCTGCTCGCGCAAGGCCTGCGCATCGACGGGCTGCCCGAGCTGCGCAACCGGCTGCTGCCGCGTCTGATCGCCGCGCTGCTCCAGGCTCACGAGCAGGGCCTGGCGCGCGTCGACAGCCCCTGCTCCCGCGCCGAACTGCGCGAGCGCATCGCCGGCATGGCCGAGCTCCACCGGACCCAGGTCTGGCGCGCGCTCGCGTTGCTGGACGACGGGCCGCTGGCGGCGCTGATCGAGGCCAGCGCCCGCAGCAGCGGTCCGTTCTGGCTCAACGCGGCCCTGCTCGCGCGCTGCCAGGTCGAGATCGACGGCGAGCCCGCCGCTGGCGCGGCGCTCGCCCGCTGGCTGGGCCAGCAGCGGCCGGTGCGCGCGCCGGCCGCCGCGGCGCTGCTGCCGCTGGCCTACGCCGAGGCGCTCGCCCGCGCCGACTATCTGCTCGACCGCGGCGAGCTCTATCCCGCGCGCCTGGCGCTGCAGCAGGCCGCGCCGCACATCCCCGCTGGCGACGACGGCGCCACCGCGGCGCTCGGCCTGCGCCGCGCCCGGATCGCGCGCCGCCTGGGGGACTGGGCGGCCCTCCAGGACGAACTGCGCGAGCTCGGCCAGACCCTCAACCATGGCCGCCTGCCCCGGCTCGAGCGGCGCCAGCTGCGCGCCCGCGTCGCCATCCTCGCCGCCTGGCACTGGTACGGCAGCCTTGGCCAGGCCGCGGCGGCCCTGGACAAGCTTGAAGAGGTCGATCCCGAGGTCCTCGCCAGCGACTCCATGCTGCGCTGCGACCACGGCAACCTGCGCGGCATCGTGCTGCGCGAGCTCGCCATCACGCGTGGCGACGCGGCCCTGGCGATGCAGTCGCTGGCCAGCCTTGGCGACGCGCTGCGGGCCGCTTCGCTCGCCGGACTGCCCGACGCGCTGCAGGTCTGCGCGGCCAACCTCTCCAACGCGCTCGGCCAGCTCGTCGAGGCGGGCCTGCTGCCCGAGGGCGGCGCCGGCGTCGAGGACGCGGTGCGCTGGCTGCTGCTCAGCGACGCGCTGTGCGCGCGCTGGCAGCTGGGCCGCAGCTCGCTGCTCAACACCATCTTCCTGTTGCGGCTGGCCGCGCTGGGCCGGCTGAGCTTCGCCGCGCTGCAGCGGCTCGCCACCGTCCAGGGGCTGCCGCTGCCGGCCTCGTCCTTCGGTGAGCTCGCGTCACAGCGCTGGGCTTCCTGCCGCGCGCGCCAGTCGCAGATTCCCGCGGACCAGCGCTGCGCCTTCCTGCTGCTGTGGGCGCGGCATGCGCTCGACGAAGGCGACGCCTTCAGCGCCACCGACCTCGTGCGGCAGGCGCGGCTGCAGGCGCGCAAGCTCCGCGACGAAGCGGCGCGCCAGCGCTATCTCGACGAGGCCGAGGCCCTGATGCCGCATTCGCGGCGCGCCTGAACGGCCGTAACGCCGAATGCGCGCCCGAAGCGCGCAGCCCCTTCGCACACTGTCGGCCTCGACCACTTCCCAGGACGCGTCACGCGTTTCAAGTCCATGCCGATGCCCGCCCTCTCCCACCGTCTGCTTGCCGGCGCCTTGCTCGCGAGCCTGGCCCTCAGCGCGTGCCGCGCCTCGATCGCGCAGACCGTCCCCGCCCCGGCGCAGAACGCCGCGCAGAACGCCGCGCAGAACACTGCACCGAACGCCACCCCCGCCCCGGCCGTGCCCGCCGATCAGCGCGAGCGCTGGGAGACCCGTCCCGAGCTCGGACGTCACTTCGAAGAACTCGGCACCCGAGGCGTCATCACGGTGCTCGACACCCGCATCCATCGCTGGATCGCGTCGGACAGCGCGCGGGCCTTCGAAGCCTTCCTCCCGGCCTCGACCTTCAAGATCCCGATGACGCTGATCGCGCTGGACACCGGCGCCGCCGCCGACGAGACGCAGCCCTTCAAGTGGGATGGCCAGCAGCGCGCGATCGCGGACTGGAACCGCGACCAGACGCTGGCCTCGGCCTACCGGGTGTCGGCGGTCTGGGTGTTCCAGTCGCTGGCCAGGAAGATCGGGCAGCCGACGGTCCAGCAGTACGTGCGCGACTTCCGGTATGGCAATGCCGCGGCCGGACCGGTCGGCGACCGCTTCTGGCTCGATGGTGACCTGCGCATCTCGGCGGTGGGGCAGATCGACTTCCTGCGCCGCGTCCATGACCGCGCGCTGCCGCTGTCCGACCGCAGCTACGACATCGCGCGCAAAGTCCTGCTGCGCGAGCAGGGCCCGGGCTGGCGCATGTACGCCAAGACCGGCTGGACGGACGCCTCCCGGCCGGCGATCGGCTGGCTGGTCGGCTGGGTCGAGCGCGACGAGGACCCGCGCCCCGTCTACTTCGCGCTCAACATGGACATGACGAGCGACGCCTTCGGCCCAAAGCGGGAGGAGATCGTCAAGCGCGTGCTGCGCAGCTTGCGCGCCCTTCCCCCGCAGGAGGGTTGAGGCCGGGGCGCGGCAGGCGCTTCAGTGCCGCAGCGCTTGCGCCAGATGGTCGACCAGCGCCTTCAGCCGCTGCGGCAGGAAGCGCTGACTGGGCATCAGCGCATGCAGCGGCATCGTCCGCCCCACCCACTCCGGCAGCACCTCCACCAGCGCCCCGCTGGCGAGGGTGTCGCGGACGTCCAGTTCACTCTTGTAGGTGAGTCCCCTCCCCTCGAGCGCCCACTGGTGGGCGATGCCGCCGTCGTCCGCGCTGCGCCGGCCCTGCACCGGCACGTCCAGCGCCGGCGCCTGCAGGGCATCGCGGCGCCAGAAGCGCCACTCGCGCTCCAGGCGGTCGCCGATCTTGAAGCGGATGCATTCGTGCTGCGCCAAGTCCGACGGATGCGCCGGCCACCCATGCCGCTTCAGGTAGTCCGGTGACGCGACCAGCAGCCGGCGCCCGTCGTGGAGCTTGCGCGCCACCAGCCGCGAGTCGGCCAGTTCCCCATAGCGCAGCGCCAGATCGACCTCGTCCCGGACCACGTCCTGGAGGGCGTCACCCACGCTGAGCTGCAGCTCCACGCCCGGATGGCGGTCCAGGAACCCGTCCAGCAGCGGCAGCACGATGCGCCGCGTCAGGTCGCTGGAGGCGCTGACCCGGATGCGCCCGCGCAGCGCGGTGCCGTCGCGACCCTTGCCGCCCGCGGCGTCCCCGCCTTCGGAGACCAGCGCCACGCCCTCGTCGAGCAGCTCCAGCGCGCGCTGCGCGTAGTCGCGCAGCCGCTCACCGGCGGCGGTCAGGCGCAGCGCCCGCGTGCTGCGCTCGGCCAGGCGCACGCCCAGCCGCGCCTCCAGCTTCTTGAGCATCGCGCTCGCCGCGGCGGGGGTGATGCCCATCTCGCGCGAAGCCGCCGTCAGGCTGCCGCCCCGGGCGCACTCGATCAGCAGACGCAGTTCACTGGTGTTCTCGATGTCCATCGCGCGATCCCCCTCCCGGCGCCAATCTTCAACGCAGCATTGAAACTGATAGCAATTCAGCCGACTTCATTGATTCTGCCGGGACTCGCACACTCTCGCCCATTCATCCCGTCTGACCCTTGCTCCAGGAGTTCCCATGAAAGCCGTCGGCTACTTCAAGTCCCTGCCCATCACCGAAGCCGAGTCGCTGCTCGACCTCGACCTGCCCATGCCCTCGCCCGGGCCCAAGGACCTGCTGGTCGAGGTCTCCGCGATCGCCGTGAATCCGGTGGACACCAAGGTCCGCGTCAGGCGCGCCAGCGCCGACGGCAGCACGCCGGTGATCCTCGGCTGGGACGCGGCCGGCACGGTGCGCGCGATCGGCCCGGAGGTCCGCGGCTTCGCCGTCGGCGACCGTGTCTGGTATGCCGGGGACATCACCCGGCCTGGCAGCAACGCGCAGTTCCAGTGCGTCGATCACCGCATCGCGGCCCGGGCGCCGGCCTCGCTCGGCGATGCCGAAGCGGCCGCCCTGCCGCTGACCGCCATCACCGCCTGGGAGCTGCTGTTCGACCGCCTGCAGGTGCAGCAGGCGCCGCAGCGCCCCGTCAGCCTGCTGGTCACCGGCGCCGCCGGCGGCGTCGGCTCGATCCTGGTCCAGCTCGCGCGCCGGCATGAGCACCTGACCATCATCGGCACCAGCTCCGAGCCCGAGGGCGAAGGCGGCCAGTGGCTGCGCGCGCTCGGCGCCCATCATGTGATCAACCATCGCGAGCCGCTCGCGCCGCAGATCGCCGCGCTGCAGCGGGATGGCCTGCCGCCGCTGCGCTACGTCACCAGCCTGACGCACACGCCGCAGCACTTCAAGGACTTCATCGACGCGCTCGAGCCGCAGGGCAAGCTGGCGATGATCGACGACTTCGGCCCCGCCGACCTCGACGTGATGGCCTTGAAGGGCAAGTCGCTGTCGCTGCATTGGGAACTGATGTTCACGCGCAGCATGCATGCGACCCACGACATCGGCGCGCAGGGCCAACTGCTGGCCGAGGTGGCCGCGCTGGTGGACGCCGGCGCGGTGCGCACCACGCTGTCCGAGGTGGTGGGCCCCATCTCCGCGCAGACGCTCAAGCGCGCCCATGCGCTCCAGGAAAGCCAGCGCCAGCGCGGCAAGCTGGTGCTGCAAGGCTGGCCGGCCTGAGCCCCCGGTCTTCCCTCGCTGGGGGCGGGCGTGCCTCCTCACGCTCCCCTCACGTTGCGCGCGCGCTGCACCGTCCGCGACGGTTGTGACGTCTTACCGCCCCGGCTCGCCGGGGCGTTTTTCATGGGACGGATCGCGGGAAAACCTGAGTGCGCGAAGGCCGCGCACAGGCGATACCTCCGCCCTGGCGCGCCACGAAGCGCGCCAGGCGACAACAAGAGTCACAAGCGTCCAACAAACGGCCGACCACGGCCATGCAGCGAGGGATCGTCATGAACATCCGCAAGGTCCTGACCGCCGTTCTGCCGGCGGCCGTCTTCCTGTGCGCCGGCAGTGCCGCGCCGGCCGCCACCATCGGCGTGATCCTGCCGGGCAGCTATCCCAGCGCCGAGCAGTCGGAGCAGCTCCAGCTCGGCATGACGCTGGCCCTCAAGACCTGGCCCGGGGACGCGGCGCCCAAGCTGATCGTGAAGGACAGCGGCTGCGATGCCCGCAAGGCGGAAGCGATCTCGCAGGAGTTCATCAAGGCCAAGGTCGACGTCGTGCTGGGCAACTGGTGCGAGATCAGCGCCGGCGCCGACGCGCTGCGCGCGGCGGGCATCCCTTTCGTTTCCAGCAACGCCGAGCGGGTCAAGGACCAGGACCTGCAACTGCAGCTGGGCCGCATCGAGCTCAATGCCGGCGAAAAGATCGCCGCCGACCTGCGCCGCCAGACGGGGCTGCGCATCAGCGCGCGCACCTCGTGCTGGATGGACTTCGAAGCGACGCTGTCCGAGCGCGTCGACGCGGTGCTGTGCCCGGTGCTGACCGTCGATCGTGGCCGCTGGGACCAGATCGCCAACACCTATGGCGCGGCCTTCCGCAAGCCCTTCACCGCGTCGTCCGCGCGCGGCTACGCGGCGATGGAGGTCGCGCTGAACTACCTGCGCCGCGCCAAGGCCATGAAGGCCCCGGCGGCGCTGAAGGAGACCCAGTCGATGGCGACGCTGCTCGGCCCGGTGCCGGCGGCCGACACGCCGGTGCCGGCGACGGCGCTGCAACTCGTCTTCGCGCCGCACTTGCCCAAACTCAATCCGCAGCAGACGCAGACGCTGGACCAGCTCGTCAAGACCAAGGGCTGCGCCTGCCCGGGCGGCACGCTGCGCGACGGCTGCCCGCGCGACTCCGGACCGTGGGGCGCGCTGCCCTTCGTCGTGCGCGGCGGCGGCACGCCGGCCGCCTGCGCCAAGCCGATCAGCCTGCTCGATCTCTGAGCGCGTTCTTCAGCGGATGAGCAGCGCCGCCAGGCGCAGCGCGATCTCCATCAGCGTGGGCGGCAGGCCCTCCCGTCCCTCGGGCCATCCGGACACGGGCCAGTCGCGGCCCTCTCGGCGCGCATTCTCGGCGTCGTAGCGCCGCTCGTATTCGCCCTTCCAGAGGATGCCGTGCTTGCCCCCGGCAGCATCGCGCGGCGCGAGCTCCCCGTAGGCCGCGGCCCGCTCGCGGCGCTCGCGCGAGCTCAGTTCATCCTGCAGATGCCAGTCGTTCTCGATGGCATCGAGCAAGCCGTCGAGTTCATCGAATGACGGCGCCACCACCGCATGCTGGCAGGTCGAGCAGCGCGTCTCGCGCGTCGGATCCATCGGCGCCCCGCAGCCGCGGCAGGACCAGCCCACCGGCTTGCCGCCATTGGGCATCAGCAGCGGCTCCGATGCCGCCCGCTTGCGCAGCGCGCTGGCGAGCCGCGGCATGTCGGCCATCAGCAGCGGACTCTTGCACCAGGCGCAGCACTCGCTCTTGCCGTCGGCCGGCGCGCCGCAGCTCAGGCAGAGCAATTCACGGCGCTCGGCCTGCAGTGCGCCGCGTTCCGCCGGCAGCAGCGGACGCAGCAGACCGCGTTCGGCCAGCATGCCGGCCTGGCTGTGCAGATGCCCGCCGCAGCCGCCGCATTCCAGCGCCGGGAAGCGGCCGTAACGGGTCTGGTTGTGGACTTCCTTCAGCGCCTGCGCGCAGACGGGGCAGGCGCGGTCCGGCTGGTGCGGCCGGTCCGGGCGGCGCAGCCGGTTCAGGTCGCGCAGCAGTTGAACCCAGGCCAGCGGCGACAGGTGCACCGACTCGCGGGCGTCGAACCACACCAGGCCGCAGGGGCCGCAGTGGTCGATGTCCACCGTCGCCGGCGCGAGGTGCCCCGCCAGGACGACATGCCGCATCGGCGCGCGGCATTGCGGACAGGCGATGAGGGCGCCGTCGCGGCGCGGCGCTTCGCCCACCCAGGCCAGCGGCGGCAGGGCCGGCGCGGCACCGCAGGCGAAATCGGGCACGGTGTCGGGGAACTCGTCGCCGGGGCGGCGTTCCGTCGCGGGGCGTGGCAAGGACATGGGCGCATTCTGGTCCCTGCGGCGTTCGCCCCAATGGGGGAAACAGGTCAGCGGCGAGTCAGCGTGACATCGGGCACGGCCCCTATAGTCCGGTTCTCGGTGAGCGGCGGGCGTCAGGCCTGCCGCCCCGCGACGACAAGGAATGCCCCATGGTCAAGAAGCAGCAGAAGACGGCCGCCGCGACGAAGGCGAAAGGCCGCCGCCAGGCCGCGACGCCCGCGCCGGCCGCGGACACGCCGTTCGCGGATCAGGTGAGGGCCTCGGCGCAGCAGATCTGGTCGGCGGGCCTGGCGGCCTTCGCGAAGGCGCAGGACCAGGGCGGCGCGGTGCTGGGCGCGCTCGCGACGGAAGGCGCCCGGCTGCGGGGCAAGGCGCGGGGAAATGCCCTGGACGAGGCGAAGGCCAAGGCCCGGGAGGCCGAGGCGGCGCTGGACGCCGCCGCCCGCCGCATGAGCGACATGGCCGGCGAGGTCGGCGGCCGCGCCGGACAGCACTGGGACAAGCTGGAAGCCATCTTCGAGGACCGCGTGGCGCGCGCGCTGTCAAGGCTGGGCATGCCGACGGCCGAGACGGTGGCGAGACTGGCCGCGCGCATCGAAGCGCTGGAGCGCGAGGTCGCGATGCTGCGCACGGCGGGCGCGCCCGCCGCTCCCAAGCCCGCAGCCCGCAAACCCGCCGCCAGGACTTCAGCCAAGGCGACAGCGGTCAAGACCCCCAAACCGATCAAGGCGGTCAAACCGATCAAACCAGTCAAGCCGGCCAGACCGGCGAAAGACCGGTGAGGCTTCGGTGAACATCCGGTGAGAACCCGTAGCGGAGCACGGCCTGACCCCTCACCCGCGCGCCGAGGCGGCGTGCAATCCGTCACGAATGGCCACAGCACCCCCAGCGCACAGGGGGATGGCACCTGAAGGGCGGACTCGAACAATTCGACACAAGCGCCGGACCCATGCGCCCTCCTTGTCGAACTTCCCGAGTCCACCCCCATGAAACGCCTGATCGCAGCCTCCCTGTTCGCCGCCCCGCTGTTCGCCCTGGCCGCGCCCGTGAACCTGCTGACCAACGGCAGCTTCGAGTCGACCACCGTCAGCAACGGCAGCTTCGTCATCCTCGACAGCATCCCCGGCTGGACCGTTGGCCCGCATGGCGTGGAACTGCGCAACAACGTCGCCGGCAGCGCCCTCAACGGCAGCAATTTCGCCGAGCTGGACACCACCACCAACAGCTGGATCAGCCAGTCGCTCAGCACCGTGCTGGGCGCCTCCTACACGCTGACCTTCTCCTATGCGAACCGCCCGGACAACCAGGGTGCCGTCAGCAACGGCCTGTCGTGGAGCATCGGCAGCCTGTCCGGCACCGTCGGGGCCGACACCGCCACCAGCTGGCAATCCTTCACCACCAGCTTCACCGGCACCGGCAGCCCGATGACGCTGCGCTTCGGCGCCGTTGGCCGCAGTGACTCCTACGGTACCTCGCTGGACAACATCAGCGTGATCGCCGCCGCCGGCGCGGGCGGCAACGCCGCCGCCGTGCCGGAGCCGCAAAGCCTGGCCCTGATGCTGGCCGGCTTGGGCGCGATGGGCCTGGTGCTGCGCCGCCGCAAGGGCGCGGGCAAGGTCTGACACCAGAACACCAGGTCTTCGACGACGCGTTGGGAGCGGCCGTGGGGTAGAGACCGCGGGCGCAGACAGGAAGGGCACCTCGAGAGGTGCCCTTTCTTCATGGTGCGGCGCTTCATGGCGCGGCGTTTCATGGCGCCGGCGCCGATCAGCCCAGGTAGCGCGCTTCCAGATGGCGCCGGAAATGCGCCGGATCGAGCGCCTCGCCGCTGGCGCGCCGCACCAGCTCCGGCGTTTCCCAGCGGCTGCCCTGCGACCAGATGCGCGACTTCAGCCAGTCGAAGACCGGTGCCAGCTCGCCGCGCGCGATCTCCTCGTCCAGCGCCGGGCGCTCGCGCCGCATCGCCGCGAACCACTGCGCCGCGTACATCGCGCCCAGCGTGTAGCAGGGGAAGTAGCCGTAGAGGCCACAGCCCCAGTGCACGTCCTGCATGCAGCCGTCCTTGTAGTTGCCGCGCGTGTCCAGGCCGAGCAGTTCCTGCATCTTGGCGTCCCACAGCGCGGGGATGTCCTCGACCTCGATCTCGCCCTCGATCAGCGGGCGCTCGATCTCGTAGCGCAGGATCACGTGCGCCGGATAGGTCACCTCGTCGGCGTCGACGCGGATGAAGCCCGGCGCGACCCGCGTCATGAGCCGGTGCAGGTTGTCCGCGGCAAAGCCGGGCTGCCGGCCCAGGTGGCGCTCCACCAGCGGCTGGAGCAGGCCCGCGAAACCGGGATGCGCCCCGAGCTGCATCTCGAAGGACAGGCTCTGGCTCTCATGCAGGCCCATCGAGCGCGCCTGCGCCACCGGCAGGCCCAGCCACTCGCGCGGCAGGTTCTGCTCGTAGCGGCCATGGCCGGTCTCGTGGATGGTGCCGGTCAGGCTCTGCAGGAAGCTGTCGTCGCGGTAGCGCGTGGTCATGCGCACGTCCTCGGGGACGCCGCCGCAGAACGGATGGGCGCTCTCGTCGAGCCGGCCCGCCTCGAAGTCGAAGCCCAGCAGCGTCATCGCGTCCAGGCCCAGCGCGCGCTGCGCGGCGGCCGGGAACGGCCCTTGCGGATGGATGACGCGATCGCCGGCCTGCCGCGCCATCACCTGGCGGATCAGATCCGGCAGCCACTGCCGCAGATCGCCGAACACGCGATCGACCTCGGCCGAGCGCATGCCGGGCTCGTAGTGATCGAGCAGCGCGTCATAGCGGCCCAGGCCGCTGTCGTCGGAGAGGTATTGCGCCTCCTCGCGGGCGTAGCGCACGACCGGCCGCAGGTTCTCGACATAGCCGGTCCAGTCGTTGGCGGCGCGCTGGCGGCGCCATTCATGCTCGCAATGCGAGTTCGCGAGCGAGCGCGCCTCGACCAGGCGCTGCGGCACCGCGTTCGCGGCGCGCCAGACGCGGCGCATCTCGCGCAGCGAGGCGCGCTGGAAGTCGTCCAGCGGCTCCTGGGCCGCCTCGTCGAGCAGCTGGCGCAGCGCCGGATCGGTGCCCATCTGGTGCAGCAGGCCGCCCATCTCGGCCAGCGCCTCGGCGCGGGCCTGCGCGCCGCGCGCCGGCATGAAGGCGGATTGATCCCAGGATGCGATCGCCTGCAGATGGGCGAGCCGGTGGATGCGCTGGTGGCGCTGGCACAAGGCGTCGTACGCCGGGGTGCTGGGGGTGCTCATGGCGGGTCTCCTGTCGAAGCCCGCATTGTGCAAGCGCGCCGGCGCGCTCAGCCCGCCATCGACAGCATCGCCTTCCACTGCGCCGGCAGCATCGACACCCCGATGCTGGTCATCAGCACGTAGCGCGCGAACTTGCCGATCGCCATGTACAGCACGCAGGGCCAGAACGGCAGCCGCAGCCAGCCCGCGAGCGCGCACAGCGGGTCGCCGACGATGGGCAGCCAGCTCAGCAGGCAGGTCCTGGCGCCGAAGCGCCGCAGCCAGCCCAGCACGCGCTGGTCGCGCGGCGAGTGGTGCACGGCGGCCTCGTAGGCGCGCTCGGCGCCGTAGCCCATCCACCAAGTGATCGCGCCGCCGATGGTGTTGCCCGCGGTCGCCACCAGGATCGCGGGCCAGAACAGCTCCGGCTTGGCGGAGACGAGCAGCAGCACCACCGGCTCCGACCCCATCGGCAGCAGCGTGGCCGAGACCAGGGCGATGACGAATACCGCGCCGAGCCCCACTTGCGGCAGGGCAAGGGTCTCCAGCATCAGGTGAACCATGTGTTGCAGCCAGGCTTCCATGCGTGGGATTATCCGAAGACCATGTCCTTGCGCAGCCTCGCTGCATCGTCAATCGCGCTGATCGGCCTGACCCTCGCGGGTCCGGGGCCCGCAGGGCCGATGCCCGGCGCCGGCGCCGCGATGGCGCAGACCGCTCCCGCCCCCCAGGCAAGCGCGGCGCCCGGCCCTGGTGCGGCGCCCGCGGCGCCCGCGCAGGGTCCGATCGCCGGCTGTCCGCTGCTGGTGGCCTCCGGCAACCCGCAGTACCCGCCCTACCTGTGGCGCGATCCGTCGGACGAGCAGAAGCTGGTCGGCGCCAACGCCGACCTGATGCAGTGGCTGGCGGCGGAGATCGGCATCCCGGTCGAGACCCGCTATGTCGGCCCCTGGGGCCGCGTGCAGGAGGAGATGCGCGCCGGCCGCATCGACCTGATCGCCGGCGCCTTCTTCACGCTGCCGCGCACCGAGTACATGGACTACTTCCACCCCGCCTTCCGCGAAACGCGCAGCGTGATCTGGACGCGCACCGCCGCGCCGGTGCCGTTCAAGCGCTGGGGGGACCTCGCCGGCCGCCAGGGCGTCACGGTGATCAACAACAGCTTCGGCGTGGAGTTCGACAACTACGCCCGCCAGTCGCTCAAGATCACGCAGGTCGCCAGCATCGAGCAGGCGATCCTGATGCTGCAGCGCGGCCGCGCCGACTACCTGATCTACGAGGACACGCCCGCCGAGGCCTACGCGGCGCGCGGCGGCGGCGTGGCGATCCAGCCGCTGCTGCCGGCCATCGCGCGCGAAGGCCTCTACGTGACGCTCTCGCACCGCTCGCGCTGCAACACGCCGGAACTGCGCGGCCGGCTGGCCCGCGCGGTCTACAAGCTGTCGCAGGACCGCGTGATGAACCGCTTCGTCGAGCAGGGCTTCATGCTCTGGCGCAAGCAATCCTCGCTCTGAAGAGGGAGTCGGCGGTGGGGGCAGCGGTATACTCCTGCCTCTTTTTTGTGCAGCCTTCGCCTCCGTTCCCGATGTCCACGCCGCTGCCCGGCACGCTCACGCTGGGTTCCCACGTCCTGCCGAACCGCCTGTTCGTCGCCCCCATGGCGGGCGTGACCGACCGGCCCTTCCGCGTGCTGTGCAAGAAGCTCGGCGCCGGCTATGCGGTCAGCGAGATGGTGACCTCGCGCAAGGAGCTGTGGAACAGCCTGAAGACCTCGCGCCGCGCCAACCACGAGGGCGAGCCGGCGCCGATCTCGGTGCAGATCGCCGGCACCGAGGCGGCCATGATGGCCGAGGCGGCCGCATACAACATCGATCGCGGCGCCCAGATCATCGACATCAACATGGGCTGCCCGGCCAAGAAGGTCTGCAACAAGTGGGCCGGCTCGGCGCTGATGCAGGACGAAGCGCTGGCACTGGAGATCGTCGAGGCCGTCGTTGCTGCCTGCGCGCCACGCGGCGTGCCGGTGACGCTGAAGATGCGCACCGGCTGGTGCCAGGCCGAGAAGAACGCGGTGGCGCTGGCGCGCGCGGCGGAATCGGCCGGCATCGCGATGGTCACCGTGCACGGCCGCACGCGCGAGCAGGGCTACAGCGGCCACGCCGAGTACGACACCATCGCCGCGGTCAAGGCCGCGCTGCGGATTCCGGTCGTCGCCAACGGCGACATCGACAGCCCGCGCAAGGCCCGCGAGGTGCTGGCCGCGACCGACGCCGACGCCATCATGGTCGGCCGCGCGGCGCAGGGCCGGCCGTGGATCTTCGCGGAGATCGCGCACTTCCTGGCCACCGGCGAGGAACTGCCCGCCCCGCGCGTCGCCGACGCCAAGCGCTGGCTGATCGACCACCTGCACGACCACTACGCGCTCTACGGCGAACTCACCGGCATGCGCAGCGCGCGCAAGCACATCGGCTGGGCCGTGCGCGCGCTGCCCGGCGGCGAGGACTTCCGGCGCCGCATGAACCTGCTGGAGAGCTGCCAGGCGCAGGTCGATGCGCTCGGCGGCTGGCTGGACGCGCTGGCGGACGAGCACGACCGGCTGCCCTACATGGCCGCGCTGGACGCGGCCAATGATGAACAAGACGAAGACCAAGAAAGAAGGCTGACGGCATGACGCCCAAACCGATCGAAACCTGCGTGCGCGAGAACCTGGAGGTCTACTTCCGCGACCTCGGCGGCGAGGCCCCGCATTCGATGCACGAGATGCTGATCCGCCTGGTCGAGAAGCCGCTGCTGGAAGTCGTGATGCAGCACAGCGACGGCAACCAGAGCAAGGCCGCCGAATGGCTCGGCATCAACCGCAACACCCTGCGCCGCAAGCTCGTCGAACACAAGTTGATTTAGACCACCCCTACCGGCTTTCGCCGGTCCCTCAAAGGGGCGAACGCGCGAGCCCGGCAAAGCCGGATCTCCGCGTTCCGCTTGGTCGAACCCGAATCCCCCCGCATCGAAGGAATGTTCATGGCCCAACTCACCGCCCTGATCTCGGTCTCCGACAAGACCGGCATCGTTGAATTCGCGCAGGCGCTGCATGCGCTGAACGTGCGCCTGCTGTCCACCGGCGGCACCGCCAAGCTGCTGGCCGACGCCGGCCTGCCGGTCACCGAGGTCGCCCAGCACACCGGCTTCCCCGAGATGCTGGACGGCCGCGTCAAGACGCTGCATCCGAAGATCCACGGCGGCCTGCTGGCGCGCCGCGACCTGCCCGAGCACGTCGCCGCGATCCAGCAGCATGGCATCGACACGATCGACATCCTGGCGGTGAATCTCTATCCGTTCGAGTCCACCGTCGCCAAGCCCGGCTGCACGCTGGAGGACGCGATCGAGAACATCGACATCGGCGGCCCGGCCATGGTCCGCAGCGCGGCCAAGAACTGGAAGGACGTGACGGTGCTGACCGACGCGTCGCAGTACGCGCAGGTGCTCGAGGAGCTCAAGGCCCACGGCAAGACCAGCGACAAGACGCGCTTCGCCGCGTCGGTGGCGGCCTTCAACCGCATCGCGCAGTACGACGCGGCCATCAGCAACTACCTGAGCGCGCGCCTGGACGACGGCTCGCTGGCCGAGTACCCGGCGCAGATGAACAGCAGCTTCGTGAAGGTGCAGGACCTGCGCTACGGCGAGAACTCGCACCAGACCGCCGCGCTCTACCGCGACCTGTATCCGGCGCCCGGCTCGCTGGTGACCGGCAAGCAGTTGCAGGGCAAGGAGCTCAGCTACAACAACATCGCCGACGCGGACGCCGCCTGGGAGTGCGTGAAGAGCTTCGACACGCCGGCCTGCGTGATCGTCAAGCACGCGAATCCCTGCGGCGTGGCCGTCGCGGCGAGCGCCGCCGATGCCTACGCGAAGGCCTTCAAGACCGATCCGACCAGCGCCTTCGGCGGCATCATCGCGTTCAACCGCGAGGTGGACCGCGCCGCGGCCGAGCTGGTGTCCAAGCAGTTCGTCGAGGTGCTGATGGCGCCGTCGTTCAGCGCCGAGGCGCGCGAGATCTTCAAGGGCAAGGTCAACGTGCGCCTGCTCGAGATCGCGCTGCCGCCGGGCGGCGCGCGCCCCTGGGACCAGGGCCGCAACGCGCAGGACGTCAAGCGCGTCGGCTCGGGCCTGCTGGTGCAGACCGCCGACAACCACTTCCTGTCCAAGGCCGACCTGAAGGTCGTCACCACGCTGCAGCCGACGGCGCAGCAGCTCGATGACCTGATGTTCGCGTGGACCGTCGCGCAGTACGTCAAGAGCAATGCGATCGTGTTCTGCGGCAACGGCATGACGCTGGGCGTGGGCGCGGGCCAGATGAGCCGCATCGACTCGGCACGCATCGCGTCGATCAAGGCGGAGAACGCCGGCCTGGCGCTGGCCGGCTCGGCGGTGGCCAGCGATGCGTTCTTCCCGTTCCGCGACGGCCTGGACGTGCTGGCCGACGCGGGCGCGTCCTGCGTGATCCAGCCGGGCGGCTCGATGCGCGACGACGAAGTCATCGCCGCGGCCAACGAGCGCGGCATCGCGATGGTGTTCACCGGCGTGCGGCACTTCCGTCACTGACCGCGCGCACGGGGTGGGGCAAGACCCGGCCCCGCTCCTTGATCGCCACGAGCCCGGCCCTGCGCCGGGCTTTTTCGTGGGCGGCTGCTCCTGCAGCGGATGACAAGAACAGGTGTGAAGACGGCGTCAACACTTGTACGAAGGACGAGAGGCAATACCCACCGATAGGGGGTGGGTCCTCAGCAAGTTCGGGGCCATGCGTGGTCGCCAGACAACGTCTTACGCACTTTTTTACCTGTCTGTGACGTCTTGCATTGTCGAAGGGTGTCAGGCGTTGATACCTTTCGCCCCCGCATCGCTGCGATGCTTATCACTTTGAGAGAAGTATTCCAATGACCAAGATTTCTGTCATCGTCGCTGCCGCTCTGCTGGCTGCCGGCGCCGCTCAAGCCCAGACCCAGACCCAAGCCCCGCTGTACGGCGAACTGGGCTACACCTTCGTCAAGGTGAAGGCTGACGGCGGCCTGTCGGCCAAGCCGGGCGCCATCCGCGGCATCATCGGCTACGACGTGCACCCGAACGTCGCCATCGAAGGCATGCTGGCCTTCGGCGTGTCGGACGACACCGTCGCCGGCGCCAAGATCAAGATCCCGCACAGCTACGGCCTGTTCGTGACCCCGAAGTACGCCTTCGACCAGTTCGAAGTCTTCGGCCGCCTGGGCTACGCCCACAGCAAGATCAAGGCTTCTGACGAAGACGGCTCCGCTTCGGAAAGCGGCGGCAGCTTCGCCTACGGCCTGGGCGCGAAGTACAACTTCGACAAGTCGATCTACGGCGCTGTCGACTACATGCGCTATTACAAGAAGGACGGCATCAAGGCTGACGGCTTCACGCTGAGCGTCGGCTACCGCTTCTGATCGTTGCGATCGCCTCAGGGCGGTCCAGCGGGGGCTCCCTGGAGCCCGCCTCGAAAAGCCCGGCCCTGGCCGGGTTTTTTCATTGGCGCGGCGCGTTAGTCGCGCCTCTCTAGTCCAGGGTCCGCGCGCTTGGCCGCTGGCGCGAATGCGCATAGCCTGCGGCAACCCTCGACTGATGGAACACGGCGGAGACACCCCATGGACCAAGCCCCGCATGAGCGCCTGCATCTGCTGCTCGAGCAGCAGCGCGCCGCCTTCGACCGCGAGCGTCTGCCGACGCTGGCGCAGCGCCGCGACCGGCTGCAGCGGCTGCTCGCGATGACGTCGACGCATGCCGAAGCCCTGGCCGAGGCGATGTCGCGCGACTTCGGCCACCGCTCGCGGCACGAGAGCCTGCTGGCCGATCTCTTCACCGTGCAGAGCGGCACGCGCCATGCGATCCGACACCTCAAGCGCTGGATGGCCGTGCGCCGCGCGCCGACGGCGCTGCACTTCCTGCCCGCGGGCAACCGGCTGATGCCGCAGCCGCTGGGCGTGGTCGGCATCGTGTCGCCGTGGAACTATCCCTACTTCCTCGCGATGGCGCCGGCGCTGGCAGCGCTGGCGGCCGGCAATCGCGTGATGATCAAGCCCTCCGAGCTGACGCCGGCGACGTCCGAGTTGATGGCCAGGCTCGTGGCCGAGCACTTCTCGCCCGAGGAGATGACCGTCGTCACCGGTGACGCGGCCGTGGGCAAGGCGTTCACCGAACTGCCCTTCGACCACCTGTTCTTCACCGGCTCGACGCCGGTGGGGCGGCTGGTCGCGCAGGCGGCCGCGAAGCACCTGACGCCGGTGACGTTGGAGCTCGGCGGCAAGTCGCCGGCGATCGTGGATCGCAGCGCCGATCTCGCCCTCACGGCGGAGCGCATCGCCTTCGGCAAGCTGCTCAACGCGGGGCAGACCTGCGTCGCGCCGGACTACGTGCTCGCCCCCAAGGAACTGGTGGCGCCGCTCGCGGATGCGATCGTGGCCGCGATGCGGCGCCTGTATCCGCGCATCGACGGCAACCCCGACTACACGGCCATCGTCAGTGCGCGCCACCACGCGCGGCTGAAGGGGCTGCTCGACGACGCGCGCGCCCGCGGCGCGACGCTGCGGCCGACGCACGACGACCAGCCGGCCGACCGGCGCCTGGTGCCGACGCTGCTGCTGGGCACCTCGCCCGAGATGGCGGTGATGCGCGAGGAGATCTTCGGCCCGCTGCTGCCGATCGTGCCCTACGGCCATCCGTCGGAGGCGATCGCGCAGGTGAACGCGGGCGACCGGCCGCTGGCGCTGTACTGGTTCGGCGACGACAAGACCGCGCGCGACGACGTGCTGGCGCGCACGGTGGCCGGCGGCGTCACCGTCAACGACTGCATCTGGCACCTCGGCCAGGAAGAGCAGCCGTTTGGCGGCGTCGGTGCCAGCGGCATGGGGGCGTACCACGGCGTGTGGGGCTTCAACACCTTCAGCAAGCTCAAGCCGGTGTTCCTGCAATCGCGCTTCGCGGGGACGAAGCTGTTCCATCCGCCGTATGGCAAGACCTTCGAGCGGCTGCTCGGCCTGCTGAAGAAGATCGCATGAGCGCGGCGGGGCGGGACGGCGAGGACCACGCACGCAAGCAGCGCTGGGGTTTGGGCTGATCACCCGATGGGCACCTGCCGGATGGGGATCGACGACCTCGCGGTCGTCGATCCGTCGCTCCGGGTGCGAGGCTTTCAAGGCCTGAGAGTGGTCGACGCGTCAGTCATGCCCGCCGTCGTCAGCGGGAATACGAATACGCCGGTGGTGGCGATGGCTGAAAGGGCTGGAACCACATTTTTAGAAGGCACGATCCCAAGCGCGATACATAGGGAGATGCGAACGCCGAAAGAGCTACGGCATAACGTAGTAAGTGACCGTCAAAAAGTTTAGCAGTCCGGCATTCCCGGCATGGTCTACTTGATACGCTTCCAAGTCCCGCGAATAGCCTCTCCCATACGCGTCGATAACCGAAGGAACAGCTCCTGCGGAAGGTTTAAAAACATCCCCAGCAAGACTGCTTCCGGTGCCCTGATTCCACATACCACCGTCGATCCTGTACCACCAAGTGGCGTTCGGCTCGAGCCCTCCAATTAGAATCAAGTCGAAGTTTGAGTTCAGCGCTCCATCACCATCATAATGCTTTATCAAGTTGAGTTGAACGGGATCGGCCACATCGACGTTGAATGAGAGACTCTGTGTCGCGCTGACGTTGCCTGCAGCGTCAGTTTGAAAGGCAGTCACGACGCTGTCTCCGGGTCCCGTACCCGGCGGCCCGTACGCCTGGATACGCGGCGTCTTCCCCTGCAAGATGTGTGTCACTCCGTTGATATTGACCGTCAGAACGCTACCAGGCTCGACGTCACCGAAATTGAGGTATGAACTTGAGCCGAGTTGCGTGCCACCCGTGGAAGTGGTAATTGACGGAGCAGAAGGCGCAATGGAGTCCAGTGTGAAACTTTCCGTGTGCGTGAGGCCGATATTCCCTGCAGCATCGATCTGCCGAAATTCAATCGTGTTGACGTTTTCATCCAGGACACGCGTACTCAATTGTTTCCCACTACCCTTGCGCCAATACTGATCACCATTGATCTTGAATTCCCAGGATGCGTCAGTTTCGAGGTTATCCAGCGAGATATAACCCGTCGCGTTGATGAGCTTGTTGGGCGCCGCGGTACCGGCTCGCACGCGAGCGGTGGTTTGCAGTTCGTCCGGCGCCTGCGTATCCAGCCGCACCGACAGTGAATCGATTCCGCTCACATTCCCCGCCGCATCGGTCTGCCGGACTTCGACGGTGTTGTCGTTCTCCTGGAGCACCGCTGAGCTGATGGATTTCCCCTGCCCCGCCGTCCACGCGCCACCGTTGACGCGGTACTCCCAGGTCGTGGGCTCGTCCTCCAGCAGATTCACGAGCAGGCTGCCGGACGCGTTGATCACCGGCAGGCCGTTGCTCGTCACGAGGTCCGGCCGGTCTGGCGCCAGCGAGTCGCGCGTCACGGTCAGGCGCGTGATGCCGCTGTCGTGCCCGCTCGAATCCGTCTGGAAGAACTCGATGTCGTTCGACCCTTCCGCCAGCGCCGAGGCGTCCAGGCGATCCCCGGTGCCGACGCGCCAGACCGTCTCGCCATTGAGGCGATAGCGCCAGGTCGCCCCCGGCTCCAGTTGCTGCAGCGTCAACGCGCCTGACATCGGCAGCGCGTCCAGAGCGCCGCCCGTCACCTGCACCGCCAGCGCCTCCGGCGCATCGAGGTCGACGCGCACCTGCAGCGTGGCCACCGCGCCCACATTGCCGGCGCTGTCCGTCTGCCGGACCTCGATCGCGTTGTCGCCGTTGTGCAGCGCCGACGCGGGAATGCGCCCGCCGTCACCCGCGATCCACTCGCCCTGTCCATTCAGGCGATACGCCCAGCTCGCACCGCCTTCCAGCGCGGTCACGTTGACGAAGCCGTTGGCGTTCAGCAGGTCCGTGCCGTTGCTCGACTGCAGCATCGGCGCGGGCGGCGGCGTCAGATCCAGGGTCACGGCCAGGTTGGTGCGGGGGCTGTTCAGGCCGACGCCGTCGACCTGGTAGGCCTCGATCGTGTTCGGTCCTTCCTTCAGCGCCGAGGCGGGCACCGTGCTGCCCGTGCCGCGCGTCCAGGTCTCCGCCCCGTTGACGCGGAAGAACCAGGCGGCATCGGGATCGATGCCGGCGACGCGGACTTCGCCGCTGGCGCCGATCTCACCGGTCGAGGTGCTGGTCGTCAGGACCAGCCCGTCGGGCGCGGTGGTGTCGTAGCGGATCGTGCGCTCGACCACTTCGCTGCGATTGCCGGCGGCATCGACCTGCACGACCCGCAGCACGTTGGCGCCTTCCTTGAGCACCCCCGCCGGCAGCACGCCGCCCTCCGCGGCATGGAAGGAGCCGTCGTCATTGACGCTGTATTCCCAATGCGAACCGGGCTCGATGCCATCGATGCGGACGGCGTCGTTCACGCCAATCAGATCCGTGCCCGTCGACGTGGTCACGCCAGGCGCTTGCGGCGCCAGCGCGTCGAGTTCAAAGGAGAGCTGCCCCACTTCGCTGCGATTGCCGGCGGCATCGATCTGATAGACCTCGACGGTCCGCGTGCCCTGCCGGCCGCCGTCCACCTGCACCTCGCTCCCCTGCCCGGACTGCCATTCACCGATGCCGTCCACGCGATACCACCAGGCCGCGCCGTCCTCGAGTCCGGACACCCGCACGGTTCCGTCCCGTGTCAGGCCATCCGCGGGCGAGGTTCCCGTGTCCTGCTTGAGCGCCAGCGCGGGCGGCGCCACCGCGTTGTCGATCCGCACGGCCAGCGTCGCGGGATCGCCGTGGCGGCCTTGCGCATCGACCTGGGTCACCACCACGGAGTGAAGGCCTTCCGTCAGCGTCGATCCGTCGATCCGGGTGCCCGTGCCCTCGCGCCAACGCGTCTCCGCGTCGACGCGGTACAACCAGCGCCCGCCGGGCTCGGCCAGTTGAACCTGCACATGCCCCGTTCCATTGACGGCCTCGCCGCCGGTGCTCGTGGAGAGTTTCGGCGCCGCGGCCAGCGGTGGCAGTTCGGGGGCAGGGCTTGGAGCCGGCGCTCCCGCGCCGCTCCCGCCTCCCCCGCCCGCCAGGCCCATCATCGCCAGCGTCAGCCCGCCAGCCCCACTGACCAGCCAGGGCGCGATGCCCGGGTGCTCGCAGTCCTCGGTCGAACCGTCCGACATGACCCGCATCTCGCAGCGCACGGTTTCGCTTGCCGCATCGTCGCCCGCTTGATCACCGTCAATCGGCCGCTTGCGAGGGTTCATGGGGCGCTCCGCTGGAGAGCGTGGCGTCGGGGGCGCGCCGGTCGGCGGGGTCTGGGCTGCGGCTTGCGACGGGTGTTGCATGACAGGTAGATCCGAAGTGAAGAAAGGTTCGGAGTCTGAATGTCCGTGTGCGGCAGATCGATAACCTACTTCTGCCGTGTCCCCACCCAAATTGATCAACGACTGACCCCAATAAAGGGGTGGCCCCTCAACACTGATCAACGCAACCCGCATTTTTCGCTTGCCGAGTTGACCGCGTCGGACAGGGATAATCCCGCCCCATGGTCCTTGCCGAAATCACCGGCCTGTTCCTGTCCTGGCTGGCGCGTCTGATCACCGGCGCGCAGGGGCATTGGAAAGGCTGTCCGCCGACGTCGGAACAACGCATCTATTTCGCCAACCATCAGAGCCACTTCGACTGGGTGCTGATCTGGGCCTCGCTGCCTGCAGAGCTGCGCTCGCGCACCCGTCCGATCGCCGCGCGCGACTACTGGACCAGCTCGCGCCTGAAGACCTGGATCACCACCGCCGTGTTCAACGCGGTCTACGTGAGCCGCACCCGCGCCACGCCCGACGAGGATCCGCTCGAGCCGCTGGTCGAGACGCTGCAAGGGGGCGACTCGCTGGTCATCTTCCCGGAGGGCACGCGCTCCAACAAGGGCGCGCCGCAGGCCTTCAAGGCCGGCCTCTTCCACCTGTCCGAGCAGTTCCCCGACGTGCAGTTGATCCCCACCTGGATCGACAACGTCCAGCGCGTCATGCCCAAGGGCGAGGTCGTGCCCGTGCCCATCCTGTGCACGGTGACCTTCGGCGCGCCGATCCGGATCGAACCCGGCGAGGACAAGCGCGCGTTCCTGGAACGCGCCCGCGCCGCCGTCATGGCGCTGCGTCCGGGAGGGTGGAAGGAATGAGGTGGCTCAAGTCCCTGAACCCGAGCGAGCAGGTCGCCTTCCTGTTCGTCGTGCTGTTCGGCGCGCTGCTGCTGGTGAGCATCGGCTCGGTGCTGTGGTCGCTGCGCGAGCGGCCCGAGCAGGAGCAGGACGCCTGGCAGCGCCGCTGGTCCAGCTTCCGCCATGAGCTCAACATGGTGTGGGTCGGCGCCTGCCTGTTCTGGGCCGCGTGGATCTCGGGGCCGGTGGGCGCGACGCTGCTGTTCGGCGTGTTCTCGTTCCTGTCGTTCCGCGAGTTCATCACGCTGCTGCACACGCGCCGCGCCGACCATCGCGGGCTGATCATGGCGTTCTTCGTGATCCTGCCGCTGCAGTACGTGCTGGTGGGCACGCGCCACTTCGACCTGTTCTCGGTGCTGATCCCGGTCTACGGCTTCCTGGCGATCCCGGTGGCCAGCGCGCTGGCGGACGATCCGGGCCGTTTCCTGGAGCGCAACGCCAAGATCCAGTGGGGCATCATGGTCTGCGTGTACGGGCTGTCGCATGCGCCGGCGCTGCTGCTGCTGGAGTTCCCGAAGTACGAGGGCCGCGGCGCCTTCCTGCTGTTCTTCCTGGTGGCAGTGGTGGCCTGCGGCCAGATCGCGCAGGCGATCGCCACCAGCCGCTTCCGCGCCAAGCCGGTGGCGCGCCGCATCAGCCGCTCGTTCACGATGAAGGCGTGGTGGATCGGCGCGTTCGCGGCGGCGCTGGCGGGCGCGCTGCTGTACTGGATCACGCCGTTCAAGGCCGGCCAGGCAGCGATCGCCGCGTTCATCGCGGCGGGCTGCGGCAGCTTCGGCGCGTTCGTGATGCAGGCACTCAAGCGCGACGCCGGCATCAACGCCTGGGGCAACCGCAGCGCGATCACCGGCGCGGTGGGGCTGCTGGACCGCATCGCGGTGATGTGCTTCGCGGCGCCGGTGTTCTTCCATGCGGTGCGGTGGTATTTCCGCGCCGGGACCTGAGGGGACATGGCCATGCGCATCCTCGGCATCGACCCCGGTCTGCAGACGACCGGCTTTGGCGTGATCGACGCCGACGGGCCGCGGCTGGCCTATGTGGCCAGCGGCACGATCAAGACCAACGGGCTGCCCACGGGCGATCTGCCGGGCCGGCTCAAGATCCTGTACGACGGCATCCGCGAGGTGGTCTCGCGCTACCAGCCGACCTGCGCGGCGGTGGAGATCATCTTCGTGAACGTGAACCCGCAGTCCACGCTGCTGCTGGGACAGGCGCGCGGCGCGGCGCTGACGGCGCTGGTGTCCTGCGACCTGCATGTGTCGGAGTACACCGCGGTGCAGATGAAGAAAGCCATCACCGGGCACGGCGGCGCGGCCAAGGCGCAGGTGCAGGCGATGGTGGCGCGGCTGCTGAGCCTGCCGGGCGAGCCGGGCAAGGACGCGGCCGACGCACTGGGCATCGCGATCATGGACGCGCATGCGCGCGTGTCCTTCGACGCAATGAGCCGTCAGACGACGCTGCAGCGGCGCCAGCACGCGCAGTTCAAGGGCTCGCGCACGTACTGAGCGCGCCGGCTCAGGGCTCGCCGTGCCAGTAGTCGAGGTCGCCGCCGAGTTCGCGGATCGCCTCGAACGAGCGCTCGGCCTTGGACGCGCCGTGCTCCGCCATGAACTTGTTGGAGTCGGGGTAGACGCAGATCTCGGGCTGTTCCATCGTGCTGATGGAGAGGTACTTCAGCGGCGCGCCGGAGGTGTTGATGATGTGGTGCGGGTACTCCGGGCCGGCGGGGATGAAGATCATGTCGCCGGCCTTGATGGGCAGCAGCTCGCCGGCCACGCGCAGCGTGCCGGTGCCCTCCAGGACAATGAACATCTCCTCCTGCGCGTAATGCAGGTGGTAGGGGCAGGTGGTCTTGCCGGGTTCGACGATGTCGTACGAAGCGCCGAGCTTGCGCGCCGCGGTGCCGCGCGCGAGCCGCGCGGAGCGCGCCTCGTACAGCGGCTCGCGCTTGAACTCGGTGAGCTCGGCCTCGTGGAAGTTGCGGATCAGCTGGGCGGCGAGCGCCTTGGCACGGTCGGTCATGCGGGGTCTCCTTGTGCGGCGACGGGTGTGGAGTTCACTTGAACTCCGAGCCGCAGGCTATCGCGTGCCGACCGGTCCGTCATCACACCACCGGCACACCCGACGCGCTGCCATAGCGATTCGGCGCGGTCGGCTGGACGAGCCAGTACAGGATGACGAAGAAGCCGATGACCGGGATCAGGCTGACCAGTTGCCACCAGCCGCTGCGGTCGATGTCGTGCAGCCGGCGCGAGGCCGCCGCGAGCGAAGGCACCAGCATCGCCAGCGTGAAGATCAGGCTCAGCGTGTTCGAGACGATGCCCAGCACCAGCGAGCCCAGCACCAGGAACAGCGCGAACCACCAGTACTCGGACCGGCTGGCCGTGCCGCTGAAATCGGCGTACTTGCGCAGGCAGGTCTGGATCGCTTCGGTGAAGGTCATGACACTCTCCCTCTCATGTGAACATGTCGCCCCGGATCGGGACCGCCGGATGGTAAGGACCTTCCCCCATCGTGGCGATCCCCCTGGATGGCCGAAAGTCAGTTGGAATGTCCCCGGGAATAAACGGCCCCCGCGCCGTGTTCATGCCATATCCCCACCCTGTTCCCAACCCAGGAGACCTCGCATGAAGCAGATGTTCAAGTTCGCCGCCGCCGCCGCCCTGATGGCCGCCGCCGGCTTCGCCGCCGCGCAGACCGCTCCCGCGATGGCCAAGGACGGCGCGCTGGTCGGCGCCAACGACATGACGCTCTATACCTTCGACAAGGACACGGCCGGATCCGGCAAGAGCGCCTGCAACGGGCCCTGCGCGACCAACTGGCCGCCGCTGATGGCCCGCGCCGAGGACAAGGCCAGCGGCGACTGGTCCATCATCACGCGCGACGACGGCTCCAAGCAATGGGCCTACAAGGGCAAGCCGCTGTACTTCTGGACCAAGGACGCCAAGCCCGGCGACCGCGGCGGTGACGGCATCAACCAGATCTGGCACACCGCCAAACCCTGATCGCGGCGCCGCTTTGGGCACCTGGCGTCGTTGCAAATCCTCGCCATAGCGCCGCTATGGCTGCGGTTTGCGCCTAGCCAGGCACCCAAAGCGACACCGCGATCACTTTGCATCATCCATCTTCATCCATGACTGTGGTCCTCGAGGAAGCGCTGCCGCTCCTGC
Organism: Roseateles sp.; assembly: GCF_039595595.1. Classification (GTDB taxonomy): domain Bacteria; phylum Pseudomonadota; class Gammaproteobacteria; order Burkholderiales; family Burkholderiaceae_C; genus Roseateles. The sequence continues at coordinate 144,497 of NZ_JBCNLG010000007.1, read as the reverse complement.
CGCGCCTGCGCCGCCACGCGCGGCTGCTGTGCGGCGACACGGCGCGCGCGGACGACCTGCTCCAGGACACCCTCGAACGCGCGGCCCGCAAGGGCGCGCTGTTCCATGCCGAGCCCGGACCCACGCGCCAGGACGCGCTGCGCAACTGGCTGCTGACGCTGATGCACCGCCTCTATCTGAACCAGCGGCGCGACGCGCGCGAGGCGCTGCATGACTCGCTGGACGAGGAGGACGCCGCCCAGCCGCTGGTGCACGAACCGCAGCAGCAGGTCGCCCTGCGGCTCGATCTGGAGCGAGCGCTGGCCGCGCTGCCCGCCGCGGCGCGCGAGATCCTGCTGCTGGTCTGCGTCGAGGAACTCAGCTATCAGGACGCGGCGCGCGTGCTCGACGTGCCGGTGGGCACGGTGATGTCGCGGCTGTCGCGTGCGCGCGAACGGCTGCGTCAGTCGATGTCCGGCGGCGAGGCCGGCCGCGCCCCGCTGCGGGTGGTGAAATGAGCGCCACGCCATGACGCACGACGACGATCACGACCTCGACGAGGCCACCCTTCACGCCTACGTGGACGGTCAGCTCGACCCCGCCCGCGCCGCCGCGGTGGCCGACCGGCTGCTGCGGCATCCGCGCGCCGCGCAACAGGTGCTGGCCTGGCGGGAGCAGCGCGAATCACTGCAGGCGCTGCATCGCGAGTGGCTCGATGAGCCGATTCCCCCGCGCCTGACCGCCGCGCTACGGCCCGAGGCGGCGAACGCGCCGCGCTGGCCGCGCGCTTGGGCGGCGGCGCTGCTGCTGACCGTGGGCGTGGGCGCTGGACTCGCTGGCGGCTGGGGCGGCCATGCGTGGTGGCATGCCAAGCAGGAAGCCGTGGAACGCGCCAGCGCCGAGGCGGCCGCGCGCGCGGCGGGCCGCGATCCGTCGGTGCCCGATTACGTCCGCGACGCGGCCATCGCCCATGCCGTCTATCAGCCTGAGCAGCGTCATCCCGTCGAGGTCGGCGCGGATCAAGCCGATCACCTGATCCAGTGGCTCAGCAAGCGCCTGGGCCAGCCGCTGCACGCGCCAGTGTTGCGCGACTACGGATGGAAGCTGGTCGGCGGCCGCCTGCTGCCGGCGGGCGACGATGCGGCGCCCGGCGCGCCACTGGCGCGTGCGCAGTTCATGTACGAGAACGAGACCGGCGAGCGCTTCACGCTCTACGTCAGCACCGGCGCGAGATCGCCCGAGGCGCCCGTGGCCTTCCGCCTGACGCGCCGCGTCGAAGCGGGACAGACCACGCGCAGCCTCTATTGGATCGACGGGACACTCGCCTATGCGCTGAGCGGGAATTTCGACGAGAAGCGGCTGCGCATCCTGGCTGACCTGGTCCACGCACGCATCGGCATGGCGGATCGCTTGCCAGTCAAGCCGCCTGCGTCTTAGCTGTTCATCCCTGTCACAAACCACCACCGTCGCCCTGCGACCAGCCCCCTCTCCCCTGCCCTCTCCCCCCTCGCGGGGGGCGAGGGAGTTCGTGCCGGCAACGGAGCTGAAAGCAGGAGCGTCTTTCTTGCACCCTCGCCCCCGTCAGGGGGAGAGGGAGGGGTGAGGGGTCTTCGCACAGCGCCATGGCCCTGACATCCAGCCGTACAAGAACCGGCGGGCACAATCCGCCGCCATGTCCCTCACACGCCTGATCGCCGGCCACATCCGCGGCCATTGGCGGCCTTATGCCGCCAGCGCGCTGATGCTCAGCACCATCGCCGTCCTGACGGTCTGGATCCCGCGGCAGGTCGGCCATGTGGTCGACGGGCTGGTGTCGCACCGGCTTGCCGGCTGGGGCCTGATCACCGAACTCGGCCTGCTCGTGCTGGCCGGCCTGGCCATCTACCTGCTGCGCGTGGGCTGGCGCCTGGCGCTGTTCCGCACCGCCTATGAACTCGGCCGCCAGCTGCGCACCCGCCTCTACGCGCAGCTGACGCGCCAGGGCCCGGCCTTCTTCCATGCCCAGCGCACCGGCGACCTGATGGCGCTGGCGACCAACGACGTCGACGCCATCGAGATGGCCGCCGGCGAAGCCCTGCTCGCCGCCTTCGACGGCTCGCTGACGCTGATCCTGGTGCTGGGGATGATGACCATCGGCGTGGACTGGCGGCTCGGCCTGGCCGCGCTGGTGCCCTTCCCCTTCATGGCCTATGCGTTCTGGCGCATCTCGACGCAGGTCCACAAGGCCTGGTCCGATTCGCTGTCGCGCTTCTCCGCGCTCAACCAGCAGGTGCAGGACAGCCTGGCCGGCGTGCGCACCGTGCGCGCGCTCGGCCTCGTGCGCCGCAGCCGCGAGCAGTTCGGCGAACTGGCCCGCGACGCCGGCGCCGCCGCCTATCAGGCGCAGCGCTGGGAGGCGATGTTCGAACCCGCCGTCGGCCTGTCGCTCGGCGCGGCGACGGTGATCGCGCTGGGCGTCGGCGCCTGGCTCGTGGGCACGGAGCGCATCAGCATCGGCCAGCTCACCGCGTTCACGATGTACCTGGGCCAGTTGATCTGGCCGATGTTCGCGGCCGGCTGGGTGCTGTCGCTGCTGGAGCGCGGCCGCGCCGCCTGGACCCGGCTGCAGCCGGTGCTGGACGCGCCGGCGGGCCTCGTCGACACCGGCACCCGCGAGATGCCGGCGCACGCCGATCTGGCCTGGGATCAGGTGAGCTTCCAGTACCCCGGCATGTCGCACCCGGCGCTGCAGGACATCGTGCTGACGCTGCCGCCGGGCCGCACGCTGGGCATCGTCGGCGCGACGGGCTCGGGCAAGTCGACGCTGCTGCGGCTGCTGCTGCGCCAGTACGAGCCAAGCGCCGGCACGGTGCGGCTGGGCGGCCTGCCCGCGCCGGAGATCCGCCTGGACGCGCTGCGCCGCGCGCTGGCCTGGGTGCCGCAGGAGCCCTTCCTGTTCTCGGCCTCGGTGGCGGACAACATCGCCCTCGCGCGCCCCGACGCGACGCGCGAGCAGATCCTGGCGGTGGCCGAGCTGGCCGCCGTGCACGACGACATCGCGCGCCTGCCGCAGGGCTACGACACGCTGGTCGGCGAGCGCGGCGTGACGCTGTCGGGCGGGCAGCGCCAGCGCGTGGCGATCGCGCGGGCGCTGCTGGCCGAGGCGCCGGTGCTGCTGCTCGACGACGCGCTGTCGGCCGTCGACAGCGGCACCGAGACGCAGATCCTCGACCACTGGCGCGAGCTGCGCCAGCGGCATCCGGAGCGCAGTCTGGCGGTGGTGAGCCACCGGCTGTCGGCGGTGATGGAGGCCGACGAGATCGTGGTGCTGAAGCAGGGCCGCATCGTCGAGCGCGGCCGCCACGAGGACCTGATCGCGCTGGGCGGCTGGTATGCCGGCCAGTGGCGCTACCAACAACTGGAGGCCAGCCTTGACGCCGCCTGAGACCGCGTCCGCCACGGACCGCAAGAACAGCGGCGAGCACTCGCCGCGCGAGGCGCTGGCGCTGCTCGCGCAGGCTGCCGCGCCCGAACGCCGCGGCCTGATCAAGGGGCTGGGCTGGCTGGTCGTGGCCGCGGCACTCGAGGCCGTCGGGCCCATCCTCGGCAAGCACTTCATCGATGCGCACGTGCTGCCGCGCGACTTCTCGCTCGGCCCGATGGCACTGCTGCTGGGCGCGATGCTGCTGGCGGGCTGGTCCGCGAGCCTGCTGCGCTACGCGCAGCTGCGGCGCATGGCGGCGGTGGCGCAGCGCTCGGTGCTGCGTCTGCGCGAGCAGGTCTACGCGCATGTGCTGGCGCAGCCGATGGCCTTCTTCGACCGCAGCATCACCGGCCAGTTGCTGAGCCGCATCACCAACGACACGGACGCGGTCAACAACCTGTACCGGCAAGTGCTGTTCGTGATGCTGGATTCAACGATCGTCGTCGCTGGCGCGCTGGTCGCGATGGCGTGGCTGGACTGGCGGTTGATGCTGATCGTGCTGGCGCTGGTGCCGGCGAGTTCCGGGATCATCTGGCTCTACCAGCGCGCGAGCAGCGGCCCGGTGCAGCGGGCCCGGGCGCTGCGCGCCGAGCTCAACGCGCAGATGGCCGAGAGCATGGCCGGCATGGCGATGCTGCAGTCGGCGGGCGCGGCACGGCGCTTCGCGGCGCGCTACGAGACGGCCAACCAGGCGCAGTTGCAGGCGCGCGTGCAGGAGCTGCGCGCCAATGCGTGGCTGCTGCGGCCGGCGCTGGACCTGCTCAACGTGCTGCTGATCGTGACGGTGATCTACGGCTTCGGGATGCGGGAACTGTCCGGGCTCGAGGTGGGGCTGCTGTACGCGTTCCTCGCGTACATCGCGCGCGTGGTGGAGCCGCTGATCCAGATCACGATGCAGTTCAGCCAGCTGCAGCAGGCGCTGGTGGCCGCGTCGCGGGTGCGCGCGCTGCTGCGCGAGCCGTCGGAGCCGCGCGCGGTCCAGCCGGGGCTGCGCATCGGGGCGGGCGCGATCCGTTTCGAGCATCTGCGGTTCGCCTACAAGCCGGAGCAGCCGGTGCTGCGCGACCTGGACCTGGACATTCCGGCCGGAAGCTTCGTGGGCATCGCGGGGCACACGGGCTCGGGCAAGTCGACGCTGCTGGCGCTGCTGCTGCGCTTTTACCAGCCGCAGCAGGGGCGCATCCTGATCGATGGCCAGCCGCTCGAGCAACTGCCCGACGAGACCTTCCATGACGCGCTGGGCCTGGTGCCGCAGGAGCCGTATCTGATCGCGGGCACGGTGCGGGACAACATCCGCATGGGCCGCGCGATTCCGGACGAGAAGCTGGAGCAGGCGGCAAGGGCGGCGCGTGCGCATGAGTTCCTGTCCTCCTTGCCGCAGGGCTACGACAGCCGGCTGGGCGATGGCGGGCTGGCGGTGTCGACGGGGCAGAAGCAGCTGATCGCGCTGGCGCGGGCGCTGGCGGGAGATCCGCGGATCCTGCTGCTGGACGAGGCCACGGCCAACATCGACAGCGCGACCGAGGCGCAGGTCGGCGAGGCGCTGCGCGCGCTGCGAGGCCAGGTGACGGTGATCGCGATCGCGCATCGGCTGTCGACGATCCGCGAGGCCGATCAGATCGTGGTGCTGAACCACGGACATCTGGACGAGCGCGGCACGCACGAGGAGCTGATGACGATCGAGGGCGGGATCTATCAGCGGCTGGTGCAGTTGCAGGCGCTGGAGGAGTGAGCGGGTCTCCGGAAAACCGGCGCTGAAACGACAGAAGCCCGGTCTCTCGACCGGGCTTCCAAAGGCCTCGAAGGGCGGGTTTCCAGAAGGTTCCCCGAAGGGCTGGAAGCTGGGAATGGCCACAAAGGGCAGGACGGATTCTGCTTGTCGCACTCAACGCCATCAAGACGTTGATCTGAGTGGCGGACCTGCTTCGATGAGCGACCCGCTCACACCAGCAGAATCAACCGCTCCAGGATCAGCACCGCGAAGAATCCGATGCCGGCGATGACGGTCCACTTGATGAGCAGGATGCCCCTGCGGCGCCAGACTGGCTGCCTCGTGCCGATGTACACGGCGAAGCACAGCAGGCCTGCGACCAGCAGCAGGGCGATGACGGTACGGACGATCAGCATGGGTGGGCAGCCACGTGAGACGCGAATTGGGCGACGATTTCTTCGAGCGTGTAGCAATTGCTTGAAGGATAGCCCGGGATGCTCTCCAAACCATGCTGAAGCAAGGTCGGCATGGCTTGCGCCATGCCGACCGTTCATCGCGCGCTCAGCGCGATGCCTTCAGGCGCTCACGGCGCCGGGCATGGAGGGTCGCCATCACGAACACGACGGCAATGAAGCCGACCGCGACGCTGCTGGCCCTCATTGCCGCCTCTTCCAGCGAGAAGCGATCCAGCATGAGCGCCATGTTCGCCATGAAGATGGTCGCGATGAACACGACGAGCTTCCACAACCCCGCTCGAGAGGAGAGGTGCTCGCAATACTTCATGGCCAGGACGGTAGCGATCCCGCTGTTGAAGGCGATGGAAAGAGACACGTGGTCCATGTGAATCAACGGCTCGTCAAGTCAATTCTTGAATGCCGACCGGCTCCTCGGTCTCGATGTCGCGTCCCGCGACCGCGTGAACAGAGGACGGATAGGCAATGAATGCAGTCATGAAGTTCTCCAGTTGATGGAGAGGCGAACCCACATGGTCCGCCTCCGTCCCCTGACGGCGTTCGTCAACGGGACCACTTCATTGCACTCATTTCACTCGCCGGCTTCGATGACCGATGCAAACCTGAACGCGTGCATCTTCCAAACGAATGAGTGGGCCTTTAGCTTGTTTTGCTGGAAGACGTCGGTCCGACCGACGGCCTCACCACGCCGGCGCCAGCTCGGCGAACCCCGCCGGCGCGTCGCGCTCATCCTCGAAGGTCACGATCTCGTAAGCCTCCGCGTCCGCCAGCAGCTCGCGCAGCAGCAGGTTGTTCAGCGCATGCCCGCCCTTGAACGACGTGTACGCCGCCAGCAGCGGATGCCCCACCACCTGCATGTCCCCGATCGCGTCCAGGATCTTGTGCTTCACGAACTCGTCGTCGTAGCGCAGCCCCTCGGCGTTCAGCACCCGGTAGTCGTCCACCACGATCGCGTTGTCCATGCTGCCACCCAGCGTCAGCCCGCGCGAACGCATCAGCTCGATGTCCTTGGTCATGCCGAAGGTGCGCGCCCGCGCGATCTCGCGCTTGTACTGGCCGCTGCCCATGTCGAACACGTAATGCTGCCCCGTCGCCGACACCGCCGGATTGTCGAACTCGATCTGGAAGCTCAGCGTGTAGCCGTGATGCGGCACCAGCTTCGCCCACATCAGGCTCTTGCCCTCGCCGCGGCGCACCTCCACCGGCTTCTTCACCCGCAGGAACTGCTTGGGCGCGTTCTGCAGCTCGATGCCCGCGCTCTGCAGCAGGAACACATAGCTCGCCGCCGAGCCGTCCAGCACCGGCACCTCGTCGGCGTTGATGTCGATCAGCAGGTTGTCGATGCCCAGCCCCGCGCAGGCCGACAGCAGATGCTCGATCGTCTGCACCTTGGGCTGGCCCGGATCGCCATTCGGGCTGATCGTCGTGGCCATGCGCGTGTCGCAGACGCTGTGCGTGTTCACCGGAATGTCGACCGGCTGCGCCAGGTCGACCCGCCGGAACACGATGCCGGTGCCTGGCGCGGCCGGGCGCAGCGTGATCTCCACCTTCTGGCCGCTGTGGATGCCGACCCCGACCGCGCGGGTCAGCGATTTGATGGTGCGTTGCTTGAGCATGGGCGGCATTCTCCCAAATCGGACTCAACCCTGCTGCAGCACGGCCTCCCGGTCCGCCCGCGCCACCGGCAGCCGCAGCGTCACCACCGTGCCATGCCCCGGGCTGCTGTCCACCCGCAGCAGCCCGCCCAGCACCTTGGCCCGCCGCTGCAGCCCGCGCAGCCCCCGCCCCTGCGAGATCGCCCCGACGTCGAAGCCCTCGCCATCGTCCTCCACCCGGATCTCCACCCGCCGGCCCAGATCGCGCGTGACCACCCGCACCCGCGTCGCCCGCGCATGCTTCAGGGCGTTGGTCAGCGCCTCCTGCATCAGCCGCAGCACATGCAGCGCATCCGGCGGCTCCAGCCAGTCCAGCGGCGGCAGGTCGTGCACGTCCCACTCCAGCTTGAGCCCGCCCAGCTGCAGCCGCTTGCCCAGCCGGTAGCGCATCGTCGCCAACAGCGACACCAGGTCGTGGCCGACCGGCTCCAGCGAATCGATCACCAGCCGCAGGTCGTCGACGCACTCCCGCAGCACGCCCACCACCTGCTCCTGCGGCATCGAGCCCTGCTCCACCGCCACCATCGCCGACAGCAGCGACGAGCCCAGCCCGTCGTGCATGTCCTGCATGATCCGCTGCCGCTCCAGCAGCAGCGCCTGCTGGCGCTCGGCCTCGCGCAGCTTGTCGTGCTGCGCGCGCAGCTCCACGCTCTGCTCGTCCAGCCGCTGCGCCAGCTCCTCGTTGGCGCGCTCGACGCCGCGCAGCGCCTCGATGTAGCGGTACTGCACCGCATACAGGAAGCTCGCCAGGATCACCAGCGTCGCGAACGGCATCAGGTAGACATGCTCCGGCCACCACCAGCCCGCCAGCAGCCCCAGGTCGTGCACGCCCAGCACCACGCCGATCACCAGCGCCGCCGCCATCACGCGCAGCTCGCGCGTGCCCTGCCGCCACGCGATGCTCGCCACGAAGGCCGTCCCCGCCAGCCCCACCACCGCGTTGCAGATGTGCAGCAGCACCAGCGCGTCGAACCCGCGGCCCCACATCGGCATCGACGCCAGGCTCGACACCAGCACGAACAGCCCCATGCCGCGCTCGAATCGCGCGAAGCGCTGTCTCGCGAAACGCAGCGCGAAGAGGAAGGTCAGCAACATCACCCACGCCATCGACGCATGCGTGACCCACCAGAACCACTCCAGCGCATCCCGCGTGCGCGGCAGGTCCAGGTGGTAATGCAGGTTGCGCACCAGCCAGGCCACCGTCGCCAGCGAGAACAGCAGGTAGGCCGGATCCTCGCGCCGCTTGAGCCACAGCACCAGCGCGAACAGCCCCAGCGTCACCAGCGTCAGCCCGGTCGCCTGCGGCACGCCGATCTGCAGCACCCAGCGGCGGTCATGTTTCGGCTCCAGGTCCTCGCGCGCGCCCAGCCAGACGCTGGACACCGAGTAGTAGCCCGCCTGCATCACCGGCACCGCGATGACGACCTCGATCTCACGCGCCTGCTGGATCTCCGTCAGCGCCGAGGGCAGCACCACCCACAGCGGCCGCACCCATTGCTCGCGCGCGCCGGACTGGTTGTCGAAGACCGGCCGCCAGCCGTCGTCGGTCTTCACCAGCACCGCCGCCGCCAGCGCCACCAGCCGCGGCATGTAGAGCGCGACGCTGGTCGGCCAGCGGCCGTTCGGCGCGGCATAGCGCACCCGGTACCAGCGCATCTGGAAACGCGCGTCACCCGCCGTGCCCGTCGCCTCGCGCTGCTGCACCTCGGGCAAGCTCACGCGGTGCCAGGCCGCATCGTCCGACGGCGGCAGCAGCGCCTGCGGCAACGCGCCATCGCGCCCATCCATGACGCGCAGCGCGCGCCACCAGGCCTTGAGCTGATCCTGCGTCCAGTCGCTGGTCGCGACCTCCGCCTCGGTCGCGCGCTGCGCGCCACCGCCCGGGCCGGCATCGGGCACCGGCCGCGCCGGGCCCAGCGGCGACGCGCGCGAGACCTGCGCCTGCGGCGCCGCCTGGGTGGCGGCCTGCGTGGCCTGAACCGGCTGAACCGCCTGCCCCGCCGCCAGCGGCAGCAGCCCCAGCGTCAGGAGCAGCGCCAGCAGCGCCCTCAGCAGTGTCGCCACCGGCACCGAGGCCCGCCGCGGCGCCGGCACACAGGTCTCCCCTGCCTGCCGCGCGCACGCGGCCGGCCGACTCGACGCCGACATCCCGACCTCACCCTGGACCATGCATCCGCTCTGTCTTGTGATGGGGCGCCAGTGTGCCGAACTTCACAGACACGCACGAGCGTTCATTTGCAACAGCGACACCCCCGGATGGGGGCGCTCCCCACAGGGCCAACGAAAAAAGGCCATGCCCCCCGCACGGGGGCATGGCCTTGAAGCTGATGGCGTTCGAGTGAGCGTTCGGTCTCAGTCCGCCTGCTTGCGCAGGAAGGCCGGGATCTCGATCTCGTCCATGCCGTTGGACGACAGCGCCTCGACCTTCGCCGCGGCCGTGCGGCCGTGGCGCCAGACGCTGGGCACGCTCATGCCACCGAAGTCGGACGCGGTCATCGGCGCGGCGGCAGGCGAGCCCTGCGCGGCGGCAGAACCCGGCATCACCACCGGCTGCGTCAGCACCGGCATGTTGTCGGTGCCGGTGCGCAGCTGCGGCTGCTGCACCACCAACTGCGGCTGCTGGCGCGCCGCGGCGCGCTGGCTCAGGCCGGTCGCGATCACGGTGACGCGCAACTGGTCGCCCAGCGATTCGTCGTAGGCGGTGCCGTAGATGATGTGCGCGTCTTCAGCGGCATAGCGCTTGATCGCGGTCATCGCGTTGCGGCTCTCGGCCAGCTTGAAGTTGTTGCGGCTCGCCGCGATCAACACCAGCACGCCACGCGCGCCGGACAGATCGATGCCTTCCAGCAGCGGGCAGGCCACGGCACCTTCGGCGGCCTTGGTCGCGCGGTCCGGACCCGCCGCGACGGCCGTGCCCATCATCGCCTTGCCCGGCTCGCTCATCACCGTCTTCACGTCCTCGAAGTCGACGTTGACCAGACCCGGCATGTGGATGATGTCGGAGATGCCGCCCACCGCGTTCTTCAGCACGTCATTGGCGTGCGCGAAGGCCTGGTCCTGCGTGACGTCGTCGCCCAGCACTTCCAGCAGCTTGTCGTTCAGCACCACGATCAGCGAGTCGACATTGGCCTCGAGCTCCTGCAGGCCCAGGTCCGCGGCCTTGCCGCGCCGGTTGCCTTCGAACTCGAACGGCTTGGTCACCACGCCGACGGTCAGGATGCCCATCTCCTTGGCCACGCGCGCGATCACCGGCGCCGCGCCGGTGCCCGTGCCGCCGCCCATGCCGGCCGTGATGAACAGCATGTGCGCGCCGGTGATGGATTCGCGGATGCGGGCTTCCGCTTCCTCGGCCGCGGTCTTGCCGACCTCGGGTTTCGCGCCGGCGCCCAGGCCGGTATGGCCCAGTTGCAGGAGTTGATCGGCCTTGGAGCGATTCAGGGCCTGGGCATCCGTGTTGGCCACGATGAATTCCACGCCCTGGACACCTTGGCTGATCATGTGCTCGACCGCGTTGCCGCCGCCGCCGCCCACGCCGATCACCTTGATCTGGGTGCCCTGATCAAACTCTTCGATCATCTCGATCGCCATATCAAACCTCCTGTCCATATTGTGCAGTTGCCATCAGCAAAATAGAAGTGGGATCGGCCCTTTTTTAGGGGGCAAAACCCTCGAACGTCGTAAAGAAAAGCCGAGCCGGTGAGTTCCAGCTTCTTAGAAATTCCCCAGGAACCAGTCCTTGGCGCGGCCGAACAAGGTCTTCACCGACCCCGCCTGCTGCGCCGCCTTGAATCCCCGCGTGCGCGATAGCCGCGCTTCTTCCAACAATCCCATGACGGTCGCCGAGCGGGGATTGGCGACCATGTCGAAGAGCGCGCCGTTGTAGGTCGGATTCCCGCGGCGCACCGGTTTCAGGAAAATGTCCTCGGCCAGCTCGACCATGCCCGGCATGACCGACGAACCGCCCGACAGGACGATTCCCGAGGACAACAGTTCCTCGTAGCCCGATTCCCGGATGACCTGGTGGACGAGCGAGAAAATCTCCTCGACGCGGGGTTCGATGACCCCCGCCAGCGCCTGTTTCGAGAGCATCCGCGGCGCGCGGTCGCCCAAACCCGGCACTTCGACCTGGTCGGCCGGATCGGCCAGCAATTGCTTGGCCACGCCATGCTCGACCTTAATTTCCTCCGCATCCTTGGTCGGAGTGCGCAGCGCCATCGCGATATCGCTGGTAATCAGGTCGCCGGCAATGGGAATCACGGCGGTATGACGGATCGAGCCGCCGGTGAAAATCGCCACGTCGGTGGTGCCGGCGCCGATATCGACCAGCGCCACGCCCAGGTCGCGCTCGTCCGAGGTCAGCGCCGCCAGGCTGGACGCGCTGGGGTTGAGCACCAGTTGCTCGACCTCCAGGCCGCAGCGGCGCACGCACTTGACGATGTTCTCCGCCGCGCTCTGGGCGCCGGTCACGATATGGACCTTCACTTCCAGGCGGCCGCCGCTCATGCCGATCGGTTCCTTGACCTCATGGCCGTCGATGACGAATTCCTGCGGTTCCACCAGCAACAGGCGCTGGTCATTCGGAATATTGATCGCCTTGGCGGTTTCCACCACCCGAGCGACATCCACCGGCGTGACTTCCTTGTCCCGCACGATGACCATGCCGGTCGAGTTCTGACCGCGAATATGGCTGCCGGTAATCCCCGTATAAACCCGGGAGATGCGGCAGTCGGCCATCATTTCGGCCTCTTTCAGCGCCTGCTGGATGGACTGGACGGTGGCATCGATATTGACCACCACGCCGCGCTTGAGCCCGTGGCTGGGCGCCACGCCCAGGCCGGCGATGCGCAATTGCCCGTCGCCCATCACTTCGGCGACCACCGCCATGATCTTGGCGGTGCCGATGTCCAACCCGACGACCAAATCCTTGTATTCCTTGGCCATGCCAGTCCTCAATTCTTCTTGGCGCCCTTGGGCGCGTTGGTAACCGTCGTCACGCCGGCCAGGCGGACCGCATATCCGGCCTCATGCCGCAGGTCGGCCGATACCAGCGAGCTGCGGTACCGGGCGGTGATCCGGGGCACGCTGGCGATGAATTGCCCATACCGGGCGACGACCTCGCCCTCGCTGCCCCGGCCGAGTTCAACGACCGCTCCCTTTTCCAGCGTGGCCTTCCAGGACCCGCGCCCCGACAAATCGAGCCGGGACACGCCCTCGTCCAGTTTCAGGTGGGTCATCGGATCGAGTTGCCGCCACATCGACAGCATCGCCGCCGACGATTTGGCCGGGCCGGCCAGCGTCGGCAGGTCCTCGTCCTCGACATCGCCCAGATTGGCCTCGAAAACCTCGCCGAAACTGTTGACCAGCCGGGTATCGACGACGGCGTCGGAATCGGCGTCGGCGTTCTCGGCCTTGGTTTCCCAATAGGCGGCGGGGCGGTGTTCCTCGAGCGTCACGACCAGGTGCAGCGGCCAGACGCGCCGCACGGCGGCGTGCCGCACCCAGGGCACGGCCTCGAAGGCGGCGCGCGCCTGCAGCAGGTTCATCGTCAGGAAGTTGCCCGACAGCCGCGGCAGCGCGTTGGCGCGCAGCGACGCGCTGCTGTTGCGGCTGACGTCACCCTCGACCGTGATCGAGCGGATCGAGAACGCCGGCTGCCGCGCCAGCCAGTGCAGCCCCACCGCCGCCGCGGCCAGCGCGAACGCGGCCAGCAGCAAGCCCGCGACGCCGTTCATCACGCGGATGTCCGGCGGCAGCGGTGCGGCGGTGTGGGTGAAGGTGGCGCCCATGGCGATGGCTCGGAGGTCCTGTCGGCGGCGGCTCAGGCCTGGCTGTCCAGCCGCGCCTGCGACAGCAGGTACAGGCACAGCTTGGGATAGGAGATGCCGGCGGCGGCGGCCGCCTTGGGCACCAGCGAATGGGAGGTCATGCCCGGCGAGGTGTTGATCTCCAGCAGGAACAGCCGGCCGTCGCTCTTGCGGCGCATCAGGTCGACGCGGCCCCAGCCGCGCGCGCCCAGCGAGCGGTAGGCCGCCAGCACCAGGTCCTGCACCCGCGTCTGCTCGTCAGGCGGCAACTGACCGACGAGGTACTGCGTGGTGTCGGTGAAGTACTTGTTCTGATAGTCGTAATTGCCGCCCTCGGCGCGGATCTCGATGACCGGCAGCGCGATCGCGCCGGCGCCCTCGCCCAGCACCGGGCAGGTCAGCTCGGCGCCATCGACGAACTCTTCGCACAGCACCTCGGCGTCGTACTTCGCGGCCAGCTCGACGGCCGCCTGCATGTCCGAATAGCCCATCACCTTGCTCGCGCCGATGGACGAGCCCTCGTGCGGCGGCTTGACGAAGATCGGCAGGCCCAGCTCGTCGGGCACGGTGCGCACGCGCTCGCGCACCTGCTCGTCGCGCTTGAGGCTGACCCAGCGCGGCGTCGACAGCCGGTCGGCCAGCCAGACCCGCTTGGTCGTGATCTTGTCCATCGCGATGGCCGAGGCCATCACGCCGGAGCCGGTGTAGGGGATACCCATCAGCTCGAGCGCGCCCTGCACCGTGCCGTCCTCGCCATGGCGGCCATGCAGCGCGATGAAGGCGCGCTGGAAGCCCTCGGCCTTGAGCTCGAGCAGGTTGCGCTCCCCCGGGTCGAAGGCGTGCGCGTCGACGCCTTCCGCGCGCAGCGCGTCCAGCACGCCGCGGCCCGACATCAGCGAGACCTCGCGCTCGGCCGAGTCGCCGCCGAACAGCACCGCGACCTTGCCGAGCGCGCGCGCGTCGATGCGGGCGATGCCCAGGTGCTCGAAGAGGGGGGATGGGGTGTTGAGGTCCGTGCTCATGTCCGGACTCCCTTCGCTTGCGTCATGAGGGCCACGGTGCGCGCGGGGACGGCGGCGATCGAGCCGGCCCCCATCACGATCACCACGTCGCCGGCGCGCGCCTGGTGGGCGATCGCCTGCGGAAGTTGCTGCCAGTCGCCGACGTAGCCGGCCGCGGTGCCGCGCGCCGTCACCGCCTGCGCCAGGCTCTCGCCGCTGATGCCAGGCAGCGGCGATTCGCTGGCGGCATAGATCTCGGTCAGCAGCACGCCGTCGGCCTGCGCGAGCACGGCGGCGAACTCGTCGAAGCAGTCGCGGGTACGCGTGTAGCGGTGCGGCTGGAAGGCCAGCAGCAGACGGCGGCCCGGATAGGCGCCGCGCGCGGCCGTCAGCACCGCCTGCATCTCGACCGGGTGATGGCCGTAGTCGTCGATGAGCAGCATCGTGCCCGCGCCGCCCGCGCCGGCCTCGGCATGGGCGGTGACCGGCAGCTCGCCGTAGGACTGGAAGCGCCGGCCCACGCCGCCGAAGCCGGCCAGCGCGCGCAGCAGCGCCGCGTCCTCGATGCCCAGTTCCATCGCCATCGCGATCACGGACAGCGCGTTCAGCACGTTGTGGCGGCCGTTCAGGCGCAGCAGCACGGGCAGCGCCGGCAGCTCGCGGCCCTGGCGGTCGCGGCGCAGCGCGGTGAAGCGCATGCCGCCGCCGGCCTCGGCCGACACGTCGATCGCGCGCACCGCGTTGCCCTCGTCCAGCCCGTACAGGATCACCGGGCGCGACAGCATCGGCACGATGCTGCGCACGCCGGGGTCGTCGCCGCACAGCACGGCGGCGCCCCAGAACGGCATGCGATGCAGGAAATCGACGAAGGCCTGACGCAGACGGGCCATGTCATGCCCGTAGGTGTCCATGTGGTCGGCGTCGATGTTGGTGACGATCGCCAGTTGCGGCAGCAGATGCAGGAAGGAGGCGTCCGACTCGTCGGCCTCGACCACCATGTGCGCCCCGGCGCCCAGCGCCGCGTTCGCGCCCGACGACAGCAGCTGGCCGCCGATCGCGTAGCTCGGATCCAGCCCCGCTTCCAGCATCACCGTCGTCAGCAGCGAGGTCGTCGTCGTCTTGCCATGCGTGCCGGCCACCGCGATGCCCAGGCGCGGGCGCATCAGCTCGGCCAGCATCTGCGCGCGCAGCAGCACCGGGATGCCATGCTGGTGCGCGG
Organism: Roseateles sp.; assembly: GCF_039595595.1. Taxonomy (GTDB): domain Bacteria; phylum Pseudomonadota; class Gammaproteobacteria; order Burkholderiales; family Burkholderiaceae_C; genus Roseateles. Next base: position 129,192 of record NZ_JBCNLG010000007.1, on the reverse strand, counting down.
CCATCAGCTCGGGGTTGTCGGCCTTGATGGCGCTGGACTTGACCAGCACCTGCGCGTCGCCGACGTGCTCGGCCGCATGGCCGATCTTCACGTCGACGCCGAGCGCGCGCAGCCGGCGCGTGGTGTCGCCCTCGCCCTGGTCGGAGCCGCTGACGCGATAGCCCTGGGCCACGAGCAGCTCGGCGATGCCGCTCATGCCGGCGCCGCCGATGCCGGTGAAATGGATGCGCTGCAGGGCGTGCTTCATGCGCGCGCTCCCGTGCCGGAGCCGCCCGACTTCGCGTCCCGGGCGGCGACCAGCGCCTCGAGTTCATCGGCCACGCGCGAGGCCGCACGCGGACGCGCCAGCGAGCGGGCTTTCGACGCCATCGCCAGCCAGTGCTCGCGCGGCTGCTGCAGCAGGTCGAACAGCGATTGCGCGCTCAGCTCGCCCTGCGGCAGATGCGTGCCGGCGCCGTGCTGCGCCAGGTACTGCGCGTTGTCGCGCTGGTGCGAGGTCGTGCTCACGACCAGCGGCACCAGGATGCTGGCGGCGCCGGCGGCGCAGAGCTCGGACACCGTCACCGCGCCCGCGCGGCAGATGACCACGTCGGCTTCGGCCAGACGCGTGGCCATGTCGGTGATGAAGGGCACGACCTCAGCCTCGACACCGGCCTTGGCGTAGGCGGCCTGCACCAGCGGGAAGTTGGCCTCGCCGGTCTGATGCGTCACCAGCGGCCGCTGGTGCGCATCCCACAGCGCCAGCGTCTGTGGCAGCACGTCGTTGATCGCGCGCGCGCCCAGCGAGCCGCCGACCACCAGCACCTTCAGCGGGCCGTTGCGTCCGGCGAAGCGCAGCTCGGGCGCGGGCAGGTCCTCGATCTCCACGCGCACCGGATTGCCGGTGACCACGCTTCTTCGCTGCTGCGCCGCGGCCAGGCCGTCGAAACCGAAGGCGATCTTCTTCGCCACCGGCGCCAGCGCCTTGTTGGACAGCAGCAGCGCCGCGTCGGCGTTGACCAGCATCAGCGGCTTGCGCATCACCCAGGCCATCAGGCCGCCGGGGAAGCAGACGTAGCCGCCCATGCCCAGCACCGCGTCGGCCTTGCGGGCGGCGAAGATGTTGGCGCTCTGCGCGAAGGCCTTGAACAGGCGCACGACGCCCAGCAGCGAGTGCTTCAGGCCCTTGCCGCGCAGGCCGGCGAAGGACAGCCGGTCCATCGGCAGGCCCGACGGCGGCACCAGCTTGTTCTCCATGCCGGCCTCGGTGCCGAGCCAGGACACGGTCCAGCCGCGGCGCTGCATCTCGGCCGCGACGGCGAGTCCGGGGATCACGTGACCGCCCGTTCCGGCCGCCATCACGACGAGGTGACGCGTGCTCATGTGGCCCCCTCGTCCGCGGCCAGCCGCGTCCGGTCCCCCGAGGGGACGTGAGCTTGCTTGGGGCGGCCCTGCGCTGCGCTCATGCGCGGCCCCCTCGCATCAGTTGTCTGTTCTCGATGTCGATTCGCAGGCAGATCGCCAGCGCCACGCAGTTGAGGACGGTGGCCGAGCCGCCATAGCTCATCAGCGGCAGCGTCAGGCCCTTGGTCGGCAGCGCGCCCAGGTTCACGCCCATGTTGATGAAGGCCTGGCCGCCCATCCAGATGCCGATGCCCTGCGCGTACAGGCCCGCGAAGACGCGGTCCAGCGCGACGGCCTGGCGCCCGATGTGGAACAGCCGGCGCGACAGCCAGAAGAACGCGAAGATCACGACCGCCACGCCGATGAAGCCCAGCTCCTCGCCGATGACGGCGAGCAGGAAGTCGGTGTGGGCCTCGGGCAGGTAGTGCAGCTTCTCCAGGCTGGACCCCAGCCCCTGGCCGAAGAGCTCGCCGCGGCCGAAGGCGATCAGCGAGTGCGTCAGCTGGTAGGCCTTGCCCTGCGCGTACTTCTCGTCCCACGGATTGAGGTAGGCGAAGATCCGCTCGCGCCGGAAATCGCTGAAGGTGATCATCAGCACGAAGGCGCCGATCAGCACCGCCACGCTGAGGAAGAACATGCGGCCGTTGACGCCGCCCAGGAACAGGATGCCCATCGCGATCGCCGCGATGACCATGAAGGCGCCCATGTCCGGCTCGGCCAGCAGCAACATGCCGGTGAAGGCCAGCGCGGCCGCCATCGGCCACACGGCGCGCACGAAGTTCTCCTTGACCTCCATCTTGCGGACCATGTAGTTCGCGGCGTACATCGCGATGGCCAGCTTGGCCAGCTCCGAGGGCTGGAAGTTCATGACGCCCAGCGGCAGCCAGCGGCGCGCGCCGTTGACGCCCTTGCCCACGTGCGGAATCAGCACCACCATCAGCAGCGCCAGCGCGATGACGAAGAGCTTGGGCGCATGCCGCTCCCAGAAGCTCACCGGCACCATCACCGTGATCCAGCCGGCCAGCAGGCCGATGCCGATGAACAGGCTCTGGCGCACGAAGAAATGCATCGGCGCGTACTTGGCGAACTTGGGGTTGTCCGGCAGCGCGATCGAGGCCGAATAGACCATCAGCAGGCCCAGCGCCAGCAGCGCCAGCACGACCCAGATCAGCGTCAGGTCGAAGCCCAGCAGCCGCGTCGGCTGCCCGGCCGAGGTGGAGACCCAGTCGCGCACCGGCACGTCCACGCCGCCGCCCGCCGGCGACGCCGCGCGGCGCGACAGCAGCGCGCGGGCGCGCTCGCCGAGTCCGCCCATGACCGATGCGGCGCTCATCCGATCAGCCCCTCGTCTTCGGCCAGCTCGCGCACGGTGGTGATGAACACCTCGGCGCGATGGGCGTAGTTGCGGAACATGTCCAGGCTGGCGCAGGCGGGGCTGAGCAGCACGCTGTCGCCCTGCTGCGCCTGAGCGAGCGCCCAATGCGTCGCCGCCTCGAGCGTCTCGTGGCGATGCATCGGGACGCCGCAGTCGCGCAGCGCGGCCTCGATCTGCGGCGCATCGCGCCCGATCAGCGCGACGGCGCGCGCATGCAGCGCGATCGGCGTGGCCAGCGGCGAGAAATCCTGTCCCTTGCCATCGCCGCCCAGGATCATGACCAGCTTGGCCGGCGCGCGGTCGGCGCCCAGGCCGGACACCGCCGCGACGGTCGCGCCGACGTTGGTGCCCTTGGAGTCGTCGTAGAAGTCGACGCCCTTGATCGAGGTGACGAACTCGACGCGGTGTGGCTCGCCGCGGTATTCGCGCAGGCCGTGCAGCATCGGCGCCAGCGGACAGCCGATCGATGAGGCCAGCGCCAGCGCCGCCAGCGCGTTCGCGGCGTTGTGACGGCCGCGCACGCGCAGCGCGTCGGCCGGCATCAGGCGCTGGATCAGCAGTTCGTCCTCGTCGTCCTTGCGGCGCTTCAGGCCCTTGAGCTCTTCTTCCTGCTCGCGGGCGCGCACCAGCCAGGCCATGCCGTTCTCGACCAGCAGGCCGAAATCGCCCGGGCGGCGCGGCGCGTCCAGGCCGAAGCGGACCACCTCGCGCTCGACCAGCTTGGCCGGCCGGCCGCGGCCTTGCTTCACCGTGATCGGCGCGGGCACCAGCGCCTCGACTTCCGGATCGTCGCGGTTGATCACCAGCACGCCGTGCTCGCCGAAGACGCGACCCTTGGCGCGCGCATAGGCGGGCATGTCGCCATGCCAGTCCAGGTGGTCCTGCGTGATGTTGAGCACCGCGCCGGCGCTGGGCTCGAAGCCCTTCACGCCGTCCAGCTGGAAGCTCGACAGCTCCAGCACCCAGACCTGCGGCAGCACCTCGAATTCCGCCGGCTTGGGCGGTGGCGGCTTGATCGGCAGCGGCTGCTCGTCGAGCAGCTCGGCCACGGTCTCGAGCGCGCTGCGGTCGTCCACCGGCGCCCGCGCGGCGAGCGATCCGGCAGCGGCCTCGACGGGCGCTGCCATCGACGCGTCGGTCGGCGCTTCAATCGACGCTTCAATCGACGCTTCAGTCGAGGCTTCGCTTGGCGCGTCGAGCGGCGCGTCGCCGGAGGCTTCAGCCGGTGCGTTCGCATCGAGCTCCGCGGACGCGTCGACCGGCGCCAGCAGCGCCTCGGCATTCGGCACCTCGGGCGCTTTCTCGCCCTCGGCCGCGGTCACCGCCTCGACCGCGAGGTCGACGACGGCCTCGATCTCCGCGTCTTTCGGCTGCGGCATCGGCTCCTTGTCGAGCGCGTCGCTCAAGGTGCCCAGCAGCGTCGGGCCGATGTTGCCGGCCATCGCGACCCGGCGGCCGGCGCGCTCGACCAGCAGCGCGGTCATGCTGGTGGTCGTCGTCTTGCCGTTGGTGCCGGTGATCGCGAGCACGCCCGGCTCGTAGCGGTACAGCGTCTTGAGCTCGGCCAGCGCCTGCGCGAACAGCTCCAGCTCGCCGCGCACGCGCAGGCCGATCTCCTCGGCGCGCGCGAGCAGCGGCTTGAGCCGCGCATCCAGCGGCGACAGGCCGGGGCTTTTGAGCAGCACCCAGCTGTGATCGATCGCGGCCAGCAGCTCCGGCGTGAACTCGCCATGCGCGAACGCGGCCTCGGGCAGCCGCTCGCGCAGCGCGGCGAGCTGCGGCGGCTGTTCGCGGCTGTCCCACACGGTCACCCGCGCGCCCAGGCGCGCGGCCCAGGCCGCCATCGCGAGCCCGGAATCCCCCAGCCCCAGCACGAGCGCGTGCCGGTCCTGGTAGAGCGAGGGGAACTGGATCGGGGTCATCGCCGTCTCGCCCCGTTCAACGCAGCTTCAGGCTGGCCAGGCCGACCAGGCACAGCAGCATCGTGATGATCCAGAAGCGGATGACGACCTGCGTCTCCTTCCAGCCCGACTTCTCGAAGTGGTGGTGCAGCGGCGCCATCTTGAAGATGCGCCGGCCCTCGCCGTACTTCTTCTTCGTGTACTTGAACCAGGTCACCTGCAGCATCACCGACAGCACCTCGGCGACGAAGACGCCGCCCATGATGCCCAGCACGATCTCCTGGCGCGTGATCACGGCCAGCGTGCCCAGCCCGCCGCCCAGCGCCAGCGCGCCGACGTCGCCCATGAAGACCTGGGCCGGATGCGCGTTGAACCACAGGAAGGCCAGGCCCGCGCCCGCGAGCGCGGCACAGAAGATCAGCAGCTCGCCGGCGCCAGGGATGTAGGGGAACAGCAGGTAGCGGCTGTAGACCGACGAGCCGGTCACGTAGGCGAAGACACCCAGCGCCGAGCCCACCATCACCACCGGCATGATCGCCAGGCCGTCCAGGCCATCGGTGAAGTTCACCGCGTTGCTGGTGCCCACGATCACGAGGTAGGACAGGCCGATGAAGCCGAACACGCCCAGCGGATAGCTGATCGACTTGAAGAACGGCAGCATCAGGTCGGCCTTGGGCGGCAGCTCGGTCGAGAAGCCGCTCGTGACCCAGCGGAAGAACAGCTGCACCACCCCGAGGAAGCTGGTCTCCGAGACGCTGAACGCCAGATAGATCGCCGCGATCAGGCCGATGATGGACTGCCACAGGAACTTCTCGCGCGAGCGCATGCCCTCGGGGTCCTTGTTGACGACCTTGCGGTAGTCGTCGACCCAGCCGATCAGCCCGAAGCCCATGGTCACCAGCATCACCACCCAGACGAAGCGGTTGGACCAGTCGAACCACAGCAGCGTCGACACGCCGATGCCGATCAGCACCAGCACGCCGCCCATGGTCGGGGTGCCGCTCTTGGCCAGGTGCTGCTGCACGCCGTACTCGCGGATCGGCTGGCCGATCTTGAGCTCGGTCAGGCGGCGGATCACCCACGGGCCGAAGGCCAGGCCGATCAGCAGCGCGGTCAGCGCCGCCATCACCGCGCGGAAGGTGATGTACTGGAAGACGCGCAGGAACCCCAGTTCAGGGAAATAGGTCTGCAGCCACTGGGCCAGACTAAGCAGCATGGGGGTCTCCTGGGCCGCCGGACTGCAAGGCGGCCACGATCTGTTCCATCTTCATGAAGCGCGAGCCCTTCACGAGGATGTTCTGTACTTGCGGCGCGTCCTTCAGCGCGGCGATCAGCTCGCCGACGCTGTCGAACGCCCGGGCGCCCGCGCCATAGGCCGACGCGGCCTCGCGGGCCGCGGCACCGGCCGTCCACAGCGCGGCCAGGCCCTGGCCGGCGGCGTGCGCGCCGACCTCGCGATGGAATTCCGGGCCCTGCTCGCCGACCTCGCCCATGTCGCCCAGCACCAGCCAGGACGGGCCGGGCAGCTCGGCCAGCACGTCGATGGCGGCGCGCACGCTGTCGGGATTGGCGTTGTAGCTGTCGTCGATCAGCGTGACGCGGCGGCCCTGCCACAGCGCCGTCTGCAGCGCCGAGCGGCCCTTGACCGCCTTGAAGGCCTGCAGGCCCTCGCGGATCGCCGCCAGCGGCGCGCCCGCGGCCAGCGTGCAGGCCGCGGCGGCCAGCGCATTGCGCACGTTGTGCTGCCCGGCCATCGCCAGCGCGACCGGGATGGTCCCGGCCGGCGTCAGCACCTCGATCGCCCAGTGGCCGGCGGCGCCCTGCGCCGCGCTCGCGTCGGTCGGCGCGACCCATTGCGCGCGCGCCATCACGTCGGCCTGGCCCTGCAGCGCGAACGTCAGCGTCGCGCGGCCGGCGGCCAGTTCCTGCCAGACCGGAGCGCAGGGATCCTCGGCCGGGAACACCGCGACACCCGCGGCGCCCAGCGCGCCGATCACGGCGCCGTTCTCGCGCGCCACCGCCTCGACGGTGTGCATGAACTCCTGGTGCTCGCGCTGCGCGTTGTTGACCAGCGCCACCGTCGGCTGCGTCATCGCGGCCAGCGGGGCGATCTCGCCCGGATGGTTCATGCCGAGCTCGACCACCGCCGCGCGGTGCCAGACGGACTCGTCCTGGCGCAGCCGCAGCAGCGTCAGCGGCACGCCGATGTCGTTGTTGAAATTGCCCTCGGTCGCGAGCATCGCCGCCTCGCCCAGCCAGGCGCGCAGGATGGACGCGATCATCTGCGTCACCGTGGTCTTGCCGTTGCTGCCGGTGACCGCGATCACCGGCAGGTGGTGCTGCTCGCGCCAGGCCTGCGACAGCAGACCCAGCGCCGCCTTCGCGTCGGGCACCAGCAGGCCGGGCAGCCCGGCCTCGGCCAGGCCGCGCTCGGCGATGGCGGCGGCCGCGCCGGCGTCGCGCGCCTGCGCCAGGAAGTCGTTGGCGTCGAAGCGCTCGCCGCGCAGCGCGACGAACAGGTCGCCCGCGCGCAGCGAGCGCGTGTCGGTGTGCACGCGCAGCAGCGGCGTCGACGGATCGCCGGCCAGCGCCACGGCGGGCAGCAGCGGCTGCAGCAGCGCGTGGGCGCGGCCCAGCGTGAGCAGCGGCGCGCCAGGCGCCGCCGCGGCTTGCGAGGGGGTCGGGGTGGTGTCGCTCACAGCCCTGCCCTGTCGATCAGCGCGGCGCGCGCCGCCTGCACGTCGGAGAACGCGCGGCGCTCGCCGTGGATCTCCTGGTAGTCCTCGTGGCCCTTGCCCGCGATGAGCACGACATCGCGCGCGCCCGCCTGATCGATGGCACGAGCGATCGCTTCGGCACGGTCGGCGATGACCTCGCGCGGGGCGCCGGCCGGCAGACCGGCTTCGATGTCGGCGAGGATCTTCGCCGGGTCCTCGGTGCGCGGGTTGTCGCTCGTCAGCACGACATGCGCCGCGAGCTTCGCCGCGATCGCGCCCATCAGCGGGCGCTTGCCCGGATCGCGGTCACCGCCGCAGCCGAAGACCACGCGCAGCTCGCCGCCGCGCGCCGCGGCCAGCGGCTGCAGCGCGCCAAGCGCCTTCTCGAGCGCGTCCGGCGTGTGGGCGTAGTCGACGACCAGTTGCGGCAGCTCGCGGCCGTTGCCCACGCGCTGCATGCGGCCGGGCACCGGCGTCACCAGCGCGGCGACGCGCGCGATGTCCTCGAGGCCGTGGCCCAGCGCCCGCAGTCCGGCGATCACGCCGAGCAGGTTGGAGACGTTGTAGTCGCCGATCAGGCCGGTCTGCACCGCGACGGCCGCGGCGCCCTCGCGCAGCGTGAACGCGAGACCATGCGCGTCGTGGCGCAGGTCCTGCGCGCTCAGCCGCGCGTCGGCGCGGTTCAGGCCATAGGTCCAGACGTCGAGCCTGCCGGCCGCCGTCAGTTCGGCCGCGAGTGCCGCGCCCTTGGGATCGTCGATGTTGAGCACCGCCGCCTTCAGCCCGTCCCAGTCGAACAGCTTGCGCTTGGCGGCCCAGTAGGCCTCCATGCCGCCGTGGTAGTCCAGGTGGTCCTGCGTGAAGTTGGTCAGCAGCGCGACCTGGATGGCGGTGCCGGTCAGCCGGTGTTCCTCGATGCCGATCGACGAGGCCTCGATCGCGCAGGCGCCGAAGCCGTCGTCGGCCATGCGCTTGAAGGCTTCCTGCAGACGGACCGGATCGGGCGTCGTCAGGCCGGTGGCCTCGATCGAGGCATTGGTCGTCGCGCCGGGCACCGGCGGCTGGCCCACGCCCAGCGTGCCGATCACGCCGCAGCGCGCGCCCAGCAGCGTCAGCGCCTGCGCGATCCACCAGGCGCTGGAGGTCTTGCCGTTGGTGCCGGTCACCGCCAGCACGCTCAGCCGCTGGCTGGGCTCGCCGTAGAAGGCCGAGGCGATGCGGCCGCAGTTGGCCTTCAGATCGGGCAGCGAGGCGATGCGCGCGTCGGTGAAGCCGTACTCGGCCGCGCCCGCGTGCTCGACCAGCGCGGTCGCCGCGCCGGCCGACAGCGCGCCGGCGACGAACTGGCGCGCGTCCTTCGCGTAGCCGGGCCAGGCGATGAAGGCATCGCCGGCGCCGACGGCGCGGCTGTCCGTGCGCAACTGGCCGCTCGGGGTCCATTCCAGCAGCCAGCGGGCGGCAGCCTCGGGGGATTTCAGGTGCATCAGCATGATTCGTCGTGCCCGCTCAGAAACTCTCGTCCACGGCCTGCAGCTTCTGCTGCGCCACGATCTGCGGCTTGACCTCCAGGTCGGGCGGCTCGCCGATCAGGCGCAGCGTCTGCGCCACGACCTGGCTGAAGACCGGGCCCGCGACGGCGCCGCCGAAGTACTGGCCGTTCTTCGGCTCGTCCACCATCACCGCCACGATGATGCGCGGCTTGGAGATCGGTGCGATGCCCACGAACCAGGAACGGTATTTGTGGCTCGCATAGCCCTTGCCTTCCTGCTTGTGCGCGGTGCCGGACTTGCCGCCGACGCTGTAGCCCGGGACCATCGCCTGCGGCGCGGTGCCGCCGGGACCGGCGGCCATCTGCAGCATCGCGCGGACCTCCGCGGCGACCTTCGGGCTGAAGACCTTGATGCCGGCCACCGGCTGGTCGGGCGGGCGCTTGGTCATGGTGATCGGGATGATGTCGCCGTCGCGCGCGAACACCGTGTACGCGCGCGCCAGCTGCAGCAACGAGGCCGACAGCCCGTAGCCATAGCTCATCGTCGCCTGCTCGATCGGGCGCCAGCTCTTCCACGGGCGCAGCTTGCCGGTCACCGCGCCGGGGAAGTCGATCTGCGGGCGCTGGCCCAGGCCGATCGCGGTGAACATCTCGTGCATCTCGCGCGGCTGCATCATCAGCGCCATCCGCGCGGCGCCGATGTTGCTGGACTTCTGGATCACCTGCTGCACGGTCAGGTCGCCGTGCGGGTGGGCGTCCGTCGGCGACCAGCCGGCGATGACGACGCTGCGCGGGCCGGTGCTCAGCAGCGTGTCGGGACGCACCCGGCCGGTCTCCAGCGCCAGCGCCGTCGTGAAGGGCTTCATCGTCGAGCCGGGCTCGAACACGTCGGTCAGCGCGCGGTTGCGCAGTTGCTCGCCCGACAGGTTCTGGCGGTGGCCCGGGTCGTAGCTCGGGTAGTTGGCCAGCGCCAGCACCTCGCCGGTGTGGGCGTCCAGCACCACCACCGAGCCGGCCTTGGCGTTGTTCTCGGCCACCGCGTCACGCACGCGCTGATAAGCGAAGAACTGGACCTTGGCGTCGATCGACAGCTCGATGTCCTTGCCGTTGGCGGCGGGGATGCGCTCGCCCATGTCCTCGACGACGCGGCCCAGCCGGTCGCGCACCACCGCGCGCGAGCCGTCGCGGCCCTGCAGGTCCTTCTGGAACGCGAGCTCGATGCCCTCCTGGCCCTGCTCCTCGATGTTGGTGAAGCCGACGATGTGCGCGGCGGCCTCGCCTTCGGGGTACTGGCGCTTGTACTCGCGGTCCTGGAACACGCCCTTCAGGCCGAGTTCCTTGATCTTGCGGGCGGTCTCGTCGTCGGCCTGGCGGCGCAGGAAGACGAAGCGGTTGGCCGGGTCCAGGCGCTTGTCGAGCTCGGCGGCGGACATGTCCAGCAGCTTGGCCAGTTGGCGGCGCTTGTCGGGGTCGGTGTCGACCTCTTTCGGGAAGGCCCAGATCGACGGGACCGCGACGCTGGCGGCCAGCACCTGGCCGGTGCGGTCGCTGATCTTGCCGCGGCTGGCCGGCAACTCCATCTTGTGGGCGTAGCGGGCCTCGCCCTGGCGCTGGAAGAAGTCCTCGCCGATCAGCTGGATGTAGGCGGCGCGCGCCAGCAGCCCGGTGAAGGCCAGGCCCACCAGCGCAACCAGGAAGCGCGAGCGCCAGGGGGGCGTCTTGGACGCCAGCAGCGGGCTGCTGGAATAGCTGACGCCGCGCGTGGGCGCGTTACGCGATCCCTTGCGGAGCCGGCCGATCATCGGGCCGCTCCCGGCTGCGGACGGCCGCGCACGGCGCTGGCCTCGACGGCGGGCGCGTCGGGATTGAAGGTGATGGCCGGCGAGATCGGACGCATCTTCAGGCGCTCGCGCGCGACCTGCTCGACGCGCAGGTTGGTCGCCTGCGCCTGGCGGTCGGCCATCAGCTTCTGGTAGTCGGCCTCGAGCCGGCGGCCCTCGGTCTGCGCGCGGTCCAGCTCGGTGAACAGGCGGCGCGACTCGTAGGCGCTGCGGACCATGTAGATGCCGGAGACCATCACCGCGACGATCAGCAGCAGATTGAGACGGCCAATCATCGGCGGCCTCCCTTCTTCTGCTTGCCGGTGGATTCAGCAGCCGGCGCCGGGAGCGGCGCGTCGGTGCGCTCGGCCACGCGCAGGATCGCGGAGCGCGCGCGCGGGTTGGCGTCGACTTCGGCATCGCTGGGCTTGACCCGCGCGATGGCGCGCAGCGCCGTGGGCTGCGCCGCGGCGAACGGGGCGCGGCGGTCGAAGACCTCCTTGCTGTGCGCGGCGATGAAGTTCTTGACGATGCGGTCTTCCAGCGAATGGAAGCTGATCACCGCCAGCCGCCCGCCCGGCTTGAGCCGCGCCAGCGCGGCGTTCAGCCCCTGCTGGAGTTCTTCAAGCTCGGCGTTGACGAATATCCGTAGAGCCTGAAATGTGCGCGTTGAAGGGTCCTTGCCCGGCTCGCGGGTTTTGACTGCACCAGCCACGACTTGGGAAAGCTCGGCGGTTGTCCGTACAGGGCGCCCGCCTTCCCGGCGAGCCACAAGCGCCTTTGCAATCGGGAGAGCAAACCGTTCTTCGCCATAGTCGCGGATCACTTGTGCGAGTTGGGACACCTCGGCGCGGGCGATGAAGTCGGCGGCGCTCTCGCCCCGCGTCGTGTCCATGCGCATGTCCAGGGGGCCGTCGAAGCGGAAGCTGAAGCCGCGCTCCGGGTTGTCGATCTGCGGGCTGGAGACGCCCAGGTCCAGCAGGATGCCGTCGACCTGGCCGATGCCCAGCGCGTCGAGCTGCGCGGCCATGTCGGCGAACGCGCTGTGGCAAATGTGGAAACGCGGGTCGTCGACCCGCGTTGGTCCGGAGGTCGCGGCCGCGACCGCCTCGGGGTCGCGGTCGATCGCGATCAACCGTCCCTTCTCCCCCAGCCGGGACAGCAGCAGCCGCGAGTGGCCGCCGCGCCCGAAGGTGCCGTCGACGTAGAGGCCGTCGGGCGTGGTGAACGCGCCGTCGACCGTCTCGTGCAGCAGCACGGTGGTGTGGGTGAACTGCTCGGTGCTCATGGCGCTCAGAAGCTGAAGTCCTGGAGCGCCGCGGGCATCTCGGACTGCATGATGGCGGCCTCATGGGCGGCGTAGGCCTGGGCGTCCCAGAGCTCGAAGTGGCTGCCCATGCCCAGCAGCATGGTGTCCTTCTGCAGGCCGGCCGACGCGCGCAGTTCCGGCGCGATCAGCACGCGGGCGGCGGAATCGATCTCGACGTCCTGGGCGTTGCCCAGGAAGACGCGCTTCCAGCCAGCGGCTGACATCGGGAGCGCGGCGACCTTGTCGCGGAACTGTTCCCAGGCGGGGCGGGGGAAGACCATCAGGCAGCCTTCCGGGTGCTTGGTCAGCGTGAGCTGGCCGCCGCACAGCGCCTGCAGGACTTCGCGGTGCCGTGCGGGGACGGTCAAGCGCCCCTTGGCGTCCAACGCCAAGGCACTCGCCCCCTGAAACACGACATTCGCCACTTTGCCCCACCGAATTGCACTTTCTCCCACTTTAATGGCGGCGTGGCGGCGGGTCAAGGAAATTCGAGATTTTTCCCAATCAAATCAACTACTTAGCTTCCATTCTCAAGTCAGCCGTTCGAAAAAAAGACGTTCAAAATGAAGGACTTAACAAATGCTGTGCAAGTGATGGATCAACTCGGATCGGCAGCCGTACCCCCCTGAAACCGGGATGGCGAAGGCTCTTTGACTTTGGAAGTGGCCTGTTGACATTGGAAATGGCGCCCCAGCCTCAGCTCCACACGCCCTGACGCTCACGCGCTGGCGCTCCAACCCATTGTTTTTAAACAACTTTCTCGACTCTATTCCGGCAATACCAAAGTAAATTTTGCCGCGATACCAAAGTAAATTTCGCCAGCGCTGCGCGGTGCCTTGCTCGTACGACCCCAGCTCCCCGCAGCTCTGACGCAGCTCTTGCGCTCCGCCAAGTGCTGGATAAAATTACAGCCATTGCGCAAGAAAGCGGCGATCCCCACCGCCACACGAAACTTTTTCCGCTACTATTCGCGGAACCGGAAATCTTCTGCCATGCCATGAGTCAGATCCCATTCAAAGGTCAAGCCGAGATTGAGCGCATGCTCGTCGAGAACATCCCGAAGGACGTCTTCATGGCGTTGGAGGATGCGTACCGCGATGGAGACCGGCGAGGCCGGCAGGAAGGGGCGAAGTTTTCCGCGGGACACCGTCGTTCCGCTGGAGGCCAAGCCAAGCACTTCGCGCTGAACGAGGCGTTCTTTGTTGCGCTGGAGGCGCACGGTGGAAGCCCTACCCCGCTCTGCGGTAACCGCGTGGTCGTTGGGCGGCTTGGCAAGTGCAACATCTCCCGGCTGAACGTGCCCGACCACAAGTGGGCAGACCTGCGCCGCGGGAAGACTCGTCGGCAGTTGGCGAAGATCAACACCGCCGTCGCTCGCCGCTATGTGCAAGGAGACATGTTTGCCCTGGGTGATGAGCCAATTTCCGAATCGAGCGTGTTCATCCTTGGAGTGATGGACGGCCAGGACGAGAACGGCATGGCCCAGCTGACCAGCGTTCTGGTCGCGCTACCCGCTCCGGATTTGCGCTCCTGGCTCTACAAAGAGCCGCTTGCGAAGGTTCTGGCGCTATACGACGTGCCGGCGCCTGTTGTTCAGCCTGACAACGTCAAGCCGGTGCTCAAGAGCACCCGTATTAAGAAGACTGGGAATGACCAAGGGAATTGATGACCTCCAGCCTGAGCGCCTCGAGCAGTTGCTCGCGGTGCGTGGCTTGACCAAAGGGCAGCTCGCTGCCCAAGTCGGCGTTGCCCCGTCGACGGTGACGAAGTGGTGCAAGGGGGATCAGTCTCCTGAAGCTGAGACGTTCGAGCGCCTGGCTGCGGAACTCAAGGTCAAGCCGGAATGGCTGACCCGGCCGCCTATGAAGCGCGTGTCGGCACCTCTCTTCCGAAGCAACGCTTCGGCGTTGAAGTCTGGCCGGGAGATGCTTGAGGCCCGCACGACGATGCTTCAGGAGATCGCAGTGCTCATGTCTGAGCATGTCGACTTCCCTCGTCTGAACCTGCCGCTGCGGTCGTTCATTAAGGCAGACCAAATCACCAGTGTGGAGATTGAGTCTGCAGCAGAAGAATGTCGCTCGCTCTGGCAGCTTGGACGAGGCCCGATTCAGGACCTCCTGCTGGCCGCCGAAGGCGCCGGCGTGGTGGTGGTTCGCGAGGAGACGAACATCCCTGTGATCGAGGGCCTGTCTTGCTGGAGTGAGGAACTGGGTGACCGGCCGCTGGTGCACCTCTCCGCTGACAAGGCCAACGCGTTCCGGAGTAGGTTCGACTTGGCTCACGAGATTGGCCACCTGGTGCTTCACAAGCACCTTCCACCACCACCAGACAAAGAGACCTACAACTTGATGGAGAGGCAGGCGCACCAATTTGCTGGTGCGTTGCTACTTCCGGCCCAGTCATTTGCCGATGAGGTCAGGCTCCCCGTCAATCTTGATGGGCTGCTCACCTTGAAGCAACGCTGGGGCGCTTCTGTGGCTGCCATGCTGATGCGCCTGCATGCCCTGCGCATCCTCAACGACGACGAGAAGCTGGCGCTCTTCAAGCGACGGTCGGCTCGCTGGGGAGCGAAGGCTGAGCCTGGCGATCAAGCTTGGCCACCTGAGAAGCCTCGCCTGCTTCGTCGAACTATCGAGCTACTGGTGAGCGAAGGTGTGCTCTCGGCAGAGCGCATCCCATTTTTCGTTGGGATGTCCACGCTAGACATTGAGCGCCTATGCCATCTGCGCGAGAGCTATTTTGAGCAGCCTGGCCAAGTGATGGACCTCGCTATGCTCAGAGACTCACGAGGCAGGGATGGCCGTAGCGCCGAAAGCGCCTCTGGGGGCGGAGACATCATCGACTTCCGACGTTTCCGTCGGTAAGTGGGACTCACACGGAGGCCAAAGCGATGGCGCCCTCAGCCAACTTTGTGAAGCGCATCGCCACATAGCTCGTACCCGCGTCGCGCGTTCGGCGATTTTGGCCGTGCGAAACCCGCGACCCATTGCGCGGGCCGGCCACGGCCCCCTGGCTCGAGCGAGGGCGAGCCACCTTGCGACATCCCCTCTCGATGCCGTCGAGCCCCGCTTACTCGATGTCCGCGATGACTTGCCTCGTCTTGCGTCGGCTCACCTTCGGGGCCTGGCCGAACAGGGAGCCGGGCGCGTACTTCAAGAAGTCCAGGATGCAAATGAGCTTGCAATAGTTCGTCGTCTGGGAGGAAGTCAACTGGTCGATGTTCTGCTTCAGGAACGACTCGAGCACCGCAACGTCCATCTGGTCTTGCGGAAGCCTCCCAGCGAGAGCCAGAACGACGTGGACCGCGTTGTTGTCGATGAACGCCTTCAACCCGTTGTCCCAGCTGGCGAGCGAGGCTGCCTGGCTCTTCGTGACCAACGTTGGAGCGAAATGGCTGTAGCCCTTCGCTGCAGCTGTCTGAACGCGCGCTGGTAGCTTCGCCATGTCGAAACCTGGCATCGACTGGGCCAGGGCCAAGTACCTGAACACCGGAATGTAAGGCGACCGCTTCAGCAATTCTGGAAGCGTCTGCTCCACGATGTGTCGGGCGTTGTAGCTGCCATCGTTCAGCAGCGAGTCCCTCATCAGGTCGAGCCGGTTGATGGCGGTGTAGCCCTTGTCTCGCAGCCGCTCCTGGATGCCCACGCCCACGGCGAACTCAATCTCGTGAACGTCGGTGTTGTCGTTGATGTCCTGCACGAGGAGCTTTTCGGTCGGATTGGCTGTGTGGACCAGCTGGTAGACCTGTTCCTTGAGCATGCGTAGAAGCTTGGCGGGCAGCCGACGCTTAATCTTGCCGAGAGCTTCATACACGCCATGCATCGAACCGACAGTGACCTGCATAACGGGCAGGCTTTGCCCATCAACGGACAGGATCGTGCGCTCGAAGCGATCATCCTTGCAGTTGCGTTCCCACTGAACGAACACGAGCCGGTCGGACAGCTTTTTGACGTTGGCCGGAGACAAGCAACTCAAGATGGAGTTCAGGATCGACAGGATGTTCTTGTCGGTCAGGGAGTAGCCGATGAAGACGATGGGATGTTCGACAAAGAAGGTCAGCAGTTTGGAAGCCAAGTACGGGTTCTTCTTCTCGAAGGTCGAGTAGTCGTCTGAAGTGACCACCAGGCTCCGCGGCTGCTCGGCCGATCCGTGAATCTTGTAGATTTCGCCGATGCCTTGGATGTGCGAGAACAGCAGCGCCTCTTGACCCACGTACACCTCGTAACCCGGGAACAAATGCTCGAGCAGGCCATCCCAGTTCGTGGTGACGATGCCTTCCACAACCACTTTCTGGAACAGCTCGATTTCACGCGCGATATCACCGCCGGCGGCAGGGCTGATGGACCTCTCAAGGTACGCGGCCATCTCGATCTTCAGCGCGTCTTCCTTGGTCACCGCTTCGGTAGCATGCTTCGCTCGCGCCTCTTCGTACCGGTCCTCGCTCCACCACTTCTCGTTGAACTGAGCCGCCATCTCGCTGGCGAGCTTCGGCAGGTCGCCGTTCACGGAACTGGACAGCAGGCCGTGGTTCAGCCCATGCTCCTCGCACATGCCCTTGAGCAGGCCGCGCCAGTCGGGCAGGTTGAAGTAGCGCCGAGCGATGCCCGAGCCCACGAACAGGTACGGGGGCGACGAAAACTGATCCAGGTGACCGAAAAGCTGGTCGACGATTGACATGAGGTCTCCCTCCACTCGTGTGGAGTCTTGTGTTTGTTCCCAACGGACTCATGGCGCGGATAGCCGCAAATGAGTGCGGTGCCAACCTGCGGGGTGGCGGGGGAGCCTTTCAAGCCCCTCATTCAAGTGGGAAGGTGGCCCGGTCTCACCACCAGCCCTTTCTCCGTAAGCGCTTCGCCATTCGCAGCTTCGGCAGCGCTCACGACTGGATCCGGTTGAGCGGCAACCGGAACGGCAGACTCCAGGACTTGCTGCAGTTGCTTGGGGACGATTGCATCAAGTCGTCCATAGGCCTTTGCCGCCAGGAAGTAGCTACCCAGGTCCGCGATCCCTAGAGCCCTAAACACGTCCGCGACAATTAGAGAGGCGTCAAACGTGCGCAGGTTCTCGAAGGTCATGTGGCCGGCATCAATACGGTCAGCAAGGAACTCGAAGAACTTGCTTTTCTGGAAGACCGCCTTCCTCCGGGCGCTAATCGACGCAACTATGACCGTCTGCACGTCTGGCAACGGTCGATCTGAAGTTGCCGCGAGGGTCTGCGGATCCAACATCATGTTCTCGATGCAGTAGTACGGCAGATGAATGAACTGTTCGTCATGGGGGAACGGATTTCCCTGGTTGTCGCCATCGATCATGAAATGCGCGTTTGTCCAACGTCCCTGAACTCGTTGGTACTCGTACAGCGACTTGACGTTCGTGCTGTTTCCGCACGGCGAGGTAGTGACATTTGCGCCATAAATGCCCGCAACGGCCTTGACTACATCGGCGTGAGCACCATCTTCAACAAAGAGCGTGGGCCTCCCGAAGTCGCCAAGTGCGACGATCTCAATGGCATCGCCGGCGAGGCGACTCCGCTGCTGCGGCGTGAGATCCTTGCCCCATACGACCGTCTGGTCATCACCCCACCGGAGGAACTGCGCCGCTGGGAGGAATCGTGGCTTAAAGATCGTCCTGCTGTGAGTTACGACGATGGCTTGCTTCGCCGCTGTTTTACAGAAGTCGTCTAGGAAGCTAAAAAGCTGCTCTTCTAGATGCCAGTTCAGATGAACTTCGGGCTCATCAATCAGATAGACGTCCACATCGTCCTTGCCAGTGTGGATACTGAGGATCAACGAGAGAACTTCCTGCTCGCCCATCGAAAGACCTTCGATGGGGAATTCGATGCGCCCGTGCTTGCGCATGCCGATCCGGGGGGCACCCAAACTTTCGTCCCAATTGGCCTGTAGGCAGTAGTTCGGGAAGATGGATTGAATGACGTCGTTGAACTCGCCCGTCAAAGCGTCCATGTGAGCTTTTTGGGCTGTGCCATCCTTGCATCGGTGCTGGAACAGCAAGTAGTAGAGATCTCCTAGCGAGGGATAATTGTCGAATCCGGATGCGTTTATCTGCGCACCTATCCGTTCATTGACGTTAGATTCCCACGTACGGTTGTTCTGCCGAAAGAACTGAAGGATCGCCTCGCTTGCCCGCCGCTCAGAATTTCTCTTCGGACTAAACGTCTGCATCCGCAGCCCTGCAGGGAGGCGCGCCTGCACTCCGACGCTGCTGCGGAGAGCTTGCAGAAGCTGGGTCTTCAGCGTTCCGTTCTCCCCACTAATGATGTTGAGCCCGGGCAAGAACTCCATGGTTCCACGCAACAGGCCTTTAAGTATGTCTACGTCTGCAGACACGATGTAGTTCCTCATTGACCCCTCCCTCGCTGCCTCACTCAATGAATCGTGCATACCCATCTTACGGGGCTTGAAACTGCGCCCCGGGTGGTGGAAAGGTGGGAGGAATGCAAAAAGCCCGGCCAGGCCGGGCTTTGGTTCGGTCGAAGGGCGCGGGGTAGCCGCGCGACGGTCAGGGAGCCGCCATGGAGGGTTTCGAGGACGGCGCAGCTGAAGCCTCGGGCGTGCCGACGGCCCCCTGCCACCACTGCGGCGTCGGGCCCGGCTGCTCGATCGCCAGCGGCGCGCCGATCACCGGCGTCACCAGTTCCACATTGCGCAACCGGGCCAGCGCGGCGATGCGCTCGAACGGGTCCTGCCAGCGATGCATCGCCAGGTCGAAGGTGCCGTTGTGGATGGGCAGCAGCCGCTGCCCCTTCAGGTCGACGTGCGCCTGCATCGTCTGCTCCGGCTGCATGTGCACATACGGCCAGCGCGGGTCGTAGGCGCCGGTCTCCATCAGCGTCAGGTCGAAGGGACCGAAGCGCTCGCCAATCGCCTTGAAGCCGTCGAAGTAGCCGGTGTCGCCGCTGAAGAAGATCCGCAGCTCGTCGTCGATCAGCACCCACGAGGCCCACAGCGTCGAGTTGCGATCGCTCAGGCCGCGGCCCGAGAAGTGCTGCGCGGGCGTGGCCGTCAGCTGCAGACCGGCGATCGCCGTGCCCTGCCACCAGTCGAACTGCTGCACCTTGGCCGCCGGCACCCCCCAATCGATCAGGCGCTGGCCCACGCCCAGCGGCGTCACGAAGTGGCGCACCTTCGGCGCCAGCGCCAGCACGGTGTCGTGGTCCAGATGGTCGTAATGGTCGTGCGACAGGATCACGGCCTCGATCTCCGGGAGTTCGTCCAGCGCGATCGGTGGCGCGTGGAAACGCTTCGGACCCATGAACGAGAACGGCGAGGCGCGCTCCGAGAACACCGGATCCGTCAGCCAGAAACGGCCGCGCAGCTTCAGCAGCACGGTGGAATGACCCAGGCGGAACAGCGTGCGGTCCGGCGCGGCGAGCAGTTGGTCGCGCGTCAGCGGCTGGACCTCGATCGGGCGGTCGGGCACGGTGCCGGCGGGCTTGTGGAACATGAAGTCCCACATGATCCCCATCATCTTCCAGAAGCCCTGCGCGGGCTCCACGGCCGGGTTGTGGAAGCGGCCTTCCGACCATTGCGGGGAGTGCGCGAGGACGGGCTGGGCCCCCTCGGCGGTGGGAGCGGACACGCCCTTCGGGGGGACCGGGGCGGGTGTGGACAGGGCGCGGGAGGCGGTCATGGCAAGGGCTCCAACTAGCAGGACGGACACCACGCCGGTCAGCGCAGTCAGCGACAGGCTCAGCAGCGCACGGGCAGGCGGTCGGCGGGAGGGCGTCATTTGAAAACTTGCACTACACGGTGTAGTTTCAGCGGAGTGTAGACAGCAGAATCTGAAAAGTAAACTCCCCGGTGTAAGATTCACGGCCATGACTTCCGACGCCGCCACGCCCTCCCCCGACGCCGTTTCCTCCACCGCTTCCGGTACGCCCGAGGCCGGTGAGCCGGCGGGCGACGATGCGGCGCCGCAGACCGACGCGGAACGGCTGCGGCTGACGGACCGCAAGCGCCAGGCCATCGTGGACGCAGCGATCGAGGAGTTCCGGCAGCACGGGTTCGAGGTCGCCAACATGGACCGCATCGCCGGCCGGGCGCAGGTCTCCAAACGCACGGTCTACAACCACTTCAGCGGCAAGGACGCGCTGTTCGAGGCCATCCTTGAGCGGCTGTGGGCGGCGACCGAGGCGCAGGTGAAGCTCTCGTATCGCGCCGATCAGCCGCTGCGCGTGCAGTTGCTCAAGCTGATCGAGCAGAAGCTCGCGATGAGCGGCGATCCGCAGTTCCTGGATCTGGCGCGGGTGCTGATCGCGGAGGCGATCCACGCGCCGCAGCGGGCGCGCGACATGCTCGGCCGGCTGGGTGGGCGCGAGGAAGGGTTGACCGTGTGGATCCGCGCGGCGATGGCCGATGGGCGCATCAAGGCCGGGGATCCGGCGTTCGCGGCAGCGCAGCTGCAGGCGCTGGTCAAGGGATTCGCGTTCTGGCCGCAGATCACGATGGGACAGCCACCGCTCGACGCGGCGCAGCAGCGACAGGTCGCCGACTCGGCGGCCGACATGTTCCTGTGCTTCCACGCAGTGGAAACGAAGGACTGAAGGGGCCGCAAGAAGAGACAACGGGCGGCCGCAAGTGCGGGCAGCCCTGTCTTACCCCCTCGCCCCAGCGGGGAGAGGGAGGGGAGAGGGGGTTCGTGCCACGGCGCTGCTGCCCTTCGAAGCTCCCCCTCTCCCCTGCCCTCTCCCCCCTCGCGGGGGGCGAGGGAGTTATCGCCCCCCTGCGTGGCCGCCGCTCAGGCGGAAGGTGCCGACGACGTCCGCCAGCTTCTGCGCCTGGTCCTTCAGGCTCTCGGCTGCCGCCGCCGATTCCTCCACCAGCGACGCGTTCTGCTGCGTGACCTGATCCAGCTGCGCCACCGCCACGTTGACCTGGCCGATGCCGTGGCTCTGCTCCTGCGCGGTGTGACTGATCTCGCCGATCATCTGCGCCACCCGCTGCACGCTGCCCACCACCTCGTTCATCGTCTCGCCCGCCGTCGACACCTGACGGGTGCCCGTCTCGACGCGCTCGACGCTGGCCGTGATCAGCGCCTTGATCTCCTTGGCCGCGCCCGCCGAACGCTGCGCCAGCGCCCGCACCTCGCCCGCCACCACCGCGAAGCCGCGGCCCTGCTCGCCCGCGCGCGCCGCCTCCACCGCGGCGTTCAGCGCCAGGATGTTGGTCTGGAACGCGATGCCATCGATCACGCCGATGATGTCGCCGATCTGGCGCGAGCTCGCGCTGATCTCCTGCATCGTCGACACCACCTGCCCCATCGCCGTGCCGCCGTCGCGCGCGACGCGGCTCGCCGTGTCGGCCAGCTGGCGCGCCTGGTCGGCATTGGCCGCGCTGTTGGCCACCGTGCTGTTGAGCTCCTCCATCGAGCTGGCCGTCTCCTGCAGATTGCTGGCCGTCTCCTCGGTGCGCTGGCTCAGGTCATGGTTGCCGGCGGCGATCTGCCGCGACGCCACCGCGATCGACTGGCTGGTCTCGCGCACCTGCAGCATCACCTGCTCGATCTTCTGGATGAACTGGTTGAAACCGCGCGAGATGTCGGCGATCTCGTCCTCGCCCCGCACCTGCAGGCGCTGGCTGAGGTCGCCCTCGCCGGCGCCGATGTCGTTCATCGCCCGCTTGATGCCGCCCAGGCCCCGCAGCAGCGCGCCGACCGCGGCGGCCGCCACCAGCGCCGCCACCACCGTCACCACCGCCATCGTCACGCCCGCGTTGCGCAGCACGTCGGACAGCGCGGCCAGCGCCTCGTTGCGCTCGGCCGCGGCCACCAGCACCCAGTCCGTGCCCGGCACGTCCACGGCCTTCAGGAAGAAGCGCTCGTCGCCGACATTGGCCAGCGTCGGCTCGCCACCGTGCGCGGTGGCCAGCAGCGCGTCGTCGAACGCGGCCGACAGATCCTTCACCGGCTTGAGCGTCAGCGCCGCGTCCGGGTGGGCGATCACGGTGCCCTTCTTGTCCAGCAGCATCGCGAAGCCGCTCGCCGTCGGCTTGATCGACTTCATCGTCGCGACGATGTCGTCCAGCGCCACGTCGGTGCCAGTCACCGCCTTGACCTCGCCGCCCGCGCGCACGGCGTTGGCGAAGGTCACGACCAGCTTCTTGCTCGAGGCCGCGACGTAGGGCGCGGTGATCACCGGCTGGTCCGAGCCGGACGCCAGCTTGTACCAGCCGCGGCCAGTGGGGTCGTAGTCCGACGGGCGCTGGCGGTCGGGGATGGAGATCATCCGCTTGTCCGCGCCGCCGACGTAGGCCAGGTCCAGCCGGCCCGACTGCAGGCCCTGCGTCAGCACCGCGCGCGGGTCCTCGAGCTGCGCGGCCGGCGCCATCGCCGCCACGACGTCCTTCTGCGTCTTCACCCATGCGGCCACGCCCGCGGCGTTGGCGTTGGCGATGTCCGTGAGCTGCGCCTGCACCTGGCGGCGCGCGTGATCGCGCACGGCCCAGTAGCTGGCGAAGGTGGCGAGCGCGACGGCTGCCACCACGATCAGGATGCTGATCGCGATCAGGCGCGACTTGATGGTCTTCAACACGATGGGGATTCCTGGGGGGAGGTTGGGCGCGCCCGTCCTTGATATGAATCAAAACAAACGCATGACAGGGACGGGGCGGCGAGGATTTTGAAGGCTCGTTGACCGCGAACCAAGGGTTTCCACCAAGAAGAAAGCCGGTGCCGTGACGACCGTCACAGCGCCGGCTCAAAGCGGCAAGCGATGCTCCCGCGGCTCAGTCCTGGCGGTTCCGGGCGCCTTGGCGCCCGGGCCTGGCCCTCAGTTCGATTCCTTGATCAGGCGGCCCGACTGCGCCTGCAGCGGGCGCGCATTCATCGGGTACAGGTGCGTGAACACCGAGATCTGCTGCGTCGACACCGGCACCGGCTGGCGGAACACCATCCACAGCACGCCCTCGGTGCAGGGCGGCGTCGTCAGCGAGCCCATGTAGGAGAAGTAGGCGCGGTCCCTGGGCAGCAGCTGGTTGAGGTCGATGGGCACCGGCGCGGCATAGGTGTCGCCGCGCTCCAGCGGCAGGTGGTTCCAGACCGTCTGGATCAGCGCCTGGTCCTGGCCCCGCTCCAGCAGCACGGCGATCACCGCCAGCCGGCCCTGCTCATCCTTGTGGACCAGGTGGGCGACCATGTCGTACTGGCGGCCATTGATGCGCTCCTCGCTGGGGCGGTGGAAGTGGAACTGCTGCAGCTCGTAGCGCCGGCCCATGACCTGGATCGCGTTGCCCGGCGCCACGTTCACCTGGATCGTGTGGCCGGTGTCGACCACCGAGAAGCTGCTGGCCTTGTAATCGAACTGGATCTGCTCCTGGTCGACCTTGATCGTGTCGCGCAGGTCGATCGGGCTCTGGCGCGTACCGACCGCGCATTGGCGGAACTCGGGCTGCAATTGGCCCCAGCGGTCGGGGGCGCCCTCGCCGGTGTAGGCCCAGGGCGTGGACGGCTTCGCCGCCGAGGCGGCCCCGGCGGGCTTGGGGGCCGCGCGGCGCGCGCGCAGGTCGACCGGGTTGCTGGTGCGGACGTCGTCCGGCGTCTTCTTGAGCTTGAGCGTGGCGCTGTCGTCCTTCAGCCGCTCGGCGAGGCGGTCGCGCAGTTGCCCGGACGACGCTTCGCTCGCGGGCGCCTCGGCGGCGCCGCTGGCGGCGGGCAGCAGCAGGGACAGGCAGAGAACGGCCGGCAGCAGAAGGCCGAGGCCGGGACGATGGAACATGGACGGGGCTCCGGAAACGAGACGGGGACGCCCTGTCTATTTCGGACCCCGCGCGGGCTTCTTGAGCGCCCCGAGCGGGCCGATGTCACGCCGCTCCCGGTCCAGGCCCTCAAGCCCGCAAGCCCTCGGGCTCTGAGGCCGTCAGGCGGCGGGTGGCGGGGTCGACACTTCCTGCTTGACCCAGGTCCAGGACACCAGCCCGATGCACATCATCGCGGCCGAGGCCAGCGCGAGCGTCAGCGTCGAATGCATCACCAGCGGCACCAGCACGCCGGCCACCAGGCCGTTGGCGGCGCTGCCGATGCAGGCCTGCAGCGACGAGGCCATGCCGCGGCGCTCGGGCGCCTGGTCCAGCACCAGCAGCGTCACCACCGGCACCATCAGCGCCCAGCCGAACGCGAAGCTGCTGATCAGCGGGAAGGCCCAGAACGGGCTGGGCGGCAGCAGCAGGTTGCAGGCGATGTTGGCGATCGAGGTGAAGCCCATGATCAGGAAGCCGCGCCGGATCTGCTTGCGCGGCGCGATCCGGCCGGCGAGCCGGCCGCTCAGCCAGGCGCCGCCCATGATCCCGCCGATGCTGAACAGGAAGAAGATGAAGAACTGCGTCGGCTGCAGGGCCAGGTGTTCGCCCAGGAACACGGGCGCGGCCAGCACGTACAGGAACATGCCGTTGAACGGGATGCCGCTGGCCAGCGCCAGCAGCAGGAAGCGCCGGCTGCCCACCAGGCTGCGGTAGCCGCGCAGCAGCGAGCCGACGTGGAAGGGCTGGCGGTGGTCGCGATGCAGCGTCTCGGGCATCAGGCGCCAGGTGACGGCGAACAGCAGCGCGCCGACGAAGACCAGGAACCAGAAGATCGCGTGCCAGTCGGCGTGGACGTAGAGGAAGCCGCCGATCATCGGCGCGATCGCGGGGGCCAGGCCGAAGAAGATCGTCACCTGCGACATCACGCGCTGCGCCTCGGACGGCGGGAACATGTCGCGGATGATGGCGCGCGAGACGACCACGCCCGCGCCGGCCGACAGGCCCTGCACGGTGCGCCAGAACACCAGCTGGCCGATGCTGCCGGCCAGCGCGCAGCCCAGCGAGGACAGCGCGAACACCGCCATGCCCCACAGCACCACGGGCCGCCGGCCGAAGCTGTCCGACAGCGCGCCGTGGAACAGGTTCATCACCGCGAAGCCCAGCAGGTACCCCGACAGCGTCTGCTGCATCTGGACCGGCGTGGCGTCCAGCGCGCGGGCGATGCCGGCGAAGGCGGGGATGTAGGTGTCGATGGAGAACGGCCCCACCGTGGCCAGCGCGGCCAGCAGGATGGCGAGGGCCCAGCGCGGCGCGCGCCACAGTTGGCTGGCTTCGGGGTTCATGCGTGAGGCGATGCGAGCGTGCGAGAAGCCGCCGACGATACCCCCGCCGGGGCCGCCGCACCGCCCGTCATGCCGCCCGGGCACGCTGCTTGCGCCGTAGGCGTGCGCGGGTCGCCCCGGCCCGCCGGGCGGCAGTCCGGGCTGTGGCGGCCCCCCTACACTGCGGGGCTTTTGCGGAACTTCGGGCGGAGACGGTGGTGCCAGGCGTGTTGAGCATTGGGGTGGTGGGACTGGGGGTGATGGGCCAGCGCATGCTGGCGCGGCTGGCCGGACATGCGCGGCTGCGCGTCACCCGGGTCTGGGACGAGAACCCCGTGGTGCTGTCGCAGGCGCTGGCGAACGATCCGATGCTGCGCGCCGCCAGCAGTGCCGAGGCGCTCATCCGCGAGCCCGGCCTGCACGGCCTGTACATCGCCACGCCGCCGGGGCCGCACATCGCGCTGTCCGAGCGCGCCTTCGACGCCGGGCTGCCGGTGCTGTGCGAGAAGCCGCTCACCACCGATTTCGCCGCCGCGCGCGCCTGCATCGAGCGCATCGAGCAGGAACGGCGCCGGGCCGCGGTCAATTACTCGCTGGCCTCGTCGACCGGACTGGCGCAGCTGCAGCTGGCCTTCGGCGCGGCCTCGCGGCGGCCGCTGGGCGCGCTGCACGATGTCCGCATCGAGCTGCGCTTCGCCGCCTGGCCGCGGCCCTGGCAGGCCGGCGCTGGCGCCTGGCTGTCGCAACGCGCCGAGGGCGGCTTCACGCGCGAGGTGCTGTCGCACTTCATCTTCGTGCTGCAGCGGGTGCTGGGCCCGGCGCGCGTCGTGCGCAGCGAGGTCGTGTATCCCGGGGACGGCATCGGCTCGGAGCTCTCGGTCGAGGCGGAACTGAGCGCGGCCGGCATCCCGGTGACGGTCAGTGCCGCCATTGGCGGCGAGCGTGCCGACGACAACCGAATGCTGTGGCGCGCCAGCGAGGGCGAGATCGAGTTGCGCGACTGGTTCGGCGTGACCCAGCAGCGCCAGGGCGAGCGCGTGCAGAGCCTAGGCGATGCTGAGACCTTGCGCATGAACGGCATGACGGATCAGCTCGCTCACTGGGCCGCGATGCTGGAGGGCCGCTCGCACAGCCTGCCTGGCTTTGCGGAGGCGCTCGCGGTGCAGCAGACTGTCGAAGCGATTCTGGTGGGCAAGGCCTGACGCCAATCGCGCCGCGGAGCCGAGGCGGCCACGCGGCTAGAATCCGCCGCTGTGAAGCAAGCCAGACCGCCGCTGGTGCAAGCGTGGAAACACGGCACTGGAGGAAGGTCCGGACTGCATAGAGCAGCGTAGCAGCTAACGGCTGCCCGGCGTAAGCCGAGGATCAGAGCAACAGAGACGAGTCGAACCAGGCTTCGCCTGGTTCGGGTGAAACGGGCAATCTCTACGCGCAGCAACACCAAGTAGGCCAGCGTCGATGCGGCTCGCAGAGCTGGCGGGTAGGTGGCACCGAGCCGGGCAGCGATGCCCGGCCCAGAGGAATGGCGGTCACGCGGGGAATCGCAAGAGGATCCGCGCACAGAATCCGGCCTATCGGCTTGCTTCACCCTTATGACGATTTGCAAGCGAACGTTGGCTTGCAAACCCTTTCAGGGCCACCGGCGCCGACAGGCACATCGGTTGCTACCTTCGGGATCATGCAGATCCAACCCCTGGACCCCCACAGCGCCGCGGCGATGTCCCTGCTGGCGCAGTCGGACGCCTACATGGCGGCGCTCTACCCCGGCGAGAGCAACCACCTCGCGGACCCCGACGCGCTGGCGCAGCCGAAGGTGCGCTTCATTGGCGTCTGGCTGGCCGAATGGCTGGCCGGCTGCGCCGCGGTGAAGGTCGTCGAAGACGGCGATGGCGCCTATGGCGAGATCAAGCGGATGTTCGTTCAGCCACAGTTCCGGGGACGCGGCCTGTCCAAGGTCCTGATGGAGGAGCTCGAGTCCCACCTGAGGGCGCAAGGCATCGGACTGGCGCGCCTGGAGACCGGCGTGCACCAGCCCGAGGCGCTCAAGCTCTATGAGACGCTCGGCTATGGCCGGCGCGAGCCGTTCGGCAACTACGCCGACGACCCGCTGTCGGTGTTCATGGAGAAGCGGCTGACGGCGAACTGAGCCGCTGCGCGCCGCCGGGAGGACCTGTCCCCTGGACGGGTTCCCTCGTCCGAGGGCATGGCCGAGAGCGGCCCGCGCGCCGACGGCCTACAGTGCAAGGCTGCCCAGGCTCCCGCCGCTGCGCCTTCGCCCCATGTCCCCGACCGCTCCCGCCCACGCTCCCCGACTGGCCTCGATCGAGGCCGCCCGCGCGCTCGCCGCGCTGGCGGTGGTGCTGATGCATGCGACCCACCTGATGCGCGTGCCGCAGTTCAGCGGTCATGTGGCGCTCGGCGGGATGTTCGACTTCGGTTACGTCGGTGTCGACTTCTTCTTCGTCCTGAGCGGTTTCATCATCACCTACGTCCATCACGCGGAGCTGGGACGCGGCGCGGGGCGCTGGCCGGGCTACCTGTGGAAGCGCTTCGTGCGCGTCTTCCCGATCTACTGGCTGGTGCTGGCGATGACGGCCGGGCCGTCGATCGCCGCGCGCTGGCTGGCCGGGCGCACGCCGGTGTCGGAACTCGGCGCGCAGGACATTCCCGGCACGCTGCTGCTGTGGATCGGCGGCCACGAGCCGGCGTATGTCGGCGTCGCCTGGTCGCTGCAGTACGAGGTGCTGTTCTACCTGAGCTTCTGCGTGCTGTTGCTGCACCTGCGCGGCGGGCTGGCGCTCTATGGGCTGTGGGCCGTGCTGGTGGTGGCCCAGGCCTTCGGGGCGCTGCCCGGCGCGTTGCCGCTCAAGCTCGGCGATCCGCATTGCCTGCAGTTCCTGATGGGCGTGGCCACCGGGCTGCTCGCGCGGCACGCGGCGCTGCCGCTGGTGCGGCGGCAATGGGGGCTGGTGGGCGCGGCCTTCATCGGCGCGGTGCTGTATGAGCGCCTGGGCGCGCAAGGGGCGCATGCCTTCGGCGGACGTGTCGCGCTCGGGCTGGCCTCGGCGCTGGTGCTGGCCACGCTGGTCGCGATGGAACAGCGCCGGCCGGTGCGCGTGCCGGCAATGCTCGCGCAATTGGGGGCCGCGTCGTACTCGCTGTACCTGGCCCACTGCCTGCTGATCAACATCGTGCTCGCGCTGCTGGCCAAGACGGGGCTCTACCGGACGTTGCCGGAGTTCGTGATCTTCGCGGTCGCCGTCGCTGCGGCGGTCACTGGCGGCTGGCTCATCGGGCGATGCGTCGAGCTGCCGGTGGTGGCTTGGCTGCGCAGACGCACCGCCTCCCCTCGCCTCGCGAGGCCGGCAGCCACCGCCTGAGCAGCGCTGCTGCCCTTCGAAGCTCCCCCTCTCCCCTGCCCTCTCCCCCCTCGCGGGGGGCGAGGGAGTTAATACCGGCGGCGCTCTACCAATACGGCGGCGCTCGTCTTTCACCCTCTCCCCGCGAAGCGGGGAGAGGGCGGGGGTGAGGGGTCTTCGCACTACTCGTCGTTGTCGCCGCTGCCGCCGGCCTGGTCGTTGCGCTTCTGCGCCTGCTTGAGCAGCGGCGCCTCCAGCGCTTCCATGCCGCCGATGAAGTCGTCGACCGGCTTGGGCGTGGCGATGCGCAGCGCCGGCGGCGGGAGTGTCGCCATGTAGTTCGGCCCGAGCCAGTACTGTTGCTCGGTCCGCCTCCCCACCGTCAGCACGAGCCCGACGACGCACATCGCGCCGATGCCCACCGCCAGTCCCCGTGATGCCCGCGGCCACACCACCGTCGCATGCCACCACAGCAGCAGCGCGGCGCCCACGGACATGACCAGCGTCTCCAGCGCCAGCAGTCTGGGCAGGTTGAACATGTAGGCCAGCACCGGCAGCGCCACCTCCAGCGCCTGCATCGCGACCACAGCCACCAGCACCCGCCACAGGTGCGCGCCGAAGGCGAACCAGTGCCGGAACACCTGCGTCACGAGCGCCCATAGCGCGGACCAGATCAGCGCGATGCCCACCGGCGCCAGCAGCGCGCTGACGATGTCCACCCAGGTGGCCGAGCCGTCATTCGTGGCCCAGTTCGTCACCCACAGCATCAGCGCCCACACCGCCAGCAGCGCCGGCAGTGCCCAGGACGGACGCGCATCGCGCTTGACCGGCTCGTCGGCGCGGCTCATCGGCTTCTCGGCCGGCAGCGGGTCCAGCGAGGTCCGCAGCCGCAGGCGCGTGGTGCCGATCTGCAGCAGCGCCGACGACGGCCACGCCGCGCGGCTGCCCGCCACGAGCCGCGCGCCATCGAGCCAGGCGCCGTTGTGGCTGGGCAGCAGCTCCAGCACCGGACCGCCCGCGGCGGGCGCGGCCCGCGCGTCGAGCGCCGCGTCGCCGCGCTCGGTGGCGGGCTCGGTGGCGGGCTCGCCGCGATCCCAGTGCAGCAGCGCGTGCACGCCGGCCAGGTGCGGATCGGACAGCACCAGGTCGCAGTCCGGCGAGCGGCCGATGCGCAGCGGCCACGCGCGCACCTTGTGAATGTCCCGGCAATGACCGTCCCGGTCGACGATCTCGATTACCGCGGCGTGGTCCATGCGAATCCTTGCAGGTAATGACGCGTCAGCCGGGTCGCATTCGCGAAGCTGACGCCACGGGCCTCGAAGCGGCCCAGGGCGCCCTCGGTGGGGGCGTCCACGTTGGTGACCAGCACCGTCAGGTCGAACAGGCCGTCCAGCTTGCGGTAGGCCCGCAGGCAGGCCACCGCGCGCAGCGGCGGGCCGTCCTTCTGCTGGACGAAATCCTCCTTGCAGTACGGCGCCGTGCGGTCGCGGTCCGGCGCGCCCAGGCGCTCGTTGCGGAAGCTGGCCGAGTAGATGTTGGCGAAGCGCAGCGCCCCCAGCTTGCTGCCGTCGTAGACCTCCTCGGTCACGCCCAGATAGCCGGTCTGCAGGCTCTCGTTGATGAACAGCGCATGCTCCATCCGGCACTGCGTGCGCTGCATCTGCAGCCCTTGCGCGTCGGCGGAGGTGCCGCTGCCCCAGCAGCGCATGTACTGCTCCTGCGGGATCGGGAAGCGGTAGCGCGGATGCGTCAGCGTGCGCCACGGCTGCGCCAGGAAGTTCTTCGACAGCTCGTCCTGGTAGGCCATCAGCTGCTCACGCAGCTTGGGCCAGGCGGCGCCTTTCACCGGCGCGGCGTCGCGGCTGCGCGCGAGCAGCGCGGCCGCGTGCTCCGCCGGCACCAGGAAACTCATCTGCTGCGCGAAGATCATCGTCGACACGTTGATGCCGACGATCTCGCCGTCCTCGTCGAGCACCGGCCCGCCGCTCATGCCCGGATTGATCGAGCCGGAGTAGTAGATCAGCGGATCGAAGCTGCGCTCGACCAGGCCGTTGTAGGTGCCCTCCACGACTGCGAAGGCGACGTCGTGCGGGTTGCCCATCGAGTAGATGCGCTCGCCCTTGGCCAGCGGCTGGCTGCCCTTGCGGAAGGCCAGCGGCGTGGCGGTCATGCGCGCAACCACGCCCTTGGGATCGGTCTTCGCGTCGCCCGCCTTGGCCACGATGCGCAGCAGCGCCAGGTCGCGCCGGGCGTCGAAGTCCAGCAGCTGGATGTCGCCGCCATCGCCTTCGGGCGTCTGGTACTGCAGCCGGTAGCGCTCGGGCTCGAGCGCATGCTGGCTCACCACGTGGTAGTTGGTGATGACGTGACCCTCGGCGCTGACGACGAAGCCCGAGCCCACCGAGGCCTGGCTGCCGTTGTACAGCGTGCGGATCTGCAGCAGCTGCGCGCGGCTGCGGTCATAGAGGCGGCGGGCGCTGGCCGAGACCGGCGCGGCCGGCTGGGCCTGGCTGGCCGCGGACGCCGGGGCGGCGGGCGAAGCGATGGGCGCCGTGGGCGCCGGCGGGGACTGCGCCGCGACGGGCAGTCCGAGCGCCGCCAGCAGCAGCAGCAGGACCGCCCCGGCGGCGGCACGCCCAGGGGTGAGAAGTTTTCGCGACAACGCAGGAGACTCCAGGAAAGAGCGGACGCCGCATGCTAGCGGCTTTGCGCAGCGCGCCAGCAAGCCTCATGCCGGACGGCCCCGCCGGTCCGGCGGGCGGCATGCGCCACGTCGCGCGGCCCGCGGTTGTCCGCGGCTGTTACTGCTACTGCTGCTGCGGACGCTCGCCGGGCGGCGGCTCCTCCGCCGGCGCGGACTGCGCGGGGCGGCGGTCGCCAGGCCAGGGCCCGAACAGCGGCAGCGGCATGCGCACCGGGGTCACGTCCAGGTAGAGATTGACCACCGTGTAGTCCTCGGGCCCGAGTTCGTCGGTGCTCCAGCCGATGCTGCCGGGCCCCTTGTAGAGCCGGAACAGGAAGCCCAGGTCGGCCAGTGAGTCGTTCGCCTTGGGCGCGGCCTCGAAGCTCAGGCCGCGGAACTCCGGCTGCACGCTGTCGATCAGGATGGACATCGCGGTCGAGATCGTCGAGTCGCCCAGCATGTCCGTGTAGAACTGCGGCAGCGTGTAGTACGGCTTGTAGTCCGGCGCGCCGGGCTCCAGTTTCTGGCCGCGCAGCTTCAGCGCCGACGGCGTCACGCCGCGCGTGCGCAGGTTCATGCGGTCGCCGTGATCGAGGTAGGTGAGCTTGGCGTTCTTCAGGTTGAAGACGCCGAGCGCGCGGTCCGAGCTCGCCTCGCTGAGGTCGACCAGCAAGGCCCCCTTGTGGCCGAGGATCTCGACCTCGTCGCCGCGGATCACGGCGGCGGAGTTCTCGTCCACGCCCAGGCCCAGCTTGTAGCCCTTGGCCAGCATCAGCGGCACCATGCGGCCGAAACGGCCGCGCTTGAGGAAGTGCTGGTCGACGAACAGACCCGGCCCGACGAAGCCCAGCCCGCGGTCGATCTGCTTGCCCTCCTCCCACTGGCCCTTGAGGATGCTGATCACGCTGGGCGCGTCGCGGAACATCACCGTGCTCATGATCGCGGCGCCCGCCGAGGTGCCGGCCACGACGCCGCCCTTGCGGTAGACATCCCAGATGGCCTCGAGCATCGGCGTCGAATGGCCGCCCGGGAAGAGCACGTCGACGATGCGTTCCTGCGAACCGCCGGTGAAGAAGATGCCCTTGGCATTGCGCACCTTGGCGATCAGCGCGGCGTCGCGCACCACCTTGTTCAGGTCGACCCACGAGAACTTGGGCGCCACCGGCAGCGCCTCGGCCACCGCGCCGCGGCGCTGCAGCTGCTCGACGATCTGCTTGGCGCTGGCCTCGGGATCCTCGGCGGCGGTGCCGAACACGACGAAGCGCGCGCCCCGTCCGCCGGCCAGCGCCACGAGGCGGTTCCACACCTCGTCGTTGTCCGCCTTCAGCGCGCCGCCGATCGCCATCGCGTGGCCTTTTATGGGGACATCGCCCGCAGCGGCCTCGGCGGCGGGGGCAGGCGTTGCCGTGCTCGATGAAGCCGCCGGCGCCGGCGGTACCGCCTTGGCCGCGCCGGTGACCGGCTTGGCACTCCTGCCGGGCGATGCGGCCAGCGCGGAGCCGGTCACGGCGCCGACCAGCAGGACGAACAGCGCCGCGAACACCAGCGAAGCAGCGCCGGCAGCGGATCTCGGAGAACAGCAATCGGTCATCGTCAAGGCCTCACGCCGCGGACCGGCGGCATCGGGTAACCAGATGAGCCCGCCCCAAGGAGTGGGACGGATCGGACGAAGGGGGGATGGCAGCAGGGAAAGATAGCGTCGCGTCCCGCCCCCTGGGTGACCATTGGTCACATCGCAGTTGCATCGTCGCGACTGCCCCGGGTCAGCACCGCTTGTTCATGACAACGCGCTCCCTAGACTGGTCCCACTGAGCCACGCCGCCGCCAATCGCATCGGCAAGACCGGCCAACAGGGAGCCCGCCATGACCATCCGTTCTCCGATCGATCCGCTTCGACCGCCCTTCGCACCGAAGCTCGGCGCGATCGCCGCGCTGCTGGCCGCCTGCGGCGCGGCGCAGGCCCAGGTCGCGCCGCCAGAACCGGCGGCTTCGGCGCCGGCCCAGCGGCTTCAGCGCGTCGAGGTGACCGGCTCCGCGATCAAGCGCATCGCCGCCGAAGGCGCCCTGCCCGTCCAGGTCCTCAACCGCAACGACATCGTCAAGGCCGGCGTCACCGCCGCGGCCGAACTGATGGCGACGGTCTCGTCGATGAGCAATGCGCTGACCGACGGCGTCAGCATCGGCACCGGCGGCTTCCGCGATCAGATGGGCTTCAACTCGGCCAACCTGCGCGGGCTCGGGACCTCATCGACGCTGGTGCTGCTCAATGGCCGTCGCATGGCCAACTTCGCCTCGCCGGGCGACGACAACGGCGTCGACCTCAACAACATCCCGGCCGCGGCCATCGAGCGCGTCGAGGTGCTGCTCGACGGCGCGTCCGCGATCTACGGCACCGACGCCATCGGCGGCGTCGTCAACTTCATCACCCGCAAGGACTACCAGGGCGTGCAGTTGGACGTCTACGCCGGCAAGTCCGGCGAGGGCGGCGCGGGCAAGCGCACCGCGTCGATCGCCGCCGGCCATGGCGATCTGGCGCGCGACGGCTTCAACGTGATGGGCGTGCTGGACATCCAGAAGACCGGCGCGCTGCGGACCTCGCAGCGCGACTTCATCTCCGACCTGCGCATCCCGGAGCGGCTGCCGCACCTGCTGTCGTCGGCGGGCTTCCCGGGCAACATCCGGCTCTCGAGCGATCAGCGCGACTACCTGATCGACCAGGGCTTCTCGATCGGCGGCAGGCCGATCAGCACCCGCACCATCAACCTCAGCGCGCCCGGCTGCCAGCCGCCGCACACGCTCTACCTGCCCGCCGGCATCGGCGGCGTCGACGGCTGCACCTACGACTACATGCGCGACCTGGAGCTCTACCCGAAGACCGACAAGGGCAGCTTCCTGGGCCGCGGCGTGCTCAAGCTCGGCGAGCGCCACGAGGCCTTCGTCGAGGCCGCCTACACGCGCAGCAAGAGCTGGTACGTCGGCACCAGCAATCGCATCGACGCCGACCTGGACGTGTCGCTGATCCCGCAGCTGGCGGCGACGGGCCTGGGCGATGCGCTGCCGGACGACCGCCTCATCACCGTGCGTACGCGCATGCTCGAGGCCGGCCCGCGCGCCAGCGAGCTGATCAGCACCGGCAGCCGCGTGGTCGTGGGCATGACCGGCTCACTCGGCAGCTGGGACTACGACTGGGGCTTCAATCACAGCGTGAATCGCGTGTCCGATCGCGACGTGCGCGGCTACCTGCCCGAGGACGCGACGATGGCCGCCTACGCCGACGGCCGGCTGAACCCCTTCGGCCCGTCGAGCGCGGAGGGCCTGGCCTTCCTGCGCGACAACAACATCAACCAGGAAGTGCGCCGCGCCCGCGGCACGATGGACAGCCTGGACGTGAAGGCCACGCGCGGCCTGATGCCGCTGGGCGGCGGCGATCTGGCACTGGCGCTCGGCGCGGAACTGCGGCGCGAGAAGTCCACGTCGGCGGCCAGCGATCTGCTGATCTCGGACAACATCCTGGGCGACTCGTCGCCGGGCGACGCGCAGTTCAGCAACCACTCGCGCAAGGTCTGGGCCGCCTACGGCGAGCTGCTGGCGCCGATCACCAAGCAATGGGAGCTGCAGTTCGCGCTGCGCCATGACCACTACCAGAAGATCGGCGCGACCACGAACCCCAAGATCGGCCTGCGCTACGCGCCGATGGACCAGCTGACCTTCCGCGCCTCCGCGGGCACCGGTTTCCGCGCGCCGTCGATGAACGACCTGTACCGCTCGGTCAAGGTCAGCGAGACCGCCACCCTGCCCGACCCGGTCTGCATGCGCGAGAACGCCAACGACCTGGGCTTCTGCGCCAACAACTGGGAGACGCGGACCTATTCGAATGCGAATCTGAAGCCGGAGAAGTCGCGTCAGTTCTCGATCGGGATGCTGGCGGATCCGACGCCGCAATGGAGCGTCGGGCTCGACTACTGGCACATCGAGAAGCGCGATCTGATCAGCACGCTGGGCGACGACGTCATCC
Source organism: Roseateles sp. (assembly GCF_039595595.1). GTDB lineage: Bacteria > Pseudomonadota > Gammaproteobacteria > Burkholderiales > Burkholderiaceae_C > Roseateles. The sequence goes on along the minus strand of NZ_JBCNLG010000007.1, from coordinate 94,066 downwards.
TGTCCAACCTGGACAAGTACGAGCCGCTGGTCCATCGCTACAACGAGAACGAGGGCCTGCCGGGCTGCGAGTACGACCCGGGCGACTCCAGCATCTGCTACATCGAGCTGCGCAAGGAGAACCGCGGCCGGCAGAAGGCCTCGGGGCTGGACCTGACGCTGGAATATCGCTCGCCGGCGGCCGACTGGGGGCGCCTGGGCGTGAAGCTGGTGGGGACCTGGACGCTCAGCTCGAAGAAGCAGACCGGCGATGGCGACCCCTACATCAGCAACCTCGGCCGCTTCGTCACCGACGGCGTGGTGCAGCGCTGGCGGCATCGGCTCAACATCGACTGGTCGCGCGGCCCTTGGAGCGTGAACCTGGCCAACACCTTCTACAGCGGCTACGACGACCAGAACTCGGCGATCGACACCAACACCGGGCTCATCGTCGGGAAGAACAAGGTCAAGGCGTACTCGCTCTGGGACCTGTCGGGCGGCTGGGACGCCACCGCCGCGCTCACGCTGCGGGCCGGGGTGAAGAACCTGTTCAACACGTCGCCGCCGTTCTCGAACCAGGCCTACTTCTTCATCTCGGGCTATGACCCGAGCTACACCGATCCGCGCGGACGGTTCTTCTACCTGTCCGCGCAGTACCGGTTCAAGTGAAGGCCCTCTCGGGGCCCTGCGTCATGGCTGCGCGGTGACGGCGTTCAACGTCGATTCCTCGACGACCTGGCCGGCACTGTTGGTGTGCCGCACGTGGATGACGCCGAAGCCCTTCGCGAACCAGAGGGTCGTGGGGCCGTCTTCGCTCGACATCGCGTCGATGACCTGCATGCGGCAGGTGTTGGTGAAGGTCTTGCCGCCCAGCGTCACGGTGTCGAAGGCCTGGAAGGTCCACTGCTGCGCCAGCGCCTGGGTGTCCGTCTGCCCGGCCTGAGCGCCCGTCAGTTGCTGGCTGGTGTCGGTGTACTTCAAGACCGTCGACTGCCCGACCTGCAGCGTCAGCGGCAGCAGGAACTCAGCCGAATGGACGACCTTGGTCTGCGCCGTGCCAGTCTCGTCGTAATCGAGCTCGCCCCAGAACCGGATGCCGTTCGATTCCGGCGACCAATAGGTCACGGCGCTCCGGGTGTCGGTGGCGCCGGCGAACTCCACCAGGCCATTGCGGGCCGTCCCATCGAAGGTCTCGTTCACGACGAGGACCTTGCCGGCCGTGCTGCCCCCGTCGGGATCCGTCATCGTGTAGGCCGTGCCGGCCGTCAGGCCGAAGCAGTCGGCCAGCGTGGGATCCGCCGGGACGTCCGGCATTGGAGGCGGTGGGGAGGCCTCGTCATTCCCGCCACCGCAGGCGGACAGGATGGCGCTGAAAAGAGCCGTCAGGAGCAGATGTTTCGCGTGCTTGGCGTGGGGGCGTACAGGGTGCATGGGGCGTGCTTCGTTGAACGTGCTCGGGTACGGTGCTTCGGCGCCGCACCGGTGAATGTCTGATGACGCTTCACAGTTTGCGCAAGCCACTCCGGCGCGTTCAAAAGGATCTCCAAACCTTGCATCACCAATGAATCACCGCCATTCAACGGATCGATGACCTCGCTTCAACCCCTGCGCCGAATCGATGCCGACATTCCGGCCGCAACAAGATCGGTTCGATAATCGCGCATCCCCACACCAGCCCAGCCAGCCCGTGAGCGGTGAGATCTTCGTCTTCGGACGCTGCGAGGTGCGCGTCGAGCAGCGGCAAATCCTCCTCGAGGGTCATCCCCAGCCCCTCGAGCCCTTGCCATTCGATCTGCTCGTTCACCTCATCCGCCATCGGCATCAGGTCGTCACGAAGGACCGCCTGCTGGGCGAGGTGTGGCGCAATCCTCATCTGACCGAAGCGGTGATCTCGGTGGCGATCCAGAAGGTCAGGCGGGCGATCGGAGACGGCAGCGGACGGCCCAGACTTGTCGCCACCGTGCCGCGCCGGGGCTATCGCTTCGTGGCCGAACTGGACGGACGGCAGCACGCCGGGCAGCTCGACCTGTCTCTTGTGGGACGGCTGGAGTCCCTGGCCCGCTCCGACGCCGCCGCGGCCCTCGCGCTCGGCGTGCGGCTGCTGGAACATGCGCATGCGGCCGGTCTCGTCGCGATGGAAGCGCTGGTGCATCGTGTGCTGGCGGGTATCCATGAGCGCCAGGGCGCCTCCTGCCTGGCCCGGCTGCACGTCAACGAGATCAGGCGCCTGCTGGCGCCCGCGGCAGCGCCCTGGGAGGCGCGCGACGACCGGCACTTCCTGTACCAGGCCCTCGACCAGTCCCCGGATCCGATCTTCATCAAGGACCGGGCGCATCGATGGGTGTTCTTGAACCGGGCGTTCTGCCGCTTCATCGGCCACGCGCGGGAAGACCTGCTCGGAAAGTCCGATTACGACTTCTTCCCTGAGGCTCAGGCCGACGTCTTCTGGCGGCAGGACGATGTCGTGCTCCGGTCACGCGAGGAGAGCACGAACGAGGAGGTCATCACGCCCTCGCCCGGCGCGACGTGGATCGCCACCACGACGAAGGCGATCCTGGTCGACGACAGTCAGGAGAGCTTCCTGATCGGCACGCTGAGGTGCCGGCCGGCGCTCAGTCCAGCTTCCAGCCCATGAGCTCGCCGCCGCGCAGCGGCTTGAGCTGCGCGGCCTCGCCGAAGGGGACGGACTCGGGGAGCGTCCATTCGGTCTTGCGCAGCGTGACCTGCGTGGTGTTGCGCGGCAGGCCGTAGAAGTCGGCGCCGTGGAAGCTGGCGAAGGCCTCGAGCTTGTCGAGCGCGCCGGCCGCCTCGAAGGCCTCGGCGTAGAGCTCGATCGCGGACAGCGCCGTGAAGCAGCCGGCCCCGCAGACCGAGTTCTCCTTCATCACCGACGCATGCGGCGCGCTGTCGGTGCCGAGGAAGAACTTCGGGCTGCCCGAGGTCGCCGCCCGGATCAGCGCGAGGCGATGCTCCTCGCGCTTGAGCACCGGCAGGCAGTAGTAATGCGGACGCAGCCCGCCCATGAAGATCGCGTTGCGGTTGTAGAGCAGATGCTGCGGTGTCACCGTCGCGCAGGTGAAGCGGCCGGCCTCGGTCACGTACTGCGCGGCCTCCTTGGTCGTGATGTGCTCGAAGACGACCTTCAGCTCCGGGAAGTCCTTGCGCAGCGGCGTCATCACGCGATCGATGAAGAAGGCCTCGCGGTCGAAGACGTCCACGTCGCCATCGGTGACCTCGCCGTGCACCAGCAGCAGCAGGCCGGCCTTCTGCATGGCCTCGAGCGTGGCGTAGGTCTTGCGGATGTCGGTGACGCCGGCATCGCTGTTGGTCGTGGCGCCGGCCGGATAGAGCTTGAGCGCGACCACGCCCGCGGCCTTCGCGGCGGCGATGTCATCCGGCGTGGTGCGGTCGGTCAGATAGAGCGTCATCAGCGGCTGGAAGTCCACGCCGGCGGGGACGGCGGCGAGGATGCGCTCGCGATAGGCCAGGGCCTGCCCGGCCGTCGTGATCGGCGGCTTGAGGTTCGGCATCGCGATCGCGCGCGCGAACTGGCGCGCGGTGTACGGAACGACGCTCTGCAGCGCGGCACCGTCGCGCAGATGCACGTGCCAGTCGTCGGGGCGGGTCAGGACAAGGGTTTCGCTCATGGGGCGGGATTGTCGCACCGGGTCACCCCTGTACGGGCTGCGCCCGAGGCCCGCTCGCAGCGGGCTCAGGCGCCGACAGCGACGGACGCGCCGCCGGTGAGGCGCTTCGGGGCGGCGGCGGAAAGCGATAGGCCGCAATCATGCTCGGCAACTGCGGGAGCAGCGCCATCAGCGCCACCGCAGCTCCCACGAACCACTGCGTCGAACTCAGCGAACTCTTCAGGCCCTCGACCGTGTCCTTGATGCCGTGGATCTCCCCTTTGAGCCCATCGATCTGGCCCCTGATGCCGGTGATCTCCCCTTTGATGCCAGTGATCTCCCCGTCGACCTTGCCGAAGCGCTCCAGCATGTCGCCGCGAAGGCCGGCGAAGTCTGACCGCAGCATCGCGAAATCCGCGCGCACCAGTTGCAACAGCGCGTCGTTCTTCGCATCGTGCTCGATGCGAGTCACGTAGTCTTCCCGCTGACGCCCCGCCGGCCGGCGAGCACGCTGCTTCGTCCAACCTTTTGCCTTTTGCCAAGTCGCCATGAGCACAACCTCCAGACTGCTCGAGCGTCGACGCACGGCCTGACCTCGCGGGCGGATTCCCGCACAGGACGCCCCGTGCTTCGTGCGACTCGCCACACACGGGCCGAATCGCGATGGCACCGATTGTTGGGAGCAGTTCGCCGGCCGTCACTGACCTCGACCAGGAGTGTTTTGGCCATCGATGCCGTGGACGAGTGACAACCGCGCGGGAACTCGCAGCCAGCCGCAACGAAAAGGGCCCGCTCCTCGCGGAGCGGGCCCGTGGCCTGGCGGCGGCACGCCCGAAGGCGCGCGATCAGTGCTGCAGGATCTTCGCCAGGAAATCCTTGGCCCGCGGCGAGCGCTCCTCGGGCTTGCCGAAGAAGTCGTCCTTGGCGCAGTCCTCGATGATCTTGCCGGCGTCCATGAAGATCACGCGGTTGCTGACCTTCTTGGCGAAGCCCATCTCGTGCGTCACGCACATCATGGTCATGCCCTCGTTGGCCAGCTGGACCATCACGTCCAGCACCTCGCCGACCATCTCCGGGTCCAGCGCCGAGGTCGGCTCGTCGAACAGCATCACGATCGGGTCCATCGACAGCGCCCGGGCGATCGCCACGCGCTGCTGCTGGCCGCCCGAGAGCTGGCCCGGGAACTTGTCCTTGTGCGCCATCAGGCCCACGCGCTCCAGCATCTTCAGGCCGCGGGTCTTGGCGTCGGCCATGTTGCGGCCCAGCACCTTGACCTGCGCCAGCGTCAGGTTCTCCGTCACCGACAGGTGCGGGAACAGCTCGAAATGCTGGAACACCATGCCCACGCGCGAGCGCAGCTTGGGCAGGTTGGTCCTGGGATCGGTCAGCGAGGTGCCGTCCACGACGATGTCGCCCGCCTGGATCGGCTCCAGCGCGTTGACGGTCTTGATCAGCGTCGACTTGCCCGAGCCCGACGGCCCGCACACCACCACGACCTCGCCCTTCTGGATGGTCGTGCTGCAGTCGGTCAGGACCTGGAAGGGGCCGTACCACTTGGAAACGTTCTTGATGTCGATCATGGCGTGCAACCCCTCAGCGAATGATGGCGATCTTCTTCTGCAGCCGGCGCACCAGCATGGACAGCGAGAAGCAGATGACGAAGTAGACGGCGGCCGCGACGAGATACGTCTCCATCGGCCGGTTGAAGTTCTTGCCCGCGACCTCGAAGCCCTTGAGCAGGTCGTAGGCGCCGATCGCGTAGACCAGCGAGGTGTCCTGGAACAGCACGATGGTCTGCGTCAGCAGCACCGGCAGCATGTTGCGGAAGGCCTGCGGCAGCACCACCAGGCCCATGGTCTGGCGGTAGCTCATGCCCAGCGCCTGGCCCGCGAAGACCTGCCCCTTGGACACCGACTGGATGCCCGCGCGCATGATCTCCGAGTAGTAGGTGGCCTCGAACAGCGTGAAGGTGATCAGCGCCGTCTTCTCCGCGCCCAGCGGGCCCATCACGTAGGGGATCAGCAGGAAGAACCACAGGATCACCATCACCAGCGGGATCGAGCGCAGCGTGTCGACGTAGATCGCCGCCGGCTTCTCCAGCCACCACTTGCCCGACAGGCGCATCAGCGCCAGCACCGTGCCCAGCACGATGCCGCCCAGCATCGCCGAGAAGGTCAGCTGGATCGAGAACCACAGGCCCTTGGCCACGAAGGCCGAGAGCACGTCCCAGGTCAGGAACGAGAAATCAAGCTGCATCATGTCACTTGGCCCCCAGGATGCCGGGCACGCGCACCCAGATCTCGATCAGCTTGGCGACGCGGTTGATCGCGTACGCGGAAACGAAATACAGCAGCGTCACCGGCAGGAAGATCTGCACGAAGCTGGACTGCTCCGAAGCCTGCTGCGCGAACTGCGCCAGGTCGGGGATGCTCACCGCGAAGGCCACCGCCGAGTTCTTGACGATGTTCATGCTCTCGCTGGTCAGCGGCGGAATGACGATGCGGAAGGCCATCGGCAGCAGCACGTGGCGATAGGTCTGCGGCAGCGTCAGGCCCAGCGCCTGGCCCGCGTAGCGCTGGCCCTTGGGCAGGGTCAGGATGCCGGCCTTGACCTGCTCGGCAATCCGCGCCGAGGTGAACAGCCCGATGGCGATCACCACCAGCACCGCCGGCGGCACGCCGCCCAGCACCGGGAACAGGCGCGGGATCACGTGGTACCACAGGAAGAGCTGGACGATCAGCGGGATGTTGCGGAAGAACTCCGTCCACGCCTCGCCCAGCATCGCCACGCGCTTGTTCGGCACGGTCCGCAACACGCCGATCAGCGAGCCGGCGACCAGCGCCACCAGCAGGCCCAGCACCGAGACGGTCATCGTCCAGCCCCAGGCGTGGACCATCGCGTCCAGGTAAGTCTCATAACCGGGGGCGCCGAAACACTTCGGCGCGACCTCCTCGGTCACCATGTCTGTGCAGTACAGCTGCCAATCCCAACTCGCCATGGCGGGCTCCATCCATCAATGCAAAGGGCCGCCTCACGCGCCGCGGCCCCGGTGCGCGATGCCTGCTCGCGAAAGCAGGCTTCGCGCGATCATGCGGCCTTTGCGACAAGGCGCCCCGCGGGGCGCCTTGCGCTCAGGTCATCGCGATCACTTCTTCGCGTATTCCTCGACCGGCTTGTCGTTCGGATGCGCCCAGGCGTTCTTGGTCGCTTCCGTGGCCGGCAGGCCCACCTTGGTGTTGGTCGGCGGGATCGGCTGCGTGAACCACTTGTCGTACAGCTTGGCGATGTCGCCGGACTTCATCATCTTGATGATGCTGTCGTCCACCGCCTTCTTGAAGGCCGGATCGTCCTTGCGGATCATGATCGCGATCGGCTCGACCGACAGCACTTCGCCCACGATCTTGAAGTCCGCCGGGTTGCGCGACTTGGCGATGTTGCCGGCCAGGATCTGGCCGTCCATCACGAAGGCGTCGGCGCGGCCCGACTCCAGCAGCAGGAAGCTGTCGGCGTGGTCCTTGCCCAGCACTTCCTTGAAGTCCACGCCGTTGGCGCGCTCGTGCTTGCGCAGCAGCTGCACGGAGGTCGTGCCGGTGGTCGTCGCCACGGTCTTGCCGTTGAGCTGCGCGATCGAGGTGATGCCCGAATTGGCCTTCACCGCGATGCGCACCTCCTCGACATAGGTCGTGACGGCGAAGGCCACGTCCTTGGCGCGGGTCATGTTGTTGGTGGTGGAGCCGCACTCGATGTCCACGGTGCCGTTCTGCACCAGCGGCACGCGGTTCTGCGAGGTCACCGGCAGGTACTTGATGTCCAGCTTGGCCAGGCCCAGCTGCTTCTGCACGTCGGCCAGCACGCGCTGGCAGATCTCGACGTGGTAGCCCACGTACTTGCCGTCGCCGAGCGTGTACGACAGCGCGCCCGAGGACTCGCGCACGCCCATGGTCACGCTGCCTGTGTCCTTGATCTTCTTCAGCGTGTCGGCCTGGGCCACGCCCACCAACGCCGCCCCAAGGGCCAGGACTAGCAATGCCTTCTTCATAGTTGCTCCTGCTTGTTCGGATTCAAAAGCGGATACGGGAACGGGATCGACACGGAGTTCAAACGAAGTTCGAACGTCCGGCCATCCAGCCCGGCGAAGCAGACCATGAGCGGCTGCTTTGCTGGGTAGGGAGTATCACGCATCTCGACATGTCACGTGGCTTACATATGCAGGTTTCATGCCTGCTCTGCGCCCGCGTGGGTGAGGAAGTTCCACAGCGCCTGCGCGACCGGCTTGACCCGCCGGGCCGAACCCTGGCGCTCGCGGTACATCCGCAGTTCCATGTTCAGTTCGTACTGGCCCGGCTCGGCGGCCCGCACCAGGCGGCGCGCCTTGACTTCCTTCTTCACCGAACTGGCCGGCAGGAAGGCCAGGCCATGGCCCTCGAGCGCCATGGCCTTGAGGCTCTCGGCCATGTCGGTCTCGAAGACCGATTCAAGGTTCAGCGGCTGCGCCGCGTCCTTGACGATCAGTTCCACCAACCGCCCGAGGTAGGCGCCCGAGGCGTAACTGAGGAAGGGGATCTTCTGGCCCGGGTGTCCGGAAATCCGGAACATCGGCGCGCCGCCTGTGTCAGCTTTCGCATAGGCGGCCAGCGTTTCGTGGCCGAGCGAGACCGATTCGTAGCGCTCGGGGTCGAGCTGCAGCGGCTGGCTCGGGTGGTGATAGACGACCAGCAGGTCGCAGTTGCCTTCGCTGAGCTGCAGCGTCGCGTCGTGGACGTTGAGCGCGTTGAGCCGGCACTTCACCTCGCCGAAGCGCTGGCGCAGTTCCATCAGCCAGTGCGGGAAGAAGCTGAAGGAGAGCGAGTGCGGGACGGCAAACTCGATCATGTCCTGCCCCGCCGACTGGTGGCTGCGCAGCATGTTGCGCGTGGCCTGCAGGTTGCCGAGCAGGTCGACGGCCTGCCCCAGCAGCGTCTCGCCGGCCGCGGTGAGGCGGGTCGGATAGGACGAGCGATCGACCAGATCGACCCCGGCCCAGGCCTCCAGCGCCTGGATGCGGCGCGAGAACGCCGGCTGCGTGACGTGCCGCAATTGAGCCGAGCGGGAGAAGCTGCGCGTCTCCGCCAGGCTCACGAAGTCTTCAAGCCATTTGGTTTCCACGGCGCGGGAGTTTAGCCCTCCCGCCCATCCTGCTGCAGCGCCCACATCTGCGCGTACCGGCCGCGCAACGCGAGCAGCGCGGCGTGCGTGCCGCGCTCGACGATGAGGCCCTGCTCCATGACCAGGATCTCGTGCGCGTCGACGATGGTGGACAGCCGGTGGGCGATGACCAGCACCGTCTTGTCCTGCGCCGCGGCCTCGAGCTCGGCCTGAATGGCGCGCTCGTTGCGCGAGTCCAGCGCCGAGGTGGCCTCGTCGAAGATCAGGATCGGCGGGTTCTTCAGCAGCGTGCGCGCGATCGCCACGCGCTGCTTCTCGCCGCCGGACAGCTTCAGGCCGCGCTCGCCGACCATGGTCTGGTAGCCCTGCGGCAGGGCGCTGATGAAGTCGTGGATGTGGGCGGATCTGGCGGCGGCCTCGATCTCTTCGATCGAGGCCTCGGGCCGGCCGTAGGCGATGTTGTAGGCGATGGTGTCGTTGAACAGCACCGTGTCCTGCGGGACGATGCCGATGGCCCGGCGCACGCTGTGCTGGGTGACCTCGGCCAGCGACTGGCCGTCGATCTCGATGCGGCCGGACTGCGCGTCGTAGAAGCGGTAGAGCAGACGGGCCAGCGTGCTCTTGCCCGAACCGCTGGGCCCCACGACGGCGACCTTCCTGCCGGCCGGGATCTCCAGGCTCACGCCCTTGAGGATGGGCCGCTGCGGTTCATAGGCGAAGTGCACGTCGTGGAAGCGCACCGCCGCGCCCGCCACGCGCAGCGGCGGGGCGCCGGGCGCGTCGGCGATCTCGCGCTCGCGCGCGAGCAGGCCGAACATCTTGTCCAGGTCGGTCAGGCTCTGCTTGATCTCGCGGTAGATCACGCCGAGGAAATTCAGCGGGATGTAGAGCTGGATCATGAAGGCGTTGATCATGACCAGATCGCCCAGGCTCATGTGGCCGGCCACCACGCCCTGCGTGGCGCGCCACAGCATGCCCACCAGCGCGATGGCGATGATCAGCTGCTGGCCGCTGTTGAGCAGCGACAGCGTGGTCTGCGCCTTGAGCTGCGCGCGGCGCAGCCGCTCCAGGCTCTGGTCGTAGCGGGCGGCCTCGAAGTCCTCGTTGTTGAAGTACTTCACCGTTTCGTAGTTCAGCAGCGAATCGATCGCCTTGCTGTGCGCGTGCGAGTCCAGCTCGTTGAGCTGGCGGCGGAACTTGGTGCGCCACTCGGTGACCACGATCGTGAAGCCGATGTAGAAGACCAGCGCCGCGCCGGTGATCCACGCGAACAGCACGTCGAACTTGACCGCCAGCAGGCTCAGCACCAGCGCGACCTCGACCAGGGTCGGGAAGATGCTGTAGAGCGAGTACGAGATCAGCGCGTGCACGGCGCGGGTGCCGCGCTCGATGTCGCGGGTCATGCCGCCGGTCTGGCGCTCGAGGTGGAAGCGCAGGCTGAGGTCGTGCAGATGGCGGAACACGTGCAGCGAGATGCTGCGTGAGGCGCCCTCGGTGGCCTTGGCGAAGATGAGCTCGCGCGCCTCGGTGAACAGCGAGGTGCACAGCCGCAGCATCCCGTATGCGAGCAGCAGCCCGGCCGGCACGGCCATCAGCGCCTGCGGGCTGCCGGGCGGGAGGTCGAGGCTGTCGACCAGTTGCTTGAGCAACAGCGGCACGCCGACGTTGGCCAGCTTGGCGCCGACCATGAAGGCGAGCGCAATCCCGACCCGCCAGCGGTAGCGCCAGAAGTAGGGCAGCAGCCGGGCGATGGTGTGCCAGTCGCCGCCGGACTGCGGCGTGGCGGCGCCAGGGACGGCGGGCGAAGGCGTGGTGCCGGCGAGCGTGGAGCGGCGCATGGAGCGAGGTCGGAAGGGGGATGTCGCGAGGTCCGGCGCGTGCTGGACGACAATGGTGGGCATTGTCACCGTTTGCCGATCATGAGCGATTCCACCTCCCCCACTGTCCCCCCTTCGGCGGCCCCCTCGCTGTCGCCCGAGACCATCGGTCCGCGCGAGCTGGTGATGCGCGTGATGCCGATGCCGGCCGATGCGAACGGCAATGGCGACATCTTCGGCGGCTGGATCATGGCGCAGGTCGACCTGGCGGGCTCGGTGCTGCCGGCGCGCATCTCGCGCGGCCGGATCGCGACGGTTGCGGTCAACGAGTTCATCTTCAAGCAGCCGGTGTCGGTGGGCGACCTGCTCAGCTTCTATGCGCAGGTCACGCGCATCGGGCGCACCTCGATCACGGTGCATGTCGAGGTCTTCGCCGAGCGCAACCCGGCCAACCCGCATGTGGTCAAGGTGACGGAGGCCAACCTGACCTACGTCGCGATCGATCGCGAAGGCAAGTCGAGGGTCTTCGGCCAACAACCTTGATGAGGGGTTGGATCACTCGGGTTTGTACGTAGATTCCGCAGACACCGCATTTTTGCGGGTGGGATACTGCCCGGCCTGGGCGCGCAGCCATGCCGAGACGGCCCCTGCGCCCCGCCGCAACCGGAGCCGAATCCATGCTGTCCCCTTCCGCCTCCGCCACGCCGGCCCTGCCCGTGCCGTGGTATCGCCACCTGTACCTGCAAGTCGTCATCGCGATCGTGATCGGCATCCTGCTGGGTCACTTCGAGCCGAAGTTCGCCGTGACGCTGCAGCCGCTGGGCGATGCCTTCATCAAGCTGGTGAAGATGATCATCGCGCCGGTGATCTTCCTGACCATCGTGACCGGCATCGCGAGCATGACGCAGTTGAGCCGCGTTGGCCGGGTGTTCGGCAAGGCGATGGCGTATTTCCTGTTCTTCTCAACGCTGGCGCTGATCGTGGGCCTGGTGGTCGCGAACGTGGTGCAGCCGGGTCACGGCATGAACGTCAACGTGGCGGACCTGGACCAGAAGGAAGTCCACCGCTATGTCGAGAAGACGCACGACCTGACCCTGGTCGGCTTCCTGATGGAGATCATCCCGAAGTCGCTGGTGGGCGCGCTGGCGGACGGCAACATCCTGCAGACGCTGTTCGTGGCGGTGCTGTTCGGTGTCGCGCTGGCGCTGGTGGGCGAGCGCGGCAAGCCGGTGCTGACCTTCTTCGAGGCGCTGACCGCGCCAGTGTTCCGGATGGTGCACATCCTGATGAAGGCGGCGCCGATCGGCGCGCTGGGCGCGATGGCGTTCACGATCGGCAAGTACGGGCTGGCCTCGCTGCTCAACCTGGGCATGCTGGTGGGCAGCTTCTATGTGACCTCGCTGCTGTTCGTGCTGGTGATCCTGGGCATCGTGGCGCGGCTGTGCGGGTTCTCGGTCATCAAGCTGATCCGCTACCTGAAGGCCGAGCTGCTGCTGGTGCTGGGCACGTCGTCGTCGGAGTCGGCGCTGCCGTCGCTGATGGAGAAGATGGAGAAGGCCGGCTGCGAGAAGACGGTGGTGGGCCTGGTGGTGCCGACGGGCTACTCGTTCAACCTGGACGGGACCAACATCTACATGACGCTGGCGGCGCTGTTCATCGCGCAGGCGACGAACACCGAGCTGACGCTGAGCCACCAGATCACGCTGCTGCTGGTGGCGATGCTGAGCTCCAAGGGCGCGGCGGGCGTGACGGGCGCGGGCTTCATCACGCTGGCGGCGACGCTGTCGGTGGTGCCCGAGGTGCCGGTGGCGGGCATGGCGCTGATCCTGGGGGTGGACCGCTTCATGTCGGAGTGCCGCTCGCTGACGAACTTCGTTGGCAACGCGGTGGCGACGATCGTCGTGTCGAAGTGGGAACGCGCGCTGGACCACGACGCGCTGGACCTGGCGCTGTCGGGCAGGACCGTCGATCCGGACGACCTGCCGGTGCGGATGGCCAGCCCGGCCGAGACCGCCTGAGCGGCTTCGCCGCACAAGTGACAACGGGTCCTGCAGGACCCGTTGTTGTTTCTTCGCGTGTTGTTCTTCAAGGCAGTGCCCTCATTCGCGGTTTGTTCGCGGTCCTGGCACGAAGGGCCCTCGTCATCGCGGCCTCAGCTTCGACCAGTTCCCGATCACTGAGCAACGCGGACCCCACCCCTTTGGGCAGGAACCAGCCAAGCACGCACTGCTGATCCCGCAAGGCCAGTTGAAGGTGCGTGCCTGATCGGAACTCCCCTCCATCGACGATAGGGCGCCCTTGGTAGAAGGCTGCACGCACCATTTGAAAGGGAGGCTGGCCGTCCCTTTCACGCATCTGATGGCCGATGTTGAACACAGCACGGTCCAATCCTCGCAGCCGCACAGTCTCGTCCTCAAGATCGGCCGCGCGATTGACGGGCATGGGCCTGCCGCACAGGTCCCGCGAGACTCGCAGCTCCGCCAGTGCGGACCGATAGACGCGTTGACCTGAAACGGTCGTCATGTCCCAACACCGAGACACGGCCACGACCGCCCCAACCACCGAGGGAGTGACGATCGGCCGGGCGGACAACAGCTTCTCAACTGCTCGATGCGAGGCCTGCGCGAAGCCGAATGCCCTTTCGGCATCCCCCTCGAAGAAGTACACGCCGTCGCCAAGCCAGTCATAGCAGTTGGTGGAGGGCTTCAACCGCGCCAGCGTCCCTTTCACCAGACGATCGCGTACCGTGATGTCGCAGCCGTGATAGGCCAGTATCAATGGTCCTTCACTCATCGGTACCCCGGCATCAGGTTGCCCTCGGCATCGACGATGCCGGCCTTCTGCGCCAGCTCGAAGGCGACTTCCGGGGAGTGCGTCTTCAGCTCTCCCTCCTGTGGCAGCCCGAACGTTCCAGCCTTGTAAGCCCAGCTCGGCGGCTCGCCGACTGGCATCGAAGCTCGCGCCATATGGCCGCAGCGTTCGCAGCATTGCTGTCGCTTTCCGGGCTTCGCCTTCTTTCCATTGCGCTTCTTGCTCATCTGGACTCGCTCCAATCAACAGGGAGTCCTCATGATTGCGAGGCACGGAACCCAGGCCAATGGCACGTTGCCGTGCAGAAACGCTCGACGCTGCCTTGAGCAAGTCGTCTAGATCACGCGAATGAGCGTTTCCCCTCGACAACGCCCGCCGCGTCGGACGCCTTCCAGCACTTCAAGTCGGCCGACCTACTGGAACCTTGGTTCGCGGCCGGCAAGCACACTGGTTCCAGTCGTTGTCGCGGGACGCCTCGGGATGAACACTGCATCGCACAGGCACTCTCGCCTGCGTCTCTCAGTCATTCAGGAGTCCCCATGCTTGAACTCGACCCCCGCGAACTGGACCTGGTCCACGGCGGCGACCATTGGTGCTTTGAACGGATCTCGGAAGACGGCATGACCGCCGCCGCGCGCAGCTACTCGTATGGCGAGCACGGCTTCTGGGGCGCCTCCACCCCGTCCTGCACGAGTACCACCGAGCTGCAGTTCCGCACCGTGACGACCACCACGACCTCGCCCGCCAGCTGCAGCCTCACGGCGAGCTTCCCCTTCATCGCGTGCACCGTGACGCCCTCCCGGACCACGACGCACACCGCGACCACCACCCGGACGACCCTGTGCAGCCATTGACATGGGGTCTCACGGCAGGGCGGCGCGCACGCCGCATCCGCCCTGCCGCGCGGGCGATCAGAACTTCGAGAAGTCCGGCTGGCGCTTCTGGAAGAAGGCCTGGAAGGCTTCCATCGCCTCGGGGCTGCGCAGACGCGCGCCGAAGATCTCGGCCTCGGCCTGGATAGTCTCCAGCAGTTGCTCCTTCGTCGCGCGGCGCATCAGCTGCTTGCTCTCGCGCACGGCGCTCGGCGGGAGCTTGTTGAAGCGCTCGGCCACACGGCGCGCATGGGCGACCACTTCGCCGGCCGGCAGCACCGCGTTCGCGACACCGCATTCGACCGCCTGCTCGCCGGTGAACGGGTCGCCCAGCAGGATCTTCTCCGCGGCGCGGCGCGGGCCCATCAGCTTGGGCACCAGCAGGCTGGATCCGAACTCCGGCACCAGCCCGAGGCTGACGAAGGGCATCGCCAGGCGCGCGTCATCGGCGACGTAGACGAAGTCGCAATGCAGCAGCAGCGTCGTGCCGATGCCGATCGCCGCGCCGTTCACCGCGGCCACGATGGGCTTGTCGCAGCCGATCATCGCGCGCATGAACTGGAACACCGGCGCGTTCTCGTCCCGCGGCGGGCTGCCCATGAAGTCCTCGATGTCGTTGCCCGACGTGAAGATCTGCGGCTGGCCCTGGATCAGCACCGCGCGCACGCTGTTCTCGGCGTTGGCCGCGACCAGCGCGTCGGCCATCTCCTGGTACATCGCGCGGGTCAGCGCGTTCTTCTTTTCGGGGCGTGCGATCTCGATGGTCTGCACGCCGTTCACGATGGCGGTCTTGATGCTCATGGAGCACTCTCCTCGTTCAATGAATGGCCGCGATCATGCCAGCCAGGCGCTCACCTGCGGCCACAGGCGGCGTTCGATGAAGACGCTGATGGGCGCCTGCGAAGGATGCCCGACCACGTGGGGCCAGACGCGGGCTCTCCACGACGCGGGGGGCGTCCCTCCGGGAACCCCCCGCATCATTCCGGCCCCACCCACACTCGCTGCCCGAGGACGAGCGGACTGCGGCGGCCGACGCGCTTTTTACAGACGCTCGATGATGCCGGCGGCGCCTTGACCCGCGCCGACGCACATCGTGACCATGCCGTACTTCGCGCCGGTGCGCCGCAGGCCGTGGATCACCGATGCCGCGCGGATCGCGCCGGTCGCGCCCAGCGGGTGGCCCAGGGCGATCGCGCCGCCGTTCGGGTTCACCTTGGTGCGGTCCAGCACGATGCCCTTCGCGTCCAGGTCATTCAGCACCGCCAGCGACTGCGCCGCGAACGCCTCGTTCAACTCGACCCAGCCCAGGTCCTCGGCCTTGATGCCGGCCAGCTTCAGTGCGGCCGGGATCGCCTCGATCGGGCCGATGCCCATGATCTCCGGCGGCACGCCGCGCACCGCGAAGGACACGAAGCGCGCCAGCGGCGTCAGGCCGAAGCGCTTGACCGCCGCCTCCGACGCCACGATCAGCGCACCCGCGCCGTCCGAGGTCTGCGAGCTGTTGCCCGCCGTGACGCTGCCCTTGGCGGCGAACACCGGCTTGAGCTTGGCCAGGCCTTCCATCGACGTGTCCTTGCGCGGACCTTCGTCGATGTCGACCGTGCGCGACTTGACGATCACGCCATCGCCGTTCAGGTCGGGCTGGCGGTCCTTGATCTCGAACGGCGTGATCTCGTCCTTGAAGAAGCCGCCTTCGATCGCGGCCAGCGCGCGGCGATGCGATTCGAGCGCGAACTCGTCCTGCGCCTGGCGGCTCACCTTCCACTTGTCGGCAACCTTCTCGGCCGTCAGGCCCATGCCGTAGGCCAGGCCGATGTTCTCGTCGCGCTCGAAGATCGCGGGCGGGAACGAGGGCTTGTTGCCGCCCATCGGCACCATCGACATCGACTCCACGCCGCCGGCGATCATCACTTCGCTCTCGCCGACGCGGATGCGGTCCGCCGCCATCGCCAGCGCCGTGATGCCCGACGCGCAGTAGCGGTTCACCGTCACGCCGCCGACCGTGTTCGGCAGGCCCGACAGCACGGCCGCCACGCGGGCGATGTTCATGCCCTGCTCCCCTTCCGGGAAGGAGCAGCCGATGATCGCGTCCTCGATGACCGACGGATCCAGGCCCGGGACCTGGGCCATCGCGGCCTGGATGACGCGGGACAGCATCTCGTCCGGACGGGTGTTCTTGAAGTAGCCCCGGCCCGACTTGCCGATCGGCAGACGGGTGGCGGCGCAGATGTAGGCGTCTTGAACTTGCTTGCTCATGATGTGTTCCTTGTGGGCTGCGCTGCTCAATTCCGGACCGGCTTGCCGGTCTGGAGCATGCCCATGATTCGCTCTTGGGTCTTCGGGTGCTCCAGCAGCGAGCAGAAGTGCTTGCGCTCCAGCGACATCAGGTATTCCTCGGTCACCAGCGAGCCGGCCTCGACTTCACCGCCGCAGACGACGTCGGCGATCAGCGAGGCCAGGTGGAAGTCATGCTGGCTGATGAAGCCGCCGTCACGCATGTTGGCCAGTTGCGCCTTGACGGTCGCGATGCCCGAGCGGCCCGCCACCGGGAACCTGGCGCGCAGCGGCGCGCGGTAACCGGAGTCCGCCATCGCCTTGGCCTGCGCCGTGGCGACGAACAGCAGCTCGTCCTTGTTGGCGACGATGACGTCGCTGTCCAGCAGGTAGCCCAGCTTTTGCGCCTCCAGCGCGGAGGTCGCCACCTTGGCCATCGCGGCGTTGGTGAAGCCGTCCTTCAGGAAGGCGAAGATGTCCGCGTTGGCATTGCCGGCCGAGGCCATCTCAGCGGCACGGCGCGCGATGTAGGTCAGGCCGCCGCCACCGGGGATCAGGCCGACGCCCACTTCCACCAGGCCGACATACGACTCCATGTGCGCGACGCGGCGGGCGCAGTGCACCGCCAGCTCGCAGCCGCCGCCCAGCGCCAGGCCGCGCATCGCGGCGACGACCGGCACGTTGGCGTAGCGCACGCGCAGCATCATGTCCTGCAGCTTCTTCTCTTCCGGCGCGATGCCCTTGGCGCCCTTGGCCATGAAGACCGGCATCAGCGCTTCCAGGTTGGCGCCGGCGGAGAACACGTCGTCCGGCGACCAGATCACCAGGCCCTTGTACTTGGCCTCGGCGATCTCGACCGCTTTGAGCAGGCCCTCGGTGACCGTCGGGCTGATCAGGTGCAGCTTGCAGTTGATCGAGGCGATCAGCACTTCGCCGTCCAGCGACCAGACGCGGACCTCGTCGTTCTTGAACTCCTCGGTGCCCGCCTTCAGCGGCTCCACCGCGCCCTCGCCGACCAGCGATTCGGGGAAGGCCTGGCGCTCGTAGACCGGCAGCTTGGCGCGCGGCTTGAACTTGCCTTCCTTGGCGCTCCACGAGCCGTCCTTCGAGTGCACGCCGCCGTTCTCGGCGACCGGGCCCTCGAAGACCCACTTGGGCAGCGGCGCGCTCGACAGCGTCTTGCCGGCGTCGATGTCGGCCTGCACCCATTCGGCGACCTGCTTCCAGCCCGCAGCCTGCCAGAGCTCGAACGGGCCCTGCTGCGAGCCGAAGCCCCAGCGCATGGCGAAGTCGATCTCGCGCGCGGTGTCGGCGACGGTGTCCAGGTGCACGGCCACGTAGTGGAACGAGTCACGCAGGATGGACCACAGGAACTGCGCCTGCGGGTTGCTCGATTCCTTCAGCAGCTTGATGCGGTCGGCCGGCTGCTTCTTCAGCATGCGCGCGACGATCTCGTCGGCCTTGCCGCCGCCGGCGACGTACTCGCCAGTGGCGAAGTCCAGGCGCTGGATGTCCTTGCCGACCTTCTTGTAGAAGCCCGCGCCGGCCTTCTGGCCCAGCGCGCCCTTCTCGATCAGGCCCGCCAGCACCTTGGGCGTGGCGTAGGTCGAGTAGAAGGGGTCGTCCTTCAGGTTGTCCTGCATCGTCTTGACGACGTGCGCCATCGTGTCCAGGCCCACCACGTCCGCGGTGCGGAAGGTGCCCGAGGACGCGCGGCCCAGCTTCTTGCCGGTCAGGTCGTCGACGACGTCCACGGACAGGCCGAACTTCTCGGCTTCGATCATCGTGGCCATCATGCCGGCGATGCCGACGCGGTTGGCGACGAAGTTGGGCGTGTCGTTGGCGCGCACGACGCCCTTGCCCACCGCCGTGGTGACGAAGCTCTCGAGCTGGTCGATGACTTCAGGGTTGGTGGTCGGCGTGTTGATCAGCTCGACCAGGTACATGTACCGCGGCGGGTTGAAGAAGTGGATGCCGCAGAAGCGCGGCTTGATCGATTCAGGCAGGACTTCCGACAGCTTGGTGATCGACAGGCCCGAGGTGTTGGACGCCACGATCGCGTGCGGCGCGACGAACGGCGCGATCTTCGTGTAGAGATCCAGCTTCCAGTCCATGCGCTCGGCGATGGCCTCGATGATCAGGTCGCAGTCCTTGAGCAGCTCCAGGTGCTCCTCGTAGTTGGCCTGCTGGATCAGGGCGGCGTTCTCGGGCACGCCCAGCGGCGCCGGCTTGAGCTTCTTCAGGCCGTCGACGGCCTTGGCCACGATGCCGTTCTTCGGGCCTTCCTTGGCGGGCAGGTCGAACAGCACGACCGGCACCTTCACGTTGACCAGATGGGCCGCGATCTGCGCGCCCATCACGCCGGCGCCGAGCACGGCGACCTTGCGAACTTGGAATCGACTCATGGTTTCTCCAATGAACATCTCGGGGATGTGGGGATGTGTCTTCAGGGGCCGCGCTTACTCGACGCGGATCCAGGTCTGTGTACGGCCCAGCAGTGGCATGCCGATGAAACCGCGCACCTCCAGCTTCCTGCCGCCGTCCACCGGGCGCAGCCGCACGCGGTAGACCTTGCCGTTGGACGGATCGAGGATGTCGCCGCCGTCCCACAGATCGGCGTCGTCGCCGTTCTTCTTGACGTTGCGCAGGATGGTCAGGCCCAGGATGGGCTGGCCCTTGCGCTCGTCGGCGCATTCGTCGCACTTGGCCGTCTGCTTGGACGGGTCGGTGATCTTCTCGATCCGGCCGACGAGCACGCCGCCCACTTCGCTGATGCGCACGGTGGAGCGTTCCTGCTTGGTCTCGTCGTCGATCGTCTTCCAGACGCCGACCGGGCTGGTGGCGGTCTGCGCCAGCGCGAGATTGGCGGACAGTCCGAGGCCCAGGGCGACGGCGGTGGCGAACAGCGGTTTCATCGTTTGTCTCTCTCCGGTCTTCGGTGTCTTGGAATGGGTGAACGCGGGCGCCCCGCTCGAGGGGGCGCCCGTGACGCCGTTTTTAGAACAGCGCCTCGTCCATTTCCATCAGCGGGCTCAATCCCGCGCGCGCGGTGCGGATCAGGCTCGCGGTCTCGGGCAGCAGCTTGGCGAAGTAGAAGCGTGCCGTCGCCAGCTTGGCGGTGTAGAACGGATCGCCGCTGTCCTTCTTCTCCAGCGCCAGCTTGGCCATGCGCGCCCACATGTAGGCGAAGCACAGGTGGCCCACGACGCGCAGGTAGTCCACCGCGGCGGCGCCCACTTCATCGGGGTTCTGGAAGGCCTTCATGCCGATCTCGGTGGTCAGCTTGGTGACCTTGTCGCCGATGTCGGCCAGCGGGTTGATGAACTCCTGCATCGCTTCGCTGGTGCCCTCTTCCTCGACGAACTCGGCGATCTTCTTGCCGAACTTCTTCAGCGTCGCGCCGTTGTTGCCCAGGATCTTGCGGCCCAGCAGGTCCAGCGACTGCACGGTGTTCGTGCCTTCGTAGGTCATGTTGATGCGCGAGTCGCGGACGAACTGCTCCATGCCCCACTCGTGGATGTAGCCGTGGCCGCCGAACACCTGCATGCAGTGCGAGGTCGCGATCCAGGCGTTGTCCGAGATGAAGGCCTTGATGATGGGGGTCAGCAGCGCGACCTCGTCCTCGCAGGCCTTGGCCTCGTCGGCGTCATCGCTGGCCAGCGCCTTGTCCAGCTGCAGCGCCACGTAGGCCGACAGCGCGCGGCCGCCTTCGGCATAGGCGCGGGCGGTCAGCAGCATCTTGCGCACGTCCGGGTGGACGATGATGGGATCGGCCGGCTTGTCCGGCGCCTTCGGGCCCGACAGCGCGCGCATCTGGATGCGGTCCTTGGCGTAGGCGACGGCGTTCTGGTACGCCACTTCCGTCAGGCCCAGCGACTGGTTGCCCACGCCCAGGCGGGCGGCGTTCATCATCACGAACATCGCCTGCAGGCCCTTGTTGGGCTGGCCCACCAGCGTGCCGACGGCACCGTCCAGCACGATCTGCGCGGTGGCGTTGCCATGGATGCCCATCTTGTGCTCCAGACCGCCGCAGTACACCGGGTTGCGCTCGCCCAGCGAGCCGTCGGCGTTGACGTTGAACTTGGGCACGATGAACAGCGAGATGCCCTTGGAGCCGGCCGGGGCGTCCGGCAGGCGCGCCAGCACCAGGTGGACGATGTTCTCGGCCAGGTCGTGCTCGCCGGCGGAGATGAAGATCTTCTGGCCGGTGATCTTGTAGGTGCCGTCGCCCTGCGGCTCGGCCTTGGAGCGCAGCAGGCCCAGGTCGGTGCCGCAGTGCGGCTCGGTCAGGCACATCGTGCCGGTCCATTCGCCGGAGGTCAGCTTGGGCAGGTAGGTGGCCTTCTGCTCGGGCGTGCCGTGCGCATGCAGCGCCTCATAGGCGCCGTGGCTCAGGCCGGGATACATGGTCCAGGCCTGGTTGGCCGAGTTCATCATCTCGTACATGAACTGGTTGACCAGCACCGGCAGGCCCTGGCCGCCGTACTCCGGATCGCAGGAGAGCGCGGGCCAGCCGCCCTCGACGTACTGCGCGTAGGCTTCCTTGAAGCCCTTGGGCGCCTTCACCTCGTGGGTGGTCTTGTCCAGCGTGCAGCCTTCCAGGTCGCCCGACAGGTTGATCGGGGCCAGCACCTCGGCGGCGAACTTGCCGCCCTCTTCCAGCACCGCGTTGATGGTGTCCTCGTCGACCTCGGCATGCGCGGGCAGCAGCTTCAGTTCGTCGACCGCGTGCAGCAGCTCGTGCAGCACGAACTGCATGTCGCGCAGGGGCGGGTTGTACTGGGGCATGAGGACTCTCCTGAGAATGGTTCTGGAAGGGATCGGAAGATCGACGGATCGAAAGACCGGAAAGGGCTCGCGCCGCTCAGCCGCGCTTGCGGCCGCTGGCCGCGCTCGCCGGAGCGGTGGGAGGTGTCGTCTGCCGCGCCTGGGCATCGGCCTTGCGGCCGGCCGGCGTGGCGAAGCTGTCGAGGATGCGCTCCAGGCCCGTGCGGGCCCGCGCCAGCGCGCCGGGGCTGCGCAGGAAGCGCGCGTCGTGATGCAGCGAGAGGATCAGGCCGTGCATCTCGAACAGGACCTGGTCGGGATCGGCGTCCGGCGCCAGATGACCGCATTCCTGCGCCAGCAGGATGGCCTTGCGGATCGCGGCGTGCCAGTCGCGCACCATGGCCACCAGCGCGTCGCGCACCGGGCCCGGCCGGTCGTCGAATTCCACCGCGCCGCTGATGTAGATGCAGCCCGAGTCCACTTCGACCGAGGTGCGGTGCACCCAGCGCTCGAACAGCGCGCGCAGGCGCGGCAGGCCGCGCGGCTGGCGGATCGCGGAGAAGAAGACTTCCTCTTCGAACTTGGCGTGATACTCGCGCACCACGGCGATCTGCAGTTCCTCGCGCGAGCCGAAATGCGCGAACACGCCGGACTTGCTCATCTTCGTCACATCGGCCAGCGCGCCGATGGACAGGCCCTCCAGCCCCATGTGCGAGGCCAGTCCCAGCGCCGCGTCCAGGATCGCGGCGCGCGTCTGGGCGCCCTTCTGGAGCGAGCGCGCGCCACGGCGCGCCACGGGCGTGGCGGGGGCGGCAGGCTTGGCGGCAGTGGCGGAGGTGGTGGACACGATGCCCGGAATAATAAAACGAACGATCGTTCTATTTTGATCAGTTCCGGGCGGGAATGGCAATCCTTGACCACCCTTTTTTAGTGGCGATGACCTAAAAAACTCGGCCCCTCGCCAGGGCCCATCACCCTGCTCACGATTCGCTTCAAGGGTTTACCCGAACCCGGCGCGATGAGCTTCTCTGCGACGCTGAGCGACTCGCGGGCGCCCGGCCAGTGACCTTCGGCAACGCCCGCTCGCCTGACGTCGGCATAGAC
The DNA here is from genome assembly GCF_039595595.1 of Roseateles sp. GTDB lineage: Bacteria > Pseudomonadota > Gammaproteobacteria > Burkholderiales > Burkholderiaceae_C > Roseateles. Next base: position 71,672 of record NZ_JBCNLG010000007.1, on the reverse strand, counting down.
TGACGCAAACAGGGAGCCGGAAGGATGCACAAGCCATCGAGTGGCGTGGTTCGAGTCCTGGTGTGCCGGGTGCAGTCCCGGCTCTGCGGCCTGCCGCTGGATGCGGTCGAGGAAACGCTGCGCCCGCAGCCGCTCAGGCCGCTGGCGGCGCCCGTCGTGCATGTGCCGGGCCTGGCCCGCATCCGCGGCGACTGGATCCCGGTGGTGGATCTGGCCGGCCTGCTCGGCATGAACGGCGCGGCCCCGGCGGCGCGCTACGTGATCGTGCGCACCGGCGGGCGCCGCGTCGCGCTCGCCGTGGCCGAGGTGCTTGGCCTGCATGAGCTTCCCGCTTCCGATCTGCGCGCCCTCCCCCCGCTGCTGCGCGATCGCGAGCATGGCGCGGTCGCCGCGCTGGCCGAACGCGACGACGAACTGGTGGCCGTGCTCGACCAGGGCCGGCTGCTGCCCGCTGAACTGCTCGGCCACGCCGCGGCGCCGCTGGCGCCGGCCCAGGCGGGAGCCGCCTCATGACGCGCGCGGGCCTGCCCGACGCCATGCCGCCGCCGCTTCTCTCGCGCCTGCGCGCGCTGCTCGCGGCGCGGCTGGGCCTGCAGTTCGACGAGCGTCAGGATGACCGCTTGAGCGCGGCGCTCGGACGTGCCGCCGGCGATGCGGGCCCGCAGCGCTTCCTGGATCAGATGGAACTGGCGCCGACGCGGGCCGGCCTGGACGCGCTCGCGGCCGAACTGACGGTGGGCGAGACCTTCTTCTTCCGCCACCCGGAGCAGTTGGAGGCGCTGCGCGCCGAGCTGCTGCCGTCGCTGGTGCGCGGCCTGCCGCCCGGTGGCCGGCTGCGCGTGCTGTCCGCCGGCTGCGCCACCGGCGAGGAGGCCTACACGCTGGCGATCACGCTGCACCGCGCCGGGCTGCAGGCGCAGGGCATCGACTGGGAGGTGCTCGCGCTCGACGTGAACCCGCTAGCGCTGGCGCGCGCGGCGGCGGCGCGCTATGGCGAATGGAGCCTGCGCGCGACGCCGCCCGAGCAGCGCGACCTCTGGTTCCGGCGCGTCGGCGATCACGAGTGGACGCCGCTGCCGTCGATCCGCCAGCGGGTGCGGTTCGAGCTGCGCCAACTCGGCCAGCCCGACGCCGCGTTCTGGACGCCGGACCGCTTCGACGTCATTTTCTGCCGCAACGTGCTGATGTATCTGGAGCCGGCCGCGCTGCGGCAGGCGATCCGCCACCTGACCGGCTCGCTGACGGCGGGCGGCGCGCTGTTCCTGGGCCATGCGGAGACGCTGCGCGGTCAGAGCCAGGCGCGCGCGGCGGGCCTGGCGCTGCGGCAGTCGCACGGCTGCTTCTTCTACCGGCGCGAGAGCCCGGAGGCGCCGCCCGCCTGGCCCTTTCCCTGGGGTTCGCCCGGTCCCGCCGCGGAACACCCGCCGCCGCTGCCTGCCGCCGCGCCGCCGCCCGGACCGGCCGCTGCGCAGAGCGCGGACCAGGCCCTGCTCGACGAAGCGCTGCTGCTGGTCGAGGCCGGCCAGGTGGAGGACGGCCTGCGCGCCTGCGCGCGGCTGATCGCGCCGCGCACGCCGGCCGCGCTGCAAGCAGACGTGCTCTTCCTGCAGGGACTGGCGATGGAGGAGCGCGGCCAACTGCCCGCCGCCGAATGGCATCACCAGCGCGCCGCGGCCAAGGACGCGGCGTTCGCGCTGCCGCACCTGCGGCTGGGACTGCTGGCACGGCGCCGCGGCGAGGTCGTCGCCGCGCGGCGTGAGCTGCGGCGCGCGCTCGAGCTGCTGGAGGGCGAGTCCACCGAGCGGCTGCGCCGCTTCGGTGGCGGCTTCGAACGCGATGACCTGCGGCGCCTGTGCCGCGACGAGATCCGGGAGGTCCGTTCATGACGGAAGCGACCCGCGCGCGGCTGCGCGACTGGCGCGAGGCCTTCGACCGCTCCTTCGCCGAGCCCTTGCGCCGGCGCGAGGACGAGGCCGCGCTCGACGTGCTGGGCATACGGATTGCCGGCGACCCGTTCGCCCTGAACTTGGCCGACCTGGCCGGACTGACGCCCGCCATGCCCCCCGCCCCTTATCCGGCCACCGCCCCGGGATTGCTCGGACTCGCCGGCCATCAGGGCCAGGTCTTGCCGCTCTACGACCTGCAGGCGCTGATCGGACGCGGTCCGGCGACGGCGCCGCGCTGGTGGGCGATCACGCGGGCCGCCCCGCTGGCGCTGGCCTTCGAGGGCTTCGACGGGCAGTGGCGCCTGTCGCCCGGCGACCGCCTGCAGCAGAGCGACGCCACCGGCACCGGCTGGGCCGTGCGCTGCGGCGGCGCGCTGCGGCCGCTGATCGAGCTCGAGGGGGTGATCGCCGCGATCGCGGGCGGCCAGCTCGACGGCGCGGCCTTCGCCGACCGTGACACAAGCACAACGACCGCCGGCCGCGCCGGCCGATGACAGGGAGCGAGCCATGTGGACCTTCGGAAGAAAGCTGGCGGTGGGATTCGCGTTGTCCTTCGCGCTGCTGATGCTGATCGGCGTGCTGGCCTATCGCGGCGTCGACGTGCTGGCGCAGAACAGCTACCAGGTCACCCGCACCCATGCGGCGGTGACCCACATCGGCGGGCTGCTCAGCCTGATGAAGGATGCCGAAACCTCGCAACGCGGCTATCTGCTGACCGGCGAGGAGGGCTACCTCGAGCCCTACCGCGGCGCTCTCACGAGCCTGCCCAAGCTGATCTCCGAACTCAAGCCGCTGCTGCGCGACAACCCGGCGCAGCAGGCGCGCTTCGAGCAAGCCAGCGCGATGATCGACGGCCTGATGGCGATGCACAAGGAGCGCATCGACACCCGCCGCGGCGAAGGGCAGGAAGCCGCGATCCGCAACGTCAAACTGGGCGAGGGCAAGCGCCGCATGGACGAGTTGCGCGCCGTGATCACCCAGATGGAGGATGAGGAGACCGACCTGCTGCGCGAGCGCGCCAGAGAGGTCGAGTCCACCGCCAACGGCGTGCGCCAGACCATCGTCTGGGGCACGGTGGCCGGTGCGCTGCTGGTGCTGGCGGCGGCGCTGACGCTCAGCCGCGCGCTGACCGGCCAGGTCGGCACGGCGGTCAAGCATGTGCAGCGCTCGTCGGCCGAGCTGCAGGCGGCCGCGAATCAGCAGGCCGCCGGCGCGCGCGAGACGGCGACCTCGATGACCGAGATCTCGACCACGATCTCCGAGCTGCTGGCCACCTCGCGCCAGATCGCCGACAGCGCGCAGCGCGTGGTCGGCATCGCCGAGCAGACCGCCAGCTTCGCGCGTGGCGGCGACGGCACGCTGCAGGCCGCGCGCGAGACCATCGCCGCGATGCGGCGCCAGATCGATCTGGTGGTGGACCACATGCTGGACCTGGGCCGCAAGTCGCAGCAGATCGGCGTGGTGCTGGATCTGGTCGGCGAACTGGCCGAGCAGACCAACATCCTGGCGATCAACGCCACCATCGAGGCCACCGTGGCGGGCGACGCGGGGCGGCGCTTCAGCGTCGTGGCGGACGAGATCCGCAAGCTCGCCGACCGCATGACGGCATCGACCAAGGACATCCGCGTGCAGATCGACGACGTGCGCGGCGCGGTCAACACGACGGTGATGGCCACCGAGACCGGCTCCAAGGCCGTCGACGCGGGCGCGCGCCAGTTCGACGAGGTGGCCGCGACCTTCGGCCGCATCGCCGGCCTGGTGGTCACGACGATGGACGCGGCACGCGAGATCGAGCTGTCCACCAAGCAGCAGGCGACCGCGGTCGAGCAGCTCAACGTCGCGCTGTCCAACACCGCGCAGGCGTCGCGCGAGACCGAGGCCAGCTCCGGCCAGACCTCGCAGACCGCCACCGAGCTGGCCGAGATGTCGCGTGATCTGCTGCGACTCGTGCAGGCTCAGCCGACCTGAGCGGCGTCCCTTCCCTTCAACCCGACAGCGCGCGCCCGTGGCCAAGGACCCCTACCGCTTCTTCCGCGTCGAAGCCCGCGATCTGCTGCGGCAGATGAGCGAGGCCGTGCTCGCCGCCGAGCAGGGCTCCGTGCCCGACCTCGCGCCGCGGATGCTGCGCCTGGCCCACACGCTCAAGGGCGCGGCGAGCGTCGTGCGCCAGCCCGCGATCGCTGCGCAGGCGCATGCGATCGAGGACCTGCTCACGCCGCTGCGCGACAGCGGCGAAGCTCCCGACCGCGCCGGCATCGACGCGCTGCTGGCGCTGATCGACGCCGCCGGCGACGCGATCTCGGCCCTGGACGCGCCGGCGGCTTCGCCCGCACCGGCGACCGCGAGCCACTCGCCGGCTCCGGGCGCGAGCCGCCCTTCCCCCCCTCTCCCCTCTTCCCCGGTTTCCGCGTCACCCGATGGACAGGCACCTGCGGAGCCGTCGACGCCGGCCGCCGGGCTCCCCGGTGAAGAGCCCGGCGACGATCCCATCGCGGGCCTGCTGACCGTGCCGCAGCTGTTGCCTGAGGAACTCGACGGCCTGCTGGGCGACATCGCCCGCGCGCAGGGCCATCTCGTGCCCATCGAGCGCGCCGCGGCGCTGCTGCGCGAACTGCGCGGCACGCTCTCAGGCCAGCAGGAACTGCTCGCCGGCCCGCTGGCGCGCATCGAGGACCAGATCGAACGCGGCGTGCGCCAGCTTGCGCGCGAGCTCGTGGCGCTGCGCGATGACGCCGAGCAGCTGCGGCTGCTGCCCGCGTCGCAGCTGTTCGCGCCGCTGCAACGCAGCGCACGCGACGCGGCGCGCTCGCAGGACAAGCAGGCGCGGCTGACCGGCTCGGGCGGCGACGTGAAGCTGGAGGCGGCGCTGCTGAACGCGGTCTCCGGCGCGCTGGTCCAGATGGTGCGCAACGCCGTTGCGCACGGCATCGAGACACCGGCCGAACGCGCCGCCGCCGGCAAGCCGCCACAGGGGCGGATCGAGCTGCGCATCGAGCGGCGCGGCCGCGACGTGCTGTTCTGCTGCGCCGATGACGGCGCCGGACTCGATCTGGACGCGCTGCGCCGCACCGCGGTCGACAAGGGCATCCCGGGCGCGGCGCGCCTGGACGACGACGCACTGATCGAGCGCCTGCTGCGCGGCGGCCTGAGCACCGCGCGGCGCGTGGACGCGCTCGCCGGGCGCGGGGTCGGCATGGACCTGGTGCGCGACACGGCGGACCGCCTGGGTGGCCGCCTGACGCTGCGCAGCCGCCGCGGCGAAGGCACGACGGTGGAGCTCTGCGTGCCGCTGCAACTGGCGGCGCTGCGCGCGATCCGCGTCTGCGCCGGCGCGATGTCGGCGTGGGTGCCGCTGGATGCCGTCGAGTGCGTGCTGCAGCGGCCCGTGCTGAACGGCTCGCACGTCGCCGTGGACGACGAGCTGCTGCCCCATCTGTCGCTGGCCGATGCGCTGCGTCCCGGCGATCCGCCCTCGCCGCCGCGCTCCGCCCTCGTGCTGCGCGCCGGCGGACAGCGGGCGGCGCTGGGCGTCGACTCGCTCGACGGCGTGACCAGTGTGGTGCTGCGGCCGCCGCCGGCGCTGCTGCCGCCCTCGCCGCTGATCGCCGGGCTCGCGCTGGACGCGGCGCGGCAGCCGGTGCCGGTGCTGGCGCCGGACGGCCTGGTCGCCGCCGCGCGCAACGCCCGGCCCCGCGCGCCGCCGCCGCCGCCGCGCACCGGCACCATCCTGGTCATCGACGACTCGCTGACCACCCGCATGCTCGAGCAGAGCATCCTCGAAGCCGCTGGCTACCGCGTGCACATGGCTGCCTCCGCCGAGGACGGCCTCGAGGCCGCGCGCCGGGAGCGCTACGCGCTCATCCTCGTCGACGTCGAGATGCCGGGCATGAGCGGCTTCGAATTCGTCGAGACCATTCGCGGCGACGCGTCGCTGCGCGACATCCCGGCGGTGCTGGTGACCTCGCGCAACGCGCCGGAGGACCTCGCGCGCGGCAAGTCCGCGGGCGCCGACGGCTACATCGTCAAGGGCGAGTTCGCGCAGAACGAGTTCCTCGCGCAGGTCGCGCGGCTGGTGGCGCGCTCGGCGCAGCCCGCGGCGGAGGGGGCGTCCGCATGAGCGGCATCGGCGGCATCGGTGGCATCGGCGGGCTCGGTGGCGGCGCGCCCGCCGACCTGGCCGGCGCCAGAGCGGGGCGCCCGCTGCGGGTGCTGGTGGTCGAGGACTCGATCACCGTGCTGGCGCACATCCGCGAGGTGCTGGCCTCGCAGCCCGACATCGAGCTCGTTGGCGAGGCGCACGACGGTGCCCAGGCGGTGGCGCTGTGCCAGCGGCTGCGGCCCGACGTCGTGTCGATGGACATGATGCTGCCCGGCATGGACGGCCAGGCCGCGACCGAGGCCATCATGGCCCACTGCCCGACGCCGATCCTGATCGTGTCCTCGTCGACCAACCGGGGCGAGCTGCTGCGCACCTACGAGGCGCTGGCCGCCGGCGCCGTCGAGGTGCTGGAGAAGCCCACCGCCACCATGCCCGAGGGCGAATGGGAGCGCCGCTACCTGACGCTGCTGCGGCTGGTGGCGCGCATCCGCGTGATCACGCATGTGCGGGCGCGCATCCCGGGCCGGTCCTCGGCGCGGCTGCCGCATGCGCCGCCGACGCCGCGCCGCGCGCTGCTGGCGCTGGGCGCCTCCACCGGCGGTCCGGGCGCGCTGATGAAGGTCTTGCAGACGCTGCCCGCGCCGGCGCCGCTGCCGGTGTTGATCGTCATGCACATCAACGCGGTGTTCAGCCGCGGCTTCGCGGAATGGCTGGACGCGCAGACGGCGCATCCGGTGCGCTACGCCCATGGGGGCGAGCGGCTGCACGAACTGGCCGGCCAGGTGCTGCTGGCGCCGCCGGACTCGCACCTGGTGCTGCAGTCCGGCCAGCTGCAGCTCAGCCATGCGCCGCCGCGGCACTCGTGCCGGCCGTCGGTGGATGTGCTGTTCGAGTCGCTGGCCACGGAGATCGGCAGCGGCGTCGCGGCGGCGCTGCTGACCGGCATGGGACGCGACGGGGCGCAAGGCCTGCTCGCGATCCGGCGCGCGGGAGGCGCCACGCTGGCGCAGGACGAAGCCAGTTCGATGGTCTATGGCATGCCGCGCGAAGCCGCCCAGCTGGGCGCCGCCGAGCGCGTGCTGCCGTTGGCCGACATCGGCCCCGCCCTGATGGGCTTGAGCGGTATGGCCTGGGGAGGAGCCCATTCATGAACAAGAGAACTTTCATCGTCGAGGACAGCCTGACGGTCCGGATGGACCTGCGCGAGGCGCTGGAGGACGCCGGCTTCGACTGCGTCGAATGCGCCTCGCTGGCGCAGGCCCGGGCCGCGCTGGCCGGCGGCGTGCCGGCCCTGGTGCTGCTGGACAACCTGCTGCCGGACGGCGACGGCGCCGCCTGGCTGCCCGAGCTGCGCGCCGCGCCCCAGGGCGCCGAGTGCGTGGTGCTGATCCTGTCCAACGCATCGCAGGCCAGCGACCGGCTGCGCGGCCTGGCCCACGGCGCCGACGAGTACGTGGGCAAGCCCTACGACCGCGTCTACGTCGTCGACCGCGCGCGCGAGCTGGTGCGCCAGCGCCAGGCGCGGATGGTGCCGGCGCCGCACGCGGCCACGGTGCTGCTGATCGACGACAGCGAGACCTTCCGCGAGGCGCTGCGCGACGCGCTCGAGCCGCAGGGCTACGGCATCCACATGGCCGCGCATGGCGAGGAGGGATTGCGCCAGGCCGCCGCGCTGCGGCCCAACGCGGTGATCGTCGACCAGCACATGCCCGGCATCGATGGCGCGGCGGTGATACGCCGGCTGCGCCTGGATCCGGCGCTGCGCCACACGCCCTGCCTGCTGCTCACCGCCGACGAAGGGCCCGAGGCGGAGCTGCGCGCGCTGGAGGCCGGCGCCGATGCGTTCGCGCGCAAGCAGGACGACGTCGACCTGATCCTGGCGCGCGTCGCCGCGATGCTGCGCAGCGCCGCGGCCAGTCTGCCCGAGCAGGGCGCGAGCCTGCTCGGCCCCAAGCGCCTGCTGCTGGTGGACGACAGCGCCAATGTGCTGGCCGAGCTCGGCGCGACGCTGCGCGACGACGGCTTCGACGTGATCGCGGCCGGCAATGGCGAGCAGGCGCTGGAGCTGCTCGCGGTGCAGACCGTGGACGCGGTGCTGCTGGACGTGCAGATGCCGGGCATCGGCGGCCTGGAGACCTGCCGCCGGATCAAGTCCGCGCCGGCGCTGCGCGACATCCCGGTGCTGCTGCTCACGGCCTTCGAGGGGCGCGCGTCGATGCTGGCGGGCCTGGAGGCCGGCGCCGACGATTACGTCGTCAAGGCCAATGGCGAGGTCGAGCTGCTCAAGGCGCGGCTGCGCGCGCAGTTGCGCCGCAAGCAGTTCGAGGACGAGGCGCGCCGCGTCCATGCCGAGCTGCACAACAGCGCGATGGAGGCCGCCGAAGCGCGCGCCGCCCGCAACCTCGCCGACAGCCGCGCCGAGTTGCTGGCCGCGCTGCAGCAGCGCAATGACGCGCTGGAGCAGCTCAACGCGGAGCTCAGCCGGGCCAGCAGCGCCAAGACGGCCTTCCTGTCGACGATGTCGCATGAGCTGCGCACGCCGCTGAACGCGGTGATCGGCTTCGCGCAGCTGATGCGCGACGGCGCCGCCGGACCGGTCAGCGAGCGCCAGGCCGAGTTCTGCAACCACATCCACAACGCGGGCCAGCATCTGCTCTCGCTGGTCAACGACCTGCTGGACATGGCCAAGATCGAGGCGGGGCGCGTCGATCTCGACATCGAGCCGGTCGATCTGGACGAGCTGCTGCGCGACGCGCTGACCATCGTGCAGGAACGCGCGCGGCTGAACCGCGTCGAGATGAGCTTCTTCGGCGTCGGCGCCGGCCAGCGGGTGTGCGTGGACCGGCGGCGGCTGCGGCAGATCATCTACAACCTGCTGTCCAACGCCGCGAAGTTCACGCCCAGGGCCGGCCACATCCGGCTCGAGGCGCGGCGCGTGCCGCGAGCCCGCGCGCGCGAGGCGCTGCCGGGCTTCCCGTCGGGACGGCGCACCGACCTGCCCGAGAGCGACTTCAGCGAGTTCGTCCAGATCAGCGTCACCGACGATGGCATCGGCATTCCGCCGGAGGGGCTCGAGAAGCTGTTCCAGCCCTTCAACCAGATCCGCAACGTGATGACGCACAAGGTCGAGGGCACCGGCCTGGGCCTGGCGACGGTGGCGCGGCTGGTGCAGCTGCACGGCGGCGCGGTGGCGGTGAGCAGCCAGCCCGAGAAGGGCAGCTGCTTCACCTGCTGGCTGCCGTGGCGTGAGCCGGTGATCCCCGACGTCATCCTGCCGGACGAGGCCGGCGCACGGCCGCTGGCGCTGGTCATCGAGCACAACCAGCAGGCGGCGGCGCTGATGGAGACGCAGCTGAATGCGGCGGGCTTTCGCGTGCGGCATGTCGACTCGGCGGAGGCGGCGCTGGAGCTCGCGCACCAGCTGCGGCCGGACCTGATCACGCTGGAGGTCAACCTGCCGGGGCTCGATGGCTGGGAGCTGCTGTCGCGGCTGAAGAACCTGCCGGGCTGGGCGCACATCCCGGTGGTGGTGGTGTCGGTGGACGCGGGCCAGGAGGTGGCGCTGTCGCTGGGCGCGTCGGCGGTGCTGCACAAGCCGGTGTCGCGCAAGGCGCTCAGCAAGGAACTGGAGATGCTCGGCTTCAAGCCGACCGCGACGCGCAAATTCCTGGTGCTGGCGATCAGCGACGCGCCCGGCGACCTGCAGTCGCTCAGCGCGCATCTGTCGCAGCCCGGCTTCTCGGTGCTGCGGGCGACCGGCGGCAAGGAGGGCATCGAGCTGGCGCGGCGCCATGTGCCTGACCTGATCGTGCTGGATCTGCTGATGGCGGAGGTCGATGGCATCGGCGTCGTCGAGGCGCTGCAGCGCGATCCGCTGACGGCGGCGATCCCGGTGATCGTCGTGGCGGCGTCGCAGCTGACACCGCGCGACCGCGAGCTGCTGAACCGCCACGTGCAGCGCGCGACGCGCGATCCGGCCGCCGCGCCGGTGGCCAATGGCGCGAATGGCACGCCGGTGCCCGCGCCGGGCGTGCGCGCGCCGACGGGCCCGCAGGGGCATTTCATGGACGAGGTCAAGCGCGCGATCAGCCGTACGAGCTGGGGCGAACTCGATCCGCTGGATGACTGACCTCGCGCGGCGAGGAGGACGCGACCGAACGATGCAAGCGAATGCGACACCTTTGACCGTGGTCCTCGTCGAGGACTCCTTCACCATCCGGCGCCAGTTGCTGCAGCGGCTCGACGCGGTGCCGGGACTGCGCGTGGTCGGCGAGGCCGCGGACGAGACGACCGCGCTGGCGCTGGTCGATCACCTGAAGCCATCGGCGGTGCTGCTGGACCTGTCGCTGGCGCAGGGCGGCTCCGGCATCGCGGTGCTCAAGACGCTGCGGCGCCAGGGCTATGGCGGACAGGTGCACGTGCTGTCGCATCAGACCGAGGCGTATCGCGCCGCGGTCCTGGCGGCGGGGGCAAACGGGTTTTTCGACAAGGCCGAGGAACTCGACGAGATGCTGCGGCAGCTGACCGGCCAGCCGGAAGTGCCGGTGCCGGCGCCGCTCGACGCGGCGGCACTGCGCGAGCAGCTCGACCAGACGGTGAAGCTGGCGATGCGCGATGGCGGCGAGGTCGTCGTGCATGTGATCGCCGGCCGCGCCGAGGAACTGCCGCCGCTGGCGGCGCAGTTGATCGCCGCTGTCGACAGCGGCGATCTGGTCGGCTGGGTCCATCCGGGCGCGGCGGACCGGCTCTGCGTCGTGCAGGTCGACGGCGAGGACACGCCCTCGCTGCGGGAGCGGCTCGACGTGCTGGCGCCGGACGTGCGGATCGGCCGCGCGCGGCTGCCGGAGGACGCGCTCTCCAGTGGCGGGCTGGTGGCGCTGGCGGAACTGCGGGCGCTGGGCAAGCTGCCCTCGTGAGGCGTGACGCGGCCGAGACACCTGGACTGAGCCGAAGGAAGCAGTTCGGAATGGGGATACGCCGGGTTGAACCTTGGCCCACGGGCGCCTATCGTCGGCGAACAGCCTGAATATCGTCTCGGCGGCGCCACCGTGCGCGGCTGGCACTTGAGTTGCCCCCTGCGACTGGATTACCCTTTGTCGCTGGAGGTCATCGACCGTGGACGTTCTGCAGCTGGACATCTCGGGCCGACCGCAGGCCTGGATCTCGACGAAGGAAGCAGCGGTGCTGTATGCCAGCGACGCGGTGGCGTGGACGCTGGGCGAGCCGTGCCACATCTTGCGCGGCGGCTTCCAGCGGCTGACGGGGCTGCAATCGCGGATCGAGCTGCATCCGATCGTCGCGGTGCGCGGCGCGATCCCGAGCCGCGCCTGGCGCCAGGCGCCGGCGCTGTCCAACTTCAAGCTGTTCGCGCGCGACCGGCATGTCTGCGCGTACTGCGGCCACCGCTTCCATCCCGACCAGTTGACGCGCGAGCACATCCAGCCGGTGTCGCGCCGCGGGCAGGACTCGTGGATGAACTGCATCACCGCCTGCCGCGCGTGCAACGGCCGCAAGGGCAACCGCACACCGGAAGAGGCACGCATGTCGCTGCTCTATCTCCCGTACGTGCCCAGCCTGCACGAGGACATGATCCTGCGCGGCCGGCGCATCCTGGCCGACCAGATGGAGTTCCTGCTGGCGAGCGTGCCGAAGTCGTCGAGGTTGTACGCGTCGTAGCGCGCCGCCGTGCTTGACCGCGCTGCCATCGCAGTCGTTCGGCGGTCTTAAGGGGCGTCAAAGCGGGCTCCGGTAGAGTCCTTCACGTGCGTCCGCCATGCGGCGCGGGTCCGTGTCACGGGCGGGTAAAGACTTGTTGCACGGTCAACGGAAGGTCACAGGCATCCGTTGGCCGGGCATCGACCTGGAGAGATGAAATGAAGAAGCTGCTGATTGCCACGATGGTGGCCGCCCTGGCCGCGTGCTCGACGACGAGCCCTGATGTGATCCAGCGCGGCGATGCGCAGCGCATGTCGCAGGTGCAGGACGCGACCGTGCTGTCGGTGCGCCCGGTGACGGTGGACGGCTCGCAGAGCGGCGCTGGCGCGGTGACCGGCGCGGTCGTGGGCGGCGTGGCCGGCGGCAGTGTCGGCGGCCATCGTGAAGGCCTGGTCGTTGGCGTGCTGGGCGCCGTGGCTGGCGCGGCACTGGGCAACGCCGTCGAACGCGGCGTGACCAAGGAACAGGCCGTCGAGATCCTGCTGCAACTGCGCAACGGTGAGCGCCGCGCGATCGTTCAGGCGCAAGGCAACGAAAACTGGATCGCCGGCGAGCCGGTGATCGTCGTCACCACCGGCGGCAAGTCGCGCGTGGTACGCGCGCCGGCGGCGACGCGTACGAACTGAGCGTCCGTCTGCGTCAATGACAAGGGGCCCTCGCGGCCCCTTTCTCATGGCACGTTCGCGTTATCCACCGGCGGCGATTGCCGCCGCCCGCACGGCAGGCAGCTTCGCCAAGAGTTCGGGGACCCAGATCTTCACCGTTCGCCACACGACATCAAGATTGATGTCGAAGTACACATGCGCGATGCGATTGCGCATGTCCTTGATGCTGCGCCATGGAATCTGAGGGTGTCCTGCCACGAAGGCGCCATGCCCCTTCAACAGCACCGTTGCGGCTTCTTCCCAATACGACGATGTTGAAGATCACCGCCTGCTGCGTCTTCTTGTCGCTCTGGAACTGAGCCTGGGTCATCTCCGCGACGTAGCCATGCGCCAAGGTCGCGGCCTCATGCATGTGGTCAAGGTACTCGACCAATCCCATGCGGCTCATACCGGACGCGCCTCTGCAAGCACCTCGCCACGGAACCTCGGAGAAAGGTCTCCCGGGGTGAGCAGATGCACGGGAACGCCAAGCAGGTCTTCAAGCTCCAGATGAAGACCGCTGAGGTCGATCAAGGTGGCGCTCGGCATGGCGTCGACGAGCAGGTCCAGGTCACTGTCCTCGCGATCCTGCCCATGCAGCACGGATCCGAAGACACGCAGGTTCGTCGTGGGATAACGGGCCACGATCGAGCCGATCAGGTCTCGTTTCAAGGCAAGCGCCTGCGAGGGTTTCATCGATCTTCCTTTCGTATCGAGTTGCCACGACACGATCAGGATAAGGCCGCCGCGCGTCGCTCAAAACGAGCGGCGCTCCGCCCTCACTTCACCCGCTGCTTCTCCAGCTTCCTCGCCAGCGTGCGCCGGTGCATGCCCAGCCGCCGCGCCGTCTCCGAGATGTTGAACCCCGTCGCCGCCAGCGTCTCGTGGATGTGCTCCCACTCCAGCGTCTTGATCGAGGTGGTCGCCCGGTCCGTGACCTCGACCTCCGCGTCGCCCTGCGCGCGCGCGAACGCCGCCTCGATGTCATCGGTGTTCGCGGGCTTGGCCAGATAGTGCCGCGCGCCCAGCTTGATCGCCTCCACCGCCGTGGCGATGCTCGCGTAGCCGGTCAGCACCACGATCACCATCTCCGCGTCATGCTCGTGCAGCATCTGCACGCACGACAGCCCGGAACCGCCGCCCGCCAGCTTCAGGTCGACGACGGCGTACTCCGGCGCCTCTTCCCGGCCGCGCTCGGCAAGCAGCTTCTGCACCTGCTCCACGCTGGTCGCGCGCAGCACCTGATAGCCACGGCGTTCGAACGAGCGCGACAGCGTCCGCGCGAAGGCGTCATCGTCCTCGACGATCAGCAGCAGGCGGTCCGTGTCCGCAGGCGAAAGGTCATCCATGGGCAGCATTCTCCGGCAGGTCCTGGGGGGCCAGGGCGGACAACGGCAGACGGATCTCCACCTCGGCGCCGCCACCCTCTTCCGCCAGACGGTTGCGCGCCTGCAGCCGTCCGCCCAGCGATCGCACCACGTTCAGCGCCAGGAACAACCCCAGTCCGCCGCCGGCCCGCCCCTTGCTCGATTGATAGGGCTTGCCAAAGCGCTCCAGCATCTCCGGCAGGAAACCCGCGCCTCGATCCGCGACCCGCAGCACCAGCTGTCCATCCTCCGTCAGCGCGCGCAGCGTCACCGGCTGGCCAGGCGCCGCCTCCAGCGCGTTGTCCAGCACGTTGTCGATCATCTGCTTGAGCCCCACGTCCGACACGATGCGCAGGCGCGGCAGATGGACATCGGGCAGGTACTCGAGTCCGTGATGCGCGCGCGTCGTCAGCCAATGCTGCACGAGGTCATCAAGAAAGGCCTGCAGCGTCGTCACCACCGGCGATTCACCGCGCAACTCGCCCGCCGACATCAGGATCCCGCTCACGATCGCCTTGCAGCGCCGCAGCTGGACCTGCATCTCCTCGATCTCCTCGCGCAGCTCCGGATCGCCGGCGAAAGGCGCCATGCGCGACCAGTCGCCCAGGATCACCGACAGCGTCGCCAGCGGCGTGCCCAGCTCATGCGCCGCGCCCGAGGCCAGCAGGCCCATGCGCACGATGTGCTCCTCCTCGGCGGCGCGCTGGCGCAGATCGGCCAGGCGCGCGTCGCGCTGGCGCAGGTTGCGGCCGATGCGCTGGATGAAGATCACCAGCAGCCCGGCGTTGATCGCGAAGCAGATCAGCAAGCCGCCGATGTAATGCGGCGGCAGCGAGAGGCCCTCCATGTCCGGCACCAGCAGCGGCAGGTGCCACTGCGTCAGCGCCACGAAGCAGCCGCCCGTCACCGCCACCGTGAACCAGATGTAGCGCGACGGCAGCAGCACCGCGCCCACCGCGATCTGCAGCAGGAACAGGAAGATGAAGGGATTGGTGACGCCGCCGCTGTAGTACAGCTGCCCGCTCAGCACCGCGATGTCGACCAGCAACCCGGCGAACAGCTCGGCGTTGCGCACGCTGGGCACCCAGCGCGTGCGCAGCCAGCAGGCCACGTTGAACAGCACCAGCACCGCCAGCAGCGTGAGCATCTCCGGCATCGGCAGCCGGATGTGCAGCGCGAAGTGGACCGACAGCACCGTCGCGAACTGCCCCGCCGCCGCCAGCCAGCGCAGCTGCACCAACTGCTGCAGGTTGTTGCGTCCCGCCTCGAGCGCCCGGCCCGCGCCCGAGGTGTCGCCACGCGCCAGCGCCCCGGCGCCGTCGAGGTAACGGCTGTCGTCGGGGTGGTCGTCGTCCGGATCGGGACGGCTCAGCATGGTCCGCGCCTCAGTCCTTCGAGCCCGGCAAACCCAGCGCCCTGCGGCGCTCGACACGCCACAGCCAGACGCCCACGCCCGCCGTCATCGCGGCCATCGCGAACCAGGTCAGCGCGTATTGCAAGTGATGGTTGTTGAAGCGCACCACCGTCAGCCCGCCGCGCGGCCAGCGCGTCTGGTCATCGGCCGCGGCCGCGTCGACGAAGTACGGCGCCACCGGTCCTTCGACCACATGGCGCGCCTTGGCGATCGCCTGGACATCGCGCGAGTACCAGCGATCCTGCTCCGGCACGTTGCGGCGCAGCAGGCCGCCGCCAGGCTCCGACAGCCGCAGCAGGCCGACGACGCGGTCCTCGCCCTGCGTCTCCGACGCCGTGCGCGACGCGCGTGTCTTGAATTCCGGCGGCACGAAGCCGCGATTGACCAGCACCCAGTCGCCGCGCACCGTGCGCAGCGGCGTCAGCACCCAGTAGCCGGTGCCCAGCTCGGTGCTCGCCCCCACCAGCGTCTCGCGCGAGTGGTCGAAGGTGCCGGTGAGCACGACCTTGCGGTACTCGTCCTCCGCCTTGGTGATCGTCTGCCAGCGGTCCGCGCCGGGCGCGCGCACCGGCTCCGCGGCAAGCCGCCGCTCCACGCGCGCGATCAGGTCCTGCTTCCATCCCAGCCGCTGCAGCTGCCACGCCCCCAGCGCGGCAAAGGCCGCAAACAAAAGGGCCGCGCCCAGCAGCAGCGCCCAGAAGGCAGTGCTGCGGCGCGGCCGCGGCAGTTCCGGATGAACCTCGTCCATCAGGGCATGTTGCGCATGTCGTGGATCGGCATCATGTTGCTGTTCAGGTGGAACATCACCCAGATCGATCCGGCCAGCATGATCACCACGACGGCGATCGTGAAGATCAGCGACAGCATCGACCAGCCGCCCTCGACCTTCGAGTTCATGTGCAGGAAATAGATCATGTGCACCACGATCTGCACCGCCGCGAAGGCCAGCAGCACGATGCCCGTGGTCGCCGGCGAGGCGATGACCTTGCCCATCACCAGCCAGAACGGGATCGCCGTCAGGATCACCGACAGGATGAAACCGATCACGTAGCCCTTGACGGTGGCGTGGTAGCCGACGTCGTCGTGATCGTCGTGACCATGGCCGTGGCCGTGGTCGTCGTGCTTGTGGTCATGGTCGCTCACTGCAGCGCTCCCATCAGATAAACGAAGGTGAAGACACCGATCCAGATCACGTCCAGGAAGTGCCAGAACATCGACAGGCAGATCAGGCGGCGCTTGTTCTCCTTGGTCAGGCCCAGCTTGGTCACCTGGACCATCAGCGTCACCAGCCAGATCGTGCCGAAGGTGACGTGCAGGCCGTGCGTGCCCACCAGCGTGAAGAACGAGGACAGGAACGCGCTGCGCTGCGGACCCGCGCCCTCATGGATCAGGTGCGCGAACTCGTAGAGCTCCACGGCCAGGAAGCACAGGCCCAGGATGCCGGTGACCGCCAGCCAGGCCAGCGTGCCCTGCTTCTTGTTGGCCAGCATCTTGATCATGGCGAAGCCATAGGTGATGGAGGACAACAGCAGGAAGCCGGTGTTGAGCGCCACCAGCGGCAGGTCGAAGAGGTCGGCGCCCGACGGGCCGGCCGCGTAGCTGCGGCCCAGCACCGCATACGTCGCGAACAGCACCGCGAAGATCAGGCAGTCGCTCATCAGGTAGATCCAGAACCCGAGGAGCGTGCCGTGCTGCGGATGGTGATCGCCGTTGTCGTAGAACACCGGCGCGCCGGTGTTGTTCGTCATGGTCGTTGCTTGCATGTTGGATATCGCTCGCTGCGGATTCAGGCCTGGGCGGCCAGCACCTGGGTGCGGGCATCCTCCGTGCGCGTGACTTCATCGGCGGGGATGTAGTAGTCGCGCTTGTAGTTGAAGGTGTGGACGATCGCCGCGATCACCGTCACCGCGAAGGCGACGCCGGCCACCAGCCACATGTGCCAGATCAGCGCGAAGCCGAACAGCGTCGACAGGCCCGCCAGGATCACGCCCGCGCCGGTGTTCTTCGGCATGTGGATCTCCTTGAAGCCGCCGACCGGGCGCTGATGGCCGCGCGTCTTCATGTCGTGCCACGCGTCGTGGTCATGCACCACCGGCGTGAACGCGAAGTTGTACTGCGGCGGCGGCGACGAGGTCGACCACTCCAGCGTGCGGCCGTTCCAGGGGTCGCCGGTCACGTCGCGCAGTTGGTCGCGCTTGAGGAAGGACACCACCAGCTGGATCAGGAAGGAGCCGATGCCGGCGGCGATCAGCAGCGCGCCCAGCGCGGCGATCTGGAACCAGATCTGCAGCGACGGATCGTCGAAGTGGCTCATGCGGCGGGTCACGCCCATCAGGCCCAGCACGTACAGCGGCATGAAGGCGACGAAGAAGCCGATCTGCCAGAACCAGAACGAGCACTTGCCCCAGAACGGATCGAGCTTATAGCCGAAGGCCTTCGGGAACCAGTACGAGATGCCCGCCAGCAGGCCGAACAGCACGCCGCCGATGATCACGTTGTGGAAGTGCGCGATCAGGAACAGCGAGTTGTGCAGCACGAAGTCGGCCGGCGGCACCGCCAGCAGCACGCCCGTCATGCCGCCGATCACGAAGGTGACCATGAAGCCCACGGTCCAGTACATCGGGACCTCGAACTTGATGCGGCCGCGGTACATCGTGAACAGCCAGTTGAAGATCTTCGCGCCCGTCGGGATCGAGATGATCATCGTCGTGATGCCGAAGAACGAGTTGACGCTGGCGCCCGAGCCCATCGTGAAGAAGTGGTGCAGCCACACCAGGTAGGACAGGATCGTGATCACGACGGTCGCATAGACCATCGAGGCGTAGCCGAACAGCTTCTTCTGGCTGAAGGTCGACACGACCTCCGAGAAGATGCCGAAGGCCGGCAGCACCAGGATGTAGACCTCGGGGTGGCCCCAGATCCAGATCAGGTTGACGTACATCATGGCGTTGCCGCCCAGGTCCGTCGTGAAGAAGTTGGTGCCGGCGTAACGGTCCAGCGACAGCAGCGCCAGGGCCGCCGTCAGGATCGGGAACGAGGCCACGATCAGGATGTTCGAGCACAGCGAGGTCCAGGTGAAGACCGGCATCTTCATCATGGTCATGCCCGGCGCGCGCATCTTGATGATGGTGGCGATCAGGTTGATGCCCGAGAGCGTCGTCCCCACGCCGGCCACCTGCAGCGACCAGATGTAGTAGTCCACCCCGACGCCCGGACTCGCGAGCAGGCCCGACAGCGGCGGATAGGCCAGCCAGCCGGTGCGCGCGAATTCACCGATGAACAGCGACATCATGACCAGCACGGCGCCGCCGGTGGTCATCCAGAAGCTGAAGTTGTTCAGGAAGGGGAAGGCCACGTCGCGGGCGCCGATCTGCAGCGGCACCACGTAGTTCATGAAGCCCGTGATCAGCGGCATCGCCACGAAGAAGATCATGATCACGCCGTGGGCGGTGAAGACCTGGTCGTAGTGGTGCGGGGGCAGGAAGCCGAGCTGGTCGCCGAAGGCGATGGCCTGCTGGGCGCGCATCATGACCGCGTCGGCGAAGCCGCGCAGCAGCATGACCAGGCCCAGCACGATGTACATGATGCCGATCTTCTTGTGGTCGATGCTGGTCACCCAGTCGCGCCAGAAGGGGCCCCAGAGCTTGAACTTCGTCATCATGGCGAGGACGAAGAGGCCGCCCAGGGCGACCATGGCGAAGGTGCCGATCAGGATCGGCTCGTGGAGCGGAAGCGCCTCCAGGCTGAGGCGCCCGAAGATGAGCTTTTGAGCGTCAATCATCTTGGATCTCGATGGTGCTTGCGGGCCCGGCGCGTCTGGTCACAGCGCGGCGCCGGGTCCTGCGGGTCAGTTACGGGTGGCCGAGGCCTGCCACTGGGAGGCGTACTGGCCCGCGTTGTCGGGCGTGCACAGCGAAGCGACGAAGATGCGCCGCTGCTCATTGCTCCAGGCCTTGCTGGCCAGGCCGTCGATGGCGCCCTTGCCGCCGCCGCCGGCGGCGTCGATCGCCATCATCTGGCCCATGCACATCTTGGAGCCGTCGACGCAGCGGTTCACGACCGCATCGAACAGGCCCGGGGCGACGCTGGCGAAGCGGCGCACCGGCTGGCGCTCGGACGGCTTCTCCAGGTCCAGATACAGGTCCTTGGTCAGCGCGACGCCGTCGGCCTTGTTGCGCTCGACCCAGGCGGTGAACTCGTCGTTGGACAGGCCGTGGAACTTGAAGCGCATGTGCGAGAAGCCATCGCCGCTGAAGTTCGCCGAGAAGCCGTCATACACGCCGGGCTTGTTGATCACCGCGTGCAGCTGGCTCTGCATGCCGGGCATCGCGTAGATCATGCCGGCCATCGCGGGCACGTAGAACGCGTTCATCACGGTCGACGAGCTGATCTTGAAGTGGATCGGACGATCCACGGGCGCGGCCAGTTCGTTGACGGTGGCGATGCCCTGCTCGGGATAGATGAACAGCCACTTCCAGTCCAGCGCCACGACCTCGACGGTCAGCGGCTCCACGCCGGCGGGGATCGCGCGCTGCGCGTCCAGGCGCTCCAGCGGGCGGAACGGATCGAGCTTGTGCGTCGAGATCCAGGTCATCGCGCCCAGCGCGATGATGATCAGCAGCGGCGCGCCCCAGATGACCAGTTCCAGGCGCGTCGAGTGGTCCCACTCCGGCGAGTAGGTCGCCTGCGTGTTGGACGCGCGGTAGCGGAACGCGAAGACCAGCGTCAGGATGATCACCGGGACGATGATCAACAGCATCAGCAGCGTCGAGGCGACGATGAGTTGCGCCTGCTGGTTCGCGATGTCGCCCGAGGGTTTCATCACGACCATGTTGCAGGCGGACAGGGGCAGCGCCAGGGCCAGCAGCCCGAGACGGGCGAGTGGACGGGCGAGACTTGTTTTCAGAGCAGCTTTGAGGTACATGGGACTTCAGCAGACCAGCAGGCGTAGTTCACGCGGAGCCCCTTTGACCGCCGCACTGGGCGGTGGGTTCCCGCCGTCCGAAACCTGGGGGTTTCCTCCGGAGGGAAAGCGATAAAGGGGAAAACGACAGTTGTCGACCGTTGCACGCCGGGCGCAGATTTTGCCCGATTGACTCAAACCAACTATTGGACATTTTGTCCCAGGTAGGAGACGTATGAACAGCAGCACCCTTTCGACAGCCGGGCAACACCTCTCCACCGTGGGCCAGCCGCTGCCGCGAGGCAGCGGGGTGGCGACGCAGGAGGAGCAGGACGCCATCGCCCCGGGCGACATCGCCGTGGGCGTCGTGATCGGGCGGGCTTCGGAATACTTCGACTTCTTCGTCTACGGGATCGCCTCGGTGCTGGTGTTCCCGTCCATCTTCTTCCCGCACATGGAGCGGCTGGAGGGCACGCTGTACGCCTTCGCGCTGCTGGCGCTGGCCTTCGTGGTGCGGCCCATCGGGACCATGGTCGGCATGGAGATCCAGCGCCGTTTCGGCCGCAGCGTGAAGCTGACGGTGGCGCTGTTCCTGCTGGGCATCTCGACCTGCACGATCGCGGTGTTGCCTGGATTCAACACCTGGGGCGGTGCGGCCATCGCCCTGCTGGCCGCCTGCCGCATCGGGCAAGGTCTGGCACTGGGCGGGTCGTGGGACGGGCTGCCGTCGCTGCTGGCGCTGAACGCGCCGGAGGGCCGCCGCGGCTGGTACGCGATGCTGGGGCAGCTCGGCGCGCCGATCGGCTTCCTGATCGCCGCGGCGCTGTACGCCTACCTGTGGAGCAGCCTGGCCACCATCGACTTCCTGAGCTGGGGCTGGCGCTATCCGTTCTTCGCGGCGTTCGCGATCAACGTGGTGGCGCTGTTCGCGCGGCTGCGCCTGGTCGTGACGCACGAGTACGAGAAGAACCTGGAGGAGCATGAACTCGACCCCTGCGACGCCGGCGAGCTGTTCTCGCAGCAGGGCGCCAACGTCTTCATCGGCGCGTTCGCGGCGCTGGCGAGCTACGCCCTCTTCCACATCGTCACGGTGTTCCCGCTGTCATGGGTGATGCTGTATGGCGACCAGAACGTCACCCAGTTCCTGACGGTGCAGGTCATCGGGGCGCTGCTGGCGGCGGCGGCGATGCCGGTCTCCGGCATGGTGGCGGACCGCATCGGCCGGCGCAGCACGCTGGGCACGCTGGCGACCACGATCGGCATCTTCAGCCTGTTCGCGCCCATCCTGCTGGACAGCGGCACCATGGGCCAGAACATCTTCATCCTGGTCGGCTTCGTGCTGCTGGGCCTGTCCTACGGCCAGGCCGCGGGCGCGGTGACGTCCAACTTCCTGCCCCACTTCCGCTACACGGGCGCGGCGCTCACGTCAGACCTGGCGTGGATCATCGGCGCGGCCTTCGCGCCACTGGTGGCGCTGGGCCTGTCCGCGCACTACGGGCTGTGGGCGGTCTCGGCCTACCTGCTCTCGGGCGCGGTCTGCACGCTGGTGGCGCTGCGCACCAACCGCATGCTCCAGATGAAGGACAAGGACTGATCCTGAGCCCCGAACCCGCGACACGGGCTTGACAACCCGCGACGCGAAATAACAACGGCCGGTCGACAGACCGGCCGTTGTGCGTTCTGGCGCCATGGACTGGCGATGGGGGCACCTGAAGCGCAGTTGAGGCGCAACTGAGGCGCGGGCGAGGCGTGGCTGCGCCAATAACCCCACTCAAATAGATAGCAAGCTAACTATTTAAACTCGCGGACATGAACTCCTCCAAGGACAAGCCGGCCCGCTCGCTGACGCGCACCGCGCGGGAAGCGGCGCTGATGATGGTCGGGATGATGCTGCCGGTGCTGGAACGGGCGTACCGCGCCCGCGCCAACCTGGCGATGGCGCACGTGGGCCTGTCGCAGGCGCTGGCCTGGCCGCTGGTGATGATCGGCCGGCAGGGCGACGGCATGCGCCAGGGCGAGCTGGCGACGCTGCTGGGCATCGAGGGGCCGTCGCTGACGCGCTCGCTGGACCAGTTGCTCGCCGGCGGCTACATCGAGCGGCACGAGGATCCCGACGACCGCCGCGCCAAGACGCTGCACCTGACGGCGCTGGGCGCCCAGGCCTGCGAGCAGATCGAGGTCACGCTGCGCGACCTGCGCAACGAGCTCTACGAAGGCATCGCGGACGCGGACGTCGAGGCGGCGCTGCGCGTCTTCTCCACGCTGGCGGAGCGCGTCGGCGCGCCGACGCCGGCCATGCCGCCGCGGCGCAAGTGAAGGCGCCGGCTCCACCACGACGGCCATGAAGTTCCCCGCCCTCTCCTTCCCCGCGATCCGGCTGCCCGCGCTGCCGAAGCCGCTGAAGCTGCCAGCGGCGCTGCGGCCCGGCTTCACGCGCGCCGAATGGATCTTCTCGCTCAAGGCCTTCGCGGCGGCGATGCTGGCGGTCTTCCTGGCGAGTTGGGCCGGCCAGCCGCGGCCCTTCTGGGCGCTGATGACGGCCTACATCGTGGCCCATCCGATGGCCGGCGCCGTGCGCTCCAAGGGCGTTTTCCGCGTCATCGGCACGCTGGTGGGCGGCGTGGCCGCGGTGCTCATGGTGCCGGGCCTGGCCAACGCGCCGGAGCTGCTCAGCCTGGCGCTGGCGCTGTGGGTCGCGGGCTGCCTGGTGCTGTCGCTGCGGGACCGCACGCCGCGCGCCTACGCCTTCATGCTGGCGGGCTACACCGCGGCGCTGATCGGCTTTCCGGCGGTGGACACGCCGCTGACCCTCTTCGACACCGCCGTCGCGCGCCTGGAGGAGATCGGCCTGGGCGTGCTGTCGGCCACGCTGGTGCACAGCCTGGTGCTGCCCAACAGCCTGACGGGCTCGGTGCTGGGGCTGCTGGATCGCACACTGGGCGACACCCGCGCCTGGCTGGCCGACATCGCCGCGCGCCGCGATGGCGGCGCCGACCGGCGCCGTGTCGCCGGCGACATTTCGCAGCTGCGGGTGCTCTCGACCCACATTCCCTTCGACACCAGCCACCTGCGCTGGACCGCCGGCGCGGTCCATGCGATGCAGGACCACGTGGCCGCGCTGACGCCACTGCTGGCCGGCGTCGAGGATCGCCTGCGAGCGCTCGAGGCGCAGGGCGGCATGCCGGATGACGTGCGCGCGCTGCTCGACCGCATCGATCCCTGGCTGACGCTGCCCGCCAATCAGGCCGAGGCGCAGTGGCCCGCGCTGCGAGCACAGCTCGACGCGCTGACCGGCGCGGACGCGCGCGACCGCCTGGCCGGCGATCCCTGGGCGCGGCTGCTGCGCGTGGCGCTGGCGGAGCGGCTGGGGGCGCTGCTCGACGGCTGGCTGCACTGCGTGCAGCTGCGCGCGGACATCGACCGCGGCCTGCGCGGCGCGCCGATGCCCTCGCGAGCGGCGCCCGCGCCGAGCGGGCCGAAGCTGCACCTGGACCTGGGCATGGCGCTGTGGTCCGGCGCCGCGGCGCTGATCGCCATCCTGGTGTGCTGCGCCTTCTGGATCCTCACCGGCTGGCCGATGGGCGCGGCCGCCGCGATGATGGCGGCGATCTTCTGCTGCTTCTTCGCGGCGATGGACGACCCGGTGCCGGCCATCAACGGCTTCCTCGCCTGGACGCTCTGGTCGATGCCCTTCGGCGCGCTCTACGTGCTGGTGCTGCTGCCGCTGGTGCGGGACATGTGGACCCTGATGGCGGTCTGCGCGCCGGTCTTCCTCGTCGTTGGCGCCTTCATCGGCCGGCCGGCGACCGTCGGGGCGGCGCTGCCCTTCCTGTTCGGCGTCATCGGCACGCTGGTCATGCACGACACCGCGCAGGCGGACCTCACCAGCTTCCTGAATTCGATGTCGGGCCAGTTGACTGGCGTCTTCGTCGCGGCGCGCGTCACGCGGCTGATGCGTTCCGTGGGCGCGGACTGGAGCGCGCGCCGCATCCAGCGCGCGACCTGGCGCGAGCTCGACGACCTCGCGCGCCTGCCGCGCTCGGCGGGCCGCGGGCAGGCCTACCTGCTGCGCATGCTCGACCGCATCACGCTGCTGGCGCCGCGTGTCGCGCAGTCCGGCGGTTCGGTGCCCGGCGTACCCACCGACGACGCGCTGCGCGACCTGCGCATCGGCGCGGACCTCGTCGCGCTGCAGGGCGTGCGCAGCAGGCTGCCCGCCCTGGCGCAAGGGCCGCTGCCGCCGCTGCTGAACGCGCTCGGCGACTGGCTGCGCGCGCGCATCGACGGCCGGCCTGAGGCGCTCGATGCGCCGCCGCCCTCGCTGCTGGAGCGCCTGGACGAGGCGCTTGCAGGACTGATCGCCGCCTATGCCGGCTCCGGCGATCTGCCCGCCGAGGCCCATCCCGCGGCCGGCGCGCTGCTCGGCCTGCGGCGCAGCCTCTTCCCGGACGCGCCGCCGCCGGCACTGCCCGCGGGCATCCAGGACAAGGACAAGGACAAGGAGGCCCGGCCATGACCGGCGCAGTGGATTTCTTCGGGCTCTACCTGCCGTGGCTGATGCCGCTCGCGGCGCTCGCGCTGATCGCGCTCTCCGCCGTGCGGCGGCTGCTGGCCCGTGCCGGCGCCTACCGCTGGATCTGGCATCCGGCGCTCTTCGACCTGGCGGTCTACCTGCTGCTGCTCTGGGGCCTGAGCGACGCCTCGCTGCGCGTGCTGCACGGGCCGGGGTAATGACCATCGCTGCCCGCATGCCCACCGAATCAACGAATGAACGACCCCGGCCCCGCCGGACCCCTGCCATGAAAGCCTCTTCCTTCCCCCTGCGACGCACCGTCTCGATGCTGGTCACGCTGGCCGCGGTCGGCGGCGCCCTGTGGGCGGCCCACCAACTCTGGGACCGCTACGAGCTCCAGCCCTGGACCCGTGACGGCCGCGTCCGCGCCAACGTCGTGCAGATCGCGCCGGACGTCTCCGGCCTCGTCACCGCCGTGCCGGTGCGGGACAACCAGCGCGTCGCGGCTGGCACGCTGCTGTTCGAGATCGATCGCGCGCGTTATGAGCTCGCGCTGCGCCAGGCGCAGGCGCAGCTCGCCGCGCAGAAGGTCGCGCTCGCCCAGTCACTGCGCGAGGCCGAGCGCAACAGCGGCCTGGGCAGCCTGGTCTCGCAGGAGTCGCGCGAGCAGACGCGCAGCCGCGCCGAGCAGGCGCGCGCCGCCGTCGCGCAGGCCGAGGTCGCCGTCGACTCGGCCCGGCTCAACCTTGCGCGCGCCGAGATCCGCGCGCCCTCCTCCGGCACGATCACCAACTTCGACCTGCGCCAGGGCGCCTACGCCAGCGCCGGGCATCCGGTGCTGGCGCTGGTCGACGCGGACTCGCTCTACGTCGAGGGCTACTTCGAGGAGACCAAGCTCGCGCGCATCCACATCGGCGATGCCGTCGAGGTCAAGCCGATGGGCGCGAGCCGCGCGCTCACGGGCCGCGTCGAAAGCCTTTCTGCCGGCATCGCCGACCGCGACCGCAGCACCAGCGCGAACCTGCTGCCCAGCGTCAATCCGACCTTCAACTGGGTGCGCCTGCCGCAGCGCGTGCCGGTGCGGGTCAAGCTCGATCCGCTGCCGCAGGGCGAGCGGCTCGTCGCCGGCCAGACGGTCACGGTGCAGGTGCTTGGGGGCGCGAAATCGTGAGCGGCCCGATGAAGCGCGCGCTGACGATCCTGGCCGCGGCGGCGCTCGCGGCGTGCTCGACCGCGCCGAAGGGGCCGGATTACCAGGTGCCCGCGGAGGCCGCCGTCATGAAGCCCGCGGCGGCTCAGCCCTTCCTGGAACAGCAACGAGCGGCACGGTCGGCACAGTCGGCGGGGCCTGCCGAGGCCGCTGCGCCCGCGCCATTCGACAGCGCGCCGCTGCCGCCGCACTGGTGGCGGCTGTTCCAGGACGAGACGCTCGACGCGCTGGTCGAGAAGGCGCTCGCGCGCAACACCGACCTGCGCCAGGCGGCGGCCAACCTGGAGCGCGTCCAGGCCCTGGAGTCCGAGGCGCGCGGCGGCGAGAAGCCCTCGATCAGCGTCAATGGCGGCCCCAGCTTCGGCCATCCGTCGGGCCTCTCGATGCTGAGGAAGGATGACGTGCCGCCCGACACCTACCGCTACAGCGCGGGCGTCGGGCTCTCGTACCAGCTCGACCTCTTCGGCCAGATCCGGCGCGCCATCGAGTCCACGCACGCCAGCGCGGAAGCGGCCGCGGCGGCGCTCGACCTGGTCAAGGTCAATGTCGCGGCCGGCACGGCCCGCGCCTATGCCGAGGCCTGCGCCACGGGCCAGCGGCTCGACTCGGCCACCCACTCCGTCGAGCTGCAGCGCGAGGCGCTCGAGGTCACGGAGAAACTGCAGCGCGCCGGCCGCGTCGGTGAGATCGATGCCGCGCGTGCCCGCAGTCAAGTGCAGCAACTGCAGGCCGCGCTGCCGCCGCTGATCGCGCAGCGGCAGTCGGCGCTGTACCGGCTTGCGACGCTCACCGGCGAGCTGCCGGCCGACTTCCCGCGTGAGCTTGCCCAATGCCACATCGCGCCCCACGTCGCTGGCGCCATCCCGGTCGGTGACGGCGCCGCACTGCTGCGCCGCCGTCCCGACATCCGCCAGGCCGAGCGCGAACTGCATGCCGCGACCGCGCGCATCGGCGTGGCCATCGCGGACCGCTATCCCAAGATCACGCTGGGCCTGTCCGCCGGCTCGTCGGGCACGCTGGCCGGCTTCGGCAAGAGCGACACCCTGAGCTGGAGCCTGGGACCGCTGATCTCCTGGACGCTGCCGGACAACGGCATCGCCGACGCCCGCATCGCGCAGGCCGAGGCCGGCACGCGGCAAGCGGCGGCCCGCTTCGATGGGGTGGTCCTCAATGCGCTGCGCGAGACCGAGACCGCGCTCAACCAGTACGCCCGCGAGCTCGACCGCCGGGCGGCGCTGCAAGGCGCGCGCGATGAGGCGGCGCTCGTCGCGCGCCAGGCGCGGCGGCTCTACCAGGGCGGCAAGGTGGGCTACCTGGACGCGCTCGATGCCGAGCGCGCGCTCGCCGCGAACGACGCGGCGCTGGCGGCGTCCGAGGCCACGCTCATCGACGAGCAGGTGCAGCTCTTCCTGGCGCTGGGCGGCGGATGGGAATCCGCCGGCGCCGGGGCCCGGGCCACGGCCGGGACTCAGGCGGCGGCGCGCCTGCCTTCGACCGCGCGGAAGTAGCGCTCGAAGGACTCGTCGACGGCGGCGCGGCCGCCGCCGATGATGTTCAGGCCCCAGGTGTAGCCGTAGACGTCGTCGAACGGCAGGCCGTCCAGTCGTGCCTGGATGCGGCGCACGTCGGCCGGGTTGGCGGGGATGTAGTTCGGCACCGAGTACATGAAGGTCACGTGGCGGCGGTCCTGCACCACGTGCAGCGCGTCGCCGGCGAGCAGCACTGGCTTGCCGCCGGGGCCCTTATGCCAGTGCAGCACGGTGCTGCCGGGGAAGTGGCCGGGGCAGCGATGGAGCGTGACGTCCTTGGACAGTTGCAGCTGGTCGCCGCTCCACAGGTGGAGTTGCGGCGCGGGGCGGGAGATCCATTCGCGGTCGGCTTCGTGGAGGTAGATGGGCACGCCGCCGAACGCGTCGCTCCATTCGATCATCGACGAATAGAAGTGGGGATGCGAGATGGCGATGAGGTCGATGCCGCCGCGGGCTTTGAGGGCGTCGATGGCCTCGGGCGTGACGAGGCTGACGCATTCCCAGAGGATGTTGCCGGCGTCGGTCTGGAGATGGAGGGCGCGCTGCGGGATGCCGAAAGCTGGCGTGATGCCGATGCCGAGCAGATCGCCGTCGGGCTCGATGCGCAGGCGATGGGCCGCGGCGAGTGCTTCATGGGTGGTCCATGTCTGCCCGCCCCAGCCGACGTACTGGCGCTCATCGGAGCAGATGCGGCAGAGCGCGGGTGGTTCTGCGGCCTCGGCATGTTGCGTTCCGCAGGTCTGGCAGATGAATTTCGGCATGACAGTTCCTCGATGTCCTCGGTCGCAAAGCCGTGTCAGTGCGAAGGTGGTTGGGGACGGCAGTGCTTGGGGTTTCGGCGCTTGCCGCCGGGGCCCCATGCACTGGCGGCCAACGCCCGTGCCTGTGCATGAGGGCGGTCTCCCGCGTCCTCACAGGCTGTGAGAATCGCTCATTCTTTGGCCCCATTCCAGCGCCATAAATGAGCAATTCAATAGAGCCAGAATCTGCCGTCATCGGTGTGCTTTCCGAGGCCGTGTCGGCGGTGCCGGGGCAATTGCTGAAGGCGTTGCACCGTGCGCTGCGGGAGTCGATCGTGGGTGGTCGCCTCACGGCGGGCTTGAGGCTTCCGTCGACGCGCGTGCTGGCGGCTGCATTGGGGGTTTCTCGCAACACGGCCATTGCGCTGTACGACCTGCTGGCGAGTGAGGGCTATGTCGTCGCTCGGGGGAAGGGCGGGACGTCGGTGGCTGACGCGCTGCCCAGGGTGCGCAAGCGCGCGGCGATTGCTGCTGGCGAGGCGGTGGCGCCGAAGGGTCCTTGGTTGAGGTCTGCATGGTTTGCCCCGGCGGCGCCAGCGAAGGTGATCACGGCTGCGCCGGCCGTGGCGTTGAAGCATGACTTCACCGTGGGCGTTCCCGAGATCGCGCCGCTGCCCTTCGCGGTCCTGCGGCGCCTGACCGGGCGGGCGCTGCGCGAGGCGGAGCGCTCGGCGGCGGAGTACGGAGCGCCGCAGGGGTTGCCGCGCATGCGCGCCGCCATCGCGTCGCATGTCTCGGCCACGCGAGCGGTGGCCTGCGCGCCGGAGGACGTGATCGTCACGCAGGGTGCGCAGCAGGCGTTCGACCTGTTGGCGCGCGTGCTGGTGGCGTCTGGCCAGACAGCCGTCGCCATCGAGGATCCTGGCTACCCGCCGCTGCGTTCAGCGTTCATGGGCGCGGGCGCGCGGCTCGCGCCGATCGCGGTGGATGACGAGGGCCTGGTCGTCGACCGCATTCCCGCTGGCAGCCACATCGTCTGCGTCACGCCGTCGCATCAGTTTCCACGCGGCGTCACGCTCTCCGCCGAGCGCCGCCGCCAGCTGATGGACTTGGCGCATGACACACCCGCCGTCGTCATCGAGGATGACTACGACAGCGAGTTCCGCTTTGGCCGCCGGCCGCTGGATGCGCTGAAGACGCTCGACCGCGAGGGCCGGGTCTTCTACGTCGGGACCTTCTCGAAGAGTCTGTATCCGGCGCTGCGGCTTGGCTACATCGTCGCGCCGCGCTGGGCGCTGGGCGCGCTCGCCGCGGCGAAGCAGGCGGCGGACTGGCACTCGTGCACGCTGACGCAGGCGGCGGTCGCCGCCTTCATCGAGGAAGGTCATCTCCTGCGGCATGCCCGGCGCATGCAGGCGATCTATCGCGGCCGGCGGGAGGCGCTGGTCGCGGCGGTCGAACGTCACCTCGGCGCGGCGGCTGAGGCACTGCCTGGCGAGGCGGGCCTGCACATGGCCATCCGGCTGAAGGGACGCTGCGCTTCGCCGCGTCAGATCGCCCTGCGCGCCATCGAACAGGGCGTGCGCGTCGAGACGCTCGCGCGCTACGCCGTCACGCCGCGTGAGGTCGCGCCTCGCGACGACGCCTTGCTCTTCGGCTACGGCCGCATCGAGGCCGCGCAGATGGACGACGCGATCAGGCGTCTCTCGCGCTGCCTCGGTTGAGCGGGACCGCCAGCCCTCGCCAGCGGCCCTGTTCCCTCCTCAGGGATAGCTGATGGTCAGCTTGTAGGGCGAGGTCGTGCTCGATCCGGTGTACGACATCACCTTGATGTAGACCGTCTGCGCCGACGCGCCGTTCTGGTACGTCAGCGACTCCGTGCTCCCCACCGCTTCCGAGCGCGCCAGGCCGGTGCCGGTCGACTTCACCACGTACAGGTCGTAGTCGATGCTCGACGAGGTCGGGCCCGTCATGTCGACGCGCAGACGCTGGTTCGCGGCCAGCGTGACCTTGAAGAAGTCGACGTCGGTCTCGCTGCTGATGAAGCCCGTCAGCTGGTTGCGGCTGCCCACCGCGTTGGCGCTGGAGATCGCGTTGTTGGGCTCGACCTCGTCCGCGGCGTCGACCACGTTGTTGACGGTGAAGCTCACCGGCGTCGAGGTCGTCGTGTTGCCGGCCGCGTCGTAGGCCTTGGCCACGAGGCTGTGCGAGCCGTTGGCCAACTGCGTCGAGGTGACGGTGATCGCATACGGCGCCGTCGTGTCGACCTCACGCAGCGCGCCGTCCAGCCAGAACTCGACCTGCGTCACGCCGACGTTGTCGCTGGCGTTGGCCGAGAAGGTCAGCGTGCTGGTGCCGCTCACCGAGGCGGTCACCGACGGCGGCGTCGTATCGCCGCCACTGGTGCCCTGGTTCACCCAGATCGGCGCCGACCACAGCACCTTGCCGTCGTCCTGCGTGACCTTGGCGTAGTAGAAGTGCTTGCCGCTCGCCGGCGTGATCGTGGCGGTCGGGCTGCTGGCCAGCAGCGTGACGGTGCCGTTGCGGCCCGGCACGCCCTCCCAGATCTCCGTCGTCACGACCGTGCGGCCACTCGGGTTGTAGAACCCGACGTTCATCGACAGCGCGCCCGCATTGTCGAAGCGCTCGCCCATCAGCTTGCCGTTGGCGCTGAAGATCAGCTGCGACTCCTTGTCCATCGTCGCGAACACGCGGCGCGCCTTCAGCGCGTCGATCAGCGCGGCCTTGCTCAGCGGCGTGCCCGTCGGGATCAGCACCGCGGTGCGGTTGGTGTAGGACTTGCCCCAGTTGGCGCAGTGGTTGTCCTGGTTGGTCGCCGGCGCCACGTGGAAGCCGCGCTCCAGCAGCTTCTTCCACGCGCCCTCATAGGAGCTGCGCGAGGTTTCGCTCTCGGTCGTGTTCGACGAGAACGCCGAGGTGTTCATCACCTCGGACATCACCATGACCTCGTCGCCATCGGCGCTGTAGGCCATGTCGGTGCCGTTGATGATGAACTGGCCGCTCGAGTCCGGATGGTTGAACTGGCCGATCAGCCCCTGCGCGCGCATCACCGAGTAGAGCGTCGCGTAGTCGCTCTTGGCGATGTAGCGGTCGCCGAAGAGCTCGTTCTGCGCGTTGTACTCCCACGAGAACAGCTCGTTGCTGTTGAAGATGTTCAGGTGGCCGCCGTTGCTGATGACGCCCCACTCCATGCCGTACACGGCCAGGAAGCCGGGATTGGCGGCGGTGTAGTCGGACGCGATCTGCAGGCCGCGCTGGTAGCGGGCCTTGGCCGCCGTCGCGCTGCCGCTGGTGTTGGTGCTCGACGAGCCGTCGAAGTAGTGGTTGTGGTCGGTGTTGGCGAAGATGTCCAGGCCGGCGTTCTTCGCGTACGGGAAAGCCGCGTCGGGACCGTAGGCGCCGGTCTGGGCCGGCTGCGAGGAGCTGCAGCTGCCGATCGCGCCGCCGCCGTCGGAGTCGTTGGTCTGGCCGTGGAAGCTGCCGTAGTAGATCGTGTAGGGCCAGGAGCCCGCGCCCACCGCCGCCGACTGCGCGCGCGCGCGCTGGTTGGCTTCGCCCGCGGCGCCGATGGCCAGCGGACGCAGCGTGCCCATGGCGATCCTGGCCGGCTTGCCGATGGCGAAGTTCCAGCTCTGCTCGACCTCGTGGCCTTGCACCTCACCAGCCTGCTGCGCGGCCAGCAACTCGGCGAACTGCGCCTCGGTGCCCGAGCTCTTCAGCACGGTGCCAGCCTTGGCGCTCAGCGCGGTC
This sequence comes from Roseateles sp., assembly GCF_039595595.1. GTDB lineage: Bacteria > Pseudomonadota > Gammaproteobacteria > Burkholderiales > Burkholderiaceae_C > Roseateles. Next base: position 39,821 of record NZ_JBCNLG010000007.1, on the reverse strand, counting down.
AGCGTCGCGGTGTAGACGCCGTCAGCCAGGCCCGCGTCGCCGCGGCCGGCCCACTTCAGCGGCACGGACTTCACGTCGCCGGCGTACGGCTCGACGCCGGTCCAGCGCTTGACCAGCGCGCCGCTGGGCGAGCGCAGTTCAACGCGGTAGGCCAGCAGCGTGCCGGCGGGCGCGCCGACGTAGTCCAGATGCACGGTGAAGTCGCGTGCGCCGGTGGTTTCGGCGCCGTTGAACGGCACGTCGAGGGCGGCGTCGAACTCATGGTGGTCCGGGTACTTGGCGGACGGATCGGCGCTCAACGCGGCGGCGCGGTCGTCGGGCGACGCGGCCTGCGCCTGGGCCTGCGGCTTGTCGCCGCTGCTCAGGCCGCCGCCGCAGGCCGTCAGCACGACGGCCATGGCGCTCAGCGTGGTGACGCGCAGCACGGCGCGTCCGGACAGGGGGAACAGGGTGCGGACGTTCATGGGGGCTCCTCTGGCTTGCTCAGGCTTGCTTGCGGCGGCGGATCGTCACGCCCATGACGCCCAGGGCGGCCAGGGCCAGCGCGATCGAGGCGGGTTCGGGCACTTGAGGCACATCGACCTCCGGGATCAGCGCGCCGGCGAACTGCACCATGTCGTAGCGGATGGTGCCGCCGGTGCCGTAGTTGCCGCCGGTGCCGGCGTAGCTGGTGGTGTTCGGCGCGAACATGCTGACCAGCTGGATGGCGAAGTTGGCGTTGTCGGCCACGCCGAGGATGTCGGTGAAATCGAAGCCCAGGCCCTTCACGAAGGTGCTGTCACGGACCATGCGGAAGGTGGTCGCTTCGAGCCAGTTCTCGCCGTCGATCGTGTAGAGCAGCGCGGTCCAGGCGGAGGCGGTCGCGCTGTTGCGCTGATCGAAGCTCAGCACGATGTGGTCGAAGCCGGTGGTGTCGACCGAGAACTGCACGCCGCTGGTTCTGTTGCCGGTGCCTTGGGCGGCGTAGCCGGCCGTGTTCATGGCCTGGCTGTTGGCGTTGGTGTCCGAGGAGCCGGACTGGCTCACGAAGGTGGTCGTCACGTTGCCCAGCGTGCTGAAGCTCGCGCCGCCGTGGTCGGTGTAGGTCGGCTTGGTCGAGACGATGCCGTTGCGGTCCGCGCTGTAGGTCCAGAGCGCGACCGTGTCGGCATAGGCGGCGGACGTCAGGAAGACGCCTGCCGCGAGCAGGATGGATTTGAATTTCATGGCGACCCTCGGACTGTCAATAGTCAAAACAAATGTTTGCGCAAACGTTTACGGCAAAACTTTGTCAGCAATTCCGCAAATGGCTGCGCTTGACAACGCGCATCGGCTGGAGCGTAGGGTCGCTTCGTGACAAGCAGGTTGCGGGGAAGCCCGGGGGTCGGGAACACCCACCCCGTGTTCGAGGGGTCGAAAGTGCTGGGAGCGTAGGACTGCACCCCTGCCCACAACCCTCCGCCGTCCGACGGCTGCTGTCGACGCGGGCTTGAATACTGGGCTCATCACCGCACCCCAAGGGCCTTCGATGACCGACATCCGCAAGGGTCAGCAGCCGCCCGAGCTGACTCGCGAGCAGTTCCACGAGCGCTTCATGCGGCGCTTTTACGATCCGGCCTTCCACGTCGAGGCCGACGCCATCGCGCGCCTCGAGGCCATCGCCTTCCAGGCCATGAAGGAAGGCCGCAAGTCGCCGGTGACACGGCCCGCGGGCAACGGCTTCAAGGACCCCGCCTACGAGACCTCGGTCGAATGGCTCGACGCGCACCAGCGCCTGCAACTCGCGCAGCAGCGCTGGAGCGACCCCGCCACCCGCTCGCGCGTGCTGCTGGTCTGCGGCAGCGATCGCAACGACGGCACCTGCCCCGGCGAGATGTCCAAGACCTGGCGCCTGACCCAGATCGCCAAGGAGCAGCTCAGCCGCCGCGACCTCATCGTCGACGTGCTCGACCTCAGCCTGATGACCTCGGAGTACGGCCGTGAGATCCACCCCTGCAAGGGCTGCGTCTCCACCGCGATGCCGCTGTGCCACTGGCCCTGCAGCTGCTATCCGAATCACGCCCTCGGCCAGTCCAACGACTGGATGAACGAGATCTACGAGCGCTGGGTCTCGGCGCATGGCGTGATCCTCTTCGCCCCGACCTATTGGTATCAATCGCCCAGCGCGCTGAAGCTGATGATCGACCGGCTCGTCTGCGCCGATGGCGGCAATCCGGATCCCACCAGCACCCACGGCAAGACCGTCGCCGAAGCCAAGGCCCTCGAAGCCCGCGGCTGGGACTACCCCAAGCACCTGGCGAGGCGCGTCTACGGCCTGGTCGTGCACGGCGATGTCGCCGGCGTCGAATCGCAGCGCCGCAACCTCTCCGACTGGCTGGACTGGATGGGGCTCGTCGACGCGGGCGCGCTCGCCCGGCTCGATCGCTATCTCGGCTACTACCAGCCGTACTACGACAGCCACGAGGCGCTTGACCGCGACCAGGCCCTCCAGGATGAAGTCCGCGCCGTGGCCGACCGCGTCAGCGACGCGGTCAAGCAGTTGCGGGAGGGCAAGCTGCCCCATTCCAATCGCCAGGCCGTCCGGCAGAAATGACGGCACCTCGCCACTGCGTTCGATCTCCCCCCTCGACCTCATCGATCCAAGGAGCATTCCAATGGCCGCATCCCACTCCCCTTCCCGTCCGGCCCCCCAGCTGCAGCCGGAGCTGCCGCCCGACGTGCCGCCGTTTCCGTCCTCCGACGCCGGCATCGACGCCGATGACCTGGACAGCGTCTATGGCCAGCTCGTGAAGGGCGTCGGCCACGAGTTCGTCACCGACGCCAACGTCGACGAACTCGCCCGGCGCGCCGAGCAGGACGGACATCCGATCCTCGCGACCGAACTGCGGGAGTGGAAGGCCTCCTGCTGACGCCCCGCGCGGGCGATCCCCCAATGCAACAGAGCCCCATCCGGGGCCCTGCTTCGTGCGCCATCGCGTCAGCCGCTCAGCACTTGATGCCCGCGTGCAGCGCCACGACGCCGCCGGTCAGGTTGTGCACGTCCACATGGCCGAAGCCCACCGACTTCATCAGCGCCTTGAGCTCCGCCTGCGGCGGGTGCATGCGGATGGACTCGGCCAGGTAGCGGTAGCTGTCGGCGTCGCCCGCGATCAGCGAGCCGATCCGCGGCAGGACCTTGAAGGAGTACCAGTCGTAAGGCTTGCGCAGCGGCTCGGCCACCTGCGAGAACTCCAGCACCAGCAAGCGGCCGCCCGGACGCAGCACGCGGTTCATCTCGGCCAGCGCCTTGTCCTTGTGCGTCATGTTGCGCAGGCCGAAGGCCACGCAGACCAGGTCGAACGAACCGTCCTTGTATGGCAGCGCCTCCGCGTCGCAGAGGTTGGTCGGCAGCACCAGGCCTTCGTCGATCAGGCGCTCACGGCCGGTGCGCAGCATCGCCTCGTTGATGTCGGTGTGCACGACCATGCCGCGCTCGCCCACCTTCTTCGCGAACAGCCGCGCCATGTCGCCGGTGCCCCCCGCGATGTCCAGCACGCGGTCGCCCGGCTTGAGGTTGGCCACGGCCAGCGTGTAGCGCTTCCAGGCGCGATGCAGGCCCATCGACATCAGGTCGTTCATGACGTCGTAGCGCGAGGCGACCGAGTCGAACACGCCGCGCACGCGGCGGGCCTTGACCGTCTCGTCGACGGTCTCGAAGCCGAAATGGGTGGAGCTCATGGTGGGGTCCTGCTGAATGGGGCGCGGGTCAAGCGCGGTCAATGGCTGCCGCAGCTGCCGTGGCCGCCCGGCTTGGCGGGCATGGCCGCGTCGCGGTCCAGGCCCGCCGCGGCGAGCTTGTCTTCGTACTCGCGCATCAGGCGGTCCTGGTCCCGGCCCAGCTCATAGAGATAGGCCCAGGTGAACAGGCCGCTCTCGTGACCGTCGGAGAACAGCGGCTGCAGCGCGTAATGGCCGACCTGCTGCACCGCCACGATGCCGACGCCGCGCTTGCCGGTCTGCAGCGTCTCCTGGCCCGGGCCGTGGCCTTGCACCTCGGCCGAGGGGCTGTACACGCGCATCAGTTCGAAGGGAATGCGGAAGCGGGCACCGTCGTCGAAGGCGAGCTCCAGCACCTTGGACTGCTGGTGCACGACGATGTCGGTCGGGAGCGGCGAGTTGCTGTGGAGGCCGGCCATGGGGTCGCGGTGAAGGTCGCGGAATCGCGAGGAAATCGAGGCCCGCAGTGTAGCGGGCCGGACTTGCCGCGCCGCCGCCGCGGGTTCAGGGCCGGCGGCGGCCCTGGAGCAGATCGTGATAGTCCACCAGGTTGCGTATCAACTCGACAGCCTGGCGCGCGTTGAGCAGGCCGCCGCCGCAGCCCGGACAGCCGGGCATGTCCGTGGCGCTGCCGCGCAGCGCCTCCTCGATCTGATCCGGGCTGGCGTGCGGCCGCGCCTGCAGCATCAGCGCGACCACCGCGGAGACATGCGGCGCCGACAGGCTGGTGCCCACCTGCCACGCGACGACGGGCCGCCAGGCGCCATCGGCGAACTCGAGGGCCGCCGTGGGCACGCCATCGCCCGGAAGCGCCCACGGCCCGTTGTCGCCGGACGGCGCGCTCACCGTGATGCCGGCGCCCCGATTCGAGCCGGGCCACAGGGCGCCGCGCCGCGTCGCGCCGGCCACGGCCACGACGCCCCTGCAGTTGGCCGGTGACCGGTGCCTCACATCGCGCCCATCGTTGCCCGCCGAGGCCACCACCACGGTCCCGCGCGCCCGTGCGAAGTCGATGGCCGCCTGCAGGGGCGGACTGCACGGACCGCGCGTGCCGATCGACAGGTTCAGCACCCGCGCGCCCGGCACGTTGAAGGGGGCGCCGGCGACAGCGCCGCCGGCGGCCCAGACGATGCCGTCGATCAAGTCGGACTCCCAGCCACCGGCCGAATCGATGACACGCACCGGCTGGATGCGGGCGCGCGGCGCGATGCCCACCAGCCCCGCCCGATCGAGCCGCGCGGCGATCACGCCCGCCACCGCCAGTCCGTGTCCGGGCGGACGGCCTCGCGGCCGCGGCTGGGCGGGCACGGGTTCGTTCGGGACACCCTCCTGGCCATCCCCACCGGACGAGGCCCGCGCCCGGGGGAAGGTGACGAAGTCCCAGCCCGTATCCCATTGGCCCTGCAGCTCCGGATGCTCGATCCGCCCCGAGTCGAGGACAGCCACGCGCACCCCGCGGCCGTCCAGCGAATCCAGCGCCGCCCAGGCCTCGATGCGATGGAGATTCCACTGCTCCACGTAACGGGGTTCGAGTGCCAGTTGGCGGAAGTCGACCCTGTCCGGCTGGACCCACCGGTCGACGCGGATCGTGGCAGGCGGGGCATCGGCGATCCCCGGCCCCAGGCTGGCCGGCTCGATCCAGCCGATGCGCCGTGCCTCGACCGGCGTCGTCAGTTCGACGACCAGTTCACCGGTCGACAGGCGACGCCGCACGGTGACCTGCTCCGGGGACAGGCCGAGTTCCCGCGCCAGGTTGCCTCCGGTCTGCTGGTCCTGCGCAGCGGAGACGGCGCCCACCCGGGCGGGATCGCGGCTCTCCCCGATCAGCAGTCGGCGCGCCGGCCTGTCGTCGCTCCAGCGCGCGGCCGGATCGGCGAGGGCCGGCGTCGCCACGGCGGCGCAGACCAGGGCGGCCGCCAGCGCGGCCGCGGTGAGGGGGGCAGGGACAGGGACAGGGACAGGGACAGGGACAGGGACAGGGACAGGGACAGGGACAGGGACAGGGACAGGGACAGAGGCAGAGGCAGAGGCAGGGACGGACGACAACATGGCAGCTCCCGGGATGGAGCGGACTAGTGGCCCGCCCGGCGCGGCCATGAAAAAAAAATCCCGCCAGCTTTCACCGGCGGGATTCAACGGGAGCCCCGTTCGGGCCCAGGGCACCCGGCTTACCAAACGAGGAGAGTGGTAACGGGCTGGCGGCTCCTTACCAGCTCAGGCCCAGCGTGTACGAACCGCTGGTGCCCGAGTAATAGAGGACCCGCACATAGACGGTGACCGAGGACGCGCCGGTGTTCTGGTAGGTGAAGCTGTCCACCGAGCCGGCGCCGTTCTCGCTCGCCTTGAGCTGCGTGCCGGAGCCGTCCACCAGATACAGGTCGAAGTCCTTGCCGCTGGCCGGCGTCAGGGTCGCGCTGAGCGTCTTGCCGGCGGGCAGCACGACCTTGAAGTAGTCGTTCGTGTCGCTGCCCGACGTCATGCTGCCGTTGACCGTCACCGGCGCGGTGATCGACTGCGCCGCGGAGATCGAGTTGTTCGGCTCGGTTTCGGCGACCGTGCCGCCACCGCCACCGCCCAGGATCGCCGTGACCGCGGCATTCGCGTCCAGCAGGCCGGAGCCGCACTGGCTGCAGGTGCCGGGGAAGGCGCGGGCGCTGCTCTTGAGCGCGGCGGTGATCTGGTCCGGCGTGGCCGACGGCTTGGCGCTGTACATCAGGGCCGCGACGCCGGCCACGTGCGGCGTGGCCATCGAGGTGCCCTGGTAGTAGGCGTAGCTGTCCGCGCCCGGCGTGGTGGTGCCAGCGTTCAGCGTCGACAGGATGCCGTTGCTGGCGCTGGAGCGGACGTCGCCGCCCGGCGCGGCCAGCGCCACGATCGAGCCGTAGTTCGAGTAGTACGCCCGCGCGCCGTAGCGGTCGGTCGCCGCCACCGCCACCACGCCCGAGCAGTTCGCGGGGCTGGAGTTCGAGGCGTCCTGGTTCTCGTTGCCCGCGGCGACGATGACGCTGGCGCCGCGCGAGCGCGCGCCGTTGATCGCCGTCTGCGTGGTCGTGTCGCAGGTGCCGCCACCGCCCAGCGACAGGTTCAGCACCTTGGCCGGGGTCGCGTTGGCCGGCACGCCGGAGACGCTGCCGCCCGAGGCCCAGGTGATGCCGTCGGCGATGTCGGAGGTGTAGCCGCCGCACTTGCCCAGCACCCGCACCGGCTGCACCTTGGCGTTGAAGGCGATGCCCGCCACGCCAGTGCCGTTGTTGGTCTTGGCCGCGATCGTCCCGGCCACGTGCGTGCCGTGCCAGCTCGAGTTCGCGCCCTTGTCCTGGGTGCTGCAGGTGCCCGCCGCGTGCCAGTCGCCCGGGTCGCTCGGGTCGTTGTCACGGCCGTTGCCGTCCACCGAGACGGCGGTGTCCGCGATCAGGTCGTAGCCGGCCACGATCTGGCCGGACAGGTCCGCATGCGGCCGATAGCCGGTGTCGATCACCGCGACCACCACGCCGGTGCCGGTGGCCTGGTCCCAGGCGGCCGGCGCGCGGATGCCCGCGGTGGCTTCGTTCAGGTCCCATTGCGACGAGAACGACGGGTCGTTCGGCGTGAACAGCGGATACATCTTGCGGTCGGGCTCGACGTACTCGACGTTGGCGTCCGAGGCCTTGATCCGCTCGCCCAGCTGGCGCAGCTCCTGCAGCGACAGGCGCTTGCCCAGCTTGTAGACGTGGGCGCCGGTGCCCATCTGGCGCAGCAGCGTCATCTGCGCGCCCAGCGGCGCGGCCAGCTGCTGCAGCTGCGCGGTGCGGGCGCCGATCGCGTCGCTGGCCACCGCCTGCGACTGCACCGCCACGCCCAGGCGCTGCTGCACCACGGTGCTGCCGTCCTTGTATTTCACGATCAGACGGTCGGTCTGCTCATCGTGCTGCTGGGGGGCCTTGTCGATGTCCACCGACGACACACCCGCCTGGGCAACCCCCAGACCGGCGAGACCCAGAGCCAGCGCGAAGCTGAGCTTGTTCAATCGCAACATGCTTGTCATCTCCGTTTCATCCATCGGCGCCGGGATGACCGGCGCCCCTCGCCCCCCACGCCCTGGCGCGTTGACACCTCTGGGGGCACGTCGACCGGCCCCTCTGCCGATGACGTCGGCGCAGTTTAGGAAGGCCATCGGGCGGCAACCGCCCCACCTGCAACAGTTAACAGGAAGGAATACCCCTATAACCTTTTTGTGTCAGATTGCAGCCTTTGGTCTGCTAATCGCCCCTTTCTTACGGCTAAACGTCTGATTCGTAAGGTTTGCGCGCGATTTGCGGACCTGCGCGAACGGCGTGCCCGGGGTGCCGGAAGGCATGCGCGGGACGGCGCCGATGGCGGGGGTGGAGGGGCTCGTTTAGCCTGTGCGGCTTGTCGTTTTCGCCACACATTGGTGACAAATAACCATGTTTCCTCTACGCCTGATTGCCGCCGCAGCCGCCTCGAGCCTCGCCCTGGCCGTCTCGCCGGCCCGCGCGCTGGACGTCGCGAGCTTCTCGCCGGACGTCCCGCCCTGCGCCGACTTCTATGACTACGTGAATGGTCCCTGGGTCGCCCGTACCGAAGTGCCAGCCGAGCGCACCCGCATCGGCAGCTTCGACGCGCTGCGCGTCAACAACGACCGCGTGCTGGCGGCCGCGCTGGCCGAGCTGGTGGCCAAGCCGGAACTGCGCAAGACGCCGGGCCTGAAGCAGGCGGCCGCCTACTACGCCAGCGGCATGGACCTGGCCGCGATCGAGGCGCAGGGCCTCAAGCCGGTGAAGCCGCTGCTGGACCGCGTCGCGTCGATGAAGTCGGCCGAGGACCTGCCCTTCGTCCTGGCCCAGCTGGGCCGCGTGGGCATCGCCGCGCCGGTGGGCGCCTCCGTGCGCGCGGACGTGAAGAACACGCGCGTGAACGTGCTCACGCTGAGCCAATCGGGCCTGGGCCTGCCGGACCGGGACGACTACTTCAAGGACACCGACATCGCCAAGAAGCTGCGCGCCGCCTACCGGCTGTACGCGCAGCGGCTGCTGGCGTCGGCCGGCTTCGACGCCACGCCAGCGGCGCTGGACGCGCTGATGGGCTTCGAGGCGCAACTGGCGGAGGCCACCACGCCGCGCGCGCAGCTGCGCGATCCGCTCAAGGTCTACAACCCGATGACGACGCCGGAACTGGCCGGCAAGGCGCCCGGTCTGGCCTGGGAGGCCTACCTCAAGGCGCTGACGCGCAGCGACACGCGCGCCGGCGGCGTCGAGCGCTTGATCGTGGCCCAGCCCGACTTCATGACCCGCGTCGCGTTGATGGCGGAGCACATCCCGCTCGCCGCCTGGCAGACCTACCTGCGGGTGCGCGTGCTGTCCAACAGCGCCGCGCGGCTGCCCAAGGCCTTCGCCGATGCCGACTTCGACTATCACGGTGTCGCCATCGGCGGCCAGGAGCAGCACGCGCCGCGCGACGAGGAGGTCATCCTGCTGATCGGCGGCCGCACCGGAGGCAATCCGCTGGGCCTGGCGCTGGGCGAGGCCTTCGTGGCCAAGGCCTTCTCCCCCGAGGCGCAGCGCCGCGCGACGCTGCTGATCGGCGACGTCAAGGCCGCGATGAAGACGCGCATCCAGAACCTGACGTGGATGAGCCCGGAGACCAAGGTCAAGGCGCTGGAGAAGCTCGAGGCGATGCAGCCCAAGATCGGCGCGCCCGCGACCTGGCCGGCCTACGACGGTCTGACGCTGGACGCCAAGGACTTTGCCGGCAACCAGCTGCGCGCGGCGGCCTGGTTCCACGGCGAGCAGATCAAGGACCTGGACCGCCCGAGCGACCGCACGCGCTGGACGATGTCGCCCTACATCGTCAACGCGCAGGCCGGCGGCCTGAACGAGATCACCTTCCCGGCCGGCATCCTGCAGCCGCCCTTCTTCGACGCCAAGGCCGACGACGCCGTGAACTACGGCGGCATCGGCATGGTGATCGGCCACGAGATCGTCCACCACTTCGACGACCGCGGCCGCCAGTTCGACAGCATCGGCAGCCTCAACGACTGGTGGACCGCCGCCGACGCGCAGCACTACCAGGCCCGCGCCGACCGCGTGGTGGCGCTCTACGAGCGCTATGAGCCGATCAAGGGCACGCACATCAACGGGCGGCTCACGCTGGGCGAGAACATCTCCGACATGGCCGGCATGCCGATCGCCTTCGACGCGCTGCAGAACGCGCTGCGCCGCGCCGGTCCGGACAAGGCGGCGGAGAAGATCGACGGCTTCACGCCGGAGCAGCGCTTCTTCCTGTCCAACGCAATGGTGTGGCGCAACAAGACGCGCGAGGCGGCGCTGCTGAACCAGTTGCGCACCGATCCGCATTCGCCGGGCAAGTACCGCGTGCTGGCGCCGATGTCCAACATGCCGGAGTTCGCCAAGGCCTTCAACTGCAAGAGCGGTGACCCGATGGTGGCGGCCGATCCGATCCAGGTCTGGTGACGCGCTGATCCCGGTCGGGGCCCGCGCGCCGTGAAGCGTGGCGGGCCCCGTGCCATTGCGGACCCATGCCTTCCGGCACGTCGCCGCGGAAGTCATGGCTCGCCGGCTTCATCGATGGCTTCATCGAGGCTCGACGCGCGGGGACAGGTCTTGTCATCGCGTCGCCGCGCGGCGCGCCGCTCAAGGTCATGCATGACTTTTGGCCCCATGGATACTGGGGAAAGTCCAGTTCCAGGCCGTCGCTCCCGGCTGCGTTTCGTCGCGCGTTTCCTGCGCTCCGGTCCTCGCCTTCGACGCTTGGTCGCTCGTCGCTTGGTCGCCGGACCTGCGATGCCTACGCTGAAAAAAGACCGATACGACAGGCCGCACCGACGCGGGCCGCGACGGTCCCTCAGTCCTCAGGAGCACGACCATGCAAGCGACCCACCGCCCCTTCCACACGACCCTCGTCCGCGCCACATTCGGCGCGCTCCTTGCCGTGCTGGCCGCCGGCGCCGCGCAGGCCGCGCCCGACGACCTGCAGCGCGTCGAGATCTCCGGCCGCCGCCCCGGCGAGCTGCCCCGCACCGACGTCCGCGCCAGCTGTCCCGGCATCGATCAGGCGCTCGGCGACAAGCTCGCGCGGACCCAGTACCTGCATGGCGCCGAGGGCGTGTCCACGGTGAGCTTCCGCCTCAACGGCAACACCGTCAGCGAGGTCGCGCAGGCCAAGGGCCCGTGGGTCTACCGCCGCGACGTCCAGCGCGCGGTGCGCGAGCTGCAGTGCTCGGGCCCGGCGCGCGACACGCTCTACGTGATGCAGATCTCCTTCCGCAACCAGGCCTCGGCCGGCGACATCGACCAGCGTGTCGCGCTGATCGAGCTGGCGCCCCCGGCCGCGGGCGCCGCCGGCATGGCGGCCAGCGCCGCGATGGTCGAGGGCCGCTGAGAGCGCCGCCTCGCCACGGTGGCGACGGCAATCGCGATCGCGAGAGCGATGGCGTGGGCGACTGCGGGATAGTGCCCGAGCGGCTCCGGGGCGCGGCTGGCTATGCTGGCCGCTTCCCACAGGAGACCCATCCATGTCCGCTCGCACGATCGACCCCGTCCGCCGCAGTCTGTTGATGTCCGGAGCCGCGGGCTCGGCGGCCATGGCGCTGGGCTGGTCCGGACCGGCGCGTGCCGATGCATGGCCCTCCAAGCCGATCCGCTGGGTGGTGGCCTATCCGGCCGGCGGCGGCTCCGACTTCCTGGCGCGCCAGCTCGCGCCAGTGCTGGGCAAGGCGCTCGGCCAGACCCTGGTCATCGACAACCGGCCCGGCGCGGCCGGCATCATCGGCACCGACAACGCCGCCAAGTCGCCGCCCGACGGCTACACCCTGCTCACCGGCGACAACGGCGCGATGGTCTTCAACAGCGCGCTCTACAAGAAGCTGCCCTACTCGCCGGGCGACTTCGCGCCGGTGGGCTTCATGGCGCGCTTCCCGCTGCTGCTGGTGGTCAATCCCGGCGCTGGCTTCGCGTCGGCGAAGCAGTGGCTCGAGGCGGTCAAGGCCAGGCCCGGCAAGTACAGCTATGCCTCGCCCGGCATCGGGAGCCCGCATCACCTGGCGATGGAGCTGCTGAAGGACCGCACCCACAGCTACATCGTCCACGTGCCCTATCGCGGCACGGCGTTCTCGACCCAGGACCTGATCGCCGGCGTCGTGCCGATGGGCATCCTCGACACGGCCGCCGCCCTGCCCCACCTGCGCGCCGGCAAGCTCAAGGCGCTGGCGGTGCTGGCGCCGCGCCGCATCGCGGCGCTGCCCGAGGTGCCCAGCTTCGAGGAGCTCGGGGTGAGCGGCGTCGACGTCAGCGCCTGGCAGGGCCTGTTCGTCCCCAAAGGCACGCCGGAGCCCATCGTGGCGCGGCTGGGCGCGGAACTCGCGAAGGCGCTGGGCCAGCCCGAGCTGAAGGGGCGGCTGGAGGACTTCGGCCTGGAAGTCGCGCCCGGTGACGCCGCCTCGCTCGCCCGCTTCATCCAGGCGGAGACGCAGAAGTGGCATGCGTTGATCCACAACCGGGGCATCACGGCCGAGTGACGTAAACGTCAAGCGATGGGCGAGCCGCGCATTACTTCACGAGCAGCGGCAATAACTCGGGTTAACCCTCGAAGGGCGGTAGGCGAAACAGACCCGATTCCCTTCCAGGCGAATAAAGTCTGACAAAGCGCAAAGACAAAACGACAACGACGCGCTAGGGGACCCCTGTCACTCCCGCCCCGCTTCGCCCCGGGGCCGCCAGTCATGAACAACAACAACGCCGTGCGCGCGACGGTGGCCCGTCGCGTTTCCCTCTGGTCGAGCGCCGCCATCGCGGCGCTGCTGATCATCATCTGCGGCACCCTGTCCTGGGTGCTGACGAAGCAGGCGCAGCAGCGCACGCTGGACTACATGTCCGCCGAGGCCGCCTCGGTCGCGCGCGTGGCCGACGCGCTGGACCGCACGGCGCGCGAGTCGGCCAACCGGCTCTACGACGTGCTGGCTGGCGACTTCGCCGGCGGCGCGTTCACGCTGGAGGGCGATGGCGAACTGGCCTTCAACGGCCAGAAGCTCAACGGCAATTTCGACGCGGTGGATCGCTTCACGCGGCTGACCGGCGGCAACGCGACGATCTTCGCGCGCAAGGGCACGGACGACTTCATCCGCGTCACGACCTCGGTGAAGAAGGAGGACGGCTCGCGCGCCGTTGGGACCACGCTGGACCGCGCGGGCGCGGCCTATGCGCGCGTGTCGGCCGGCGAGACCTATGTCGGCCCGGCGACGCTGTTCAAGGTCCCCTACATGACGCGCTATTCGCCGATCAAGGACGCGGGCGGCAAGACGGTGGGCGTCCTGTACATCGGCTTCGACATGCGCGGGCTGCAGCAGGAGCTGGTGAAGATGGCCGACGCGGTCAAGCTCTACGAGAGCGGCGGCCTGTATCTGCTCGACCCCGGCAAGACCCCGGCCGACGCGCTGCTGCGCGCGCATCCGCGCGCCCAGGGGAAGAAGCTGTCCGAGGTCATGCCGGCCGATCAGGCGGAGCAACTGGTCAAGACGCTGACCGGCGACAAGGACGGCGTGCTGGAACAGGTCCAGGCGGTCTACGGCGAGAAGTACCAGGACGCCTTCGCGGTGGCGCGCAAGTCGGAAGCGACCGGCTGGTGGGTGGTGGCCGAAGCCTCGCGCGCGCAGGCGCTGGCGGCGCACAACACGACGCTGTGGGTGCTGTGGGGATTGATGCTCGCCACGGTGGTGCTGCTGGGCGTGGGCGTGACGTGGATGCTGGGCCGCTGGGTCGGGCAGCCGCTCGCCGACCTCAACGAGGCCGTGGGCGCGGTCGCCGCGGGCGACCTGACCCGGCCGGTGAGCGTGCGTCAGCAGGATGACCTGGGCGCGCTGGCCGACGGCATCGAGCGCATGCGGCTGCAGCTGTCGCGCACCATCAACGAGGTGCGCCAGGCGTCGGACAGCATCGGCACGGCGTCGGCGGAAGTCGCCGCGGGCAGCCGGGATCTGTCGTCGCGGACCGAGCAGTCGGCCAGCCATCTGCAGGAGACGGCCTCGGCGCTGGAGGAACTGGCGAGCTCCATGAGCCAGACCGCGGCGTCGGCCGCGCAGGCGCACTCGCTGGTGGGCGAGTCGGACCGCGCCGCGCAGCGCGGCGGCCAGGTGGTGGCGCAGGTCGTCACGACCATGGACGAGATCAGCGCCGCCAGCCGCCAGATCGGCGACATCATCGGCACCATCGACTCGATCGCGTTCCAGACCAACATCCTGGCGCTGAACGCGGCCGTCGAGGCGGCGCGCGCCGGCGAGCAGGGCCGCGGCTTCGCGGTGGTCGCGTCGGAAGTGCGTCAGCTCGCGCAGCGCAGCGCGGAGGCGGCCAAGCAGATCAAGGGGCTGATCACGGCCAGCGGTGAACGTGTGGAGTCGGGCGCGAAGCTGGTCGGGGATACCGGCGAGGCGATGCGCGACATCGTGTCCAGCGTGCGCCGGGTGACCGACATCATTGGCGAGATCTCGACCGCGGCGCGCGAGCAGTCGCAGGGCGTGACGCGCATCAACGGCGCGGTGGCCCAGCTCGACCAGGGCACGCAGCAGAACGCGGCGCTGGTCGAGGAAAGCACGGCCGCCGCTGAAAGCCTGCGGGAGCAGGCGCACCGGCTGGTGGCGCAGGTCGGGCAGTTCAGGGTCTGAACCCGGGAGCGCGCGCGACCGCCGTTCCGCCGCTCCGAGCAACTCCCTCGCCCCCGACAGGGGGTGAGGGAACAGGCATCACACGAGCACGCGCTCGATGCCGCCGTTGTTGGCCTTGGCCACGTACTCGGGCATCCAGTGCTCGCCCAGGATCTTGCGCGCCATCTCGACGACGATGTAGTCCGCCTCGAGCAGCCCGTTCTGCAGGTCGCCGCCGTAGCGGCTCAGGCCCTGCAGGCAGGACGGGCAGCTGGTGAGGATCTTCAGGTTCTCCTGCGCGCCCACCTTCCCCGCCGAGCGCAGCTGCGCCTCCGCCTTGCGCAGTTCCTCTTCCTTGCGGAAGCGCACCTGCGTCGACACGTCCGGCCGCGTCACGCCCAACGTGCCGCTCTCGCCGCAGCAGCGCTCGCTCTTCATCACCTCCGGCCCGACCAGCGCCTTCACCGTCTTCATCGGCTCCTGCAGCTTCATCGGCGAGTGGCAGGGGTCGTGATAGAGATACGCCTGCTTCGAATCGAGCTGGATGCCCTTCTCCAGCAGGTATTCATGGATGTCGACGATGCGGCAGCCGGGGAAGATCTCCTCGAATTTGTAGCCCTGCAGCTGGTCATAGCAGGTGCCGCAGCTGACCACCACCGTCTTGATGTCGAGGTAGTTCAGCGTGTTGGCCACGCGATGGAACAGCACGCGGTTGTCCGTGATGATCTGCTCGGCCTTGTCGAACTGACCCGATCCCCGCTGCGGATACCCGCAGCACAGGTAGCCCGGCGGCAGCACCGTCTGCACGCCCGCATGCCAGAGCATCGCCTGCGTCGCCAGCCCGACCTGGCTGAACAGCCGCTCCGAGCCGCAGCCCGGGAAGTAGAAGACGGCCTCCGCATCGGCGGACGTCTTCTGCGGATTGCGGATGATCGGGACGTAGTTCTTGTCCTCGATGTCGAGCAGCGCGCGCGCCGTCTTCTTCGGCAATCCGCCCGGCAGCTTCTTGTTGATGAAGTGGATCACCTGCTCCTTGACGGGCGCGGTGCCGACCGTGGCCGGCGGCGCGCCGGTCTGCTTGCGCGCGACGCGCTTGAGCAGGCTGTTGG
Source organism: Roseateles sp. (assembly GCF_039595595.1). Lineage (GTDB taxonomy): Bacteria > Pseudomonadota > Gammaproteobacteria > Burkholderiales > Burkholderiaceae_C > Roseateles. The sequence continues at coordinate 24,326 of NZ_JBCNLG010000007.1, read as the reverse complement.
CCAGGCGCTGCGCCTTGAAGCCGACACCGACCATCGCCGCGCGCGCGACCTTGATCGTCTCCGGATTGGTCGCGTTGAGCATCAGCATCGCGGCCGCGTTGCCGGGCCTGAAGCTCTTCTTGCCCATCTTGCGCAGCAGATTGCGCATGTTCATCGTGACGTCGCCGAAGTCGATCTTCACCGGGCACGGATTCACGCACTTGTGGCACACCGTGCAGTGATCGGCCACGTCCTCGAATTCCTCCCAATGCTTGATCGACACGCCGCGGCGGGTCTGCTCCTCGTAGAGGAAGGCCTCGACCAGCAGCGAGGTCGCCAGGATCTTGTTGCGCGGGCTGTAGAGCAGGTTGGCGCGCGGCACGTGCGTCGCGCAGACCGGCTTGCACTTGCCGCAGCGCAGGCAGTCCTTGATGGACTCGCTGATCGCGCCGATGTCGCTCTGCTGCATGATCAGCGACTCGTGTCCCATCAGACCGAAGCTGGGCGTGTAGGCGTTGGTCAGGTCGGCGAAGGTGTTCTGGCTGCCATGGCCGCCGGTGCCGGGCCGCAGCAGCTTGCCCTTGTTGAAGCGCCCTTCCGGGTCGACCTTGGCCTTGTAGCCGGCGAAGCCCGCCAGTTCCTCGTCGTTGAGGAACTCCAGCTTGGTGATGCCGATGCCGTGCTCGCCCGAGATCACGCCGTCCAGCGAGCGCGCCAGCGTCATGATCCGCGCCACCGCCTCGTGCGCGGTCTGCAGCATCTCGTAGTTGTCGGAGTTCACCGGGATGTTGGTGTGCACATTGCCGTCGCCGGCATGCATGTGCAGCGCCACCCACACCCGGCCGCGCAGCACCTCCTTGTGGATGCGCTTGCACTCGTCCAGGATCGGCGCGAACGAGGCGCCCGCGAACACGTCCTGCAGCGGCTTGAGGATCTGCCGCTTCCAGCTCGCGCGCAGCGTGTAGTCCTGCAGTTGCTCGAAGAACGAGCGTTCGCCGTCGCGCTCGACGTCGAGTTCCTGCATCCACTGACGCCACTGGCGCTCGACCCCGTCCAGCAGCGTCAGTGCCTGCTGCACGCGGTCCTCGAGCAGTTCGGCGCTGGGGATCTCGCCCGCGTCGTCGCTCTTGCCCAGCGGCAGCTTGCCGTTGGCGAAGAACTCGCGCAGCGCGCCGACCAGCGCCAGCTTGTTGCGCAGCGACAGCTCGATGTTGATGCGCTCGATGCCCAGCGTGTACTCGCCCATGCGGGGCAGCGGGATCACCACGTCCTCGTTCACCTTGAACGCGTTGGTGTGCTTGGAGATCGCCGCCGTGCGCTTGCGGTCCAGCCAGAACTTCTTGCGCGCGTCGGCGCTCACGGCCACGAAGCCCTCGCCCGAGCGGCCATTGGCCAGCCGCACCACTTCGCTGGTGGCGCGCGCGACCTCATCGGCGTCGTCGCCGACGATGTCGCCGATCAGCACCATCTTCGGCAGCCCGCCGCGCTTGCTCTTGGTCGCGTAGCCGACCGCCTTCAGATAGCGGTCGTCCAGATGCTCCAGGCCCGCGAGGATGGCCCCATTGGGCTTCTTCATCTCGCCGAACATGAAGTCCTTGATGTCGACGATCGAGGGCACGCAGTCCTTCGGATTGCCGAAGAACTCCAGGCAGACCGTGCGCACATGCGCCGGCATGCGATGCACGATCCAGCGCGCGCTGGTGATCAGGCCGTCGCAGCCCTCCTTCTGGATGCCGGGCAGGCCGGCCAGGAACTTGTCGGTGACGTCCTTGCCCAGGCCCTCCTTGCGGAAGGTGCGGCCGGGAATGTCCAGGCGCTCGGTGCGCTCCAGCGTCTTGCCCGTGGCGTCGTAGTAGTGGAGGTCGAAGCTCGCCACCTCGACGTCATGGATCTTGCCCAGGTTGTGTCCGACCCGGACCACCTCCAGCCACTTCGCGTCCGGCGTCACCATGCGCCACGAGGCGAGGTTGTCCAGCGCCGTGCCCCACAGCACGGCCTTCTTGCCGCCGGCGTTCATCGCGATGTTGCCGCCAATGCACGACGCTTCCGCCGAGGTCGGATCGACCGCGAACACGAAGCCATGCAGCTCGGCCAGGTCGGACACGCGCTGCGTGACGACGCCGGCCTCGGTCCAGATGGTCGGGACCTCGCGCTCCACGCCGGGCAGCGTCTTCATCTCGACGCCGCGCATGGCTTCGAGCTTCTCGGTGTTGATCACCGCGCTGTTCCAGACCAGCGGCACCGCGCCGCCGGTGTAGCCGGTGCCGCCGCCGCGCGGGATCACCGTCAGGCCGAGCTCGAAGCAGCCCGCCACCAGCGCGGCCATCTCGGCCTCGGTGTCGGGCGTCAGCACGACGAAGGGGTACTCGACGCGCCAGTCGGTCGCATCGGTCACGTGCGAGACGCGCGACAGGCCGTCGAACTTGATGTTGTCCTTCGCGGTGGTCTTCGCGAAGACCTTGAGCGCGCGCTTGCGCAGCTCGGCCACCTGCTCGAACTGGTGCGAGAACGCGGCCACGGCGGCCTCGGCCGCGGTCAGCAACTCGCCGACCCAGGCGTCGCGCTGCGCGTCGTCCTCGGGATGGCGGCGGCGCTGCACTTCGCCCAGGCGATGGCGCAGCGCGCCGATCAGCGCCTCGCGGCGCTTGGGGTTGTCCAGCAGGTCGTCCTGCAGGTAGGGGTTGCGCTGCACCACCCAGATGTCGCCCAGCACCTCGTACAGCATGCGCGCCGAGCGCCCGGTCTGGCGCTCGCCGCGCAACTGGTCCAACAGCTCCCAGGCGCGGGCACCGAGCAGGCGAAGGACGATTTCGCGATCGGAGAAGGAGGTGTAGTTGTACGGGATCTCGCGCAGCCGGGCGGCAGTCGCGTGCGGCTGGGTCGTTTCGCCGGCCATCGCGGGGTCGGCGGGCATCGGCGGATGCGGTGCGTTCATGGCGGCCAGGTGCTCGCGCACCGGGGTTGCGGCAACCCGGCGTCCCTGCGGAACGCCGATGCCAGGCTGGGGAAAAGCGTGGGGCCCGCGTCCGGACAGCGCCCCGGACTTGTGGTCCCCGCCCCCGTCGGACACGGGCTTGGATGTGGCGTTCGCGAATGGCCGCGATCAGCGGCCGGCCCGGACTGGGCAATGGGTGGAATCCTAACCCAGCGCCAGAGGGCAATCCCGGCCAAGGGACTCTGCGCAGCGATCCTGGAGCGATCTAGAGAGCGATCCCGGGAGGGACCCTTGTTCGCCAATGTCACAATGCCCCGATAAGCTCGCCGGCCGTCGCCGGACCGTCTTCACCGACGTGCTCCGGATCGCCGCGCAAACCAACCCCATCGAGCATCGGAGACCCATGAAGCCCGTCAAGACCTCCCTGCCGGCCGCGGCGATCGCGCTGGCCGCGTTGCTGTCCCCCCTCGCCGCCTCGGCGCAGACCGAGATCCAGTGGTGGCATTCGATGAGCGGCGCGCTCGGCGACTGGGTCAACGACCTGGCCAAGGACTTCAACGCCAGCCAGAAGGACTACCGGATCGTCCCGACCTACAAGGGCAGCTACGACGAGTCGATGGCCGGCGCCATCGCCGCCTTCCGCGCCGGCAACGCGCCGCACATCCTGCAGGTCTTCGAAGTCGGCACCGCCACGATGATGGCCAGCAAGGGCGCCATCGTCCCGGTGGGCCAGGTCATGCAGCAGGCCGGCGTCAAGTTCGACAACGCCGCCTACGTCCCCGCCGTCGCCGGCTATTACACGGCGCCCAACGGCCAGATGCTGAGCTTCCCGTTCAACAGCTCGACCACGGTCTTCCACTACAACAAGGATGCGTTCAAGGCCGCCGGCCTCGACCCCGAGAAGCCGCCCACCTCCTGGCCGGAAGTCGCCTCCGCCGCCGCCAAGCTCAAGGCCGCGGGCTCCAAGTGCCCGTTCACCACGAGCTGGGTCAGCTGGACGCAGCTCGAGAGCTTCTCCGCCTGGCACAACGTCGAGTACGCAACGAAGAACAACGGCTTCGGCGGCCTGGATGCGCGGCTGGCGTTCAACTCGCCGCTGCACGTGCGCCACATCGAGAACCTGGCCAACATGGCCAAGCAGGGGCTGTTCGTCTACAAGGGCCGCGGCAACAGCGCGGACTCGAGCTACTTCTCGGGCGAGTGCGCAATGATGACCGGCTCCTCCGGCCTCTACGCCAACGTCAAGAAGAACGCCAAGTTCAACTTCGGCATCTCGACCCTGCCCTACTACCCCGACGTGCCCGGCGCGCCGCAGAACACCGTCATCGGCGGTGCCAGCCTGTGGGTGATGTCCGGCAAGAAGCCGGCCGAGTACAAGGGCGTGGCCGCGTTCTTCCAGTACCTGGCGCAGGCGCAGGTCGCCTCCGACAGCCACAAGCGCACCGGCTACCTGCCGGTGACCAAGGCCGCCTACGAACTGACCGAGAAGAGCGGCTTCTACAAGCAGAACCCCGGCACCGACGTCGCGGTGCAGCAGATGATCCGCAAGACGACCGACAAGTCGCGCGGCGTGCGGCTGGGCAACTTCGCGCAGATCCGCACCGTCATCGACGAGGAGCTGGAGCAGGTCTGGGCCGGCCGCAAGTCGCCCAAGGACGGCCTGGATGCGGCGGTCAAGCGCGGCAACGAGCTGCTCGAGCGCTTCCAGAAGGCCAACAAGTCCTGACCCCGCGCGATCGAGGCGACGCCAAGGATGTCCCAACAGAAACGCGTGGTGTTCCGCTCGCGCTGGCTGCCCTGGCTGCTGCTGGCGCCGCAGGCGCTGGTGATCGGCGTGTTCTTCTTCTGGCCGGCCGCGCAGGCGCTGCTGCAGAGCCTGCAGCAGCAGGACGCCTTCGGCCTGTCGACCGAGTGGGTCGGGCTGGCCAACTTCCAGCATCTGCTGGAGGACGACAGCTACCTCGCCTCGTTCAAGACGACGGCCGTGTTCTCGCTGCTGGTGGCGGTGCTGGGGCTGGCGGTGTCGCTGCTGCTGGCCACGATGGCCAACCGCGTCGTGCGCGGCGCGCCGGTCTACAAGACGCTGCTGATCTGGCCCTACGCGGTGGCGCCGGCGATCGCGGGCGTGCTGTGGCTGTTCATGTTCGCACCGTCCATCGGCGTGGTCGCCTACGGCTTGCAGCGCCTGGGCATCGCCTGGAACCACCTGCTGGACCCTGAGCAGGCCATGGCGCTGGTCGTGATGGCGGCGGTGTGGAAGCAGGTCTCCTACAACTTCCTGTTCTTCCTGGCGGGGCTGCAGTCCATTCCCAAGTCGCTCATCGAGGCCGCCGCGATCGACGGCGCCGGCCCCTGGCGCCGCTTCTGGACCATCACCTTCCCGCTGCTGTCGCCGACCTCGTTCTTCCTGCTGGTGATCAACGTGGTCTACGCGTTCTTCGACACCTTCGGCATCATCGACGCGGCCACCCAGGGCGGCCCCGGCAAGGACACCGCCATCCTCGTCTACAAGGTCTACTACGACGGCTTCAAGGCGCTGGACCTGGGCGGCTCGGCCGCGCAGAGCGTCGTGCTGATGGCCATCGTGATCACGCTGACCGTGCTCCAGTTCCGTTTCGTCGAAAAGAAGGTGCAGTACTGACATGGTCGAGCGCCGCCCCGCCCTCACGATGCTGTCGCACCTGGTCCTGGTGCTCGGCGTGCTGATCGTCGCGTTCCCGCTGTACATCGCCTTCGTCGCCTCGACGCACACCGCCGCGGAGATCGTCCAGGCCCCGATGCCGCTGCTGCCGGGCGGGCATCTGCTGGAGACCTATTCGGCGGCGCTGTTCGGCAGCAACGGCGCCGGCTCGAAGGCGCCGGTGGGCCAGATGATGTGGATCAGCTTCGTCTGCGCGATGGTCATCGCGCTGGGCAAGATCGCGATCTCGCTGCTGTCGGCCTTCGCGATCGTCTACTTCCGCTTCCCGGCGCGCAATTTCTTCTTCTGGGCCATCTTCGTCACGCTGATGCTGCCGGTGGAGGTGCGCATCGGGCCGACCTACCAGGTCGTCTCCGACCTGAAGATGCTCAACAGCTATGCCGGCCTGACGGTGCCGCTGATCGCCTCGGCGACGGCGACCTTCCTGTTCCGGCAGTTCTTCCTGACCGTGCCCGACGAGCTGGTCGAGGCCGCGCGCATCGACGGCGCTGGGCCGCTGCGCTTCTTCCGCGACGTGCTGCTGCCGCTGTCGCGCACCAGCATCGCGGCGCTCTTCGTGATCCAGTTCATCTACGGCTGGAACCAGTACCTGTGGCCGCTGCTGGTCACCACCGACGAGAGCATGTACCCCGTGGTCATCGGCATCAAGCGGATGATCGGCGGCGGCGACGCGGCCAACGACTGGAACGTCATCATGGCCACCGCGATGCTGGCGATGATCCCGCCGGCGCTGGTCGTGGTGCTGATGCAGCGATGGTTCGTGAAGGGCCTCGTGGACGCCGAGAAGTAAGCCGGTCCACGGCACGCCAGGCAAGAGCGACAAGAGAGACGAGAAAGAGAAGAGAGAGTCCGATGGCCAGCATCTCCCTGCGCAACGTCGTCAAGCGCTATGGCACCGGCGCCAAGGCGAATCCGGTGATCCACGGCGTCGACGCCGAGATCGCCGACGGCGAGTTCGTCGTCATCGTCGGCCCGTCGGGCTGCGGCAAGTCCACGCTGCTGCGCATGGTCGCGGGGCTGGAGGAGATCAGCGGCGGCGAGATCGCCATCGGCGGCCGCGTCGTCAACGAGGTCGAGCCCGCCGATCGCGACATCGCGATGGTGTTCCAGAACTACGCGCTCTACCCGCACATGAGCGTGTTCGAGAACATGGCCTACGGCCTGAAGATCCGCAAGCTGCCGGCCGGGCAGATCCGCGAGCGCGTCGACAAGGCCGCGCGCATCCTGGAGCTCGGCCACCTGCTGCAGCGCAAGCCGCGCGAGCTCTCCGGCGGCCAGCGTCAGCGCGTGGCGATGGGCCGCGCGATCGTGCGCGATCCGCAGGTGTTCCTGTTCGACGAGCCGCTCTCCAACCTCGACGCCAAGCTGCGCGTGCAGACCCGGCTCGAGATCCAGAAGCTGCACCGCGAGCTGGGTGTGACCTCGCTGTTCGTCACCCACGACCAGGTCGAGGCGATGACGCTGGCGCAGCGCATCGTCGTGATGAACGGCGGCCGCATGGAGCAGTTCGGCACGCCGGAGGAGGTCTATGGCCGGCCGGCCACGACCTTCGTGGCGAGCTTCATCGGCTCGCCGGCGATGAACCTGGTGAAGGGGCGCGCCGAATCGGATGCCGCGGGTGCTCGCTTCGTCATCGGGGACAGCGCGCTGCATCTGCCCCGTCCGGCGCCGCGCGAGGGCGAGCTGATCCTGGGCCTGCGGCCCGAGCACGCGCTGCCACACGACGGCCAGGCCGCGGCGGCGGACGCGGCCGCCTGGCCGCTGACGGTGGACATGGTCGAGATGCTGGGCGCGGAACGCCTGTTGTACGGCCGTCTCGGCGGCGCTCCCTTCACGCTGCGCATCGATGGCACCGACACGCCGCCCAGTCCCGGCGACACGGTGCTGTTGAAGGCGCCGGGCGAGCGGCTACATTGGTTCGACCCGGCGACCGGGCAGCGCGTGGACTGAGCGCCACCAACGGCGCCGCCAATCGCGCCGCAGACAGGGAGACCGACATGACCGCCCCGACCCATCCGCTCGACGAGCCCACGTGGCCCTGGTCCCTGCCCTTCTGGGTGGCGCACCGCGGCGCGGGCAAGCTGGCGCCGGAGAACACGCTGGCCGCCTTCCGCGAAGGCGCGCGCCACGGTTATCACGCCTTCGAATGCGACGTGAAGCTGAGCGCCGACGGTGTGCCCTTCCTGCTGCATGACGCGACGCTGGACCGCACGACCCCGATGCGTGGCCGCGCCGCTGACCTGACCTGGAGCGAGCTGTCGCGGCTGGACGCGGGGCGCTGGCACAGCCGCGCCTTCGCCGGCGAGCCGCCGCCCAGCCTCGACGCGGTCGCGGCCTTCGTGCGCCGCAACCAGCACGCGCTGAACATCGAGATCAAGCCCACGCCGGGCGACGAGTTCCGCACCGGCGAGGTCGTCGGCCGCGAGGTGCTGCGCCTGTGGGGCGAGACCGCGCCGGTGTCGGTGCTGTTCAGCAGCTTCCAGCCGGAGGCGTTGCGCGGCGCGCGCGAGACCGCGCCACAGGTGCCGCGCGGGCTGCTGCTCGACAAGCTCGAGGGCGACGGCTGGCTGCAGCTGGCGCAGTCGCTGGGCTGCCGCGCCGTGATCACGCATTACGCGCTGATGGACCAGGCGCTGGTGACGCGCCTGCATGAGGCGGAGATGAAGGCGCTGGTGTACACCGTCAACGACGCCGCGGCCGCGCAATGGCTGATCGCCAATGGCGTGGACGGCATCATCACCGACGCGGTCGACCGCTTCAGCCCGACCGCCTGAGGACCGCCCGCTCAGCGGGACGGGCCGCGCAGTTCGTCGAGCGAGGTCATGCCATAGATGCAGGTGTCGCAGGACTGCCCGGCGACATCGAGCGCGTCCTGCCGCAGTTGCCCCTCGAGCGTGAAGCCGCAGCGCTCCGCGACCACGCGGCTGGCGGCGTTGCGCGCGTCGGTGCGGATCTCCATGCGTCTGGCGCGCAGCCGCTCGAAGCCCATGCGCGCGAGGGCCCGCACGGCCTCGCTGGCCAGGCCGCGCCCGGTATGGGCCGGGCCCAGCCAGTAGCCGATCTCGAAGCGCCGCACCCGCCATTCCAGCGCATGCAGCCCCGCGCCGCCGATCAGGCGGCCCGCGTGGCCATCGGCGTTGCGCTCGTGCACGTGGTACGCGAGGTGCTGCCGCTGCAGGAACTGCGCCTGCATGCGGCGGGCGACGGCCTCGGACTGCTCGACGCTCGGGACCTCGTGGGCCCAGGGCATCCACGGCAGCAGGTGCTCGCGGGCCTCGAGCACCGCGCGGTTCAGCGCGATGCCGTCACCGGCCTGCGGGCTGAGCAGGACCAGGCGTTCGGTCTCCAGGCGGTGGGGAACTTCGATGAGGATGGGATCGTCGGCGGACATGGGACGCATGAGGGATGGGGCGATCAGTTGCCGTTGACGGGTTGCAGGTTCGCGGCTGCGGGCGGCGCGCCGGGCATGGCCTCGGCGCCAAGCACGGGCTCTTCGTCCTCGACCTTGGGCAGCGTCTTCACCGTGCGGATCGCCCGGACCTGCCAGGCGAGCCCCGCCAGCAGCAGCGCGCCCACACCCGCGAAGGCCAGCGCCGCGCGCAGGCTGACGTGCTCGCCCAGCCAGCCGCCGATCAGCGCGCCGGGTCCGGCGGGGATGAGGATCAGCCAGCGCATCGTGCTCGTCATCCGGCCCAGCAGCGGGCCCGGCGTGACGGCCTGCCGCAGCGACAGGAAGTTGATGAAGATGAACACGGCGCCGACGCCGAACATGAACAGCGTGAACGCGAAGGCGGCCACGCCCAGCGCGTTGGCCGGCGCGACGCACAGGGCCGCCCAGCCGATGCCGCACAGCGCGAAGCCGCTCACCAGGCAGGGGCCGGGGCCGATGCGCGCGCTGACACGGTGGCCGATGGCGCTCGCCAGCACGGTGCCGGCGCCGAGCGCGATGTAGGACAGGCCGACGCTCTGCGCCGACAGCCCCAGCACCCGCGTGGCGAAGAGGATCTGCACCACTTGCGCCGCCTGGTTGAACATCTGCCAGCCGCCGACCGCGCAGGCCAGCGCGACCAGCATGCGCTTGCCGCGCACGAAGGCGATGCCGGCCTTGAGATCGCGCCAGAAGTGCGCGCCGTCCAGGCGGTGCAGGGTCTCGTTGACCCGGACGCCGCGCAGGATCGCCGCGGAGATGACCAGCAGCAGCGCGTCGACCGCCAGCGCCAGCGGCGCGCCGACCAGCTTGATGAGCGCGCCGGCGACGCCGGGGCCGGCGACCTCGGCGCCGGACGAGGCGAGCGCGTTCTTCGCGTGCGCCTCGACCAGCCGGTCACGGCTGACGACCTGCGTGAGCACGATCTGCGAGGCGCTGCCGGCGATCGTGTAGACGGTGCCAAGCAGGAAGCCGACGAAGTAGAGCCACGGCATGCCGAGCCAGCCCATCCAGTGCGCGAGCGGCACGGAACCGACGGCCACGGCGAGCGTCAGTTCGCCCACGATGTAGACGGGCAGCTTGCGCACGCGGTCGAGCCAGACGCCGGCGGGAAGCGAGAACAGCCCGAAGGGCACCAGTTCCATCGCGGTGAGCAGGCCCATCTGCGTCGGCGACGCGTGCAGCAGCACGGCCGCGGTGAGCGGCAGCGCCAGCAGCGTGATCTGCCCGCCCAGCGAGCTGATCAGGATCGAGGTCCACAGGCGCCGGTAGACCAGGTTGCGCAGCAGGTCGCCGGCGGGCAGCCGCAGCAGATCGAGGAAGCGGTCGAGCAGACGGTCGACCCACGTGGAAGGCCTCTTGGGCAGCATGACGGAACTCCGGAAGCGGTCCGGGCTTGGCGTCGTGCGCCGAGACGGACCGGGCGGTCGCGGCGCGGAAGGCGCCTCGATCGCGGAAAGCAGGGACCTGGTGCGCCGGCTCGTGCCGAGCCGGCAAGGCGTCGCGCTGGACGCCTACGGTCGTCGCGCCAGCCCGCGGATGCCAGGCGCGCGCACCGACGCCAGGGCGTCGTGTTTGGTGCGGTCGAGCAGCTTGGTCATCGGCGGGCTCCGATCGGGGATCGTGGCGTGAGAGCTTCCGGGGAGGAAGAAGGCGCCGATGCTATCAGCGCTTCTTTGCTATCGACAAGTGAGGAAAGACAGGGCAGGACACCCTGTCGCTGATGTCGTCACCAGAGGCGGACGTGGATCGTGCCGTCGGGTTCGACGGCCGTGACCTCGAAGCGCTGGCCGCCCGGCAAGGGGTCGTCGAAGACTTCGCCCAGACTGAGCGCCGCATCGACGAATCCGCTGCTGGCGTTGGTCGTGCCGGGGTGCAGATCCAGCAGCCAGGTGCTGGCCGAGGGGCCCGGGCCCGCGGTGGCCTGCCGGATGAGCAGGCCGTGGACGGTCGTTTCCGGCACCGTGTGATGCGTCGAGCCGTTGCGGAAGTTGTCGTAGGGGCCGCCGCAGGGGACGCGGGTCTCCAGCCAGTAGTCGCGGCCGGGCGTCGTCGATGCCAGGCGCAGCGCGCGCGGCGCGCCGTTGGCCATGGCGCAGTACAGCGGCCGCAGCCGGAATGTTCCGGGCCCGCTTACCGTGAGGACCTCGTCCGGCGCCAGCCAGCCCAGATCGTGCGCGCGCGAGGCGGCGAAGAGCCGGGGATTCGTGTCCATCGGGCTGTAGTCATTGCCCGGCTTCGGGCCGGGATGCGAGACCCGGCCGGTCGAGCCCATGGCGTCGGTCGGATCGCCTTGGGCATCTTCGGTGCAGCGGTCCGACATGGACACCCGCCGGTCCGCCGCGTCCAGGCAGGTCACGGTGCGCGCGTGGCCCAGCCCGAGGTTGTGTCCCATTTCGTGGACCAGCGTGCGCAAGGTCAGCGGCGAGGTGTCGGGCGTGTCCGACTTGTCGAAATAGACGACGCGCATGCCGTGATTGGCCTTGCCGATCGCGCCCACCGTGCCGACGCCGTTGGAGCAGCCGGTCACCCGGGGGGTGATGTAGAAGGTCGTGCCATAGCCGGAGGGATCGTGTCCATGCTTGATCGCCTCGGCCTTCGCCGCGGCGGCCCAGGTGTCGGTCGAGCAGTCGAGCCCCGACGGCTCGGGAATCGTGACCTCGATGACCTCCCCCGCGACCGGAGCGTCCGGTGGCAGCAGCGCCCGGTTGGTCACATTCAGGCGGCCGCCCGACGCGAGCCGGTAGAAGGACCTCAGGCTCGGCGCCTCGCTCGCGAAGAGCATCCTGTGGAGTTCATCGACCGAGCGCTGATTGCGGCGCGACGGCGTGGAGACGAGCACGCCCAGCACGGTCCGGTGGACCACCTCGGCGGGATACGGCGTTCCCGTTTCCACCGGGGTCTCGAAGGCCTCGACAGCGCGGGTTGGGGATGGGGCTGGATCGCCGCCTCCGCATGCCGCCAGGCTGACGACGACTGCAAGGAAGAGGGGCTTGATCAACTCATTCATGGGCTTTCCATCAGCAAGGATTGACCAGCCCCTAGTTAGGGAGAAGCAGCCGAATGGTTCACCTTGCGATGGAAGCGATGTCGATGCGGAACGCTGCGCGTGCCGCCCCGGCGACGTCAGGTCTTACCAGCCGACCGCCGCGCCGTCGCGGCGCGGATCGCTCGCGGCGACGTAGCCGTCGACCGCCGGATCACCCAGGCGCCAGATGAACTGGCCGGCGCCGAAGTCCTGGTAGCTGTCGTGGATGTCGCCGATCTGGTGACCGAGCGCGCGCAGGCCTTCGATCGTGGCGGGCGGCATCGTCGGTTCGACGTTGATCGACCGGCCCTCGTTGAAGCGCCAGCGCGGCGCGTCGCAGGCGGCCTGCGGGTGCTGGCGGTAGTCGAGCATGCGCACCAGCGTCTGCATGTGCCCTTGCGGCTGCATGTTCCCGCCCATCACGCCATAGCTCATCTGCGGCTGGCCGTCCTTCATCAGGAAGGCCGGGATGATGGTGTGGAAGGGCCGCTTGCCCGGCTCGACGACGTTGGCGTGGCCCGCCTCGCGGGTGAAGCCGTGACCGCGGTTCTGCAGCGACAGGCCATAGCCCGGCACCACCACGCCGGAGCCGAAGCCCATGTAGTTGCTCTGGATGAAGCTGACCATCATGCCGCTCTCGTCGGCCGCGGTCAGGTAGATCGTGCCGCCCTTGACCGGATTGCCGGCCTGGAAGTCCTGGGCCTTGTTCCTGTCGATGAGCCTGGCGCGCGTGGCGAGATAGCCGGGATCGAGCAGCTCGTCGACCTGGACCTTCATCGCCCGAGGATCGCCGACGTGGCGGTAGACATCCGCGAACGCCAGCTTCATGGCCTCGATCTGCAAATGCTGGGAGGCCGTCGAGTCGGCCGGCAGCGCGGCCAGGTCGAACTGCTTCAGGATGCCGAGCGCGATCAGCGCGGCGATGCCCTGCCCGTTCGGCGGGATCTCGTGCAAGGTGTGGCCGGCGTAGTCCATCGAGATCGTGTCCACCCATTGCGGCGCATAGGCGGCAAAGTCGGCGGCGGTGATCGCGCCGCCGGTCTCGCGCGCGAAGGCGGCGGTGGCTTCGGCGATCTCGCCGCGATAGAAGGCCTCGCCACGGGTGCCGGCGATGAGCCGCAGCGTCCGGGCCGCGCCGGGGAAGCGGAACTGCTCGCCCACCCGCGGCGCGCGTCCGTGCGGCAGGAAGGTCTGCGCGAAGCCGGGCTGCGAGACCAGGTCAGCGACCTCGGACGCCATCCGCCACTTGCCCTGCACCACCACCGGGACGGCGTAGCCGCGCTCGGCGATCTCGATCGCCGGAGCCATCAGATCGGCGAAGGGCAGCTTGCCGTAGCGCTCGCTCAGCGCGACCCAGCCGCCCACCGCCCCCGGCACGGTCACCGTGTCCCAGCCGCGGCGGGGCATCGCCGTGCCGGCGCCATGCTTGCGATCGAAGTAGTCCGGCGTCCACGCCCGGGGCGCGATGCCCGAGGCGTTCAACCCTTGCAGCGAACGGCCGTCCCACACGATCGCAAAGGCGTCGGAACCCAGTCCGTTGCTGCAGGGCTCGACCAGCGTCATGCAGGCGGCCGTCGCGATCGCGGCGTCGACCGCATTCCCACCTTGGGCCAGGATGCGCAGACCGGCCTGCGCGGCCAGCGGATGCGAGGTCGACACGACATTGCGCGCGAACACCGGGCTGCGCTGGCTGGCGTAGCCGCAGGTCCAGTCGAAGGCATGGGGGATGGCGGTCATCGAGAGTCTCCAGGAGCTGGTCGGATGCCCAGCGGGCGTGCGGGCGATCTTGCCCGAGCGCTCGCGGCGGCGACAGCGCGCAAGACCTGACGCGTGAAGGACCCGTGCGGATCTCGTAACGCATTGCAAAGCTGAGGATCGGTGTCAACACATCGTGTCGCCGCGCCGTTGTCTGCTCACCTTGTTCAACCCGCTGGAGTAAACCAGATGCAAGCCTTCAAGACCGTCAAGACCCTGGCCCTGATCCCCGCCCTGCTGATTGCCGGCGCCGCGATGGCCCAAGGCACCGCCACCCCGGCTGCCCCCGCCACGCAAGCCGCTCCGGCGGCGACCGCCGCGCCGGCGTCCGACGCCAAGGCCGAGCACAAGGGCAAGCACCACAAGGCCGGCGAAAAGACCGCTCACAAGACCCACAAGAAGGCCGACAAGGCTGAGAAGCCCGCCGACGGCGCTTCCGCCGCCAAGTAATCGGCCACGGAGTCCGGGGCGCCTCGGCGGCGTCCCTGGCGACCAAAAAAAAACCGCAGCACCGGGCAACCGGTCTGCGGTTTTGTTCTTTGCGGCTGGCCGCTTCGGCCAGGCAGCCGATGTCGGATCAGGCCGCCAGCGCGATCGGGATGACGCGGGCCGGGCTGGCGCAAGTCACGCCGTGGGCTGCGGCGCAGGCGCGCAGCGCCTCGTCGAACACCTCGCGCGCGCAGTCGTGGCAGCTGCCGCAGGCCGAGGCGACCTGCGTCTCGTCCTGGAGCACGTCGAAGTTGTGCACGCCGTCGGCGACGCTGCGGCGGATGTCGCGGTCGGAAACTCGGTGGCAGAGGCAGACGATCATGGGGCGGCAAGTCAGGATGAACCTGGGATGGCCGCGATCCTAACGCAAACGCGAATTCATCTCAATTAGATCGCAGTGCCCCTGCGCCATGTCGGAGAACTGGCCGTGATCGACGCCACGCCAGCACCGCGCGGACGAAAAAAAGCCCCGCCGAGGCGGGGCTGCGGGGCCTGGCGCGGGCTGGGTCCCCGGGACGGGCGTGGCTGGCGTTCAGCTGGCGTCGCCCATCTGGCTCTGCAGCCAGTTCTGTTCGCCAACCTGGGCGATCAGCTCGATCTGCGTCTCCAGGTGGTCGATGTGCTCTTCGGTGTCGGAGAGGATTTCCTCGAGCACCTCGCGCGACACGTAATCGCGCACGCTTTCGCAGTAGGCAATGGCTTCCTTGAGCAGTGGATGGCTGCCCATCTCGATCTTCAGGTCGCAGTGCTGGACCTCGACGGCGTTCTCGCCGATGTAGAGCTTGCCCAGGTCCTGCAGGTTCGGCAGGCCTTCCAGCATCAGGATGCGGTCCATCAGCTTGTCGGCGTGCTTCATCTCTTCGATGGACTCGGCGTACTCGTGCTTGGCCAGCTTCTCGAAACCCCAGCTCTTCAGCATCCGGTAATGCAGGAAGTACTGGTTGATCGCGGTGAGCTCGTTCTTCAACTGCGCGTTCAAGTACTCGATGACCTTGGCGTCGCCCTTCATCTTCTTCTCCTCAGAGTCCGTGTGGAATGGCGCGCATTGTCCTCATCCCTACGGCGAATGGGGACAAGACCCACCCTGCCCGCTCTGCATGCGAAGCGTTCGCAGCCACGTTTCGCCTCTCGACACCGCCCCCTCCGATCAAGAAAAGAACAAAAAGATCAATCGCCGCGATCATCGGTTGCTATTGCGAATGGTTCTCATTAAGATGAGTCCATGAACGCCCATCACCACCCCCACATCGAGGCCCTGCAAGCCGTTGCGCTGGACGGCGCGCGGGTCGCCGCAGGATCGCCGCGCGAAGCGGCCCCGCTGATCCAGCGCCGGCGCATCAGCAGCCAGGCGCTGATGGGCAACGACCGCGAGGTCGAGATCGAGCACGCCGGCCAGCTCTACCGGCTGCGCGTGACGTCGCTGGGCAAGCTCATCCTGACCAAGTGATGGCCTGAGCCCGCCGGACGGCGGCCGGCCGAGGACCGGCCCGCGCCCGGCGTTCCCTTCGTTTCCCGACTCCCGGCCGTCCGAGAGGACCGCCCGCACCAGCCCGCGTCCGTGCCAGCCCGTGCGAGATCCAAGAACTACAAGGATTTCGACACCATGCTTCTGCGCCCGACGCCTGTCGCGCTCGCTTTATCGCTCGCGTTCCCGCTGGCTTTCGCGCCGGTGATGGCTCAGACCACGCCGCCCTCCCCGAATGACTCCGCCGCCGACAAACCCCAGCAGCTCGGTGAGCTGACCGTCTCCGCGACCCGGACCGAACGTTCGACCGATGCCGTGCCCAACACGGTGACGGTGAAGAACCGCAAGCAGCTCGATCGCCGCGACGCGCGCGACCTGAAGGACCTGCTTTCCGACGAAGTCGACATCGATGTTCCCGCGATGGCGCCGCGCTTCACGGCGGTGAGTTCGTCGCTGGGCCGCGCGGGCAACGAGGGCCTGAACATCCGCGGCCTCGAGGGCAACCGCGTGCTGATGATGGTGGACGGCATCCGCGTGCCGCAGAGTTTTTCGTTCGGTCCCTTCTACAGCGGCCGCGCGGACTTCGTCGACCTGTCGAGCCTGGCTGGCGCCGAAGTGCTGCGCGGGCCGACGTCGACGTCCTACGGCAGCGACGGCCTGGCCGGCGCGCTGAGCCTGCGCACGCTGTCGCCGGAGGACCTGCTGGTCGACGGCAAGACCTTCGCCGGCACTGCGCGGATCGGGCTGGCGACGGTCGACAGCTCCAGGTACGCGAGCGCCGCGCTCGCCTTCGGATCGGGCGACTGGAGCAGCCTGGTGCAGGCCTCGGTGCGGCGCGGCCACGAGACGAAGAATCGCGGCGACGACAACCGTCCCAACGAACTGCGCACCAAGCCCAATCCGTCCGACATCGACACCGACAGCCTGATGGCCAAGCTCGGCTATCGCGTCAACGCGAACCATCGGCTGATGGGCACGGTCGAGTACCGCCAGCGCAAGACCGACACCGACGTGCTGAGTGCCGTGACCGCCAGCGGCACCGTCCTGGGCACGCGGGCGAGCGACAAGCTCGAGCGCGGCCGCGTCTCGCTGGAGCACCGCTACGAGGACCTCAACGCGCCCTGGATCCAGCAGGTCACGACCAAGGTGTACCTGCAGGACAGCCAGACGCGGCAATGGTCCTTCGAGGACCGCAGCACCGCCGCGGATCGCACCCGCACGGGCACTTACAAGGAGCGCCTGATCGGGCTGAGCACGCAGGCGCAGACGCAGCTCGCGAACCAGCGCCTGACCTACGGCCTGGATGCGAGCCGCAACCAGGTGCGCGCGCTGCGCGACGGCACGCCCAACAGCGGCGAGTTCCCCAACAAGCCCTTCCCCGACACGACCTACACGCTGGCGGGCGCCTTCGTGCAGGACGAGATCGAGGCCGGCGACTTCAGCGTCATCCCCGCGCTGCGTTTCGAGCATTACAAGCTCGCGCCCCAGAGCGGCGGCTACACCGGCGCCGTGGCCACGCTGAGCGACCAGGCCGTCACGCCGCGGCTGGGCGTGATCTGGCGCGCCTCGCCGCTGCTGCAGCCCTACGTGCAATGGGCGCAGGGCTTCCGCGCGCCGGCGCCGGACCAGGTCAACAACAGCTTCTCGAATGCCGCGGCGGGCTACACCAGCATCGCCAATCCCAACCTCAAGGCCGAGCACGCCAACAGCTGGGAACTGGGCCTGCGCGGCCGCTTCGACGAGACGCTGCGCTGGCAGCTCAGCGCCTACGACAACCGCTATCGCGACTTCATCTCGCAGGAGATCGTCAGCGGCTCGTTCCGCCCGAACGACCCGGCGGTGTTCCAGTACGTCAACCTGGAGCAGGCCCGCATCAAGGGCGTCGAGGCACGCCTCGTCTGGGACGTGATGCCGGGCTTGAACCTGAACGCCTCGGTCGCGAAGTCGCGCGGGCACAGCATCCGCAATGGCGTCGAGACGCCGCTGGATACGGTGCAGCCGCTGCGCGGCAAGCTCGGCGCGCGCTACGACACCGGGCCGTGGTCGCTGGATGCGACCTGGGTCCACAGCTCCGGCAAGAAGCCGTCGGACGTCAGTTCGGCGACCCTCTTCACGCCGAAGAAGTACGACGTCATCGACCTCGGCGGCGAATACCGCTTCGACAAGACCTTCCGCGTCACCGCCGCGGTGACCAATGTCTTCGACCGGAAGTACTGGCGCTGGAGCGACGTCAACGGCGTCGCCAACGATGCCCGCTCGCTGTCGACCATCGATGCCTTCACCGCGCCGGGCCGCGCCTTCCAGCTGTCCCTGCGCGCCGATTTCTGACCAGGAGTCCCCTTCCATGCATGCCAGCTTCACTGCCCTGCGACAGGCCTTCGCCACCGCGCGCCAGGAGCGCAAGGCCCGCCACCGCGACATCGCCAGCGCGCTCAGCGTGTCCGAAGGCGAGCTGCTCGCCGCGCACGCCGGCCCGTTCGCGGACGGCGAGTCGCCGCTGCGCGCGCGCCGCCTGCGCGCCGAGTGGCAGGACCTGATCGGCGCGCTCGAGCCGCTGGGCCCGCTGATGGCGCTGACCCGCAACGAGTCCTGCGTCCACGAGAAGGTCGGCGTCTACCGCGGCGCCAGCGCGCAGGGGCCGCAGCGGCTGGTCGGCCTGGTGCTGGGCGGCGACATCGACCTGCGCCTCTTCTACAGCCATTGGCGCCACGGCTTCGCCGTCGTCGAGCGGCTGTCCGATGGCGCCGAGCAGCGCAGCCTGCAGTTCTTCGACGCGGCCGGCCAGGCCATCCACAAGATCTTCCTGCGTCCGGACAGCGAGCTGGCGGCCTACGAGGCGCTGGTCGAGCGCTTCGCGGCCGAGGACCAGCAGCCGGGCCTCGAACCCGGCGCGGCCTGGCAGGAGCCGGCGGAGTCGCCGGACGAGGCGATCGACGTCGCCAGCTTCCGCGGCGAATGGGCGTCGCTGCGCGACACGCACGATTTCTTCGGCCTGCTCAAGCGCCATGGCCTGAGCCGCACGCAGGCGCTGCGCCTGGCCGAGCCGCGCTTCGCGCAGCCGGTGCCGGTGTCCAGCGCGCAGGAGCTGCTGAGCCGCGCGGCGCAGGAAGGCGTGTCCCTCATGGTCTTCGTCGGCAATGCCGGGATGATCCAGATCCACAGCGGCCCGGTGCACAAGGTCGCGATGATGGGTCCGTGGGTCAACGTGCTCGATCCGGGATTCAACCTGCATCTGCGCGAGGACCACATCGCCAGCGCCTGGATCGTGCGCAAGCCCACGGTGGACGGACTGGTGTGCTCGCTGGAGCTGTTCGACGCCAAGGGCCGGACCATCGCGATGATGTTTGGCGAACGCAAGCCCGGCCAGGCCGAGCGCTGCGACTGGCGCAAGCTGCTGGAGAGCCTGGTCGCAGGCGCGCCGGAGGCGGTGCCGTGCTGAGCCGGCGTCAAGCGCTCTCGCTCGCGCCAGTGGTGGCGCTGCTGACGGTCGGTGGCCGAGCGGCGGCGGCGCCGCAGCGCGTCATCAGCGTCGGCGGCGCGCTGACCGAGCTCATCTACGAACTCGGCGCGCAGGCCGAGCTGGTGGGTGTGGACAGCACCTCGCTGTACCCGGCCGCGGCGACGAAGCTGCCCAATGTCGGCTACGCGCGCACGCTCGCCGCCGAAGGTCTGCTGTCGCTGGCGCCAACGATGATCGTCGCCACCGAGGACGCCGGTCCGCCGGCGGTGCTGCGCCAGCTCGAATCGGCCCAGGTGCCGCTGCACGTGCTGCGCGCCGAGCACCGCTTCGAGGGCGTGATCGAGCGCACCCGGCGCCTGGGCGACCTGCTTGGCCGGCCGGCGCAGGCCGAGCAGCTCGCCCAGAGGCTGCAAGCCGAGTGGACGGCGAGCCGCGCGCAGGTCGCCAGGCTGGCGGCCGGTCATCGCGCCCCGCGCGTGCTCTTCGTGCTGTCGAACGCCGCGAACCAGGCGCGCATCGCGGGCGCCGCCACGGCGGCCGACGCGATGATCGGCTACGCGGGCGCGGTCAACGCGCTCGGCGACACGCAGGGCTACAAGATGCTGTCGCCGGAGGCGGCGATCGCGGCGGCGCCCGACGTGATCCTCGCGACGACGCAAGGTGTCGAGGCCAGCGGCGGCATCGAGGGACTGCTCAAGCTCCCCGGCCTGGCTCAGACGCCGGCCGGGCAGAACAAGCGCGTGCTGGTGATGGAGACGATGGCGCTGCTCGGCTTCGGTCCGCGCGCGCCACGCGCGCTGGCCACACTCGCGCAGGGCCTGCATGCGTCGGCGGGCACGGCCAGGACGGCGTGAACGCCGCGGCCCGGACGAGGCGATGAACACGCTCGGATCCGCCCTGCCCTCGCCCGTCGCCGCCCGGCGGACGCGCCGCGCGTGGCCGCGGCCGATGCTGCTCGCGCTGACGCTGGTGCTGACGGTGATCGCCGCCGCCCAGTTCGGCGCGGTGCCGATCGCCGCCGCGGACTGGCTGAATGGCCCGTGGAGCGAAGCGCCCAAGAGCGGCGGCGCGCATGTGCTGTGGCAGCTTCGGCTGCCGCGCCTCGGGCTGACGCTCGCGGTGGGCGCGGCGCTCGGCTTGTCGGGCGCGCTGAGCCAGGCGCTGTTCCGCAATCCGATGGCGGAGCCTGGCCTGCTGGGCGTCACCAGCGGCGCCGCCGCCGCGGTGGCGCTGACGCTGACGGTCTTTGCCGGCCTGCACACGGCGTTGCCCGCCGAGATGCGGCTGTGGCTGCTGCCGCTGGTCGGCTTCGCCGGCGCGGTGGCGGTGTGCTTCGCGCTGGACCGGCTGTCGCGCTGGCTCGCGCCGGGATCGATCGCGGCACTGCTGCTTTGCGGACTCGCGCTGCAGGCGATGACCTTCGCGATCGTCGGCCTGTGCAGCTTCATCGCCAGCGACGAGCAACTGCGCGCGATCAACTTCTGGACGCTGGGCTCGCTGGCCGGCGCCAACTGGACCATGGCCGCGGTGATGAGCGGCGCGCTGCTGGCGCTGGGCACCATCGCCCTGCGCGTGGCGCCGCGCCTGAACGCGCTCGCGCTGGGCGAGGCCGCGGCGGCGCACGTGGGCATCGATGTCGAACGGCTGCGCTGGCAATGCATCGCGATGGTTGCGTTGCTGTCGGCGCTGGCGGTGGCGTGGTGCGGCGGCATCGGCTTCATCGGTCTGATGGCGCCTCACCTCGCGCGGCAGCTCGTCGGCGCGGACCAGCGCCAGGTGCTGCCGAACGCGATGCTCGCCGGGGCGCTGCTGCTGGTGGTCGCGGACACCCTCGCGCGGACGCTGACGGTGCCGGCGGAGATTCCGGTCGGCGTGTTCAGCGCGCTGATCGGCGCGCCGTGGTTCCTGGTCCTGCTGCGCGGCGCGGTGCGCCGCATGGGGAGCGCCTGATGACCGCGTTGCTGACGCTGCAGGACGTGCGCGTGGCGCTGGGCGCCACGGCGATCGGTCCGTTGAGCTTGCGTGTCGATGCGGGCGAACGCATTGCGATCCTCGGCCCCAGCGGCGCGGGCAAGTCGACGCTGCTGCGCCTGATCGCGCGGGAGCTGCGCCCTGGCGGCGGCTCGCTGCACTTCGCCGGACAGCCGCTGGCGTCCTGGTCGCCGGCCGAGCTCGCGCGGCGCCGGGCGGTGCTGCCGCAGCAGCATGGGGTCGCCTTCGGGCTGCCGGTGGAACTGGTCGTCGCGCTCGGACGCGTCGCGCGTCAGGGCGATGGCCGCCAGGACGCGATCGTGCGCGAAGCGCTGATGCACGCGCAGGCGGAGCATCTCCACGGCCGCCGTTTCGACACGCTCTCGGGCGGCGAGCAGGCGCGGGTGCAACTCGCCCGCGTGTTGGCGCAGGCCTGGGATTCGCGCGATGGCCTGCTGCTCGTCGACGAGCCGGTGGCCGCGCTCGATCCGGGGTTGAGCGTGTCGTTGATGGCGGCGATGTCGGCGTTCGCGCAGGCGCGCGGACACACGCTGATCGCGGTGCTGCATGACCTGAACCTCGCGATGAACCACTTCGACCGGCTGTGGCTGATGAAGGCGGGGCGACTGCTCGCGGACTGCGACGCGCTGCCGGCGACGCTGCCGCTGCTGGAGCAGCTTTACGACACGCGCCTGCGGATGCTCAAGGATGAGCATGGCCTGGCGATCCTGCCGATGCTGGGTGCGATGGAGGCGAGGACGTGAGCGCGCCGGCGCTGCGGCTGCGCGGCGGCCCGCCGCGATGGACGGGTTGGGCGATCGCCGGCGCGATTCACGCGGGCATGCTGCTGGCGCTCGCGAGCGCCTTCGCGCCGAGCCCCAAGGCGCCCGCGCCGGTCACGATCAGCGCCCGGCTGCTGCCCTCGGCGAATGCGCCCGCGGTCGCGGCTCCGCCGTCGCAGATCGCGCTGCCGCGCTCGATGCTGAGCGTGCCTCCGATGCCGGACATCCCGCCTCCTCCGGTTCAGATCACGCCGGCCGCTGCCATCGATCAGAGCGTCACCAGCGCCACGCGACCCGTGACCGCGATGGCGGTGGCTGCGGCGCCGGCCACGACGGTCGCGGTTGCGACCGTGCCCGAAGCCGCGCCGGCAGCGGAGATTCCCCTGGCGGCCTTGCCCTCCGAGACTCCCGCGGCGCTGCCCGCCGATCACCGCGTCTGCAGTGAGCGCCAGACCGCGCGCCACTATCCCGCGCTGCTGCGCGAGCGCGGCATCCAGGGCCGGGTCGTACTGCGCGTGAAGGTCGATGTGGAGGGGCGTGCGTCCGAGGTCGTCATCTCCGGCGGCAGCGGCTGGCGTCTGCTCGACGAGGCGGCGCGCCGCGTCGCCGAATCCTGTCCCTACATCCCGGCCCGGCGCGGTGAACAGCGTCTGGTGAGCTGGGTCGAGTACCCGGTGCGTTTCGCGCTCCAGCCGTCCACCTTGCAATGAGGAGTCCATCTCGATGTGCGACAAGCCCTCTTCCCTGTCGATGCTGAATCTGCTGGCCCGTCCCGAGGCCTTGCCGGCGGGACCGGTCACTGGCGCGGGCGTCTTCATGCAGGAAGGCGACGCGGTGCCGGCGGCGGTCGCGGGCCTGCCGCTGGCTCAAGCACTGGCGCGCGGCGATGCGCCGAGGAGCGCGTCGCCATCGGCGTCTGCGGACGACACGCCGGTGTCGCGCGGCTCGCGCCGGCGGCGTCTGTGGGAACTGCCGTCGCAGGCCTTGTGCCCGGTGATCGGCGTGTGCCTGCCGATGCCGGTGCTGCGGCGCAAGCTGGGCAAGGTGCTCGGCGGGCAGGCGCTGGCCAATGACTACGAGCTTCACTGCGGCGCGATCAACGAATGCGCGCGGCGCAGCGCGGTCTCGGAGCTGCTGCAGAAGGAGCTGGACCAGCGCTTCGCGATCGCGCTGAAGCAGTCGTCGCAGCACAAGACGGCGGAGGCGCTGACGCGCTGGTGGAACGCGGCGCAGCAGGGCAACGATGTCGGCGGTGCGCTGTGGGGTGCGCTGACGCATGCGCGCTGCGATGCGGCCTTGCAGGAGCAGGTGCTGCGCGACATCCACATGCTGCAGCACCAGGTGGGCGCGGCGAACCGCGCGGACCTGCAGCGCATGGAGGCGCTGGAGGACGAGAACGCGGTGCTGACGCGCGAGCTGGCGCAGGCGCAGTCGCGCAGCACGCGGCTGCTGGCGGAGCGGGCGCAGGCGCTCGAGGCATCGCAGGCGGAGTGCCTGCGGCTGCGTGGCGAGCTGATGGCGCGCGACACGCTGACGGCGGGATTGCGCGATGAGATGCAGCAGCTGGAAGCCAGCATCCCGGGGCTGCGCCATCGGCATGAGCAGGCGAAGCAGCTGCAATCGCAGCAGGATCGGATTCATCAGCTGGAACGCGCGGTGTTGACTGCACGGCAGCAGGCGGAACGCGAGCAGCGCCGGGCGGAGGAGCTGCAGCAGACGCTGTCGCAGATGGAGCGGCAATTGGAAGCGCAGGCGGAATCGGCACGTCCGGGCGAGGCGGCCGCCATGCCCGAGGCGGCGCTGCCGTCGCTCGACGAGCGGTCAGTGCTGTGCGTCGGTGGCAGGGCGGCGGTGGTGCCGATCTACCGGCAACTGATCGAGCGCACGGGAGGGAGGTTCCTCCACCACGACGGCGGCGAGGAAGACGCGGTCGCGAAGCTCGACGCGAGCCTGGCGGCCGCGGATCTGGTGATCTGCCAGACGGGGTGCATCAGCCACGACGCGTACTGGCGCGTGAAGGATCACTGCAAGCGGCATAACAAGAAATGCGTCTACATCGAGTCGCCGAGCGCGAGCGGGCTTCGGCGCGCGCTTGGCTCGCTGGGGAACGCGGAGAGCGCGGAAGCAATGCCCCAGCCGTCGGGCCAGCAAGGGTGAATCACTCGACCGGCCGGTGGCATCTGTCCGGTTTGATTGCCGCTTCAGGCTGAGGCCGTGTGGAAACGCGGTTTGACTGGTGCCCGCCACGAGCTTAGGCCAAGCACGTCCCCAGCGAAGCGCCCACGGGCTCTCCGAGGGCTCGTCTGAGCTTGAGGAGTGCGCAGGGCATCCGAG